>NZ_JAUEUH010000007.1:0-180000 GCF_032485115.1 Bradyrhizobium sp. SZCCHNRI2009
GCGCCAATTCGTCCTCGAAACAGATGGCGTTCACGACGAAACTACTGCCGACTTTTTCAACGGAATCGGTCAAAAGCGTTCCTATGATCCTTTGACGGCCTGCTTCCAGTCCGCTCCGGGAGCGGACGTCGCGAGCGCCAACCGAGAAGATCCGCGAGGCGACGTCTCGAATCGGGCTCTCGGCCGGGCCATCTCAGCGCTCCTGAAATAGTCGCGCGGCGTGCCGTTGACGCGCACGCACTCGACTCAGAAAGGTGCCGAGGTGTCTATTCGTCGTCGACCCAAGCGCAACGATGCTAAGGGAGTCGCTTTAGTGCCCTGCCTCCCAATCGATACGCGGCCGTCACTCATCAATGTCGGGCCGCCGTCCTTCTCAGCAGCGACATTGCCACGTCTCGGCTACGTGGGGCACCGAAAGGTGGCCACTAAACCAGAAATGGATTGGCTCTGCCGATTGCTGGGCCATGCTGGCGTACTGTGGATGGAGGACCGAAGCACGTCTGGCGAGGCGAACCGGGTTCACACCCCGGTGCCCTGATCGACCCATAGCTTTGCCCATCGAGGGCAGGATGGGTATGTCCGCCGAAGCCTATGGCTTGCTGTTCTGCCAGATCCCTGAGAGCGGGTTCGGCAGCGGGACATAATCGCGCTTGTTCTAAAGGGCAGATCGAGGGTGAAGATGGTAAAAGGGTCGCGCCGGCCGGGCTGTCGTGAACGGAGTCGCTAGCAAGTATGGACGCGTCTCCGCCATTCGGCTTTCATCCCTGGCGCATCATGATGGATCGCTCGCCGGGGGCAGTCGGTCCCGCGTCCCGGCTTCGCCGTCGCATGCTGACGCTCCTGCGGCTGCCCTCTTGACTGGTCTCGCGATCGCAGTCGGTCCCGCGCCGCAAAGCGGCGCTCCTGCGGCTGCTCTTTCGCGTTCCGCGCCCTGGCGGCTGATCGCCGCGCCTTCTCTTCAAAGAAGATCCCAGGGCAAAGAGGTTCCCAGGAGCAAGCGGCGCCTCGCGTAAGGCGGCTTCGATTCCCTTGATCTCTATCGTGGTAGGCGTTCGCCCAGCGGCGATCATTCATTCCGACCTTCGGCCGGACGCACGAGGCTGCGGATCGTGAGCTCGTCGTGTAGATGCCGAAATCTGGCAGGCTCACCTCCGCGATGCTTGGCCGGCCTGACCACTTTGTGCGCGACCGATCGTCTTGCAGTCCGGCTGTCCGAAGCCGTGCCGCGTGGTCTAGAATCGTTTTCCTTTGGTTCCGTCAGCTTCGCGGCAGCGACGCTACAACGCCACCCGATGACTCCACACGAGCGAGCGCTTCGAGTCTCGGACGCGGAAAAGGTTGTCGCCGGGAGCTGTAGGATTGGGGCGCAAGGCGAGCCCGTCTTTGTGCAATCCGCCGGCTCGTTCAGGCCGCAGGTATATCTTCCTTGGCCGGCCCGCGTGCGACGATCTCGAGCGCGCCATCGGGCAATGGACGTTGCAGCTCCTTGGCCTCGTTCCATGGCGCACGCAGCCAGACCTCCCTCTCTTCTTCTGTCGTCAGGATGACCGGCATCGCCTTGGGGTGGATAGGTGCGACCACGGCGTTGGGCTCCGTAGTCAGGAAGCCGTAGACCAAATGAGGGCCTGGCAGCGGCTTGGATTTCGTGCCGCGGTCGCCTTTGAACTCGGTCCAAATGCCCGCGAAGCTGGTCAAGGGGCGATCATCAGACAAGGCAAACCAGACCACGTCCTTCTTCTTCGTCTCCGGGTTCGGCTCGGGCGCATATTCGGCGAAGCTGTTGAAAGGCACAAGGCACCGGTTCTCGGGCTTGAGCCAGCCGCGCCAATGCGGAGACGACGTGTTGCGGATGTTGGTCACGGGTGGCCCGCCAGTCCGCGGAGGTGGTGGCATTCCCCACCGCATCATCATCATCTCGCGGTCGTCTCCGGTGCCGCGAATGATCGGAGCCGGATAGTCGGGGAAGACGCCCGGCATCGAGGGGAGATTGCCCGCGAACTGGCGAACGATCCGAAAAAGCGCGGCGATGGCGGCCTGATTGGTGGTGATCGAGTAGAGATTGCACATCGTCAAGATGATCCCGGAACCAAGCGTCTCGCGGTCGGCATGTGGTGAGAGTAGATGTGCTCGGTACTTGTCTTCAGGTCGATCACCGCGCCGCAGAAGCAGCGCGAGCAACCTGACTTGGTTTGGGTCGGCTGAGGACATCCGGCCTCCCGCATCTGATCCTTCCAGGCGACGAAGGCCCGGTGCTGGCGCCATTCGTCGAAATCTTGCTGTGACCGATTCGATAGGAAGACGTTCCATGCTGCCTGGAACGCGTCGCGCGCCTGCTCATAGGTGCTGGCGCCGCCAAGCTGTTGCTCGCCTGGGTGACTGCCTGGATAGAAGCCGCAGAACCACTGCCAGACGGGCGAACCGGAGGGGCCTTCGGGGCGCTCTGCAATCGTTCCCGCCTCGACGTCTCCGAAGTAAATGCGCCAGGTCTCGTTTGGCGAGTGCGGATCGCGGCGACGGGTGAGTGTAGGCATGCCGCATTGATTCCAGTCCCGCGGCTGAAAGTGAAGCCGCTACGCCTTGGGTGCAACTACATCGTCGTCCTCAATCTCTGGGACGGGCGCTTCGGGAACCTGAACGGGAGCGCTTGGTCTTGAGCTCGATCGAGAGCTGGATTCCACAGCGCTGTGCGCTCCTGTTTGGCGGCGAGAGGTCGTGGCCACTCTGCCGCTCACGGAACTCCATTTGGAAAGACGGTTCTCAGATACCGATCGTCAGCCCTCCCCGCGCGGGAATTCGCGAGCGTCGCCGGCGCTTTGGCAACATCGGCCGTGAGTATTATTCTCAAGATGAAATGTGGACGTGCGTCGGCTACACGAACGCAGGCGACGAGCCAAGCGTGAGCGAGCGCTTGCAGCAAAACGCCTTGGATTAGACGCAAGCGCTTCATGGTGGCGGCAAAGACGCGTCGAATTGTCTTCTCAAACAGCTCCGGCTTTGCCGGCATTTCAACACGGACATCTTTCTCTCACGCGGGAGCGACAGCTGAAGACGTTTGGAAGGCGGTCTCGTGCCCGGATCTCGACGGGGTCCGTGCTGCTTTTTCAGGTCGACAGGTTGTGTTCGCTCCAAACAGGTTCTGACCAATGCCCATTCCACCGCTCGATCCCGCTGTCGCCGACCTCGCGCCGACTGATTCCGTTCTGACAGCCTATGATGAAGAACATGCTGTGACGTATCTCCGCCTTCTGGATGCAGCATCCGAGGGCGCGGACTGGGAGGAGGTTGCCCGGCTCGTCTTGCACATCGATCCGGTCAACGAACCCCAGCGTGCCCGCCGCGCCTTCGATAGCCATCTGGCGCGGGCGAGGTGGATGTCTGAGAAGGGTTATCATCAGTTGCTACGCGGATCGGATCAGACGTAGCTCTGAGCTCCTGAGGCTGCGGCAGGCCCGCTTGGACTGGAAACAAGCCGCGGTCCGTCGCGAGCATGGACGGGCTCGCGAGATCATACGCAGGCAACCAAACTCAAGTTGCGGTAGAAGCGATCGAACATGCGGCGCAGCTTCAGCCAGCTTCGAAGCCGCCTTCCGGCATGCGCCGCGATCCACGGTCTTGGCCGTCACTCAGATCCTTCTCCAGGCGACTGAGGGCGTGGACAAGAGATCAGGGCGGAAGCCGCACGCGGAGCGTCCCTGGGTCGCGCCTGAGGCATCATCTGGCTGCCGCTCGCGCTTGATCCTGCCGGTGGGTCTGCGAGCTCACCCAATGGCAGCGGGCGGGCGATCGCTATCCGAGGATTTTCGGAACTGCCCTTGAGCGCGGCATTCAGCATGCCACTGATCGGCCTCCCATGCTCAGCTGCACTGGTCACCGGTGAAAAGACGGCTCGTGGCCGATAGGGGCTGTCACTAAGGCCGCGCCCGCCGCCGCAAAGACGAGTCGCTTCCTTGAGGCGAGGGGGTGCCGAAACCGCGCCCCTCGATCTCCGGCATCCCCCCTCGCTGCCCTGCGCGTCGATCATGTCCGTCGACGCGCCGAACGACCCGTGAGGGCGCGAACCTGTCCCGGAGGATGCTCGATGCCCGATCCGATAGCCGGTCCCCCGCCGCGCTTTCTTCGTACACCCGAAGCTGCGCGTTACCTTGGACTGTCCGGCCGCACCCTGGAAAAGCACCGCACCTACGGCACCGGCCCCTTATATCGCAAGATCGGCGGCCGCGTCGTGTATGCGCTCGACGATCTGAAAGCCTGGGCCGATCGCGGCACCAAGACGTCGACGGCTGATCCCGGCCAGGGCACCGTTCTGCCGGCGAAGCGACATCCAGGTCTCATTCCCTATGCAGGGCAGGAGCGTCGCGCGTCGCGGGCTGGGCGGGCTTGAACGTGCGAGGTTTGCGCAAATCCGAGCGCGATCAGCTCGATCTGTTTCGCGCGCTGCCTGGCGATCTGGCGCCGCGCGATGCGCAGGATCTGATGGCCTATCCGTTCTTCTCGCTGGCCAAGAGCAAGCGCGTCGTGCCGATCGACTT
Source organism: Bradyrhizobium sp. SZCCHNRI2009 (assembly GCF_032485115.1). Classification (NCBI taxonomy): domain Bacteria; kingdom Pseudomonadati; phylum Pseudomonadota; class Alphaproteobacteria; order Hyphomicrobiales; family Nitrobacteraceae; genus Bradyrhizobium; species Bradyrhizobium sp. SZCCHNRI2009. The sequence continues at coordinate 4,530 of NZ_JAUEUH010000007.1, forward strand.
CCGCGCGGGGCCTGTCGCCATTCGGGTCGAGGCCGTCCCCGAACATGGCATGGCGACGATCTGGGACGCGGATGTTCTGATCTGGGCGGCGTCACAGATCGTCGAGGCTCGCGACGCCGGACTGAAGACGTCGCGCCTGATGGCCGCCACGCCGTATGAGATCCTGACGTTTGTCGGTCGCGGCACCGGCGTGCGTGACTACGACCGTCTGAAGGCAGGACTTGATCGGCTGCAGTCGACGACCGTGCTCACCTCGATTCGTCAGCCGGCCGAGCGGCGGCGGCACCGCTTCTCCTGGATCAACGAGTGGAAGGAGACGGCGGATGCCCATGGCAGGCCGTCCGGATTGCAGCTGATCCTGCCGGACTGGTTCTATTCGGGCGTCATCGATGACGCGCTCGTGCTGACGATTGATCGGGCCTATTTCGCGCTGACGGGCGGGCTGGAGCGCTGGCTGTATCGCCTCGTGCGCAAGCATGGCGGCCATCAGGATGGCGGCTGGAGCTTCGATCTCGGCTATCTGCATGCCAAGTCCGGCAGCCTCTCGCCGCTGAAGCATTTCGCCTACGACCTTCGCGAAATCGTCCGCCGCCAGCGCCTGCCGGGCTACGAGCTGGTCCTCACCCGCGATCCAAACGGCACCGAACGGCTGAACTTCGCAGCCGCCGTTACTGACCCGGTCGCAAGGCGTTTCGCCAGGCATCGCCCCTCGAGCTCCGCAGGGGACAAGCTGTGAATTGTCTCGTGCTATCGGGGACCGGAGGACGCGTGCCATCGAGGACCGGATCGTCGTGCCATCGGGGACCGAAGTCGACCCTAAGCCTTTGGTCTGGCGCGTCCTTTCCGCCTTCTAACTTACCTAACCGCAAAATCCTTCGGATTTTGTCTAACGGGCCCGAGCTTTGGGGCGCCGGTGCACGCTGGCTTCTCCTGCTGTCGACAGCGGAGACCGTGCGAGACGCCCCCGGTTTCCTCATTCCCGGCCCGCAGAGCCGTCCAGATTTCGTCAACCTCAGAGTTTGCCAATGAGCGAGCTGACGCGTGTCCAATTGCTGTGGCTGCAGGGAAAGATCGAAAACCGCATACGCTTCGGTCGAACCGTGCGGGAGCTTCGCCTCGACCGTTATCGCCGGGAGGTCGCGTTCACGCCGGGAAGCGTCTTTGCGTTCGTGCGCTGGTCGTCGAACGATTACGGCACGGTGCTGTCGCGGATCAACGTTCTGCAGGCCGTTGGCCCCGGAGAAGCCTGTGCGACCGTGCCCTTCGTCGCTCCGGGAGCAGCGATCCTGTTGCAGGTGTTTGGCTGGCCGAAGGTCGAGCGGGTGCTGCAGCAGATCGACGCGATCGAGGCGCTCGGCATCGATCCGGCGGATGTCGCACCGGATCATTGGTGGCACGTTCAGAACCGCATGGCCGCCGGACAACCGCCGCGTCCCTACACGGATCTGCGCCATCGGGCCTGGCTGCATCGAAGGACGATCATGCCATGACGAAATGGCTTGCCATTGGCGTCGCGATGCTCGCCGGGGTGTGGCTCGTGACGGAGGTCGGGCGACCAAGGTTGCGTCCGCTGCTCATCTGGAATGTCTCCGGCAGCGTTCCGATCGGCCTCTATCTGGTTCGGCCGGTCCGGCAATGGGTCACCAACGAGATCGTCGTTGTCCTGCCCCACGGCGTGTTGGCCGGATGGCTTGCGGACGAAGGCTACCTGCCGAGGGGCGTACCGATGCTGAAGCGCATTCTTGCTCTTCCCGGCCAGGCCGTTTGTCGTCGCGAGCATGTCATCCTGATTGATGGAGTCGAAGTCGGCATCGCGCAAGAGAGCGACAGACAGGGCCGGCCGCTCCCGGATTGGCGTGGCTGCCGCATCATCGGCGGTGACGAGCTCTTTCTGATGAACAGGCAATCGGATAGTTCGCTGGATGGACGCTATTTCGGTCCGACGGCGACATCGGACGTCATCGGGCGTGCCATTCCCGTGTGGACGAGGCAGCCGTGATGATTCACGCGTTCTGCGCACGACCTGCGAACGTCATGTCGACGTTGATGAGCAGCCGCTGCGATCGGAAACGGTCGTCATTGAGGTCGGCACGAGAGGCTTTGAATGACAAAGCCGACCGCAGCGGAATTCCTCGCGACGTTGTCATGCGGTGCGATGCGTCGGCCTCAACGATGATTGTCCGTCGCAGTCTTCACGGTCGCCGATGCTTCGCTGTTGTTTCCGGCACGCCGGCGCGGAGCGTCGGACCGAGAGCCGAGGCGAGGGTCCAAAGCCAGCCGCAAGCTGCCGACGGTCGACTGCAAGATAAAAGCGGCTCGCCTGTTGATCAGCAAGCCATTGACATGGCTCGCGTTCAACCGTGCCGTCCGGTCGGAGCGCGTGTCGCGCTGATGCTCTTTCTCAACAACATCAATGCTGCTTTCGGCACTATAGCCTCAATCCTTGCCGCGGGGTGCCGCGCATGAGCACCACAGAGCGCGAATTCCGCATCCGTCCGGGGCGCATCCGTCAGGCGCGTGAGAGGAAGGCCAGGAGCTTCATCAATCGCGTCCTGCGCGCGGCGAACGCCGCGGGGCACGTCACGCTGCCTTCGGTGATCGACGGACGCCGGCCGGCTGGCACCCATTCGACCTTCGGCCGCGGCCGTCTCAGCTTCAGTCGCGAGCGCCTCTTTGCCTCGGGCCGCCGCGTCACGGTGAAGGCCCGCATCGCAAGGCACAAGGGTCACGCGTTTCGGTCAGCGCCGCTGGCGATGCATCTGACCTATCTCAAGCGGGAGGGGGTCACCCGCGACGGCGAACCGGCAAGGATGTTCGATGCGCGAGCTGATCACGCCGACGAGGCTGCCTTCGAGGCGCGGAGCAGCGACGACCGGCATCATTTCCGCTTCATCGTCTCGCCAGAGGACGCAGCCGACATGGTGGACCTCAGAGCGTTCACGCGCGATCTGATGCGGCAGATGGAAGCTGATCTGTCGACGCGTCTCGAGTGGATCGCGGTTGATCATTGGAATACGGACCATCCGCACGTTCATGTGCTCGTACGCGGTGTCGATCAGACGGGCGCAGATCTCGTAATGGCCCGCGACTATATCGGCCGGGGCCTGCGCTCCCGGGCCGAGGAGCTGGTGGCGCTCGAGCTCGGTCCGAAGCCTGAGCACGACATCCGCAACGCACTGGAAAGAGAGATCACCGCGGATCGCTGGACACGGCTCGATCGCGAGATCCGCATGGCCTGCGATGAGGTGGGGGCCATCGATCTCCGTCAGCGGGTGGCAGCGGGTCCTGATCCCGAGGTCCACCGCCTGATGCGAGGGCGCCTGCAATATCTCGAGCGCCTGGGACTGGCAGCGGCGGCCGGACCCAACGAGTGGATGGTCGAGCTTGGCGCAGAGCGACAGCTCCGCGAGCTCGGCACGCGTGGTGATATCATCAGGACCATGCATCAGGCGTTCGCTCGCCGTGGTGAGGAGCGGAGCGCTGCGGACTACGTCATCGACGGGATCAACAGTCCATCATCGATCATGGGGCGGTTGGTCGACCGTGGACTCCACGACGAGCTGACCGGCGAAGCCTATGCAGTGATCGATGGCATCGACGGCCGCGCCCACCACGTTCGCTTCCGCGGGATCGAGGCTTTTGCGCAGGCGCCTCAGCCTGGCGGCATTGTGGAGATCAGGCGCTTTGGCGCTGCGGACGAGGCGCGGCCGACCCTGGTCCTGGCGACGCGCTCGGACCTGGCCCTGGCCGACCAGATCAAGGCCGAGGGAGCGACCTGGCTCGATCATCGGCTGGTCGAGCGTGAACCTGTCTCCCTGGCCTTCGGCGGATTTGGCGCGGAGGTGAGGAGCGCGCTGCGCAGCCGGGCAGAGTATCTCGCGGACCGGGGACTGGCGCAGAGACATGGCCAGCAGATCGTCCCGCAACGGGATCTTCTGAAGACGCTGCGCAGGCAGGAGCTTGAATCCGTGGGCGCGCGGCTGTCGGCGACCAACGGCGCGCCGCAGCTGAAGGTCGACCCCGGCCAACAGGTTGCGGGCATCTACCGCCAGCGGCTTGTCCTGGCCTCCGGCCGCTTCGCCATGATCGACAATGGTCCCGGTTTCTACCTCGTCCCGTGGTCGCGCGACATCGATCACCGGCTCGGTCAGAAGGTCACGGGCCTTGCGAAGGCCACTGGCATCGACTGGCAGCTTGGTCGCAAGCGCGACCTCGGTCTTTAGAACTCGGGAGACACCACATGCCTGCGACGAGAATCCAATGGGCACAATTACTCGCCGTCGTGCTGATCAACCTGCTTGCGATATGGGCCGCGACCGAATGGACGGCCTGGCGGCTCGCCTTCCAGTCGCGATTGGGGACGCCATGGTTCATGCTGGCCGGCTGGCCAGTCTACTTCCCACCGACCTTGTTCTGGTGGTGGTTCATCTACGATGCCTATGCCCCCTCCGTCTTTGCCGAAGGTGGGGCTATCGCGGTCAGTGGCAGTCTCGCGTCTATTGCGGTTGCGGTCGGCATGTCGCTGTGGCGGTCGCGCGAGGCGAAAGCCACAGCAACTTATGGGTCCGCGCGCTGGGCCGAGCTGGGCGAGGTGCGCAAGGCGGGACTGCTCGGCGAGGATGGCGTGGTCCTGGGACGGTTGGGAGCGCGCTACCTGCGCCATGACGGACCGGAGCATGTGCTTTGTTTTGCACCGACGCGGTCTGGCAAGGGCGTCGGTCTCGTGGTGCCGTCTCTTCTGACGTGGCCGGGATCGGCGATCGTTCACGACATCAAGGGCGAGAACTGGCAGCTCACGGCAGGATTCCGCGCGCGGCACGGCCGCATATTTCTGTTCGACCCGACCAACCCGAATGCCTCAGCCTACAATCCGCTGCTCGAAGTCAGGCGAGGGGCCTGCGAGGTGCGTGACGTCCAGAATGTCGCCGACGTGCTGGTGGATCCCGAGGGATCCCTCGACAAGCGCAATCATTGGGAAAAGACCAGCCATTCGCTTCTGGTCGGTGCCATCCTGCACGTTCTCTATGCCGAGCCCGACAAGACCTTGGCCGGCGTTGCCGCGTTCCTCTCCGACCCCCGGCGCACGATCGAGGCGACGTTGATGGCGATGATGGCGACGCATCATCTGGGCGCGGCCGGGCCGCACCCGGTGGTGGCATCGACAGCGCGCGAGCTTCTGAACAAATCGGAGAATGAGCGCTCGGGCGTCCTTTCAACGGCGATGTCATTCCTCGGTCTTTACCGGGATCCGGTGGTGGCTGCTGTCACGGGGAGATGTGATTGGCACATTGCTGATCTGGTTGCAGGGGAGGAGCCTGCGACGCTGTATCTCGTCGTGCCGCCATCCGACATCTCACGTACGAAGCCGCTCATTCGTCTGGTTCTGAACCAGATCGGCCGGCGCTTGACCGAGGATCTCAAGGCAAAGCAGAGCCGGCATCGTGTCCTGATGATGCTGGACGAGTTTCCGGCGTTAGGCCGGCTCGACTTCTTCGAATCCGCTCTCGCCTTCATGGCTGGGTACGGCATCAAGAGCTTCCTGATTGCGCAATCGCTCAATCAGATCGAGAAGGCCTATGGGCAGAACAATGCCATTCTGGACAACTGCCATGTCCGCGTCAGCTTCGCGACCAACGACGAGCGAACCGCCAAGCGCGTCTCGGACGCGCTCGGCACCGCAACCGAAATGCGGGCCGTGAAGAATTATGCCGGGCATCGCCTGGCGCCATGGTTGGGTCACCTCATGGTGTCGCGCCAGGAGACGCCGCGTCCGCTCCTGACGCCGGGCGAGGTGATGCAATTGCCGGCGGCTGATGAGATCGTGATGGTCGCCGGCGTACCACCGATCCGCGCCAGGAAGGTGCGATATTTCGAGGATGAGAGACTGGTCTCGCGCATCCTGCCGCCGCCGGACATCGCCAGGACCAGAGCGTCCGTGAGTGCGGATGACTGGTCATCGCTTGCGCCCCTCTCGCCCGTGCTCACTGGATCCCGGCTGACGGTGCCCACCGAGACAAGGGGCGAGCAGGCCAATGGCGGCTTGCGACGCGAGCCGGAGCTGCCGCAGCACGAAGCGATCGCGAGCGAAACGACGAGCCTAGATCCGGTGGACGAGTTTTCTGTCGTGCTCGATGACGATGATGGGACGCCGCAGCTGGTCAGCTCACGCGATGCGAGCACGACGGGGATTGCGCGTCAGGCTGCGCTCGACCCGCGCGATGACATGGGCTTGTGAGGACAGACCAATGCGGGATCGAATGAATGTCTACTTCCCGCCGGAGCTGCTGCGGCAGATCGTAGAGCTCGCCGATCGCAGGAAGCTTTCGCGCTCGGCCATCGTCGAGGCGGCGGTTCAGTCGTTTCTGTCGCCGGATGCGGCTGATCGGCGCGAGGCGGCGCTCACACGCCGGCTCGACAGGCTGTCGCGGCAGATGCAGCGGCTCGAGCGTGATGTCGGCATCCTTGCCGAGACGCACGCATTGTTCGTTCGCTTCTGGCTGACCGTGACACCCCCGCTGCCGTCCGAAGCGCAGGCCACAGCGCAGGTCAAGGGACGCGAGCGGTTCGAAGGCTTTGTGGAGGCGCTCGGCCGCCGGCTGCAGAAGGGGCAGAGCTTCCTGCGCGAAATTCCTGAGGATTTCGTCAGACCGCCGTCGAGCGAGCCCGGCTCCTGAGGCGGTGGAAGCGTCGATCGGGACCGTTCCAGCGCGCGGGTTGAGCTTGGCATCTACGCCAGCGTTTCTTTCCACCCGCCAGGCTTCGAACGTTCGAATCTTGCGCGTGCCAGGCCAGGCAAGCTGACCTAATCGACGGACCAGATGAGGTCCGAACGATGAAGAAAAAACTCACTTTGCAGCTATCCAGCGAGATTCTCGCCCGCCTTGCCGGCGCAGCCGAGGAAAGATGCGTGAACCGCACGATCGTCGTGGAAAAGGCGCTCGAACGGTTTCTAGCCCAGCCGCTGGACGGACCGATGCCGGCGCAAGATCGCCTGCAGGGCCTGGAACAGCAGCTGCAAACGATTCAGCGCGACATCGCGGCCCTCAATGAGACGGTCGCCCTTCATGCACGCTACCATCTGGCGTTGACGTCGCTGGCGGATCAGGAGAGCACGGGCGCAGCAAGGGGCGGTGATCGTGATTTCGACCAGGCGATGCGGATTGGCGCGATCCAAAAGCTGCAGCGTGACTTGTCGGAAAGGCAGCGAGAGAGGCGACCCGATGGCGCTGCGCGAGCCGGTCAAGTGAGCCAGCCATTTCCGGCTCAACTTCGCCGTGCCGAGCCTCCAATCGCCGAGGTGTCCTGGGGCGTGCCTGCCGCCGGGGAGGGCGGCGAGGATCCCTTTCGCCTCCCGCCTCAATCGAGCCGTTGAGCGATCCCGCGAGCACGCAGATCACGGCAGTTCGTTGTCGGCCTATGCCTTCGGCCGAAAGGGCACCGAAGCCGGAGACCAAGGCCATCGCGAGATCACAGGCTGGCGGCTCGCCGCCCTGGTGTTTCTGCCCTTCGCAATGGGCTATTTCCTGTCCTATCTGTTTCGCACCATCAATGGACTCGTCTCTGCCAGTCTTGCCTCAGAGCTCGGGTTGAACGCGGCCGACCTTGGTCTGATCACGGCGGCCTACTTCCTGGTCCTTGCGGCTGCCCAGATCCCGGTCGGCATGATGCTCGACCGCTATGGCCCGCGCCGGGTTCAGAGCGCGCTTCTTGTCGTCGCGGCCTTTGGCGCGGAGGCCTTCGCAAGGTCGTCGGGGCCGCTCTCGCTGCTCCTCTCACGCGCCCTGATCGGGCTCGGGGTCGCTGCGGCTCTGACCGCGGGCCTGAAGGCCATTGTTCTGTGGTTTCCGCGCGAGCGGGTGGCGTTGGTCAATGGGTACATGGTCATGCTCGGGGCGCTTGGCGCTGTCAGCGCGACGCTGCCCGCCGAGGCGATCCTGGTGAAGACCGGATGGCGCGGCCTGTTTGACATCCTGGCCATCGCGACCGCTGCAGCGGCGATCCTGATCTATTGCCTGGTGCCGGAGCGCGAAACGCAGGCGTCGTCCGCGTCGGAAGCAGGTGGCTTGCGGAGCATTCTTCGCGACGTCCGGTTCTGGAGGGTCGCGCCGCTATCCGGAGCCTGCATCGGATCGGCGTGGTCGCTCCAGGGCTTGTGGGCATCCGCGTGGCTGGCCGACGTGGAGGGCATGACCCGCGCCCAGGTCGTGACAGCGCTGTGTCTGACCGCCCTGATGCTCAGCCTCGGTGCGTGGATGCTCGGTGCGTTGGCCAACTGGACGCAACGCAGGGGATTAGGTCCAGAGCATTTGCTGGCTTTGATCGCCGTGCTCTTCATGGCGGCGCAGCTGGCGCTGGTGTGGCGGCTGCCATTGCCGGCAATCGCGCCATGGCTGATCATCGCGATCGTCGGAGCCGCTACCGTGCTCAGCTTTGCGATCATCTCGGACTATTACCCGAAGGAATTGGCTGGCCGCGCCAACGGGGCCTTGAACGTGGTGCATTTCGGGTGGGGGTTTCTGGCCCAGTACGGGATCGGTGTTTTGCTGGCCCAATGGCCGCAATCCAATGGGCACTATCCTGTCATCGCCTATCAGGTTGCCTTCGGAGTGAACCTCGCGCTGCAGGCAGCAGCACTGATTTGGTTTGCCGCTCCACGAGAGCAGAGGCCGCGATCATCGGAGGCGAGCAGCGGGACCGAATTTGTCATGGCCGACCTCGCCGCGACCTCAAGCGATCGCCCGGCTCCCGCCCGCGAGCCGCCAAGCCATGCCAGATGGTGAGTCGACGCCGCGGCGCCGGTGGCGACCTTCGCCTTTGCTAGAGCAGCGTTCGCCGTCGCTCTCGGCCGCGAGGGGGCGGTGCTGCGGGCCCATGACCCGCGCTCTGAAAGCTGCTGCCCCGCCTTGGTGATCTGCTTGTCCCGCCCGAAAGAGCCCTCCTGTCTCTACGCTTTCCTGCGCCAGGCTACACCCGAAGCGCTGTTGGTCTTGCTGCTGCAGGAGGTCTGCATCTTTGATCATCACAAGCGATGCTGACCGCGCTTCAATGATCGGAGATGAGAGTGACCGGCTTCGTCCAGACACAGCGCATCACGCGTGGCACCCGCATGCTGCGGACGGCATTGGGGCCTGCCATCGCGCGTCATCTCGACGATCAATCCGTCGTGGAGATCATGCTCAATCCGGATGGCCGGCTCTGGGTCGATCGGCTCGCGTCTGGCTTGGCCGATACCGGTGAGAGCCTCGCTGCCGGTGATGGCGAGCGCGTCGTCCGGCTGGTCGCGCACCACGTCGGGCTCGAGGTCCATGCGGGCTCTCCGCGCGTGTCGGCGGAGCTGCCGACGACGGGCGAACGTTTCGAAGGCCTGCTGCCGCCGCTCGTTGCAGCCCCGACATTCGCCATCCGCAAGCCCGCGATCGCCGTCTTTACGCTCGACGACTACGTGGCTTGTGGGATTGCGACCGCAGAACAGGCCGGCGCGTTGCGGCGGGCTGTTGCCAACCGCTGCAACATTCTGGTGGCCGGCGGCACCTCGACCGGCAAGACCACGCTTGTCAATGCCTTGTTGGCTGAAGTGGCGATGACCGGCGATCGCATCGTGCTGATCGAGGATACGCTCGAGCTGCAATGCTCGGCGCCCAACCTCGTGACGCTTCGAACCAAGCAGGGTGTCGCGTCGCTTTCGGATCTGGTGCGCGCCGCGCTTCGGTTGCGCCCGGATCGCATTCCGATCGGCGAGGTCCGCGGGCCCGAGGCGCTCGATCTCGTCAAGGCCTGGGGCACCGGCCATCCCGGCGGCATCGGCACCATTCATGCCGGGTCCGCACTCGGCACCCTCCGGCGGCTGGAGCAGCTGATTCAGGAGGCCGTCGTGAGCGTCCCACGTGCTCTGATTGCCGAGACGATCAACGTGATCGCCGTTCTTGCCGGGCGCGGCTCGCAGCGGCGGCTCGGCGAGCTCGTGCGTGTCGAGGGGCTCTCACCTTGCGGAGACTACATCCTCGCTCCTTTGGGAGATCAGCGATGAAGGCGCGACTGTCTTGCTGGTCCATCGCCACGATTGCGATTGCTGCAGCCGCAGTGCTCGTGGCGGTGGCGCCGGTGCATGCGGCGGGCTCGAACATGCCTTGGGAGCAGCCGCTCAACAAGATCCTGCTTTCAGTCGAGGGGCCGGTCGCCAAGATCATCGCCGTGATCATCATCATCACGACGGGTCTGTCACTGGGTTTTGGCGAAACCTCCGGTGGCTTTCGGCGGCTCATCCAGATCGTCTTCGGTCTCTCCATCGCCTTTGCCGCCTCGAGCTTCTTCCTGTCGTTCTTCTCCTTCGGCGGCGGCGTGGTGTTCTGATGGATAGTGAGATCAAGGGCTTCAGCGCGCCTGTGCATCGCTCGCTGACCGAGCCCATTCTGCTCGGGGGCGCGCCGCGATCGGTCGCGATTGTCAACGGCACCGTGTCGGCGGCGCTCGGCCTCGGTTTGCGGCTCTGGTTCTTCGGCCTGCTGCTCTGGTTCGTCTGCCACATGGTCGCGGTCTGGGCGACACGGCGCGATCCATCCTTTGTCGAGGTCGTGCGCCGCCACCTGCGGATTCCCAATCATCTCAGCCAGTGAGGCTCCCATGTTCAATTTGGCCGAATACCGCCGCACCAATATCCGGCTTGCGGACTTCCTGCCCTGGGCGGCGCTGGTGGACGAGGGCGTCGTCCTCAACAAGGACGGCTCGCTGCAGCGGACGGCGCGTTTTCGCGGGCCTGACCTGGAGAGCTCGGTCGCATCCGAGCTCACAGCAGTCGCCTTCCGTCTCAACAACGCTCTGCGGCGCCTGGGGTCGGGCTGGGCGATCTTCGTCGAGGCGCAGCGGCATTCGGCCGGAGCCTACCCAATTTGCGTGTTTCCGGATGCCGCGTCCGCCCTGGTCGATGCCGAGAGAAAGGCACAGTTCGAGGAGCAGGCGGCGCACTACGAGTCGAGCTATTATTTGACGTTTCTGTACCTGCCGCCGCGAGAAGACGTCGCCCGTTCCGAACGCGTGCTCTATGAAGGCGCACCGCAGCGGGAGGGCTCGCGCGGCCGCGACATCCTGCGAAGCTTTGTCGATCGCACCGACCGCATCCTGCAGCTCGTGGGCGGCTTCATGCCGGAATGCGGCTGGCTGGGCGACGACGCCGTGCTGAGCTATCTGCACTCGACCGTCTCGACCAAGCGCCAGCGGGTCCGCGTCCCTGAAATCCCCATGCATCTGGATGGGCTGCTCGCCGACCAGCCGCTGACCTGCGGCCTCGCGCCGATGCTGGGGGCGGTCAATCTCCGCGTGCTCACCATCATCGGCTTTCCCTCTGCAACGACGCCAGGACTGCTGGACGAATTGAACGGGCTTGCCTTCGCCTACCGCTGGTCGACCCGCGCCATCATGCTCGACAAGCAGGATGCCGTGAAGCTCGTGACACGGATCCGCCGGCAGTGGTTTGCCAAGCGCAAATCTCTGGCGGCGATCCTCAAGGAGGTCGTGACCAACGAGGCGGCAAGCCTCGTTGACAGCGACGCCCACAACAAGACCGCTGACGCCGATGCGGCGCTGCAGGATCTCGGCTCCGATGAGATCAGCCAGGCCTATGTCACCGCGACCGTGACGGTGTGGGATCCTGATCCGGCGAGGGCTGACGAGAAGCTGCGCCTGGTGGAGAAGGTGATCCAGGGGCGCGATTTCACCTGCATGACGGAGACTGTGAATGCGGTTGAGGCCTGGCTCGGCAGCCTTCCGGGGCACGTCTATGCCAATGTGCGCCAGCCACCGCTGTCGACGCTGAACCTTGCGCATCTCGTCCCGCTCTCGGCGGTCTGGGCAGGTGAGGTGCGTGACCATCATCTGAGGGCGCCTGCGCTGCTGTTCGGCCGCACCGATGGCGCGACGCCATTCCGGTTCTCGCTCCATGTCGGCGATGTCGGCCACACGCTGGTGATCGGACCGACCGGAGCCGGCAAATCGGTGCTGCTGGCGCTGATGGCGCTGCAGTTCCGCCGCTATCCGAATGCGCAGATCCTTGCGTTTGATTTCGGCGGCTCCCTGCGGGCCGCCGCGCTTGCCATGGAAGGTGACTGGCATGATCTCGGTGGAGCGCTGTCGGCCGATAGCGAGACCTCGATCGCGCTGCAGCCGCTGGCAGGCATCGGTGATGTGATGGAGCGCGCCTGGGCGGCGGATTGGATCGCCGGCCTGCTGGTCCGCGAGAAGATCGTGGTGACCCCGGACGCCAAGGAGCATCTCTGGTCGGCGCTGACCTCGCTGGCTTCCGCGCCAGCTTCTGAGCGGACCCTGACCGGCCTGTCGGTGTTGCTGCAGTCGAACATCTTGAAACGGGCCCTCAAGCCGTATTGCCTCGATGGCGCTCACGGACGACTGCTGGATGCCGATCATGAGCTCGTGGGCGACCGGTCGGTCCAGGTGTTTGAGACCGAGGGGTTGATCGGGACCGCTGCCGCTCCCGCTGTCCTCGCTTATCTGTTCCATAGGATCGCCCGGCAGCTCGACGGCCGCCCGACACTTCTGATCATCGATGAAGGGTGGCTGGCGCTGGACGACGCCGACTTCGCGGGCCAGCTCAGGGAGTGGCTGAAGACCCTGCGCAAGAAGAACGCCTCCGTCGTTTTCGCGACCCAGTCGCTATCCGACATCGACGGCTCGCCGATCGCACCCGCCATCATTGAGAGCTGCCCGAGCCGCATCCTGCTGCCGAACGAGCGGGCGCTCGAGCCACAGATCATGGGCATCTATCGTCGCTTCGGTCTCAATGATCGTCAGATCGAGCTCGTCAGCCGTGCGGCCCCCAAGCGCGACTATTACTGCCAGTCGCGCCGGGGCAACCGCATGTTCGAGCTTGGCCTCGGCGAGGTCGCGCTCGCCTTTGCCGCGGCGTCGTCCAAAGCCGATCAGGCCGCGATCTCGGACGTTCTGAAGTCCGCTGGCAGGGACGGCTTTGCGGCAGCGTGGTTGCGGCACCTGAAGCTTGGCTGGGCGGCCGACCTCATCCCGCGCCTCGACAATCTGGAGACGCGGCGATGATCTCTGGCAAGCGATGGGCAGCGTCGTTGGCGCTGCTGGTTCTGACCTCGGCGGGGCCGGTGCGGGCCCAGCTCGTCGTCTTCGACCCCAACAATTATGCTCAGAACGTGCTGACCGCCGCACGTGAGCTGCAGCAGATCAACAATCAGATTCTGGCCCTGCAGAACCAGGCCGAGATGCTGATCAATCAGTCGCGCAACCTCGTCAGCCTGCCGTATTCGTCATTGACGCAGCTGCAGCAATCGATCCAGCGGACCCAGGATCTGCTCAAGCAGGCTCAGCGCCTGGCCTACGACGTGCAGCAGATCGAGCAGGCGTTCAGGACGATCTACGCGCCGGCAGCCGCCGGCGCCAGCGCCGCTGACCTCGCAGACAATGCGCGCTCACGCTGGCAGACGTCCGTGGCCGCGCTGCAGGATGCGCTCAAGCTTCAGGCAGGCGCGGTCGGCAATCTCGACACCATCAAGAGCCAGTCCGCCGCGCTGGTTGCCGCGAGCCAAGGAGCCGCCGGCGCCCTGGCTGTCAGGCAAGCCGGCAACCAGATCCTGGCGATGCAGGCGCAACAGCTCGCGGATCTGACGGCGGTCGTGGCCGCCCAGGGACGGGCGCAGAGCCTCACCATGGCGGAGCGCGCGGCGGCACAGGATCAGGCACGCGAACAGCTCCGCCGCTTCCTGACGCAGGGTCAGGGCGACCAGCCCTCCAACGTACGAATGTTTCACTGATGATGACGAGCGTTCCGGACCAAATTGGCGGATCCCCCGCCGCGGCTGCCCGGCAGCTCATGGTTGAGATTGCCCGATGACCGGAACGGGGATCATCGATCAATTCCTGGAGACCTTTACCCGGACAATCGACAGCGGCTTTGGTCTGGTGGGCGGTGAGGTCGGATATCTCGCAACCACGCTCGTCACCATCGATGTGACGCTTGCTGCGCTCTTCTGGGCGTTTGGCGGCGAGGACGATGTCGTCGCCCGGCTGGTGAAGAAGACCTTGTTTGTCGGCGTGTTCGCCTACCTGATCGGCAATTGGAACAGCCTCGCCCGGGTCGTCTTCGAGAGCTTCGCAGCACTCGGCCTGAAGGCCTCCGGCTCGGCGCTGTCGGCGGCGGACTTCCTGCGCCCGGGCAGGATCGCGCAAGTGGGTCTCGATACCGGGCGGCCGCTGCTCCAGGCGATCTCGAGCCTCCTGGGATATGTGGGCTTCTTCGAGAACTTCCTGCAGATTGCGGTCCTGTTGTTTGCGTGGGTGGTCGTGCTGCTCGCCTTCTTCATTCTGGCCATCCAGCTCTTCGTCACCCTGATCGAGTTCAAGCTCACGACGCTTGCTGGATTTGTGCTCATCCCGTTTGGTCTGTTCGGCAAGACCGCCTTCGCAGCCGAACGTGTGCTCGGCAATGTCATCTCCTCCGGTGTGAAGGTTCTGCTGCTCGCCGTGATCTCAGGAACCGGCTCGACCCTGTTCGGTCAGTTGACCCAGGTGACGAGCGGCGATCCTCCGACCGTCGAGAGTGCCATGGCCCTGGTCCTGGCGTCCCTGGCGCTGCTCGGCCTTGGATTGTTCGGGCCCGGGATCGCCAATGGTCTTGTCGGCGGCGGACCGCAGCTTGGAGCAGGGAGCGCGGTCGGGGCGTCGCTTGCAGCGGGTGGTCTCGTCGTGGCCGGCGCCGGCATGGCCGCTGGCGCAGCGGGGCTCGCAGGCGGCGCGATCTCTGGTGCAAGCCGTGCTGTCGCGCCGCTTGGTGCGGCGGCGTCCGGCGGCGGGCGCGTCAGCGGCGCTGCCGCCGAGGCAGCAGGAGCGAACGCGAGTCCCCTTCGCCAAAGGGCGAATGTCCAGGCTGGCGGCTCGGATCAGCCGGGTCAGGCCGATGGCTCGGGCTCTCCGATGTGGGCGCAGCGCATGAAGGCAGCGCGCGCCGTCCATCAGGGCGCATCTACAACGGCACAAGCCGTTCGCCATGCCGAGCGCGGCGGGCAGGGAAGCGCGGTCGATCTCTCCGAGGGGAAATCCTGACATGTTCAAGCGGTCATCTGTTCATTACGGCCGTACGCCCGAGCCGGTGACGCCCTATCAGAAGGCAGCACAGGTCTGGGATGAGCGCATCGGCTCTGCGCGCGTGCAGGCCAAGAACTGGCGGCTGATGGCATTCGGCTGCCTCACCCTCGCCGCAGGCTTCGCGTCCGCCCTGATCTGGCAGTCGGCCCGCGGTACGGTGACGCCCTGGGTGGTCGAGGTTGGCCATCTCGGCGAGGTCCAGCGGGTAGCGCCTGCGGTGGCTGACTACGTGCCGACCGATCCGCAGGTCGCCTTCCATCTTGCCCGGTTCATTGAGGACGTGAGAGGTCTGCCGGCCGATGGCATCGTGCTGCGCCAGAATTGGCTGCGCGCCTACGACTTCACGACCGATCGCGGCGCGGCTGCCCTGAATGACTATGCCCGCTCCAATGATCCTTTTAGCAAGCTCGGGAAGATCCAGGTCTCGGTCGAGGTCTCCAGTGTGATCCGCGCCTCGCCGGACAGCTTCCGGATCGCCTGGGTCGAGCGTCGCTACGAGAACGGCGCCTCGGTTGCGACCGAACGCTGGAGCGCGATCCTCACCCTCGTGTTCGCCATGCCGGACGATGCTGACCGCCTGCGCAAGAACCCGCTCGGCGTCTACGTCCAAGCCATCAACTGGTCGAAGGAGCTGTCGCAATGAGCAAGCCAATGGTCCGGAGGGCTGGAGGGCCAATGACGGCGGGAGCCGCCGTTCTGGTGCTGCTCTGCAGCTGCACAACGACCAATCTGCCCAAGATCAGCTATGACAGCGAAGCACCACCATTGCCGGCGCCGCCAGCTGCGCTGGATGGAAAGGTTCAGCCGCTTCATCTTCCGCCGCCCTGGAAAGTGTCCCTTGGTGGCAAGGCGGGAGCCCAGGAAGAAGCGGAGCCGCTCGACCGCGTCGAGATGGCCAATAGCGCGGCGCGGGTCGAACCGCGCAAGAAGGGCTACTTCAACGCGACGCAGATCTATGCCTACAGTCCCGGCGCGCTCTATCAGGTCTATGCGGCGCCCGGGCAGATCACCGACATCATGCTCGAGGAAGGTGAACAGCTCACAGGGTCGGGGCCCGTGTCCGCCGGCGACACCGTGCGCTGGGTCGTCGGCGATACCGAGAGCGGTGCGGGCGAACGCCGCCGCGTCCACATCCTGGTCAAGCCGACGCGTGCCGCGATCGAAACCAATCTCATCGTCAACACCGACCGGCGGACCTATCTGCTCGAGCTGCGCGCTCGTGACAAGCCGTATATGCCCGCCGTGGCCTGGTACTATCCCCAGAATGCCGAGACGAGAGCGCGCCAGCTCGTCTTGAGGCCGGAGCTGCCCAATCCGGCGCTGCGACGCTTCCGCTATCGCATCGAGGGGGATGATCCGCCATGGAGGCCGGTCAACGCCTATGACGACGGTCGCAAGGTCTATATCGAGTTTGCCCCTGGCATTGTGCAGGGTGAATTGCCGCCCTTGTTCGTCATCGGGAGCGATGGTGCGCCCGAGATCGTCAACTACCGTGCCTTCCGCAACATCATGATCGTCGATCGGCTGTTTGCCGCGGCCGAGTTGCGCCTCGGCGGCGAGGAGCAGCGCAAGGTCAGGATCGTCAGAACCGACGGAGCCTCAGGGTGAAAAACGAGGAGGATGAGGCTTCTGCGTCTCAGGCTCCGTCTGCAGCCGAGAAGGCTGAGCGGCGCACGAAAAGAATGCGCCTGAACGGAGATCTTCCGCCGGTTACGCGGCTGTCGCGCAATGTCCTGGCCGGCGGCAGTGCAGTTGCGCTCCTGTTGATGGGAGGCGCCGTCGTCTGGACATTGCAGACCAACAGGCCGAGCAAATCGGGTCCATCCGAGCTCTACAGCACTGATCATCACGACATCGCGGACGGGGTTTCGGCCCTGCCGCGTGACTACACCAGTCTTCCCAGGAACGTCCCAGTGATCGGACCGCCGCTGCCCGGGGATCTCGGCAAGGCGATTGTCGCTGCGCAGGGCCAGGCACTTGCGGTCACCCCCGATCAGGAGCAGCTCCGCCATGAGCAGGAGCGGGATGCCGCTCGCTTGAGCCGCCTGTTTGCGACGGTCAATGTTCGTGGCACCGAGGCCGCGGCGAGCGGGCCTCAGACCAGCGAACGCGCGGGCGCGATGCCCAGTCCCGACGACGCGTTCGCCCAGAATGGCCAGGACCGCAAGCTCGCCTTCGTCAATGCCGCGGTCGATCGCCGGACCACGAGTGCCGACCGTGTCAGCCGGCCGGCCTCCCCCTATGTGGTTCAGGCCGGGACCGTGATTGCGGGCGCCCTGATCACGGGCATTCGCTCCGATCTGCCGGGGCAGATCACCGCTCAGGTCACCGAGAACGTGTTCGATTCGCCGTCAGGCCGCTTCCTGCTTGTCCCGCAGGGCGCGCGGCTGATCGGGATATACGATAGCCAGGTGACGGCCGGGCAATCGCGCGTGCTCCTGGTCTGGACCAGGCTGATCATGCCCAATGGACGGTCGATCGTCCTGGAACGGCAGCAGGGCGCCGACGCTGCCGGCTATTCGGGTCTCTCGGACGAGGTCGATAACCACTTCAGGCAGCTGGTTGGCGCAGCGCTGCTCTCGACGCTGCTCTCGATGGGCAGCGAGGTCAACGCGGGCACCAATCAAAATACGAACAATGCCGCGATCATCCAGGCGCTCCGCCAGGGCTTCGGCAACTCCATGAGCCGCACAGGTCAGCAGCTGGTTGGTCAACAGATGAACGTCCAGCCGACTCTGACAGTGAGGCCGGGCTTTCCGGTCCGCGTGATCGTCAATCGTGACCTCGTGCTCGAGCCGTATCAGGGGTAGCAGTCATGGCGAAGCTGAAGATCTCGGAACTTCCCGATGAGAAGCCGGTCAAAATCACGGTCGAACTGTCAGCGAGCGTGTTTCGCGATCTGCAGGCCTATGCCGAAGCTGTCGGCCGCCATTCGGACCAGCCGGCCAATGATCTTGGTCGCCTGGCCTCGGCAATGGTGGCACGTTTCATGGCGACTGATCGGGCGTTTGCCAAGTCGAAGCGGGCACCAGCCATCAAGGCCAGATAGACCCGGAGCCGCGCATCGCGTTGGCTTCCTCCGCAATGCATACAAACCAGGACCGCCTGGCGCTCAAAGTTGATACATTCGGCGTTCCTGAAGCAGGGAAGCTTGTGAGCGACAAATCCAGCGTGGCAGGCTTTCTTGAGCGAAGCAGCCGACGCGTTGATCGCCACCGATTGCGGTGATGCCGCATCTTCTTCAGAGACGGTCAATCGCGCTGAGGCCCAAAGCCTGATGCAAGCGCTGATCGGCCCTCACTGGCGGGCCCTGCGGCGGCAAGATGGTCGAAGGTTCGGGGATCGCGCTCATCCAGCCTCCACGAGCCCTTCCAACTCTGGGCTGCAGGCCAGTCCTTTGGGCTCCGATGGAGCATCCTCTGCCAAGCGCCGGGACGGTGCTGATGGGACAGGCCCAGGAGAAGGGCTTTCATGCAGCGCTTTAGGGACGCCCGTATGCTGGCGAACCAATTCCAGGACGGCTGATGATACCCCGATATAGGCTGCCCCAATGTCATGCCCCGGAAACGGCAGCTTCGCTCCCAGTGGCCTCACCGGGCAGCCATGGGCAGCGATGACATTCTTGAAGATCCAGCTGGGCATGACACCAAGATAGGACGAGATGCCGTTGGCGAGGCCGAATTCCTGACAAGCCTGTATGAGCTGCCCGATCACTCGGCGCCGTCCGCCGGTGCTCAGCGCACGATCGCAGCCGAATCGCGATGCTTCCCAGATTTCGTCCGAATGCGGCAGCAAGCCTTCAACCAGGTTAGGCCACAAGGACTTGACCATGTAGGGGCGTGTGGTCGGAATCAGCCGTGCAGTTCCAAGCGCCTGATCTTGCTCGTCCACGACCAGGATGTAGGTGGCTGCCGGTGTGTCGAACTCATCATATTCCATGCCCTGATAATGAGGCACGGACCACCCCTGGCGCTCGACGAACATCCGGTACCGCAGCCGATGATGCGAAATCCAGGCTTCGCCATATCGATGGACGGTTTCCCACCTGATTAAAAGGGTACGCATGAGCATCTTCCAATGTGCCACGTGACGGGAAGATGCAGACTAATCGGCACAGCGTCAGCGAGGCAGCTACCCAGTCGAGTAGTTCGCGCGTCTGTGGAGCGGCTGCTGTCCTACCGGCTGCTCAGAGGAAGACAACTGTCAGACATCGCCCCAATATCACCTACAATCTGGCGCAATTCTGAGTTGTATTGGGGTGTAGTTCTTGGCTTTTGCAAGGCTCGTCCAGGCCCGTTTGAACGGGTTCAGCTTGGGATGGCCGCGAGGCCTGACTTGCGCGTGCTGCGTGCCGGGAGAATGTCCCTGGTGCGCATGATCCGATCGAAACTTGTACCAGCAATCTCGTGCATGCTGACACAAGTGCCGAAGATCGCTCATCAAACAGGCACTTTGCTGCGCGATCTGATTGCCGGAGTCGGCAAGATCGTCAGGGCCGCCGCTTCCGGAGAAGGGCATTGTTGATGACATCGCGGCTTCTGAAAAAATCAATCGAATATGATCGTCAATTGCACGACGGAGCGTATCATGGTACGGTCTACCTCAGGTTGGGTTGGAGTTTGGACAAGCAAGCGCCTGCTTCTCGCCTTGATAGAGGCAGACGAGGGGGCAAGGACGGACCGTCGGCAATCGGGACATTCAGACGGATTCGTTTTCACGATCACATCTGGGCGGAAGTTTGCGCAGCTTTGTCTGCCGTGAGGTAGCAATGGACCTCTTCAGCTTCATCGATTGTGCAAACCGCACGCAGTCGCTGTCCGACCTCTTCGATCTTCTCGTCAGTTCTGCAGCCGATGAGGGGTTCGGCCAAGTGGCTTATGGCGCCCTGAACTATGAAGAGACGGTACGGCTGCCAGAGCATCCTATGCCGGCCGTCGCTCTCAACTTTCCGCTCGATTGGCGAGAGCACTATTTCGAGCGCAAGTATCACGAGATCGATCCGGTCGTCAGGCGAACCCCGTTTCATAGCAGTCCATTCATGTGGGATCAGCTGCTCGAGCAGAAGCAGCTGCAGGATGGCGAGCGGTTGGTCCTTCGTGAGAGCCGCGAAGCCGGTCTCAAGCACGGGGTGAGCGTGCCGCTGTTTGGGCCATCGGGGCGCATCTCCGTTCTATCCTTTGCATCCAGCTTCGACGATGCCGACCCGATCCGGCATATGAAGCATCTTCACGCCTTGGCGTGTCAGTTCCATGTTGCTTTTGGCGAGCTTGCCCAGCCAGCGATGGGCAAGAAGGCGATTGGGCTCTCGCAGCGCGAACGCGAATGCCTGAAGTGGACCGCAGAGGGCAAATCCTCCTGGGATATCGGAATCATCCTCAAGATCAGCGAAAACACGATCAACTTCCACCTCAAGAAGGCGATGAGAAAGCTTGGCACGAACAGCCGGACGGTCGCCGTCGTGAGGGCGATAAGGCTTGGTCTCATTGAGATCCCCGGATTATCCGGCCCATCCGTGTCGGCGTGGACCGACACGCCACCGACTGAAGCCGACGCCGCCCGACCGTTGCCGCTCTGACACTCACGACGAAGCGCCGTTCCTGCGCGGCGCGCAATTGGCGAAACGGCGCGATGGTCGCGCGCAATCGCCAGCTTTGAGATCGATCGCTTCCGTAAGCCAACCACGGCGCGTCCTCCATCGATGCGCGCGGCGGTGTGGCGGCACAGGGTTCCGCGTGCCGCCTGTAACGGAGCTATGCTCATGCTCTCATGGGGGCCGTTCCGGATGGAGGCGACGCGCTCCGGGTAGACGGTTCGCCGGGTCTGCAGTCGCTGCCGCCTGGGTCCTGGTACTCGAACTTTTGGGCCGCGGTTGAGCTTCGCCGTTAGCCCATAACGCCCAAGAATAGGTCTCCTTGATTTCGGACTTTGACAGAGATGCAGGACTCTTCCAGCCTGATGCGTGGGCAACGGGCGAGGCACCGGATGAAGTACGTCTCTATGAAGTACGTCTATATGTTGGCTTTCTGCATCGCCGTCACGGTGAACGCGACCGGTGATGTGTCTGCAGCGGAAGCCCCGGGGACCACCCTGCAAATCGGGGCCGGTGGATCAGACATTACCACGCTCGACCCCCATCGTGCGACGACCAGCACCGACAAGCCGCTGATCGGCCTGATGTTCAACGGCCTGGTTCGATTCAAGCCAGGGAGCGCGGACCCTAAGGATCTCGAGCCCGATCTCGCCGAGCGGTGGGAAACGTCCTCAGACGGACGAGTCTGGACCTTCTTCCTCCGAAAGGGCGTCAAGTTTCACGGCGACTGGGGCAGCCTCTCCGCAGATGATGTCGTCTACTCGCTGACACGTGCCGCAGACCCCAGCCGATCGAGCTTCGCTGCAGACTTCTCCGCGGTGGAGAGCATCGCCAAGGTAGACGGGTCCACCGTTCGCGTGACCCTGAAGTATCCAGATCCGAATTTCCTCGGCCGCTTGTCCAACTATCACGGCGGAAACATTGTCTGCAAAAGAGCAGTGGAGGAGCTCGGAGACAAGTTTGCCTCCAACCCCGTCGGTACGGGTCCGTTTGCGTTTTCAGAGCATGAAACGCAGCGGCATGTGAAGCTGGTCGCAAACGAGGGCTATTTCCGCGGCCGGCCGCAGATCAGCAATATCATGTACCGTACGATCCCCTCCGACAGCGCCCGCGAGCTCGCCTTTGCGTCTGGAGAGCTCGACGTCATCCAAGGCCGGCGCGAGCAACGCTGGGTCGATATGACCCGCCAGCGCGGCAACATGGTCGTTGATGTCTTCCGTCCAGGAGAGTTTCGAACGCTTCACATCAACAGCAGTATTCCGCCGCTCGATGACCTGAAGGTCCGACAGGCAATCGCCGCTGCGGTCAATCTCGACGATCTCGTGCAGTTTGTCGGTAAGAGCGTCAGTCTGAAAGGCTGCTCGGTCGTGCCCCCGGGCTATATCGGAGAGGACTGTTCATCAGGGGCTTATGCTTACGATCCGGTGAAGGCCAAGGCACTTCTGGCCGAAGCGGGCTACCCAAATGGCCTGACGCTCAAGGTCGTGGTGTCCAACATCTCGGCTATCCTGCCGACAATGGAAATTATTCAGCGCCAGCTCGCAAAGGCCGGTATCAAGCTGGATATGAGCGTTGTCGATCACGCCACGTATCAGAGCCAGATTCGCGGCAATGCCAGCGCTCTGGTGTTTTATGGCGCCGCCAGATTTCCGGTCGCCGACACGTACCTGACCGAGTTCTATCACTCGAGCTCGAGCATTGGAAAGCCGACGGCGGTTGCCAATTTCTCCCATTGCGACGTTGCGGACGCAGACATACAGGCGGCGCGGGTGGAAGGCAGTGTGGAGCGGCAGCAGGAGCTGTGGAAGGAGGCTCAGCGCAAGATCCACGACGCCGTCTGTTCTGTTCCGCTGTTTGAGCTTCAGCAGGTCTGGGGGCACAGCAAGCGTGTCAACTACGGCTATGAGCTCAAAGGAGCCATGAATCTCGCTCCGCCGATCACCGAGGCGACGACGCTTATGCCGCGCTGAGCGACTCGTGGGAGAGCCGTGCGGCCGTCGTGCGCGCCTGCTGCAGGAAGGCGTCGACCAGACTTGCATTGCGGCTGTCGCGCATTCGACAGAGCTGGAAGTCGTAGGACAAAGCGGGCTCGAAGCGTCTGATGGCCAGACGGTCCTGAAGCCCGCTGAACATCAAAGGGTGCACCAGCGCGACGCCGAGGCCGGCTGCCACGAATTCGCACAGGGTCGGCGAGACATTGGCAACGAGCACGGTGTTGGGTCTGACGTTGTAGGCGTCGAACATCGTCGCAATGCACTGACCGGCCTGGCTCTCAGGGTCGAAAGACACGAAGGGAATGTTGTCGAGATCATCCGGCTCCACAACGTTCTTCATGGCGAGGGGATGATCGGTCGGCATGATGCAGACGAGCGGGTGCTGGGTCAGCGGTTCGGCGATCACATAGGGATTGTCGATCCGCGAGCTGACAAGGCCGACATCGAGCTTGCGTGTGACCAGCCAATCCACGATCCATTCCGAGCTGCGTGACTTGACCGAGCAGAACACGTTGGGATGCTGCTGCAGGAAGCCCATCGTCGCCTGCTGGATGAACGAACGCGACAAAGCCGGCATGACTCCGACAAGAAGCTGCCCCTGCTCCTCGCGGCGGATGGCCTCGACGGCATTCTCCACCTGGCGGACACCTGAAAAAATACGATCAATCTCCTTGTAAAGCCGCATGCCACGCTCTGTCGGAGCAAGGCGGCCCTTGACGCGATCGAACAGGCTGAGCCCGGTATCCTCTTCGAGATGAGCGATCAGTTTGCTCATCGCGGGCTGGGAGATGTTGAGGATCAAAGCGGCTCGGCTGATCGAGCCGCTCTCGATCACCGCTTTGAACGCCTCGACCTGTCTGAGATTGATCTGACGAGCCATCCCATAACCCTGAAGAATACAGCCAGAGATTTTCGACTTTGACCAAATATCTCTTTTTGTCGTCATATTGGGCAAGAGGAAATCTGATGCATCCTGAGATAATAGTTATCGGTGCGGGCACGGTCGGTGCTGCGATCGCTTATGGGCTTGCGCGAAGACAACGCCGAGTGCTCGTGCTCGACGGTGACGATCGCGACCATCGTGCGGCGCGGGCCAATTTCGGCCTTGTTTGGCTACAGGGCAAAGGCCAGAACATGCCCGCCTATCAGCAGCTGTCACGCCGTAGCGTCGACATGTGGTCCGACTTTGCGTCGGAACTCACTGATCTGGCCGCGTTGGATCTTCAGTATGAGCAGAATGGCGGTTTGGCGTTCTGCCTCGGAGATGACGCGTTCGAGAAGCGCCGCTTGGACCTTCAGCGGCTGCAGAATCAGCTCGGCGGAGCGGAGGCGGATTGGCGGATGCTCGATCGCGCTGAACTGGCCAAACTGCTTCCGAAGGTTCGATTGGGGCCTGACGTGGCCGGCGCCAGCTTCGGCCAGCGGGACGGGCATGCCAATCCGCTTCAGCTCCTTGCGGCTCTTCATGCCGGAATCCTGCGTCTGGGTGGAGATCTGCGCCCAAACGCTGCGGTGCGGCAGATCGTGCCCAGCGAGGCGGGCTTTACGGTGACGTTCGGAAACGAGACCGTCAGTGCGCCGCGCGTGCTGATCGCTGCGGGTCTCGGGTCTCAGGCGCTGGCGCGGCAAGTGGGTCTTGAAATCCCGCTGCGGCCTCAACGCGGGCAGATCCTGGTGACCGAGCGCCTTGAACCATTTCTGCCTCTGCCGACGAGTGGCTTGCGTCAGACCCGGGAAGGCACCGTGATGATCGGTGCTACCCATGAGGAGACCGGTTTCGATAGCTCCGCGACCGCGATCGCGGCGGCAGATCTCAGTCGGCGGACGCTTCGCATCGTGCCGGGGCTTGCTGAGGCAAAATTGGTTCGGCAGTGGGCCGGGTTGCGCATCATGACGCCTGATGGGTGTCCCGTCTACGCCCAGTCCCAGAAGCACCGGGGAGCCTTCGTGGCGTTGTGCCATTCAGGCGTCACGCTTGCAGCTCTGCATTCCACCGTCTTGGCCGATGCCATCTCGGCCGGCCAGTTGCCGGATTCGCTCGATATCTTTCATCAGAGTCGCTTTGATGTTTCGAAAGCTGCATGAGCCCGCTGAGACCGTGACTGTCTATGTCGAAGGCAAACCTGTCACGGCGGAGCCGGGCGAAAGCCTGGCAGCTGTGCTGCTCCGGCAGGCTGTCGTCTGGTCGCGCCCCACACCGGTCAAAGGGAGCGGGCGAGCTCCCTATTGTATGATCGGCGTCTGCTTCGACTGTCTCGCTCAGGTGGATGGAATCGCCTCGGTTCAGACCTGCATGACCCCGGTTCAGGAGGGCATGAAGGTTGAGCGCCAGCAGCGTAAGCGGTGCTTGCCGTCATGAGCACCACCGATCTTCTCATCGTAGGGGCTGGCCCTGCTGGCATGACAGCGGCCATCACAGCCCGCCGCTATGGAATTGACGTCCTGGTTGTGGATGATCAAAGTTCGCCTGGCGGGCAGATCTGGCGCTCGGTCGAAACCCAAGCGGCGACCCCGAGGGGCGCCATCCTTGGAAGGACTTATCAGGACGGAAAGGCTGCGACCGATGCATTCCGCGCCAGCGGCGCGCGGTACGAGCCTCGTACACAGCTTTGGCAGGTCGAACCTGGTTTTCGTGCCTTCGTGACCCATGATGGCAAGGCCCGGACGATCGAGGCGCGCGCCATCATCCTCGCAACCGGCGCCCAGGAGCGGCCTGCTCCCTTCCCAGGCTGGACACTGCCGGGAGTCCTCACGGTGGGTGCCGCTCAGGTCCTGTTGAAGACCGCCGGGCAGATCCCCTCCAAGCCGGTCTGGGTCGCTGGTTGTGGCCCGTTGCCGCTTCTCTACCTCGTTCAGTTGCTCAACGCCGGAGGTCAGATCGCCGGCTATCTGGACACGACACCGGCCGGGAGTCATTGGGCGGCGCTCCGGCATCTGCCGAAGGCCCTGCGTGCCAGTGGGGCGCTCCTCAAAGGGCTCGCGTGGACGGCCGTCCTTCGACACCGGCGTGTGCCCGTCGTCCGTCATGTCGTCGACCTCGTGGCGCACGGATCGGACCGGATCGAATCCATCAGCTATCGAACGGCCGATGCACAAGAGAAGACCGTTTCCGCGGATAATCTGTTTGTGCATGAAGGTGTCGTGCCGAACGTCCATGCACCGCTGGGGCTGGGCTGCGCGGTTGAATGGCGTGACGAGCAGGATTGCTACGTTCCGGTTCTCGATCAATGGGGTGAAACGACCAAAGCCGGTATCTTCGTTGCCGGGGACGGCGCGGGCATTGCTGGCGCGAAGGCCGCGCAATTTCGTGGGGCGCTCGCAGCACACAGGCTGGCAGTCAAGCTCGGCTATGCGGACGAGCAGATCGTGCTCAAGGAAGCGCTGCGCGTTCAAAAGAGTTTGGCTCGCGAACTTGCCTTGCGGCCCTTTCTTGACACCATGTTCAGACCCCGCGGCAGGATTTTTAGTCCGTCCGATGAGACCGTCGTATGCCGCTGCGAGGAGGTCACGGCAGGAGAGATCCGGGCGATGGCGCAGATCGGCGGCTCCGGCCCGAACCAGATCAAGGCCTTCACGCGTGCAGGGATGGGCCCCTGCCAGGGGCGGCAATGCGGTTATACCGTCATCCGCATCCTCGCGGAAATCCAGGATTGTCCTATAGGGGAGATCGGCTTCTATCGAGTCAGGCCCCCGCTCAAGCCCGTGACGCTTGGAGAGCTGGCCACACTCGATCAAGAGGAGGAGGTGTTGTGAGGCACTTTCCCTGTCTGGAGAGAAGAGTTCAGTCCGAACATTCTGGTTTCTGTTCGCGAATGTGCTGGGTGATCCAATGATCAGCTTTGCCTTCAAGCGGCTGCTGCTGGCCATCCCCACCTTGCTGGTGATGCTGACAGCAATCTTCGTGCTGGTGCGTCTCGTTCCGGGTGATGCGGCATCCGTCATCCTTGGCGATCAGGCAACCGAAGCCTCGCTTCGCGCGATGCGCGCCCGGCTCGGGCTCGATCAGCCGATCCAGGTCCAATATCTTCACTTTCTCGGTGAGGTGCTCACCGGAAATCTCGGGCAATCGCTGAGCAGCGGCCGGACTGTCGTGCAGGAGGTCCTGCTGGTGTTGCCCTCCACAATCCAACTCACCTTGGCGGCCATCGTGATCGGAATCGTCCTGGGCCTGCCGCTCGGAATTCTCGCCGCGCTCGGCCGCAACAGCTGGATCGACTACGTCTCGCGGCTGGTCTCGTTGGTCGGGCTATCGTTCCCAGCGTTTGTGTCAGGCATTCTTTTGCTCATCGTATTCGCAATCCAGCTGGGATGGTTCCCCGTTCTCGCGTCCGATAGCACTGATCCGATCGAACGGTTACGAAGCCTTGCCTTGCCTGCGCTGAATCTCGGCTTGATCCTGATGGCCTATGTGGTGCGTGTCACGCGGTCATCCATGCTGGGAGTCCTTGGCGAGGATTACATCCGCACAGCGCGCGCGAAGGGAGTGACTCCCACCCGCCTCGTCATGCGACACGCTCTGCGCAATGGCCTCATTCCGGTGGTTACCGTTGTTGGCCTCTACTTCGGTACGTTGATCGGAAATTCGGTGCTCACGGAGATCATCTTCAACCGGCCCGGCCTCGGCAAGCTGATCTTCGGGGCACTCAACGCTCGCGACTATACGCTGCTCGAGGGGCTGATGATCATCTTTGCCATCTGCGTCATCGTCGTGAATACGCTGACGGACATTACCTATGGGCTTATCGATCCGCGGGTGAAATACAAATGACGGTCGGGGTTGCATCGGTTGCAGTGTCGCAGCCCAGTCGATTGTGGCTGGCCTTCTCCAGAAATCCTCTCTTCTGGCTGGGTGCGCTGCTCCTCGCGCTCATCATCGTCGTGGCGGTGCTCGCGCCGGTGATCGCGCCTCATGACCCGCTGGAGCAGAATATCGTGGCCAGGCTCGAGCCGCCGTCAGCGGAGTTTCTGTTCGGAACGGACAATTACGGCCGAGATGTCCTGTCCCGTCTGATCTATGGAGCCCGCATCTCACTGATGGTCGGTTTCGTCGCCATCCTGATTGCGATGACAATCGGCTGCACGATCGGAATCGTTGCGGGTTATGTCGGAGGAGCGCTGGATCAGCTCGTGATGGGAGTGCTCGATGTCATGCTCTCGTTTCCAGCTCTCCTGCTCGGCCTCATGATTGCGGCGATGCTCGGCGCCAGCCTTCAGAACCTGATCATTGCAATCGCAATCACGGAGATCGCGCCGTTTGCGCGAGTTGCCCGGGCGCCAACGATTGCCTTGAAGCAGCAGGACTTCGTGATCGCCGGCCGAGCGCTTGGGTTCGGACCCGTCCGGATCATGGGGGTTCATATTCTCCCCAATCTCATCTCGGATGTCGTGGTGATGAGTTCACTATGGATGGCTTCCGCGATTCGCACGGAAGCATCGCTGAGCTTCATCGGGCTAGGCGTTCCGCCACCGACACCGACCTGGGGCAGCATGATCCGCGAAGGGTTCGACAATATCCTCGACGCCTGGTGGCTCGCGGTCTTCCCGAGCCTTGCGATCCTGTTGACCGTGCTCGCCCTCAATCTCCTGGGAGACGCTCTGCGAGACGCCATCGATCCAAAGCTGCGGGGGGAATAGCAGGCATGACATCGTTTCCTAGGCCAGCTCTCGACCTGCGCAATCTGCGGACCGAATTCCGAATCGGCGGCCATTGGTACCCGGCAGTACGAAACGTCTCGGTATCACTGATGCCAAACGAGACGCTCGCGGTCGTGGGCGAGTCGGGCAGTGGCAAGAGCGTCACGGCCCTGTCCATCCTACGGCTGCTTCCGCATGCCGGTGCTCGCATCCAAGGCGGAGAGGTGTTGTTCGAGGGTCAAGATCTCGTGACCTTGTCCGAGCGGGACATGAGCACGATCCGGGGCAATTCGATTGCGATGATCTTCCAGGAGCCGATGACCAGTCTCAATCCGACCATGACCGTGGGAGACCAGATCGCGGAGGCGATCCTCATTCATCGCGGAGGGTCGCGCATGGAGGCCAAGGCTGAGGCGCTTCGGCTCTTGGCGGAGGTCAAGATTCCATCGCCGAAGAGCCGACTAGATGAGTATCCGCATCAATTTTCGGGGGGGATGCGCCAACGCGTCATGATTGCCATGGCGCTTGCCTGCCATCCGAGGGTTCTTCTGGCCGACGAGCCGACGACGGCACTCGATGTGACGATCCAGGCGCAGGTGCTGACTCAACTCGAAGAGCTCAAACAGGCCTACGGAATGTCGATGTTGTTCATCACGCATAATCTTGGCGTGGTTGCGCAGATCGCCGACCGCGTTGCCGTGATGTATGCGGGCGAGATTGTCGAGCTTGCGACTGTCGACGCGCTGTTCGCAAAGCCCATGCATCCTTATACGGCGGCGTTGCTGCGCGCCATGCCGCGAGCTGACCGGGCCAGCGAGAGTCTGGAGCCGATCCCCGGCAGTGTTCCGGCCCTGTCTGCCGTTCCAGCAGGCTGCGCCTATGCGCCCCGCTGCCCGTTCAAGGACCGCAGCTGTACCGAACTGCACCCAGAGCTCGTATCATCAGGTGATCCCGGACATTTGGTGCGCTGTCCCGTCAGACCGGTCGGAGGAGTGCATTGATGACGACATCCCTGGGAAGCGGCGACTTTGTTGTACGTCATCTTTCGAAGACCTTCGTGAGACACGGAGGTTCAGGCGCCAGATGCGTCCGGGCGGTCGATGATGTGTCCTTCCGCATTCCAAAGGGGGCTTCCCTTGGCCTCGTGGGCGAGTCCGGTTGTGGCAAGTCAACGGTCGCGCGTACCATTCTTCGGCTCATTGAGCCCGATAGCGGATCAATCTTATTCGACGGCATCGATGTCCGCGCCGCCAAGGGGGCCACCTTGCGCGCGTTGCGGCGCCGGATGCAGATCGTGTTTCAGGATCCGTATTCTTCGCTCAATCCGCGCCGAACAATCCGGCAGACTCTGGAAGAACCCCTTCGTGTTCATCTGCGACTCTCGTCCAAGGACATCCGCGAGAAGGCGGAAGCCGCCATGCTCGAGGTCGGGTTGCCGCGAGAAGCACTGGAACGCTACCCGCACGAGTTCTCAGGGGGGCAGCGGCAACGGATTGGCATTGCACGGGCGCTGGTCTTGGATCCCGAACTGGTCGTCGCAGACGAGGCCGTTTCTGCTCTCGATGTGTCGGTCCAGGCGCAAATTCTTCGACTGCTGGAGGGGCTGCGCGAACGCCGCGGCCTGTCGTTCTTGTTCGTTTCGCATGATCTCGGGGTGGTCCGCCATTTCTGCGACCGAGTCTCCGTCATGTATCTTGGGCGCATCATCGAAGAGGGGCCGACGGCAGATGTTCTTGACCGTCCGTTGCATCCTTACACCAGGCTTCTGCGCGACAGCTATCCAGTGCCGGATCCGAGGGCCCGCCGGCCTCTGATCCAGATCGTGGGAGAGGTTCCTTCTGCAGCCAATCCGCCTCCGGGCTGTGGCTTTCATCCGCGTTGCGCGCGAGCGGAAGGTCTATGTTCCGTCGAAAAGCCGCAGTTGGAGACGTCGGGAGACGGCCGATTCTGGGCATGCTACTTCCCGGAAACAAGCGAGATCGCGTGGGGGAGCCTGCGCATCGGAGCGCGATGACTTGAAGCCCCGCCAAAGAAGTTCATTGGCGAGTGTGCCGTGATCGTAATCCAGTCGCCCAATTCCTTGGATTGAGGTCGACCGAGCGGAAGCTTCGCTGGAGGCTAGCGCGAGAGCCGCTCTCTGATCAGCGGCGAGCGGTGTTTACCCGATCCGATCGGTGCAGCATTCGCGCGTTGCTGACCGGCTCAGGTCGGGGAAGGTAGGTGGCAGGTCCGTCCGGGGCGAAGTCGAGCGAATAGCCCAATCCTCGCACCGTACGGATATAGTTCGGCTCGCCACGTTCACAAAGAGCCTTGCGAATGCGGCTGATATGAACATCGATCGAGCGAACGGCGTTCTCCTGAGTATGTGCTCGAATGCTGGATAGGATCTGCTCCCGAGAAAAGACCTTTCGGGGGCATTCGAGGAGCTGTTGCAAGATCCGATATTCGACGGGGCAGAGGCGAATGCAGCGCGCTCCTCGGGAGACGCGATGCGCGTCGGACTCCATGACAATGTCGGCAAATCGAAGCACTTTGGGACTGGAACAAGTCGATTCGCGCAGAAGACCACGCAGCCGGTCGATGAAGATGTCCGGAAGAAACGGCTTCAATATATAGCTTGTCCGATCCGCATGGACGCACGCCTCCTCGAGGTGAGGCGATACGCTTGCCATGATCAGCGTCGGGACATTCTGCGTTGCAGGGTCCCGGTGCAACTGTTCGAGCGCGAAGGCTACGCGATCCCCGCACGATACATCGTCCAGGGCGATCAAGCCGGGGCGCGCGGCGGTGGCGGAGGCGATCGCATCTGTCAGGGTATCAGTCAGCATGCAGTCGAAGCCGTTGCTCTCGAGAATGTATTTGAGCAGGCTCGTGAATCCCTTGTCGCCGACCAGCAGGACGCGTGGTCTCGAAGGCACGGAGATGGAGCGGCCTTCGTCGCGGGCTGTAGAAGCCGGCGCAGACATCTGGTCGCATCCCGCCGCGGATTGGTCGACCCCCGAATCCGGTTTCCAGCCGGTCGCGAATGCAAGGCCCTTGTCCTGATTTTTAGCTGAGTTTGCGACACTGCAGAACTCCTCGGCAGGCTCGTCGCTGCCAGCTAGGACTGCCTTGTGCACCATTCCCATCTCCATCATGTGTCTGCTGCATCAGATGCAGTAGAGCAGCTTCCGGCGCGCGCGGAAGCTACCAAGCCGGATAGGGGGCTGGACGTGTACGGCTGCCGCCGGCAACCTTGGGACGGGTCGGATCCGTGAATGGTGATGTAATTCCGCAGATGGCGGTCGTCGCTTGCGGAACAAGAAGACTGCGCTCCGGACCGCGGACCTCTACCAGGGTTGGTAGTGGCAGTGTGTGGTCGGTCGCCCTATCTTTGCGGTGCAGGCTCTCCGTGCCGCAGCCGGTCGCAAGTCATCAAGCTTTGGCGCGTCCAGTCGAAGGATCCATGATATGATTTTCGGAGAGGCGCAGATGGTCAGCCGCATCGGATTTGTGCAGGGTGACCTCATGGAGCCGGCTGACAAGAGAGGACGAGGCTTTCTCACGGATTGCTGGCGCGAGGAATTCTCGGTTGCCCAAAAAGTCGGCTTCGAATTGATCGAGTGGAGGATCGGTGACGAGCCGATCCTGATGAATCCTGTGATGTCTTCCACCGGACGAGATCAGATGCGGCGGCTTAGTCGCGAGTGCGACATCTGCATTCCATCGCTGTCCGCCGACTTCATGATGCAATCCCCCTTCTACAAGGTCACCGGCCGTGAGCATTGGGCGAGGCTCGATCTGCTCGGTGCCGTGATCGAGGCGTGTGCTGAGATCGGCATCAAGCTCCTCGTGGTGCCACTCGCGAACGGCGGGCAACAGCTTTCCTCCCGCGAGGCGGCGGCACTTCGATCCGGACTGGATCGGCTTGCGCCGCTCCTCGAGGCTTGCGGCGTCGTCCTCTCCCTTGAGTCTGATCTCGATCCGCCGCTCTTGGCATCGCTGATCGAACCATACCCGGCAGACCGGTTCGGCATCACATACACGGTTGGATGTCGAGCTTCGACAAGCGCTGATGCGCATGAGGCCCTTGCCGCCTGCGGCAACCGGATCGTGAACGTCCACCTGAAGGACTGGAATTTGCACGTCAACCGCGCTTCGCCGTCTCGTCAGCGAACCAACCTCGCCGGCGCGCTCAATCAGCTGAGACTCGCAGGTTATCGGGGCGATCTTATTCTTCAATCGACCCCTGGTAACTGTCGAGCAGCATTGCTCGCCCAGTATGGTGCCATGGCTGCGACCTGGTGGAGCTTCGGGGGGCCAGATCATCTCAGTCTTGCTCCAGGGATGGTCGAGGCGAACGAGAACCTGCAACAGCTGTCGCACACGCGGTGAGCTTGGAGCTCGACGCCACGCCGAGACGAATTCCCTGCAGGCTGTGACTTCGCACCTCTCTGCATGAATTGGTGCGTCCCAGAGCCCGCTTTGGACGAAGCATGATCCTGGCGGTTGCCCTTGACCGAGCGAGGACGGCGCCTCCGCGCGCGCGAGCCAGTCGTGCAAATATAAAGGCGATCTGTTGACTGCAAAGGCAAGTCAATGCGCGCATTTATGCGTTTCACCGCTAGCCCATTATTAGTGTCCGAGGCGCGTACGTTAGCGAGATGCTTCCGTATGTTTACAGGATTATTATGTTGACCGGATCGCGCTGCTCCAAGAATACTTGAATCTACGTTGGGTTGCGTCACGGAGCAGCAACATGCAGACGTCGGTTTCGATCATTGGTGCCGGGAATTGCGGATGTGCGTTCGCGGCCGATCTTGCCAGTCGAGGAGCGAACGTACTGTTGTACGCGCATCCCGAGCATCGCCGGCACGCGGAGACAATCGACCGCAACGGCTATCTGGAAGCAGGCCTCAAGATCGAAGGCCGCTTCCATCCGGATGTCAGCTCGGACATGGCCGACGTCGTCCGGTTCTCCAAGTTCATCATCATCACGGTCCCGTCATATGGCCATGAGGCCGTCCTGAGCGAACTCGCAAAGTTCGACCTCAGCAAGCATGTCGTCATTTCGATCACGGGCAACTTCTTCGCTCTCATGGCGCGCAGACAGATCAATGCGCGGTACATCCTCGAAACCGCCACGGCGCCCTACGCCTCGAGAATGCAGGATGGCAAGGTGACGGTGATGGGCATCAAGAGCATCATGCCGATCGCAGCGATGCCGGTCGATGTCAGTGAAGCGTTGCGCGGTGAGATTGGCGCGATCTTCCCGATGCCGCTGCAGTGGCGCAGCAATGTTCTCGAGATCGGCATGTCTTGCATTACCGGAGTGATTCATCCGACGCCGGCGCTGATGAACGCCGGATGGATCGAGACGCGAAAGGGCGACTTCTATTTCTATCGTGAAGGCATGTCGACGTCGGTCGCCCGCGTCATCGACGAAGTCGACAAGGAGAGAATGGCGATCGCCAGGGAATTTGGCTTCAAGCCGCAGCCTGTCGTGGCGATCATGAACAGCTACTACGACAGGGCCTTCGCCAGTTTCGGCGAGTTCGCCAGAGAGACGGTCGAACACAACACGACCAAGATGGCGCCGACGCACATGCGCGACAGGTTTATTGTGCAGGACGTTCCATAC
The DNA here is from genome assembly GCF_032485115.1 of Bradyrhizobium sp. SZCCHNRI2009. Taxonomy (NCBI): domain Bacteria; kingdom Pseudomonadati; phylum Pseudomonadota; class Alphaproteobacteria; order Hyphomicrobiales; family Nitrobacteraceae; genus Bradyrhizobium; species Bradyrhizobium sp. SZCCHNRI2009. The sequence goes on from NZ_JAUEUH010000007.1 coordinate 38,485, forward strand.
GTTCTGGTTCCCTGGTTCGAGCTCGGCGTCAAGGTCGGCCTCCATTCCACCGCGATCAAGTCGATCATCGATCTGGCCTCCATCGTCAACGAGACGGACTATCTGGAGACCGGCCGAAACCTGCGCAGGCTGGGACTGGATGCGGCTTCCAAGGGACAGGTGATCGAGACATTCAGCGCACCGCTCGCGCCCTGGGACGATGAGCTTCGCCGTATCGCGTAGATCTTGGCCGCTTCTCGACCATGAGGCTTGTATGACGATCATCAGCAGCCGGCAGGGCGTGCCAGACAGCTCGGTGTCATCTCACCTGCCGGCAATCGGCTATAAGGTGCTCTCGGCAGCGGTGCTCGCCGTCATGTTCGCCTTGATCAAGAAGCTGGGCGGCGAGTACCCCGTGGGACAGATCGTCTTCGTTCGGAGTTTCTTCGCTCTGCTGCCGATTCTCTGGCTTGTCCGGCGTCTCGGAGGTTATCGCCTGCTTCGCACCGAACGGCCGGGCGCTCATCTGCGCCGCTCCGTTGCCGGTCTTTGCTCCCTCTTCTTCAGCTTCACGGCGGTCGGGATGCTGCCGCTCGCGACCGCGACGGCGCTGGGCTACGCAGCACCGTTGTTCATTACGCTGTTTGCCATTCCCTTGCTCGGGGAGAGCATTCGCCTCCATCGTCTTGTTGCCGTCGTTTTCGGATTTGGCGGCGTGCTGCTGATGGCCCATCCCGATGGCCGGGGGCTCTCCTCGGGAGTCTTGTTCGCGCTGGCCGGTGCGGTGGCTACGGCCCTTGCATTGATCTCCATCCGCAAGATGCGGGACACCGAGACGAGCATGGCCATTGTTTTCTACTTTTCGCTCTCGGGCACATTGGTGAGCGCAGCGACACTGCCGTTCTCTGCAGTCTGGCCGAGCGTGACTGACTTGCCGATCCTCGTCGCAATTGGTGTTCTGGGCGGCGCTGCTCAGATTCTGCTCACCAAGGCCTACCAGATGGCGCCGGCGAGCGTCGTTGCACCCTTCGAATACGCCACCTTCGTCTTTGCCTTTCTGCTCGGTCTCCTCGTCTGGCGTGAGATGCCGGTCCCGATCGAGCTGGCTGGGATTGCCGTCGTGATCGCTTCAAATCTCTTCATTGCGATGTACGAGCAGCTGGCCGGAGTTTCGTCAAAGCTTCGCCTGCCCGGCAAGTGGCACCACACCGCGACGGTCCGCGCCAAAACCGACTGAAAGGATCGGCGCGGATCCGGCTCAACCCCATAACTCCGACGAATAGGTGCTCGCAAAATTCGACTTTGACTTCCTGCTGCCATTCGCGCGGAAGATGCTCAAAGGCCAGCTTCGTGCCACTTCGATAGAGTTCGGTTTGCCAATCATGAGTCGGACGGCTGCGCTACCTCACCTCGTCCGATCAGCACACATGTTGAAGATCCCTGGAGGCCCGCATGACATACACCGCTGCCGAGCTGTTGGCCGAATGGGTCAGCGCGAGCAAAGTTCCAGAAGAAGCCCGGATCAGCGCGGCGAAATGCGTGCTCGATTTGATGACCGCCGCGATAGCCGGCCATGAGACGCCAAATGCGGTGGCCGTGCGCCGAATAGCGAGCGCGACCTGGGGCCATGGACCGGCGGCGATGTGGTTTTCAGGAGAGCGGTCGACCGCTGCGGGGGCAACCTTCGTCAATGCGGCCTGCGCGTGCTCGCTCGACCTGGATGATGGCCACCGCGCCGCTTCGGGCCACCCCGGCGCAGCGATCATTCCGGGGGTATTGTCACTGCTCGGCAGTCCGTCCTTGGATGGGCAACGGGCGCTTGCCGCCATTGCCATCGGATATGAGATAGGCATTCGTATTTCTGCTGCCCGGGATCTGCGAAGCGTCCCGACGGTGAACAGCGGCCTCTGGAGCGGTCAAGCCGTTGCGGCAGCGGTGGGTTGGCTGAGAGGGCTGTCGCGGAGCCAGATCGCACACGCGATCTCAATCGCTGGGACAACGGCACCGAGCCAGTCGGCCACTCCATACACCCGGTTCAGAGGCAACAGCGTCAAGGAGGGCATCCCATGGGGAGCTGCCAATGGCATCCTGGCGGCCGATCTGGCCAAGCAGGGCTTCACCGGACCGATCGACATTCTGGACAGTTCAGAACGGTACGATCGCGCGCGGCTTCTCGACGGGCTCGGAACGAGTTGGCTCATCAACAGCACCTATTTCAAGCCCTATAGTTGCTGCCGTTGGATTCACGCGCCGATTGACGCGCTGATCACGTTGCTGAGCGATCATGACATTCATCCGGAAGCCATCATCAGCATCGATGTGGAGACCTTTGGGAGGTCGTTGACCCTGAGCAACGAGGTGGCGCCGCGTACGCTGGAAGGAGCGCAATACAGCCTTCCGTTCTGCCTCGGTGTCGCCGCGACCAGCGGCGCACCAGCGTTGCTCCCCTTGAGCAACGAGTCGCTGACAGACCAAAGGGCCATCGAGATCGCTGGACGCGTCCACATGACCGTCAATCCCGAATTTGAGCTGATGTTCCCGGCTGCGGTTCCCGGGCGAGTTCGCATCACCACTGCTTCGGGCACGTTTGAGCGGACCGTGTTGGCGCCGAAGGGAGAACCTACGAACCCCATGAGCTGGGACGACATCGGGTTCAAGTTCCAGGCCATTGCAGCTGGTCGCGCCGATGCTCGTGTCGCGGCTGGGATTCCAAATGCGATCGGCGCGTTGCGAAGGGGAGATGTTGCGCCGTTGCAATCGATGCTGGAAGCAAGGCTGTTCGCCAGCTCGAATGACGCGTCGCCCGTCGAGCGGCTTGAGGTCGCCCAGTAGGCCCAGCGAGCGATGAGACGGCGGCAAAAAGTCTTCCTGGCAACAGGTCTATGCAGATCGCTTTGTCCCATCCCCTGGACAGGAGCGTGCGTGCGAAGCCGGCGAGGAGGGACCGGCTACTCAGTTTCTGCAGCGGTTTGACATCTCCCCTAACCATGCTGTCTCATTTGGCTTCCTGATATGAAAATGACGAGAAAGCAGCACTGCCTTTAGGGGTAGTGGTGCTGAATGCAGTCGTATGCCTGTCACAATATCGGGAAATCCTTCAGTGCGGTGAAGACGACGCTACGGTCGCCGTCGACGTGAAAGCGCCATACGTCAATCGGATCGACCTTTAGTCTCTGTTTGAAATCTTGTTTTGAGCAGCGAGAAGGCCGGCATGGTCAAGACACCAGTTTTCATCGGACCTAGCGTCGCAACGGATGCTCCCTCCCTTGCACGAGCGGATACTGCCCGTCTGCTCTGTCCCCATCGGGCAGATTGCGGGACGAACTGGCGGGGGTCAAAGGCGAACCTTGTGTTCGCAGCAAAGCTGCTCGGCTGCTTGCGCACAGGAACGTCACCGCCACCATCTGCGCTCGAATGGTCCGGATTTGTTGAGCACTGGACTGTCATCGTTCGCGACGACATATGTGTGCTTGAGGGAACGGTATGGCGTCTCCCATTGTGCCAGGGCAGCTTGGCTGCACCTCTTTTGGCCATTGATCCTGCCGCAGGGTGGGCGCGCGCGCTCGGGGAATGGCTTACGATAGGGGCGCCTCACAAGAGCACCGGCGCAGCCGGACTTCGTCCGGAGCTGATCTCCGATCTTGCTGCACGATGGCTGGAACATCAGCTCGCCCCCACAGATTGAGCTGTGGCCCAGATCGCTTGACCGACATTGCCAAGGGCGGACGAAGCGCTTCTCAAACGGGTGTGAGCGCCTTTTGAGAGCGCGCGTGAGCTTCGAGCGTAAGCAAACTTGATAGGGTCGCGCGACCGCCGTCGATCTGCTGAAATCCTTGGCAAAGTGGACCTGAGGCGAGGCTGGTATGCCGCAGACAGCAGCGGGGCCTCATCATCGCTGCCCGGAATCACGCGATTTGAGTGAAACCGAAAGTCCCTGGAATACGCAAAATCCACTGTGTTGCGCTCGATCGGTGTCAACGCCGCAGATTGATAGCCACGTGCAGGAGCCCTCGTTGCTAGCCTCTGCAAACCTTGGTGAGAGAGTGGAAATGGCAGGGACGAGTGTGTAATGAGCGAGTTCAACTGGAGGTCGTCCGAGTCTTACAAGAAGCTCGAAACAGCCGATGCGGCCGACTTTGCCTGGGAATGTCTACGTCGTAATCCAGACTATCGGCGAGACTACAGCGATCTGCTTGCACAAGACAAAGACGGCCCGACCGATCCTGAATTCCGGCAGCGATGGGGGCTTTCTTTTCGCGGCTGACCCAATGCGCCGGTTTGATGCTCAGGCCATATTCTGGGCGCCGGAAGTGCTGCCGACTGTGCTTCGGGTTGCTCCGACCTCGCTAGGCTCGCTTGCGCCATTCTCTCATCTCGACCTTCGCGGATCGCCCGGCACCGAGCTGAGACGGGCGTCCGACGGCTGGTACGCGGTGCTGCAGTTGGGCGGCGCCACGCACCGGCTGATGCTCTCCCGGCTTCCGGCGAAGGGGACGGCCGTGGCTGTCGAACTGCCGCTCGACCGTGATTTCGATTTGCAGACGCGCGCGGCCTATCGGCTTTGGACGGCGCTGAGACGAGGTCCGATCCGGCTGCCGGCTCACACCGGGCCCATTCAGCAGCGCCGGCGCCTCGTTCTTGCGCTGCGCGCCTTGGATGGCCGCCTCGAGGGCCAGAATTATCGGGCGATCGCCACGGTTCTGTTCGGGTCCGAGCGAGTTGAAGATCGGGGATGGAAAACGCACGACCTGCGCAGCCGGACGATCCGGCTGGTTCAAACAGGTCAGACCCTGATCCGAGGCGGCTATCGAAATCTGCTGCGTAGCCAACGGCGATCAGCATGATCGGCGCGCTGGTCCGTCTCGCAGCGGCCGCGGGAGTCGACCCTCTGGGCAAGGACTGCATGAGGGATGCGAAAACTCAGTCATTCGGCTTGGCCGATGTCCTGAGCGCATTACTCGTCGTCGCGCGAGCGGAGAAGTTCAGCCATCTGCAGCACCTTTCGGCGAAGCCGCTCGTCGGATATGCCGAAATAAAGCTCGAGCAGCTGGCGAGATTCGCGTTTGGTCACAAGCTCACTGAAGTCCGCCGTCTGCTCATGAGCCGCCTCTGGCACAGCGGCGCCTGCCTCGACGTCAATCTCGTCAAAGAACCACGTGATCGGAACAGCGAGCTGGTTTGCGATTTCGTACAGCCGAGATGCGCTGATCCGGGTCTCGCCCGCTTCATACTTCTGAATGAGTTGAGCTGTCACGCCAAGGCGTCTTGCCAGGTCATCCTGGCTGAGATCGAGCAGGTTCCGTCGCAGGCGCAAGCGCGTTCCCACATGCTGATCGACATGATTGGGCTTCTTGGATGACTTCCTGAGCCGCTTGCCTTGGTTTCGGGACACAGCGGGGCGGCCGTCAGGGAGCTGTTTGGAAGTCGCCACGTCCGCTTACCTCATGCCGTATCCAAGATGTTCGTCCATGAAGCATCAATCTCAGCTTGAAACAATCAACCAGAATTATGTCATTCGCGCTACAACTACAGAGGATAGATCAAATGCAATCGTCGCTAGCCACGGTTTGATGTGCGTGACGTAGCAAAGGGCAAGGAATGTCGATGCAGGATTGCTGTCCTCAATCTGGCCGCGTGCCTTCCAATCTGAAGATCGATCATGGTCCGATCAGCCTCCTGGGACGCTTCTTCCTCGCCGCTGACACCGCCGCCCAAGAGCGCGGCGTCAGCGTCTATTTTGCGAGCCTACAGGATTTGCTCGACATCAACAGCGCAAATTCCGACAGCTGGCGACCGCTGGTGCCGATCTTCCAGCCCGACCTCGGCGGCGCGACAGCTGAGAACAGCTTCGTCATGGTCGGGAAAGACAAGGACGGGGAGATCGTCGCGACACAGGCGGGTCGGTACTACGACTGGACAGCCACGACGCTGTTCGAGGAAGCCATCTCGCTTCGTATGTTCTACGCAGATCCGGCAGCCGCCTTGGCGCGCGGCGACGGCTGTCTGATTGCGACCCCGGTGGCGTCGACGATTTCGGGGAGGGTCGTGTTTTCCGGCGCCGGCTGGTACCGGCGCGATTTTCGCGGCAGAGGGTTGGCGCGAATCCTGCCCCGGATTTCGCGTGCCTATGCTCATGCGCGCTGGAATACGGATTTCACGATCAGCATGATGGCCGACGCTGTGATTGCCGGCGGCATGGCGGATCGCACCGGCTACACCCGGATCGAGCGGTCGAGCGTCGAACTGGTCGTATCTCCGCTCGGATCGATGCGCTGTGGTCTTGTCTGGATGCCGGTGCAGGAGATGCTGGCCGATCTGGAGGCCGCCATGGGCGTAAGCTGGCGCGAGGAATCCGATCCGCGCGCAGCGGCGATGTGAGCAGAGCCGGCTCTCAATGGCGGGGGAAAGCATGCAGGGACCGCTGGGTCACCGGGAAGCCGAGGCATATGTCAGGCACCTGTTCGCGTGTATCGACGCTCACGACTGGGCAGGTTTGTCCAGCCTGCTGGACGACGGTGCCGTCTATGAGCGTCCAGGATATGAGCCCTTTGTCGGCAAGTTGGCCATCATGCAGTTCTATCGCCACGAGCGCATCGTGGCCTCGGGAGAGCACCTGCTTGAGCAGGTGCTGAGCAATGGCGAACAGATCGCCTGCTGGGGCAGCTTTGCGGGCCAGGACAAGAATGGGCGTCCCTTGAAGGCCAGATTCGCCGATGTCTATCATCTCAGCGGTGGCCGCATCGGCCTGCGGCGGACGTTCTTCGACAGTCCGGCGCTCTGATCAGCGCAGTGGCTACGCGCTCTCGGCACCAGTGAACAACTGCTCGCCCCAGGGGGCATCGACAGGATGGGGGGCTGCGGTGCAGCCGGCAGGCATTGGCCACAGATGCTTGGTTGGACATCGTTTGGGCCAATGCGTGTACAGCGCGGGCGTCAGGCCGTCATGGCGCGCGTCTCGGAACGCCAGGCTGCCGCCTGCAAGGCCTCGCCGTCCATCCCTGTGCGGGGCAGCCCGAGATGGGACAGCACTGTCGGCGCGATGTCGATGACGCGCGCGGGTGACTTGCGGATCCGACCCGGACTGAAGCCTTCGCCCCATGCCATCAGGAACGGAGCCTGCTCGTAGGTCCCGAGTCCTCCATGCTGTCCGCATCCAAGTCGGTCGGGCTTGCCGAGGGCAGGCTTGGCCGCGAGGCTCGAACCGCGGATTCCGAAGCGGTTGGGGACGTCGCTGGACCGCATGGACACAGCAAAGGCAAGGCCGCCGGTGTGAGCTTGTCCAACGCGGTCGAGCTCGTCCGGCCCGAAGACCTGCCCGGCCCAATCACTGCGTTCCAGAAGCGATCGCACGTTCTGCAGCGAGGGGCCGCGCTGGGAATCGACATAGATCAAGGCCGAGGTCCCGTTCGAGATGGCCAGAATCTCGTCGGACATGGGGTTGGCTTTGAGACCCGCGGTGATCAGCGCTGCATCGATGTCGACGATGTCCTCGACCGTTTGATGACCATGATCGGATCCGATCAGAAGGAGGATGTCCTCGCCCTGGTCGCGCTGTCTTTCGACGGCTGCGATGACCTCGGCCGCCCGACGATCCGCCTCCGCCAGCACGGCAAGATGGTCCGGAGAACCGAGCGGTGCGTTGTGTTGAATGTGGTCCGGTTCGCCAAGCCACAAAATGCCGACCGCCGGGCGACGCTTCACCATCACGTCGTCGATGAAGCGGGCTGTCATCCTGGCGTCACCGCCGCTGTCCAGCGTGACGTCCAATCGATCGCCGGCCGCCACTTCGATGCGGCCAGGTCCGAATGAGCCGGCCCGGTGATAGACAAATCCATGCCCGTCGGGATCATGGGCATAGGCAGCCCCGGGGGACACGTTGCTGAAGACGATCTGGCCACCCACGGTCTTGACGCGTTCCGCCAGGGTCGGCACTTGCAGTGAGGATCCCGTGACTCGGCGCTTGTGTTGCAGAAACTGCGGATCTCCGGCGTCGCGCAGCACCAACCTGCCGGATTCGATCAGGGCAACGGAATTGCCTTGCAGTCCATGTCTTGCCGGAGTGCATCCGGTTGCAATACTCGCCGACACGACGCGTGTGCACGAAGGAAAGACGGTCCGGTAGTCCTCGAACCATTCGGCGCGCGCGGCGAAATCTGCGAGATGGGGCGTGGTCGCAGGCGAAATGAGGTCCCGTCGAAGTCCGTCGAGGATCATGATGACAACACGCTTCATGGTCAAAGGTCCACCTCATTGAGTGCGACACTGAAAATATCGAAATTGCGCAAAGTGCGCCCGTCGGGCGCGCCCGGGCTCGCGCGAAGCCGATGAGACAGGATGAAGGGGACGCGCTGCTCGGCGAGACCGCCATGCGAGCGCAGCCTTGCGCCCGCCAGGTTGGAAAGCTCGTGGTCGCACGCCCGGGCGCCCAGGGCGATTCCCTTTGCTGCGATCACGCAGACGTCGCCCTCGCGGTCGCGCGGCAGCTCGAAGCGGGCGGCTGCATCGTCTCCGGTCAAGGCGAGACCGACGCCCGGAAGCCCCGCGAGAAACGAAACGACGTCTGAGGCGCGCAGGACTGGATCCAGGAGGTGAACCCGGACGAAGCCGCCGAGCGCGCCGTGATGGCGGACGAACGGGTCGGTGATGGGGCAGATCACCCGCGTCCGCCCGAGGCCAAAGACTGCGTCGAGCTGATCGCCGAGATACATGACATTGGGCGAACCATCGGCGTGCGCCATATCACTCATACCGTGATCGGCGACGATCCCGACGAGCGCGCCCTCGGCGAGCAGTGCGCCGAGCCTCTGATCCACCTCGGCCATGAACGCCAGGGCTTCCGGCTCGTGCGGTGCGTAGGCGTGCTGGACATAGTCGGACAGCGACAAATAGATCAGATCAGGACGATGATCCGCCAAGAGCCTGAGACCCGCGTCCAGGACGAACAGGGACAGGTCCGCCGAATACTGATGAGGGACGGAGCGGCCGATCCGCGCGGGCACGTCTGCAATGCCATTCTCGGCTTCGCTGCAGCAATCCGCCTTCTCGGCAGAGAACACGATTCCCTTGAGGTCCTTGCCAAGCGCCTTGCGGAGCTTGTCCTTGGCCGTCACGGCGGCCACCTTGGCTCCGGCACGGGAGAAGGCGGAAAGGATCGTCGGCGCTCGCATCGGCGATGCGTCCACCATCATCACCTCCTCTCCGCTCGCGGCATCGATGTAGAAGTTGCCCGACACCCCGTGGTGCGCGGGCGCGACCCCGGTGACGATCGAAACGTTGTTTGGATTGGTGAAGGTCGGTATGGCCGCGAGCGCCGTGGTCGCAAAGCCGTCGCGTCGCATGCGATCGAGGGCAGGGACGATGCCCGCGCTGCTCGCCGCTGCGATATAGTCGGGATCGCAGCCGTCGAAGCAGATGATGACAGTGGAAACGCGCGGCCAATTGTAGACCCGTCCGTTCACTTCGATCTGCGTGTCGGAACCCGTTGTCGGCTCGGTGGCGGATGAATATCGCATCAATGATCAACCCGTGTTGGCAGGCGGCAGGTGTGAGCAACCCAGGCGGCGCTCTGAAGCAGCTCACGGTCAGAGCCATGACGCCCAATGAGCTGGAGACCGATCGGCAAGCCGTGTGCGCCGCAGAGCAGCGGCAGTGAGACGACAGGCAGACCGCACAGGCTCCAGGGCATGGCAAGACTCCCCGAGCCGGGACCTTCATCGAGCCTTGTCGCCTCGCCCAGCGCCGAAAGGGTCACAAGCACATCGTGCTGCGCGAACAGCTTCGACGTCAGTCTGATCAAGCGATCGGCCAACGCGTTCAACTCGATGTAACGTTTTGCGCTGAGCGCAAGGCCTGCGGCAATTCCATCCTGCAGCGGTGGACACAGCTTGGCAGACAGATGCTGGGGTAGATCGCCGAAGCGAGCCGCCAGATGAGCGTTCAAAAGGCCAAGAGCCACCTCGATCGCACCGCCGAACTCGCTCGGAAGATCCAGCTCGTGGACTGCAACCGGCAACGCACCGATGAAGGCCGTCAAAGCCTCGCCCGCGTCCGGAGCGACCTGCTCGAATCCCGGTCCGCGCACCACAGCCAGCCTGGGAGGGCGTCCGATCCGATCGGCGGCGCTGTCGACAACGGGATCAAATGCGCCGGCAAACAAGCAGAGATCCTGGACGGATCTCGCGAGATAGCCAATCTGCGCAAGCCGCGGCACCAGGATGTTGGAGCCTTCCATGCTTGCAAACCCGAACGACGGCTTGAAGGCATACGCTCCGCAGAATGATGCCGGCAGCACCGTCGAGGCGGTGTGCTGAGTCCCGAGTGCAAGAGGGACCATTCGGTCGACCACAGCTGCCGCCGAGCCGGCCGAAGACACACCAGGTGAGCGCCCAAGATCATTGGGATTGCGGGTCGCGCTCGGATGATACATGCCGAACTCCGACGTCGTCGTCTTGCCGATGATGATGGCGCCGGATCGCCTGAGCATCGCGACCGCCGCGGCGTCCGCTGCCGGGCGACGGTGGCGCAGCAGGCTGCTGCCATATTCTGATGGCATGTCGATCGTATCGAAGACATCCTTGACGCCGACGGGCAGGCCGTGGAGCGGTCCGGAGAGCCGGCCTTCCGATTGCGCCTTGTCGGCGAGGAACGCCTGCTCGCGCGCCGCGTCCACCGCGACATGAGTGAAGGCGTGGACCTCGCCGTCGCGTGCCGCGATGCGAGCGAGGCAGGCCTCGAGTAGTGTGGCCGCGGAGAGGCGTCGTTCGCGTATGGCCGAAGCTGCAGCCGTGGCTGTCAGCTGCGAAGGATCGCCATCCATCTCGCAAAGCTGACGCCGACTGTGTGGGATCGCGATGGTCATGATCGGCCCGTCTCCTCGAGGGTCTCGGCAGGTGCGAATGAGCTGGCGCTGGTCCCGCGGAGCCGTGAAGGCCAGGCGAACGCGTGTCGAGGCATCATCCCGTCACGAAAGGTCAGGACGCATGATGCGAAGACGATGCCCTGGAGCACCTGCACCCAGGCCCCATAGGGAGCGAGAAAGTGCTGCATCGTGACCAGGACCGCGGCGCCGACCAAGGGTCCGCTCAATGTGCCGAGGCCCCCGATGAGGCACATCAGAACAGCCTCTCCGGAGAGGTGCCAGTGCGCGCCGGACAAAGTCGCGAGCTGAAAGGCAACCGCACTCAGTGACCCGGCGAGGCCGGCACAGCTGGCGGCGATCGCAAAGGCGAACAGCTTGAGGCCCCGGGCATTCTGACCAAGGGACAGGGCGCGCCGCTCGTCGTCGCGGACCGCGACAAGCATCATCCCAAGCTGAGACGACAGCAGCCGCTTGATGCCGAAATGGACGGAGCAGAAGGCTGCGACGGCAAGTGCATAGACGGCGAGGTCGTTGCGCAGATCAATCAGACCGAACAGGAGGCCGCGCGGCACCGCCTGCAGCCCGTCCTCGCCATGCGTGAAGCTCGACTGGACGAACACGAAGTAGACCATCTGGGCGACGGCGAGCGTGATCATGGCTTGATAGATGCCACGCCGCCGGATCGCCAGCGCTCCCATGACGATGCCGAGCAGAATAGCGGCAGTGATCCCCGCCAGCATGGCCAGCTCCGGGGACATCGCCCAGTGCTTCAGCGCATGCGCGGTGACATAGGCGGCCGTCCCGTAGAGAGCCGCCTGTCCGAACGACATGACCCCGGCGAACCCCAGCAGGAAGTTGAACGACGCGGCAAGAATCGCAAAGCAGAAGATCTTGACCAGGAAGATCGGGTAGAGCAGTGCCGGCAGGACAGCGAGTGCAGCTGCGATGATGACGACGATCAGGATGCGCTCGTATTTCTTGTCCGCGCGTACATCCGGCGTGGCCGTGACCGGGGGAGGAATGCCGGCAAAGGAATGATGACGCAGCACCTCGATGCCGAACAGGCCCTGTGGCCGGACCGACAGGACGATGCACATGAAAGCGAAGATCATGACATTGGCCGCTTGCGGGAACACCGCCAGTGTCGCGCTCTCGAGCAATGCCAGGCAGTAGGCCGCCAGGATTGTCCCTCCGAGGGAGCCCATCCCGCCGATCACAATGATGGCGAAGACAACAAGCAGGACGTCGGACCCCATCAACGGACTCACCTGATAGATCGGCGCCGCAAGAGCGCCGGCGAGGCCCGCAAGAGCCGCGCCCAGCCCAAAGGTTGTCGTCATCACCGCAGGAATCGGGACGCCCAGCGCTTCGGCCATCGTGGCGTTCTCGGAAGCCGCCCGAAGCGTCGCTCCAGCCTTGGTTCGTGCGATCGCGATCCACACCCCAAGGCAAACAATAAAGGCGACCATGACGACCCACAGCCGGTAGACGGGGAACACTGCAAAGCCGAGATCGACCACGTCCGACAGCCAGGCGGGCGTCGTGAAGGGCAGTCCCGTAGAGCCGAAGATGACCTGAAACCCGCCCTGGATCGCGGTTGCGAGCCCGAAGCTCAGCATGAATCCATAGAGCGGATCGAGACTGTAGGTCCGCCGCAACAAGAGTCGCTCCAGCACCATCCCGGTCGATCCAACCAGAACGGCAGCCGCACACAGGCCCACGAGATAGGGAAGACCAAGGCGCGCAACGGCCGCCCAGGCGGCAAATGCACCCATCATGTAGAGCGCGCCGTGAGCCATGTTGAGGATGTTCAAGAGCCCGAAGATCAATGCGAGGCCGAGGCAGAGCAGGGCATAGAACGATCCATTGACCAGACCGATCGTGAGATAGGAGAGAACGAGGTTTGACATAAGGATTCACACGGCAACGTATTTGGAGAGCCGCGCTTCGATGCGCTCGGCCTCGCAGGTCGGGCAATTGTCGACAACCAGTCCGTTCTCGATTGCAACAACCCGGTCAGCGACGCCCAGCACGAAAGCGAGGTTCTGTTCGACCAGCAGGATGGTGTAGCCGCGCTGCTTGAGGGCGGTGATCGCCTGTTCGATCTGGCGGATGATGATGGGTGCCAGCCCCTCCGTCGGCTCGTCCAGCAGCAGAGTTCGGGCACCGGATCGCAGGATCCGCCCGATCGCCAGCATCTGTTGTTCGCCGCCGCTCAGCTGCCCGCCGAGATGGCGGGTCCGCGACCTGAGATTCGGAAACAGTTCGAAGATCTCATCATCACTCATGCCGGAGCCGCCCAGCGTGGGCGATAGCGCCATGTTCTCGGCCACGGTGAGGCTGGCGAAGATCCCTCGCTCTTCCGGACAGTAACCGAGACCAAGATGCGCGCGCTCCGATGGACGCAGCGAACGCACCTCTCGCCCCTGCACCAGCACATGCCCCGACTGCCGCTGCAACAGGCCCATGATGGCGCGCAGGATGGTGCTCTTGCCGGCGCCGTTGCGGCCCAGCAGCACGACGACCTCACCCTCCGATACGGTGAAGTCGATCCCGAACAGCGCCTGGACCTCGCCATACCAGGCCTTGAGGTTGGATATCGCAAGCGGAAGGCTTGCTTCGCTTCGTTCCGGATCAAGCATCAGCGGCTGCACCGAGATAGGCGGCGCGGACGCGGTGGTCGCGCGCAACGTCTTGATAGGATCCGTCGCTCAGAACGGCGCCGTTCGCCAGGACGGTGACGTGGTCCGCGAGCCGTTCGACGACCTTGAGATTGTGTTCAACCAGCAGGACGCAGCAATCCTGCGCTGCGTCGGCAATCATCTCGACGACTGGACCGATGTCTTCCCGGCCGAGCCCCGACGTCGGCTCGTCGAGAAGCAGGAGGCGAGGTTTGAGGGCGAGCGTGGTTGCAATTTCGAGCAGGCGTCGCCGGCCATAGGAGAGTTCACGCGCCTGCCTGCGTCGGTCGGAGGTCAGGCCAGCTCGCGCGAGCAGAGTCTCGTTGTGAGGGGCGAGATCGCCGCTGACGCGGCGGCGCAACAGCCGGAGTGGTGGGCTGGCATGGGCCTGCGCCACCAACATGTTCTCCTCGACCGACAATTCGGGAAATACCGCGCAGATCTGGAAAGATCGGGCCAGCCCGAGCCTGGCCAGCCGATTGGCAGGCCAGGCCGTGACGTCGCGTCCAAACAGTTCGATCTGACCGCGGGTGGGCTTGATGAAGCCGCTGATCGCGTTGAACAGGGTGGATTTGCCTGCTCCGTTGGGACCGATCACCGCGTGAATGCAGCCTTCCCGAAGGTCGAGCGACACCTCGTTCAAGGCGACGAAGTCCTTGAACTGAACCGTCAGAGCACGAACCTTCAGCACGGGATTGGTCGGCAGCGGGGCAGAGACAGCTCTCGGATCTTCGAAAGCCTGGAGCGAGGCGCTGGCTACCATGTTTATTGCGCCTTGGCCGCCTGCGAGCTGCAGCCGGATGCCGACGCGGGACGGAATGCCGCGCTCGCAGGAACCGTGGCTGTGCGGACGTAGAAGTCCCACGGCTCCTTGCTTTCGGCAGGCGCCTTCACGCGATAGACGCCGATGTCATAGGTCACCCGTCCATTCGCCTGAATGTGCGCCACGCTGCCGAAGCGGTCGACCGGCAGCTGCCGCATCTGGTCGTTGACAGAAGCGGCGTCGTCGCTGTGCCCTGCCCGTGCGGCCTTCAAATAGTGCAGCACGCTGACATAGACGCCGGCCTGCTCACGCGTTGGCATCCGTCCATGGGCGGCAAAAAACCGCCGGGCGAATGCGCGCGTCGCATCATTGTCGTTCCAGTAGAAGCCGGTGCTGATGATCAGGTTCTGCGCGGTCTCCAGACCGATACTATTGATATCCGTTACGAAGGCGTGTAGCGCGGCCAGCTTTTGCCCGGACCGCGTGATACCGAATTGGCCGGCTTGCTTGATGGCGTTGACAGTGTCGGCGCCGGCGCTGGCAAGCGCGATCACCTCGGCGGAGGAACTGCGCGCCCTCACCAGGAGTGTGGAGAAGTCGGCGGTGCCGAGCGGATGGCGAGCGCTGCCGGTCACTTTGCCGCCGCGCTCGTCCACGACCTGTTGGGCTACTCCCTCCAGATCATGGCCAAAGGAGTAATCCGCGGTGAGGAAGAACCAGGTCTTCAAGCCCTGGTCGAGCAGCGACGCCGCAGTGCCGCGCGCCAGCGCATAGGTGTCGTCGGTCCAGTGTGTGACATAGGGCGAACAATAGCGGCCCGTGATGTCGGTAGAGGCTGCGCCGGATATCAGAAGCGAGCGCTTCTTATCGGTTGCGAGCGGGATCAATCCGAAAACCACGCCCGAATGCGGCAGATCGACGATGGCATCGACGCCGCGCCGGTCAAACCATTCGCGGGCGATGCTGGAGGCGATGTCCGGCTTGTTCTGATGATCTGCCGTGACGATCTCGATCGGGGTGCCGTCGATGGTTCCCCCGAAATCGGCAACGGCCATCCGGGCCGCGAGGATCGAGCCAGGACCACCAACGTCGGCGACCACGCCGCTCTGATCTCCCATGACGCCGATCACGACCTTGCCGTCCGAGAATTCCGCCAATGCGGCACTCATAGAGACGGAGAGAAATGCAACCGACAGCAGAATGCTTCGCATGGTCAGCCCCCTATCATTATTGGCAGGGGGTGCTTAGCCGGGTTCGCTGACACATTTGTGACGGGTGCGGTACAATTGGGCTATCCGGGATGGCAGTTGTCGTAGCGACCGCGACGGGGCACACATGGGTCCTGACCCAAACCCGACTCAGGCTGTGACGTGACCACCTCAAACCTGAAACTGCGCGACGGCGAGACCGACAACGCCGATACGATCCTGGAAGACCGGGTCCTGGTTGCCAGAATATGCTGGTACTACTTCAAGGAAGGGCAGACCCAGGAAGCGATATCGCAGCGGCTGAACATGACGCGGAAGCGCGTCAACCGGATCCTCGGGCTCGCGCGGGAAAGCGGCTTCGTACAGATCACGATCACCGATCCCGCCGGGCAGAGAACGAAACTCGAGGCGGAGCTCGCTGCACGATACGGCTTGACGCAAGCCATCGTGGTCCCAACCCCTATGACCGACCCGGACGTCAGGTCGTTTCTGGGAGCGGCAGCTGCCAACTACGTCGCTGAACGGCTCCCCGCGGACGGCTCGCTTGGGATCACCTGGGGAGGGACGATCAACGCAGCCGCCCAGAACCTGAGGCCGCGTCAGGGGCAGAACACCAAGGTCGTCCTGCTCTGCGGCGGATTGGCGGAAAGCGCGCCGATCAATCCGTACGACAACGCTGCGATGATCGCTCGCGCGCTCGGAGCCCGCTGTTATTATCTCACAGCGCCCATGTTCGTCGACGACGCCGCCTTCCGAGACCTCATCGTGGACAGCGAGCCGGTTCGCTCCGTGCTGGCCATGGTGCCAAGTCTGGACATGGCCCTCTTGAGCGCGATCGACCTTTCCGAGCAGTCAAAGGTGCTCGAATACAACGTCATCTCGCGCAAGACCTGGACATCGCTGCGAGCGGCCGGCGCGGTCGGAGACATTTGCGGCCACTACCTCGATCGCAGGGGCAAGCGAGTGGATCATCCGCTGTCGCGGCGGACCATCAATCCGCCTTGGGACCATATTCATCGGATCAAGCACCGGGTTCTGGCAGCGGGAGGACTGCAGAAGGTCGCGATCATTCGCGCCGCGCTGCTGGCCGGGCTCTGTCATGTTCTCGTGACTGACGAAAATGCGGCGGAGAAGCTGCTGATCGACTAGGTGCGCATCGCATGCGCAGCCGCTTGGTTCCTGGCGCGGCGGCTCGACCGCTTTGATGACTCGCTCGGTGGCAACCGGCGAGCAGGTCGAGGGCCCTAGACCGGCCAGGGCAGAGAGTAGGTTTTCACCTGCGTGAAGCTGCGCATCGCCTCCAGGATGCCCTCCTTGTGACCGAGGCCGGACTGCTTGATGCCGCCGAACGGAGTGAGTTCGGTGCGATAGCCGGGAACTTCCCACACATTGACCGAGCCGACCGCGAGGCCCTCGATGAGCCTCGTGATGTGATCGAGGCGGTTGGAGCAGACGGCGGCGGAAAGTCCGAACTTGGTGGCGTTCGCAATCCTGATGATCTCGTCGATATCATTGTTGCATCGGATGATCGGCAGAACCGGGCCGAACGTCTCCTCGGCAACGAGCTCGCAAGCGGGCGAGACATGATCGAGCAGCGTGGGAGGATAAAAGGCGCCGCGAGGTTCACCGCCGAGCAGAAGCCTGGCACCTGCCGCGACCGCACCGGCCACGCGTCTGGCAATCAGCTGGGCTGCGTCTTCGCTGATGACGGTGCCGAGATCAACGCAAGGGTCGCTGGGGTCGCCTGTTGAGAGCTGCTGCATGTGGTGCAGGGCCCGCTCGGCGAAGTGATCGGCAAGCTCCTCCACGACGAGCGCCCGCTTCACGGCCGTACAGCGTTGACCGGAATGTCTGACTGCGCCCTGCACGGCCAGATGCGCGGCCCGATCGACGTCCGCATCCGAAAGGACGATGAACGGATCGTTCCCACCCAGTTCGAGGACAAGCCGCCGGTAACCTGCCCGTTCCGCGATCTGGTGCCCGACGCGAACCGACCCCGTGAATGTCACGAGCTCGGCGTCCTCATCGGTGAACACGCAATCTCCAAGATCGCGCGGCGTTCCGGTCACGATCGAGAGCATGCCCTCTGGCAAGCCTTGTTCGCGGAGGATCCTGCCCAGCGCAAGTGCCGTCAGGGGCGTCTGCTCCGACGGCTTGAGCACCACGCGGTTGTTGGTCGCAATTGCCGGCGCCAGCTTGTGGCTGACCAGGTTCAGCGGATGATTGAAGGGGGTGATGGCCGCGATGACCCCCGCGAGCGGCGTACGCATTGAAAAAATGCGCCGCTGATGAGGGTTTCCGCCGATGTCTCCAGGGTAGATCTCGCCATCATTTTGAATCGGCGCATGGGCGGCAAACGACCAGACGTCGCAGGCGCGCCTGGTTTCATGCAGGGAGTCCCTCAGACAGAGACCGGTCTCGGCGGTTATGAGCTGTGCGAGCCGGTTCTGATCTCTTGCGATCGCACGCGCAGCGCCGAGCAGGATATCGGACCTTTCGCGGCGGCTCAGCTTTGGGCGGAAGCGCGCGGCTGCCGCGAATGCCGCCCGTATTTGACGTGGCTCTGCCTGCGGGACCGTCCCGACAAGCGCGCCGGAGAACGGATTCCTGACTTCAATGACGCGATCCGCGTCTGCTGATGCTCCAGCCAGGAGCATCGGCTGGTAGATCGGCTCAACAGCGTGCATGTATGGCTCCTCAACTCAAAGACTGCGCTGGCTGACGCTTGCTTGGGGCTTGTCGGCCTCGTCGATTTGGCTGAAAGGCGCTCTGGCCCGCTTGTTGCGCGAAGGCTGCTCTTCGCGCTGCCAGATCACGATCGTAACGCCCATGATGATCAGCAGGCTGGCAAGAACCGTGCGCAACGCGAGCTCCTCCCCCTGCAGGACGAGAGCTGAGATCAGCGCGACGACGGGAATGAGAACGAGGCTCTGAGATGCGATTCGCGCCGGAATTGAAGCCAACGCATAGTACCAGGCAACGAATGCGAGGCCGGTCGCTACGATACAGTTGAACGCGATCGGGAAGGCGAGAGCTGAAAGGTGCTTGACGTCGAAATGCGGCTCGAGGACGGCTGAGGCCATCATGACCGCCATCCCTGCCGCTGCGAGCTGGAATGTAGTCCGGCTCCAGACGTCGATATCGCTGTGAGCTCGGTTGGCGAGCCACGTTCCCAAGGCCCAGCAGATGGCCGCAATCAGCAGCAAGGCAATCCCTTCCGCGTTGTCGAAAGTCATTGGCGCAGCCGTTGGCCCGAGGCCATTGGCGCTCAACAACATGATGCCACCAAGCCCGCTCCCGATCGCTGCAAGCTCGAAGCCGGTCTGCCGCCTTCCGTCCAAGACCCACTCAATGATCGCAAGCCAGAGCGGCATCGTATAGAAAATGAGAGCACTTCGGCCGACGTCCAGATATTGGAGCCCAACGAGGCTCAGGCCCAGCCCGCAGGCCATCTGCAGCATGCCCACGGCAAGCAGGTTGAGCCGTCCGCGATCGCCGATGCGGAGCTGATACCCCAAGGCAAGGCGCGCCACCGCGATCGCCATCGCGCCGCCGAGAAGACGCAGTCCTGTAAAGAACAGGGGCGGCGCGATCTGCAGCGCATCCTTTATGACGAGCCAGTTCATACCCCAGATCAGGATCACGAAGATCAGGCAGAGGGCTGCCGAAGCAGACGTCTTGCGGACCATCACATCGTTTCCCCTTTAGCCGGCAGCTGAAGGTTCAAGAACGTAGCGCCCCATGGCGTCCTGGAATCGGCGCTTGTTACCGACAGGCGTATGGCGGGTGGTCACGCGCGGAAGCGTTGCGGGATGGGAACGATTGATCTTGCAAAGCAGGAAATGCGGGCCCCGCGTCGTCGCACAGTGCTCCATTGCTGTCAGGATATGCCCGGCTTCGGCACAACGCACCGACGAGCGATAGCCGCAGGCGGATGCGACAAGATCCAGGGACGAGCTTCGGGACGTCGAGGCCTGGCCACCGGTGGACGCATAACTTTCATTGTCGAGCACGACATGGATGAGGTTCTGGGGTTTGGCGTGGCCAATCGTGGACATGACGCCCATGTGCATCAGCGCGCCGCCGTCGCCATCCAGTGCGAGCACGGGACGGTTGGGCATGGCGATGGCGAGGCCTGCCGCCAATGCGCTGCAGTGCCCGAGCGAGCCCTGCATGTAGAAATTCTCGGGACGATCGTTGACCCGGAAGAGCTCTCTCGTGATGAATCCGGTCGTCGAGACGATCGACGTGGTCGGATCGAGCCGCTGGCAGATCAGTTCGATCGCCTCTCCCGCGCTCAGCGGGTAATCGAGCGATGCGTCGGGGGCCGCTCCCGCGGCGCTCGGCGTGAGCTGGCCCTTTCGCAACAGCACAGCAAAAGGTGCCTCCTGCCGATGCGCTTCAGCGGCGCGGATGAGAAGCCGATCCAGTCCGCCCGTCATTCCGTCGAACTCGTCCCAGTCGATGGCGAGCTGATCGAGGATCGCTTTCGTCGCGGCACCCATGAAGATGTGCTGCGGCTCATCCGCGCTCTCGTCGGGATGCCCTCGGACCGAGATCAGCAACAGGACCGGGATCCTGTTGACCATCAACAACGAGGTGAGTGGATTGACGACGTGACCAAGACCGGAGTTTTGCAGCGCGACGACGGCTCGCTGGCCAGACAGCGCAGCACCGGCGGCGAGCGCCACCGCGCTGCCTTCGTTGGCCGCGGGCACGTCGGTCAACGCGCTGCTTTCGGCCGCCCTCTCAAACAGGTCAGCGAAGTGCGAGCACGGAACGCCCGAGAAGAACGTGTAGCCTGCTGCACTCAATCTCGATAGGAGAACGCTCGTCGGCACGGACATGTCTTTTGCTCCTGCACAAGGGCATTGGGAGCGGCTCTGCCGCCCCCAATGAATCGACGTCCTGCGACCTCAGCTGAGTTTCTTCGCCACGATCAGGCTGCGATTGCAGAGCGATCTGTGGTACTCGACCTGCCCGAAGCCGGCCTGTTCGAGCATCCCGCGCATGTCTTCAAAGCTGTAGCAGCAGCCTTCGTAGCCCGTGGTCAGGAGCACCGAATATTCAGCTTCGGCGGCCGGGGCCGGACGCCCGCCGCGATCGTCGGGATGGCAGCTGTAGACAGCAATGCGGCCACCGGGCTGGAGGCTGCCGTGGGACTTGCGCATCAGCAGGCGGACCTTCTCGGGTCCCCAATTGTGAAGAACGTGGGAATAGAGATGAAGGCTTGCATCGCGTGGCAGCGGGTCGACAAACATGTCGCCAGCGACGATACGGACGCGGTCGGGAAAGAGACCCCGCGCGATCAGACAGGATCGCGCGAGCTCGTCGACCGGGGGGCGCTCGAAGATGGTCGCGGATAGCCGAGGATATCGCATCAGCAGATGAGCGGAATAGACGCCGGAGCCGCCGCCGATGTCGAGCATGGACGTATCGGCGCTGCAATCGAGCAGGGTAGCGAGATGCGGGGCAAAGATCCGGCCGCGCTCCTCCATGCCGCGCGTGTTGAGGTCCGCGAACTCATCCGTCTGCATCAGATCGTCCCAGCTGGTCGTGTCGCCGCGCGCGACATGCCAGGTGTCGGAGCCGTCGTTCCGCAGGACGTCGTACAGCTCGCGAACCGACGACTTGTACTTCATTGTGGCGATGTAGGAGGCGACATTCTCGTCGGATCGGCTGCTGAGATATCGGACGGCTTCGATGGTGGCGTGAAGTTTTCCGCCCTCGCAGGCAATCAGGCCCCAGGATTCGAAGAGCCTGATCATTGTACGTGTCGGCCGGTCACGAAGCGAGAAATGCTCCCGCAGTTCGTCTTCAGAGACGTGATGACCGTCCAGATAGGTGAACAGGTCGAGCCAGGATACCGCTGCAATGTAGAGGTCGGCGGCGTATGAGCTATCCCGCCACTTGATGACCTGGGCAATGTCGGGGCGGTCGACCTGTGAGACATCGGTCGG
This sequence comes from Bradyrhizobium sp. SZCCHNRI2009, assembly GCF_032485115.1. Taxonomy (NCBI): domain Bacteria; kingdom Pseudomonadati; phylum Pseudomonadota; class Alphaproteobacteria; order Hyphomicrobiales; family Nitrobacteraceae; genus Bradyrhizobium; species Bradyrhizobium sp. SZCCHNRI2009. The sequence continues at coordinate 59,934 of NZ_JAUEUH010000007.1, forward strand.
TGTGTCGATGCGAGATGCGAGTGCAGTCGGGGTCATGAGTCTGATCCTTTACGAGAACGGCATGAGTTGTTCGGTCAGTCTGGCTGGCCTGACGCGGCATTCACGGGCAGGTATCGGGCCTCGGCGCGCGCCAGCTCGTCGTAGTGAAACAGCGAGAAGACATCCTCGAGGGTCGCGACCTCAGCCTCGATCCCGGCGATGCTCTGCTCGGTGATGATGCGCTCGCAGACATTGCGCATCGCGCTTGTCGCGGCGCGCATCGAATGATTGGCCCAGATCACGGTCGAGATGCCGGCAGCACGAAAGGCGGACGCGGGGGTCCGATAGTATTTCGTTGGGACGATCACGACGGGGAGGCGGTTCTGCCAACCATTGGCGAAGGCGAAAATCTCGTCCGCCGTGCTCTTCCGGGAATGAATGAGAATGGCGTCCGCTCCGGCGTCCGCATAGGCGTGAGCGCGGTGAAGGGCCTCGTCCATGCCATGGCCGGCGATCAAGGCCTCGATGCGGGCGACGAGGACGAGTTCGTCTCCAACCGCATCCTTCACGGCACGCAGACGCCCGGAGAATTCGCCGGCATCGGCGAGCGGATGACGATCGCCGACGAACGAGTTCATCTTCGGAAACTGCTTGTCTTCCAAGGCCACACCCGCGGCACCCCGCTGACGGAGCTTGTGGGCCAGAATGCGCGCGTTGTTGAAATTGCCGAAGCCGCTGTCACCGTCGACGAGAACGGGGAGATCAGTCGAATCGACCATGCGTTCGACGACGTCGATGAGCTGGGTCCAGGACGCCTCACTTGCATCGCGATAGCCGAGAGAGCAGGCGATCGACAGGCCGGATGCCCATAGGCCCCTGAAGCCGGCGCGCTCGGCGACGGCGCTTGAGAGCCCATCATGGGCCTCCATCAGAAAGCTCAGATCTCGATTGCAGCAGATCTGCTCGCGGAGCACTGCGGCGCGAGTGGCGAGTTCCGGACGATGATCTGCAGCATGACGAATCGATTGCGGTCGCGTGAGCATGCAAGGTCTCCCTTCCCCGTGCGGGTCTGTCATCAACCATCAGTTGACAGTTTTGCGATACCGGGATCAATTACTAACTCTGGTAGTCACACCAGCGCATAGGTTCCGGTGGGGAGGGCGAGGGAGGCGGTCTCGCCGAGGGCGAGCACTGCCGGCGAGCAGGCCCGGGTTCGTGCTGGCAAGGGGAGGACCGCGGCCCTGCCGCGTCCGCTTGCGCCGCCGGGGAAAGTCGCGTGCCTGGAGGGAGGGCGATGGCCGGCCGCTACCTAAGCTTGTAGTAGCGGCGCGGACCGATATGCGTTCAACTGGTTGCTTCGTTCGGCATCCGGTCAGCCGTTTGGCGGATCTGATCCGATGACGATACATCAACGGGCGCCAGAGACGCTGGCGCGCTGCCGCGTTCGTATTGAAGATGGCGTGGGTCCGATGACAACCATCCTTCTGGACGATCATGGGCGGGCTTGGGATGCTCATTCGCCGGTTTTGCGGCGATTCCTGCAATGCCCGGTGTCAGATTTTGATTTCTCGTCCTATGTGGTCGACAATCTGGGATTCGTCGCTGTCACCATGATCGACAGTCGATCGGCCCGGATCCGGCTCAGGCCGAGGACCGCCTGCGGGATCAGCATCGCTTCGGCGCTATACTTCATCGCGGATAGGGCCGTGGAGCGAATCATCGTTGTGAAAGCAGGCGATGAAGTTGTCGAGCGCATGTTCCCGAGGGTCAGCCAGGCGATGACCTATATCGGGGATGAGGTCGCGCGAGCCCGCCTGCATCTGTCGCCGGTGTTCAGAAGCCGTGAGTTGCCCATCACTGCGCTTGCCAAAGAGGCAGAGCCTCTTGCGGTCCTGTTCATGCGATGGCTCGAATGTGATCAGGGCCGCGACAATACCGAACTGAAGGGCCTCCTCGATCTGCAATCGCTGCAGCGCTTCGTCATCATCGAGCCTGTCGACGGCCGGCTCATTTTCGCTGACATCGGCTCGGGGTTTGAAAGCTTCGGCAGAACCTGGCAACAGCATGCACCGGGATTGCCGCTCGAGGAGCAGCCGGACTATCATTACGGCCAATGGGTCCGTGGCGTTTACGACCATGTGCTTCATACAGGCAAGCCGCTCTTCGACGACGTTGATGCCGTCATCCGGCGCCCGCACCGAAATGACAGGTTGCGGGTGCACTACAGGCGCCTCATCCTTCCCTGCGGTTCGACTGGCTCCAGACCAGCTCGGCTTGTCGGTGCGTCGCTCGTCGAGAACGTTGCATCAACCCCTTGATAGCTGCGCGATGCAGTACGAGGATGATTGATGCACGCCTGATGGCGAGTGGTTGAGTGCGGTCTTGCGAGCTTTCCGGCTGTTGAGCGGCCCGCTTGCAATGCGTCAATTGTCTTGAAACCTGGCAGTTCGTGCTTGGGTCCGCAGCAACGCGGCGCGGCATGGCTTGGCTCAATTCAGGCGCGACATGTCGCAGCCGTCTGCTCAACCGGAGCGTTTGATTGCGCCGTCCCATGATAGGACGGAGGCGTTCAGCGCTGTGCCAAGTGAGACGAACAGGCGTTGGCTACTCGCGTAAGACGCGTAGTGACGATAGTGGCACGCAGCAATAGGCCGTACTGCGGACGCCGGACGAGCTTTCTGGCCAGTGACTCCGCCGCTGGTGTAGGACCACCAATTTCGGTAGCTCGCCAAGCGCAGGCTTGCGTGGCATGAGTGGGCCAAGCTGGCCGAGCGCAACCTCTTTCGTCTCGGCACGTCGCGTGAAATGAGCCGGCGTCAAAGACAACGCCGTTTCCTGCGTCGCGATGCGAGCTCTCCGCATTGCGTCGTGACGGGGCTCTGGCAGTCTGGGACCTATTGATGACGGCCTGAAACAGATATTGTATTGATGTTGATACGACTGGGCGATATCGTCTCACGTCGAGAAGGAGAGGCGGACTTCGTCCGCTGGGTGCACGTCGATCCCTTGCAACCGATCGGCTGTCGGCGACCTTCCACCGACCGTTTTCGGCCTGGAGTTCGGTGATGTCTCTTGATGAAACCCTGCGGATTTTGGCAACCGTCGAGCCAGGTGGTCTGACGCTCGATGAGCAAGCCATCGAAAGCAATCCCGACGCCGTGCTGGTTGCCCTCGGACGCAGCTTTGAAGCGCTCTCCGCAGAACTCGCAACTCTCCAGCAGCAAGATGCGCAATCAGCTGGGGCCACCTGGGATGCAAAATCGCAGATCTCCGCCGTGGTGGTGCCCGGTGTAGAGCGCATCGAAGCGGTCTTGAGCTCGCTTGACCCGATTGAACGCGCCATCATGGCGATTCCGGCCAGAACGGTCGTCGGTCTGGGGGTAAAGGCGCGACATGCTGCACATGTGCTCTCAAATTACTGGGCGGACGTCCCCGAGAGGCTCGACTGGGATGCCCGGACCGTGCGGCATCTGATCGAATCCGCTTGTTCAGTCGCCGGTGTAGAGCTGAGCTAAGGTCTTTGCTGCGGGCCGTCTTCGTCATGGAGCGGTGCGATGGCCGTGGCGACTGGCGTGTGCCGGCGCTTTCGCCCTATCGGGCGGCCAAGTAGGTCGATTGGGCAGCGAAGCTTGTGAGCCTCAGCGGCGCTGCGCAATGAGGACCTGCGATTCAATGACTTCTACGACGCCGCCGGCGGTTGCGAATGGCGATATCTCCATCGTCAATTCCTGCGCGAGCTGACCTTCGAGAACGCCCAGCTGTTCAGGCGAGGAGGTCGACATCGATAGTGCGCGGTCGATCAGGCGAGCGACAGGCACGAGACGCTGCTCAATGACACCAATTCTGGTGAGCTGACCGAAGCGCGACTCCAGCAGGATCGATTCGTGACGTAAGCGCTCGGGTGCGAAACCGACACTCTTGTTGTGTGAAGCGATCGACGACGTCCGAGTAACGCTTGTACCAGGCGTTCTGTGGGACATCGGGACGTACGTCATTGAACAGCATGACTGCGCCGTCCTCCTCGATCAATGGGTCGAGCTTTCGCAGCGTATCGGCGCGATCCATCCAATGAAAGGCACGTCCAATCGCCACGGCGCGAAAGCGGCCGAGCTGCGGGCTGAGGTCGAACGAGCTGCCTTCGATCAGTTCGATCTCAACGGCCGCCGCGTTGGCGATCGCCTGAGCAGCCTCTAGCATGGCAGGCTCCGGATCTATTCCGATGACCTTGCCGACCAGGGGTGCAAATGCGATGCCGAGCCACCCTGGTCCACAGCCGAGATCCATCAATCGGTGGTCCTTGGTCAGACGAAGGTGATCCGCCACAACTTGGATGAGCGCGGGTGCGTAATTCGGTCGCCCGGCCACGTAGTGAGGGACCGTCGATTGAAAGCGAGGGAATGAAGGGGAAACTGGTTCGGACGTCATCTGTATCGTTCGGCCGCCGTGCAGAGGCTCATGTCTTGTGACGCCTCCCGGTGTGGGCCGGTCCGCCCACGGCGCGGCCCCATGAGATCGTGAGCGCTTCTCCTTCGCACGCGTACCGAAATGTCAGTTTGGACGGAACGTGCTCGGGACTTGGCGCGCTTGCAGGCAGGCTAGAAGTCTTTCAATGGCATGCGAAGCTCGTAGGTTGCAGGTGGAGCCAGCAGCTCAAAGTGCTGAATCGGACGTCCGGCGCTGTCGAAATGAATGCGCACCACCTTCAAGAGCGGTGCGCCTATCGCGACATTGAGGCGTGCTGCGACAACGGGGTCGGCTGCAGCTGCCGTCACAATCTGCTCGCCAGATGTGAATGTGATGCCGAAGCGCTGCAGAATCGCATAGAGCGACCCTCCTTCCATGTCCTCAGGACCAAATTGCCGTCCGATCGCTTCCGGAATGTAGGTCGTGACCTGCATGATTGGCCAGTCATTCATGTAGCGGATGCGAACTGTGCGCTGGAAAAGGTCGCCTGGCTGGGCTTGGAAGTGCTCGCGAACGTGACGAGGGGCCACCTTGAACTCGAACTCGACCACGTGAGCTCGCGTTGTGCGCACGATCTCCCTGTTTCGAGCAGCGAGGTCCATCATCGGCACCGTGAGAGGCTCCGGCTTCGAGAGCTCCCGTACGAACGTGCCGATACCCTGGCGGCGTTCGATCAGTCCGAGCTCATCGAGAGTGTCCAAAGCTGCCCGGATCGTCACGCGCGAGACGCCGAAGAGCACAGCCAGATCCGCCTCCGCCGGCAAGACTTCTCCTGGTGCATAGCGGCGTTCTGCAATTTCGTCCTGCAGGACCAAGAACACCTGATGATGAAGCGGTATGTCGCGCCGCCGTCTTGCAAGGATCGCGGGCCGTCCTTTTGGGCGCTTGGGCTTATCTGTCGGACGCGTCTTCCGCGCCGTTTTCTTGGCGGCCGAAGCAGAAGCGTTCGAATGCTGCGGAGCTCGCGGCGCCACCACCTAGCCTCGATCCCACAGTGCCGCGGGCATGTTCATCGGCTCGAACTCTCCACGATGCTATTTCGATGCTAGCGTCTGGAGAGCCTTTTCGACGAACCTGTTCGTAAATGTCTCCGCGAGATCGACCTTCACGCCACGCAATTGTGGGTCGACGGTCGACAACACCTGAAATGCGATCCCCGCGCCCTCGGCGCTGAACCGGCCATCGGGCGAAAACATGTCTCGGGTGCCCCGGATGGAGGCGAGAAAGATGTTTCGATCAGGTTTGGCCCATTCCGCCGGAAGCGCATCGGCGATCTCGTCGACGGACGCGCGATCAATCCACTGCAGGGCGCGCACCAGCGCGAGAACAAAGGCCTGGAGCGTATCGGGATTGCGTTCGATGAAGTCTGACCGCACGTAGATCGTCCCTGACGGATAGAGACCGCCAAAAATGCCGATGGTCCCCTCGTTGGTGCGAGTGTCCGCGACAAGTTTGACGTCACCTGCGGCGGTCAGCGCCGTAAGCGCCGGCTCACCCGTGACGACCCCATCCACAGCGCCGTTGCGGATCGCTGCTACGGCACCTGTGCCACCTCCGACACTGACGAAGGAAATGTCGGCCGGAGAGACACCAGCTCGCAAAGCGATGTACTCCACCATGAACTGAGTTTGGGATCCCAATGCCGTGACCCCGATCTTCATGCCTCTCAGGCTGCTCGGGTCGCGATAGTCCGCAGCCTTCTCTTTTCGCAGGGCCAATGCGAACGTCGGATGCCTGCCAAACAGCACAACCCCGACGATTTTTTGTCCCTTGGCATGCATCTGAATCGTGTGGTCGAAAGCGCCAGCGGTGAGTTCAGCACTTCCTGCCACGAGAGCCTGGAGCGCCTTGGATCCGCCGCTCACGTCAAGAAGCTCCGGGTCGAGGCCCGCGTCCCTGAAAAAGCCAAGGCGCTCGGCAAGTGTGACCGGTGCGTATTGTAGGAATGCCTTTCCGCCGATCGTCACTCTGACTCTGGACGTCTCGACGGAATTGCCCGCCCAGGCCGAATTCGCCGAGCCACACAACGCCAATAGCGGAAGCCCGAGAAAACTACGTCGCTGTAACACTGGCCGGGTCTCGCGAGTGTTGGGAGGGAATGTGTGCCGGTAGTGAACTTTTCTCACGATCCGATCACATTCGAATCATACGAACGATCATCCGCACGAGCAAGGCAAAAGCTCGCCGAGGTTGCACGAGTTAAATGCACGTGAGGCGATAGTCATCATAAACTGCGACCGAAAATTGTCGAAAGTAGTTGTTGGACGTCGATTGAGGCCGGGCAGCCGGCTGCGCGATGAGACCGAACTACTCCACCGCTCAAGATGGACCGGCGACGCTCGCGTTCTGCGAAGCACACGCATCAGATATGCAAATCGCTCAACGAGTGCAGCTACGATCAGTCTCCGGCTTCGCAATCTGGCCTTGGGGAATTCGGCCGAGAGCGCCGCTTCCGGCTAGCTGCACCGGCACGGAAGCTGCACGCCGTTGCTGTCCGGCGCAGTTCGCCGCCCAACGGCCATGAGGCGAGAGCGGCCAACTCAGCAAAGTGACCATAGTCCCGACTTCGTCAGGCCATTCGACCGGAAGTAGCGAGCACGTCAAGCGCGCCCGATATGATCGAGTTCAGCCGGCAATTGACATCAGGCTGCGACGTCCGTCTTGCGGGTTACCCAGACAATACCGGCGCGCTTGCGGCAGACGAACGATAGGACCTCCGCAGCCGCCGGCAGGCGAGCGAGCAACGACAGCCCGCGCCGTCCTGCGGACTGAATGCGGAACCGCATGAAGTCCGCCTCGGCGGGGACTGGAGGAGACCCAAAGGCCGATTGCCACCATCTTCGCAACTCACCCGGCGAGTAATAGAAAACGTCAGTTTTGAGCTGCCACAGCATAAAGTCGGCCCACTCTTTGCTGCTCTTGCCTTCCCGATAATAGCCGAAGCCGAGCCGATGCGCGGCTCGCATGTAGAGATGGGCGAATAACTCGGGCATGTGATGCACGAAGTACAGTCCCACGTGTCCCTCGAACCACGACGTGCGGTCGGGAAACAAAGCCAGGAATACCCCTCCGGGCTTTAGTACGCGCGCGATCTCGGAGACCGCAAGCTCCGGGTCTCGCACATGCTCGAAGACCTGGTTGGATATGACGACGTCGAAAAACCCTTCGTCGAAATCGAGGCGTCCACTACGGAGCGCGCGGAAGTGCTCAGGACGTTCCGATGCCGGGGCATCGAGGTCCGCTCCGAAGAACTCGTAGCCTGCTTTTCGTCCATGGACGACAACCTCGCCGCGCCCGCAGCCGTAATCCAAGACGCGGGGGCGTTCAACGCCAGATAGCGAAAGTGCTCGCTGAAACACAAACTCGTAATTCGGGCTCATGGACGGAGGCTTGGCAAAAACAGCGCGCCCCTGCAACACAATGTTTATGAATGTTACTGCAGGTTTCGAAGATTGCTGCTTCGAACGAGCCTGCCAAACCCTGTCTCAGCGACGTCGGTCAGCTGCGCGGGATGATTTTTGCCGACAGTGTCGATCCGCCGTGGCAGCCCGTCTGCCCGAGGGGGCTGCGATACATGAAGCTCAGCGCCTCCGCCTCGATGGTCTGACGGCAGGTGTACTGACGTTCAGCAAGGAGAAACGTCCGCAGGTACGAGCGCCAGGTCAAGAAGGTTCCGCGGGGCTGGATGGCAAATCCCGCCGCAAACAGCCTGTTGGCAATGTCGAAATTGCTCCTGCCCAGACGATAGAGATGCAGAATGCCGGAGTGGCAGAGGCAGGCTGCCGTGGCTTCGTCAGAGCGCTCGGATCCGAAGCGGCTGAGCTGATAGAACGCGACGACCGGCTACAGATGGGATTCGTTGTCCCACACGGATCATCTCGCGGATCGGGGCAGGCACGTCGTGCCCCCCGGGTCGCCGCGCGGCGCCAGTGCTGCCGCCGTGTTCCGCTACAACGCCCCGCGGCCGGGTGCAGCCGTTGATGTTGGGCAGCACGAAATAATGCTCGGGGCCCTGCGCTCGTCCGCCCCTTTGGTTAGGGTGCTTGCAGAGCTCGCTAAAAAAAGCGGTGGGGAAGCGGTCAAATGTTCGCCGCGCGGCGCGTATTGGAGCCGTTCCCGAGGTGGCGGCTGCTTTGGCGAGATTAGTATCCGATGTGAGTTGGCTTCAACCCGCCGGGTCTTTTCTGGCCGTAGACAATGTGGCGATGCGACGCTTCGCGCCGTCAGCGACCGAGTCTGCGATCGTGCCGGGAAAATCGTTTGGCAGGGCGTCCAGCACCTGGTCGATGCTCTTGGCGGCCGTATCGCCGAGCTCCTCAATGACGTCATCGACCGTCTTTTGGGGCAGACCGCAGCTCTTGGCCGTTTGCACGAAATGTCGTCCTAGAATGGTTTGCACTACATAATGCCGATTTTCGCCGATCGACATGGCGAGCTTCATCTGGTTCTGGGTGATCTGCTTGGCGTCGAGGCTCGGTTGGGTCGATATGATGTCGTAGAGCGGCGTAAGCACGAAGCGTCCGCCGGGAGACAGGCGGATGCTGAAGTTCTTGGCGTGGCCGTCCGTCGCAGCAAGGAGCCAGAAAACGATCTGCGCTTTAAAGAACGTTGCTTGATCGCCTTCCGGCGTATCGCTGCCCTTCAAGAAATCAGAAATCTTGCGGATGCCGGGACCGCCTTCCGACTCGTACTTGCGGGAAGGCGGTACTGAGAGTGCCTGGCAGCAGTCTTCTTGGGGAACCCGCAACAACCGGCCATCGCGGGTCCAGACGCGGTCGAAGCGCTCGACAACGAGCACGCGCCGTCCTGCGAAATCCACGATGCGCGATTTGGCGACAGGCAAGCCGAGCGCCGCGACCAGCTCAAGGCAGAGATGCTCGTTCTCTACGCTGTTGGTCAGGTCGATGCCGTTCGGGAGTTTGCCGATCTGAGGCTTGATGATGTGGGTCGTGGCTGTCATCCCGTGCGGTACGTGCCACTTGTCCCTCCAGTAGAGCAGGGCGGTTTTTTCCTGCGCGCCTGCTAAAGAGATACGGAAGTCTTGGTCGGGCCCTATGCCGAGCGGATTATTGGCGAGATTGCCCAGGATGGCCGAGATCTCCTGATCATTTGCGGCGCGCCCGTCGATTGCGCCGGCTACGCCGGGTGCCGCACCTTCAGGCAGAAACTGCAGCGCGCCGACGCAATCGCGACCGATGGCGGAGAGCAGGCTGAAGGCGTCCGCGCCGGCCGCATGCGAGCGCTCGGCTATGCGGCGGCGAATGTCGTCGTTGTCTGGAAGAAGGTTGTCGAACACGGCAACCACGGGATCGCCGATATAACGGTCCTCGCGCAAAGGCAGCGAGACCGACACGGGGATCGCGTTATCCCAACCGAGCCAGTCCTTGTCGTATTGGAAGTTGATGGCGCCGCTGCTCTCGCGCTGAAGCCGTCCGACCAGCCTTGCGTTCAGGTGGACATTCAGCGGCGCGCGGACAGGACGACGCCCCATCAGAACAGATCCTCGATGGCTTCTGCGGAGACCTTGGTGCGCGGCCGGATGACGAGCTCAAGGTCAAGCGCCGCAAGCGCGTCCATAAGGATGCGCAACTGCGTGGCTGGTTCGCCGGCCTCCAGCTTTGAGACTGTCGCCTGGCGCGCGTGCATCTTTTCGCCCAGGTCACCCTGGGTGAGTTTCTTCTGACGTCGATGCCGCCGAATGCCGGCTCCGAGCTGCAAGGGTGTACGGGCGATTGTGTCCATGCTTGCAAAATACGCGAACACGTATAATGTGTCAATATACGCGAACGCGCATATTTCATATATATACGTGATCACGTATAATGTGCGGTAATACGCGACCACACGTAATCAGGGGCATATCCGACTTCAGGCGGCGCCCACCGCGACCAGAGTACCGCTATCCCGTTCAGGCCAGAGAGCGGCGCGGCATCGGCGCAGGAGAGATTAGCGTTGGGTACACTGGTGGGTACACCATAAGATCAAAATACAAATACACAGCAAAGACAGCTAATTAAATTTCAAATTCCGCCCCTGGGGCCATACCTACACCACTCGCACCGACGGTCTATTGGGATCGGGCACATTGGGCCGTCAGCGGTTGCGGACCGATAGGGCTATTCATCTGGCTGCGTATCAGAGAAATACAAACTCACGAGCTTGCCCGAGCCATATCGCGGCTTGTTGAACCGAGCCTCAACATACTGCAGCCGCCCACTTCTCAGATCGGTCTGCAGCGCCCAAAATACGTCTGCTGGAAGATAGGCAGAGAAAAGCCGGAGGTCTGGCTTGAGTCTCATGTACAGCAACGAGGGTTGTGCCTGAGCAACATTCGCATCGCTGCGATGATAGACGCGCGAGCACATCAGAGAGCAGCGGATTTCCCTGCCGAGGTGCTTGGGCAACTTGGGTCTGGTCATGACGATTTCAGCAAGCAAATGAGCAATAGCCTCATCTGTGCTGGCGTCACGCTCGCTACCATGCGTTGAGATGTAATAGCTCGCAGTGACTGATCTCACGTGAGCAACCAAAGAATATTCCTCTTCCGGTTGCTTGCGGTTTGGCAGCCGTTCTCTAGGCGGCATTCGAGGTCTTCCCTTTGGCCAGGTGGAGAGCTCGGCTATGGGAAAGCAGGCCAGTGTTGACCCAGCAGTCTGCTGAAAACTGTCACATGATCTTTGCCAGGGATCGAACAGGCAGCATCAACCGCGCACGAAGCTACGTGACTCAGCCCTGCGACCCGCGCTTGATCGGCATCACCTTCTTGGGATCGAGCCAGTGGTCGATACGATCAGCCCAATGCTGCATCAGCTTCGTGCGCGAGCCGATCAGCGCGAGCGGTCCGTGTTTCTTGTAGAGCCCTTCCACGGTCGAACTATCGAGATGCGCGAGCTGCAGTTCGACGACATCGCCATCCCATGCCTTGGCCTCCTTGATCTCTTCGTGGTGGGACAGGGTCGAGAAGGTGGTCCGGAACCCGTGGGCGCAATGATCAGTCTTGGTGTCAATGCCAAGCAGCCGCAAGCGCTTGTTGAGCGTGTTGTTCGATAGCGGGGCATCCTTTGAGCAGGAAAAAACATACTGGCGATGGCCGGTCAGCTTTTGGACGCTGCGCAGGATTGCGAGTGCCTGTCGTGACAAGGGCACGACATGGTCCCACCCGGTCTTCATCTTGGTGGCTGGAATAGTCCAGCGCTCAGTGTCCCAATCGACCTCGCTCCACTCCATTTCATTGACCATGCCGGGGCGAGGTATGGTCAGCGCATCGAAGCGCAGGGCAAGGCCAACAATGTCGCCAAACCTCCCTCTCGCCCACGGTGCACTGATGAGCTTGAAGACGCGCGTCACATCGCGTGGCTCAGTTACGCCGGGACGCGGCGTTGAAATGTTGGCAATCAGCTTCCCATTCAGATTGCGGAATGGATTGTAGCCATCGCCTTCGACGTCGGCATAGTCACAGATTTGCGCACCGATGCTGCGCACGCGGTCGCGGGTTTCCAGCTTTCCTTCGGCTTCGTATGAACGCAGGAAAGCGAGCACGTCCGGACGCTTGATGTCCTGCCTGCACAGCTTGCCAAAGCGGGCCTTGACGTAGCGGACGCGCAGCTCAAGGACCTCGATGGTCTTGGGGTCGCGCACCGCGACGATCCTGCCGCGTTTGACTTTTTCCACCTTCTTCTTCGCGAGCCACTCGTCGGCCCATTGCTCGAAAGGCCGGGCGGCCGCCTGCCTGTGCTTATCGAGCTGCTTCTCGGTGCTCGGGTCTTTGCTTTCCTTGAGCAGGTCTTTCGCCTTGTCCCGCTCGCGCCGCGCGTCGGCGAGCGAAAACGTGCCATCCTTGCCGTTGCCGTAAGGGCCGATGGAGTAGGTTTTCTGACGGCTATGGAAGCGGTAGCTCATCCGCCACAGCTTGGAGGCCGCGTTACCAGGTCTGCTCTTGTCCGGCGTGACGAAGAGGTAGAGACCGCCGCCGGTCACATCCGAGATCTTGGCGGGGCTCCACGCGCCCTTGTCGAATTTCGGTCGGGCGGCGCGGCAGTCGACGTCGGTTCTGATCTGCTTGGGGTTGGCGCACGCGCCGTCGTTCTTGCGGGCCATCGGCTCAATTCCTCGTTCGGAATAGCGAAAGTCGCCGTGAACGTTTGTTCTCCCGATACCAACACGATACCAACAAAAATACCAACAAATCGGACGGCTGGGATCGGATGAGAACAAACGGTGACGAACACCGATGTACGCGGAAGTGCCTATTTTTCAAGGGGTTCCGAGCAGGGGATGGACGGTTGCGGACGATTTAGAACGGGCCTGAACAGCCTAGTTGGTGCCCCTGGCCGGAATCGAACCAGCACTCCTTGCGGAACTCGATTTTGAGTCGAGCGCGTCTACCAGTTCCGCCACAGGGGCATTCGCCGGGCCTGTGCAGGAACCATAGCGAAGCGGGCGGACTATAGCGGGCGGCCGGGCCGGGTCAACCCGCACGGACGTGATGGGCGCGCATCTCGACAGCTTTCGCGGGCCGGAGTAGGAGCCGGAACGGCCCGGCATGGGACCGGATGCAGCCCCGTTCGGGAGGACCGATGACCAATACTTCTGTGATGGCGCGCCCTGCGGCGGGAGCCATGAGCCCGGCGGTGGCGGCGGCGCTGCTCGCGGCCGGCATCGCGGCGGCGGCTTTGGCCGGCGCCTGGTACATGCAGCTGGTCTGGGGCCTGCAGCCCTGCGAGCTCTGCCTGAAGCAGCGCTGGGCCTACTATGCGATCGTGCCGCTCGGGCTGCTGATCGCGCTCGCCGCCAAAGGCGGCGCGCCGCGCGCGCTGGTGCTCGCGGGGCTCGGCGTGGTCGCGCTGGCCGCGCTCGGCAATGCCGGGCTCGGCGTCTATCACTCCGGCGTCGAATGGGGCTTCTGGCCGGGGCCGACCGAATGCACCGGGCCGATCGGCAATCTCGGCAGCGCCGGCAGCCTCTTGGAGCGGCTCGACAGCGTCAAGGTCGTACGCTGCGACGAGGTGCAATTCCGCTTCCTCGGCCTGTCGCTCGCCGGCTACAGCGTGCTGATCTCGCTCGCCATCGCCGCCATCGCCGGCTGGGGCATCACCCGGAAGCGCGCCTAGTCGTCGACATCCTCCTGCGGCCGTCCGAACAGATGGACGATGCCGGGGGTGGCGATCGTGACGAACACGAAGCGCGACAGGTGATGCGCGCCGACGAAGATCGGGTCGATGTGCAGCGTCAGTGCCAGGGCCATCATCGCGTCCATGGCGCCGGGCGCGAACGCGACAATGGTGTCGGAAAAGCGCACATGCGTCACCAGCACGATCACGGTGACGAACAGCGCCGAGATCGCCACCGCGATCGCGAACGAGCCGAGCGCGGCCCTGATATGGCCGACCAGGGTCTTCACCCGCATCCGGGCGAAGCGGCTGCCGATCAGGGCGCCGATGCCGACCAGCGCCACGCCACGCATCCATTCCGGCAGGCCGCCCTCGACGAGGCCGGTGCCGTGCAGGACACCGCTGGCGACCATCGCGCCGAACAGCCAGCTCGCCGGAAACCTGATCAGCTGCATCAGCATCGCCGCGACCAGCGAGGCCACCAGCAGTGCGAGCAGGCCGAGCGGCGAGGCGACGCTCTGGCCGAGCGAGATCGGCGCCGCCGGTGCGACGCCGGCCACTGCCAGCACCAGCGGCAGCGCCGCCGTCAGGATGATCACCCGCAGCGTCTGCACCACGGCGATCGCCGGCAGGTCGGCGCCGCGCTCGACCGCGAGCATCGTGATCTGCGACAGCGCGCCGGGACTGCCGGCGAGCAGCGCCGAGGTGCGGTCCCAGCCATGGACGCGCTGCAGATAGAGGCTGGAGCCGAAGGTCGAGCAGAACGTCGCGAGCGCCAGGAGGCCGATGGTCACCGGATAGGCGCTGACATGGTTGATCAGCTCGCGCGAGACGACGGCGCCGATCGAGATGCCGAGCAGCAGCAGCACGGTCTGGGTTAGGATCGGCGGCATCGCCAGCGGGCGGCCGGCGATCGCGGCGATCGCGGTCGCGATCATCGCGCCGGAGATCAGCCCGCCCGGCAGATGGGCGACGAGGAAGATCAGGCCGCCGGCGGTGCCGAGCACGAGGGTCTCGATCGCGCTCAGGGTCTTGGCGCGGCTCGGCAGGTCAAAGGGGAGGGAGGAGATGATCTGGCGCACGGCGCCTTATGCCAAAACCTGCCTGCGCGAACAATTCCCGCCGCTGCGCAGGCGCCATGCGCGCATGCGTCCGCAGGGGCCGGTCATTTCGGCTTGTCGGGCGTCGGCAAGGGAGCGGGCACGGGTGTGGTCGCTGCGGCGGCCGCCGCCTTGTCGCGCTTGCAGGCCGAGCGGAATTTGCCGCGTGCCTTGCCCTTCAGCCCCTGCTCATCGGCCTCCTTGGAGCAGGCGATGGAAATCGTCCGCCGCGCCGCCTTGTCGAGGGTGGTGAACTTGTCGGTGGCGGCATCGGGCCGCGACGGCAGCGTCAATCCGGGTTGCGAGCGGGCGGGGCCGGCGGCCGACAGGGTGGCCATTGCGATCGCCGCAATCGCCGCCCGGGCAGTGAATCTCATGCTGAAGTCCTCGAACGAAAGGCACGCTGCGATGTCCGGCGATGCTGAACCCGCAGTGAATGGAATGAGCCGGATCGCCGCGCGACGCAAATTATATTTTCGCGCGGCCATGCTCCCGCCTGCTTTGTTGGTCGCGGGCGTCTCGCTAGAATTACCGTCCCATTCCACCATGCTCCACAGGGAGATCGAGGATGAGTTTTCACGCAAAATCATTGGTTGCTTCGTCACTCGCTACGCTGGCCGTGATCGGGCTCGCGACGTTCGCCGCCGCGCCGGCGAAAGCGCTGACCGCGCAGGAATGCAGCGCCAAGTACAAGCAGGCGAAGGAGGCCGGCACGCTGGGCGGCCAGAAGTGGAACGACTTCCGCAAGGCCCAGTGCGGCAGCGATGCCACCGCTGCCGCGGCACCGGCGGCTCCGGCCGCGCCTGCGGCGGAGGCCAAGCCTGCCAAGGCGGCGAAATCCGACGCCAAGGAGGCCGCTCCCGCGCCGACCGGTCCCGCCGTGTTCCCCAACGCGGTGGACCCGAAATACGCCAAGGAGAAGCCCGGCAAGGCGCGGCTGCAGACCTGTGTCGATCAGTACAATGCCAACAAGGCGACCAACGCTAATGGCGGCCTGAAGTGGATCCAGAAGGGCGGCGGCTACTACAGCGAATGCACCAAGAAGCTGAAGGGCGCTGCCTGATCCGGGTTGACGAGACGATGCCGGCGGCCGGAGGCATCATGCGTTCGGCCGCCGCTCTCGACGCCGCGCATCGCCGCGAGACCGCCGGCCCGACTCGGCTCGGCGCCGGTCGCGCGGCGGTTCGCGCCGGTGGCGGCGGAATTGCTGCTCCGGTGATTTTGGGGCTTGCCTTCCTGTGCGGGAAATGACCCTGCTCTCGCCATGATCTCTGCTGTCCAAGGTGTGCTCAGCCTGTTTTGCGGCGCGATGGTCGGGTTCTCGCTCGGCCTCGTCGGCGGCGGTGGCTCGGTGCTGGCGGTGCCGCTGATGGTCTATGTCGTCGGCGTGCCCGAGCCGCACATCGCGATCGGCTCGAGCGCCATCGCGGTCGCCACCAACGCGGCCATCAATCTCGCCAATCATGCGCGCGGCGGCACCGTGATCTGGCCGATCGCGGCGCTGTTCGCAACGGCGGGCATCGTCGGCGCCTTCACCGGCTCGCTGCTCGGCAAGATGGTCGACGGCCAGAAGCTGCTGGCGCTGTTCGCGCTGGTGATGATGGTCATCGCCATGCTGATGCTGAAGACGCGCGCCCGCATCGGCACCCCCGATGTGAAGATGAGCATGGCCAACGTCCCGGCGATCGTCGGCTTCGGCCTCGCCACCGGCACGCTGTCCGGTTTCTTCGGCATCGGCGGCGGCTTCCTGATCGTGCCGGCGCTGATGGCTGCGACGGGCATGCCGATCATGAATGCGGTCAGCTCGTCGCTGGTCGCGGTGACGACCTTCGGGCTCACCACCGCGGCGAGCTATGCCTGGTCCGGGCTCGTCGCCTGGGATCTCGCCGGACTGTTCATCGCCGGCGGGATCGCGGGTGGCCTTGCCGGCACGCGCCTGGCGCGCCATCTCTCCGGACGGCGCGGCGCATTGAACGTGGTATTTTCCGTCGTGATCGCGGTGGTGGCGCTGTATATGCTGACGCGCAGCCTGCTGCATATCTGGAGCTGACCTCAATGAAGCGCGTCCCCTCGACTGCGATCACCTCCGCCAGCAGCCGGCGTGACGTGTTGACGCTTTTTGGCGCAGGCGCGGCGCTTTCCTTGTGGCCCCGCGACAGTCGCGCCGAGGATGCCGACGAGCCCGACGAGGGCGCGGTGCTGCGCGACCCCGATGCGCCGGTGCTCGGCAATGCCGCGGGCGACATCGCGATCGTCGAATGGTTCGACTACAATTGTCCGTATTGCCGCAAGCTCGATCCCGAGCTGCAGCAGGTCATCCATGATGATGGCAAGGTGCGCTGGGTTCTCAAGGAGTGGCCGATTCTCGGGCCGACTTCGGTGGTTGCAGCGCGGATGGCGCTGGCCTGCAAATATCAGGACAAATATGCGAAGGCGCATGAGGCGCTGATCGGCGTCAGCTCGAAGCTCACCGAACCGCGCATCGACGAGTTGCTCGCGGGAGCAGGCGTCGACGTCGACCGCGCCAAGCGCGACCTCGCCGCCAACGCCAAGGCCATCGATGACATGCTGGCGCGCAACGACAAGCAGGCGCGGGGATTGCGTTTCCGCGGTACGCCGTCCTTCATCGTCGGCAAGTTCAGGGTACCCGGCGTGCTGACCATGGCGCAGTTCGAGCAGGTCATCGCCGACGCGCGCAAGGCCAGGGCGGCCAACTGATTGGCAAAGCAAAGGCGCCCCGACCAACGGCCGAGGCGCCCTGAAAACAGCAGCGTCGTGCGCGTTACTTCGACGAGATGCGAACCCAGTCGTCATGCGCGCGGGTCTTGAGTGAATTCCAGCTGTCCGCCGCGACGTCCCAGTTCACGATCGTCCGGCGCGCCTGCGCGGTCGGCCCGTTGGCGACCTCGGAGGTCTGCATCGAATCATGGATGTAGACGCCGAACCCCAGAATGAGAGCCCCCAGGATCATTCCCACGAATGTCCGCATGTCATGTTCTCCAGTGTGACGGCCAATAACGCCGCGGTCGAAACTTGGTTCCACGCCCGCCGCGGTCCCGGTCCACCGCGATCAGAACATCCTAACTGCGCGATTTTTCAGGCCGCGATTCCGGCAGCGAGGTGACGAGATTGAGTGTTTTCATCTCGTCGGGCTTGAACGTGAACAGCTGGTCATGCGGCGTCTCCATCGCATGCACCCAGACCTTCAGATCGATGCCCATCTCGGCGAGATGGCGCTGGCATCGCGCCGAGATGTTCTGCGCAAGGCTCATGTCGTCGCCGGACCTCACGGCGGTCCCGGACGTGGGGACTGCGGCGATCTGATGCACGCCGATGATCGCCCGCTCGCCGGCCCGGCGCTCGAGACCGCCGGCGAACACCAGCGGGCACGACGAGGCGCAATATTTTCCCGCCTCCACTTCGGTTGCGAATTTCCGCGCGCGGATCAGTCGCCCCATCGCCAGCGCATCGGCGACGGAGCCGCCGGGCGAGTTCAGCACGATCGTCCTGATATATTCGCCATGACGTTCGACTGCGTCCGCAAAGCTGCGCGCGCTGCCGGGCGTAATCGTGCCGGTCGCGAACAGCCGGCCGCCGCCGCGCAGCTCGAACTGAATCGGCCGCTGCAAGGCCCGATCGCCCTGCGGCAGAGGCATCAACCGCTTCATCAAGGGCGCCAGCAAGGATGGTGATTCGGCCGGCATGTCCGGCGCGTCGCGCCGAATGTCGAGCTGAGGCGGGGCCGCATCCGATGGCACCTGCGGAGCGTTCAACTCGAGCAGGTCCGCCGCGAGAACTGCGATAGTGATGACGAGGATGCCGCGGAAGACCCAACGCAGAATGCTCTCATCGGGATTGTCCGCGAGCCAGGCATGGACGCGTCGGTTCAGCGCCGAAGCCACGGGACTACTTTCCAATTCGGGCCGACGACAGCGACGTCACGTTCTCATCCGCCGCGGCCGGCGCCGGCTCGATGGCCGGTGCAGAAGGCTCCTCCGTGGGCGTTTCGGCTGGCCGTCGCTCGGCCGCCCGCCTGGCGTCCTCGACCTCGCGCGCAATCTGCAACGCGGTGACGAGATCGGCGGCGGTCAGGCTGGAGGCGCTCACGGCGGGCAGGCCCTCGCGGCGGATGGCGGCATGGACGACGCAGAGGATCAGCACCAGCACCGCCGGCATCAGGTCGATCGAGATTGCGCCGGCCCAGCTCGGGATGAAGTCGCCGGCGTAGCGCAGCACGGCTTCAGCGGGCGACAGCGTCTGGAACCGGGTCGGCTCGATGCGCGGCAGCGCCAGGATCTTGTCGGCGGCGTCGGCGAGCGAGGCGGCCTGCGTGGCGATCGCGCTCTCCACCTTGCCGACGACGGCGGTCTGGCGCTCGGCCAGGTCGCCGCTGCGTCCGCCTGCGGCAGGCGCGATGAATCCGGCCGAAAGCGACGTCGCGGCGCGCCTCACCGCAGGTGCCACCGAGGTCTGCTGCAGATTGGCGATCACGCCCATCAGGTTCAACGACTCCGTGGCGAAGGCATCGCTACGCGTTGCGATCGGCCCGCGGTCGGAGATCAGCTCGCGCATCTTGGCGAGGCTCTTGCCGCCCTGCTCGTAGAGAGCAGAGACGCGCTTGCCGGACTCCTGGACCTGTTGTCCCAGTCCGTCGAGCTGCGTCGACATCTGCGCGAGGAGCTGGACCACGGTGCCCGATCCGGAGGTGCCGGTGAGCGAGCCCGCGCGTTCGGCGTCCGCCAGCTTGGCGAAGCGGGAGGAGGCGAGCTGGATGTCCGGCAGCAGGCTTTGCGCAGCAATGGCCTGGCTGTTGGCCCTGTCGAGGTCGCGTGTGTAGTTCTGCACGGTGATGGCGAGATGCTGCTGGATCGCTGCGGCGCCGGCCAGGGCCGACGCATTCAGCCAGGACGACATCGCGACGATCATCAGCGAGCCCAGCAGCATGCAGCCGGCCATCATCAAGCGCCCGATCGCGCTGGTGACGTGCGGCATGAACTGCATCATGAACACCCAGAAGGCGTAGATGCCGACCGAGACCGCGACTGAGTAGATGACCGCCGCAAAAAACACCGTGGTCGGACTGCCGTTGAGCAGCTCGCGGACGCCAAGATAGGTGTAGACGCCGGCGGCCAGCGCCAGGATCGCGGTCGTGAGCTTCAGCGTCACCTCAAGACGGTTGACGCCATTGGCGAGCACGACGGAGGTGGAGGAGCGGGCGGACGAGACTTGCGCGACGGACGCGGCAGGCGAGGGCATCAGCGGCGAGGGCATGAGCAAACCTTCGGCGGCGTCATGGCCGCCCGTGTGCAGCGCCCCCGCTGTATGACCGAGCAGAACCAATGCGGACAAAATCCGCCGACATTGTGTCGGCGGCATTGCCGATCAGCCATGTCGTAGCAAGGAGAGGCGCGCTCAGCGCATCAGCCAGCGCAGCAGCTCGACATTCGCCTCGCGCGGATAGCAGTGGCTGAGATCGTCGATCTCGCGATAGGCGACGTTGGCGCCGGCCTTGGCCAGGGCGTCGGCCGTATGCCGCGCGATCTCGACCGGAAACATCCAGTCGAGCCGGCCGTGCACGATCTGGATCGGCAGGCCGCGCAGACGGTCCCGGTCGGCGATCTCGGCCATCAGCGGATGGAACGTCGCGGCCACCGGCGCAAGATGCGTGAACGGCGAGCCTGCGGCCAGTCCGCTGACGTAGCAGAACGTGCCGCCGTCGCTCATCCCGGTCAGGAGCATGCGGGCGGGATCGATCGCGACGCGACTGCGGACGAGGTCGAGAATGCGCAGGAGGTTCGGCGTATCGGCGTCGTCGCCCATCAGCGCCCAGGTCGGTCCTGCCGCGGTGGGGGCAACCAGGATCGCGCCGAGGCTGCGCGCGGCGCGCAGCCAGCTCCAGAGAAAGTCGCGGCCGTTGCCGCTGCCGCCATGCAGCGCCATGACCAGCGGCCAGTCTCGGTCCGCCGTGTAGTATTCCGGCACATACAGCGAAAAGCCGCCGCGATTGCCGATCTCGTTATGGTCGTGAAACACGGTGTCCTTGCCTGCAGAGGACGCGGCCAGCAACTGGCGCAGCCCGTCGTCACCGTCGACGGCGGGATCGAGGAAGAATTCGCTCAGCGGCGGCAGCGTCGCGGCCAGTGGAAACAGCGCCTCGAGTGCGCGGGGCAATTGACGGAGGGCCCTGAACACGTCGATCAGGTCGCCCTCGCCGCGCTGAACGGCGCGCAGGCCGGCAAACGACATCAGCGCTGCGTCCGCTGCGGTGTCGAAGGCGATACGGATATGGGCGAAGTCCGCCGGCCACGACGTGAGATGAATCCGCGCCGTGTGCAGCACCTGCTCGGGATCGCCGACGTCAGCCATCACGCGATCGAAATCCGGCGGGTTCAGGTAGCGTGCAACGTGGGACAGGGCTTCGAGCGTCTGCAGCAGTGGCGGCAACACGATGAGAATGTCATCCACCACGGCATCCGTCATGCAGGTCTCCTTGATACGCGATACGCGGGGCTGGCCGTCTCGTCTGCTTGCCGGTCATGCAACGCAAAATCGGGCGTCCGGGCAATGACCATTTTCCGAACGCGTGTTCGCTCCGCGAAGCCGCAATCTCGCGATGCGGCTCCTGCAAGTCAACACGGTCCGGACGCTGCCGTCGCGCGCGGCAGGTGAGTCGCGCGCGAATACACGCGCAGACGATAGTTGATTGACAAAATTCGGGCGCGATGTCGCACTTGGTGAGAGCCGGCGGCGCGGCGGAGGGTTCCTCGTGGATCACCGCCCTGGGTCAAAACTGCCGATCGGTTGCCGAGGGGGGATTCGCATCATGACCAAATCGCCGTCGGCCGCGTTGATCAACGCGGTGCTCGCCATGGACGTCTACAACAGGGGCGTCAACCCGACGCTCGTGGTCAATTTCAACCGTATCGGGAGCTATGAGCTGGTGGCGGCGAGCGTGACCTCGACCGCCGACAATTTCGAGGCCGCGACCTATCAGCTCGCGGGCGATCCATCGACACGGATCATTTCGTTTCGCGGCACCGACAGTCTCGCCGACGTGCCATCGTGGCTTGGCGGTGCCGGTCTGGCCGGCTGGCCGACGCAGTTCCCGGATGCGGAGTCCTACTACAAGACATGGGCGACATCGAACGTCTCGCTGACCGGACATTCGCTCGGCGGCGGACTTGCCGGCTACATCGCGGCGCTCAACGACAAGGTGGCCTATGCGTATGACGCGATGCCGTTCGAATTCGCGGCTGAGGTCCGCTACGACCAGTTGCACGGCTTCTGGGGCGCGCTGATGTCGCACCCGGTCGACCGCTATTCCGACATTCACATGGTCTCCCTGTCCGGCGAGATCCTGCAATATGTGCGGGCTGCGGCGCCGGTGCTGGAAGCGCCGCTGGCGCTGCTGCAGCTCGGACCGGTCGCCGGCGCGCTCGCCATCGCCCATGCTGCGATCGGCATCTCGTCAGAGCAGAAGACCGTGCTCGGCGCGGGCACGGATCTCGGTCAGGATCCGGTCAGCCTGCACTCGATCGCGCTGCTGACGATGATGCAGTGGGCGAGCGACAACGGTGCCCAGGATTGGAAGAAGGCGGCCGCTGTGCTGCTGGCGCCGCTGGAGGATGACGCCATTGCTTCGGCCGTCGGCATTCCCGCGGCCGGTGTGGGCGGCGAAGGCGCGCCGTCCGACAAGATGAAGGACATGATCGCCTATTCGACGGTGACCGACGCCAGTGGTTACGGCAACAGCGCCGTGCAGGCCCTGTTCAACGGCGGTGGCGTGCTCGGCAACAGCGTCAGCGCCGACACTGCGGCGACCTACCTGAAGAACGGCGGGGTCGAGAAGGCGCTGGCCGAGATCGTGGTGGAATATTCGGCACTGCTGGCGCAGAACCACGACGAGGTCGCGGCGACGCCGGGCGTGATCGGCCATGAGCACGGCATCCTTTATCAGGACACGGCCAACAACCTGCTGGTCGCGGATCTGTCGTCCGACCTGTGGTCGCGCGCCGACACCGGATCGGCTGTCGACGTCCTGGGCAAGCTCGCGCTGATCGATGCCGTCGCGAGTTTCGACAGTGAGGACGCTGGCCTGATCGACCTGGCGATCGGCGTGCTCTGGGGCGGCAAGACCGACAATCTCGACTGGCTCAGCGCAGCCTTGAGCGACGCGGCGACCACGGTCGCGGTCGATCCGGTGCCGGGCGCGATCATTGCTGCGTCCGACGGTGCGCTGCTGATCGCGGGCGGCGGCAACGACACGCTGTTCGGCACCGCCAATGACGACCTGCTGATCGGCGGCGGCGGCAGCGACGTGCTCAAGGGCGGGGCCGGCGACAACATCCTGGTCGGCGGCGTCGGCGCCACCTACGTCTATGCGCAAGGCGACGGCAACGACGTCATCATCAACGGCGTAGCGTCGCTGTCGAAGCCGACCGGCACGCTCGATTTCGGAACGACCTACACGGCCGACAATTTCTGGTTCGTCAAATCGGGCAACGATCTGGAGATCGACATTCTCGGCACCCATCAGCAGGTCACCGTCGCCGACTGGTTCCTTGGCGGCTCCTATCAGCTGCAGGAGATCAAGGCCGGCGGTCTCGAGATCGATACCCAGGTTTCGCAACTCGTGCAGGCCATGGCGACCTACGCCCAGGCGCATCCGGGTTTCGATCCCACGGTGGCATCACAGTTGCCGACGGATGCGCAACTGCACGACCAGATCGCTGCGGCCTGGCACGTCAACGCGTGAACGCAGGCCCGCGGCCGCCTCAGTGCAGCCGCGGCGCCTTGAGCAGCTTGGCGCGGTCGGTCGAGGCGATGGTGACGTCGAAGGTGACGCCCTCATGGTACACCGTCAGCGGCACGTCGACGCCGGCTGCGCCGAGCGCCCAGAGCTTGCGATAGAACTCGCTCTGGCTCGTCACCTTGTCGCCGTTGATGCCGAGGATCACGTCGCCCGCCTTGAGCTCGGCGCGGGCCGCCGGGCCGTTGTCGGAGACGCCGATCACGACGACGCGATCGTCGACCTCCGTCGCGTACATGCCGAGCCAGGGGCGTGCCGGCTTGTTGACACGGCCGAAGCGCCTGAGATCATCGATGATCGGCTTCAACAGGTCGATCGGCACGATCATGTTGACGTGCTCGTCCTTGCTGTCGCGCTCACGCTCCAACTGCAGCGACCCGATGCCGATCAGTTCGCCCTTGGCCGAGAGCAAGCCGGTGCCGCCCCAATTCGGATGGGCGGGGTGGGTGAAGATCGCCTCGTCCAGCAGATATTCCCAATAGCCGGCGAATTCCTGCTTGGCGATGATCTGGCTCGCGACCGATCGCGTGCGTCCGCCGGCGCCGCCGAGCACGACATGATCGCCGACCTTGGTTGCCGCCGACGAGCCGAGCGGCAGCGCCGGCAGGTCGAGCGATCCGAGCGCCTGCACCAGGCCGAAGCCGGTCGTGAAGTCGAACCCGAGCACATGGCCCTCGACCACGCGTCCGTCATTGGGGTGCAGCCAGACGGATTCGGCCTCGGTGATCAGGTAGCCGATGGTCAGCACCAGCCCGTCGTCGATGACGACGGCATTGCCGGCACGCTCGGTCCCCAGCGTTTCCGCGCTGAAGGCGTCGGACGGAATGATGGCATGCAGGCCCACGATCGAGGACAGCGCTTGATCGAGATCATATTCATAGTCTTCGGCGCGAGGCTGGAAGGCGGACGGCACTTTCCATTCGGTCAAAGAAGGCATTTCGTTCTCCTGCTCTGTCGATACCCCCGGGTGTATCGACCAAGCTTCTGCTTCGTGTCGCGTGACGGCCACAGCGTGAACGCGAGCTTAACATCTTTGGGCGGCTGCGCCAGTTCCGCCGGCTCCGCATCGGCGTCGGGAGGAACTGGCTTCCCAACTACCCGCGGCCGCAGCCCCTGCCGATCACGGGCCAGACCAGCCACGCTCCGGCAGCATACAGGCTGCCGACAGTCGTGGCTCCGGTTTTGGCCGCGATGTGGAAACGTCCGGCATCGAGCAAGGCTCCATCGGAGGCGACGATCGCCGAGATCATACGGTCGGACGGGCCGAACACGACCACCGCATCCGGCTTGATCACCAGGGCCATGGCAGCCATGCCCGCAAACCAGACGAGGGCAACGGCCAGCACGCCCTTCAAGGGAAGGGCGTGGGACGGGGAATGCCGGTCAATAGTCGTAGGCATGCTCGAACGTATATCCCGCGGCTTCGAAACGGCCGATGTCCTGAACCAAAGACCGGACCGGTACGTCGACGCCGATGCGACGGGCACCGGGGCGCGACTGGATCGGGACACTGAATATAGGCAGCCCATCGAAAGCTGCCAGCCGTCCGTCGCCCGGAGGGACCACGATCGTGACCAGGATACGATGATTGCCTGCGATTTCGCCGAACGCCGCGCCGTCATGACGGCCGAGCTCCTTGGCGAAGGAATCGAACTTGGCGTAGCGCTCGGTCTCCACCAGCACGCCCTTCATGCCTTTGGAGTCCGTGACCTCGCGGATCACCTTCACGCCCGGAATGACTGCAAGCTCGGCGGCAGGCAGGCCGGTGACGACGCTCTGGATGGTCAGCACGGCCGGATCGTAGCCCGCCACATAGCCGATGACGGCCGCATAGGCGGCGCGCCCGGCATATTGCAGGCTGAGCGAGACGCGCCGCTCCACGGCGCGGAACGATGGCACGAAGGGCGTCTCGCGCCAGAACTGATCGAGCTTGGCGACGAAGGGATACCGATACCAGGGTGTCTGATACAGGAACGCAGCGTAGTCCTTCAGCAGGGCAAGGTTGAAGGCGTCCTCCGCGGTCTTGACGCCGTCCGTGGTCTCCCAGCTGATCGCCCCGATGCTCTTCTCGTAAGCGCCCTGGAGCGCCATCTCGGCGGTGAAGCTGAAGCCGATGATGTAGTTCGTCAGCTTCTGCTCCGAGGTAGCGGGACCGGAGCCTGCGGCCTGGCGCGTGGCCCGGCACAGGCTGCGCCAGAAGCCGGCGACGCTCGATAGATAGTGGAAGTCGGACTCCGAGGCCTGCCCGGTCACCGCAGCGAGGTCGGCATAGGCGTGGACGATGTACCATTCAGGAAAGGTCAGGAAGCTGTCACCCTGTGATCGCGCATATGCGGGATCGGTGATGCCGAAGTAGGAGGTCACCATCGGGGTCGGGACGTCGGCCACGCAAACCGTCTCGACGCTGATCACGGTGGTGGCAACGCCGATCGCCGCGGCTGCCAAAACGACGCCGAGAAGATACAGCGCTTTGCGACGCAGGCTCATGCGAGGGCAGCCTGTCTACGCCACGGCGACCAGCCGACCGCGATGCCGATCGCGCCGAGTGCGAGATGCGGCAGGCTGGAGAGGACCTTCACCAGCCACGAGGTGTCGCGGATGCCGTCGATGACGATCGAGAGGTCGAGATAGCCCGAGCCGGTGAACACGCCCATCACGCCGTCGAGGAAATACAGCGAGCCGAACACGCGCAGGAAGAACACCGCGCTGCGGCGGGTCAGCATCGCCGCCAGCGCCCACAGGCCGGAGGCGACATGCAGCGCATCCTTGTAGATGTCGAGCTGGAACAGGCCGAACACGCGGCCTTGCGCATCGATAAAGGTCGGGATGTAGTCGGTCGCGGCGGCGAACAGGAGCGCCATGGCGAGCGCCAGCGCGGCGATGCGATAGCGGTCCAATGCGAAGCCATCTGCTGCTGATGTATTCATGCGAAATAGGCGTCCCACATCGCGTTGCGGAACAGGAGGTTCGGATCATACTGCCGCTTGGCGGCGACGAAACGCGCGGCCGCTGGATAGGCCTTCTCGACCTGGTCGCGGCGGGCGTGCAGACGATAGGGCAGATAGAACGCGCCGCCAATCGCCGTGATGCGGTCGATCAGCGCTTCCGTCGTCCGCAGCATGTCGATCTCGCCTTCGGGCGAGGTCGCCTGCGAGAACGACATGACGGCCGCGATCCGGCGCACCGGTGCGATCGCGAGCGCGGGTGTCTTGTCCTCGGCGACGTAGCGCAGGGTGACGTTGAGGAATTCGGCGCGCGCCTTGGGAATGATCTCGCGGCAGGCGGTGAGGAACTCGCCGAACCGCTCCGGCGCGACGAAATATTCGTGCAGGATGTCGGTGCGGTGCATGTCCTTCTGCGCCAGATTGGCGACCGGCTCGGCCATCAGCGAGTTGCGGGTGTAGCGGCTGTCGGAGATGGCGGGGCCGAGCCGGGTCTCCATGAACCAGCGCAGGCCCTTGGCGACCTCCCATCCGGTCTGGGCGCGATAGATCGTGTTGGCGACGCCGGTGAGCTTGCCGGAGCTGACTGCCGCGGGCAGGGTCGCCGGAGCATCGGGGGCGGGGCGGAAGGTGACGAGCAGGGCGTCGTCGAAGAACGCCTTGCGGGACACCGACATCCGGCCATAGGCCATCTTCACATTGGCGTCGCCGTCGATGTTGCGTGTGAACTGCTCGGCGAATTTCTCCGGCGCCATGCGCTCGAAGCGCGGCTCGAGCAGCAGGTTCGGCACCATCTCGACCTCGAGATCGACGACGATGCCGAACAGGCCGTAGCCACCCATCGCGAGCCCGAACAGCTCGGCATTCTCGTTGCGCGAGCACTGCACCAAGGTGCCGTCGGCGAGCAGCATGCGGATCGATTTCACCGTGGAGCCGAACGGGCCATACGGCACCGGCCAGCCATGGGCATTGACGCAGAACGTGCTGCCGACGCCGAAATCGCTGTTGGACTGCATCACGGCCGGCGAGAAGCCTTTGGGATCGAGCGCGGCGATCACGTCCCACCAGCGGTTGCCCGCCGCGGTGCGATAGGTCTTCGCCGCCGTGTCGAGCTCGATCGCGCCGCCGTCGAGCGTGATCGCCGTGCCGTCGCGCGGCAGGCTCTGGCCGCCCATCGAATGCCGGGCCACGGCCGCGGTCACCGGGCGTTTCGCCGCGGCCGCCTCCTTGAGCTCGGCGCGCAGCCGCGCGATCAGGTCGTCGGTCGTGGGCTTGCTGATCACCACATGCCTGGCGACCGGCGTCGGGTTGAGCCGGCTGGCGTCGTTGAGGATGGTGCGCAGCTCGGCCCGCGCCCGCGGCATCCGCGCCAAGGGCAGCGCCGCGGCCGTACCCGCGGCGCGCAGAAACCGTCGTCTCGACATCATGGCGCGGACTCTCCTTCCCTTCACGGAGTCTACGCCAGCATCGTAAACGTTCGAAAAATTTCCGTGCCGTCAGTCTGCCGCCGGGCGCGCCCGCGTGGGCACGAGACGGAAGTCGCGGCCATCCTTCACCCACTCCGCGCGCTCGTCGCGCAGCAAGGTGCGGCGGACCTTGCCGGAATCGTCGCGCAGCATGACGTCGACCAGCTCGTAGCTTTCGGGGTGCTTGTAGCGGCTGAGCCGGTCGGCAAGGAACGCGCTCATGCCGTCGACGATTCCCTGCGCATTCCTGGAGCGGTCGATCTCCACGATCGCATGCACGCGCTGGCCAAGCTCTGGATCGGGCAGGCCGACCACGACGCAGGAGCGGATGTCGGGATGCGCCATCAGCGCCGCCTCGACCTCGGCCGGATAGATGTTGGCGCCGCCGCGCAGGATCATGTCGGCGAGGCGATCGCCGAGATAGAGATAGCCGTCGGCATCGAGCCGGCCGATGTCACCGAGCGACTCCCAGCCGTCGGCGCGGCGCTTCGGCTCGGCGCCGAGATAGTGATAGGTGCTGTCGGGACCATCCGCAGGCAGGAAGTAGATCTCGCCACTTTCGCCCGGCGCGACGTCATTGCCTTGGGGATCGAGGATGCGCAGTTTGCAGGACTCGTCGATCTTGCCGACCGAGCCCTTGTGCTGCAGCCATTCGGTGCCGGAGATGATGGTGCGGCCCTGGCGCTCGGTGCCGCCATAGAGCTCGTAGACGCGCTCGGGCCCGAGCCACTCGATCCATCTTTCCTTGAGCCATGGCGGCATCGGCGCGGCCATGTGGAACACCATCTTCAGGCTCGACAGATCGTAGCTGTTGCGGACCGCCTCCGGCAGCGCCCAGATCCGGTGCATCATCGTCGGCACGAAGTTGACCCACTGAATGTGCTGCGTCTGGATCAGCCGCAGCGTCTCTTCGGCGTCGAACTTCACCATCCCGGTCAGGCTGCCGCCGGCGAACAGCGCGTAATGCGACACGATGAAGGGCGCGTTGTGATAGAGTGGGCCGGGATTGAGCAGCGATGCGCCCTTCGGAATGCCGAGCGGCGGCTCGGCGGCGGTGTCGGTTACCGCAGGCTGGTGATCGAGGATCACCTTCGGCCGTCCGGTCGAGCCGCCCGAGGTCATTGCTTTCCAATAGCGCGACACCGGCGCGGCGAGCGGCGCGTCGGAAAAGCCCTCGGGCGTGAAATCGGCCGGCAGCGCGTTCGGCGCATTCCAGTCGGCCTCGCCGCCGACCACCAGTGACGGCTTGAGGATCTCGAGCACCGCGGCGGCCTCGCCGCGCGGCAGCCGCCACGACAGCGACGTCGGCGTCGCGCCGCATTTCCACACCGCGAAGCTGGTCTCGAACAGCGCATTGCCGTTGGGCAGGCCGATCGCGACGAAGTCGCCGGGCTTGACGCCCTTGGCCGCGAAGGCGCGCGCACGCGCATTGGCGCGGCACTCGAGCTGCTCCCAGGTCAGGACATCGGTGCCATGCCGGAGCGCGACGCTGTCCCCGGGTTTGCGCTCCGCATACCAGCGCGGCACGTCGGCCATCGGAATCAGCATCCATTCCTCCGCATCGTCGGCTGCCTCGCACGGGCGCCCATTCTTGGTCCGCGGCTCGGGCCGCCGACGTCAGTGACGAGAGGTGTTGTGCCTCAACCGAACCGGGTCGTCCATACGCGCGCGCCGCCAGGTTTCGGATGGCAGTTCTGCGAAATGGCGCTGATGAGCCCGAGGCAGGACTGAAAGGCTGGAAGCCGTGACGCTAGGCGGACTGATAATTCCGTCACGCGGATCGTAAGACGATCGGGGTCGCGCCACGGGAACAGGTCAGGCACCGAACGGCGCGGCGATAAGAACCTTTGCAGCCGATCTTCATTGTCGCTCGCGGGGGCCAACGGACAGGAGCTCCCATGCACGCTCAACAGATGATCGAAACCCACCCGCACGTCCGCGGTCGAGTTGACGACGCACTCGTCCGCTGCATCGAGGAGTGCTACTCCTGCGCTCAGATCTGCACCTCCTGCGCCGATGCGTGTCTCGGAGAGAATAGCGTCGCCAGGCTGACGCAGTGCATCCGGCTCAATCTCGATTGCGCCGACGTCTGCAACGTCACCGGCCGTCTTGCCACGCGGCGCACGGGCTCCGACCAGGAGATGATCAGCCGCATGCTCGAGGCCTGCGCGGCGGCGTGCCGGCTATGTGCCGAGGAGTGCGATAAGCACGCCAAGATGCATGCCCATTGCCGGATCTGCGCCGAGTCCTGCCGGCGCTGCATGAACGCGTGCGAGGAGGCTGGACGCAGCACGACCCATTGATAGGTCGGTTGCGGCGCCGCTCCATCGAAGAATGGAGCTCATCAAGAGACAAAGGCCGGGCGCGAGGCCCGGCCAGTCCGACCATGGCGACCGGATTGCTCCGGTCCTGAGAACGCCATCGCAGACAATCGATCGATCAGCCGCCGTTCAGCTTCGTGGTCAGGGTCGTGAAGATGCCTTCCAGGGTGAGTCCGAGCTTGTTGAGTATGGTGATGATCGCAAGCGCGATGCCGGCCGCAATCAGGCCGTACTCGATCGCGGTTGCGCCCGATTCATCCTCGTAAAATTTGAGAAGCAATTTCTTCATCAATTCCCTCCGCCGCCCGGCGATATGGCCGCCGAACGATGCCCGCGAAACTACGGAATGGAACCTAAGGTAGTATGAACGAGGTCTAGCCAAGTTTCGCAACGTTGCCGTTTATGTCGAAAATCTCAGTTGCAACACGGTCCACTGCACGCGAACGGGTTCATGGCGGCACACCGGCTGCGCGCAGCGCCTCCGCGTAGGTTGTGGCGAGCGTCCCGGTCGGAAATGGGATCCGTTCGAGGAACTCGGACACGGTGAGATGCGGCTCGAGGCTCAGAAGCTGGCGCGCGACCTCGCCGGCGCGCGACATCTCTCCGGTCCTGACCAGGGCCACGATCAGGACGCGGAGCGCGACGGCGAAACGCCGGTTCTGCGCCAGCGCGATCTCCGCCCATTGAACGGCGCCAGCGAGATCGTCCTCCGCCACCGCACAGATCGCCAGCGCTCCGGCTGCGAACCAGCCCCGCGGATCGCGCGGGTTCAGCCGCCGCGCCCGTTCGATCATCGCGCGTCCCGCAGCCGTGTGTCCGGCCATGATCTCGATCCAGCCGCTCAAGGTCAGCGCCATCGCCGAGTTCGGGTTGATGGCAAGCGAGCGGCGGAATAGCTCCCGTGCTGGGGCGATGTCCTCGGCCATGTTCCAGATCGCGAAGGCCGCCATCCACAGCACCTGCGCGTCACCGGGCGCATGCTCGCACGCCTGCCACGCCCGCGCCACGGCGGCCTTGCGATAGGTCTCGTCCGGCGCGCTCCAGCCCTGGAAGTGGCGCAGCGCCTGGCAATAGGCCCAAGCCGCCATCGCGGGCGCGCAGGCGGGATCGATCGCCAGCGCCTGGTCCAGACACGCGGTCGCCGCCGCGAGGCTGTCGGACGTGAAGGCGTCGCGCAGGCTGGCGGCGCGCAGCAGCAGATCGTAGGCGTCCGGATGCAGCGGCGGCGTGGCGCGGCGCCGCTCGCCTTCCGCCAGCTCGAGCGTCGGCTCGATCGCCGCCACGATGCTCCCGGTGATGCGGTCCTGCAGCGCGAACACATCGTCCAGCTGGCCGTCGAAGCGCTCCGCCCACAGATGCGCGCCGGACGCCGCATCGATCAGCTGCCCGTTGATGCGCAGGCGGGACCCAGCGCGGCGCACGCTGCCTTCGAGAACGTAGCCGACGCCGAGCTCGCGTCCGACCGTACGGATATCGACGGCCTTGCCCTTGTAGATGAAGGAGGAGTTGCGGGCGATCACAGCGAGGCCGCTGCAACGGGATAGCGCGGTGATGATGTCCTCGGCCATCCCATCGGCGAAATAGTCCTGCTCGGGATCGCCGCTCATGTTGGTGAAGGGCAGCACGGCGATGGCGGGGCCGTCGAAGGCGGGTGCGGCTGATACGGCCGGCGTCTGCACCGCGTCGGCCTGCTCACGGACCGCCCCGACGAAGCGGACGCCCTTGCGCGGAATGGTGCGGATCAGCCGCTGCGCCTCGCCGCTGTCGCCGATCGCGCTCCGCGCCGCGCTGATGCGGCTCGCCAGCGTCGCCTCGGAGACGATGCGGCCGCCCCACACCTCGGCGAGGATGTCGTCGCGGCTGACGACGCGCTCGCGCGTCCTGATCAGGAACGCGAGCAGGTCGAACACCTGCGGCTCCATCGCGACCAGGTCGTCGCCGCGGCGCAGCTCGCGGCGGCCGGGATCGAGCACGAAATCGTCGAAGCAATATACCACAGGCACCGTCCTGGCCGCCGGTTTCACCTTCGCGTCACGCGATCCGCAAAATCAAGCCGGCCTCAAGGAAAAATCAATGCCTCCTCCAAGCGCCGCGCGGGCGCAAGGCGCACAACGGCCGCACCTCGGAACCAGGAGCCTCCGCCATGCCGACCATCCTTCACGCCAGCCGCCGCCGTTTCCTCACCCTTGCCGGAACCGCCGTTGCGGCCTTTCAACTCGGCTCCAGCGCCGGGCAGGCGCAGAGCTTCAAGTCGGCGTCGAAGCTGCCGGCGATCCGGCCGGGGGCGGGGACGTCGCTCGGACCGATCAAGCAGGTCAAGGCCGGCGAGATCAGCATCGGCTATGCCGAGACAGGTCCGGCCGACGGCCCCGTCGTCATCCTGCTGCACGGCTGGCCGTACGACATCCACAGCTTCGCCGACGTCGCGCCGGCGCTGGCCGCGTCCGGCCATCGCGTCATCATTCCGCATCTGCGCGGCTACGGCACGACGCGGCTGCTGTCGCCGACCGCGTTGCGCAGCGGTCAGCCGGTCGCCGTCGCCGCCGACATCGTCGCGCTGATGGACGCGCTCGCGATCAGGACCGCGACCCTCGCCGGCTATGACTGGGGCGCGCGCACCGCCAACATCATCGCGGCGCTGTGGCCGGAGCGGTGCAAGGCGATGGTCTCGGTCAGCGGCTATTTGATCGGCAGCCAGCAGGCCGGCCGCATGCCGCTGCCGCCGGCCGCCGAGCTGCAATGGTGGTACCAGTTCTACTTCGCGACCGAGCGCGGTCGCGAGGGCTACGACAAGAACCGGCGCGACTTTGCCAGGCTGATCTGGCAGACGGCCTCGCCGAAATGGGCGTTCGACGACGCCACGTTCGCGCGCAGCGCCGCCGCCTTCGACAATCCCGATCACGTCGACATCGTCGTGCACAACTATCGCTGGCGGCTCGGCCTCGCGCAGAGCGAGGCGAAATACGATGCGCTGGAGGCGAAGCTCGCGACCTTTCCTGACATCACCGTGCCCACCATCACGATGGAGGGCGATGCCAACGGCGCGCCGCATCCAGCGCCCGAGGCATACGCCAGGAAGTTCACCGGCCGCTACGAGCACCGGCTGATCACTGGCGGCATCGGCCACAACCTGCCGCAGGAAGCGCCGCAGGCGTTTGCGCAGGCGGTGCTCGACGTGACGGCGAGCGCGTAGCGCCGACGATCTCAGGCGGGAGCGCGTTGCTTTTCTCGGCGTTGCAGCCACGTCTCCCGCCGCACGATCCATTGCTCGGAGCGGGTCTCGCCATTGTGGTGCGCGACCTCGATGAAGCCGACGAACTCGGCGCCCGTCTTCTGCTTGACCCGCCGTGATGCGATGTTGCTCGCGACGTTGCAGACGGTGAACTGATCGAGCCCGAGCGGACCGAAGGCGAAGTCGTTCACGGCGGCGATCGCCTCGCTCATCAGCCCTCGATTCCAATAGGGCTCAGCGAGCCAGAAGCCGCGATGGCCCTTCATCGACTCCATGCGCGGCCGGAAGTGAATATTGCCGATGGCCTCGCCGTCACCGTCGCGCAGCGCCAGCACCCATTGATACAGCTCCTCGCCGGCCGCGATCCTGTCGAGCTGCAGCCTGACGAAGGTCTCGGCGCCGTCAGGAGGATAGGGCCACGGCACGACGGCCGCGAGGTTGCGGATCACGTTCCAGTTGTCGAACTGACGCTGGATCGCCGGCGCATCGGCGAGGGCCAGCGGCCGCAGGATCAGACGGGCGGTATGCAACGTGGGCGTGAGCATGACGCCATGCTGTCGTTTACCAAGCTCGTTTGCAAGCCGGGGTTGCTACGCCGTCTAACTCGCATGTCATTGATACTTCGCATCGCGCTCCGCCATTAAGGTTGCCAGGAACTTTCACGCCCGGACTGGAGCCCGATACTTCCACAACGTTGCATTGCAGTGCATGAATCGAGCACACGCAGCCTGCACGAATGCAGCGCGCGTACAACCGTCGCAGGAAACTGCGCCGGCTCGGGCTCAGGGTTGCGCCCGAACGTCAACCATTCGCTTGCCGCGAGATCATCACGCAGATCTTGGGCTGGCGCGATTCGGGGTGTCGTGGATATGAACCGCAAAGCGGCGGATCGTCAGTTACGTCGTCTGCAGGCAGAGCAGAGCTTCGATCCGCGCACATGGCGCGATCGGCAGCTCGGCCGGGCCGCGCCGTTCTACGGCTCGGAGCTGTTCCAGCTCGGCTGCCCGCCGCTGGCGTCGTTCATCGCCGCGTTCCTCGGCTGTCTGATGACCCTGCATCTGAGTGCAACCGGGCTGTCGCCGCTGATTGCCTCGGCCGCGGCGGCTTTGCTGCTGTGCGCCTCGCTGATCCTGACACGGACCGCGGATCTGGTGCCGAGCACGTTCTTCTCGTCGGCCTATGGCGGCAGCTTCGTCGGCATGACTCCCGTGGCGCTGTTGAACGCAAGCGTCATTCGCGCCGGCCTGCCGCTCGACGCCGCCTTCGTTCTGCTCTCGCTGTTCTGTGGACTGGTGTTCTGTCTGGGCTGTGCGCTCGACATGTGGCTGCGCGGGGGGCTCGCGCGTGGCTATGGTGGACGACTGGGCGCGCTGGCGGCGGTCGCTTCGTTCCTGTTCGTCGGTCTCGCGCCGCTGCTTGGCGCCGAGGGCGAGCTGTTTCCGATCGCGCGCCGCGGCGCGCTGGAGCAGGGGCTCGGCGGCACCGCGCTCACCTTCGCGTTGTGCTCGGTCGGCATGCTGGCGACGATGGCCGCCTTGCGCTGGGCGCCCGTGGCAGGGTCGCGCCGCGCGGTGCGCATCTTCGTTGCGGCGACGGTGGCCTTTGCCGGCCTCGTGGTGCTGCAGCTTCTGCCCAGCAAGGCCCCTGATCTCGACGCCTATTCCGCCGGTTGCTTCGTCGGCATGTCGTCGTTGCGGCGGCTCCGCAGCCTGCCGCAGGCGATGGCCGCGGTGGTGCTGCTGACGTGCCTGCTGATCCTCACCGGTCCCATCCTGCCGAGCGTCGGCGGCAGCCTCGGATACATCGCCTTCGTCTCGGTCATCTTCGTGGATGCTGCGGTTCGTCTGTTCGTCGAGGCAGGCGAATCGCCGTGGCAGACCGTCCTCGCCTGGACGCGGGGATTCGTCGCCACACTCGCTATCTTCGCGGTGCTGCTCACCAGCGAGCTGATGTTTCAGCCGCCGGTGGCGGAGCCCAACGGTCCGTTGGTGAACGCGGACAAAGCCGCTGCGCCGGCGCGGACCACGATGCCCTCACACGACGAGGATCGGCGCGACGGCACGGCGCCCGGCGAGCCGGCCTTCGCCGCTGATACAGCGCCCGATCTGCCGCTTCAGATCCTGAATCCGGAGGGCGCCAATCCGCTCGCCCCGCGGCCCTCGAGTGAGCCGGTCCAGCAGTCCGCGTCGCCCGCGTCCGCAGAGCCGTCCCGGCGGATCGGTCGCGATGGTCGGCCAGCGGGCGTGCTGGCTGCCCGGCTGAAGCGCCAACAGGCACGGGTGGTGCCGCACGCGACGGCGCGACCGCGCATCGTGGCCCGCCATGAGGTGCAGCCCGCGCCGGAGTGGCGGCCGGACCCATCGACGTTGGCGGGACCGTGACAGCGGATCGCGATGGCGCGCTCGACCGGCCGTCCGAGCCCGGCTCTCACCGCTGGCCGCGCCGGTCGCTGAATGTCGTGCCGCTGGCCTCGTTCGCCGGCGCTTTTCTCGGTTGTCTGGCGACGCTGCACCTGTGCACGTCGGGCCTGTCCCCGGCGCTCGCGTCGGTCACCGCCACCCTGCTGCTCTGCGCTGGCCTGATCACGGCAAGAACCAGAGATCTGCTGCCGACGACCTTCTCCTCCTCGGTCTATGGCGGCAGCTTCAGCGGGATGACGCCGATCGTTGCGTTGAGCGAGAGCGTGGCGCGGTCGGGGCTTCCGGTCGACAGGTCCTTCCTGCTGCTGTCGCTGTTTTGCGGCCTCGTGTTCTGCAGCGTCTGCGCGATCGAAATGCGGCTGCGCGTCGTGCTGTTGCGCGGCTATGGCGGCCGCTTCGGCGCGCTCGCGGCGATCGGCTCGTTTCTGTTCCTCAGCCTCGCGCCGCTGCTCGGCGCCGACGGCGCACCGGTGCGCGTCGCCAGCCTTCAGGGCTTCGACAGGGGTCTCAATCATTCGGTGCTCATGCTGGCGCTGTGCGGCGTCGGAATGGTCGCAACGATGGCGGCGCTGAGGCTGCCGCGGGTTGCGGCCGCAGGGCGGCCGGCGCGCATCTTCGTCTCGGCAGCACTGGCCTGTGCCGGTCTCGTCATCCTGCAGCAGCTCGCGCCGGACGATGCCCGCCTGTCCGACGCGTATTTTGCCGGTTGTTTCGTCGGCATGTCGTCGCCGCAGCGTTTGCGGGGTGTCGTCCAGCCGCTGGTCGCCGCGGTAGCGCTGACCGCGTTGCTGGTCCAGGCGGCGGCGGTTCTGCCAAGCGTCGGCGGCAGCCTCGGCTTCGCGGCCTTCGTCGCGGTGGTCGGCGTCGATGCCGGCCGCCGGATGATCAGCCGCGCCGCGCTGCCGCCCGAGCGTCCTGCGCGGATCTCGCTCGGCAGAAGCCTTGCCGCCGCACTCGCGATTGCGGGCGTGCTGCTGCCGAATGACATGTTCCGGTCGGGGCCGGTCGAGGAGACCACGGGATCGATCGTGCAGGTCGAGAGGCCGCCTCAACCTGAGCCCGCCGTTCCAGCCGAGCCTGTTGCGGCCGAGCCGGCCGTGGCGGCAGTCCCGATCGAAATGCCCGCCGATGCGCCGCCGGCCGCCGAGACGACATCCGACGTAGTCCGTCCGGTCGCGCGGCCGGCGCCAAGCGAGCCGCCGCGGCGGCGCCGCGCCAGCCGGCCCGCGGTCGTTGCTCCGCAATCGCGTCCGATCGATCCCGAACCCTGGCGCATCATCCGCGACGGACAGCAGGCGGGTGCAGGAACGGCGGCGACCAGCTCGCCGCCGGCTCGGGCCAAGCGCAGCCAAGCCCGCGTTCCCGGATCAGCACCGGCCGCGCCGCGCGCCGCGCCACGGCCGCGGACGCCCCGGGTGCAGGATCCGCGGCCTTCGGCGTCGGAACCGCGCTGAGCAGGCTCAGCCGAACTTGCGCCGCGCGTCGAGCGCGAGCCCGATGCCGACGCTGCCGAGCAGGTCGGTCTCGGCGATGCGCGCCGCCGGAAACAGCGCCAGGATTGCCTGACGCAGCGCCGGCACCATGCTCGAGCCGCCGGTGAGGAAGATGGTGTTGATGGCAGCGGCCCCGACGCCGGCATCGTCGAGCAGCTTCGTCACCGTGCCGACGACGCGCTCGACGGAATCGGCGATGGCGCGGTCGAAATCCTTGCGCGTGAAGCGGATGCGCGCCCAGTCGTCCTTCTCCGACAGCACCGAGGTCAGCGACTTGGCCGCGGTCAGCGCGATCTTCGCCTGCTCGACGCCGATCGCAAGCGTATGGCCGCGATGCTCCTCCACCACCTTGATGAAGCGGTCGACCAGATCGCGCCGCTCGGCCTCGTAGCGGATCTGCCGCAGCTCGCCGATCACGCCCTTCTTGTAGAGCTGGTTGATGCGGTGCCAGGTGGCGAGCTCGTGATAGTACAGCGTCGGCAGGTTGCGCTTGCCGTCGGCGGTCAGGCTGCCGTAGCCGAGATGCGGCATCACGCTTTTCAGGCTGAGCAGCCGGTCGAAATCGGTGCCGCCGATGTGGATGCCGCCATTGGCGAGAATGTCGTCATCGCGCTGCGTCTTGCTGCGCCGCTCGGGCGAGACGCGCACGATCGAGAAGTCCGAGGTGCCGCCGCCGATGTCGACGATCAGCACCAGCTCCTCGCGGGCGACCTGCTGCTCGTAGTCGAGCGCGGCGGCGATCGGCTCGTATTGGAACGCGATGTGCTTGAAACCCTGGTCCCGCGCGATGCCCTCCAGCGCGCTCTGCGCCTCCGCGTCGGCCGCATCATCCTTGTCGACGAAGCGGACGGGACGGCCGAGCACGACTTGATTGATCTCCCTGCCGAGCCGCGTCTCGATCCGCGTCTTCAGATGCGCGAAGAAGAAGCCGAGGATACCGGCAAACGGCACCGCCTTCTGCCGGATATAGGTCTTCTCGTGAATCAGCGCGGTGCCGAGGATGCTCTTCAGCGCGCGCATGAAGCGGCCGTCGTGGCCGGTCAGATAGCGCTCGATCGCGCTGCGCCCGAACTGGGTGCCGTGATCCTCGAAATCGAAGAACATCGCACTCGGCAAGGTCCGCTGCTCGCCCTCCAGGGGGATGAGCTCTGCGGAGGCGGAATTGCTGAGGCCGACCGTGGTGTTCGAAGTGCCGAAGTCGATGCCACAATGGGCCGCTGCCGCCATGCTCGTCTCGTTTCCGTCCGGGGGGGCGGTCCGCTTAGCCGTTCGGCGGTGCGATGTCATCCGCCAATGTGCGGAGCGGCGCGCATGGCAGTCGTCTGGCGGAGAGATGACTGTGCATCCTGCCTGTCGAAGGTGCAGCCGGGGGCGCTGACGCCCCCGCTGTCCGGTGATCATCCCGCCGGCCTGAATGCCGGTCCCTCGAAGCGCAGCCCGGCTGCGCCGCGTTCGACGCGGTCATGCGCCGCGTGGATGAGGTGCGCCTCGCCGGCGTCCGCTAGGCGCCCGCGGCCGTCCAGCAATGCGGCGAGACGCGCGAGCGCCAGCGCCTTGTTGCGATGCTGGGAGCGGCCGTCGCGCGCGATCGCGACCAGTCCCGTCGGCACGTGAACCGCGCGCACCGCGCTCTCGGTCTTGTTCTGGTGCTGGCCGCCGGGCCCGCCGGCACGGAAGCTCTCGAACCGGACGTCGGTGGCCGCCAACGCCGCCATCCGCTCCGACAGGGGCAGATCGACGATGCCGACGAACCAGTTCTTGCGGCCGTGATGCGGCCGCAGCGGACTGCGGCACACCCAGAGCAGCGAGCCCTGCGTCCAGCGCCGCGCGAGGTCGGCCGCCGTCGGCCCGTCCAGCACGACGATCGCGCTGGCCGGCCCATGCCCGTCCATCTGCTCTCGCGCGATCGCGCATTCGCAGTCCGCCGCCTCGGCCTCGTCGGCGAGCCGCCGCAGCGCATGCGCGACGGCGATCCGGCATTCGGCCGGACCGCGTCCCGCCGTGAGGAGCAGCCGTCTCATCGCCGGTCCTCCCTGCGCGGCCGCTGGACGGCGATCTTCTTCACCGTCACCAGCGGGCGGAAGCTGGCGACGACGCGCGCCAGCCCGAATGCTTCGAGATCGGCGATCACGCCGGCGATCGGCTTGTAGGCCTCCGGCGCCTCCTCGGCGAGCAGCGCGCGGTCCTCGCAGATCACGCGGCCGCCGAACGGATTGCGCGCGAGACGCTCGCGATCCGATCGCGTGGCGCCGACACGGCCGATCATCGAGCTCCGGTCGAACTTGCGACCGGCGCCATGCGCGATCGACCACAACGCCTCCTTTGGCGCCGACGCGAGCGGCGCGACCAGATAGGACAGCGCGCCGCGCGAGCCCGGCACGACGACGAGACCCTGGTCGGACGGCGCCGCCCCCTTTCGGTGCAACACGCCGTCTGCACGATGCTCGATGCAATTGTGCGAGCACGCACAGACCGGATCGGCCTCACAGCGCAAGGCCGTCGCGGCCCGCTGCGCGATGACCTGCCGGTTCAGCGACGCCCAGCGCAGCGCGTGATCATGTGCTGCGAGATAGGCGTGGCCAGCCCCACTGTCCGGCGCGAGCGGCTTGAGACCCTCCGCAACGTGCCGTTCGAGCAGCGCATGGCCGAGGCCGCGCGAGCCCGAATGCACCAGCAGATGAGCGCGGTCGCGATCGATGCCACAGGACGGATCGAACACCTCCTCGACCGCCTGCAGCTCACAGAAGTGATTGCCGCCACCGATCGTGCCGAGCGACGCATCGAAGTCGGACGGCGCAAGCTGATGAGCTGCGAGCTCGCTCACGATGTCGCCGTCATAGGGTGTGGCGACGTCGCGCAGCCGGTCGGCCGCCTTGTCGACGCGGATCCGGCGCGAAGCGAGGTCGAGCGCGAACAGCGCCATGCCGCAGCCCGCATCGGAGCCGACGAAGGCCGGGTGGATATGGTCGGCGAGGATGGCGCAGCCGACGGGACCGAACTTGCCGGGATGCAGGTCCGGCATGCCGGCGACAGCACGCACGCCACAGATGTCAGCCACCGTTTCGAGCTGGCGCGCAGCGGCGCCCTCGATCCAGGAGCTGGACGAGTAGAAGCCGTGGACCGGCGCACGGCCGTCCACGCGATGGGAATTGCCCATGTAAATACCTTGGAGAAAGATAGGGAGAACTGGTCAGGGACTATCAGCGCGCGCGGACGCACGCATGCCAGACCAAACCTCGCCTCACGCGAGGATCAGTCCCGGCGGCTCCTGGCGGAGCAACGGATGATCGCAGTCATCGTCTCTCTCCTGTGCGGCGGAGCCGAATGCTCGACGCCGGAGCGCGTAGTAATCACATCCCGATCACATTGGCAATGTACGTCATTCAACCAATGTCCCGCTGTGACGTACAGGACACGGATGCCCCGCCGTTTTCGAGCAGCTCGCTTTCTCTCCGTCATTGCGAGGAGCGCAGCGACGAAGCAATCCAGGGCCCCGCGCACCACACTGGATTCTTCGCGGCGCTCGCACAGAATGGGTGGCATCGAAGATGGACGACGGCGCATCTGCCCGCAGCCGGCAGATCCAGGCACGTGCATCCTCGCGATCAGAACAGCGCGAGGAAATCGCCGAGGAAATAGATGATGGCCACCACGATCAGCGCGCCCATCAGCAAGAAGGAAAGCTGCACGGCGATCGCGCAGCCGCCCAGGGTCGTCGCCATCGCCGCGACGTGCCGCTCCTCGCGACGCAACTGACCCACGACGCCGAGAATGATCGCAAGCAACCCGAGCGAGACCGCGGCCACCGGCAATTGGCGGTGCAGGCGGTCGGTCCAGGACGTCTCGCGCGCCGGCGCCTGGTAGTCGACGCCCTTGATGCGCGCCATCAGGCGCTCCTTCACGCGATGTCCGACATCGACGATGACCTGGTCGATCGGCGGCGGCGGATCGATCACCGGCAGCCCCCAATGCGGCAGAACCGCCGCGACCAGAGCAACAAGCCCGATCACGCAACCGATGATGCCCAGCCGGCGTGACTGAACGATCGTGTCTGTCATGGCTCAAAATCTCCGATGCGGGCGTGCTGCGTCTGCTTCGGTCGCGGCGGAAGGATTGCGAAACGTTAATCTCGTCATCGTCACCGCGGAAAGGACCCAACCCCCGCAAGCCTGAACGCCTGGATCATGCGTCGGCCGCCGGAGCTCTCCGGTTCAATCCCTCCGATCCGCCCAAGCTCATAGCAAGCGCGTCGCAAGGTGCTGCGCCTCCCAGCCTTCGAGAAATTCCCGCTGCTGCGTGACCCAGCGGACATTCTCGCTACCCCATTCGCGCGAACGGCTGGCCTGCTCGCCCATCAGCCAGAAGTGCCTGACGATCACGAAGGCATGCGCGGCCTCGAAATCAGCGGCCGAGATCGGGCGGACCGAGCGGTAGCCGTCGACGAAGGCGTGCCACGCCGCATGAAAGCGCCGGCCGAACGACAGCTTGGCCCACAGGAACACGGCCAGGTCATAGGCCAGATAGCCGGGACCGCCGTCGTCGAGGTCGAAGAACACGGCCTCGCCGCCGGCGCCGATGCGCGCATTGAAGCCGTGGCAGTCGCCGTGACAATGCGTCCATGTCAGGCCCTCCATCGCCTCGATCCGTGCGGCGGTTCGCTCCGC
Organism: Bradyrhizobium sp. SZCCHNRI2009; assembly: GCF_032485115.1. Classification (NCBI taxonomy): domain Bacteria; kingdom Pseudomonadati; phylum Pseudomonadota; class Alphaproteobacteria; order Hyphomicrobiales; family Nitrobacteraceae; genus Bradyrhizobium; species Bradyrhizobium sp. SZCCHNRI2009. Next base: position 101,934 of record NZ_JAUEUH010000007.1, read on the forward strand.
GATGTCCTGGAGAAGGCCGCCATCATCGGCATCGATCAGACTGCAGAGCTGTTGAACGCGCGCGAGCGGCCGGCGCAGCAGATGGTCGAGGTCCAGAAGATAGAGCGGCGCTTCGGGCCGATAGGACATCGCCGCCGCGTGCACTCGGGCAAGCGTCACGCCGTTGGCGCGCGCGTCGCTCTGCGATGCGACCTCCGGGGTCCGTCCCTCGATGGCGTGAAACAGCACGCCTTCGCGGCGGCCTTCCGCCGCCTTGCCGCGTACGAACAGCGCGCCGTCGCGTGCCGGAACCGCCGCGGCAACCGGCACGCCGCAGCGCGCGAGATGTGCGAGGAAGTCGGTCTCGGTGCGGACATCGGCCGGGCCGCGGGCGCGGTGATGCGACAGACGGAAGACGTAGCGTGCGCCCGTTGCGGATATAATCAGATAGACGTCGTTGAAGCCGCGGTTCATCAGGCGGCACGCGAGCGGCTCTGATAGCGCGTAGTGTGTTGCCACGAAGCGGCCCACGCTCTCGGCGCCGGTCGTGGTGTAGATCGGCTCGAAGTCGGGCACGTCGCGTGTTCCGTATTGTGGAGACGATGGCATCCTAGGCGGCTGCCGTCCGCGGTGAAAGGCGGGACGGGCACGAGCAATCCATCGCATTGGCGTAGGCAGGTTGTACCGGGCTGCCCGTCGGGCAAATCGATCGAGGTGGCGAGCGCAATCTGCCGCTCGTGTCCAGCCCGCCTGCGAAAAATATTCTTGTTTCGCTTTTCCGGAAATCATGCTTATCTCCCGCGCATCCCGCCTCATGCAGAGAGGGGCGTACGCGTCGTCACGATACGCGGGGGCGGGGAGTGGTGGCCGTCGCGAGGTCGGGCGCGTTCGCGCGCAAGACGGCTGATGTCGTGGCGGACGGTCAAGCCGTGTGGTCCTGGCGCCCCGAAGCTGGCGCCAAGCTCGCGATCACGTTCGTGCGTGGTTGCGAGCGACGGGGGCAAACAAGCCGGTCCCCGGGGAGAGCGCGGAGCAGCCGTGAAAACCATCGCGCAGGGAAGGCCGGGTCGCTCCGGCTGAACCTGTGGTTCCTGCCCCGTGCATTTTCTCCGCACGGGGGCCACGGGCCTCGGCCGAGGCTCGGTCTTCCCTGCGCCCTCTCGTTTCGAGAGGAGATCGATCAGCACAGCTCGGGCCCATCGCGCCGCGAGAGCGCGAAGTCATGTCTCGACGCGGCGCATCTCAAGTTGGCCGATGGCCGTGAAGGCGAACGCGCCTCGCGAAGAAGGCCCGGCGGCCGAATGCCGCAGCAGCCGGCCGCGGGCGCGCGCTCCGGATTGACCGGGATCAAGAGCGCTCGCGCTTGCTCCCTTAAGCCCCTACAACTCTGTTGTTCGTTGTGATCAAGAATGGACGTCGTGGTGCCGCAAGATCCAATCGTGCCTCCATCTGGCTTGCGGCGGCGGCTCGGACTGCCGCTGCTGGTCCTCTACGGCACGGGCGTGACCGTCGGGGCCGGCATCTATGTCCTGATCGGCGCGGTCGCCGGTCATGCAGGAGTCCATTCCTCCTGGGCCTTTGCGCTGGCGGCCTTCGTGATGGCGTTCACCGCCGCCTCCTATGCCGAGCTTGCGACCCGCTATCCCGTGAGCGCCGGCGAGGCCGCCTATGTCCGCGCGGCCTTCAAGTCGCGGCTGCTCTCGACGGCGGTCGGCTCGCTGCGACTCGCCACCGGCATCATCGCGGCGGCCGCAGTGACGCTCGGCGGCGCCGGCTACATCCGGCAACTGATCGATCTGCCGACGCCGCTGATCGCGATGGCCATCGTGGTCGCGCTCGGCATCGTGGCGTCCTGGGGCATTCTCGAATCGGTGATGCTCGCCGGACTGCTGACCTTGATCGAGACCGGCGGACTGGTGTGGATCGTCGTCTCGGCCGTTCACTCCGGCGTCGCGTTCGGCCCTGCCTTGCTGACGCCGCCGCCGCTCGATCTCGGCGTTCTTTCCGGCATCACCTTCGCCGGCCTGCTCGCGTTCTTCGCCTTCGTCGGCTTCGAGGACCTCGCCAACGTCGTGGAGGAGGCCAAGAGCCCGCAGCGAAGCATTCCGTGGGCGATGGCGCTCACGCTGCTGATCACCTCCGTGCTGTATGTGCTGATTGCTGCGATCGCGGTGACCGCCGTGGCGCCGGGCGTGCTGTCGGCCTCTCCGGCGCCGCTCAGCCTGGTGTTCAATGCCGTCGCAGGCATCAGCCCCGCCACCTTCACCGCGATTGCGATCGTGTCCACGCTCAACACCATTCTCGCTCAGATGACGATGACGGCGCGCGTCGTCTATGGCATGGCGGGGCAGGGCGACCTGCCGCGCATCGCCGGCCGCGTCGATCCGCGCACCGGAACGCCGCTGATCGCAACCGGCCTCGTCATGCTGGCGGTCGCGATCCTCGCGCTGGCCTTCCCGCTGGAGCGGCTGGCGGAAGGCACCTCGCTCGCGACGCTGACGATCTTCGCCATCGTCAATCTGTGCCTGCTCCGTATCCGCATCCGGCGCATCGGATCGGATGCCGCCCATGTGCGGGTGCCGCTATGGGTCCCCGCACTTGGTCTCATCACGTGTATGCTGATGATCGTCAGCGCGTTCGTCGCGGCCTGAGCGGACCGATGGGAAACCGTGCGGCGATGTACCGGGTTGCCCGATGTCCCCCGGCGCAGACCTGGCGGTTTGACGTAGGACCATGTCGATGCCGGATCTCATGAGCCTCAGTCCCGCGATCATCGCGATCGTCGTCGCGCTCGGCATCGGGTTGCTGATCGGCTTGGAGCGCGAGCGCCGCAAGGGCGAGGGGCCCGGGCGCTCGCCCGCGGGCTTGCGGACCTTTGCCGTCGCGTCGCTGGCCGGCGCGGTGAGCATGCTGATCGGCGGCAAGCTGCTGCTGGCCGTCGTCACCGCTGGAATCATGGTCCTCGCGGCGATCGCCTATTGGCGTTCGCGCAGCGACGATCCGGGACTGACCTCGGAGGCGGCGCTGATCCTGACCGTCCTGCTCGGCGGCCTCGCCACCGAGCAACCTGCTCTGGCGGCGGGCGTCGCCGTCGTGCTGGCGGTGCTGTTGGCGGCCCGGCCGGTGCTGCATGACTTCGTCCGTTCGGTGCTCAGCGAGAGCGAGCTCAAGGACGGCCTGATCTTTGCCGCGGCCACGCTGGTCGTGCTGCCTCTGCTCCCGGATCAGCCGATCGGTCCGTACGGCGCGCTCAACCTGCGCAGCATCTGGACGCTCGTCGTCCTGATGATGGCGATCGGTGCCGCCGGACATGCCTCGATGCGTCTGCTCGGCGCACGCGGCGGGCTCGCCGTGTCCGGCTTCGCCTCGGGCTTCGTCTCCAGCACGGCCACGATCGGCGCGATGGGCGCACGGGCGCGCAAGGCGCCGGAGCTTGGCGGCGCCGCGGCCGCAGGCGCGGCATTGTCGACCGTCGCGACCATCGCCCAGCTCGCCGCGGTGCTGGCCGTCACCAGCCTTCCCGCGCTGCAGGCGCTGCTGGTCCCGCTGCTCTGTGCCGGCGCGGCGGCGGCGATCTACGGCGCGATCTTCACGATCGTCGGGTTGCGGCAGAGCGGTTCCGCCGACCTGCCGCCCGGACACGCCTTCAGCCTGCCGGGCGCGCTGTTGCTGGCGCTGACGATCTCTGCGGTGCTGGTGCTCTCGGCCGCGTTGCGCGAGGCGTTCGGCGAAGCCGGCCTGGTGGCGAGCGCCGCCGTCGCCGGTCTCGTCGATACCCATGCGCCGGCGGTGGCCGCGGCTGCGCTTGCCGCGTCGGGCAAGATCGGCGCCGCCGATGCCGTGGCTCCGGTGCTCGCGGCGCTGTCGGCGAACACGATCAGCAAGATCGTGGTGGCGTGGACCAGCGGCGGGTCGTCCTTCGCCCTGCGCCTCGTCCCCGGCCTCGTCCTCGTCATCGCAGCCGCCTGGGCCGGCGCCTTCGGACCGAGCCTTGCCCATGGTCTTGCCGATGTGCTGGTCCATCCGTGAGCGCGACGTCCGCGCAGCACCTACGCGCTGCGCGGCAAGCGCTCGACCGCGGCAGCAGCACCGCTGCGATGCTGGACGAGCCACGCGATGGCGTCGTCCTCCTTCATCGGCTTGCCATACAGCCAGCCCTGTCCATAGGAGCAGCCGAGCATGCGAAGGCACTCGGCGTCCGCCTCGCTCTCGACGCCCTCGGCGATCATGCGGTGGCCGAGCGGCAGCGCCACCGCGGTGATGGCCGCGACGAGCTGCTGATCCCGTCGGTTGCTGGCGATGCCGTGGATGAAGGAGCGGTCGATCTTGATGGTGTCGATCTCGACCGCCATCAGGTTCGCGATCGAGGAATGGCCGACGCCGAAATCGTCGATCGCAAGACCAAAGCCGTATTGGTCGATCAGCTTCAATTCGTCGGCGCAGCGCTTGGGATCGAACATCGCCTCTTCGGTCACCTCGATCTCGATCCGGTGGGGATCGACGCCGTAGCGCTCGGAGACTGTCTTGAGGGTCTGCGCCGGCGAGTGAAGCGGGAATTCCCGCGGCGAGACGTTGATCGATACCCGGATGCCGTGCGCCTTCTTGCGGTCGAGCGCGCGCAGGAACGCGCAGACGCGCTCGCCCACGAACTCCGTGAGCTGGCCGGACAGGCGCAATCGGATCGCCGCGGACACGATGTCCGGCGGCGGGATCAGTCCGGCGCTCGGGTGCTTCCAGCGCAGCAGCGCCTCGAAGCCGATGACCTCCTGCGTGGCCATCGCGACCTGGGGCTGGAATTCGACGTGGAGCTCGCGGCGGGCCAGCGCGGCGGGGAGCTCGGCATCGAGCCGGCGCTGCTGCGTCAGCTCGGACTGCATCTTGGCGTCGAACACGCGCATGCAGGCGCGGCCGTCGTCCTTGGCGCGATAGAGCGCGACGTCGGCGCGGGCGGAGAGCTCTTCCAGATCGATCGGGCCTTCCGCATGCGCCGCGATGCCGATCGAGCAGCTCACGGGCAGCACCTGGCCCGCGATCGCGAGCGGCTGCGCGAGGGCGGCCATCAGCCATTCGGCGAGTGCGACGGACCGGCTCGCCACGTCGTCGCCCTGCATGACGACGACGAACTCGTCGCCGCCCAGGCGGACCGGCAGATCGTCGCCGCGGCAGGCGGATTGCAGCAGCGCGGCGATGGCCTGAATGACCCGGTCGCCGGCATCGTGGCCGCGCGCGTCGTTGATGGTCTTGAAGTTGTCGACGTCGATCAGGAGGAATGCGACCCCGCGTCCGGAACGGCACGCCGCGGCGGCCACGGTGCGGAAATGGCTGCGATTGGCGAGCCCGGTGAGCGAGTCCGTGCGAACCAGACGCTCCAAAGCGTGGTTGGCCTCGGCGACGGATTCCGCCAGCACGGTCGCCTCGATGGCGGTCTTCTGGCTCGCGATGAAGTTGCGCTCGCCGAGCCGCGCTGCGCGGAACAGCATGAAGGTCAGGAAGGCGACGTCGACCGCGACGATGTAGTCGACGTCGCTGCCCGAGATCAGCATCCGCAGCACGGTCGCGCCCATCAGCGGCGCGCCGAACGCGATCGCCATCCTCGAATAGGCGAGACTCTGGATGATGGCCCCGGTGGTGGTGCCGGCCATGATGAAGACGACGTCGTTGACGTTGTGCGCGTGGGAGAAGGCCGGCAGCGCGATCGGGACGATCGCCCACAGCACGCCGCTGGCGAAAGCCATGATGGTGAGATTGCGCAGCACGCGCTGTGGATCGCGCTCGATCCGTCCGGACGATTTCAGGTACGACACCCATCCGGCGCGGAACGCGGCGAAGACGATGGCGGCGCCCAGCCACCAGAAGATGAGGGTGCCGCCCTCCCTGAGATACAGCAGCAGCGCCAGCGACGTTGCGATCGCCACATTGGCGAACATCGTGAGGGAAATGTTCTGCAGCGAGCTGGCTGCCTGGGCTTTCGCGAGCGCCGCCGCTTTGCACTCGGTGGTTGCGGTCTGCATGCGCGGAACGGACGGCCCTGCTGGATCGGTGACGGAAGCGGGCAGCCATGGCGGCGGCCCATGCGGCAACGCGCGAGCATGCTGAACAGGGACCTAAAGTGGAGTTAATCCAGTCCGATATATGGCCGGACGGCCGGGCCATTCGGCCTGCGGATCTGGCGGCCGAGCGTTCGCAGACGCCAGCGAGAGCAGCATGTCGCCGCCGCCGGGGCGATGTCCAGCATCAACACCGACAACGGGCCGATCCGCTACGGATCGAGCTCGGTGTCCCAATAGAGATAGTCGAGCCAGCTGTCGTGCAGGTAGTTCGGCGGGAACAGCCGGCCGTTGCGATGGAGCTGGTGGACGGTTGGCGCATAGGGCGCCTGCTTGGGGAACATCTTGGCCTGCTGTGGCGTCAGATTGCCCTTCTTCAGATTGCAGGGCGAGCAGGCGGCGACGACGTTCTCCCAGGTGGTCTGGCCACCCTTGCTGCGGGGGATGACGTGATCGAAGGTCAGGTCGTCGCCGGAGTGGCAGTACTGGCAGGCGAAACGGTCGCGGAGGAAGACGTTGAAGCGGGTGAAGGCCGGATGCGTCGACGGCTTTACGAAGGATTTCAGCGAAACCACGCTGGGCAGCTGGATTTCGAAGGACGGACTTCGGATCGCGCGGTCGTAGTATTCGACAATGTTGACGCGATCGAGAAACACTGCCTTGATCGCGTCTTGCCACGACCAGAGAGACAGCGGGTAGTAACTCAGCGGCCGGAAGTCCGCGTTCAGCACCAACACCGGCCAACCGCCTTGCGAGACATGTGCGTTCAAGTAACGCTCCTGGCCTCCATAACGGCTGCGAAGCAGCATGCCCTGACATACTACATGCAGCGTGACGGGATTGTGAAGCCCCAAGAATGGCTTGACATGGCTTCTCCCGCCTTTGGAGCTGCCGTCCAAAGCGCGTCAGAACCGTGGCAGAGCGCCCGATCCGCCGCACTGCAAATCAGTTGCATGTCTTCCGGCACGACGACCAGCAGGACGACCAAGGTCAGCCCGGGACCCGCTCCAGCTTCTGCAGGCAGCGGTGGATCCTGACCTCGTCCGGCATCGGCCGGTCCGGGAAGCTCGTGCTCCAGTTGGTGACGCCGACCTCGCCGACATAGATGTCGCCGCGGCTGTCGATGGCGAGGCCGTGCGGGGCCAGGAAGCGGCCGGTTTCCAGGCCCGGACCGTGCTCGCCGCCGAGCCGGGCGATGCGCCGGCCGGTGGCGTCGGTGATGGTCAGCCGCGGTCCGAGATTGGGAACGTTGAGGTTGACCGGCATGCCGGGGCCGAGCTCGCCGATGATGAAGGTCTTGCGCCCCGCGCCGCAGGCGCACAGCGCGCAGGGCCGATGCAGATTGTTCCACTGCGTCTCGTAGCGGCCGTCGCCGTCGAAGATCTGGATGCGGTGGTTCTCGCGATCGGCGACATAGACAAAACCGTCGGCATCGGTCGCGATGTTGTGAACGATGTTGAACTGGCCGGGATCGGAGCCGGGCTCGCCCCAGCTGCGGATCAGCCGGCCGTCGGGTGTGTATTTGTGGACCCGCGCATTACCGTAGCCGTCGGAAACGTAGATCTCGCCCGAGGGCGACAGCGCGGTGTGGGTGCAGCGGTTGAACGGCTCGCCGCTCATGAACGGCGCCGGACGCTCCGGCAGGCCGATGGTCAGCAGCACCTTGCCGTCATCCGTGCATTTGCGCACGGTGTGGTCGCCATCGTCGGTGCAGTAGAGATTGTCCTCGCTGTCGATCGACAAGCCGTGGGCGCGGCTGAACAGGCCCTCGCCCCAGCTCTTGATGAAATTGCCGTCGCGGTCGAACACGATCATCGGATGGGCGCCGCGATTGAAGGCGTAGACGCGATCCTTGCTGTCAACGGCAACCGAGGCGACGTCGGTGAGCGCCCAGCCCTCGGGCAGCTTGGCCCAGTCCTTGACGACGCGATAGCTGTAATTGCCCGTTCCGAGAATGGACATCGCCTCGCCTCCCTGCCTCTGCGCAACCTCAGTCCGGGCAACGCTACACGGGTTTGGTCGCGGGTGAAAACCTGCTTACGTCGCCATCGTCAGCATGTGGCCCTCATGCGGCGGAATATGACCTTGCAAGGTGTCGAGATAGACGCGCTGTACGGCCTCCGGTCCGCGTCCTTCCGTGATCGTGAGCCAGCCGTCGAGCCGCGGGGCGAAGTCCCGCCACGCCGCGCCGAGCCGGCTTTCGATGCCGCCGGGTCCCCATTCCCTGGCACGCTTCCTGATCTGGTCGGGCGCGAAGAACCAGGTGGGCGGGGCACCGGGAAGCATCTCTGCATCATCGCTGCCGTCCTGATGCGTCAGCCCGACGCGGCCGGAATAGACGAGGTTGTCGCCGTAGTGCCGATGCAGCGCGGCGCGGAGGCTGGCGTTGCCGGCCATGTCGACGAACGCCGCGCGCGACCTCGCGTCGAGCCCGTCGACCGCGTCGTAGGTCACGACCGCGTCGTAGCAGCCGAGCGAGCGGACGAAGGCCGCATTCGATGGCGAGGTCAGCCCGATCACGCGGATGCCCTTGCGCCGCGTATGCAGGAGGTGGGCGAGACCGAACGCGGTCTTGCTCGAGGCCGAGGACAGGATGACGGTTGTGGCGCCGAAATGAGCCTGTTCGGCGAGAAAGTCGTCGACCAGGAACGACAGCATGAACAGCGGGCGCAGCAGCGCCTGATCATCGCCTTGCCGTCCGGCAAAGGCGGGATCGTCGCCCACCCGCGCATAGGCGTTGTAGACCGGCGCGACGCCCTGGCGGTGCGCGGCCGCGTCGCGCAGGCCGCGCTTGCCGACGTCGGCGGCCTCGATGACGAGATGCGTCGCCATCGGGAAGTAGCCGAACAGGCGCTCGCCTTGCGCGACGGCAGGATGGCGGGACGCGATCACGTCGCCGAAGCCCCACACGGGAATGATGCCGAAGCCGTCGGGCGCGGGAAACAGTTGCCAATATTTCAACTGCTCGCCGAGCAGCGCGTAGGTGATGTTGTTGGCGGTGAAGGCGAAGCGGTCGACCTTCACCAGCAGCGCCTCGGCAGGAAGCGCGTCGCCATCGGGAAGCTCGGTGACGATCGTCTTGCACTGCTGCAGATCGCCGCGTGCGACGATGAAATCGGACGATTGCATGATGAAGACCTCGGCCGTTCGTTTGCTGTGCGTCGTGGCGCGATCCTGGCCGACATCGATGACCGTTTTGCAACCCCAACTTTGTTTGAAACGCCGTTCACCGGAGTTGTTAGTTCGCCGGCGTGATCACGCCCTCGCGCTTCTTGACGACGCGGTAATAGCTCCACCACAGGTGCGCCGCCGCGCCGCGCAGCGGGCGCCACGCTTCGGCCAGCGGCATCATCTGCTTGGCCGTAGGCCGCGTCGCAAGCCCGAGCCCGACCTTGACCGCCTCCTGCACGGCGAGGTCGCCGGACGGCCAGGCGTCGCCATGGCCGAGGCAGAACAGCAGGTAGACGTCGGCGGTCCACGGCCCGATGCCGGGCAGGGCGGTCAGGGTGGCGTGCGCGGCGTCGGCGTCCTCATTGGCGAGCACGTCGAGGTTCAGCCGCCTGGCGCCGAGCTCGTGCGCGATGTGCTTCAGCGTCTTGATCTTGGCGGCAGAGAGGCCGAGCCGTCCCAGCCGGTCGGCTCGGGCGCGGCGGACGGCGTCGGCATCGAACGGATCGAATGCCGCCTGCAGCCGGCCCCAGATCGCGGCCGCGCTCGCGGTCGAGAGCTGCTGGCCGCAGACGATGTGGGCGATCCCGGCGAAGCCCGGCTCACGCCTCCGGAGCGCCGGCATGCCGGTCGCTTCGAGGACGGGCGCCAGCCGCGCGTCCTGCTTCACCAGGTCGCGGATCGCGTCCTCGAGAACGGCTTGGCTGTCGAGGTGAAGGGTCATGGCGTCGCCGAACGCAAGGCTGGGCCATGTCGCGCCGGGTGGACGGCAGGAAGGCCCAGGGCTAAGGCAGCATCAGTCACGGCTGGAACTCTCATGAGCTTGCGTAGCATCCCCTCCGACATGGCCCGCCACAAGGTCGCCGGGATCGACTCCCTGCTGGATCGCGTCGTTGCCGAGCACGGCGTGTTTCTGCCGCTCGCCATCGAGAGCGGCAGCCGCGCCTGGGGCTTTGCCTCGCCCGACAGCGACTATGATTGCCGGTTCGTCTATGTGCGGCGCGCCGCCGATCATATCAAGCCATGGCCGGTGCGCGACGTCATCGAGTTTCCGCTCGAAGATGATTACGACGCCAACGGCTGGGATCTGGCCAAGGCGGTACAGCTGCTGCTGAAGGGCAATGCGGTCATCATCGAATGGCTGCGGTCGCCGGTGGTGTATCGTGGCTCCGCTTGGTTTCGTGATGACTTTCTCGCCTTCGCCAGGAGCGTGGCGAGCCGCGATGCCGTGGCGCGGCACTATCTGCATCTCGGTGAACGGCAGCGCCGCGCGTATTTCGGCGACGGCACGGAGGTTGCGCAGAAGAAGATCTTCTACGCGCTGCGGCCAGCCGCGACGCTGCGCTGGCTGCGCCTGCACCCAAGGGAAGCGGTGGCGCCGATGCATTTCCCGACCTTGATGGCGGAGTGCGATCCACCCGCGGCCTTGCAGGCGGAGGTGGCCGAGCTGATGCAGCGGAAAGCCTCGACCCGCGAGCTCGGCATCGCACCGCTGCCGCCCGTGGTGGCCGCGTTCGTCGATGCCGAGTTCGAGCTGGCCCGGTCGGCCTTCAGCGAATGCCGCAGCAGTACGGCCGAGATGATGCAGCAGGCAGAGCACTTTTATCGGACCGTGGTCGAGCGTCTGGAACGCGAAACGCAGGCAGGAGAGGCGCAGGGCTCTGTGGCGTCGAACTCATCATGATGCCACCCGTTTTCCGATTCGCCCCCAGCCCCAACGGCTATCTGCATCTCGGCCACGCTTTTTCGGCGCTGTTGAACTTCCAATGCGCACAGCGGAGCGGCGGCCGCTTGCTGCTGCGGATCGAGGACATCGATCCGACCCGCTGCCGCCCCGAGTTCGAGCAGGCGATCTATGAGGACCTCGCCTGGCTCGGCATCGCCTGGGAGCAGCCGGTGCGGCGGCAATCGGAGCACCTTGCCGAGTACCGCGCTGCGCTGGACCGGCTGCGGGGCATGGGGCTGGTCTATCCGAGCTTCGAGAGCCGGGCCGAGGTCGCGCGGATGGTCGCGCAACGGGATGCAGAGGGGGCTTGGCCGCGCGATCCGGATGGCGCGCCGCTCTATCCGGGGACGGCGACCTCGCTCTCCGAGGCGCGCCGTGCGGCACTGATGGCCAGCGGCGCGCCCTATGCCTTGCGGCTCGACATGGCCGCCGCGGTCGCGCGCGCCGGCCGGCCCGCCTGGGACGAGCATGGCGCCGGGCCTTCGGGCGAGAGTGGCAGGGTCGAAGCAAGGCCGGAGGCCTGGGGGGATGTGGTTCTGGCGCGCAAGGAGACGCCGACCAGTTATCACCTCTCCGTCGTGCTCGACGATGCCCTGCAGGGGGTGACCGAGGTGGTGCGTGGGCAGGACCTGTTTCATGCCACCAGCGTGCACCGGCTGCTGCAGGTCCTGCTCGGCCTGCCGGCTCCGGCCTATCGGCATCACCAACTGATTCGCGACGCGCAGGGCCACAAGCTGTCCAAGTCCTCCCGGGCGACGGGATTGCGCGCCTTGCGTGCGGAAGGCGTCTCGCCGGCGGAAATCCGACACAGGATCGGCATGGTCTAGCCGCGTCCTGCCGCAAGCCCTGATGTCTCCCCACGTTTCCGGCGGGGACAACCTCCGGGGCATCGTGACACCCGGAAACGACCGTGCCATGCTGCTCAATGGCGCGGGTAATCGGGAGCTTCAATCGAAAGCGGCACGACGAGACATGACAGTACAAGTGCCCCTTCGTTTTTCGGAGTTCATGTCACAGGGGCCATGATGAAGCGCGTTCGGAAGATGAGTACGGGGCGTCGGGCCCGACCGGCCAAGCCGGCTGCGCCCAGGTCCGCCGGCGCGTCCAGAGCGCCCGCGGAAAAGGCGCCCTCCAGGACGACATCCCCGAGGATGCCGTCGTCCGCAGCACAAGCGCCGAAGACACAAACGCAGAAGACCAGGGCCGCGAAGGCGGCGCCGGCCAAGGAGCGCACCAAGGCGCGACCGCTCAAGAAGCACGTTCCTCAGGTCACGGCGATGGCGGGGAGCCGGCGAAGCGCGGCCAAGTCCGGAGTGAGGAAGCCCGAGACCGCGAAGTCCGCGCCCAAGGCTGCCGCTGGATCACCAGGAGTCGTCGAAGCCGCGCTGGCGGTGTTCGCCCATGAAGTGCGCACGCCGCTGACTGGCATTCTCGCCATCAGCGACCTGCTCGCCACCTCCGAGCTTGGCGAGCGCGAGCGGCGCTGGGTCGATACGATCAAGGCCGGCGCGGAGCATCTGTCGAGCCTCGCCACCCTGTTCGTCGATGCCGCCAAGGACGAGACCACCGGCGCGCTGCCGCGTGAGGATCTGTTCGATCTGCGCGTGCTGGCGCGGGCCGCCGGAGACTCGCTGTCGGGCCGCGCCGCCGCCAAGGGGCTGGATGTCAAGGTCCACGTTTCCGACGACTTGCCGGGACTCGTGATCGGCGACCCCGTGCGGCTGCGCGCTGCGCTCGAGAACCTGATCGACAATGCGGTGAAGTTCACCGAGCAGGGGGGCGTGGCGCTGGAGGTCGTTCCGGCACGCCGCGGCGGTCGCGGCAAGCCGAGCAGGGGCGCAGGCCGAGGCGCGGGCAGGGGCAGCGCCGCGATCGCCTTCCACGTCTCGGATTCGGGCATCGGCCTGACCCTGAAGGAGATCAAGCGGCTGTTCCGGCCGTTCAGCCAAGCCAATGTTTCGATTGCCTCGCGCTTCGGCGGGGCCGGACTCGGACTGTCCTCGGTCCGGCAACTGGCGCGCGCCATGGGCGGCGATGTCGCAGTGGCGCCGCATGAAGGCGGCGGCACGACCTTCACCCTGACGGTGACGCTGACCGTTGCGGCTACACCGCACGCCACCGCCGGCGGATCGGAAGATGGTGTCGCCCTCGCGCCGACGCGGCCCCTGCGGATCCTCGGGGTGGAGGACAATCCGTTCGGCCGCGTGGTGCTCAACACCATCCTCAATGAACTCGGCCACCAGGCCGAGTTCATCGGCCGCGGCGAGGCGGCGCCGGAGCGGATCGCGGCCGGCAATTACGATGCGGTGCTGATGGACATGGTGCTGCCCGGCATCAACGGCGTCGAGGCGATTGCTCGCATTCGCAAGCTGGACGCGCCCCACGGGACTATCCCGATCATCGGCGTGTCCGGACGCGGCGAGGACGAGGCGGCCTCGCGGGCTGCCGGCGCGGACGCGTTCCTGCTCAAGCCCGTTTCGCCGCGGGCTCTAGCGACTGCGCTTCTTGGAGCGACACGCCGCGCGGCAGCCGCGACTTGATGATCGAAGCGTTCAATTCGCCGCCATACACGAAGATCGCGGCGATGAAATACAGGAACACCAGTGCGATGATCACCGATGCGAGCCCTGCATACATCGTGACGTAGTTGTTGGCGAAGCGCGCCAGGTACTGGCCGAACACGATCCCTGACACCAGCGAGGCGATGAAGGTGAAGACGATGCCGGGCAGGATCTGCATGAAGCTGCGCCGCCCCGCCGGCAGCCAGGCGTGCAGGATGAACAGCGCGACGACCAGCGCGCTGATGGTGATGCCGTAGCGCGTCAGGTTGACGAAGCGCTCGTTGGCTTCGACCGCCAGCGGCAGGTAGCGCCGGGCGGTGGCGAGCATCAGCGGGCCGAGCACGATCAGGAACGACATCGCCAGCGCCGTGAACGCGGCGACCAGGGTATAGCCGATCGATTCCAGCCGCAGCCAGTACCAGCGGCGCTGTTCGATCACGCCGTAGGCGCGGTTGAGCGCGACCCGCAGCGCCTCGACGCCGTTCGAGGCGAAGTAGACCGCGAGCACGGCGCCGATGGTCAGCGCATCGGTCCGGGTCGTGGTCAGCACGTCGTGGATCTCGCCGGTCAGCGCATCCGCCACCTGCGCCGGCCAAGTCTCGAGCATCAAGGTGGCGGCCTGGTCGGCCAGGTCCTTGGAGCCGAGAAAGCCGGCGAGCGAGGTCAGGACGATCAGGAAGGGAAACAGCGCCATCAGGGTCGACAGCGCGATATGGCTGGCGATCGCCCAGCCGTCGTCGGCGAGGAAGGTGTAGAACGCGTCCATGACGACGTGGAAGATGTAGCGAAGCGCCTTCACCTGTCCCTGCACTCCGCGAAAGAACGTGATTTGTACAATCCGATATTACGGGTCCAAAAGCCAGAAGTTGCAGCGCCGGCTGCGCGGATCCGCCATGGCGCTCTTGCGTTTGCGGTGTTATCTAGCACCGATGGCTTCACTTCTTGGTAAATTCATCCTTCCCATCGCCGTTGGCGCGGTCGCCCTGGTGCTGTTTCTCGGCCTCGTCAACATGACGCGCGGCGGCTCGCCGAACCTGTCGCAGAAGCTGATGCGCTGGCGGGTGATCCTGCAGTTCGTCGCGATCGTCGTTGCCATGGCGGCGATCTGGGCAATGGGGCGCTGAGACCGAGACGCCGAGGCGTCGAGAAACGGACGTTGAGAACGCAGCATGGTGGTCCTGAATCGCATCTACACACGGACAGGTGACGACGGTACGACCGCGCTCGGCAATGGCGAGCGGCGTCCCAAGTACGATCTGCGCGTCTCCGCCTATGGAACCGTTGACGAGACCAACGCTGCGATCGGTGTGGTCCGGCTGCATCTGGCCGATGCGCCCGAGATCGATGCGATGCTCGGCCTGATCCAGAACGATCTGTTCGACCTCGGCGCCGATCTCGCCGTGCCGCAGCGCGAGGGCAAGGCGGAGCGGCTGCGCGTCGTCGCGAGCCAGGTCGACCGCCTGGAGCGCGACATCGATACGCTGAACGAGCGGCTCTCGCCGCTGACGTCGTTCGTGCTGCCCGGAGGGACTGCGGCGGCGGCGCATCTGCATGTGGCGCGTACCATTTGCCGCAGGGCGGAACGGATCATGACGGAACTCGCCGGCAAGCCTGACGAGCCGGTCAGCGAGGCCGCCATTCGTTATATGAACCGGTTGTCGGATTTCCTGTTCGTGGCCAGCCGGGCGGCAAACCGGAACGGCGCCGGCGACGTGTTGTGGGTGCCGGGCCAAAACCGTTAACCCGCAAAACCGTTAACGCGGGGGCGTGCGGGCCTGCGTTTTTTCCCCCTCGCGCGTTGACCGGGGGGTACGGGGGCTTTAGGTTCCGCGCCCGAAAGGTCAACCCCGGACAATTTAGAGCGAAAGAGGATCGATGAAGGTTCTGGTGCCGGTCAAGCGGGTGGTCGATTACAACGTCAAGGTCCGCGTCAAGAGCGACGGATCGGGCGTTGAGCTCGCCAACGTCAAGATGTCGATGAATCCGTTCGACGAGATCGCCGTCGAGGAAGCGCTGCGGCTGAAGGAAGCCGGCAAGGCGACCGAGGTGGTGGTGGTCTCGATCGGGCCCGCGCAGGCGTCCGAGACGATCCGCACCGCGCTCGCGATGGGCGCCGACCGCGGCATCCTGGTCAAGGCCGAGGGCAACGTGGAACCGCTGGCGGTCGCGAAGATCCTCAAAGCCGTGGCGCAGGACGAGCAGCCGGGTCTGATCATCCTCGGCAAGCAGGCGATCGACGACGATTCCAACCAGACCGGCCAGATGCTGGCCGCGCTGCTGGGCTGGGCGCAGGCGACCTTCGCCTCCAAGCTCGAGGTCGAGGGCTCCGATTTCAAGGTCACCCGCGAGGTCGACGGCGGCCTGCAGACCGTGAAGCTCAAGGGGCCGGCGATCGTCACCACCGACCTTCGCCTCAACGAGCCGCGCTACGCGTCGCTGCCGAACATCATGAAGGCGAAGAAGAAGCCGATCGCCGAAAAGACCGCCGCCGACACCGGCGTCGATCTCACGCCGCGGCTCGAAGTGCTCAAGACCACCGAGCCGGCGGGCCGCAAGGCCGGCGTCAAGGTCAAGGACGTCGCCGAGCTCGTCAACAAACTCAAGACCGAGGCGGGGGTGCTCTGATGGCCACGCTGCTGATTGCCGAACACGACAATGCATCCATCAAGGACGCCACCAACAAGGCGCTGACGGCGGCGACAGCCCTCGGCGCCGATGTCGACGTGCTGGTCGCGGGCCAGGGCGCCAAGGCTGCGGCCGAAGCCGCCGCCAAGCTCGCCGGTGTCAAGAAGGTGCTGCTCGCCGATGATGCGGCCTACGCGCATGATCTCGCCGAGCCGCTCGCCGACCTCGTCGTCAAGCTCGCCGCGAACTACGACGCGATCGTCGCGCCCGCGACCTCGCGCTTCAAGAACGTGATGCCGCGCATCGCCGCCCTGCTCGACGTGATGCAGGTGTCGGAAATCATCAAGGTCGTGGCGCCCG
This sequence comes from Bradyrhizobium sp. SZCCHNRI2009, assembly GCF_032485115.1. Taxonomy (NCBI): domain Bacteria; kingdom Pseudomonadati; phylum Pseudomonadota; class Alphaproteobacteria; order Hyphomicrobiales; family Nitrobacteraceae; genus Bradyrhizobium; species Bradyrhizobium sp. SZCCHNRI2009. Next base: position 118,400 of record NZ_JAUEUH010000007.1, read on the forward strand.
ACACGTTCGAGCGTCCGATCTATGCCGGCAACGCGATCCAGACCGTGAAGTCGAAGGACGCCAAGAAGGTCATCACCGTGCGCACCTCGACCTTCGCCGCCGCAGGCGAGGGCGGCAGCGCGTCGGTCGAGACCGTGGCGGCCGCCGGCGATCCGGCGCTGTCGACCTTCGTCGGCGAGGAGGTCGCCAAGAGCGATCGTCCCGAGCTGACCTCGGCCAAGATCATCGTCTCCGGCGGCCGCGCGATGCAGAGCCGCGAGAACTTCGCCAAGTACATCGAGCCGCTCGCCGACAAGCTCGGCGCCGGCGTCGGCGCCTCGCGCGCCGCGGTGGATGCCGGCTATGCGCCGAACGACTGGCAGGTCGGCCAGACCGGCAAGGTGGTCGCGCCGGAACTGTATGTCGCGGTCGGCATTTCAGGCGCCATTCAGCATCTGGCCGGCATGAAGGACTCCAAGGTGATCGTCGCGATCAACAAGGACGAGGACGCGCCGATCTTCCAGGTGGCCGATTACGGTTTGGTGGCCGATCTTTACCAGGCGGTTCCGGAGCTGACCGAGGCGCTCGGCAAGCTCGGCAAATAACGCTGCTGGCACCGGCCGCGTGGGACCGCGGCGGCCGGTGTTCTCACTTCCAAGGGCATGGGCGGGCGCAGCAGGCGTGCCGTTCGGGTGGATGACAACATGGCTCAGATCAACAAGCTCGGAGTGATCGGCGCAGGACAGATGGGCAACGGCATCGCGCACGTTGCCGCGCTGGCCGGCCTCGACGTGGTGCTCAACGACGTCACTGCCGACCGGTTGAAATCGGGCATGGCGACCATCAACGGCAATCTGACCCGCCAAGTCGCGAAGAAGGTGATCTCCGAGGACGCCCGCAACCAGGCGCTCGGCCATATCTCGATCAGCGAAACCCTCGATGGCCTCGCCGATTGCGATCTCGTCATCGAGACCGCGATCGAGAAGGAGGACGTCAAGCGCAAGATCTTCCACGATCTCTGCGCGGTGCTGAAGCCGGAGGCGATCATCGCCTCCAACACCTCGTCGATCTCGATCACCCGGCTCGCCGCCTGCACCGATCGCCCCGAGCGCTTCATCGGCATTCATTTCATGAACCCGGTTCCGCTGATGGAGCTGGTCGAGCTGATCCGCGGCATCGCCACCGACGACGCCACCTTCGAGGCGGCCAAGGAGTTCGTCGGCCGGCTCGGCAAGCAGGTCGCCGTTTCCGAGGACTTCCCGGCCTTCATCGTCAACCGCGTGCTGCTGCCGATGATCAACGAGGCGATCTACACGCTCTACGAGGGCGTGGGTAATGTCGAGGCGATCGATGCGGCGATGAAGCTCGGCGCGCATCACCCGATGGGGCCGCTCGAGCTGGCCGATTTCATCGGTCTGGATACCTGTCTGTCCATCATGCAGGTGCTGCACGAGGGGCTGGCGGATTCCAAATACCGGCCGTGCCCGCTGCTGGTGAAATATGTCGAGGCCGGCTGGCTCGGTCGCAAGACGCAGCGCGGCTTCTACGACTATCGTGGCCCCAAGCCGGTGCCGACCCGCTGATTTTACCGCCGCCGGGCTCGACCGATACGCTTCGTTAAGGCTCCTCGGTTAGCGTGCCGCTAGCGAGGTAAGCGCGTATGGACATGAGCTTGGTGGCTGCGGTCATGGCGCAGCAGGCGAGTGCGACACAGCAGCAGGTCGCCACGTCGGTGCTGAAGCAGAACCTGAACGCCCAGAAGGATGCGGTGCTGACGCTGCTCGGCGGCGCGCAGCAGACATTGTCGCTCGCCAATGCCGGCCCCGGCGTCGGCGGCAACCTCAACATCGCCGCCTGAGTTCTCCCGATTAGAGTCCCGCGGCGGCCTTCGATGTCGCCGCCTGGATCAGCTTGACCGCGTCGGCGCTGTCCCACTCGGCGGGACCCGCGATGGTCGCGATCTCGCAGCCATTGCCGTCGACCAGCACCGAGGTCGGCATCCCCAGCGCGCGGCCGACCGCCTTCAGATCCTGGAACACCTTGGCCTTCGGATCGGCGAAATAGGCGAGCTGCGTCAGCTTGGCGTCGGCGAGGAACGTCTTCGGCTTCTCCGGGTCGCGGGTGTCGATGTTGACCGCGACCACCTGGAAGGCGTCGCTGCCGAGCTTGGCCTGCAGCCCGTCCAGCGCCGGCATCTCCTTGCGGCAGGGCACGCACCAGGTCGCCCACAGGTTCAATAGCACCGTCTTGCCGCGGAAATCCGACAGCTTCTTCGCTGCCCCCGTGCCGTCCTCGAAGGCGAGATCCGGCAGCCGCAGCGGCACTGTTGCCGCCGTCAGCGCCGCCACCTCGCCCTTGATCAGCGGTGCGATCCGCTTGGCGGTGTCGACCGCCGCCTGACAGGCCTGGTCGCCCGCCGGCCGTCCCTTCAGCAATCCGCCAAGGGTCACCGCCGCGATGCCGGCCACGGCGACCACCGCCACGGCACCGGCCGCGAGCAGCGTCCGCCGCGAGGATGCGGGGCGGGCAGGGGACGGGTCAGGCTTATCGTTTGTCATCTCGGGTCGGTTGCGGCTATCAGAGGCGCGAATTTCGGGATACCGGACGGTGTGTCCCATCCAGCGGCGGTCAGCAAGGTCTTGGAAGCGGTTCAGGCATGAGCAACACGATGTGGGGCGGACGGTTCTCGGAGCGTCCCGACGAGATCATGGAGGACATCAACGTCTCGATCGACGTCGATCGCCACCTTTACGCGCAGGATATCGCCGCTTCCAAGGCGCACGCCGCCATGCTCGCTGCCCAGGGCATCATCACGTCTGCTGATGCGAAAAATATGGCCAGGGGTCTAGACACGATTTTGTCAGAGATCACCAAGGGTTCGTTCGAGTTCAAGCGGGCCCTGGAAGACATCCATATGAATGTCGAGAGCCGGCTCTCCGAGCTGATCGGCCCCGCCGCCGGCCGCCTGCACACCGCGCGCTCGCGCAACGACCAGGTCGCGACCGACTTCCGCCTGTTCGTCCGCGACACCATCGACGACATCGACGCGGCGCTCGCCGCCTACCAGCACGCGCTCGCCACCCGCGCGCTCGAATACGCCGGCACGGTCATGCCCGGCTTCACCCATCTGCAGACCGCCCAGCCCGTCACCTTCGGCCACCATCTGCTCGCCTATGTCGAGATGGCCGGGCGCGACCGCGGCCGCTTCATCGATGCCCGCAAGCGGCTCAATGAATCGCCGCTGGGCGCCGCCGCACTCGCCGGCACCTCGTTCCCGATCGACCGCCACGCCACCGCCGAGGCGCTCGGCTTCGACCGCCCGATGGCCAATTCGCTGGACGCCGTGTCCGACCGCGATTTCGTGCTGGAGACCCTGTCGGCCGCCTCGATCTGCGCCGTGCACCTGTCGCGCTTCGCCGAGGAGATCGTGATCTGGACCTCGCCTTTGGTCGGCCTGATCAAGCTGTCGGACAAGTTCACCACCGGCTCCTCGATCATGCCGCAGAAGCGCAACCCGGACGCCGCCGAGCTGGTGCGCGCCAAGACCGGCCGCGTCATCGGCGCGCTGAACGGGCTGCTGATCGTGATGAAGGGCCTGCCGCTCGCCTACCAGAAGGACATGCAGGAGGATAAGCAGGGCGCGATGGAGGCGTTCGCGGCGCTGTCGCTCGCCATCCGTGCCATGACCGGCATGGCGCTCGATCTCGTGCCGGACGAGGCCCGCATGAAGGCCGCAGCCGGCGAGGGCTACGCCACCGCGACCGACCTCGCCGACTGGCTGGTGCGCACGCTCAAGATGCCGTTCCGCGAGGCCCACCACGTGACGGGGCGGATCGTGGCCTTGGCCGCCAAGCAGGGCGTCGCCCTGCACGAGCTGCCGCTGAAGGCGATGCAGGAGGTCGAGCCGAAGATATCAGCCGAGGTGCTCGGCGTGCTCTCGGTCGAGTCCTCGGTGAAGAGCCGCACCAGCTACGGCGGCACCGCGCCGAAGAACGTGGCCGCGCAGGCCAAAGCCTGGCTGAAGCGGCTGGAAAAACAGCGAAAGTAGGGCTCCCGTTCGAAATTTGATCGGCCCGGCGTGGCACTCCCGCACTCGTCAGGCCGGTGCATTCTCTGTATGGTGCCGCCCGCATGGGGATTTCACACGTGAATCGCGCTCGCCGTCCAACCTCCGCCGCCCGGGTCCTGCTCGTCCTGGGCGCTTCAGCCCTTCTGCTGGCCGCCTGCGGCCGCAAGGGTCCGTTGGACCTGCCGGCCAACTCCCCGCCGGCGCCGCAGATGTCGGCCGCTCCCGCCGACACCGCGACGGATGCCGCCAACAAGCCCGGCCTGTTCAACTCCGGCTACGGCGCCGACGCCGCCCCCGCCGCCACCCGCGGCCAGAAGAAACCCTTCATCCTCGACCCGCTGCTCGACAGCAAATAGAGCTCGAACTCCCTCTCGATCAGCGCTCGATGCCACCCTCCCCTGGAGGGGGAGGGTCGCCTCACGGTGAGCGCAGCGAAGCGTGAGGCGGGGTGGGGCGATCTCTCCACGCGCACCGTCCTCGCGGCTTCACCCCACCCCGCTCGCCCGCTTCGCGTGCGATCGACCCTCCCCCTCCAGGGGAGGGTGGCAGCGCGGGTTTGACAATCCGACCCATTTCCCGGCAATTCGCCGCCACAATCATTCATCTCGCAGCCCGCGCGCGGACCTGACCCATGAACCACTTCGACTACCGCGACGGCGTGCTGCACGCCGAGGCCGTCAATCTCGCCGAGCTCGCAGCCCGCGTCGGCACCCCGTTCTACTGCTACTCCACCGCGACCCTGGAGCGGCATTACCGCGTGTTCGCCGACGCCTTTGCCGGCCAGGACGTGCTGATCTGCTACGCGATGAAGGCCAACTCCAACCAGTCGGTGCTGCGGACGCTCGCCAAGCTCGGCGCCGGCGCCGACGTCGTCTCCGGCGGCGAATTGAAGCGCGCGCTGGCGGCCGGCATCCCCTCGCGCAAGATCGTGTTCTCCGGCGTCGGCAAGACCGAGGCCGAGCTGCGCGCCGCGCTCGCGGCCGACATCCACTGCCTCAACATCGAATCCGAGCCCGAGCTCGATCTGCTGGCGCGCCTCGCGGTCGAGACCGGCCACACCGCCCGCATCTCCGTGCGCGTCAACCCGGATGTCGATGCCGGCACCCACGCCAAGATCTCGACCGGCAAGTCGGAGAACAAGTTCGGCATCCCGCTGGAGCACGCCCGCCGCGTCTACGCCCGCGCGGCGAAGGTGAAGGGCATCAAGGTCACCGGCGTCGACGTCCATATCGGCAGCCAGATCACCGATCTCGGCCCGATGGAGACGGCGTTCCGCATCCTCGCCGACTTCGTGCAGACCCTGCGCGCCGACGGCCACGACATCTCCCATGTCGATTTCGGCGGCGGCCTCGGCATCCCCTATCACATGGACCGTGCGGTGCCGCCGGAGCCCGCCGCCTATGCCGCGATGGTCAAGCGCGTCTCGCACAATCTCGGCTGCACCCTGATGTTCGAGCCCGGCCGCATGATCGTCGGCAATGCCGGCATCCTCGTCGCCAAGGTGATCTACGTGAAGCACGGCGAGGCCAAGAACTTCGTCATCATCGACGCCGCGATGAACGACCTGATCCGCCCGACGCTCTACGAGGCCCATCACGACATCCTGCCGGTGACGCAGCCCGCGCCGGGTGCGCCGTCGTTCACAGCCGACATCGTCGGCCCGGTCTGCGAGAGCGGCGACTACCTTGCGCTCGACCGCACGCTGCCCGAGCCCAAGCCGGGCGATCTCCTCGCCATCATGACATCAGGCGCCTACGGCGCCGTCCAGGCCTGCACCTACAACACCCGCGCGCTGGTTCCCGAGGTGCTGGTCAAGGGCGACCAGTCCGCGGTGATCCGCCCGCGGATCGAGGTGGAGCAGCTGATCGCGATGGATACGCCGGCGCCGTGGCTGTGAGGGGCAAATCTTTGTAGATTGGCGGTTCGTCGATCTACCGCCTCCGCGCAGCGCTCTTCGTGCGGCGTCACGGCAACCGGGAAATAGCGGGATGAGTCTTGACCATGCCCTGGTTCGAGAGCTGCGCAAGGCAGCCGAGGCCGGTGCTCCCGCATCGCAGCTTGTGTTGATGGTTAGTCGCCACCTGGATGCCCTCGATACCAACTTTCGTCTGTACGCGATTGCTTATATGCGGGAAGCGTTCTTTCTATCAGTGCGCGAGGCTAGCACGGTCGGGGCGCTTTCGATTTTCCCGGACGGGAATTCATCTGCGGAGCAGATCGATGACGAGATGAGGCCGATTCTCAACGCGACACGACCGAGATGGGTGTCGCAATAGGAGCGAGCGTCGCACTCCGCCAGCCCGAAGTCACTCAACTATCCCCTCACTTCACCATCAGGACACCCCCATGAGCATTCGCGTCGGCATCGTCGGGATCTCGGGTTTTGGCGGCGGCGAGGCGATGCGCCTGGTCGCGGGGCATCCGGCGTTCGAGCTGGTCTACGCCGCGGGCGAGGGCAGCGCAGGCCAGCGGCTGGCGGAGCGCTTCCCCGGCGTGCCGGCCAGGCTCGCCGATCTCGTGATCGAGAAGTGGGACCCCGCGCGCCTGCCGCAGCTCGACGTGCTGTTCGCCTCGCTCCCCACCGGCGCCTCGCGGGAGGCGCTGGCGCGCGTGCCAAGCAGCGTGAAGATCGTCGACATCGGCGGCGACCACCGCTACGCCGACGGCTGGACCTACGGCCTCGCCGACGTCTGGCCCAGGGAGATCGCAGGCAAGACCCGCATCGCCAATCCCGGCTGCTTCCCCGCGGCGGCGCTGACCCCGCTGGCGCCGCTGCTCGCCGACAAACTGATTTCGCCCGACAACATCGTGATCGACGCCAAGACCGGCATCTCCGGCGCCGGCCGCGGCGGCGGCACAGGCTTCGGCTACGCCGAGAGCAACGAGAACCTGATCCCCTACGGCCTGCTCAAGCACGTCCACATGCCCGAGATCATCAGCACCATCGCGCGGATCAGCGGCGGCAGCGCCGCCGGCCTCGTGTTCACGCCGCATCTGGTGCCGATGACCCGCGGCATCCTCACCACCATCTACGCCCGCGGCCGCGCCACGACGGCGCAGTGCCTCGACGCCGCCCGCCGCTTCTACGCCGACAGCGCCTTCGTCCGCGTCACCGACACGCCGCCGCAGACCAAATGGGCCACCGGCTCCAACCTCGCCTTCGTCAGCTACGCCGCCGACCCCGAGCGCAACCTGGTGATCGCGCTCGGCGTCGTCGACAATCTCGGCAAGGGCGCAGCCGGGCAGGCGGTGCAGAATGCGAATCTGATGTGCGGGCTGCCGGAGACCGCGGGGCTGGAGGGGGCGCCGGTCTGGCCGTGAGGTCGGCCGCGATTGTCACAGCAGCGGGAGACGGCACGGGTGATCAAACGGCGTCTCTCCTCAGCGTTTGATCCGGTGCACCGTCATCGTGGTCCCCACTCAGAAGCCCGTCGAGAGCGCGACCTCGCGCCATCGGGCGATGATGGCGGCGTCGGAGGCGTGCTTCGCCTCGATCGCCGCGACGGTGTCGGCCCCCAGTGGTAACCGCACCGGCGGATCGGGCTCGCCGGCGAAGTCGACGAGCACCCGCGCGAGCTTGTCGGGATCGCCGGGCTGGGCGCCGTTGACGGTGCCGGCGTTCGCGCGGACCCGACCTGCCGTCGCGCTGTAATCGGGGATCACGATGCGGCTGACCTTCAGCGACGAGGCGTCCATGAAGTCGGTCCGGAAGTAGCCCGGCTCGATCGCCGTCACATGGATGCCGAGCGGCCTGAGCTCGGCGCGCATCGCCTCCGACAACGCCTCGACGGCGAACTTGGTCGCGCCATAGACGCCGAAGCCGGCCGAGCCGCGATAGCCGCCGATCGACGAGATGTTGAGGATGCGGCCGGACCGTGCCTTGCGCATGTGGGGCAGAATGGCGCGGGTGACGGCCAGGAGTCCGAACACGTTGGTGCGGAAGACGGCCTCGATCTCCTCTTGGCTGGTTTCCTCGACCGCGCCCATCAGGCCGAAGCCGGCGTTGTTGAGGAGCACGTCGATCCTGCCGAAGCGGTCGATCGCCGCCTGCGCCGCCGCGACCGCCTCGCTCTCCCTGGTCACGTCGAGCGCGAGGGCCAGGAGGTCGGGATGCGCCCCGATGCGATCGACGATCGCCTTCGGATTGCGGGCGGTCGCCACGACGGCGTCGCCTCTGTCCAGCGCCCGCTGCGCGACCAGCGCGCCGAAGCCGCGCGAGGCCCCTGTGATGAACCAGACTCTCATCGGACTATTCCTCGGATATTGCCGTTGCGTGTGAGGCTCGTGGGTCGCGCCGGCTCATGCCGCCGCGATGTCGATGGCGATCTTGCCGGTGCCGCCCGTCTTGAGCGCGTCATAGGCCGCACCGGCGTCCTCGAGGGCGAACCGGCGTGGGTCGAGCAGCGGCGTGAGCTTGCCGGATTCCACCAGCTGTGCGGCCTGGGCGAGGATCTCGCCGTGATGCCGCCGTCCCTTGCCGTCGAGCAGCGGCAGCAGCGTGAAGACGCCGGAATAGGTGCCGCCCTTGAACGACAGCGGCGCCAGCGGATGGGTGCCCCAGCCCAGCGACGAGGTGACATGGCCGAACCGCGCGACCGCGGCGAAGGCGGTGTCGAGCGCGCCGACCGTGTCGTAGACGACGTCGAAGCCGCGGCCCGCCGTGATGCGCTCGACGGCGTCGGCGATCGGTTCGTTGCGGTCGATGAAGACAGCGCCCAGGCGCTCGATCACCGGCCGACTCTCTGGACGTCCCGTTGCGAAAACCGTTGCGCCGAAGGCGAGGCCGAGCTGGACGACGATGTGACCGACACCGCCGGCGCCGCCCAGGACGAGCAGCGTCTGTCCCGGCCGGATGCCGACGCGATCGACCAGACCTTCCCAGGCCGTGATCGTCACCAGCGGCAGGACGGCCGCCTCGCGCATGCTGAGGTTCGCCGGCTTGGCCGCGAGCAGATCCGCGTCGGCGCTGACATATTCGGCCAGCGTTCCCGGGTGGCCGCCGACTCCGCCGACCATGCCGTAGACCTCGTCGCCCGGACGAAACCGGGTGACGCCTTCGCCTGTGGCCTCGACCGTGCCGGCCATGTCCAGGCCGAGGATGGCCGGAGCCGGTTGCCTGGCATGCGCGGCCTGGCCGGCATGGATCTTGGTATCGAGCGGGTTGGTGCCGGCCGCGGCGATGCGGACAAGGACCTCGCCGCGTCCCGGCGCGGGGCGGCTGATCGCGGTGACGCGGAGCGGCGCGCCGGTTTCGTGGAGAATGGCAGCCTTCATCGAGATGGTCATGGCGACCTCCTGTTGTGATGGAGGCATCATCGGCCGTCGTGCCATGAATGGACATCATCGAGTTCGTATGTAATCCATTCAGTTTTGAATGGGCGTCTCGTGTCCGTCGCCCCCGTCGTCGAAAGGCCTCGCATGGAGTGGAGCGACCTGCGGATCTTCCTCGCCATCGCGCGCGAGGGCACGCTCGGCGCGGCCGCGCGCCGGCTCGGCCTGTCTCAGCCGACCATGGGACGCCGCCTGGCGGCGCTCGAAGCGGCCGTGAGCCAGACGCTGTTTCAGCGCACGGCCGAAGGCTTCGTGCTGACTCACGAGGGCACGGCGGTGTTGGCCCACGCCGAGCGGATGGAGGAGGAGGCGCTCGCGTTCGAGCGGCGCCTGGCGGGCGCGCAGGCGCAGCTCGACGGTTTTCTCAGGATCTCGTCGTCGGATTGGTTCGGCCGCCTGATGCTGACGCCGGTTCTGGCCGAATTCGGCCGGCTGCACCCGCGCGTCTGTGTCGAGCTCTTGACCGACGCGCGGCTCTACAGTCTTCCCCGCCGCGAGGCCGATCTCGTGTTTCGCATCCGCGCGTTCGACGAGCCGGAGGTGATCTCGCGCCGGCTCCTGCACATCCCCTATGCCGTGTACGGCCCGCACGACGGCCCGCAGGCCGTCGAGGGCGATGGCCGGGGGATCAGGGTCGTCACCATGGACACGGCCTTCGCCGACATGCCCGATGCGCGCTGGCTGGCGAAGCGACTGCCGAAGGCCGAGGTCGCGATGCGCAGCAACAACCGCGACGTTCAGGCCATGCTATCGGCGCAAGGCGCGGGCCTCGCCGTGCTGCCCCGGCCGCTCGGCGACGCGACGCCGGGCCTGCGGCCCGTCGACATCGGCGAGCAGCCGCCGGGGCGGGACACCTATGTCGGCTATCACCGCGATCTGCGCCGGCTCGCCCGGCTGCGGGCGCTGCTCGACCTCGTCATCTCGCAACTGGCGTCCGCGTGAGATACGTTTGACACTGCGGCGCTCTCGATCTCGTCGGCGCTCCGGATATAGTCCTCCGCGTGCCTCGAGTTTTGTGCAGTGTCACCGTAATCCAATGGATGGCGGGGGCCGCGGTTGTGAGCGGAAAGTCTGCAGGTCGGCGGTTGGCGGTCAGACTACCTCAACCTAGCCGAGACTTTCCTGCAACGCCCGCAGTAAAAATTACGTTTATGGTCAATGTCTTGGCTGATATATGGCGATCTGAAACGTTGCTGAAAGATTTCCTTGCTTTGAGTGGATGATTGTGGCAACAATTCATTGTCGGGCCGGAGAGATCGCCATGAGTCGTGATGCTGCAATCGGAAGCCACCTAGCCGCTCTACGCGAACAGGCGCGGCTCAAACAGAATGAGCTTGCCAAGAAGCTCGAATGGAGCGCGGCCGTGCTATCGCGCGTCGAGAGCGGCGAGCGCTCGCTCACAGACGACGAGCTCGACATTCTGCTGCGCGGGATCGGGACGCCCGAGGCCGCCCGCCTCAAGGAGATTTTGGCTAGGCGCTGGAAAAGATTGCCGGAGCCGTCGCTCAGCGATGCTGATGCTGATTTCCTCTATGAGGCCGAGCAAGTGGCGCAGGAAATCCACGCCCTTGCAGAGCAGCCGGACGTGAAGCAGCTCTTTGAGCGCCGCCTCGTGCGTTACGAGGAAGAACTGCGCTCGGCGGCGCAGCATGTCCTCGACAAGCGCTACCGCGTTGCCTTCATGGGGACCATCGGGGTTGGAAAGTCGACCAGTATTTGCCGCATTGAGGGTCTGGAATTGCCGAGCGCAAAAGGCATGCCCAATGCGGTGCTGGAGACTGGGGCTGGCGGCATCACCATCTGCGACGTTCATGTCCGAAAGGGACCGGGCTATGGCTTGATCATTGAGCCATGCAGCGAAGATGAGATCCGACATCACGTCATGGACCTTGCCAATTCGCTGTTGAACCCTGCGAAGGTTTCTGACAACGAGGATGACGAGGCGGGAACTGGCTCGCCGGGCATCTCGCGGGAGATCGACCGAGCGCTTCGCAGCATGACCGGTCTGCGGCGCCGCCGCTCGGAGCGCAAGCCGGATGGTAGCATCATTCCGGCGAGCGATGATGCGCGCGACCTCGCCGTGAGCCATCCAGATGCCAAGGCTCTTTCTGTCGAAATTCTTGCCCGGATGGAGCTTCACCGGCGTGACCGCCGCGATCTCTGGCACGACGCGGCTACCGGCAAGCCGCCGCTCGTATGGCTTCAGGAAAACTTTGAGAAGATCAACAACGGCCGCCATCCCGAGTTTACTGTCCCGAAGCGAATCGAGGTCGTGGTGCCGGTCGATATCCTTGGGGATCAAACGGCCGAGATCACGCTCATCGACTCCCGCGGTATCGACGATCTAGCAGCGCGGGCCGACCTCGAGCAGCATTTCGACGATCCGCACACGCTTGTAATGCTCTGCACCCTTTTCGCGCAGGCTCCCTCGACGGAGGTACGGCAACTCTTGACCCGCGCGAAGGAAGCCGGTGTCCGCACCCTAGGCACGCAGGCGGCCATCCTGGCATTGCCAAGGGCAGGCGAAGCGCTTGCGGTGAAATTCGAAGGCGAACTCGCGCAGTCCGATCAGGAAGGCTATGACCTCAAAGGCGACGAGGTGAGGCTCAAGCTTCACGCGCTAGGCCTCGACCATTTGCCGATCGCATTCTTCAACTCGGCCACAGATGAACCCGAGAATCTCCGGGCTTTTATTGCGGCCAGAATCGAAGCCATTCGCGAAAGCCACCGGGCAACGCTGCGTGAAATCGTGGCCGGCGCAAAGGACCTCCTTGCCAACTATGAGAAGGAACAGGCTGCTGAGACGATGCGCGCTGCGGGCCGGCGCCTTTCAATCTGGCTGAGGGACAACACCGACTTGCCGCGGTCATCATCCCGGCGAGTGCACGATAGCCTTATGTCTACGACGCGCGCTGCGCACTGGAAGACAATCTACGCGACCATCAGCCGCCGCGGCGGTTGGCCGAATTTGGATTATGCCCACCAGCTTAGTCATGGTGCGCGCCGCATTGCGACGCAGATCGTGGAGGCTAAGATCGAGGCCTTTAAAACGCTCGCTGGCAACATAATCAGCGACGAAGAGCTGGTGGAAGCTCATGATCTTGCCAAGCAAGCTGTCCGCGCGCTGGAATCCGGATTCGACGAGATGATTCGCAACGCACAGCTGGTGGGTGAGAGCATCTACGCCGACGACTTGCGCGAGGATCTCGAATTCTGGCGTACCTGCAGCGCCATCGAGGGGCGCGGTTACAAGGACCGCGTCAATCAACAAAATCAGCACTGGTTCGATGAAAAACGTCACGGCGAGGCTGAGGCGCGCGTGATGGATTTAGTAGCGCAGAAATGGGGTGAGGCCGTGACCGAGGTCCGGGCCTTGCTGCCGGAGGGCTGAACCGGTGGCTCGATCTGTCGCAAATCGAGGCTGCAAATTCGAAAGTACGGGGCGCCAATCTTGCTTGGCGGCTTTGGGGGGAGCTCGGTCATGAAGACCGAGCCCTGTTGTGTTGCTGGTGTCGGACTATTACTTGCCAGAGGCCAGTTCTCGAAGGACTTCAACCAACGTTTGCGGATAGATCCGTAGTGCGTCGTAAGCGGCCTCCGAACGACCCATCATCATGGGGTCGCTATTGTGCGCCCTGAACTGGTTCACTGTTCGGAGGACCATCTCGTCCTCGCGAAAGCGGCTGGGCTTCTTTAGAGACCACTGCCCTCCCGCATCTTTGACCGCAAACTCGCTTTGAGCAGCGAGCAGAGGGAAGATGATCCCCGGAGATACCCAGGTAATCTTGTTGTTGGCGTCGCGGCGAACGGCCCGGCCGCCCTTTTTCGTTTCATCCCAGATGTGGTGACCGTTCCAAGCAGGATGGGCTTCCCACTTCTGGTACTCAAGCAACGCATAGGGTGCAATCTGCACAGTGAAATCGTACTTCGCCCGCGCTGCAGGATCGGTCTTCTTGTCGTCGTGCCACGAGCAGAAGTTCGTGAGACACTGCTCAGGGTTCTTGTAGGCCCTCAGTTTTTCAGAAGCCGAGTGATTTCCCGACACAGACGAGGGCATTAGCAGTCGCGTAAGCTGAAGCACGCGTCGAGTATCAATGACGCCTTCATCGTCGCTTTCTGCTTTGCGGATTCGTGCGCCAGGAAACGTCCGGCGAATGCTTTTTTCCAGATCGTCAAGCTGGTGGCGCGCCCCAGCCTCGGTCAGGCTCTTGATCGGCGTGGCGATATTCCGGGCGATGGCCGTCTCGGTGACCTCTCCGGCGTCGGGATCGACGATGATTGACGCCCTTACATAAAACGGCGGATCCTCATCGTCTTCCAGGCCCTCGCTGGCAACCAGAGCGTCATGATAGGCTCTGATTTCCCCCTGGGACTGCGCGCCGTTGATGATGCTGGGATCCACCAGTGTAACATGCTTCTCGTTGTCGTCCACCGCGATAGCGGCAGCCGTAATTACGAAGCCGCTATTACGAATAATGAATCGCTGCGGCTCATTCTCAATCGTGTCACGGATAGCATCGTGAACCCGGTTGCGCTTACGCGGATTATATTCAGCTAGATATGCCCGGAGGTTTTCTTTGGTGTTCAGCTTGAGGATTTCCCAAGCAGACAGATTGACAACGAAAGACTGAACACCGAGGTCTTTTTCGTCTGGCGACGTTGTGTTGCGAACTATCTGATAGTTAAGGCGCACGCGGTTAGGGGCGTGCTTCCCCGCTTTTGGAGGACGCATCTTGGTCTCTTTCTGTGCCGCTACCTGACCCGAGTGACCACATCTGCGATCCTCAGCAATAGACGGTAAGATTGCCGTGCCAGATTCTGAGCAGTATTGTCAATACTGAAAGTTGAGTTTCGCGCGCCTGCACTCAACTCAAGGCCAGAATGGTCCCAAGGGAATGTCTTGGAGGCGGTCGATCTCCAGAATGGAGCACACCACACTACACCTAATTGCGGTGGTCGGTTGAATGCTGTCTGTGTGGTAATCGCGAACGATAAAGAGGCGATTGGCAACACGTCCAGGTGAACCTTCTATTTGGGGTCGACGATCTGCGCGCAAGGCGTGCGCCGCTCGTTGTGTCAAATAGCTAAATTCTCGAATACTTTCGGCGCGTTCACCGTATTCGGTCGCTCTACCAAATTTCGTCTTGCGCTTTATCCGAAATCATGCTCTATTCCCCGCATCCCGTCCCGCTGAGGGGGCGCTTCGCGATCGTCACGGACGTCGGGTGCGGGATGCGGTGGGCGCATTGGGGCGCAGCGCGGGTTGTCCTGCGCGGACGAACGATCCCGGTGCGACGGTGAAGTCGCGTGGTTCTGGCATCCCGGTGCTGATGCCAAGTTGGCGGTGACGAATCGCCGGCGACGGGGGCAAGACAGCCGTTCCCCGGGAAGATCGCGTATAAATCGTAACACCATCGCGCAGGGAAGGCCGGGTGATCTCGGCTGAGCCTGTGGTTCTGCCGCGTGCTTTTTGTTGCACGCGGACCATGGGCGCCGGCCGGCGCCCGGTCTTCCCTGCGCCCTCTGTTCGGTGAGGGTGAGATGTCGGGCATCACTCGGGCGCCGAATGCGTCGCGAGAAGGACGGTGCTCGTCTCGCCGATGATTTCTCCGCGGGGGGGTTGATCATGTGCATCGTGACGTTCGCCACGAGTCATTGCGAGGAGCGCAGCGACGAAGCAATCCAGAATCCCGCCCGCAGCCCCTGGATTGCTTCGCTGCGCTCGCAATGACGGGAGTTTGGGGCGGGCGGCGTGCGTCACACTCGGATGTCGATGTCATCGGGGCGCCCACAGTCACTGGGGCGCTCCGTAGCTTTCCGGGAACCCGGCCGGTCACACTCCCGTGTGAACCGCGGCTGGCGGCGGGAAAGCCCGCGCAGAGCGGGTGCCTCACGGCTGCCTTTGTGCTAGGGTGAACATCCGGGCAACCTGGAGAGATTGTTGAGCGGCATCACCCCCGAGCCGGCCGGGCCGGCAAGCAGCACGCCCGATGGCCTTCCGCATGATGGCCTGGCGCGGCTCAAGCTGGCGCAGGCGCTGAAGCGGGCGCGTCTCGCCATCGCCTGGGAGCGCGGCTGGCCGCATCTCGCCCGGCTGCTCACGGTGGTCGGTCTGTTCCTGATCGTCTCGTGGGCCGGCCTCTGGCTCGGGCTGCCGTTCGCGGTCCGCATGATCGGCGTCGGGCTGTTTCTGCTGCTCCTGCTCGGCGCCGCCGTGCCGATGCTTAGATATCGCTGGCCGACCCGCGACGAGGGCCTGGCGCGGCTCGATCGCGGCTCGGGCATCGCCCATCGCCCCGCCACCGCGCTCACCGACACGCTGACCACCAAGGATCCGATCGCGCACGCGCTGTGGCAGGCGCAGCGCGAGCGCACTTTGGCCTCGATCAAGCGCATCCGCGCCGGGACGCCGCGGCCGCGGCTGTCGCTGCACGACCCCTGGGCCGTGCGCGCGCTGGTCATCGTGCTGCTGGTTGCGACCTCTATCGCGGCCGGCGACGAGCGGGCACTGCGCGTGGCCTCGGCGTTCGACTGGAACGGCGTGCTGACGCCGGTCACGGTCCGCGTCGATGCCTGGGTCAAGCCGCCGCTCTACACCGCGAAGCCGCCGATCATCCTGTCCGCCGCCAACAAGGAAGGCGCGGTGCCGTCGAGCGGCCCGATCGTGGTGCCCCAGGGCTCGACGCTGATCGTGCGTTCCAGCGGCGGCAATCTCGACATCATCACGTCAGGCGGCGTCGCCGAGGCGGCGCCCGGCGAGGTCGCGGCCGGCGAGGCCGCGCCGAAAGGCACCACCGAGAAGCACTACACGATCAAGACCGACGGCACCGTTCACGTCCGCGCGCCCGCAGGGCAGCCGCAATGGGTGTTCGCGGCGACGCCGGACAAGCCGCCGGTCATCAGCATGGCCAAGGACCCGGAGCGGCAGGCGCGCGGCTCGCTGAAGCTGTCCTACAAGCTCGAGGATGATTACGGCGTCACCGAAGCCCGCGCCAAGGTCGCTGCGCGGCCTGTCGAAAGCAAGCCTGCCGAAAGCAACGAAAGCAAGACGGCCGACGCGCCCGCCGCACGGCCGCTGTTCCAGCCGCCGGAGTTTCCGCTGGTGCTGCCGAACGCGCGCACCCGCAACGGCGTCGGCCAGACCGTCAAGGATCTCAGCGAGGACCCGTACGCCGGCGCCGACGTCACGCTCACGCTGACGGCCAAGGACGAGGCCGGCAACGAGGGCACCAGCGAGCCGTTCGAGACGAGGCTGCCGGAGCGGCTGTTCACCAAGCCGCTGGCGCGGGCGCTGATCGAGCAGCGGCGCATCCTCGCGCTCGACGGCAACCGCAACGCCGACGTGTTCACCGCGCTCGACGCGCTGGCGATCGCGCCGGAGCTGTTCACGCCCGAACTCGGCCAGTATCTCGGCCTGCGCTCGGTGACGCGCCAGCTCGAGGCGGCGCGCACCGACGATGCGCTGCGCGAGGTGGTGGCGAGCCTGTGGGCGCTCGCCGTCACCATCGAGGACGGCAACATCTCCGACGTCGACAAGGCGCTGCGCGCGGCCCAGGACGCGCTGAAGCAGGCGCTGGAGCGCGGCGCCAGCGACGAGGAGATCAAGAAGCTCGCCGAGGATCTGCGCAAGGCGATGGACAACTACATGCGCCAGCTCGCCGAGCAGTTGCGCAACAACCCGCAGATGGCGCAGCGTCCGCTCGATCAGAACACCAAGATCCTGCGCCAGCAGGATCTGCAGAACATGATCGACCGCATGGAGCGGCTGTCGCGGCAGGGCGACAAGGAGGGCGCGCGCGAGCTGCTCGAGCAGTTGCAGCAGATGCTGGAGAATTTGCAGATGGCGCAGCCCAACCAGGGCGGCGACAACGACATGGAGCAGGCGCTCAACGAGCTCGGCGACATGATCCGCAAGCAGCAGCAGCTCCGCGACAAGACCTTCAAGCAGGGCCAGGATTCGCGCCGCAACCGCAACAAGCAGCAGGGCGATCAGGACCAAGGCATGGGCGACCTGCAGCAGGACCAGCAGGCGCTGCGCGACCGCCTGAAGCAGTTGCAGGACCAGCTCGCCAAGCGTGGCATGGGCCAGCAGGGCGAAAAGGGACAGAAGGGTCAGAAAGGCCAGAAGGGGCAGCCCGGCCAGCAAGGTGAGCAGGGGGATCAAGGCGACCAGGGCGATTCCGGCGACGGGCTCGACGATGCCGACAGCGCGATGGGCGATGCCGGCAGCCAGCTCGGCGACAACAATGCCGACGGCGCCGTGGAATCGCAGGGCAAGGCGCTGGATGCGCTGCGCAAGGGCGCGCAGAGCCTCGCCGAGGCGATGCAGCAGGGCGACGGCGACCAGCCGGGCGACGGCCCCGGCCAGCGCGCCGGCCGCCAGCAGGGCGCGCAGCAGACCGACCCGCTGGGACGTCCGATGCATCCGGGCCGCGACATCGACGATTTCTCGCAGAAGATTCCCGGCGAGATCGACGTGCAGCGCGTCCGCCGCATCCTCGAGGAGCTGCGCCGCCGGCTCGGCGATCAGTCGCGGCCGCAGCTCGAGCTCGACTACATCGAGCGGCTGCTGAAGGACTATTGAGGATGGATCGGCCACGGGAGATCATCCCCGTGGCTCATCGTTGTTTTGACCGGAGGCCGCGCAGTTCAGTAGCGCTTTTCGGACAGGATGCGCGCCGCGTGCTGCAGCCGGTCGACGGAGCGCTCGGTGTCGGTCAGCGCGCAGCAGCTGACCAGCGTGTCGATGATCGCGAGCTGCGCGACGCGGCTGCTCATCGCCTCCGGGCGATAGCGCGTCTCGTTGGCGACGGTGTAGAGCAGCACCTCGCAATGCGCCGCCAGCGGCGACTTGCCGAGCCGGGTGATGCCGATGGTCCGCGCACCCGCCGCCTGCGCCAGCCGCGTCGCCAGCACCGTCTCGACCGTGCTGCCCGAATGCGACACCGTGACGGTCGCGACGTCGGGGCCGGCCATCCCGGCGCTGACCGCCTGAACATGCGAGTCGACGATGGCGTTCGCCGCGAGCCCGAGCTGCAGCAGCCGGTACGACAGATCCTGCGCAATCGGCGCCGAACTCCCGATGCCGTAGATCTCGACGCGCCGCGCCTCGCGCAAAAGTCTGGCCGCCTGCGCCAGCGCGTCCATCGACAGCAGCCGCCGCGTCTCCTGCAGCGAGGCGGCATGCGCCGCGAAGATGTGGTCCGTCACCGTCGCCGGATCATCGCCGCGATGCAGGTCCTCCTGGATCAGCCGGACCGGCTCGATCAGGTCCCGCGCCAGCATGATCTTGAGCTCCTGGAAGCCCCGCACCCCGACCCGCCGGCAGAACGACACGATCGTCCCCTCGCTCACGCCGCAGGCTTCCGCGACCTCGGTGATCGACATGTGGATGAACGGCTCCGGCCGGGCGATGACCAGCTCCGCGATCTGCCGCGCTTTTGGCGGCAGCTCGTTCTGCAGCTCCCGAATACGAAACAAGATGCCGTTCACGCCCGGCCCAGAACGAAAGGTCGATCCCGTCACGCTGTGCCCCGATACGCTGTGCCCGATGCTGAGAAAATCTCATTCAGGTTCATTTCGTAAATAAAAATTTCACAGCGCTGTCAAGTCGCGCTGATACGCCAGGGACGTTCGCAGGAGCAGGTCGGGCTCGCCCCGCCAACCCTGAATACGTTCTTCAAGATTTCAAAAGGTCGTATCAGCATGACAACACGTCGCGATTTCTTGGCAGGCGCCACGGCGGCGGCTGCCTTCGCCAGCATCCGCCAGGCGCTGGCCATTCCGGCACGGCGCCGGACCGGCACCATTCAGGACGTCAAGCACATCGTCATCCTGATGCAGGAGAACCGCTCCTTCGACCACTACTTCGGCACGCTGCGCGGCGTCCGCGGCTTCGGCGACCGCTTCCCGATCCCGCTGGAGAGCGGCAAGCCGGTCTGGTTCCAGTCCGACGGCAGCCGCGAGATTCCGCCCTATCACCGCGACTCCACGACCTCCAACGCGCTGGTCGGCTACGGCACGCCGCACTCCTTCGGCGACAGCCAGGCGGCGTGGAATCAGGGCAAGATGGGCTATTGGGCGAAGTACAAGACGCCCTATGCGATGGGCTATTTCGGCCGCGACGACATTCCGTTCCAGTTCGCGCTCGCCGAGGCGTTCACGATCTGCGACGCCTACCACGCCTCGATCACCACCGGCACCGATCCCAACCGCATCGTGTTCTGGTCGGGCTCCAACTTCAATCCGGCGCTGCGCGCGCAGGGCATCAACTCCACCACCAACGATTCCGAGCCCAACAACCTGCGCTGCTGGCCGAACCCGCACAATTGGGTGGCCGGCCAACCGCAACCGCAGGCGACCTACAAATATGTCGGCAGCGACTTCGCCTGGGACACACTGCCCGATCTGCTGAACAAGGCCGGCGTCAGCTGGCACATCTACCAGGACATGAACGACAACTGGACCGGCGCGATGCACGGCTGCCTGGCGTTCTCCAGCTTCCGTCATGCGCAGCCGAACGATCCGAACTACCTGCACGGCCTGACCGGCGGTCCGGATTATCTCGACCGGCTGAAGGCCGACGTGATGGCCGGCACCGTGCCGCAGGTGTCGTGGATCCTGCCGACGCAGGCCAACTCCGAGCATCCCGGCGGCGGCAGCCCGACCCGCGCCGGCAATTTCACCGACCAGGTGCTGGAAGCCCTGACCGCCAATCCCGAGGTCTGGAGCCAGACCGTCTTCTTCCTGACCTTCGACGAGAATGACGGCTTCTTCGATCATCTGCCGGCGCCCGCGGTGCCGTCCTACGACATCAACGGCAAGCTGATGGGCAAGGCGACCTTGCCGCTCGACGGCGAGTATTTCTCCAACACCGTCGGCAACGTGCTGACTGCGACCGACACCATCAGCGGCAACATCCGTCCCTGGGGCCTCTCCGCGCGGGTGCCGATGTACGTCGTTTCACCTTGGAGCAAGGGCGGCTGGGTCAACTCGCAGGTGTTCGACCACACCTCGATCGGTCGCTTCCTCGAGAAGCGCTTTGCGATCAAGGTCGACGCCATCAGCCCCTGGCACCGCGCCGTTTCCGGCGATCTCACCTCGGCGTTCGACTTCGCCAGCCCGAACGATCCGCGCTTCCCGGAGCTGCCCGATCAGAGCAACTGGCAGGCCTCGGACGCGCACCAGAAGACCTTGCCGGCGCCGGTTGCGCCCGCGACGCCGCAGCCGCTGTTCCAGGAGAGCGGCGCGCGCTATTCGCGCCCGCTGCCCTACATCCTGCACGCCACCGCAAAGGTCGACGCCGCGGCGGGCAAGGTGAAGCTGTTGTTCGCCAACACCGGCTTTGCCGGCGCGGTGTTCCACGTCTACGACAAGCAGCATCTCGATCTCATTCCGCGCCGCTACACCGTCGAGGCCGGCAAGATGATCGACGATGAATGGAGCGTCGGCAGCGATGGCCTGTATGATCTCTGGGTGCTCGGCCCGAACGGCTTCCATCGTCATTTCAAGGGCGACCTCGACAAGGTCAGGCCGTCGAATGCCGCCAACCCGGAGATCTTCGTCGGCTACAACGTCTTCGAGGGCGGCCTGCACATGCAGCTGCGCAACGACGGCCATGCCCGCGTGAGCTTCACGGTGAAGTCCAACGAGATCTATGGCCCGTTGCAGGCCGTCACCGCCTCGGTCTCGGCCGCGCTGGAGCCGCAATGTCCCGGCTTCGGTCCGCGCCCGGGCTTCCATCCGGTGGGTTTTGGCGTGGTGCCGGGCTTCCGGTCCGCGCCCGACTTCGATGCTCCCGGCTTCGGCTTTGGCGCACCGACCTTCTTCCCCGGACCGAGCCATGGCGGCCCATCGACGTCGTGGACCGTCAAGGTGTCTGCGCCCGGCCGCCACGGCGAGCTCTACTGGCATCTGCGCAAATCCGGCCTGTGGTACGACTTCGTCGTCACCAGCGACACCGACGACAGCTTCTATCGCCGCGTCGCCGGCCACGTCGAGACCGGCCGCCCCTCGTTCAGCGACCCCGGGATGGCGCTGGCCGATCGCTTCTGATCGATGCATCTCATACGAGGTTCGGGGAGGGCGCCCATGGGCGCCCTTTCGCTTTGCTTCAGGCGCTGCCGAGATCGTGGATCGCGGGTGACAGTTGGCCTGCCGAGATGTTCAGCGTCGCCAGGGTGATCGGCAGCTTGAAGCGGCGCGGCCCTGCGCTGCCCGGATTCAGGTAGAGCACGCCGTCGCGTGTCTCGACGCCTGCGCGATGCGAATGACCGGACACGACGACGTCGATACCCGCCGTTGCAGGGTCGATCGCGAGGTCGTGAACGTCGTGCACGACATGGACGGCACGCGTGCCGAGCCTGACGGTCTCGGTCGCAGGATATGCATTCGCCCAGTCTGCCGTGTCGATGTTGCCGCGGATCGCAGTCACCGGCGCGATCAGGCGAAGCCGCTCGACGATCTCGTGCCGGCCGATATCGCCGGCGTGGATGATGTGGTCGACGCCCGACAGACATCGCACTGCCTCCGGCCGCAGCAGCCCATGAGTGTCGGAGATGATTCCAACTTTGAGCATCGTTTCCTGCCGGCGTGATGGGCATCGCCTCAGGCGATCGTGAGAATCTCCAGCTCTTGTCCGGTAACCTCGACCACGTCGCCGGCCGATTTGCCCATCAGCAGGCGAGCCACAGGGGAGACATAGGAGATCATGCCGCGCTTCGGATCGGCCTCGTCCTCGCCGACGATGGTGTAGGTCTGGACGCGGCCGTCGCCGCGCTTGAACGTCACCGTGCTGCCGAACGCGATCTGCCCCGTCGATGTCGGCGCCGGCATCACCTGCGCGGTCCGCACCCGCGCTGCAAAGTAGCGCGCGTCGCGCAGCGGCAGCGCCGACTCCCGTCGCCGCTCGTTGACGTCCTCGATTCCCTGGGCCGCTTCAAACGCCGCCTGCGCTTCGCGCAACTGCGCCTCGAGCGCCTTGAGTCCGGCCGCGGTCACGAGGTTCGGATGCGGCGAGACCGGCCGGTCGGGCAGTTGCGTTTCGGCCGCCGTCTCGGCGCTCTCTTCCTTGGTGAATGCGACGCTCACGCCGGACTCCTGAAAAGGGCCGCGAGATGTCGCGGCCCTCAGGGAGAGATCATGCCGGCTGCGCGGATTTCAAGCCGTGTCGCATGCCGCGCGCGAGCGCGCTTGACAGCAGCGGCTACGCGCATTCTAATATACGAACTATAGTTCGCAATCCGAACCTTAGTCAATCCGAATGCCGGTCGTCAAGGCCGGCGTCAAGCAGGAAACGTCGGAGCCTCCACGTGGACGAGGACAGCAAGGCTGGCAAAAGCGTCGTGCAGTCGCTGGCCAAGGGCTTTCAGGTGCTCAATGCCTTCACCAGCGAGGAGCCGGAGCTGGTGCTCGCCGACGTTGCGCGCCGCGCCGCGCTCGACAAGGGCACCACGTTCCGACTGCTCAACACGCTCGTGATGCTCGGCTACGTCGAGAAGGTCGGCGACTCCAGGCGCTTCCGCCTGACGCTGAAATGCCTCGATCTCGGCTTCAACGCGATCGCGCGCTCGGAGCTGCGCGATCAGGCGCGTCCGATCCTGCGCAGTCTGGTCGGCGAAATGAACGAGGCTGCCTCGCTGGCGGTGCTCGACGGCAGCGACATCGTCTATGTCGAGCGCATCCAGGCGGGCCTCGTCCGGCTCGGCGTCGACGTCCGCATCGGCAGCCGCGCGCCGGTCTATTCGACCGCCGTCGGCCAGGCGATCCTGTCGTTGCTGCCGGTCGAGACGCAGATCGAGGTGCTCGAGGCGCAGCCGCGCATCAAGCGCACCGAAACCACGATCACCGATCTCGACGCGCTGCTGCAGCGCCTGCGCCAGGTGAAGGCTGCCGGCTACGCGCTGTCAAATCAGGAAAATGCGCCGGGGCTGTGCGTGCTCGCCGCGCCCGTCATCGACCGCGACGGCGTTCCGCTCGCGGCGATCAGTATCGCTGCGCCCACCATGCGCATCACCGCGGACGACTTCGAGCGGCTCGGCGTGGCGCCGCTGCTCAGAGCGGCAGCCCAGCTGTCCCGGGCTCTGGCGGCCATGGGCGGGGCGACTGCGACGGTCGCGAAACGATGAACGTCGATGTGACGAAACAGGAGCAAGCATGAGCGTCATGACCAACTTCAAGGGGATCATCCCGGCGATCGCCGTCCCCTTCAACGCCGACCACAGCATCGATGAGGTCGAGCTGTCGCGTTACGCAGCCTGGCTCGGCAAGCGTCGCGGCATCGTCGGCATCATGACCAACGGCCACACCGGCGAGGTGTTCAGCCTCACCGCGAAGGAGCGCGCGGAGGTGACGCGCATCGTCGCCAAGGCGCTCACCGGCATCTGCCCGACCATCTCCTCCGTCGTGTGCGAAGGCATCAAGGACGGCATCGAGCATGCGCTGATGGCGAAGGAAGCGGGCGCGACTGCTCTCGACATCATGCCGCCGCATCACTGGCTGCGCTTCGGCTTCAAGCGCGAGCACTGCCTGGATTATTTCAGCGCCATCGGCGAAGCCACCAGGCTGCCGCTGATCGTGCATGTCTATCCCGCCTGGACCCGCGCCTCGTTCTCCTCGGAGCTGCTCGCCGAGCTCGCCCGCCTCGACCACGTGCAGGCGTTCAAGATCGGCACCCGCGAGATGAACAAATACGCCCGCGACCTCAAGGCGATCCGCGCGGCGGCGCCGCACAAGGCGCTGCTGACGTGTCATGACGAATATCTGCTGGCGTCGATGGTGCAGGGCGTCGATGGTGCGCTGGTCGGCTTCGCCTCGCTGATTCCGGATCTGATCTACGATCTGTTCGCTGCCGTCACCGCTGGCGACCTTAAGCTTGCGATGAAGCTGCAGGCCATGATCGATCCGCTCAAGGACGCGGTGTATGGCGGCGGCGAGCCGACCGGGGAGGCGCATGGCCGCATGAAGGCGGCGATGCAGGTCGCCGGCGTGATCCGCGATGCCACGGTGCGGCCGCCGACGCATGCGCCGAGCGCCGAGGAGATGGCCGCGATCCGCGCCGCGGTGGCCGCGGCCGGGCTGACGGCGAAGGCTGCGGCCTGAGCTTGCGAGAGGCGACGGCCGGTGCCGGCCGTTGCCCCGTGATCACAACAAAAAGACACCGGGTGGACGCTGATGCTGACGATGGATGTCGACGATGCAACCCGGCGCGCTGCGGCTGCGCCCGAGGCTGTGCTCATCGCGATCGATCAACTGTCGAAGACCTATGTCTCGGCCTCCGGCGCGACGGTCCATGCGTTGAGCCGGATCTCGCTCCACATCAAGCCGGGCGAGTTCGTCTGCGTCGTCGGTCCCTCCGGCTGCGGCAAGAGCACCTTGCTGCGTTTGCTCGCGGGGCTTGATAGTTACAGCGACGGCCGGCTGCTGCTCGATGGCGAGCCCGTCGCCGGTCCCTCGCGCAAGGTCGGCGTCGTGTTCCAGGCGGCCAACCTGCTGCCGTGGATGACGGTGCGCGACAATGTCGGGCTGCCCTTGCGCGTCGGTGGCAAACATGCCCCGGCCGGCGATCGCATCGAGCGCCTGCTCGCCGTTACCGGTCTCGGCGATTTCGGCGACAAATATCCCTATGAGCTGTCCGGCGGCATGCAGCAGCGCGCCGGGATCTGCCGCGCGCTGGCGCGCGATCCCGAGATCCTGCTGATGGACGAGCCGTTCGGCGCGCTCGACGCACTGACGCGCGAGCGGCTGAACCTCGAGCTGCAGCGAATCTGGCAGGAGAACCGCAAGACCGTCCTGCTGATTACGCACTCGATCTCGGAAGCCATCTTCCTGGCCGACCGCGTCATCGTGATGTCGGCGCGTCCCGGCCGCATCCTTGCCGATCTCCACGTGCCGATCCCGCGGCAGCGCAGCTTCGACGACATCGTGCTGCATCCGGACTATGCGCGGCTTGCCAGGGAAGTTCGCGGGCTGCTCAATGCACAGGAGCACGGCCATGACTGATCTCGCCAACGTCGCCGTTTCAGCCCTGTCGCAGAAGCCCGCAAGCCCCCGGCGCCGCGTCAGCCTGGGCTCGCCGATCGCCTGGATCGGCCTCGCGGTGCTGATCCTGAGCTGGATCGCCGCGGTCAACCTGCTGAACATCCCGTCCTACATTCTGCCGAAGCCCGAAGCGGTCGTTCGTGCGTTGTGGTCCGGGCTCGCGGTCAGCCCGGCCAGCCCGCTCGGCTATTACCTGCCGCTGTGGAGCACGCTGAGCAACGCCGCCGCCGGCTGCGCCATCGGCGTCGGGCTCGGCCTCGTCATCGGCTCCTTGATGGCCGAGGTCGAAGCCATCGAGCGCCTGGTGATGCCCTATGCGTTCGCGCTGCAGAGCCTGCCCAAGGTGGCGATCGCGCCGCTGATCGTGATCTGGTTCGGCTTCGGTGACGGCTCGAAGGTCGCGATCTCGGCGCTGCTGTCGTTCTTCCCGGTGCTGATCAACAGCTTCACGGGGCTGCGCGCCGTCGAGCCCGAGCGTATCGACCTGATGCGCTCGCTGTCGGCCTCGCGCTTCGAGACCTACCGCATCGTCAAGCTGCCCAACGCCGCGCCCTTCATTTTCGCGGGCCTCGACATGGCGGTGGTCTATGCACTGCTCGGCGCGATCGTGGCCGAATTCCTCGGCGCCCAGCGTGGCATGGGGGTCGTCATCACGCAGGCGCAGGCGGTGTCGGACGTCGCCGGCGTGTTCGCCGCGCTGATCATTCTCGGCGTGCTCGGCATCGTGCTGCATGGGATCGTGCGCTGGTGCGAGGCCAAGGTCGTGCACTGGGGCGCCAACCGGAAAAAATAGGACCACAGGGAGGAACGAAGGATGGTTTCGCGCAGGTCATTCCTGAAGAGCAGTGCCGGCGCGGCGCTGCTGATGAGCGGCGCGCCGGCCGGCCTGATGGCGGCGGACGCGAAGAAGCTTCGCTTCGGCGTCGGGCTCAAGGCGCTCAACGCCACTATCATCAATTGCGTGATCGGCGAGGCGCTCGGCTACAACGCGCAGGAAGGGTTCTCGCTCGACGTCCAGGCGCTCGGCACCAATGCCAACGTCCAGGTCGCGACTGACCGGGGCTCCGTCTTCGTCGGCGTCGGCGTGCCGTCGACAGCGCTGCCGCTGCTCGCCAAGGGCGAATGGAGTGGCGCCAAACTGTTCTATCAATATACCTATCCGTACAAATGGGACATCGCCGTCCCGCCCGGCTCGGGGCTCAAGAGCTACACGGACCTCAAAGGCAAGAAGATCGGCGTGTCCGACTTCGGTGCCACCGAATATCCCGTCACCAAGAACGTGCTGAAGGCGCTGGGCCTGGATCCCGAGAAGGATGTGAGCTGGGTCGCGGTCGGCAACGGCACGCCGGCGGGCGTCGCCCTGCAGCGCGGCGTGATCGATGCGCTCGCTTATTTCGATACTGGCTTCGGCCAGATCGAGGCGGCCGGCATCGAGCTGGCCTATCTGCCGCGTCCGACCACGATCCCGATGGTCGGCGGCCAGTTCCTGATGGCGATGCCGCAGACGTTCGAGAAGGACAGGGATCTCCTGGTCGGCTTTGGCCGCTCGGTGTGCAAGGCGTCGCAATTCCTGCTCGCCAATCCGACCGCCGGCGCCAGGGCCTTTCTCAAGATGTACCCGGAGACGGCGCCGCGCGGTGCCAGCGAGGACGCGGCGGTCAAGGCCGTGCTGCAGTCGATCAGCCGCCGCATCAAGCTCTACGCGCCGCCTTATGCCGATACGAAGATGGGCGGGATCAACGAGCAAGAGTTCCGCACCGAGGCCGCGATGAACGGGCTGGACATCAAGGACTATGCTGCGCTCTACACCAATGAGCTGATCGACAAGATCAACAATTTCGATGCGGTGAAGGTCAAGGCCGAGGCGGCTGCGTACAAGGGATGACGGCACAGGACCACGACAGCAGCTCGGGCCTTCGCCATGCGGTGGTGACCGGAACCAGCTCGGGCATCGGCCGCGCCATCGCCGAGCGTCTGCTGGCGGACGGCTGGCGCGTGACCGGCATCGACCGCGCGGCCTCGGTGCTGTCGCACGAACACTTCGGTGGCTTCGAGGCCGATCTCGCCGAACCGCAGACGCTGATCGCGCGCCTTGCTGACGTCGGCGCCGTGACCGCGCTGGTCCACGCCGCCGGCTACATGCGTGTCGGCCGTCTCGGCGAGTTGCAGGCCGAGAGCAGCGAAGGGATGTGGCGCGTCCATGTCGGCGCCGCGGAGGCGCTGGCCAATGCGCTGGCGCCGCGCCTGCGCGAAGGCGGGCGCATCGTGCTGATCGGCAGCCGCACCGCCAATGGCGCGGCCGGCCGCAGCCAATACGCCGCGACCAAGGCGGCACTCACCGGCCTCGCGCGCTCCTGGGCGATCGAGCTGGCGCCGCGCCTGATCACCGTCAACGTCGTCGCACCGGCTGCGACCGACACGCCGTTTCTGCGCGATCCCAGCCGCGCCGGCATCGCCCCGGTGCTGCCGCCGATGGGGCGCTACGTCGATCCGGTCGAGGTGGCTGCGCTCACCGCCTTCCTGCTGTTGCCGGAAGCGGGCGCCATCACCGGCCAGACCATCACCATCTGCGCAGGCGCCTCGCTCTGAAACGGCGCGTGCGACCCCGACCAGGAGAATGACCATGACCGTTCGTATCGTCGACGTCCGCGAGGTGACGAAGCCGATCTCGTCGCCGATCCGCAATGCCTATATCGACTTCACCAAGATGACGTCGAGCCTGGTCGCGGTCATCACCAATGTCGAGCGCAATGGCCGGCCCGTGGTCGGCTACGGCTTCAACTCCAACGGCCGCTACGGCCAGGGCGGCTTGATCCGCGAGCGCTTTCGCGCGCGCCTCGTGGAAGCTGACCCGACATCGTTGCTCGATGCCAGCAAGGACAACATCGACCCGGACAAGGCCTGGGCGGCGATGATGATCAACGAGAAGCCCGGCGGCCACGGCGAGCGCTCGGTCGCGGTCGGCACGTTGGACATGGCGATCTGGGATGCGGTCGCCAAGATCGCCGACAAGCCGCTGTTCCGTCTGCTCGCGGAGCGGCACGGCCGCAAGGCCGAACCGCGCGTCTTCGTCTACGCTGCCGGCGGCTACTACTATCCCGGCAAGGATCTCTCGGCGCTGCGCCGCGAGATGCGCGGCTATCTCGAGCGTGGCTACACTGTCGTGAAGATGAAGATCGGCGGCGCGCCGATCGACGAGGACCGCCAGCGCATCGAGGCCGTGCTCGCGGAGATCGGCCCCAACAATCAGCTCGCGGTCGACGCCAATGGCCGCTTCGACCTGGAGACTGCGATCGCCTACGCCAAGATGCTGCGCGACTATCCGCTGTTCTGGTACGAGGAGGCGGGCGATCCGCTCGACTATCACCTGCAGGCGACGCTGGCCGATTTCTATCCCGGCCCGATGGCGACCGGCGAGAACCTGTTCAGCCACCAGGACGCGCGCAACCTCATCCGCTACGGCGGCATGCGCCCCGATCGCGACTGGTTGCAGTTCGACTGCGCGCTGTCCTACGGCCTGTGCGAGTATCTGCGCACGCTCGACGTGCTCAGGATCTATGGCTGGTCGCCGTCGCGCTGCATCCCGCATGGCGGTCACCAGATGTCCCTCAACATTGCCGCCGGCCTCGGCCTCGGCGGCAATGAGAGCTATCCCGACCTGTTCCAGCCCTATGGTGGCTTCCCCGACGGCGTGAAGGTGACCGACGGCCACATCACGATGCCCGACCTCCCCGGCATCGGTTTCGAGGGCAAATCCGATCTCTATGCCGAGATGCGCGCGCTCAGCGCGTGAAGCTGAGCGGGGCGTCCGACGGCCGCCCCAGCGTCATTGCGAGCGCAGCGAAGCAATCCAGATGGTCTCCGCAGAGGGATTCTGGATTGCTTCGCTTCTGTTCAGCCCGGGGACATAGCTGACGGGTGTTCGGGGAGATGGTTGACACTTCAAAATCGGCTCGATTCGTCAAGCAGAGGGGCGAGCGATGCCGTGGCGAGAGGTGTCTGTCATGGACCAGCGACGAGAGTTTGTGATGCTTGCCAAGCAGGAAGGGGCGAACCGGCGGGAGCTGTGTCGGCGGTTCGGCATCAGCCCTCAGACGGGCTACAAATGGATCCAGCGGCACGACGCTGGGGACACGGCGCTGGCGGATCGGTCGCGGCGGCCTCATCGAAGTCCGGAGCGCACCGCGGCTGCGACCGAGCAGCAGATTGTCGCATTGCGCGATGCTCACCCGGCCTGGGGCGCGCGCAAGCTTGCACGGTGTCTTGAGCGTGATGGTCAAGCTGTCCCGGCGATATCTACCGTGCACACCATCCTGCGCCGCTACGATCGAGTGGTCGAGCCTGCAGGCACGCCCGGACAGCCCTACACGCGGTTCGAGAAGGATGCGCCCAATCAGCTGTGGCAGATGGACTTCAAGGGGCACAGTGCGCTGGAGAATGGTGTGTCCTGTCATCCGCTGACAGCGTTGGACGATCACTCCCGCTTCTCGTTGTGCCTGGCGGCTTGTGACAACGAGCGCGGCTCTACGGTCAAAGGACATTTGGAGACGACGTTCCGCCGTTATGGACTGCCGGATGCGATGTTCGTCGACAATGGTGGCCCCTGGGGATTTACCCTCGAAGACCCCTGGACCGCGTTGACGGTCTGGCTTCTGAAGCTCGGCGTTCGAACGATCCACAGCCGGCCCTACCATCCTCAGAGCCGCGGCAAGAACGAACGCTTCCACCGTAGTCTGAAGGCCGAGGTGTTTGCCTTCAGGCGCTACCGTGATCTTCCCGATGTCCAGCGGGCACTCGACGGATGGCGCTCCGTCTACAATCTCGACCGGCCGCACGAGGCCTTGAACTTCGACGTGCCGGCAAGCCGCTATCAACCGAGCCAACGTGCGATGCCAGACCGGCTTCCGATCGTCGAATACGACGAGGGTGAGAGCATCCGTTCCGTGTCGAGCACGAAGGCCTACGTCAGTTTCGAGGGGCGGCTCTGGAAAGTCCCGCAAGCCTTCCGAGGTGAGCGGCTGGCTATCCGGCCACTCAGTGCCGACGGAAAGTTCGGAATTTTCTTTGCCGCACATCAGATCGCAGCGATTGATCTGCGCGACCCCAAAACTGTCAACTATGTCCCCGAACAGGTGTAAGCTATGTCTCCGGGCTGAACACTGCGCTCGCAATGACGGAGGAGAGAGGATCAGTTCCTTCAGCGACCTTTACGCAGGCGCGAGCCCATCAGGCACGTCCGCGCTCCATCGCACCCATCGCTGTCGTCCCGGGCAAGCCGCGATGGCGCGAAGCGACGGCGTGGCGCCGACCCGGGACCCATACCCCCAGGGAGATGTGATGGCGCGAGATGTGGGACCAGTGTCCCTCAACGGCGGCGGTGGCTATGGATCCCTGCGTTTGCAGGGATGACAGCGCGGACTGCAGCAACGTCGAGGATCATCGTTGGCGCCCTACGCCTTCGCAGCCTTTGACGCCAGCGCGTCGGCGACCGCGGTGCGGATGTCGGCGATCGAGAACGGCTTGGTGATGACGTCGTGAGCGATCGCGCTGAGATTCGACGCCCGCTCGCGCTGATGGGCAAAGCCGGTCATCAGCAGGATGGTCAGGTCGGGAAAATCGCGTGCTGCCGACAGCGCCAGCGCGATGCCGTCCATGATGGGCATTTGGATGTCGGTCAGCAGCAGGTCGAAGGCGCCGGCCTCGCGCGTCAGGATGTCGAGCGCCTCGGCACCGTCCTGCGCCGTCACGATCTCATGTCCATCCATGGCAATGGCGCGCGCGACCAAGGTCCGCATCGAATCTTCGTCGTCGGCGATCAGCACGCGCGACATGTCGTTTCGTCTCCGTCTCGTGGGCCCCGCGGGCGACCCACGAGACCGGAACCATCATGCACTGCCGGCGGCGAGATCGCGCCGGTTGAAGAACCGTATATCGATATTGCGGCCTTCGGGAGGGGGCGAGGCGAGCCGCGACTTGAACGTCGTGCGCTCGCCGGGCTTGAGCGCGGTCTGCTCGAGCAGCGTGTTCCAGGCGTAGATCTCGGTGCCCTGCGCGTCACGGACGCTGAAGCGCAGCCGCGGCAGGTCGACCGATTTCTTCGTCAGGCTGACGATCGTCCCCTCGATCACCAGCACCGGCTTGCCGTCGACGGTTTCGGTCGCCACCTTCAGGTCCTTGAAGGTCAGGCCGCGCAGGTTCACCTCGAGCCCGACCAGCTTGTAGAACGAGGCCGTCTGCGGCAGCAGCCTGACGACGTCGGCGCGCCACACCACCAGCGCAATTGTGAGCGCCGCCATGGCGGCCGTCAGCACCGGCAGGTTCAACACCTTGTTGCCTGGGAAATCCGGCAACGTCGGGCGCCTGATGAGCTTGCGGAGACCGGCGAGGCGCGAAGCCCCGCTCTGCAACGGCTGCTCGGCATCGGCCGTGTCGTCGTCGGGCTCGGCGAGGGCATCCTCGGGCCAGCCGGCAGCCAGCGGCGGACTTTCCACGTCGGGCGTCCGTTCGTCGTCGTCTTCCTGGCGCGCGAGGGCTTCCCACTCGTCGGCCGCGTCGCGGGGCGCGGCCGCCGCGCCGGCCTCCGCCATGGCAGGCATGGGGGCGGGCGCCTCGACCGCATCCTCCGGTCGCGCCAGCCAGACCTCCTTGCAACGGGAACAGCGTACATTGCGGCCAGCCATACCCAGGGTTGCCACGTCGATGGCATAAGATGTCGTACAATGAGGGCAAACGATGAACATCGCGCCTGTTCTCCAACGGCCATTGCCGCTTTGTTTCCGACAGTTCGTGCTACAAGGACCGCCATGTCGACGAACTTCGGAACTCAATCGCGCGAATGGTACACGGCGACCGTTAACGAACCGGAAACCATAACGGGCGCTCAATCGGGCCATCGTACCGCTGAGCTTGGAGCGTGCGGGTCTGCCGCGCACGCGGTCGAACGGAGCTGACGCTTTGGTTCGGTTCGAAAATGTTGGGCTGCGCTATGGATTGGGGCCGGAGATCCTCCGCGACCTCAGTTTCCAGATTCCGGCCCATTCCTTCCAGTTCCTCACCGGCCCGTCGGGCGCGGGCAAGACCTCGCTGCTCAAGCTGTTGTTTCTGTCGCTGCGGCCGACCCGCGGCCTGGTCAATCTGTTCGGCTACGATATCTCGCTGCTCAGCAAGGAGGAGATCGCCGATCTGCGCAAGCGCATCGGCATCGTGCTGCAGGACTTCCGGCTGCTCGATCACATGACGACCTATGAGAACGTGGCGCTGCCGTTTCGCGTCATGGGGCGGGATGAATCGAGCTACCGCAAGGAGGTCATCGACCTCCTGAAATGGGTCGGCCTTGGCGAGCGCATGGACGCGCTGCCGCCGATCCTGTCGGGTGGTGAGAAGCAGCGCGCGGCGATCGCGCGCGCCGTGATCTCGCGGCCGCAACTGCTGCTCGCGGACGAGCCGACCGGCAACGTCGATCCGACGCTCGGGCGCCGCCTGCTGCGGCTGTTCATCGAATTGAACCGCTCGGGGACGGCGGTCATCATCGCAACCCATGACATCACGCTGATGGACCAATACGAGGCCCGCCGGCTGGTGCTGCATCAGGGACGATTGCACATCTATGAGTAGCGTAGACGATCGCGGCCTCCTGGTCGATCTCGGCGACGACCGCCCGCAACTGCCGGCGCAGGCGCGCATCGTGTCACCGATCGTGCCGCGCGCCTCCATCGCCGGCCGCGCGCTGGTCGCCGTGGTGGCGATCATGACCTTCCTGGCCTCCATCACGACCGGCGGCGTGCTGCTGGTCAGCGAGTCCGCGGCCGAATGGCAGTCGGAGGTGTCGAGCGAGATCACCGTCCAGGTTCGCCCCAAGACCGGCCGGGACATCGAGCGCGACATTGCCCTGGTGACGGAGGCGATGCGGGCGCAGTCCGGAATCGTCGAGGTCCGGCCGTTCACCAAGGAGGAATCCAGCAAGCTGCTGGAGCCGTGGCTCGGCAGCGGCCTGTCGTTCGACGAGCTTCCGGTGCCGCGCGTCATCATCGCGCGCGTCCAGCCCGGCACCAGCTTCGATCTCAACGCGCTGCGCAGCCGCGTGACCCAGGTTGCGCCGACCGCCAGCGTGGATGACCACCGCGCCTGGATCGAGCGCATGCGCTCGATGACAGGCGCGACGCTTTTCGCAGGCTTCGGCATTCTGCTGCTGGTGATCGCTGCCACCATCATCTCGGTGTCGTTCGCGACCCGCGGCGCGATGGCCGCGAACCGGCCGATCGTCGAGGTGCTGCATTTCGTCGGCGCCGGCGACCGCTACATCGCCAATCACTTCCTGCGGCATTTTCTGCAGCTCGGACTGGAGGGGGGCGTGATCGGTGGCGGCCTTGCGATGCTCGGATTCGGGTTCTCGGAGTCGATCGCCAACTGGTTCTCCGGCACTCCCGTCGGCGATCAGTTCGCGGCGTTGCTGGGGACATTCTCGCTGCGCCCGCTCGGCTATGTCGCGATCGCGCTGCAGGCCGTGGTGATCGCCGCGGTGACCGGCTGGGCCGCACGCCGGACCCTGTTCACGACCCTGGCGAGCATCGACTGATGGCGGCTTCTATCCCCAGCCGTCTCGTTGCGGATTTCACTTGGCCCGAAAACCGCCTAAAATCGTCTGCGCCGGGGTGAGGCAGGACGGGGTGAGCTGGGTCACGAACACGGCGGAGGTCGCGCGCCAGGATCGGCGGCGAGCGAACGTGATCGGGAGGCCGGCGAAACCTGCCTGCGTTCCCGGACTTGAACGACGGGATCGCGCGACGGCATGGCGCCGCGCGCAGGCAGGCAAGGACAAGCCAGGCGTTGCATGGAGCCGGAGACTGACCATAGCAGGCGAAAGCTGCCGCTCACCGTCGCGGTGTGGCGGACGCTCGCGGGCGCCGTGGCGACGCTCGGGGTCGGCTTCTTCGTCGCGGCGGTCGGCTTCGTCGGCTTCCTCTCGCAATTGCGGGGCGCCGAGATCCAGCCCGAGCGCAAGGCGGACGGAATCGTGGTCCTGACCGGCGGCTCGTCACGCGTATCGGACGCGGTGGAACTCCTGGCGGGAGGCTATGGCCGGCGGCTGCTGATCTCCGGTGTGCACCCGACCAACGAGGCCAGCGACATCACCCGGTCGCTGCCCGAGGCGCGATCATTCATCAACTGCTGCGTCGATCTGGATTATTCGGCGATCAACACCCGCAGCAACGCTGCGCAGACGCGGCGATGGGCGAGCGAGCGCGGCTTCAAGTCGCTGATCGTCGTGACGTCGAACTATCACATGCCGCGGGCCATCGTCGAACTGTCGCATGCGATGCCGAGCATGGATCTCATTCCCTATGCGGTCGTTGGCGAGAAATGGCGCGACGAGCCGTGGTGGACCAGCGCGCCGACGGTGCGGCTTCTGCTGTCCGAATATGCCAAATATGTCGCCGCCGAGATGCGGCTGCGGCTGGCCGATCTCGGCCTCGATCTCGCGCCCGAGTTCGATCCGCCAACCGGCTCGGTGTCGCGCCGACCGACGACGGCGCAAGCCAATTGAACTGGGTTTCTGATGGTCTCGATCTTCCTGCGTTCGCTGCTGTTCAACATCCTATTCTACCCGAACTTCGTGCTCTGGGCGCTGATCGCGTTGCCGACCCTGGCTATGCCCCGCAAGGCGCTGCTGCGCGTCGCCAACTGGTGGGCGCAGAGCAACATCTTGTTGATGCGCGTCGTCTGCAACATCCGCGTCGAATATCGCGGCGTCGAGAAGATCCCGAAGGGGCCGCTGATCGTCGCCGCCAAGCATCAGTCGATGTGGGAGACGATCTCGCTGCTGCATTTCTTCGATGCGCCGTTCTTCGTTCTCAAGCGCGAGCTGCTGCGGATTCCCTTGTTCGGACAGTATCTCGTCAAGGCGGACATGATCGCGATCGACCGCAGCTCCGGCGCCCGCGCGTTGAAGCAGGTGATGCGGCGGGCGGCAGAGGAGGTGAAGCACGGCCGTCAGTTTGTGATCTTCCCGGAAGGCACCCGGCGTCCGGCGGGCGCACCGCCGGACTACAAAGGCGGCGTCGGCTTGATCTACACGGATTGCGGCGTACCCTGCCTGCCGGTGGCCCTGAATTCGGGTCTGTTTTGGCCACGCCGCACATTTCTGCGCTATCCGGGCACGCTCGTCGTGGAGTTTCTCGATCCGCTGCCGCCTGGCCTGCCGCGCGATGAGTTCATGGCGCGGATTCAGAGCGTCATCGAAGAGGCGACCGGCCGGCTCGTCGCCGCGGGGCAGGCGGAACAGGCGCAGTTGTTTGGCCGGGTGCCGGCGCCGGTGAAGGCTTGAGGGCTATGTCTTGCTTGGCGCAGGATGCAGCGAGTGGCCGTCATCGTGCAGCATCGTCGCCAGCCGATGCAACTGCGCGTCGCGAAAGCCCTGCGCCTCGATCGCCTTCACGGTCGAGATCACGTAGTCGCGATTGGCGCCGGACTGGCCGTGACCCTGGCGTACATGGCGCAACTGCTCCTGCGGCGACAGCCGGCCTGCATATTGCACATGGCCGCGATCGACCACGTAGACCAGCGCGCTCACCCGCTCGCGCGCGTCGTTTTCAAGCCAAACCGAGCGCGTCACTTCGCGATATACCGAGGTCACCTGCTCACGCGCCCGCAAATAGGCGATGGTCTCGTCGCGCTTGTCTGCTGCCACCCGGAACGCAATGCCGCGACACGCGCCGCCGCGATCGAGACCGAGCACGAGGCCCGGCTTCTCCGGCGTTCCGCGGTGGACGAACGAATACACACAGAGCGCGCGATGCTCGCCGATCAGCCGCGCCGGCACCTGCTCGAGAAAAGCGAATCCGGGCCGCCACATCAGCGAGCCGTAGCCGAAGACCCAGAGGTCGCCGTGGGGAAGGTCGCGTTCGGAGAGGGTCATTGCGGACATCAATGCGGAAGCCTAAGTGTGATGCTCGCGAATTGTTAATTTAGATACACAATCCGTGATCGCCGAATTGCCAAAATTGCTGCCCAAAGGGTGTCCTGCATGTCTCGTTTGCCGCAAGCGCGCCGCAGGCGCTCTCGTTGGGGGCTCTTCATAGCTCCCGTTCTGCTCCTGATCGCCGCTGTTGCGTGGAGCGCATTCTGGTTCTTCGCCGCTTCGCAAGTGGATGTCCAGGCCGACGCTTGGCGTGCGCGCGAAGCAAAATCGGGACGCGTCTATGACTGCGCGAAGCGCTCGGTCGCCGGCTTCCCGTTCCGGCTCGAGGTTCGCTGCACGGATCCGAGCGTGGCCCTGTTCTCGCAGGCCGCGGGCACGCCTTTGATGAATGCCAGGCTCGACGAGATCCTCGTCGTCGCCCAGGTGTGGGACCCGAAGCGGCTCATCGCGGAGTTCAAGGGACCCGCTATGATCGCCGACGGTCGCGGACCCGCCTCGTTCTCCGTGAACTGGCGCGTCGGTGAGGCCAGCGTCCGCGGTCTGCCGGGGTTGCCGCAGCGCGCCGACCTCGTGTTCGAACAACCGACCATCGACCGCATCGAGGGCGGGACAGCCGTGCCCGCCGCGCGCGCCGATCACGTCGAGTTGCACGGCCGCTTCGCCGACGGCACGCCGTCCGACCATCCGGTGCTGGAGACTGCGCTGCAGATCGAAAGCGGCAGCATCCAAGGCAGCCATCCTCTGCTTGCCGAACCGTTCAATACCGACATCCAGGCCCGCGTCACGGGTCTCAAGGACTTCCGGCCCAAACCCTGGCCGGAGCGGTTTCGCGAGATCCAGGCGGCGGGCGGTCATGTCGAGATCGTCCAGTCGCGCATCCAGCAGGGCGAGCTGCTGGCCGTTGCGTCGGGCACGCTCAGCCTGACCGCCAATGGCGGCATTGATGGCGAAGTGCAAATGACGGTGGCCGGGATCGAAAAGGTCATTCCGGCGCTCGGTCTCGACAAGATGCTCGAAAACGGCGTGCCGCAGGGGACGCTCGATCGCGTAGCGCCGGGTGTGAAGTCGCAGGACGTCAACAACCTGCTCGGTGCGCTCGACCGCGCCATTCCCGGCCTCGGCAAGGTCGTCAAGCAGAACGCCAATGTCGGCGTCGCGCTCGGTATCAATGCGCTCGGCAAGGAGGCCACCCTCGAAGGGCGCAAGGCGCGGACCTTCCCGTTGCGCTTCTCCGATGGCGTCGTCGTGCTCGGTCCGTTCAAGGTCGCCCGCGTCCCGCCGCTGTTCTGACCTCAGCTCTTCTTCAACTGCGGCAGCGGCCGGCCGAAGTCCGGCGCCGCCGAATCCTGGCCGATATCGACGATGCCGCGGCGGATCGCACGGGTGCGGGTGAAGTGATCGAACAGCGCATCGCCGTCGCCGCGGCGGATCGCCCGCGTCAGCTTGGAGAGGTCCTCGGTGAAGGTGCCGAGCATGTCGAGCACCGCATCCTTGTTGCTCAGGAAGATGTCGCGCCACATCGTCGGGTCGGAGGCGGCGATGCGGGTGAAATCGCGAAAGCCGCCGGCGGAGAACTTGATCACCTCGGACTCCGTCACCTGCGCCAGCTCGTCGGCGGTGCCGACGATGGTGTAGGCGATCAGATGCGGCAGATGGCTGGTGATCGCGAGCACGCGGTCGTGGTGATCCGGCGTCATGATCTCGACCTTGGCGCCGAGCGCCGCCCAGAACGCGCGGAGACGATCGATCGCGTCGGCATCTACACCGTCGGGTGGCGTCAGGATGCACCAGCGGTTGATGAACAGCTCGGCGAAACCAGAATCCGGTCCCGAATTCTCGGTGCCGGCGACCGGATGCGCCGGCACGAAATGAACATGCGCTGGCAGATGTGGCGCCATGTCGCGAACGATGGCGCCCTTCACGGAGCCGACGTCGGAGACGATGGCTCCGGGCTTCAGATGCGGCGCGATCTCGGCCGCGACCGGACCGCACGCGCCGACGGGAATGCAGAGGATGACGAGGTCGGCATCCTTGACCGCCTCCGCATTACTCGCCACGACGCGGTCGACGAGGCCGAGTTCGGCGACGCGCGCGCGCGTCTTTTCCGAGCGCGCGGTGGTGACGATCTCGCCGGCCACGCCCTGCAGCCGCGCCGCCCGCGCGATCGAGCCGCCGATCAGGCCGAAGCCGATCAGCGCGATGCGTTCGAACCGCCCCGCGACGCTCATTTCGCCCTCATGAATTCGCTGAGAGCCTCCACGACCAGACGATTGGCTTCCTCGGTGCCGATCGTCATGCGCAGCGCGTTCGGCAGCTTGTAGTTGGCGAGCGCGCGCAGCACGAGGCCGCGCCGGGTCAGGAATGCGTCGGCCTCGACCGCGGTCTTGCCCTTGTCGGTCGGGAAGTGGATCAGGATGAAATTGGTGACGCTCGGCGTCACCTTCAGCCCGAGCTTGCCGATCTCCTCGGTCAGCCAGTTGCGCCACGTTTCCGTGTGCGTCTTCGACATCTGCTGATGCGCGGTGTCCTCGATCGCGGCGACCGCGGCGAGCATCGCCGGCGAGGAGACGTTGAACGGCCCACGGATTCGGTTGATCGCATCGACGATGTGCGCCGGGCCGAACATCCAGCCGACACGGAGCGCCGCGAGGCCGTGGATCTTGGAAAAGGTATGAGTGACGACCGTGTTCTCGGTCGTCGCCACCAGCTCGAGCCCGAACTCGTAGTCATTGCGCGAAACGTAGTCGGCATAGGCGGCGTCGAGCACCAGCACGACATGCGACGGCAGGCCGGCACGCAGCCGCTTGACCTCGTCGAACGGGATGTAGGTGCCGGTCGGGTTGTTCGGGTTGGCGAGCCAGACCAGCTTGGTGCGCGGCGTCACCGCGGCAAGGATGGCGTCGACATCGGTGCGATACTCCGTCTCCGCGGCAACCACGTTCCTGGCGCCGCAGGCCATGGTCGCGATCGGATAGACCAGGAAGCCGTGCGCGGTGGAGATCGCCTCGTCGCCTTGGCCGAGAAAGGTGTGTGCCAGCAGATTGAGGATCTCGTCGGAGCCGGCGCCGCAGACGATGCGGTCGGGATCGAGGCCGTAGGTGCGGCCGATCGCCTCGCGCAGCACCCGGGAGGTCCCTTCCGGATAATCTTCCAGATGCGTGGCCGCGCTCTTGAACGCCTCGATCGCCCTCGGCGAGGGACCAAACGGGGTCTCATTGGCCGACAGCTTGAAAACCTTGCGGCCAGGCTCCGGCTTGGGACTCTTGCCCGGCGTGTAGGGCGCGATGTCGAGGATGCCGGGGTTCGGCACGGGGCGGTTCATCATCAACTCCGGAAAATCATCACTGGCGCGAGGCGTCTCAGCTCGGAACCGTATAGCGTTTCGCATGGCCGCCGACGAGGGCCGTCGAGCGGACCGAGGCGCCCGCCGCGATTAGGGCAGCCTTGATCTTGTCGAGGTTCGACGGCGCCTCGATCGACACCAGCAGCGCGGCGCCGTCGAAGGCGGTATCGGGCACCGCGACCACGTCGGCCAGCGGCGACAGCGCGCGCGACACCTGCGCATTCCAGCCGGAGACGCGGATGCTCCAGGTCTCGACCTCCAGCACGAGCGCGTCGTCGGCGACCCGCGACACCGCGAACACCGGCAGCGCCGCCGGATGGTCGGCACGCTCGATGAACGGCATCCGGGCGATGATCTTCGGCGCGCCCACGGGCTCGAGCGTGATCCACCACGGCGTATGCCCCGATGTCGTCGACACCAGCGCAAGATCGCCCTTCGAGCGCGCCACGGCTTCGACGGCGGCCTGGGCGCTGAAATGGGCGACATAAGGCACCACGAAGCCGAAATGGAACCTGGCGGAATCGCGCATCGCGGATTCGCCGACCGACACGTCGGCGTGAACCGAGAACGGCGCCTGCACGTAAGTGAACGTCGAGACGATCACGCGCCAGATGCCCTCGACGGTGTCGAGCGGCAGGATGCCGCGATGGCGCTGCACCAGGCGCCGCATCATGTCGGCCTCTCGCGCCGGCCGGAATGCCGAGCCGACCTCCTGGGTCTTCTTGACCTTGATCAGCCGGTCGATGATGTCGGCCCTGTTCATCAGGAGCTGATGGACCTGCTCGTCGATCGCGTCGATCTCCTTGCGCAAATCGGCAAGCGAAGGCGGGGCAGGCGGCGGGTTGGACATGGGCTGGTCACTCTTCGCAGGCCACCGGTTAACGTGCGGCCGACTGGAACGGATGTCGTTCTCTCCGATGCGGGAGACGCGCGCAACAGCAAGTTTACCTTGTGCCGCCTAGGCTTGGCTGGTTTGCAGCCGTGGGGCGCCCGATCGGCGGTCAACCCCAGCTTGCCTTGACGCGGAGCGCCCGCGGGACTAGTTTCTGCCTGTTCCGTGGTCATTTGAGCCGGCCGGCTTGCAGCCACGTTAAAAAACTCGCTAAACAGGCCGGGGACGTTATCGATCCCGGCCGAACCCCAGTTCAGGCCGGGTTTTTCATGGCCTGATATGTCACGTGGTTCGGGAGCCCTTGCCGGATGGCCGGGGTGAGAGACATGACAGGCCTGACGCCGAAACCCACCTCCGCGCTGCGCACGATTGCGCCCGAAGAGCGCTCGCACGAGGTCGATCATCCGAGCTCGCTGGTCGCGCAGTTCGGCGCTGACAAGCCGCTCAGGCTCGATTGCGGCGTCGACCTGTCGCCGTTCCAGATCGCCTACCAGACCTATGGCGAACTCAACGCCGACAGGTCCAACGCGGTCCTGGTCTGCCACGCCCTGACCGGCGACCAGCACGTCGCCAACCGCCATCCCGTCACCGGCAAGCCCGGCTGGTGGGAGACGCTGGTCGGCCCTGGCCGCCCGCTCGACCCGAGCCGTTATTTCATCATCTGCTCGAACGTGATCGGCGGCTGCATGGGCTCGACCGGCCCGGCCTCGCTGAATCCCGCCACCGGCAAGGTGTGGGGGCTCGATTTCCCGATCATCACCATCCCCGACATGGTGCGCGCTCAGGCCATGCTGATCGATCATCTCGGCATCGACACGTTGTTCGCCGTGGTCGGCGGCTCGATGGGCGGCATGCAGGCGCTGCAATGGACGGTGGCCTATCCCACCCGCGTGTTCGCGAATCTCGCGATCGCCTGCGCGACGCGGCATTCGGCGCAGAACATCGCCTTCCACGAGCTCGGCCGCCAGGCCGTGATGGCCGATCCCGACTGGGACCACGGCCGCTACGGCGACAAGGGCACTCATCCGCATCGCGGCCTCGCGGTGGCACGGATGGCCGCGCATATCACCTATCTGTCGGATGCCGCCCTGCATCGCAAGTTCGGCCGCCGCATGCAGGACCGCGAACTGCCGACCTTCTCGTTCGACGCCGATTTCCAGGTCGAGAGCTATCTGCGCTATCAGGGCTCGTCCTTCGTCGAGCGCTTCGACGCCAACTCCTATCTCTATCTGACGCGGGCGATGGACTATTTCGACATCGCCGCCGATCATGACGGCGTGCTGGCGGCGGCGTTCCGCGGCATCCAGACCCGCTTCTGCGTGGTGTCCTTCACCAGCGACTGGCTGTTTCCGACCGCGGAATCGCGGGCGCTGGTGCATGCGCTCAATGCCTCCAGCGCGCGGGTGTCGTTCGCGGAGATCGAGACCGACAAGGGGCACGACGCGTTCCTGCTCGACGTCCCCGAGTTCTTCGAGATCGCCAGCGCCTTTCTCGATTCCGCCGGCAAGGCGCGCGGCCTCAACGCCGCGAACGGAGGCTGAGCCATGAGCATGCAGGGCGTGTTGCCGCTGAACGGCTTTTCCGGCGGCGAGGTGCTGGCCTATCGACCGGATCATCTGCTGGTCGCCGGCATGGTCGAGCGCGACTCCAAGGTGCTCGACATCGGCTGCGGCGACGGCGATCTCTTGCAGCTGCTGGAGAGCCGCGGCATCGACGGCCGCGGCATCGAGCTGTCGCGCGAGGGCGTCAATCATTGCGTCGCCAAGGGGCTCGCGGTGGTGCAGGGCGACGCCGACACCGATCTCGTCGACTATCCCGACGATGCGTTCGACTACGTGATCCTGTCGCAGACCTTGCAGGCGACGCGGCAGCCCAAGGTCGTGCTGGAGAATCTGCTGCGCATCGGCCGTCGCGCCATCGTCACCTTTCCGAATTTCGGCTTCTGGCGGCTGCGCCTGCAACTGCTCGTCGGCGGCCACATGCCGCGAACCGACAATCTGCCCTTCACCTGGTACGACACGCCGAACATCCATTTCTGCACCATCAAGGACTTCGTGCAGCTCTGCGATGAGATCGGCGTCAAGATGGAGCGCGCCGTCGCGCTTGATAGTTACGGCCGTCCCTTGCGCGTCGCGATGCCCTGGTGGTTCTGGAACATGTTCGGCGAGCAGGGCGTGTTCCTGCTGAGCCGGGCGGAGAAGGGAAGGTAGGGCGCGCTCGCTGCTGCAGCGGGGCGCGGTCTAAGTTGATGGCTCGCTCTCTCCACGTCATGGCCGGGCTTGCCCCGGCCATCCACGTCTTGCAGTATGGCGCCATGGCGGGCGGCTACGTGTATTTCATGACCAATCGTCCCAATGGCCCGCTCTATGTCGGCGTGACCAGCGATCTCGTCCGTCGCGTGTATGAGCATCGCTCCGGCCTGGTTGATGGCTTCACCAAGCGATACGGCTTGAGCGGCTCGTTTACTTCGAGGCCTTCGACGACATTCAAAGTGCAATTCAGCGCGAGCACAACATCAAGCATTGGTCGCGTGCCTGGAAGGTCGGACTGATCATCACGAGCAATCCCGGCTGGGATGATCTCTTCGAGACGATCGCAACTTAGAGTGTGCATGAGGACGGACGTGGATGGCCGGGACAAGCCCGGCCATGACGAGCTTGGGGTTGGCGGCTTTTACTTTTCAAAGAGCCGAGAGCGGTTGATACAAAGTGCTACGTTCCCGCGGTGCGTCTACACCCGAGCTTTGCATTAGTCCCGCCTCCGATAACGAAGAGGCGCAGGGAAGGCCGGATGCTGGCCGCACCCATGGCCCGCCTGCGGAAAAAAATGCAGGCGGCAGGAACCACAGGTACGAGCCGGAACACCCGGCCTTCCCTGCGCGATGGTTGAACGGCTGCTTCGCGTTCTCCCCGGTGCGCCGGGCTTTCTGGCCACCGTCGTCCGCGTGATGCAGAACACCACAACAAACTTGGCATCAGCGTCGGGATGCCAGGACCGCGCGACTTGACCGTGCGTGCCGAAATTGTTCGTCCACGCGAGGCAAGCCCCACGCGCAATCCGACACGCCCATCGCATCCCACACTCAGCGCTCGTGACGACCGCGATACGCCCCTCTTGCTGCGAGGCGGGACGCGCGGAAATCTGCGCCTGATTTGCCCGACGGCGCAAGTGCCAAACGTGCGACGAACTAACACGACGGGCAATTCGCGCATGATGCTCATGCGCAAACTGCCCGTCATGCAACGACGCCGCTTCGTCGCTGTGGCTGGGCCGGCAATCTACAGCAAGCCGACCTTGTGCATCATGTCGCGGATCTGCGCCGGACTGGGATCACCGACCGCCGGGCTGGACCACTCGCCGGTCGTCGTTGCCGGGCCCCGGGCAACCGAACCGGATCCGTTGAGCTTGCCATTGGGCGCCTGCGGCGCCAGCGTCGGAGACGTCGCGCCGTTCTGCGCGCCGCGCGCCAGTCCCAACAGGCGACGGAGCACGTCGAGCGAGGGATCGGACGCGGGCGCGGAGGCCACGCTCGCCTCCAGGCCGAGGGCGCGCATCGCATTCGGCAGCCCGGCTCCTGCACGATTGGGATCGCCGAATTGCAGCGGCGTCGATGTCTCCTTCAGGATCTGGAACAGCCGCTCGACACGCCGCGCGTCGCGCGTCGCGAACTGGCCCTTGAAGTCGGGATGATGCGCCAGCACGAGCGCGGCGAGACCGGTGACGTGCGGCGTCGCCATCGAGGTGCCGTCCCAGGCGCCGAAGCCATCCGCCGGCAGCGAGGACACGATGCCGACGCCCGGCGCGCAGACGTCGATCTCCGGCCCGAAGCAACTGAACTTGGCCGGAAAATATCCGTCGGTGCTGCGGAAGCCATCCAGCGCCTGCTGGGCGTGGAAGCTGTCCTCGGGGAACTCGCCCCATTTGCCCATCGCGGCGACCGACAGGCAATGCGGCGTCGAGCCGGGAAACTGGACCGGCCCCGACGAATTTCCCGCGGCGACGATACAGGCGAGGCCCATCTGCTTGGCCCGCAGAATCCGCTCCTCGATGATCTGCGACGGCTCGCCGCCGCCCAGGCTCATGTTGGCGACGTCGATGCCGTTCTCCATGCAGTAGTCGAGCGCCGAGACGAGATCGCTGAACCGGCCACCCGGGAAGATCCGGCAGACATGGATTTCGGCCGCCGGAGCGAAGCCGCGAATGCCGCCGCCGCTGCCGACAGGCCCGCCGGCGATGATCCCGGCGCAATGCGAGCCG
This sequence comes from Bradyrhizobium sp. SZCCHNRI2009, assembly GCF_032485115.1. Taxonomy (NCBI): domain Bacteria; kingdom Pseudomonadati; phylum Pseudomonadota; class Alphaproteobacteria; order Hyphomicrobiales; family Nitrobacteraceae; genus Bradyrhizobium; species Bradyrhizobium sp. SZCCHNRI2009. The sequence goes on from NZ_JAUEUH010000007.1 coordinate 163,227, forward strand.
TGGCCAATGGTATCGATGGTCCAGCTCGCGGGATCATTGCCGACGATGCTCTTGCCGATCGTGACGCCGTGCAGATTGCGATGGGTTGGTGCTGCGCCGGAATCGATCACCGCGATCTTCACGCCTGCGCCATTGTAGGCGAGGGGAACGCGGTCGAGGCCCATCGCGCGCTGGCCCCATCCCAGCAATTGCTGGCCGGGAAAGCCGCGCAGGTAGGCACCCAGCGTCTTCGCGGCGATGCGGTTCACGCTGTCGGGGGTCAATTGCGGACGATCGAGCCAGAAGGTCCAGTAATCGACCCGCGGCTTGATCAGGATCGAGCGGATGGTGTCGGGCGTCTCGCCCTGAATCTTGAGCGTGACGCGGCCGCTGGCGTCGGTGACGCCCTGAACCGGCCATACGCTGCCGAACACGTACACTTCCACCTCCGGCAGCGGGCCGCTCTCGCCGAGCACTTCGATCGTCGTCGAGAACCCGTCGGCCAAGGGAATGAGAACGCCGGGATTGGGAAGCTGATGCGGCGCCGGCACCTGCGGGACGGTCGGATCGAGCATGTAGGTGAGCGGCGCATCGCGCTCGACCGCGAGCCGTGCGCCGGCCTGGGCCTTCAGCAATTCGGCCTTGTCGGGCGCCATGCGGGCCAGCACCATCGGGCCGAGCGGGGCTTGCCCCGGGTCGGCGCTCTGGAATCCGAGCAGCCGTGGCGGCTGAATGGTCTTCACCACGTCGATGTCGGGAGTGTTTGTCAGTTGCTGGACGATGAAGTCGGCGCTGAAGGTCGCAAGCCCCGTCTGCTGGCGCGGGGCCAGGATGTACTGCGCCCGTCGCTGCGAGATCGTTGCGACGGGTTGGCCCGCTGCCGGCGGCGCCTTGCCGCCGTCCTTGCCGCCGTCGCTGCGGCCCGTGCCTTGCGCGGCAGGGGCTGCAGCGGCGGCTGCCGGCGTTGTAGCCCGCGGTGCCGTTGTAGCCCGCGGTGCGGCAACGGCCTCGGCTGGTGGCTGCTCCGCTCCGGGCCGTGCTCCGGTGCCGTTGACGGCCGTGCCGGCCGCATCCTTCGGATCCGAGATTTCAGGTTTGCTTCGTGCGGCCATTTGCGGGCTCCTTCATCCTCGCTCGTGACATCGTCGGGGGGGCGCGGCTGAAGTCAGCCGGCGCCAAAGGGTTTCAGCGGAGCATTCGGCTCCACCACGATCGTGCTGAAAGTCGATCGGAGGCGGTCGGCCTGGCTCTTCGTCATCGACAGGATGACGACGTCGGGCGCGACCTGACCGACGCGTTTCACGCCGGGCTCGCGGCTCAAATGATCAGCAAGCTGGCCGGACTTGACCGGCTCGCCTTGCACGATGAATTCCTGCTCTGAGTTCGGATCCGCCATGCGTCGCTCCCTCCATGTCAGGTCGGCGGTGGGCGGACTGTTCGTGCGCCCACCGCCTTGCTTGCTTGGACCCGCGTTGCGAATGGCGCGGGTCGCTGCTTCAGATCCGCCGTCCTAGTGCATCGTGCCTGCGGGCTGGCCGGTGCTGAAGATGCCGAGCGTGTGCCCGATGTTGAGGCCGGTCTGCGCGCCCTGTCCGATCTTCTTGAGCACGCTCCAGAAGCCCTGCAGCTCCATGTCGGTCGGCTGCGCGGCCGCCGCCTGCTGGCCCGGCTGGCCGGCGCTGAAGATGCCGAGGTCGTGGCCGACTTTGAGGCCGGTCTGGACGCCCTGACCGATCTTCTTGAGCACGCTCCAGAAGCTCTGCAGCTCCATGTCGGTGGGCTGCGCGGCCGCCGTCTGCTGGCCCGGCTGGCCAGCGCTGAAGATGCCGAGGTTGTGGCCGACGTCGAGGCCGGTCTGGACGCCCTGACCGATCTTCTTGAGCACGCTCCAGAAGCCCTGCAGCTCCATGTCGGTCGGCTGCGCCGCTGCGGGTGCCGCTTGCGGACCGGTGCTGAAGATGCCGAGGTTGTGGCCGACGTTGAGGCCGGTCTGGACGCCCTGTCCGATCTTCTTGAGCACGCTCCAGAAGCCCTGCAGCTCCATGTCGGTCGGCTGCGTCGCGGCGGTTGCGGCTTGCGGACCAGCGCTGAAGATGCCGAGGTTGTGGCCGACGTCGAGGCCGGTCTGGACGCCCTGTCCGATCTTCTTGAGCACGCTCCAGAAGCCCTGCAGCTCCATGTCGGTCGGCTGCGTCGCGGCGGTTGCGGCTTGCGGACCAGCGCTGAAGATGCCGAGGTTGTGGCCGACGTCGAGGCCGGTCTGGACGCCCTGTCCGATCTTCTTGAGCACGCTCCAGAAGCCCTGCAGCTCCATGTCGGTCGGCTGCGCGGCGGCTGCGGCCTGCGGGCCGGCGCTGAAGATGCCGAGGTTGTGCCCGACGTTGAGCCCGGTCTGGACGCCCTGTCCGATCTTCTTGAGCACGCTCCAGAAGCCCTGCAACTCCATCTCCGACGGCTGCTCGGTGCCGGGGCCGACCGAGAACGGCGCGAACCCGCCCGCGATTCCGCCGATGGCGCCGCCAAAGTCGCGGCCGGTCTTGCCGCCGATCAGGCGTCCGATCGCCTGTCCGGCGAACCTGCCGAGAACGGAGCCGAAGATCCCTTCGGGATTCAATTGACCATAGTCCTCAGTCGACTGCTGCATGCCACTCATGTTGAGCCTCCTCGCTCGTTGTTTGATCTTCGAGCGGCGCGCCGCTTGACCTCATCAGGCGTAGTTGCTGCGCGACGTCGATCGAGGGCGATGTTGCGCGCGTGGCCGTGATGCAAGTGTCAAGCGGGGCGTGAAAGTGCCGTCAAAATCGATCATGTGTGGAACGCATGGAGCAAGATCACGCGGATCGTCAGACGCGTAGCATGCGCCTGATTTCGCGCTGCAGGCTCTCGGTTTCGCTCTCCGGCGTGGCGCCGACCTGCTTTCGCAGCACGGTGCGGCAGAAGTCATATTGACGCAGGGCGTCGGCACGGCGGCCCTGCTGCGCGTAGCAGCGCATCAAGGTGCGGTGGACGTCCTCCTGCAGCGGATCTGCGGCCAGCACACGCAATGAGAACGTCGTGGCGATCTCCACATGTTCCCGGCCGCCGACGTCCAGCAGGCCCGCGATCGCCCGGATCGCCCGCGTCTTCAGTCGTTGACGCTCGGCGGAGAGCCATGCCTCGAACGCGCAGGACGTCGAGCTGATGCCGTCGAGCAACTCGCCCCGGAACAGCGCGGCGGCGCGGGCCATGGTTTCCAGATCGCCGAGCTGCAGCAGCACCTCGAATTCCTGCACGTCGGTCGTGACGGCGTTCGGATGGATGCGGATGTCGTCGCGTTCCGCCGAGATCACCTCGGTGCATTGCGGCAGCACCCGGCGCAGCGTCAACAGCGCCTGGCGCAGGTTTGCGCGCGCGTTGTCGCCGAAGCGGCCTTCCCACAGGAGGGCGGCAAGCTTGCTGCGTGAAATGCCGTGCGGAGAGGTGAGGGCGAGATAGCCCAGGAGCGTTGCCGCCTTGCGGCTTGGGATGACGACCTGCTCGCCGGAGACGCGTCTGATTTCAAGACCGCCAAAGAGATTGATACGCAGCAGACTCATTGTCTCTCTCCTCTGAATGGCGACTCGCTGCGATCGGCGCCTTGCCTGCAGAAGTCGAGCTTCTCGTGCGATGAGATTGAGCGGCTGCAGCCCGATCAGGTCTGCACGGTCGTCGCCGAACGGCGAGCCGCCACGCTGTTCGTTGTCATCGTCGAAATGAGATCGGCAATGCAGTTAAGTCTGTCCGAGCAACGTTCGGTTCAATCTTGGATTGTAGGACGAAGCGAGACCGTGCCGTTGTGGCTTGCAGTATGCACTCCATCGGGTCCAGTCTGGGCGCAGCCGGAACCGCACGCTGTGAGCTACGCCACACTCCACGTCGGACACCGTCGTGCCGCATGCTCCATGGTCAGGAAGATTGGATTGTTCCGATGAGATCGTTCCGCAAGGAACTTTGGTTCCAGACACCGGGCCGTCGCGCCTTCATCAACATCACGGATGATGTCGAGGCGGCGCTGAAGGAGAGCGGGGTGCGCGAAGGGCTGGTGCTGGTCAACGCGATGCACATCACCGCGTCGGTGTTCATCAACGACGACGAGAGCGGGCTGCATTTCGACTACGAGCAGTGGCTAGAGAAGCTGGCGCCGCACGAGCCGGTCGCGGGCTATCGGCACAACCGGACCGGCGAGGACAATGCCGACGCCCACATGAAGCGCCAGATCATGGGGCGCGAGGTCGTAGTCGCGATCACGCAAGGCAGGCTGGACTTCGGTCCGTGGGAACAGATCTTCTACGGCGAGTTCGACGGCGGTCGGCGCAAGCGCGTGCTGATCAAGATCATCGGGGAGTAGGGGGCGGTGTCGCCGTTTCCGGATGCGTTGACGCCTCCGACTGACCCATGTCGTCACGGCCGGGTTGGTCCGTGCCACAATCTCCGCTGTCGTCCCTGCGAACGCAGGGACCCATACCGCGGAATCTATCGGTGAGGCACAACTACCAGCCATCGTCCCATTGAAGCCGGTGGTTATGGGTCCCTGCGTTCGCAGGGACGACAATGCAGGGCTGCGAGGCGTCGGTGATTCAGCCACGAAGGAGAGGCGCTTCCGGAGGTCATCACACCATCGACCTTGGATCCCGCAGGCCCCAACGGCCGGCCTCGACCAGGGTGATGAAGCGCTCCTCGGCCTCATTAAACAACGCCGGCTCCTCCAGATTCAGCACATGGCCGGACTTCGGGAAGAACGTCAGTCCCGACGCCGGCAGGTGCTGCTTGAGGAACAGGCTCGGCTCGATGCAGGCGTCGTCCTCGTCGCCGCAAATGATCAGCGCGGGCGTGGCGACGCGGCGGATCGCATCCGTCATGATGTAGATCGAGGGCCTCGCGCCTTGAAAGCCGCGCATGGTGTTGGCCGAGCCCCTGGCGTCGTGGCGAGCGAGTGCGGCGTAGAAATCGGCGTGGCCGCGTGGGTCCTTGATCAGGAAGGGAATGCGGCCGGGCGCCTCGCGGGTGACCTTGGCGGTCTCGGCCGAGCCGAGGGTCTCGAACTGCTCGGCCGTGGCGCGGCACTGGGCGCGGAAGGCGTCGAGCTGCGTGAGGTCGGAGCCGGAGCCGACGCCGGCCAGCACCATCGAGCGGATGCGGCCGGGCGCGTTCAGCGCGACCTGCAGCGAGGAGTACGAGCCCATCGACAGGCCAACGAAATGGGCGCTGTCGATGCCGAGATGGTCCAGCACCGCCAGGGCGTCGGTGTAGAAGTGCACGTAGCTGTAGACGTCGGGCGCGGCCGGCACCTCCGAGGGCGTGTAGCCTCGCGCGGAGTAGGCGATGCAGCGGTGGCGGCGCGCGAAATAGCGCAACTGCGGCTCCCAGTTGGTGTGGTCGGCGGCGAACTCGTGCAGGAAGATGAGCGGCGTGCCGGCGCCGACCTCTTCGAAATAGAGGCGAACGCCGTCTTTGGCCGTTGCGTGGGGCATCGTCAGCTCCTCCCGTGTCACGTGCCGCATGTTGACGAGTCGCGCGACACGCGACAATGGCCGGGCCAGTAGCCTTGTTTTCGCCTCAAGATAGACCCGGAATCACCCTCTCGTCGCCAGTCTTTCGCCGCCGAAGGTCATGGTTTCGTCACACCGCGACTTTTTACGGACCCCGCTGGCGGCTTGCAGAGGGGCCGCGCTGAGGACCAGGGGGTGCCAAGTCAGGGTACTGGGGGAAGTAACAGAAGGATTGAGTATGGTTGTGTCTACCCTTCGCCGGTCGCTTCACGTCGTTGCGCTGACCATGTGCTCGGCAGTCGTCGCCGTCACCGCAACACCGGCATCGGCCCGTCCGCATCACGGCTCGGGGCATCATGCCCACCGCAGCCACGGCGGCCATCACTACGCAGGGCATCATCACCACCGGCGTTCCGTCGCCCGGCTGTCGCGCTGGGAGCGCGGCGTGGCGCGGGTGCAGGTGAGCGGCGTTGCCGACGCGCAGGCCAGCGTCATGATGCCGGGAACGGCGTCCGACGGCATGGCGTCGTCCGGCGGCTTCGGCGGCGGCAGCAGCGTCGTTTCCGCGGCGCGCAGCTTCATCGGCAGCGGCAATCCGACCGGCCGGCGCAGCCTGTGGTGCGCCCGTTTCATGAACATGGTGCTGGAGCGCACCGGCCATCGCGGCACCGGCTCCGACATGGCGCGCTCGTTCGCGAGCTATGGCCAGCGCGTCTCCGGCCCGCAGGTCGGCGCGATCGCGGTGATGAGCCGCCGCGGCGGCGGCCACGTCGGCGTGGTGTCGGGCGTCGATGCCCAGGGCAACCCGATCGTCATCTCCGGCAACAACGGCAACCGTGTCCGCGAGAGCGCGGTGTCGCGGGGGCGGGTGTACGCCTACGTGATGCCGAACTAACCAATCTCGAACTAATGAATCGAGCCGTCGAGGCTCGCTCGGTGTGCGCCTCCCCCGCTTGCGGGGGAGGTCGCATCGCATCTTCGATGCGATGCGGGTGGGGGAAGTCTCTCCACACGAAGATTTTCGGGTGGGGCGGCCCCCACCCTCCCCCGCAAGCGGGAGAGGGGGCGCGCCGCCGATGCAGCCAGCGCTCGAACTACACCAGCCGCGGCTGCTCCACGGCGAGTTCGTCGCCAACGGCGATATCGCCGGCTTCGATCACCTCGGCATAGATGCCGCATTCATTGTTGCCGCGCCGGGTCATCAGCGCGGGCGGAATGTCGAGGTCGCGGGCGGCCGTGTCCGGGTCGACGTTGACGGCGGCGCAGCGGGTGGTGGTCTTCACGACCTTCAGCCGCGCCGAGCCGATGCGCAGCGTCTCGCCCATGAGCGAGGTCTCGTGCCAGGCCGGCCAGCCGGTGACATAGACGTTGGCGCGGAAGCGCAGCGGGTGCACGGGAGCGCCGACCAAGGTCTCGATCTCCGCGATGGAGGCGAGGTTGATGATCGAGACCACCTTGCGCGCCAGATCCGTAAAAGCGTAACCACCGCCCGACAGCAGCTTTGGCGGCCCGCGCAGCTCGGCGGCGAACTCGCCTGCGAAGAAGCGCTCGATCGCCGCGCGGCCGTCGGGGCTCTCGAGATCGCCTTGGGCGATGATCGCGCCGTCCTTGCGGATGGTGAGGATGTTGGTCGCGTCGTCGAAGATGGTCTTGAAGCCGGCGAGGCGCTCGTTGCGCATCAGCATCAGATACGCCGTCTTCGGTTTCCACACCGGAGCTGCGGGATCGAATCCGCTGGGACCGTTCTCGAGCGCGTAGCGGCGGTCGGCCGGCAGGGTCTGGCCGACCCGCAAAGGCGCCCTCCGCAATGGTTCCGGGGTAAGGCCCTTGACGGGATAGCGGTACAGGCCGGCGATGCGCGCGGGAGGGGTCTGGCTCATGCCGCCTCATAGGAGATTCCCTTGGCCGCGGCCAGGGCACACGAATTTGTGAAGCGGCCTCTTCCGTTTTCGCACCGCCTTCCCACATTTCCACTCAAGCCGGGCGCAAGCCGGCGACGTCAATGGTTGCGGCGTTGATGGACGTCAACGTGCGCGGTCCGAAACCCAATGAAGATGCTGAAGCCGTGCCTTCGGGGCGTCACAGCAGGCTGAGGGAAACATCATGAATATCGAAAAATATACCGAGCGCGCGCGGGGCTTCATCCAATCGGCGCAGTCGCTGGCGATGCGCGACGGCCATCAGCAGTTCTCGCCGCTGCATCTGCTGAAGGTCCTGCTCGACGACGGCGAGGGACTCGCTGGCGGTCTGATTGATCGCGCCGGCGGCAATTCGCGTGCGATTTTGAAGGCGACCGAGGATGCGCTGGGCAAGCTGCCGAAGGTGTCGGGCAGTGGCGCCGGGCAGATCTATCTGTCGCCCGAGCTGGCGCGCGCCTTCGACGCGGCGGAGAAGGCGGCTGAGAAGGCCGGCGACAGTTTCGTCACGGTGGAGCGGCTGCTGCTCGGCCTGACGCTGGAGAAGAACAGCGAAGCTGGCGGCATCCTCGCCAAGGGCGGCGTCACCGCGCAGAACCTCAACGCAGCGATCGAATCCTTGCGCAAGGGCCGCACGGCCGACTCGGCGACCGCCGAGAATGCGTATGACGCCTTGAAGAAATATGCCCGCGACCTGACCCAGGCGGCGCGCGACGGCAAGCTCGATCCGGTGATCGGCCGCGACGAGGAGATCCGCCGCACCATTCAAGTTCTGTCGCGTCGGACCAAGAACAACCCCGTGCTGATCGGCGAGCCCGGCGTCGGCAAGACCGCGATCGTCGAGGGCCTCGCGCTGCGCATCGTCAATGGCGACGTGCCGGAGAGCCTGAAGGACAAGCGGCTTTTGTCGCTCGATCTGGGCGCGCTGATCGCCGGCGCGAAATATCGCGGCGAGTTCGAGGAGCGGCTGAAGGCCGTGCTGCAGGAGGTCACGTCGGCCGAAGGCAGCTTCGTGCTGTTCATCGACGAGATGCACACCCTGATCGGTGCCGGCAAGGCCGACGGCGCGATGGATGCGTCGAACCTGCTGAAGCCCGCGCTCGCCCGCGGCGAGCTGCACTGCATCGGCGCGACCACGCTCGATGAGTATCAGAAGCACGTCGAGAAGGACGCGGCCTTGGCGCGGCGGTTTCAGCCGGTCTACGTCACCGAGCCGACGGTCGAGGATACCATCTCGATCCTGCGCGGCCTGAAGGACAAATACGAGCAGCATCACGGCGTGCGCATCACCGACTCTGCGCTGGTGGCGTCGGCCACGCTGTCGAACCGCTACATCACCGACCGCTTCCTGCCCGACAAGGCCATCGACCTGATGGACGAGGCGGCGGCGCGGCTGAAGATGCAGGTCGACAGCAAGCCCGAGGAACTGGACTCGCTGGATCGCGAGATCATCCGGCTCAAGATCGAGCAGGAGGCCTTGAAGAAGGAGAGCGATCTCGGCTCCAAGACGCGGCTGCAGGTGCTGGAGAAGGAGCTCGCCGATCTCGAGGAGAAGTCGGCGGCGCTGACGTCGAAATGGAGCGCCGAGAAGGACAAGCTGTCGAACGCGCAGAAGCTCAAGAGCGAGCTGGACGGCCTGCGCATCGAGCTCGCCAACGCGCAGCGCCGCGGCGAGTATCAGAAGGCGGGCGAGCTGGCCTATGGCCGCATCCCCGAGCTGGAGAAGCAGCTGGCCGACATCGAGGCCAAGGAGAATGCCGGGGAGATGATGGAGGAGGCGGTCACCGCCAACCACATCGCGCAGGTGGTCTCGCGCTGGACCGGCGTGCCGGTCGACAAGATGCTCGAGGGCGAGAAGGACAAGCTCCTGCGCATGGAGGACTCGCTCGGCAAGCGCGTCGTCGGCCAGTTCGAAGCCGTGCATGCGGTCGCGACCGCCGTGCGGCGCTCGCGTGCCGGCTTGCAGGACCCGCACCGGCCGATGGGCTCGTTCATGTTCCTAGGGCCGACCGGTGTCGGCAAGACCGAGCTGACGAAAGCGCTCGCCGAGTATCTGTTCAACGACGAAACCGCGATGGTCCGGCTCGACATGTCCGAGTACATGGAGAAGCACTCGGTGTCGCGGCTGATCGGCGCGCCTCCCGGCTATGTCGGCTATGACGAGGGCGGGGCGCTGACCGAGGCCGTGCGGCGCCGGCCGTACCAGGTCGTCTTGTTCGACGAGATCGAGAAGGCGCATCCGGACGTGTTCAACGTTCTCTTGCAGGTGCTCGACGACGGCCGCCTGACCGATGGCCAGGGCCGCACCGTCGACTTCCGCAACACGCTGATCATCATGACCAGCAATCTCGGCTCCGAGTTCCTGGTCAATCAGCCGGAGGGCGAGGATACGTCGGAGGTGCGCGAGCTGGTGATGGGCACGGTGCGGAGCCATTTCCGACCCGAGTTCCTCAACCGCGTCGACGAGATCATCCTGTTCCACCGCCTGCAGAAGAGCGAGATGGGTCGGATCGTCGAGATCCAGTTCGCGCGTCTCCAGAAGCTCCTGGAGGAGCGCAAGATCACGCTGTCGCTCGATGGCGACGCGCGCGACTGGCTTGCCGCCAAGGGCTGGGATCCGGCTTACGGCGCACGGCCGTTGAAGCGGGTGATCCAGCGCAGCGTGCAGGATCCGCTCGCCGAGATGATCCTCGCCGGAGACGTGAAGGACGGCGATCACATGACGATCTCGGCCGAAGGCAATGTGCTGACCTTCAACGGCAAGGTGCCGCACACTGCCGAGATCGCGACGTTCGAGGCGCCGATCCCGAAGCGCAAGCTGAACTGAGCGGCGTTTCGCCGAACTGAAACGGAAGCGGCCCGCGCTGAGCGATCAGCGCGGGCCGTTTTCAGTTGAACGCGCCTTTGGGGGGGCGAGGGGTCTCGCTCACCGGCTGACCTGGATCGGGCCGGCGTCGGAGATGCGCGAGGCGCCGGTGCCGCGGCTGGTCATCATCTGGTCGACGCGGTCGCGCTCCTTCTCGAAGTTGGCCATGATCGGGCCCTCGAGCGACCGGCCCCGCGGCAGCTTCACGCGCATCGGGTCGACGAAGCGGCCGTTGACGAGGATCTCATAGTGGACGTGCGGGCCGGTCGACATGCCGGTCGAGCCGACGAAACCGATGACCTGGCCCTGGCGCACGCGCTTGCCGGGCTCCATGCCCTTGGCAAACGCCGACATGTGGCCGTAGGCGGTCTCGTATCCGTTGTTGTGCTTGATGCGGATATATTTGCCGTAGCCGCCTTCCTGGCCGACCTTCTCGAGCACGCCGTTGCCGGAGGCGAAAATGGGGGTGCCGTAGGCGGTGGCCCAGTCGACGCCGGTGTGCATCTTCACGAAGCCGAGAATCGGATGGCGGCGGCCGCCAAAGCCGGAGCGCATGATCGCGTTGTTGACCGGCTTGCGCACCAGGAACTTCTTCGCGCTCTTGCCGGTCTCGTCGTAATAGTCGACGACACTGTCGTCGGGGGTCTGGAACCGGTAGTATTTCTTGGTCTCGCCGCCGACCGTCAGCGAAGTGAACAGCACCTCGGTCTTGTCGTTGTTGCCAGGCTTGTCGTCGTCGTCGCCGGCATAGAAGACGTCGAACGAATCCCCAGGCTGCACCTTGCGCTGGAAATCGACGTCGTAGGAGTAGATGCGGATCATGTCCTCGATGACCGGCGCGGGCACCTTGTTGCGCATCGCCGTCTCGTAAATGCTCTGATAGAGGCGGACACCGGTGCCGTCATCCTCCTCGTCATTGGTGTTGTCGGCGGTCTCGGTGACCGTGTTCATGCTCTGCGCGTCCACGGCGACGTATCGTCCGAGGTCCGACAGCGCGGCCACCGCCTCGATCATGGTGTCGTTGGCGACGATGACCCGGAACGGCTGTAGCCGGGCGCCGGGGGCAGGGCTGGATGGCGCCATCAGGATGCGCAGTTTCTCGCCTTCCTTCAGGCCGCCGTCACGGCCGCGCGGGCCGAGCTGGGCGGCGATCGCCTTGGCTTCGTCGGGCGTCGCGCCCTGGTCGCGCAGGATCGAGGCGACGGTATCGCCCTTCTTGACCAGGTGGACGCGCTCGCCGAGTGGATTGCCGCCGGTGATCTGGTCCTTGGTCTTGGGGAGCAAGGTGACATTTTCCGGCACCACCCGGGTCTCGAAGCCGGCGTAAGGATCGGGCAAGGTGCCGTCATTGGCATAGGACAGTTTCAGGTCGCCGCCTTGGACGGCCTGCGCGCCGGCCGCGTCGGCGGCGGCATTGGCAAGCGAGGCGTAGCGTACGCCGCCATTGTTGCCGCGCCAGTTCGCCGCATCACGGACCCGCATGACGATTTCGTCGAGCGCCACCGAGGTTGCGATCTTCGCCTTGGGGAGCACCGCGGCGAGATCCTTGGTCACGAACGAGACCTCGGCGTCGGGCTCGACGGCCTCGGGATTGTTCGGATCCTCGCCGGACCCTGTCTTGTCGTTGTCGGTGTCGCTCAGCAGGCGCTGGGCGTTGAACGGCGGGATCTTGGCGGAAAGATCGCTCGTCGTCATCGACAGGTTGCCCGAGATCCGGACATAGGGACGGACCCGGATGAGCTCGCGCGATCCCGCGCGGGTCACGGTCGAGATGCGCACCACATTGCGGGCCGCGGCCGCTTCGCTCGGCGGCGGCAGGCGGTCGCTCTTGCGCAGGGTGGCGACGCGGTCATTGGCACCGAAGGCGCCGCGCAGCGCGCTCTCCATCCGCTCCGGCATGCGCGCGAAGGTCATTTCGCCGTCGAGCGAGGCGAAAACGGCGCCGCCGATGAGGGCTGCGCCGCATAGACCCGTCAGAATCGTACCAGAGAACCATTGTACGGAAACGCGGCGGCGGTCGATCACCGCGGCCTCGGAGCCATCGACCGATAGCGGCGGCTCATGACCGAGATCGATCATGCCGACCTCGCGTCCATACCCCCCGCGTGACGTCCGATGGTTCAACCTTCGTCCCCCAAATTCAAAGTCAGCACCGAGATCACTCAGCTGCCGGTTGGCTTAACGTCCAAGACAAACGGCTCGGAATGATGGCGCGCTTCTGACGGTTCGAGACTCTCTGGCTGGAAAGCCGGAATCCGCAAACCGCTATTGTTCTTCAGGATCTCTCGATGTCGTCTCGGCCGTATCAGGCGAAGGGCTCGCCACTTCCTTGATCTGGATCATCCTTGAATCGATGGCAGTCCCCGCTGGACCCAAATCAACCCAGGTCGATGCTTAACAAATCGTCGCAGGATTGTGGCCCAAGTGGGGCACGAAGTCCGCAAGAAGTCGGGGTTCTCCTGCTGTCCGGAAAAAAATGATTCGATGCGACGATTTGTTGACATTGGGCGTTGACACCCCGATCGGCCCCCCCTATAAACCCGATCACTGAGCGCGGCGCCGCTTCGGGACACACCGAGGCGAGCATTCGCGCCAATATTGCTCCTCACTTCTGTTGAGTGATGCACAACCGGTAAAACCCGGTTGCTCATCGACGTCGGAAGATGTTGGGCGCCCCTCCATCCGAGGGTGGGACCGAGGTCCCGGGCTGTTTGACAAGTGAAGATGAAGAAAGAGAAACGTGGACGGCGGAGTCCTTGCGGGTCTCGGGATTGAGGGCTTCGGCTTTTGGTTCTGGGATCGGACGAGAAGACTTCGGCGGACAATGTTTCAAAGGTAACACCATGGTATTTGCGCTGTGAAGCGTGGGTACTGATTGGTGGGACCTCGTCAAACGTTGTGATCAGCCGGTTCAAAGCTTCAAGTTCAACTTGAGAGTTTGATCCTGGCTCAGAGCGAACGCTGGCGGCAGGCTTAACACATGCAAGTCGAGCGGGCGTAGCAATACGTCAGCGGCAGACGGGTGAGTAACGCGTGGGAACGTACCTTTTGGTTCGGAACAACACAGGGAAACTTGTGCTAATACCGGATAAGCCCTTACGGGGAAAGATTTATCGCCGAAAGATCGGCCCGCGTCTGATTAGCTAGTTGGTGGGGTAATGGCCCACCAAGGCGACGATCAGTAGCTGGTCTGAGAGGATGATCAGCCACATTGGGACTGAGACACGGCCCAAACTCCTACGGGAGGCAGCAGTGGGGAATATTGGACAATGGGGGCAACCCTGATCCAGCCATGCCGCGTGAGTGATGAAGGCCCTAGGGTTGTAAAGCTCTTTTGTGCGGGAAGATAATGACGGTACCGCAAGAATAAGCCCCGGCTAACTTCGTGCCAGCAGCCGCGGTAATACGAAGGGGGCTAGCGTTGCTCGGAATCACTGGGCGTAAAGGGTGCGTAGGCGGGTCTTTAAGTCAGGGGTGAAATCCTGGAGCTCAACTCCAGAACTGCCTTTGATACTGAAGATCTTGAGTTCGGGAGAGGTGAGTGGAACTGCGAGTGTAGAGGTGAAATTCGTAGATATTCGCAAGAACACCAGTGGCGAAGGCGGCTCACTGGCCCGATACTGACGCTGAGGCACGAAAGCGTGGGGAGCAAACAGGATTAGATACCCTGGTAGTCCACGCCGTAAACGATGAATGCCAGCCGTTGGTGGGTTTACTCACCAGTGGCGCAGCTAACGCTTTAAGCATTCCGCCTGGGGAGTACGGTCGCAAGATTAAAACTCAAAGGAATTGACGGGGGCCCGCACAAGCGGTGGAGCATGTGGTTTAATTCGACGCAACGCGCAGAACCTTACCAGCCCTTGACATGTTTGGGACCGGTCGCAGAGACGTGACCTTCTCTTCGGAGCCCGAAACACAGGTGCTGCATGGCTGTCGTCAGCTCGTGTCGTGAGATGTTGGGTTAAGTCCCGCAACGAGCGCAACCCCCGTCCTTAGTTGCTACCATTTAGTTGAGCACTCTAAGGAGACTGCCGGTGATAAGCCGCGAGGAAGGTGGGGATGACGTCAAGTCCTCATGGCCCTTACGGGCTGGGCTACACACGTGCTACAATGGCGGTGACAGTGGGAAGCTAAGGGGCAACCCTTCGCAAATCTCAAAAAGCCGTCTCAGTTCGGATTGGGCTCTGCAACTCGAGCCCATGAAGTTGGAATCGCTAGTAATCGTGGATCAGCACGCCACGGTGAATACGTTCCCGGGCCTTGTACACACCGCCCGTCACACCATGGGAGTTGGCTTTACCTGAAGGCGGTGCGCTAACCAGCAATGGAGGCAGCCGACCACGGTAGGGTCAGCGACTGGGGTGAAGTCGTAACAAGGTAGCCGTAGGGGAACCTGCGGCTGGATCACCTCCTTTCTAAGGATGGCTCTTCAGCATGATCTTCGGATCGATCGACCTTCGGGTTGATCAGCTATCGAGCTGTTTTAGAAACATCAGGGGCCACCGAGACCGCCAGGTCTTGCGTGAGCTCCATTGGCGGGATTTCGCCGTCTTCGTTTCTCTTTCTTCGCGGACGAACACGCTGCCTGGGGCTGCGCGGTTGCTGCATTTGCCCTCACGGGCAGGGTGGCGACGAGCTTCGAGCGTTAGGGCTTGTAGCTCAGTTGGTTAGAGCGCGCGCTTGATAAGCGTGAGGTCGGAAGTTCAAGTCTTCCCAGGCCCACCACTTTCTGGCGTCTCTCACTCTCTGGTCTGGCTTGGCATTCGTCTTCTGGTTACGGGGCCATAGCTCAGCTGGGAGAGCGCGTGCTTTGCAAGCATGAGGTCGTCGGTTCGATCCCGTCTGGCTCCACCAGATGGTCTGATTGCCGAGCGATCGCTTGACAGCGCTGGTTCAACATCGTCCGCGAGACAACACTTCGCATCTTCTGATCCTCACCGGGATTACAGAAGACTGCGTGTTATCTGACATCGTGAAGAGGAGATCGATCCGAGTTGGGTCGTGCAATGGAGCGTCACCGCGCAAGCGGTCCGCGCTTCGACTATGCACCGACACTTCACTATCTCCGGGTCATTTCGGCGCAGGCTGGAAGCTGTGAAGCATCCTGTCTGTTGTAAATGACTCTGTTGGCTGCGCTTGACCGCACGGCCATCGGTTCGATCTTAAGAAGCAAGCTGGTCTTTCTAATCAGTGTCCGCGCTGCTCCAACGCTTAGTCCTTCGGGACGGTGGGAGCGGTGAACATTCTGCCGAGTGTGTGGACATTGATAATGAGAGCAATCAAGTGCCTTAAGGGTGTTCGGTGGATGCCTTGGCGCTGAGAGGCGATGAAGGACGTGCTACGCTGCGATAAGCCGTGGGGAGCTGCGAAGAAGCTTTGATCCGCGGATTTCCGAATGGGGAAACCCACCTTCGATAGCCGGAACTCCAAGACCTTGGTCTTGGTGTTCGACCAGGAGACTGTGAGAATTCAAGGCCGTGAGGTTTTGGATTTCCGGTTATCAAGAGAAGGTATGAGACTTCTGAATCCATAGGAGGTTTCAAGCGAACCCAGGGAACTGAAACATCTAAGTACCTGGAGGAAAGGACATCAACCGAGACTCCGCTAGTAGTGGCGAGCGAACGCGGACCAGGCCAGTCATGAATGTAAGCCAACCAGAACCTGTCAGGAAAGCAGGGCCTCAGAGGGTGATAGCCCCGTATGGGTAATGCAAGCATTCATGCTCGAGTAAGGCGGGACACGTGCAATCCTGTCTGAACATGGGGGGACCACCCTCCAAGCCTAAGTACTCCTCAGCGACCGATAGTGAACCAGTACCGTGAGGGAAAGGTGAAAAGCACCCCGACGAGGGGAGTGAAATAGACCTGAAACCGGACACCTACAAACAGACGGAGCCCAAGATGCGTTCTGGGTGACGTCGTACCTTTTGTATTATGGGCCAGCGACTTAATTTAACGAGCAAGCTTAAGCCGATAGGCGTAGGCGTAGCGAAAGCGAGTCTGAACAGGGCGTCAAGTTCGTTGTATTAGACCCGAAACCTAGTGATCTAGCCATGAGCAGGTTGAAGGTGAGGTAACACTCACTGGAGGACCGAACGGGTGCCTGTTGAAAAAGGCTCCGATGACTTGTGGTTAGGGGTGAAAGGCCAATCAAACTGGGAAATAGCTGGTTCTCCGCGAAAGATATTTAGGTATCGCCTCGGACGAATACCTCAGGGGGTAGAGCACTGGATGGGCTAGGGGGACTTACCGTCTTACCAAACCCAACCAAACTCCGAATACCTGAGAGTACTATCCGGGAGTCACACGGCGGGTGCTAACGTCCGTCGTGGAGAGGGAAACAACCCTGACCTACAGCTAAGGCCCCCAATTCGTGGCTAAGTGGGAAAGGATGTGGAAATCCCAAAACAACCAGGAGGTTGGCTTAGAAGCAGCCATCCTTTAAAGAAAGCGTAACAGCTCACTGGTCTAAATAAGGGTTTCTGCGCCGAAGATGTAACGGGGCTC
>NZ_JAUEUH010000007.1:182500-442637 GCF_032485115.1 Bradyrhizobium sp. SZCCHNRI2009
TCGATCAGGTCCAGGCCGACACGAAGATGAAGCCCGACGACAAGAAGCAAGTCCTCAGCGATCTCAACGCGGCGCTGAAGGCGAAACCGCCCGAGGTCGAGAACAAGGGCAACATCGATCTCGTCGTCAAATACTACGACAAGCTCGCCGCGGCGTTCGGCGAGGACGACAACTGAGCCCCGGACGTCACGTGAACTCGGGCCCCGGCCTGTTGGTCGGGGCTTTTGATTGACCGTGAGAGGTCATGCGCGGGAGCGAATCAGCGCGCGAACGTCCTTTCCATCTCTTTGCGGGTCGCGACGATATCCTTGTCCATGTCGTCGACGTCGACGTCGCTCCACCGCACGACTAAACCATGAGCAACGTCGTCGGTGAGCTTCACGCGATGCGCCAATCCGATCGGCAGCGCCCCAAGCTGGAGGCTCTTACGCGCCGGAATCACCTTGCCCCAGACCGTGTAGCCGCCCTCACCATCGAGCATCTCGCCGGCGCGCAGATCCTTCTTGGCGACGGCGACGACGTCGCCGCGGAAACCGAGCGGCCGTCCGGTCGGCTCGCGCCGCAGCGCCGCCGACAGCACCGAGACGTTCAGCTCCAACCCGATCAGGTGATAGGGCTTGTACATCGCCGCATAGCGGCCAGTGGCGTCCGTCTTCAGGCCATATTGGCGGAAGCAGTCCGCGGCGTAGTCGCTCGGCGACTCCAGCACGACATAGACGCCCCAGCGCAGATCGCGAAACACAGGCCGTCCGTCGCGCTCCAGCGATGACACCACCTCGACCATGCCCGATCGTTCCAGCACGCCGCCGCGGTCGCGCGGGCGCAGGACATGGGGCAGATCATCGACACCGCAGGGGGGAAACAGCAGTCCGTCCGTGGGCACGTCGAGCCCCGTCGCGTTGGCGATCGCGGCCATCTCGATGGCCGACTTGGTGCCGTCGAGGAAGGAATTGAACATCTGCGGATTCATGCCGGCGGACTGTGCTTCGCCGGCCGTCAGCCCGTAATGCTGCCAGACGCCGTCCGGCGTCACGTCGTGATAGGCCGGCAGATATTTCGTGCCCTTGCCGGCCGCGACCACGTGGAAGCCGGTCGCGCGCGCCCAGTCGACGAGCTCGGCCGTCAGCGCCGGCTGGTCGCCATAGGCCAGTGAATAGACAACGCCCGCCTTGCGCGCCTTTTCCGCGAGAAGCGGCCCGGCCAGCACGTCGGCCTCGACATTGACCATCACGATGTGCTTGCCAGCCTTGATCGCGGCGCGCGCGTGGCGGATGCCGGCAGCAGGGTTGCCGGTCGCTTCGACAACGACGTCAATGCCGTCACCCGTCGCCTTCGAGCCGTCGGGGCTGAAATTCGTGCGCGCGATCAGCTCGGCGCTCCAGCCGACCGTCCGGCAAGCGTCGCGGGCGCGGTCGGGATCGAGGTCGATGATGACGGGGACCTCGAGGCCCGCGACGTGCGGCACCTGCGCCAGGAACATCGAGCCGAACTTGCCGGCGCCGATCAGTGCGACGCGCACAGGCTTGCCGGCGGCGGCGCGGGCTTGGAGGAGGGCGTGGAGGTTCATTGGATAGTCCAGTGTCGATGCTTGCGCGAGCTGGCGTGATTTTCCTGACTCGTCATGGCCGGGCTTGACCCGGCCATCCATCTCTCATGGGGGAGTCGTCCTGTGGATGGATGCCCGGGTCAAGCCCGGGCATGACGCCTCTTTTCGTAGCGCGATTGTCTGCCTCACTCCGCCGCCTCGCGATTTTTCGCGCGGGCGAGCTGCAGCAGCGCGTCATCCGGAAGCATCGCGATCGGGGTGAAGTCGCGATGCGCGATGTACTCCGGCCGCGTCGGGGTGCGGATATGGTTCGAGACGGCGTTGAGCGTGAGGTACACGATCTTGCGCGGGTAAGGCGTGATGTTGCCG
The DNA here is from genome assembly GCF_032485115.1 of Bradyrhizobium sp. SZCCHNRI2009. Taxonomy (NCBI): domain Bacteria; kingdom Pseudomonadati; phylum Pseudomonadota; class Alphaproteobacteria; order Hyphomicrobiales; family Nitrobacteraceae; genus Bradyrhizobium; species Bradyrhizobium sp. SZCCHNRI2009. Next base: position 184,416 of record NZ_JAUEUH010000007.1, read on the forward strand.
GCGGAGCCGTGCACAAGATTGCCGTGGAACATCAGCATGCCGCCGGGCTTTCCGGTCGGCGCGACGATGCCGCCTTCCGCGACCAGCCGCGTCACCGTCGCCTCGTCCAAGGTCCACAACGGATAGGACGTGGTCGCGAGATCATGCGACGCCTCGAGGTCGCCGGCATGCTGGCTGCGCGGCACCAGCATCAAGGGGCCGTTGATCGGCATCACTTCGTCGAGGAAGATCGCGATGTTCATCGCGCGCGGCTCCGGCATGCCGTCGTCGCGCTTCCAGGTGCCGTAGTCCTGGTGCCATTGCCAGACATCACCGGTGAAGGCCGATTTGGCGTTGATCTTGAACTGATGCATGTAGACCTTCTCGCCGAAGATCTGCTCGATCGGCTCGATCATGCGCGGATGCGCCGCGAGCACGCGGAAGGCGTCGTTGTAGAGGTGGGCGGCAAACGCCGTGCGCGGCGCGCCGCTCTTCTCGCGCCAGACCTCGGGACGGTTAGCCGCATAGATCGCCTCGGCCTCGCGGGCGAGAAAGGCGGTCTCCTCGGGGCTGAACAGCTCGGGCAGGAACAGCCAGCCCTCGCGGTTGAAGAATGCGATCTGCTCCGGCGTCAGCTTCATGGCCGTCTCCCTCGCCTTGGTTTCCTCGGATGAGGCGCCCGCTCTTGGCGCCGGGCTGCCCCCGCGCCGTGCTCCCATCCTTTCGGCCTGCCGATGGGCATCACGGTGCTTCCGCTGTCGACATTGGCAGAATCCGGGTGGATCGCAACATTCTCCAAGCCTAATTTGACTGGCAGATGATACGGGGCAGAGCGGCGATGGAGTCCGTCATGTCAGAGCAAAGCTTTGCAATTTTCGAGACCGCGATCGGCCCTTGCGCGATCGCATGGGGAGCGCGCGGCATCAATGCGGTGCAACTGCCGATGGGCGGCGTCGCGCAGATCCGCATCCGGATGCAGCAGCGTTACGAAGGCATCGGCGAAGCCGAGCCGCCGCCGCATGTGCGGCGCACCATCACGCGGATCACGGCGCTGCTTGCCGGAGAGCCGGATGATCTCAGCGATGTCGACCTCGATCTCGACGGCGTCAGCGCGTTCCAGCGCGGCGTCTACGAGATCGCGCGCCGGATCCCGCCGGGCCGAACCCTGACCTATGGCGATATCGCCAAGCAGCTCGGGGGAGTCGAGCTGTCACGCGAGGTCGGCCAGGCGCTCGGGCGCAACCCGTGCCCGATCGTGGTACCCTGCCATCGCGTGCTGGCGGCGGGCAACAAGCCCGGCGGCTTCTCCGCCAATGGCGGTGTCGAGACCAAGCTGAAGATGCTGGCGATCGAAGGCGCCGCGGTGAACCATACGCCGAGCCTGTTCGATTGACGGGCGCGGTGACCGGCGCCGCGCCCGTGTCTCAGACCGCCTCGCAGGCGAAGCCGTTGCCCTTGCGGGTAATGCGGCCGACCGAGGGCGACGGGAAGTGCGCCGTGCAGCACAGCGTCGACGTGTCGCAATAGCGCTCGAGAAAGGCGCGGCGCGTCACCCCGGCCTGAGCCGGGTCGACGTCGAATCTCGGTGACAGCTCGGGAAAGCTGAGCTGCAGCGGCGTGTGGATCAGGTCGCCGGCGAACACCGCATCGTCTCTGCCCCTGCCGACGGCGACTGCGATATGGCCGGGCGTGTGGCCCGGCGTCGGCAGCAGCCGGACATGATCACCGATCGCGAATGCGTCGCCGACGATGTCGGCGCGCTTGGCCTCGACCACCGGCAGTACGCTGTCGGCGAATGGAGGCACCTCGGCCTTGGCATTCTGCGCCACCCAGTAGTCATATTCGCGCTGCGCGAACACGTAGCGCGCATTCGGGAAGGTCGGCACCCAGCGGCCGTTGTCGAGCCGCGTATTCCAGCCGACATGATCGGTGTGCAGATGCGTGCACATCACGACGTCGATGTCGTCGACCGATACGCCCGCGGCCGCAAGCGCAAGCATGTAGCTGTCGTCGGTCTTCATGTTCCAGACCGGCCGCGCGCGCGGCTTGTCGTTGCCGATGCAGCTGTCGATCAGGATGGTGTGGTGAGGCGTCCTCACCACGTAGGACTGAAAGCACAGGATCAGCGTGTCCTGCGCATCGAGGGCACCGGCCGCCTGCAGCGCGCTGCGCTCTGCCGCCAGCATCTCCGATGTCAGCTCGGGAAACATCTCACGCGCCGGCAGGAACGTGGTTTCCTGCTCGATGATGCGATGAATGGTCGTGTCTGCAACCGAGAACGTCAGCGTCACGGCAGCTCCTGTTCAGGGATCAAGCCGCCGGCGGCACCGAGATCTTCACCGATTCGCGTTCGAGCATCTTGTTGTGGAACGCGTCGAGTGCTGGAAATGCCTTGCGCCAGCCGCAATCGGCGAAGCGGAAATCGGCATAGCCGAGTACGCAGACGAGTCCGATCGCGACGATGTCGAACGGGCGTGTCATCAAGTCGGGCTGCGCATTGAAGCGCGCCATGCCCATCCAGGCCCTGTTCCAATGATCGTCGGACCAGGCCTGCCAGCGGAGGCCCTCGGGCCGCACCATCGCCTCGTAGCGGCATAGCAGCATGGAATCGAGCATGCCTTGCAGCATGGAATGCTCGCTCTTGACCTTCCAGCGCGACGGGCCGGAAGCGGGGATCAGCTTGTTGCCGCCGGCGAGCTCGTCGAGATATTCGACGATCACGTAGGAATCCAGGATCACGTCGCCATTGTCGAGGATCAGCACCGGCAGCTTCTTCAGCGGCGTGATCTTCGAATACTCCTCATTGGCCTGGCCCGGCACCACGGCTGCAGGCACGAATTCGAGCCGGTCGATCAGCCCGAGTTCGATGGCGGCGATGCGCACCTTGCGGGCGAATGGCGAGGCGGGCGAGAAGGTGAGTTTCATCGGAAGTGTCCTCTGGCTGGTCATTCCGGGGCGATGCGAAGCATCGAACCCGGAATCTCGAGATTCCGGGTCTGGCGCTACGCGCCATCCCGGAATGACTCACAAGTCGATATCGCGCCTTACGCCTCGATGATCTCCTGGCGCTGCTCGCCGAGGCGTTCGATGCCGAGCGTGACGACGTCTCCGACATTGAGGAAGGTCGGCGGCTTCATGCCCATGCCGACGCCGGGAGGCGTGCCGGTGGTGACGATGTCGCCGGGCAGGAGCGTCATGAACTGCGAGACGTAGGAGATGCACTTCGCCATCGAGAAGATCATCGTCGCGGTGGTGCCGGTCTGGCGGCGCTGGCCGTTGACGTCGAGCCACATCGACAGGTTCTGCACGTCTGGAATCTCGTCCTTGGTGACGAGCCACGGACCTACGGGACCGAACGTGTCGTGCGACTTGCCCTTGGTCCACTGGCCCAGGCGCTCGATCTGGAAGTTGCGCTCGGAGACGTCGTTGCAGATCGTGTAGCCCGCGATGTGGTTCAACGCCTCGGCCTCTGAGACGTATTTGGCGCGGGTGCCGATGATGGCGGCGATCTCGACTTCCCAGTCGAGCTTGGTCGAGCCGCGCGGCTTCTCGACCTGATCATAGGGACCGCACAGCGCGGTGTTGGCTTTCAGGAAGAAGATCGGCTCGGCCGGGATCGGGTTGCCGGTCTCCTTGGCATGGTCGGAGTAGTTGAGGCCGATCGCCACGAATTTCGAGATGCCGGTGACAGGGGCGCCGAGCCGCGGCTTGCCGGCAACGGCGGGCAGGGAGGCCGGATCGAGCGCGGCGAGCTTCTTCAGCGACTCCGGCGCATAGGCCGCGCCATCGAGGTCCTTCACATGCGCCGACAGGTCGCGCAACTGGCCGGATGCGTCGATCAGGCCCGGCTTTTCCGCGCCCTTCTCGCCGTAGCGAACAAGCTTCATTGGTTTCTCTCCCTCAATTCCCTGGTATTCCAGAGCCCTGTCATGGAGCATGGCGGGAGGAAATTCAACCTTGCGGGCTATGCGTCGCCGCTGCCCTGTAATGCCTCGAAGCGGAAGGCGGCGCCGTCCCGCCGGATATGGCCGGCATGGAAATGGCCGCCGATCACCAGCGTCTCGGTGTCGGCAAAACGCGAGAACAGCGCCCGCCGGGTCGCGATCGCCAGCGCCGGATCGGAGTCGACCGTCGAGCTCCAATCGAGACGCGCCATCTGGCAGGGATGGTGGGCGACGTCCCCGGTGAGCACGGCCTGCGCGCCATCCGAGCGGATGTGCAGGCTGACATGACCCGGGCTGTGCCCCGGCGTCGGGATCAGGTTGATCTCGTCGGTGATCACCGCTTCGCTTCCGACGAACTCCGCGCGTCCGGCGGCGACGATCGGCTGCACGGAATCGGCGAAGGTCGCCGTCTCGTCGGCGCCCTCGCTGTGATCGCGCCAATGCTCATATTCGGTGCGGCCGAAAACGTAGCGCGCATTGGAGAAAGTCGGGACCCAGCGGCCGTCGACCAGCCGCGTATTCCAGCCGACATGGTCGACATGGAGGTGGGTGCAGATCACCATGTCGATGCTTTCAGGCGGGAGGCCGGCAGCGCTCATCGTCTCCAGGAACGGTGTCGCGCGGTTGTTCCACATTGGCACGCTGCGGCCCTGCGTGTCGTTGCCGAGCCCGGTGTCGACCACGATCCGCATCGTCGGTGTTTCCAGCACCAGGGTGTGGATCGACATCTTCAGCCGACCTTCATCGGTCGCAAAATCGGGCGTGAGCCAGGACAGCTCGCGGATCGTCTCGGGTGTTGCCTGCGGCAGGATGAAGCGGGTGCCGCCGACGGTCTCCAGCTCGACGAATTTGGTGACCCTGACCCGGCCGATCGTCCAAGACATGCGCGCTTCCTCGTCCTATTCTTGATGCCGGTCACGATGCCGCGCGGCTTGTTCCGGCGCAATGGATCAACTGCCCGGAACAGGCGTTGCTGCAGTCCGTCCATGAGGAGAACGCCATGCCAGAGCTGACGATATCGCCCGAGAAGGTCGCCTTCCTGATCGAAAAGGCGCGCGAGTTCGACGTCAAGGAGCAGGCGACCGATGAGGAATCCGGCTCGAATGCCGTCGATGACGACATGGTCGACGTGCTCCAGGATAGCGGCGATGATCCCGTGGTGCGCGAGATCACCGGCTTCATCAACGCGATGACCGAGGACGAGCAGACCGATCTCGTCGCCTTGATGCGGCTCGGCCGCGGCGACGGCGATATCGACGAGTGGGACGATCTGCGCCGCGAGGCCGCCGGCCAGCGCGACCGCCACACCGCGCGTTATCTGCTGGGCGAGCCGATGCTCGGTGACCTGCTGGCGGAGGGCCTCGATGCGTTCGGCATCGATTGGACCGAAGGCCGCACCACGGCGGATTCGTCGAGCCCAAGCCAGCGCGACGAGGACGAGAAGCGGTAGGTCGTTCGGAAAGGCAGAGTCGCTGTATTCATAGCGCGGATGGCAAACAGAACTCACAGCTTTATTAGTTGGATTCGAATTCCTATTGCGCCGGCACTGCGCTCCCTCGCCCCGCTTGCGGGGAGAAGGTTGGGGTGAGGGGGACTCTCCACAGACACCGCGTTCGCGGAGAGCCCCCCTCACCCGGATTGCATCTCGCGATGCAATCCGACCTCTCCCCGCAAGCGGGGCGAGGTGAAAGCCCGGGATCGGCGTAGCAGGTTTCCGCGCCAGACCGCCCAAGGAAGTCTGTCTTACAGCGTGCCTGGGAAGGCGCCGCCGTCGAGCAGGATGTTCTGGCCGGTGATGTAGCCGGCCTTGGCGCCGCACAGGAAGGCGCAGGCGAGTCCAAATTCCTCGGGATCGCCGAAGCGACCTGCAGGGTTCGTCTTGGCGCGGTCGGCGAGGATCTGCTCCGGCGTGACACCGCGCTTCTCGGCCTCGCCCTTTGCCGTCGAGAGCAGGCGGTCGGTCTCGAACGGCCCCGGCAGCAGCGCATTGATCGTGACGTTGTTGATCACGGTCTTGCGCGACAGGCCGGCGACGAAGCCGGTGAGGCCGGCGCGGGCGCCGTTGGAGAGGCCGAGAATGTCGATCGGCGCCTTCACCGCGGCCGAGGTGATGTTGACGATGCGGCCGAACTTGCGCGCCATCATGCCGTCGACGGTCGCCTTGATCAGTTCGATCGGCGTCAGCATGTTGGCGTCGAGCGCCTTGATCCAGTCGTCGCGGGTCCAGTTGCGGAAATCGCCGGGCGGCGGGCCGCCGGCGTTGTTGATCAGGATGTCCGGATCCGGGCAGGCCTTCAGCACGGCGGCGCGGCCCTCGGGCGTGGTGATGTCGCCCGCCACTTCCGTGACGGTGACGCCAGGATTGGCCGCGCGGATCTCGGCCGCGGTCTTCGCCAGCACGTCGGCGCCGCGCGCCGTGATCGTGACATGTACGCCTTCATTGGCCAGCGCGATGGCGCAGGCGCGGCCCAGGCCCTTGCTGGAGGCGCAGACGATGGCGCGGCGGCCCTTGATCCCGAGATCCACGATTGATCACTCCGATATGTCAGTGAGGCTGGAAGAAAGATGGGCGCATTCTAGCCAACCGAATTGCCGCTGATAAGAGCAGCCGGCCTGTGCCGAATTGCATGGCTCGCTATGACGGGAGAGGCGGCGCCGCCGTGTCCGTCAGATGCGCCGTTCCTGCTTCAGCCGGTCGATCAGGCTTGCGAGCTCCGGAGGCAGCGAGCGGAAGCCTTTTGCGCCTGCGAGCGAGAGCATCGGCCGCAGGCGTGATCCCTCGAGGAAGCGCGGCTGACGCTCGGGGGGAACGATCCTGTCGAACACCAGCACCAGCGTGGTCGCGACCATGCCGGTGCGCACGGCGCCGAGCAGAGCGCCGCCGAGCCGGTCGCCAAAACCGGCCTCGGAACCGATCGCTTCGTCGAGCAGGATGCGGCCGATCTTGCCCAGCGCCATGCCGATGACGACGAAGGCGGCGAAGAACTGCAGCCAGTTCTGTGCCAGCGGAGTGCCGTGCACGTCGCGCAGTTGCGGGCTCATCGCCGCAACCGCGCCCATCGCCAGCGGCATCGCGAGCAGGTAGGCCAGAATCGTGATGGCGCTGCGCAACAGCCCGGTCGAGAAGCCGCTGTAGACGGCAACCATCAGTGCGGCACAAGCGGCGAGGTCGAAAGCGTTCATGGTTGCTCCGCCGCGGTTGTAGGCCGGGCCCGGTAAACGATTCCGGTTTGCGCTGCTTCAAATCGTCTGTATCAATGCGCCGCAACAAATGAGCAATCGTGGGAGGAACCATGTCCGAGCTGTTCGACGTCAGCCGCGAGGTGATCCTGATCACCGGCGCGAGCCAGGGGCTCGGCCGGCAGTTCGCCCGGGTTCTATCGGCACGTGGCGCCGCCGTCGCGCTCGCGGCACGCCAGACCGGCAAGCTCAAGGCGTTGGAGGCGGAGCTCAAGGCAAGGGGTGGTCGCGCCGCCGCGGTCGAGATGGACGTGACGAGCATGGCATCGATCGTCAGGGGCATGGATGCGGCCGAGGCCGCGCTCGGACCCGTGACGGTGCTGATCAACAATGCTGGCATCGCGGTAGAGAAGCTCGCGGTCGAGCAGAGCGAGGCGGATTGGGACGCCGTGATCGGCGCCAATCTGAAGGGCGCCTATTTTGCCGCAACCGAAGCAGCTCGGCGCATGGCCGCGCGCAAGACCGGCGGCAACATCATCAACATTGCCTCGGTGCTCGGCTTCAGCGTCGTCAAGTTCATCTCGCCCTATGCGATCTCCAAGGCCGGCGTGGTGCAGGCGACCAAGGCGCTGGCGCTGGAGCTCGCGGCGAGCGGCATCCGCGTCAACGCACTGGCGCCCGGCTACATCGACACCGACATCAATCACGAGGTCTGGGAGACGCCGGCGGGCGAGAAGCTGGTCAAGCGGATCCCGCAGCGGCGCGTCGGCCACGAGAGCGACCTCGACGGCGCGATCCTGCTGCTGGCGTCCAACGCCTCGCGCTACATGACCGGCAGCGTCGTCACGGTGGACGGCGGCTTCCTGCTAACGTGAGACCCTGCTGATCGGCAGGTTGATTTCCCTCGATGGCGAGCCGTCTCAGCCTTTCAGCTCGCGCTTGATCATGTCGGCGGCCTTCTCGCCGATCATGATGGTCGGCGCATTGGTATTGCCGCCGATCAGGGTCGGCATGATCGAGGCGTCGACCACGCGCAGGCCGGACATTCCGCGCACCTTCAATTCGGGATCGACCACGGCGAGCGGATCGTCGACGCCCATCTTGCAGGTGCCGACAGGATGGTAGACCGTATCGACGCGGGCGCGCAGGATGGCGCGAATGTCGTCGTCGGTCCTGACGTCCGACGTGAACAGGTCGCGCTTGCTGAGGCTGCGCATCGCCGGCGTCTGCATCAGCCGCAGCGTGGTCTTGTAGCCGGCCACCATGGTTTCGAGATCGTCGGCCTCGCCCAGGAAGTTGGGATCGATCAGCGGCGCGGCGAGCGGATCGGCATTCTTTAAGCCGACCATGCCGCGGCTCTTCGGCCGGAGCAGACAGAAATGGCAGGAGAAGCCATTGCCGTGGCGCTTGCGGCCGTGATCGTCGGTGACGGCCATGCCGAAATGCAACTGGATGTCGGGCACGTCGAGATCAGGCCGCGTCTTCAGGAAGCCGCCGCATTCGGCGAAGTTCGAGGTCAGGACGCCGCGGCGCTCGCGGCGATATTGGCCGATGCCCGCCAGCAGCCGGCGCAGGCCCTTCGGCGACAGGGAAGAGAAGTTGGGGTTGTCGGAGGTGTAGGCGAAGATGAAATCCGGATGGTCCTGCAGGTTCTGTCCGACACCCGGCAAATGGTGGACGCCGGCGATGCCGAGCCGCGCCAGGGCGCTCGCGTCGCCGATGCCCGACAGCATCAGCAATTGCGGGGTCTGGAACGCGCCGGAGGCGAGGATCACTTCGCGCCGGCAGCGGATCTCCTTGACCTCCTTGCCCTGGCGATACTTGACGCCGACCGCGCGCTTGCCCTCGAACAGGATCATCGACGCATGCGCCGAGGTCTCGACCCGCAGGTTGCTGCGGCTGCCGCGATGCGGCTGGATGTAGGCCCGTGCCGCGCTCCAACGCTCGCCATTCTTCTGCGTGACCTGATAGAGCCCGAGCCCTTCCTGCGTGTCGGCATTGAAATCGTCGCGGACCGGAAACTGCGCTTCGCGCGCCGCCTGGAGAAAGATGTCGTGCACGGGATTGTCGGTCCGCAGCCGGCTGACCGGCAGTGGTCCCGATTGGCCGTGATACGCGCCGTTGAACTCGGCGTTGTTCTCGGCGCGCTTGAAGTAGGGCAGCACGTCGTCATACGACCATCCGGTGTTGCCGAGGGAAGCCCAATGATCGTAGTCGGCGCGGTGGCCGCGGATGTAGACCATGGCGTTGATCGCGGAGGAGCCGCCGAGCCCGCGGCCGCGCGGCTGATAGCCGCTGCGCCCGTCCAGGCCCTTTTGCGGCACGGTGGTGAAGGACCAGTTGTTGACGGGCCCCGCGACCATCAGGAACAGCATGTAGGGCGTGGTCACGATCCAGTTGTCGTTGCGTCCCCCGGCGTCGAGCAGCGCGACGGATGTCGCCGGATCTTCCGACAGGCGGCCGGCAACCGTTGCGCCGCCGCTGCCGCCGCCCACGACGATGAAATCGACCTCGTCCGTCACGCATCTCTCCCTGATGTTTGTCTTGCTTGTTGTTCGAATGTCGTTCCGGCGGCGCGCGGCAGGTGGCGAAGTCATTTGCGCTGAGCGTCGAACTCGGAATCGAGAGTTTGGTCTGCACCCGATCGTCTCGGGATTCCAGGGGGGCGCTCTGCGCCCCCGAACGACGATTGGCTAGGACAGGAATCGCAGCAGCTTTTCGATCCGCGCGATGCTGGCGCCGTAGGGTGGATAGAGATCCTTCATGCGGTTGAAGGGAGAGCGGTAGAACACCGGCTTCAACTTGCTGAAGCTGTTGAAGCCCCATTCGCCGTGATAATGGCCGATGCCGGAGGCGCCGACACCGCCCATCGGCTGGTTCATCTGCGCAAAATGCAGAAGGCAGTCGTTGATGGTGACGCCGCCGGAGACGGTGCGCGCCAGCACCGTGTCACGGGCCGCAGCGTCAGTGCCGAACCAGTACAGCGCGAGCGGCCGGTCGTGGGCGTTGATGTGGCGGATGACGTCGTCGGATTGCCGATAGGTCATGATCGGCAGCAGCGGACCGAAGATCTCCTCCTGCATGATTGCCATGTCCGCGCTCGCACCGACCACGATCGTCGGCGGAAATTTCCGCAGCTTCTTCCAGGCCGGATCTTCCGGGCTGGTCGTGCTCAGCGTCCTGGCGCCGCGCGCGATCGCATCGCGCAGCAATCCTTCCAGCCTGGCATAGTGCCGTTCGGAGATGATCGACGTGTAGTCGCCATTGGCCGGGTTGGTGCCGAACATCTGCAGCATGTGCCGGTGCAGCTTGCTCGCGAATGCGTCCGCGTGCTGTTCGGGCACGAACACGTAGTCCGGCGCGATGCAGGTCTGGCCGGCGTTGAGCAGCTTGGCATAGGCGATGCGCTCCGCGGCTTCGTCGATGTCGGCGGAGACGTCGACGATGGTCGGTGACTTGCCGCCGAGCTCGAGCGTCACCGGGGTCAGGTTGCGCCCGGCGGCCTCAGCGACGATGCGGCCGACGCGGGTCGAGCCGGTGAAGACCAGATGATCGAACGGCAGCGCGGCAAAGGTCTCCGCGACGCCGTCCTCGATGCCGGTGACGATGAGCTCAGTCGGGTCGAAATTCGCCGCGATGAGCTCCTTGAGCAGCGCGGAGAAGTGCGGCGTCAGCTCGCTCGGCTTGATCATGACCCGGTTGCCGGCGGCGAGCGCGCCGATTGCTGGCGCCAGCGTCAGCTGCAACGGGTAATTCCACGGCGCGATGATGCCGACCACGCCGAGCGGCTGCGGGATCAGGCGGTTGCGCGCCGGCCAGAACTGCAGCGCGGTGGCGATGCGCCGCGGCGCCATCCAGCGCGGCAGCACCTTGAGCGTGTGCCTGATCTCGGCCTGCAGGAACAGCGTTTCGGCAATCGTCGTCTCGACGGCGCAGCGGTGGCCGAAATCGGCCGAGATCGCCTGCTCCAGGCGCTTCTCGTTGTCCGACAGCATCGCTCGCAGCCGCTTCAGGCCGTCCAGCCGTGCCGCGAGAGCGGGCGGGGGCGCATTGCGGGAGGCCTCGACCTGGGCGTGGAACGCGTCGTCGAGCGCCGAGAGGGCTGGGCTCTTCAGGGACTGGTCCATGGACGTCTCCTCGCGTGTACCGCGGCCGCGTGCAGGGCCGTCATTCTGGTTGGCTTAAAGCTGCCGCGTTGCGGGACCCTTGGCAAGCACGGCGTCGGTTTTGTGCCGGCTGGGCGCGAGCGTGGAGCCAATCCATTTGGGGTGTGTGTCGTCGGTCCCTGCCGCCGCCCCCCGAAGAACTTGTCCTTGTCCCCAGCCCGGGCCGTGCCGTGGTCCCGGCCGGCAAATAGGTCGCTCTCATATGTATTTGTAATGTTGAGGTAATTTCTGATGTGAGTCGTGAGAGAGGCGGTGTCACAATCCGGCAAAAAAACTTCCCGAAAGGCCTTTCCAAACCGGCCTCGCATTGGTACATACCGCCCGCACCCGACGGCCGGCTAGGCCAACGGGCTCAAGCCTTCTCAAGAAGCCTTTGGGATGGATCGGCAGCGCCTCGGTGTCTGCCAGGACCGCCCGGCGCTTCTCTGAAGGTGACGCACAAGTTAACGCGGGGTGGAGCAGCCCGGTAGCTCGTCAGGCTCATAACCTGAAGGTCATAGGTTCAAATCCTATCCCCGCAACCATTGAGACCGACACTCCCGTAGCCGACGAGGCTGCGGGAGTTTTGGTTTGTGAGCTGCTGTGCAGCTGAGGACAGTGCCGTCTCCCCCTGAAGCGTGGCATCGGAAGATCCGGGAATTATCACCAGGACGGCGCTCAGGCGACCATGCGAGCCGGCAGACAATCTGCGAAGCGCGTGAACTGAAGTATTGAGGCAACGGCGAAATCCACAATCCGTCTGCCTGCGGTACAACCCCATTGCCCTGGTGTGGGAGCGAGCTTGCACATTGCGCGAGCGCAGCCGCCGTCACGATGTCAGACGCAGCAGGTTGCGCACGGCAGGGCGCCATTCGCCGGTCATGGTGTATTCGAGGCCGAGACGTGCGCCGCAGGTGATCGCCAGCATCGTCAGCGGCGCCGAGATCGCCAGCGTCGAGAATGCCGACAGGCCCTGTCCGATCGTGCAGCCCATCGACATGATGCCGCCGGTGCCCATCAGCAGCGCGCCGGTCATGTGACGCTTCAACTCACGCGCGTCATCGCAGGCTTCCCAGCGGAAGACGCGCGAAAACATTGCCGCGACGAACGAGCCCAGGATCACGCCGGCGACGGAGCCGATCGCAAAGTCGGCCCGGCTGCCCGAAAGCGTGGCGATGTAGAGCACGGTATTGCCGAGCGGGGCAACGAAGGTCAGGGATGCCACGCGCGCCGGATCGAAATCGTCATTGCCGAGCCAGCTGGTGGCGAACCAGCCGAACGCCACCGCGCAGCCTACGGCGAGGCCGGAGAGCAGCAGGCGCGGCGATCTCACGAGGCGCCCGTCGGCCAATGCCCAGGCCGCGAGCGCGACCGCTGCGACGGAAACGGTTGCCGGCCGCGCATATGAGCCAAGTGCGGGCGACAGCAGCATATCCATGCCCTGGGTCATCGTTTCGGGCAGGCGTATGGAGAGCGGCTCGATCAGCGAGATGCGCAGGAATCCCGTGAGCCCGCGCATCGCGGCCAGGGCTGACACGCCCAGCACCAGAAACACGACGATGGCGCGCAGATCACCGCCGCCGATACGGACCAGTGTCCCGAAGCCGCAGGTGCCGACCAGGGCCATCCCGATTCCGAACGACAAGCCGCCGAGGATGGCGCCGCCGAGCGGAATGGACGACGTCAAGTAGATCGAGCGCGACAGGTCGATCAGGCCGAAGCTGGCGAGCAGCTGGGTTGCGACCAGCGCGACCGCGGCCGCCAGAGCGAAGGATTTGAGTCGCCGGGTATCGGCGCCGAAGAACGCGTCCTCCAGCATCGCGAGCGTACAGAAGCGGCCGGCGCGACCGGCGACGCCGAGAACGGCGCCCGCGAGGAGCCCACACATGAACGTCAGTGCTGATGGGCTGAGCATTCCTCTCCGACATCCTCGTTGGTTTCCTGGCATTGTGCGCCAGGAGCGGCGGGGACGCCAGACCTCTTGCGCCGCTACGGGGCGCGCCGATGCGAAGCCCGAGACCGCGAGGGCCAACCGGTCAGCGGCGGCGCTTGCGGACCGGCTCGCAATAGACGTCGTAGATCGCCGTCAGGATCTTGCGGACATCTTCGCTCGCAAGGCTGTAGTAGATCGTCTTGCCCTCGCGCCGCGTCGTGACCAGCCGGTCGAGCCTGAGACGGGCGAGCTGCTGCGAGACGGTCGACTGCCGCTCGCCCAGGAACTGCTCGAGCTCGGTGACGGATTTTTCGCCTTCGGCAAGGATGCAGAGCAGCAAAAGCCGGGACTCGTGGGACAGTGCCTTCAGCATCTCGCTGGCTTCCCGCGCCTTCTCGATCATCTGCTCGAGCTCGGCAGAGGTTTCGATGTCCTTCAACTTCGGCAGCGGCATGAATTCTGAATCCCTCGGTTGGCGTCAGGAGCGGGCCGGAGCCCGCTTGTAGCATTCATTATGCGGCCGAGCAGCCCAAAGAAGAACGCATCGCCGGGATAACCGCGGATGCGTCCGATCTCGCGGCCCTGATCGACCACCACGAAGGTCGGGGTGAACGCTCCCGGATCGATACCGGAAAGGTCCGTCGGCAGCGGCTTGGCAAGGTCGACCCGTCGCAGCGGCAGCGCGCGCCCCTCGTCGGTCTTGTCATAGATCGGACCGATTTCCGCGTTGAAGCGGGCGCACCAGCCGCAGCCCGGACGTTCGAACATCACGAGCTCGGAGGCGAACGCCGGGGACGAGAGGCAAATGCCGGTCACTACGGCTCCTGCGAGCGTTGCGAATCCGCGCGATGCACGTCTGCTGGTCATGCCGAGATCCTCTCTGGACTTGGTGGCCAATCTATCATTAAATTCGAATATGTACTAGTGCGCGATTTCCGAATCCTGCCCGGCAGGCCGGGCACGTAGCGCTGGCCGACCGGGGGGAAAGATGGATCTCGACGTCACGCTGGGCGCCGCGCTGGCCGCGGGTCTGTTGTCGTTTCTGTCACCGTGCATTCTGCCGCTGGTCCCGCCGTTCCTGTGCTACATGGCCGGCGTCTCGGCGGCCGACGCGATCGGCGAAACCAGCATGGCCCAGCGGCGGCGGACGGTGCTGACGGCGCTGTGCTTCGTCGGCGGTTTTTCGCTGGTGTTCGTCGGTCTCGGCGCCACCGCCTCGGTGTTCGGAAGGTTCATTGCCGGCCATCTCAGCCAGCTCGGCATCCTCGCTGGCCTCGTCATCATCACGATGGGGCTGCATTTCCTCGGGGTGCTCCGGATTCCGCTGCTGTACCGGAGCGCCACGATCGACGTCGGAAGCAAGCCGGCCGGCCTGCTCGGTGCGTTCGTGATGGGACTTGCCTTCGCCTTCGGCTGGACGCCGTGTGCGGGGCCGGTCCTTGCCGCCGTCCTGATGATGGCCGGCGCGGAGGCGACGGTGGGGAAGGGCGCGCTGCTGCTCGCCGCCTATTCGGTCGGGACCGGCATCCCGTTCCTGATCGCCGCTGCCTTCACGGGACAGTTCATGACCATGCTCAAGGGCATCAAGCCGCATCTCCCCCTGGTCGAGAAGACGATGGGCGGCTTTCTCGTCCTGACCGGCGCGGCCTTTCTCGCCGGCGTGATCCCGCGGATGTCGGAATGGATCTTCGAGCGCTTTCCGTCGCTCGCCACCATCGGCTGATCAGCCGAAGCGGAAGTCCAATAGATTGACGAAGGACTGCAGTTCGATCTCATAGCGATGCACCAGGCCGGCGTCGCTCTCGCGCGCCGCGCGGCCGATCTCGCCGGCACTCGTCGTGGCGCCGTCGATCAGGCGGCGGAACTCGGCCTGGCTCGCCACGTCGGGCGCGGCGAGGCCGTTGCAGCGTTGCAGCCGGTCGCGCAGCGCTGTGCCGGCCTGGACGACCTCGCCAGGCTCGGCCTTGCCCGCAGCGAACCGCGCAGCTGCGTTGCGCAACGCGTCCATGACGGGTGACAGGTCGAACACGCAATCGCTGAGTTCGACCACGCCGGCGTCCTGCCTCAGGGCGTGAAGCGACCGGCGCAACGCGGCAATGGCCGCCGCAGCGCGTGCCCCGTCACCTGCGGTCAGCGCTTCGTCCGCCTGCTTCAGGCGATCGTTTCCGGTGGCGATCAGCTCTGCAAAGGATTTGGCCGAATAGGGCGCATTGGAGCGCTCGGCGAGCCGGCTGAGCCTGCCCCAGGCGATCCGGGCGTCGTCGAGCTCGATCTGCGCCAGGCCCACATTGCCGGTGCGGCCATAGCTCGCGGCGGTGCGCAGGCTGGCCATCGCCGAGCGCATGAAGGCAGCGACGTCCGTGTTCTCTTCGGCGCGCCCACGGACGCCGTGCGTGAGGCATGACAGCACGAGCGACAGCATGATGACGCGGCGCAGCATCGAATGTCCTTTTCACATTCTCTTATTCGAATATCATGTATCGAAATTCCGTGGACTTGGCAAAGTGGACTTGGCAAAGCGCGCGAGCAGGCTGATGACGACGAACCGGACGATGACGCGGCGCGATCTGGTTGCGCTGCTCTCTGCTGCGGCGGCCGTCGGCCCGGCGTCGGCGCCGGCGCAGGCCGACGCGGCGCTCGGCGACGACGGGCTCTATCACCAGTCCTGGTTTCTCAACAGCTTCCTGGACCTGCGCGAGGATCTCGAAAGCGCGGCGTCGGAAGGCAAGCGGCTTGCGATCATGTGGGAGCTGCGCGGCTGCCCGTATTGCCGCGAGACGCATCTGGTGAACTTTGCCGATCAAGAGATCACGGACTACATCCGCGCCAATTTCGAAGTGCTGCAGCTCAACCTGCTCGGCGCGCGCAAGGTGATCGACTTCGATGGCAACGAGCTTGCCGAGAAGGAGCTCGCCGAGCGCTACGCGATCCGCTTCACGCCGACGTTCCAGTTCTTTCCGCCATCGGCCGAGGGGGTCTCTGCGAAGGAGCCGCTCGCGCGCGAGGTGGCGCGCGCGCCGGGCTATCTCAAGCCGCCGCATTTCCTCGCAATGTTCCGCTTCGTGCGCGAGAGGGCCTACGAGCGCGGCACCTTCCGCGACTATCTCGCTTCGACCAAGGGTTGAGTGCAGTGCGGCATCGAAATACGCTTGACACCAATCACATTATCAAATCATAATTCTTGAATATGATGGATCGTAAGTCCGTCGTGTCATCGTAAGGCGAGGGGACGCCTCGTCGGTCAGGGTGGAAACATGCGCCGTTTGATTCCGGCCGCCTTGCTCTGCGTGTTGCTGTCGGCAGCCGCGCGGGGTGACGAGCCGATCAGGCTCGATGTCGTCGACTATGCCATTCCGAAATCGCTGACGGGCGCGCCCGGCAATGCCGATGCCGGCAAGAAGGTGTTCTTGACGCGGACGCTGGGCAATTGCCTCGCCTGCCATCAGGTGTCGTCGCTGAAGTCGGAGGAGTTTCACGGCGAGTTCGGTCCGTCGCTCGACGGCGTCGCGACCCGCTACAACGCGGCGCAATTGCGCCTGATCGTCGCCGATCCCAAGCGCATCTTCACCGATACGGTGATGCCCGCCTTCTACAAGAACGACGGACTCAATCGCGTCAGGCCGGAGTTCGTCGGCAAACCCGTCCTCACCGCCGCGCAGGTCGAGGACGTCGTCGCCTTTCTCGAAACATTGAAGTAACCGCCTCTGGAGGATGATGCATGGGCGCAATCAACAGACGACAGGCGTTCCTTCTCGGCGGCGGTTTCGTCGCCCTGACGGTGCTGCCGATGGCCGCCAACGCCGAGCCGAGCAACGACGCGGCCGAGATGATCAAGAAGTTCACCGGCGGCAAGGAAGCGGCCAAGGGCAAGATCACGCTCGATCTGCCTGAGATCGCCGAGAACGGCAACACCGTGCCGCTCGCGCTCTCGGTCGAAAGCCCGATGACCGCCGAGAACTACGTCAAGGAAGTGCTGTTCGTGGCCGACGGCAATCCGAATGCCGGCGTCGCCACGCTGATGTTCACGCCGATGTCCGGCAAGGCCGAGGCATCGATCCGCATCCGTCTGGCGCAGACCCAGAACGTGATCGCGGTCGCGAAGATGAGTGACGGCTCGCTCTTCACGGAGCGCAAGACCGTCAAGGTCACCATCGGCGGCTGCGGCGGCTGAGACAGGGGAGAGACGAACATGGCAGACAAGCCGCGCATCAAGCTTCCGAAGGAAGCCAAGAAGGGCGAGATCATCCAGATCAAGACGCTGGTCTCGCATCTGATGGAATCGGGTCAGCGCAAGGATGCGCAGGGCAAGCCGATCCCACGCAAGATCATCAACAAGTTCACCTGCGAGTTCAACGGCAAGCCGGTGTTCTCCTGCGCGCTGGAGCCGGCGATCTCCGCCAACCCGTACATCCAGTTCGACGCAAGGATCGACGAGGAAGGTACGTTCAAGTTCGCATGGACGGATGATGATGGCTCCGTGGTGACGGCCGAAGAGAAGATCGCGTTGAAGGCCTGATCGGCAGCGTGTGATCGCTAGGAGGAGTGACGGATGTCCATTCGCTACGGTTCTCTCGCCGTCCTGGCTTCGGCCGCGCTGGCCCTGTCCGCAGTCGCGACGTTCGGCCAGGAGGCCGAACGGAAGGGCATTCCGGCGCCTCCCGGTCACGTCTTCAAGACCATCATCTCGGGCTATCAGTTCCGCACCAAGGAAACGCGCGCGCTCCAGGATGACGACCTGGAGAATCCCGGCTTCCTCGCGGTGGAGCGGGCCGCCGACGTCTGGAAGACGGTCGACGGCAGCGAAGGCAAGTCGTGCATGAGCTGCCACGGCGAGGCGGAAAAGACCATGAAGGGCGTCGGCGCCGCCATGCCCAAATGGAGCGATAAGCTCAACAAGCCGGTCAATCTCGAGCAGCAGATCAACATCTGTCGCACCGAGCACATGAAGGCGCAGCCCTGGGCCTTCAAGTCGAAGGAACTGACGGACATGACGGCGTTCGTCCGCTACCAGTCGCGCGGCATGCCGGTGGCGGTGAAGACCGACGGTCCGATGTCGCCATGGTTCGAGAAGGGCAAGGAGATCTACTATACGCGGGTCGGGCAGCTCGATCTCGCCTGCGCGTCCTGCCACGAGAAGAACAACGGCAAGTTCATGCGCGCCGATTTTCTGAGCCAAGGCCAGACCAACGGCTTTCCGACCTACCGGCTGCGCGATCAGCGCCTGATCCCGCTGCACGAACGGTTCGAGGGCTGCATGTTCGACGTTCGCGGCGTGCCCTACAAGCCGCTGTCGGACGAGTTCCTCGCGCTCGAAGTCTACGTCGCCTGGCGCGGCATCGGGCTGCCCGTCGAGACACCGTCGGTCCGCAACTAGCCGCGGACACAAGGAAGATACATCATGATATCGCGTCGCGAATTCGTTCAGGTCGCATTGGCGGCGGCTGCCCTGGCGGGTGGCTCCGGTCTTGCGGGTGCGACCCGCGCCTTTGCTCAGCAGAAGCTGACCGAGAAGGAGCTGCTGGCGTTCGATCCGGTCGGCAACGTCACCTTGGTGCATGTCACCGACATCCACGGCCAGCTGATGCCGCTGTATTTCCGTGAGCCGTCGACCAATCTCGGCGTCGGTGACGCCAAGGGCCAGCCGCCGCATGTCACCGGCAAGGATTTCCTCACCCGCTTCGGCATCGCGCCGGGCTCGTCGTCGGCCTATGCGCTGACCTCGGAGGATTTCGAGGCGCTCGCCAAGACCTACGGGCGGATCGGCG
The DNA here is from genome assembly GCF_032485115.1 of Bradyrhizobium sp. SZCCHNRI2009. Classification (NCBI taxonomy): domain Bacteria; kingdom Pseudomonadati; phylum Pseudomonadota; class Alphaproteobacteria; order Hyphomicrobiales; family Nitrobacteraceae; genus Bradyrhizobium; species Bradyrhizobium sp. SZCCHNRI2009. Next base: position 203,362 of record NZ_JAUEUH010000007.1, read on the forward strand.
GGCTCGACCGCGCCGCCACCGTCATCAAGGCCATCCGCGCCGAGCGCGGCGACAAGGTCGTGCTGCTCGATGGCGGTGACACCTGGCAGGGCTCATGGTCGTCGCTGAAGACCCGCGGCCAGGACATGATCGACTGCATGGCGCTGCTGAAGCCGGATGCGATGACGGGGCATTGGGAGTTCACCTACGGCACCGAGCGCGTCAAGCAGGCGGTCGATGGTCTGGGCTTCCCTTTCCTCGGCCTCAACATCCGCGACACCGAATGGAACGAGCCGGCGTTCGAAGCCTCGACGATGATCGAGCGCGGCGGCGTCAAGATCGCGGTGCTCGGCCAGGCCTTCCCGTATACGCCGGTCGCCAATCCCCGCTGGATGATTCCGAACTGGTCGTTCGGCGTGCGCGAGGAGGATGTTCAGACCCAGGTCGACAAGGCGCGCAAGGACGGCGCCGGCCTCGTGGTGCTGCTGTCACACAACGGCTTCGACGTCGACCGCAAGCTGGCCAGCCGCGTCAAGGGTCTCGACGTCATTCTCACGGGTCACACCCATGATGCGCTGCCTGAGGCCGTGAAGGTCGGCAAGACGCTGCTGATCGCGTCGGGCTCCTCCGGCAAGTTCGTCTCGCGGCTCGATCTCGACGTCAAGGACGGCGAAGTGAAGGGCTATCGTTACAAGCTGATTCCGCTGTTCTCCGACGTGATCACGCCGGATCCGGCGATGGCGGCCAAGATCGCCGAGGTGCGCAAGCCGTTTGCCGCGGATCTCGCCCGCCCGCTGGGGCGGACCGAGACGCTGCTGTATCGCCGCGGCAATTTCAACGGCACGTTCGATGACCTCATCTGCCAGGCGCTGCTGCAGGAGCGCGATGCGGAGATCGCGCTGTCGCCGGGCTTCCGCTGGGGCACCAGCGTGATGCCGGGCCAGGACATCACGTTCGAGGACGTCACCAACGCCACCGCGATCACCTATCCGGCCGTCTATCGCATGGGCATGACCGGCACGCGGCTGAAGGAGATCATCGAGGACGTCGCCGACAACCTGTTCAACGTCGATCCTTACTACCAGCAGGGCGGCGACATGGTCCGCATCGGCGGCATGTCCTACGCCATCGACGTCAACAAGCCGCAGGGGCAGCGCATCTCCGACATGCGCCTGATCAAGACCGGGGCCGCGATCGATCCGACGCGGGAGTATCAGGTCGCGGGCTGGGCCAGCGTCAACGAAGGCACGCAGGGGCCGCCGATCTGGGAGGTCGTGTCGAGCTATCTGCAGCGCCAGAAAACCGTTCGTCTCGAGCCCAACCGGGCCGTCAAAGTCTCCGGAGTGTGACGACGATGTCCAAGGACAAACTACTTCCCTCAGCCACACGCGCGTCGCGCCGTGGTTTCCTGACCGCAGCCGGCGGTCTTGCCGCCACGGCGCTGGCCTCGCAGGCGCGTGCCGGCGTCGGCAATCCCGCCAACCAGCCGCCGAACGTGCCGGAATGGACGCGGACCCTCGGCGAGGGCGTCGCTGTGCGCCCCTACGGCAAGCCGTCGAAGTTCGAGAAGGACGTCGTCCGCCGCGACGTCGAATGGCTGACGGCTTCGCGCGAATCCTCGGTCAGCTTCACGCCGCTGCATGAGCTCGAAGGCATCATCACGCCGAACGGGCTGTGCTTCGAGCGCCATCACGGCGGCGTGGCCGACGTCGATCCGGCCGATCACCGGCTGATGATCCATGGCCTGGTCGAGCGGCCGCTGCTGCTGACGCTCGACGAGCTCAAGCGCTACCCGCGCGTCAACCGCATCCACTTCATGGAATGCGCGGCCAACTCCGGCATGGAGTGGCGCGGCGCCCAGCTCAATGGCTGCCAGTTCACGCATGGCATGATCCACTGCGTGCAATATACCGGCGTCTCGCTGCGCACCCTGCTCGAAGAGGCCGGCGTCAAGACCAACGGCAAATGGCTGCTGGTCGAGGGCGCCGACTCCGCGTCGATGGATCGCAGCCTGCCGATCGAGAAGGCGCTCGACGACTGCATCATCGCCTACAAGATGAACGGCGAGGCGCTGTATCCCGAGCAGGGCTATCCGATGCGCCTGGTCGTGCCGGGCTGGCAGGGCAATCTCTGGGTCAAGTGGCTGCGCCGTATCAAGGTCGGCGACCAGCCCTGGCACACCCGCGAGGAAACCTCGAAATACACCGATCTCTTGCCGAACGGAAAGGCGCGGCGCTTCACCTGGGCGATGGATGCCAAGTCGGTGATCACGAGCCCGAGCCCGCAGGCGCCGATCAAGCACGGCAAGGGCTTTACGATCGTCTCAGGGCTGGCGTGGTCGGGCAACGGCAAGGTCAAGCGCGTCGACGTCTCGCTCGATGGTGGCCGCAACTGGTGGCCGGCGCGGATCGACGGCCCGGTGCTCGACAAGGCGCTGACCCGGTTCTACTACGAGTTCGACTGGAACGGCGAGCCGCTGCTGCTGCAGTCGCGCGTCCAGGACGAGACCGGCTACGTCCAGCCGTCCAAGGCCGAGCTGCGCAAGGTCCGCGGCTACAACTCCATCTATCACAACAATGGCATCCAGACCTGGCATGTGCAGGCAAACGGTGAGGTCGAGAATGTCGAGGTCGCCTAAGCTCATCATTGCCGCCGCAGCGCTGGCAGCGCTTGCGGGCTCGGTGGCGTTCGCCGGCGGTCCGAGCGAGAAGACCGAGGCCAAGTCCGATGCCAAGCCGGCGCAGCGCTTCAACATCGGCCGCGCGCCGAGCGCCGAGGAGATCCGCGGCTGGGACATCGACGTCCGTCCGGACGGGCAGGGGCTGCCAGTCGGCAAGGGCACCGTCGCCCAGGGCGAGAAGCTGTTCATGGACAATTGCGCCAGTTGCCATGGCGAATTCGGCGAGGGTGCCGGCCGCTGGCCGGTGCTCGCCGGCGGCAAGGGATCGCTGACATCAGACAATCCCGTCAAGACGGTCGGTTCCTACTGGCCCTACGCCTCGACGCTGTTCGACTACGTCCGCCACGCGATGCCGTTCGGCAGCCCGCAGTCGCTGAAGGTCGACGAGTACTACGCGCTGGTTGCCTATGTGCTGTATCTGAACGACGTGATCACCGATCAGAACTTCGAGCTGAGCAACAGCAATCTCGCCACGATCAAGATGCCGAACGAGGGCGGGTTCATCATGGATGACCGGAGCACGAGCGAGAAGGCGTTCTGGCAGAAGGATCCTTGCATGAAGAACTGCATCGCGCCGGTCAAGATCACCGGACGCGCGACAGCGGTCGACGTCACGCCGGAAGACAAGGACGGCAAGCCGCGAGGCGTCGAGTGAGGATTGCCGGATGCAGCCGCCGCCAGATGCTATTGGCGGCCGCATCCGTCGCCCTGGCCGGAAGCGGGGTTGCGTCCATCGCCACTGCAGCCGAGCCACATAGGCTCGCGCTGCAGATCAGCGACGAGGATCCGGCCAAGATGCGCGCGGTGCTCGACGTGGCCGCGAATGTCTCCCGCCACTATTCGGGCGAGGGCGCGGAGGTCGAGATCGTGATCGTTGCGTTCAATGGCGGCCTCGACATGCTGCTGGCCGACCGCTCGCCGGTGAAGGAGCGGGTGCTCGGCTTCGCCAAGTCGATGCCCAATGTGAGCTTCATCGCCTGCGGCAATACCTTGGAGACGCTCGCGAGCAAGGAGGGACGGCAGCCGCCTCTGCTCGACGGTGTCACGGTCGTCAAGACCGGGGTCGCGACCCTGCTGGAGCTGTCCGAGAAGAACTGGACGATCGTGCGTCCCTGAGGAATTTGCGATGCGGTGGTGGCTCGCTCTTGTCGTCTCGTTCATTGCGTCGATCGCCTTCGCGGCCGAGGAGCCGCGCGAGCTCACGATCGGCGGGCGTACGGCGCTCGGCACGCTCCGACTGCCGGCGCAGTCTGGACCGGATGTGCCGCTGGTGCTGATGACGCACGGCACGCTCGCGCACAAGGACATGGAGACCATCCAGGGCCTGTCCAAGGCGTTGGCCGAGCGGGGGATCGCCTCGCTCGCGCACAATCTCGTGCTCGGTCTCGATCGCCGCACCGGCATGTACGATTGTGCCAAACCCCATGACTATGTGACGGACGATGCTGTCGTGGAGATCGCCGCCTGGCTGAGTGAAGCGCGCAAGACGTCGTCGCACGTCTTCGTCCTCGGTCATTCGCGCGGCGCCAATCAGGTCGCGCGCTATCTGGCCGCCAATCCCAGAGCGGCGGTCGACGGTGCGATCCTGCTGGCGCCCGCGACGGCGAGCATCGAGGCCGGTTTGAGAGACGCCTATGCGGAAAGCTACGGCCAGCGATTGGCGCCGCTGCTCGACAAGGCTGAGGCAGCGATCGCCGCCGGGCGCGGCGGTGATTGGATGTCGGTGCCGGGCTTCATCTATTGCCGCGATGCCAAGGTGACGGCACGCGCATTCGCAGCATTCTATCGCGCCGACCGGCGTCAGGATACGGCGGCGCTGGTCGCCGATGTGAGCCTGCCGGTTCTGGTGCTTGCGGCAGCGCAAGACAAGACGGTACCGGACGTGGCAGCGTCGTTCGCGCCGCTGGCGTCACGCGCCGGCAGCCGTGTCCGACTGGAGACGATTGACGACGCAGATCACTTCTTTCGCGATCTCGCCGCCGAGGATGCCGCTGATCGCATCGCAGGATTCATTGCAGCCGCGCGTTAGGAGCCACCATGGAACGTCGATCTTTGATGCAAGCCGGTCTTGCCGGCCTGTTTGGAATCTTCGGTGTCAGCAGCGCACGCGCGGCGACGGAATCTCCGCGCCAGCGCGTCGCCTATCATCTCGCCGATCAGGACCGCGCCCTGTTCGTTCTCGGCAACCTCCAGAACCACGTCGATGGCACCGGAGGACCTGGACGCGCAGACATTCGCCTGGTGATCCACGGTCCGGGCTTGCGGGCCTTTCATGCGATTTCGGCCGACCAGACCATCTCGGCTCTGGCCGAGCGCCTCATGAAGGCTGGCGTCGGCTTCGAGGCCTGTGCGAACACCATGAAGGCGCAAGGCGTGAAACTCGACGATCTCTTGCCAGGGTTCGCGGTGGCGGAGAAGGGCGGCGTCGTGCGCCTCACGGAGCTGCAGCAGAGTGGATACGCCTACCTGCGCCCGTGACGGGCGCATGCGTCCTTGCCGATGCCGCCCGGCATGTTGAGCGGTAGGCCTGAACGACGGGAGCGCCTGTGCTCACCGCATTGATCGACCTTCTGGGTGAGGAGCTGGTGTCGCTGCTGTGCGGGCTCGCGGCCGGCGGCGCGTTCGGCTTCTTCGCCCAGCGCAGCCGCTTCTGCCTCCGGGCGGCCACGGTCGAGTTCGCGCGCGGGCAGGGCGGTCCGCGGCTGGCGGTGTGGCTCCTCACCTTCGCCTCGGCGCTGCTGGGCACCCAGGCGCTGGTGGCGATGGGCCTGCTCGACGTCTCCGAAGCGCGCCAGCTGGCGCAGCAGGGCAGCATTTCCGGCGCGATGATCGGCGGTACGCTGTTCGGCTGCGGCATGATCCTGGCGAGAGGCTGTGCCAGCCGTCTGCTGGTGCTCTCGGCCAACGGCAATCTGCGGGCGCTGCTGTCCGGCCTCGTCTTCGCGGTGACGGCGCAGTCGGCCTATCGCGGCCTGCTTGCGCCGGCACGCGAGTGGCTCACCAATCTTTGGCTCGTCGACGGCGGACCGTCGCGCGACATCATGAGCCTGTTCGGCGGGGGTACGCCCGAGAAGCTCGGCTTCGGAATGCTGTGGTTCCTGGCCGGGCTCGCCGCCGTGTCGAAGTTTCAGGTTGGCCCGAAGATCCTGCGCTCGGCGGTGGCCGCGGGCGCGGCAGTCGCCGGGGGCTGGCTCCTTACCTATCAGCTCGGCCAGGCCTCGTTCTCGCCGGTGCCGCTGAAGAGCCTGACATTCAGCGGTCCGTCGGCGGAGCTGCTGATGCAGGTGCTCGCCAGCCCGCAACTGAAGCCGGGCTTCGATCTCGGCATCATTCCGGGCGTGTTCATCGGCTCGTTCGTTGCGGCCGCGCTGGCGCGTGAACTCAATCTCGAAGGCTTCTCGGATGGGCGCGGCATGCGCCGTTACATGATCGGCGCCGTCCTGATGGGATTCGGCGCGATGCTGGCGGGCGGCTGCGCCGTTGGCGCCGGTGTAACCGGGGCATCGGTGTTTGCGCTCACAGCGTGGATCGTGCTCGGTGGCATGTGGTTGGGTGCGGCCGTCACCGATTTTGTCGTCGACCGCTGGCTGTTCGCCACCAAGCCGGCGCAGAGCCCGGTTCAGTCGCCCTCCGTCATGCCTTCTTGAGGCATCCTGCGGAAGCGAGCCTGCTTCTGCTGAGCGGCATGGGACATGCAGCGTCAAGGCGCAGCATCCATGAATCTCCGGGACCTGTCTGTCACAGGCTCGTCGACGCGTGGCGTGTCGGCGCACTTCAAGCCTCCGACGAAGAACATTGTCCGATCAGATCGGATCGAGCCCGAAGACACGCGTCTTTGCGTCGTCACGCCGGAGCGCGGATCGGCCACAGGAGATGCGTGCCGAACACGGCATTCGGACCATCGTGCCCGATCATGACGTTGGTAGATTCCAGTCTGGAAATCCCGCCCGTTAACCAATTTGCGAAGGTCGGGTGATACCGTCGCGAGGGGACGACGCAATCATGCGGCGGACCGATACGAATCGCCGGGACTACGAAAGGCACGCGTGATGTCGCAACTCTCCATTCGAGCAAAAATGGCGGCCGTCATTGCGCTGCTGCTGGTGGCGATGACCATCGTCGGGTTGCTGGCCGTCCGCGGCATGCAGACAATCAATACGCATACCGAACAGATCGCCAAGAACTGGCTGCCGAGCGTGCGCGTGCTCGGCGAGTTGCGTTCGGCGATCAATCTCAATCGGGCGCAGCTGCGAGCCTACATGACGGCAGATACGACTGAGGAGAAGGACAATCTCGACCGCAACATGAAGGCAACGCTCGCCGTCATCGCGACGGCGCGCCGCTCCTATGAGGCGATGATCTCGTCGGCCGAGGAGCGCAGCCTGTTCGAGAGCTGGTCGCGGGGCTGGGAGCAATATGTCAAGGCTGCCGATGGTGTGCTCGAGGTGCTGCGCGCAGGGAACGGCAACGCGACCAAGCAGGCGAGCGATCTGTTCAACAAGACGGTCCGGAGCGTCGCCAATCAGTCGGACGAATTTCTTCGAAAGCTGATTGACCTCAACAATCGTGGCGCCGACGCCGAAACCAAGATCGCCGCGGATGGCTATGCCGAGGCATTTGCATTGATGTCGACGGTCATCGTCCTTGCCGTTCTCACCGGCATCGGCGTCGGAAGCTGGTTCGTTCGCGACATTTCCCGGTGCATCGCTTCCATCATCAGGCCGATGCAGGCGCTCGGTGAGGGTAACCTGGCGATCGAGATCCCCTATCGCGGTCAGAAGACCGAAGTAGGCATGATGGCCGACGCCCTGGACGTCTTCAAGACCGCCTTGATTGCGAAGAAGCAGGCCGACGATATCGCTTCGAGAGAGGCAGAGGTGAAACTGGAACGCGGCCGGCGGCTCGACGAGATCACTGGCCGCTTCGAGGCCGTGGTCGGCGAGATCGTCGATACCGTGTCCACGGCATCGAGCACTTTGGAAGGTCACGCCGGCGGGCTCAGCAACACGGCGAGCCGCGCACAGAACCTGGCCACATCCGTCACCGCGGCTTCCGAGGAAGCCTGCACCAATGTGCAGTCGGTGGCATCTGCGACCGAGGAGCTCTCCGCGTCCGTCAACGAGATCAGCAGGCAAGTCCAGGATTCGGCCCGGATGGCCAATGAGGCGGTGGCACAGGCACGCAGGACCAATGAACAGGTCGGCGAGCTCTCGAAGTCCGCTGCCCGCATCGGCGACGTCGTCGAGCTGATCAATACGATTGCCGGACAGACCAATCTGCTCGCGCTGAATGCAACGATCGAGGCCGCACGCGCCGGCGAGGCCGGCCGTGGATTTGCGGTGGTCGCATCCGAGGTCAAGGCGCTGGCCGAGCAGACGGCGAAGGCCACGGGCGAGATCGGCCAGCAGATCTCCGGCATCCAGTCCGCCACCCAGCAATCGGTCGGTGCCATCCGCGACATCAGCATCACCATCGAGAAATTGCAGGAGATTTCGTCGACGATCGCATCGGCCGTGGAGCAGCAGGGCGCTGCCACGCAGGAGATCTCGCGCAACGTCCAGCATGCGGCGGCGGGAACGCAGCAGGTCTCAGCCAACGTTGCGGATGTGCAGCGCGGTGCCGTCGATACCGGAACCGCCGCATCCCAGGTGCTGTCCGCCGCGAAATCGCTGGCCGACGACAGTGCCAGACTGAGCATGGAAGTGAAGAAGTTCATCGCCGGCGTGAGAGCCGCCTAGGAACTCGCGGCGACTGAGAGCCGCGCAGATCCGATCTCGCCGCCATTCGCCGGCCCGCGTCGGAGTGCTGGACAGGTGCGCAGGCCCGGCCACCACGCGCCGGGCATCGCTTCTGCGTTGGCCTGCGAGCCTCATCTCGAGGACTTCTCCCGCGGCCGCGGTAAGCGGCGCGACCGAGTCGCGTGGTGACGATGGACCTGCGAGAGGCCGCGCCGACATGAACAGAGCGTGGGGCTGCGGCGGATCATGCTCCACTGCGGCTTGCTCGGGCCTGCCATCCCCGAGGTCGTCCGTGCCGCTGATTCCTCGCCGTCACGCTGCCGCAGGATCTCGCCTTTCACCTATCGGCACCGGCCGATTTATAATTGCATAAATTCGAATGTATGCATATAGTAGCGTGCGTCGGTCGCGGCGCTGGGCCGCGTCAGCAGGGAGGGCCCGTCGTGGCAATGATGAACGACGTCATGGTCAAGGATCTGGGCGAGTCCGGGCGCATCGACTGGTCGCCTTATCTGGTCGGCGCCGGCATCGGCATCCTCAGCTGGGTGGCCTTTGCCGGGTTCGGCGACCCACTCGGCGTGACGACGGCGTTCTCGCGCATCGCGTCGCTGTTCGCCGTGCCGGTGATCGGATCCGACGCCGTCGCCGCCAACAGTTATTGGAAGTCGATGCCGCTGAAATGGGATTATGGCGTCTGGTTTCTGGTCGGCATTCCGCTCGGCGCATTCTTGTCGGCGGTCATCTCCGGCACGTGGCGGCTCGAACTGGTGCCGGAGGTCTGGCGGGAGCGCTTTGGTCCGTCGGTGTTCAAGCGCTTCGTCGCTGCGTTTCTCGGCGGCATCGTCATCATGTATGGCGCGCGTCTGGCCGGCGGCTGCACCAGCGGCCACGGCATTTCAGGCGGTCTGCAACTGGCGCTGTCGAGCTGGCTGTTCCTCGCCGTGATGTTCGCGACCGGCCTGGTTGTGTCGCGCGTCATGTTCCGCAAAGCATAGGAGAAGGGCCATGACGTCATTGATGAGCATCGCCGGTCCGCTGTTGATGGGCGCCGTGTTCGGCTATCTCCTGCAGCAGGGCAAGGTCACGAGCTGCAACGTGATCGAGAACCAGTTCCGGCTGCGCGACTTCACCGTGCTGAAGGTGATGGGCACGGCGATCGTGGTCGGCGGCATCGGCGTTCTGCTGCTGGTCGATACCGGCAACACCAAGTATTACGTCAAGGACGCCAACATGCTTGCGGTCGCGCTCGGCGCGGCGCTGTTCGGCGTCGGCATGGTGGTTTACGGCTACTGCCCGGGCACTGCGCTCGGCGCCATTGCCAGCGGCAGCGTTCATGCTGCAGTGGGCGCTTTCGGCATGATCGTCGGGGCGATCCTCTATGCGCTGAGCTTCGACTGGGTGAAGGCCCATGTCCTGAATGTTTGGGCGCTCGGCAAGGTGCGGCTGCCCGACATCACCGGCGTGCCGGATGGCGTCTGGTTCGCCGCGCTCGCGATCGGTGCAGGTGCGTTCTTCTTCTGGGTCGAAGCGTCCGCGGCCAAGGCGAAGCGGACACAGGGCTAGGCTGAGTCGCCCGAGTGCCCCTATGTCAAACAGTGAGAGGTTCCTCCCATGCTATCAGGACTGTTCAGCAGGTTGACCGGGTCGACCAGCGTGCCGGCGATCGAGCATGATGAGCTGGTGCGGGCGCATCAGCAGCGGAGCTGCGTCATCGTCGACGTGCGCGAGCCGCATGAGTTCAAGGGCGGCCACATCCCCGGCGCCGTCAATCACCCGCTGTCGCGTTTCGACCCGGGCAGCCTCGTGCACGACAAGCCGGTGGTTCTGATCTGCCAGGCCGGCGGTCGCTCGGCCACCGCCCTGCGGCGGGCGCTGTCGGCCGGGCGGCAGGATATCCGCCACTATGCTGGCGGCATGAGCGGCTGGCGGGCGCGCGGCGGTCCTGTCGCCTGAACGCGCCCTGCCGGACAGGTCGGACGTTCTGCTCTGTCAGGATGTTCCGACGGGACTTGTGAAGGGTTGAGGTGAAATGATCTGCAACCAGCATGGATTGCGGCAGGTTAAGAGCAGAGTGTGCGGCGGAAGGCTGCGATAGCCGTTCCCGCCCCGCAGCAGCTAATTTGTTGTTGGTCCAGTCCATTGGTTGACTCGTTCAGGAATAATTAGTTGCAACGCTGCAATACTCGAACACCGGTCGACGTTCGAGGATCGCATGTTGAAGTTTAGTGGCTTGAGAACCCGGATCACCCTTTCTCTGGTGATCGGTGCGGCAGCGACGGCCCTCTTCGTGCTGCTGGTCGCCATGTGGATCATCGGCGGCATCATCGACCGCGCCAATGAGCGCGAGCTCCACGCCCAATATGACGCCTTCAATTCGCGCCTGCAGCTGGAGTCGACCCGCGCGGAAGCGATGAGCGCGGTGGTCGCCAACATCCCCGCGGTCCAGGACGCCATGGCGCAGAACGACCGCGACGCCTTGATGCGGCTGTTCGGCGCGGGCATGGCCAGCCTGAAATCCGATTATGGCGTCGACCAGTTTCAGTTTCACACGCCGCCGGCGATGTCCTTCCTGCGGGTGCACCAGCCGGCCAAGTTCGGCGACGATCTGTCGGGATTCCGCAAGACGGTGGTGGCCGCCAACACCGACCGCAAGCCGATCGTCGGGCTGGAGGGCGGCGTTGCCGGCCTCGGCCTCCGCGGCGTCGTACCGATCGTTTCCGCCGGCAAACATCTGGGCTCGGTCGAGTTCGGCCTGACCTTTGGCCAAAACTTCTTCGACGAGTTCAAGCGCAGCCGGAATGTCGAGGTTGCGTTCCGCCTGGCCGGCGACACCGGCTTCAAGCTGTTCGCGACGACGATCGGGGAGACCTCCTTCTTCGCAAGCGGCGACTATCGGGAGGCCTCGGCCGGCAGCTTCCTGTCGCGCCAAGGACAGCTCAAGGGTGTTCCGGTCGTCGCGCTGCTGGGCCCGATCAAGGATTTCTCCGGCAAGCCGATCGGGGCCGTCGAGATCATCATGGACAACAGCGAGTTCATCCAGGCTCGCAATCGCGCCGGGGCGTTGGCGATCGGGATGACGCTGGCCGGCCTCGTGCTGATCGCGCTCGCCGGGCTGCTGATCGCGCGCAGCATCTCCCGCCCGATCGTCCAGATGACGAGCGCGATGCGCGAGCTGGCTGACGGCAACCTGGACGTTCGCGTCCCGGCGGACTGGCGCAAGGACGAGGTCGGACAGATGGCACGCGCCGTTTCGATTTTCAGGGACAACGCCGTCCGGATGAGGGATCTGCAGGCGGAGCAGGAGAAGGCCCAGGCTCGTGCCCAGGAGGACCGGCGCCGCATGCTGATGGAGGTGGCCGATGGCTTCGAGGCCAGCGTCCGCGGCGTCGTCGACGCAGTGTCGGCTGCGGCCATCGAAATGGAGGCGACCGCCCGTTCGATGTCGGCGACAATCGATCAGTCGAAGCAGCAGGCCCTGACGGTATCGCAGGCGTGCGGCTCCGCATCGGACAATGTCAACACCGTTGCCTCGGCGGCCGAAGAGCTGTCATCCTCGATGAACGAGATCAGCAAGACGCTCGAGCGTGCGTCGTCCGTGGTTCGCAAGGCCGCGGACGAAGGGCAGCAATCCAACGACAAGGTGCAGCGGCTCAACATTGCGGCCAGCAAGATCAGCGAGGTCGTCGCACTCATCACCCAGATCGCCAGCCAGACCAATCTGCTGGCGCTGAATGCGACGATCGAGGCCGCGCGCGCCGGCGAGTCGGGCAGGGGATTCGCCGTCGTCGCTAGCGAGGTGAAGACGCTAGCGACCCAAACGGCCAAGGCGACCGAAGAGATTGGTGCTCAGATCGCCGCGGTTCAGGCCGAAACCGCCGCCGCGGTCCAGAGCATCGGCATGATCTGCACCACGATCCAGGAGGTCGACGAGATCTCGACCATCATCGCCTCATCGATCGCGCAACAGGACGCCGCGACCCGCGAGATCGCCGGCAATGTGAACGTCGTCGCCGGCAAGACCCAGGACGTCACGCGCAACATCGCGGGCGTGACGTCCGGGGTCGTGCAGACCGGCCACGCCGCTAACGAAGTGCTGTCGGCGGCCGGCGAGCTCGCGCAGCAGTCGACCCGGCTGCGTAGCGAGGTCAACCAGTTCCTAGCCCATATCAGAGCGGCCTGACCGGTCGTTGGGTGGCTGAAGTATCAAGCTCGCCGACACGCCGATCGCTCCGGCGTATCCGCCACGGGCGCGAGCCGGGGCGGGGCCTCCTGTCCCGTGGCTCATCCCTGCTTTGCGGCCGCCTTCTCGAGCCGCTTCGCCATCACGCGCCAATAGGTGGCCGGCATGAACCGCTGCAGGAGATCCATGAAGCGTGCATCGCCGCCAATCAGGATGCGGGGCTCATTGGGCTCGATGCCCTCGATGATCCGCAACGCGGCGTCGCGCGGGCTGGTCCTGGCAAGCCGCTCGAACCGCTCGATGGCCTGCACGCGGCGCGCATTGTCGGTCATGCCCTGGCCGGCACGGGCATTGCGCGCAATCGCCGTGGCGATGCCGCCGGGATGCACGACGGACAGCCGCACGGGACTGCCGGCGGCTGTGAGCTCGTGACGCAGGCTCTCGGAAAATCCCCTTACCGCGAACTTTGCCGCGGCGTAGGCCGATTGGCCGGGCGGAGCGATGATGCCGAAGATCGAGGACAGGTTGACGACGTGCGCTTCGCGCTGGCGCGAAAGATGCGGCAGGAACGCGCGCGTGCCGTGCACGACGCCCCAGAAATTGATGTTGAACAGCCACTCCATCTCCGCCTGATCGATCTCGGCGAAGCTGCCGAACAATGCCACGCCAGCATTGTTGACGACGATGTTGAGGCCGGGATGCGCGCGGGTCGCGTCTACGGCGAACTGGGCGACTGCAGCCACATCGCTGACGTCCAGCCGGTGCGTGGTCACCTTGCGGCCGCTTGCGGTGAGCTCGGCGGCGAGGCTTGCGAGGCCTGCCTCGTCGCGGTCGGCGAGCGCGAGGTCGCAACCGCGCCCCGCCAGCTCCTGCGCCAGCGCACGGCCAATGCCGCTGGCTGCGCCTGTCACGGCGGCAGATGCGCCTCGAATGATCGTCATTGTCGCTTCACTCCCCTGATCGACCGGTTCTACGTGCCTGTTCCAATTGCAGTTGGGTTTTCTGCCACTTTTTCTGATTGGAACCGAACCATCCGGCCGTTCAGCTTTTAACTCACATTACTTTGCGAGCACACATTCGTGGAGGACCTGCATGGGACAGTCGCAACCTTTTCGCGCCACCGCACTGATCGTGGAAGACGATCTGGCGCAGCGCGAGATGATCACGCTGCTGCTCGAAGAGAGCGAGTACGACGTGATCGCGTGTGAGAGCGCGGAGGCCGCCGAACTCGTCCTGAACAAGCCGGGTCATCGCATCGTGTTGCTGATGACCGACGTCAATCTGGCGGGCCGCATGAACGGAGTCGAGCTTGCCCATCTCGCCAAGGCGCGTCACCCCCACATCAATGTGGTCGTCACTTCTGGCCGGCCGTTGTCGCAGCCGCTGCCGGGCGGCACGAAGTTCTGGAGCAAGCCGTGGGCGCCGCTGGACGTGCTGCGCGAAGCCGAGGTGACGCTCGAGCGTACGCCCGATATCAGGTGAGGCGTGTTGCGTGGCAACCGCCGACCGGTGGAGACGTAGGATCGGCTGGCGGGTCGAGCTGACTGAGAGCCGGGTGGAAGCCGCGCTCCCACCCGGGAAGTGCAACTACTTCTTCTTGGCAGCCTTCTTGGTCTTCTTCGCAGCTTTCTTGGTGGCCTTTGCGGCCTTCTTCGCCTTCTTCGCCATGGAATCCTCGTCAGGAGTTGATGGATTGCAACGCGACTTCGAGGCTTCGCTGGCGCACGCCAGCCATGCATCAGCCTCGGGTGTCGATCCCAGCAGATTCGCGAAGCTCTGCCTCACGCTGTCACCAGCGCGGTTGCGCTTATCCACAGCTCGATGCATTCGCCGGCCAGTTGCGCCGCTGGCGCTCGGGGTGTGACAAGGTTAGCGGATCGTAAAAGGTGTCTTCATTGATTCAAAACCAAGGCGCAACCTTGGTTGGGCCCTTGAGGAACCGTTAACTGCGCCGCGCCCATGTTGCCTCGAGCAACAGGGTAGCTCATGAGCGCGGCGTTATTGAACATCGAGGACAGGACCTGCGGCGTCCTGCTGTCGGGATGCTGAACGTTCCGACGCTGTGGACCGCCTTCGTGGTCAATTTCCTCGCGTTGGGCCTGATCTGGGCCTACGTGATGCGCAGCTATCCCAATCTGGATTCGGCGCGGTACTGGACGGCATCTGCGTTCATGTGCGCGCCGGCGGCGGCGTTCGCGCTGACGCGGTTCTATTTCGGCTCGTTCGTTCCGCTGCTGGTCGGCGGCTCGCTGATGACCTTCGCGATCTGCCTCGCGGCGATGGGCGTCGAGCGCTTCTACGGCTCCAGGGCGTCGTGGCGACTGAGCTTGACCGTCGTCGCGATGACCTGCGCGTCGATCGCATTTTTCCAATACGGATACGACCACGGCCCGCTGAGGATCCTGTGCTACTCGATCGGGCAGGCGGTCCCCATGGCGATCATCGCGCGGCTGGTGCTGGATGCGAGGCGCGGGCCCGTCAATCCGGGAGCGCGGCTGGCCGGCCTGCTGTCCGTTCTGATCATCGCGGTGTTTGCCGCGCGCTCGATCGGGGCGTTCATCGGCGCCGATTTCAATTTCAGCCGCTCCACCAGCGGTCAGGCCGCCGCGGTGCTGCTGCTGATCTTCCTGTCGATGTCGCTCAATTTCGGCTTCCTGCTGATGGCGGTGGACCGGCTGCGCAACGAGGTCGCCGACCTCGCGCTGCTCGACGATCTCACCGGCGTCGCCAACCGCCGTCACCTGATGCAGCGCCTGAGCGAGGAATGCGCGCGCGCCGAGCGCTCGCGGCGGCCGTTCGCGCTATTGGTGATCGATCTCGACGGCTTCAAGATCATCAACGACACCCATGGCCATGCTGCCGGCGATGCCTGCCTGCAGCACTTCACGCTGATGGCCCAGACCCGGCTGCGCCCCGGCGACATGCTGGCGCGCACCGGTGGCGACGAATTCTGCATCGTGCTGCCGGCGTCCGCCTTGCGCGAAGGGGCGATGATCGCGCGGCGCATCCTGCAGGTCTGCCGCGACGATGCGGAGGCCTGTGCCGGCGCCGAGGTGCCGATCGAGGTCTCGATCGGCATCGCCGAATGGACCGAGGATGTCGGCGCCTTCCCCGACCGGCTGATGGCGCGGGCGGACCAGGCGCTCTATGCCGCCAAGAAGGAGGGCAAGAACCGCTATGCCGTCTTCGCCGCCGACCACGAGACGCCGACACTGGCGCCGGACCAGGTCGAGCCGATGATGGCGCCGCCGCGTCGGCAGGATGCCGCCGCCGGGTAGCCGGTGCTATCGTTGCCGGCCATGAGGCCGGTCCTGTTCTCCCTCCGCGCAGCGCTCGCGCTGCTTCTCGTCGCGCTGCCTCTGCCTGTTGCGGCTGAGGATCTCACGTCGCTCGCCCGTTCGTCCGGCACGCCGGACATCCCGGGACTGAAGATGGTCTGGCTGGCGCCGTGGGGCGATCCGCACCTCGCCCATCCCTGGACCAACATCATCGTCCACCAGACCGAGGGTCCGGCCGGGTCGGCGCGGGCGGGGGCGCTGGCCCAGGCCAAGAACCCGAAACGGCGCGGCGTCACGATCTGGGTGGAAACCGACGGCACGGTGTATTGGGCGGTGCCGGACACCCTGGTGACCTTGCATGGCGACGGCGCCAACCGCAACGACAACCGCTATATCGACAACGGCCCGACCTATCGCAAGGTCGTGCGCGACAATTCCATTGGCGTGGAGTTCGCCGGCAACTATCCCGACGTCACCCGGCCCGCCACGGACGCCCAGGTCGCCGCCTGGCGCGTGCTCTCGAAGCTGCTCCGGCTGCGCTATGGCATCGCCCGGGAGCGGATCTATGCGCACAACTGGATCGACTACAAGGACGCCCGCTATTGCGAGGGCTGTGCGCTCGCCGAGCTCGCCCGCGCCGCGCCCGACTAACTGCACCTAACAAGAAGCCGGCGTCTCCGCCGGCTCCGATCGCATCCAAAAACCACCTTCAAGCAAGCCGCGCGTCTAGTGCGCGGCCTCCAGGGCCGCCGCCTCCTGCCTGGCGATGGCGCCCTTGACGGCGGACTGCACCTTCTCGAACGCGCGCACCTCGATCTGGCGGACGCGCTCGCGCGACACGCCGAACTCGGCCGCCAGGTCCTCGAGCGTCATCGGCTCGTCGGCCAGGCGCCGCGCCTCGAAGATGCGGCGCTCGCGCGCGTTGAGCACGCCGATCGCGCCGTTCAGCGCCTGCCGCCGGTGGTCGTATTCCTCGTGCTCGGCCATGATGGCTTCCTGGTTGGGCGTATTGTCGACCAGCCAGTCCTGCCATTCGCCCGCTTCGCCGTCGTCGCGGATCGGCGCGTTCAGCGAGGCGTCGCCGCCGAGGCGGCGGTTCATGTCGACCACGTCCTGATCGGTCACGCCGAGGCGCTTCGCGATCAGCTTGACCTGATCCGGATGCAGATCGCCTTCATCCAGCGCGTTGATGCGGCTCTTGGCCTTGCGCAGGTTGAAGAACAGCTTCTTCTGGTTCGCGGTGGTGCCCATCTTCACGAGCGACCACGATCGCAGAATGTACTCTTGTATCGACGCCTTGATCCACCACATGGCGTAGGTGGCGAGGCGAAAGCCCTTCTCGGGCTCGAACCTTTTCACCGCCTGCATCAGGCCGACATTGCCTTCCGAAACGACTTCGGATATCGGCAGGCCGTAGCCGCGATAGCCCATGGCGATCTTGGCCACGAGCCTGAGGTGGCTGGTCACGAGTTTATGCGCTGCGTCGCTGTCGTCATGCTCGCGCCAACGCTTGGCGAGCATGTACTCCTCCTGCGGTTCCAGCATCGGGAACTTGCGGATCTCGGCGAGGTAGCGTGAAAGTCCCGATTCTCCGTTGAGAACCGGCAGCGTAGCTGTACGGGCCATCGAGCGCCCTCCAGTTGGTTCAGGCCCCCGATAGCGGCGGGCCAGGCAAAGCGGTCGCTTGGTTAAAGCCAACCGGTTTGCGACGTTCCATGCGTCGACCATTCGACGCAGGCGCAACATACACCATTTTCGCCCCCCGGTGGAAGGATTCCGGGGGTCACGTCCCCGTGTGGCTGCCATAACCTGTTGGCATGCTTGCGGTTTTCTGAAGGCGCTGCGTCATAGCGCCGCTCGCAGGGCGTCTCTCAAAAGCATGAGATCCTCCGGCAGCTCCGATTCCCAGTGCATTATTTCTCCCGTCCGCGGGTGCTCGATGACCAGCAGATAGGCGTGCAGCGCCTGCCGCCCGAGCGCCGCGAGCGCGTCCCGCGCCGCCGGCGCGAGCTGGTTCGCCTTGGTCTTGAAGTGCGGGCCATAGACGGCATCGCCGAGCAGCGGATGGCCGAGATGGGCGAGATGCACCCGGATCTGGTGGGTGCGCCCGGTCTCGAGATGGCAGGCGATCAGCGACGCCACCGGCTTGCCGTCGCGGCCAGGAAAGCTCTCCTGCACCTCGTAATGGGTGATGGCCTCGCGGCCTTTGGGCCGCACCGCCATCTTGTCGCGGGCATGCGGATGCCGGTCGATCGGCGCATTGATGGTGCCATGCGGCCGGTGCGGCACCCCCCAGGCGAAGGCGAGATAGCCGCGCTCCATCGCGCCGGTGCGGCCGTGATCGGCGAACTGCGCGCTGAGCGAGGCGTGGGCGTGGTCGTTCTTGGCCACCACCATCAGGCCGGTGGTGTCCTTGTCCAGCCGGTGCACGATGCCGGGCCGCTTGACCCCGCCGATTCCGGAAAGACTGGCGCCGCAATGCGCGATCAGCGCGTTCACCAGCGTTCCCGTCTCGTGCCCGGCCGCGGGGTGCACGACGAGGCCGGCCGGCTTGTCGATGACGACGATGTCGTCGTCCTCGTAGATGATTTTCAGCGGGATCGCCTCGGCGGCGGGCTCGGCGGCGACAGCCTCCGGCACGTCGATTGTGATCGTGTCGCCGGCTGCGACGTGATAAGCGGGGTCCCGCACCGCCTCGGCACGGAGCGACACCTGTCCGGCCAGGATCAGCGCCTTCAGCCGCGACCGCGACAGCTCCGGCAGCCTGGCCGCGAGCACGCGATCGAGCCGCGGCGAGCCTTCGTCGCCGGCGACCGTGACCGTCATCAGACCGTGGGATTGTGAAGTCGAGATGTCCATGAACTCTACCGTTGCGCCCGAGCCGTCCTCGCCCGAGCAGGCCCAGCTGATGGCGCGGCTGCGGCGCATGATGATGATCGCGGGCGTGACCACCTCGATCGCGATCGCAGTGCTTCTGGTCGCCATCGGCTACCGCCTTTTCCGCGGCGATGGAAGCACAGCTTCGGGCCCGGACCTCACCGCCATGCTCCCGAAGGGCGCCCGCATCGTCGCCACCGGCACCGCCGGCGACCGCCTGGCGGTGACGCTCGATGTGGGCGGCACCACCGAGATCCGCACCTTCGACGCCAAGACCCTGAAACCCACCGGCCGCCTCCGCTTCGCGGTGGAGCCGTAAGGGGGCAGGGCGGTTTCGGCGGCCATTTCGGCCCTTTCTCTTTTTGACTTTGGCCCATCTCCCCGCCCGCGGGCAGTCAGCGCCTCCCCCGCCTGCGGGGGAGGTCGCATCGCATCGAAGATGCGATGCGGGTGGGGGAACTCTCTCCATTGGCACCGGCGACGTGGCGCCCCCACCCCAACCCTCCCCCGCAAGCGGGAGAGGGAGCCCACCGCCGTCGCGGCCGCCTGACTCCATCCCCATTGATGACCACTTCCCTCACCAC
Source organism: Bradyrhizobium sp. SZCCHNRI2009 (assembly GCF_032485115.1). Taxonomy (NCBI): domain Bacteria; kingdom Pseudomonadati; phylum Pseudomonadota; class Alphaproteobacteria; order Hyphomicrobiales; family Nitrobacteraceae; genus Bradyrhizobium; species Bradyrhizobium sp. SZCCHNRI2009. The sequence continues at coordinate 222,678 of NZ_JAUEUH010000007.1, forward strand.
CCGGGCAGTGAACTCCCCTCCCCCTTGCGGGGAGGGGTCGGGGGTGGGGGTCCCCACGGGGACTCTCTCCTCCGCCCGCCCCCACAAATTCTGCATCCCCCGTCTTGCGGCGCGGCGATTTCGAGGCTATGCGGTTCACCTCACGCTCCCTTCGTCTAGCGGTTAGGACGCGGCCCTCTCAAGGCTGAAACAGGGGTTCGATTCCCCTAGGGAGCGCCAGTCATTTCAACAACTTAGAACTTGCCCCCAGAACTCGTCGAATATCGGTCGAATAAGCGGCGACGAACGTTGGCGAACACCGCCGCGCTAATTCAGGTGATCCACTAAGCGCGTTTGTAAGTCGATCAGAGTGGATAGTGGTGCGCCGAGAATCCAAGGTCGGCGCGACCAGCAAGCAGCGCGGCCGCGAGATCTGCAATTACCCCAGTAAGTGCATCCGCGTGGACGCCGGAGGCATCATCAGTCGTGAGTAACGCGTCTTCCAGTCCTGCGGCCTGATAGGCACGTCGTCGCTCGCGCCAATCGCGGGCATAGTCTTGCCGATCGAGCATACCGAGATGCTCCCAATAAAAGGTCTTGCCACCGACCTGAATAGTGAAATCAGGCCGGACGCTTACCTTGCGCTCTCCGAATGGTAGCTCAAGCGGCGCCTCATAAGAAAAGCTTAGTTGGCCGGCCTCGCGAGCGCGCACCAAGCTCGAATAGATCATGTATTCGATCTTGGATTTCACTCGGATTCCAGGCTCAGGCTCGAACAACCGCGCGGCATCAAAGGGTGCGGCGAACACCGAGGAGTTGCGTGTCGCGAGCACCGAGCGGTCGCGTGCAATCCGAAGCGGATTTGCGCGTTCAGATTTCTCGACGAGCAAGGTCAAGCGACCCTTGGAACGGGTCATTGCCGTGTAGAGCAGTTCCCTTGAAAGCAGGGCGCGCCGCTCGGGCACTACCATGAGCACCTCCGTAAACTCGCTGCCTTGCGCCTTGTGCACCGTCAGCGCATACGCGAGCTCAAAATCCTCCTCATCCATCCGGCTCCAGTCGATAGACCAGGCGCTTTCCGGAAAGAAACCTTGCCAGCCATGCTTGGTTGTGCGCGAAAGCACGCCGATCGAGCCGTTAGACAACCGCAATTCGCGGGTTCGGGTCGACTTATTCCAGAGATACAGGTTGCTGATTCGGACCAGCTTGTCGGAATGGTAAAAGCCGTCGGTTTGACGCCGCGGCTGTTCGCGCACATCCGCCCGCCAGACCTCGCGAATATGGGTGCCAAGGCCGAGCGCTCCACTTGGACCGCCGCGGTAAGGCGATAGCAACTGCGCGCGATCAAGGGCAAGACTGTCGGATTTGAACCCGCGCACGCTGCCATTCTCGAAGAGGTTGAGGAGCAGGTTAAAAGCCTGTTCTCTCGGCAGGTCCGCGTGGCCGGGCACCGCCTCGTCGAGCACCCGGGTTATGAAGGCGTCAATCGCCGCCCGAAGCTCTTCGGTGCTGCCATAGTAACGCACGTCAAGGAACGGGCTGATCTGGCCACCTTGGCACATAGCGTCGAAAAGTTCACTGTGATACCGGTTGCAGCCAGCGAATAGATGTGCCGCTTCCAGGACTTTGGTGTCATGCTGCTGCCGACAATTGGCCACGAGCCGGACATGATTGGCGGATTCGAGCGCTGGCTCGCTGCGCAAATGACCAAGGATGTCCTGGAGCGGCTTGCCGCAACCGATCGGCGGCAGCTGGTTCTCATCGCCGACGAGGATGACGCGCTTGGTGAGCGTCGGCTGATGCACTTCAATCGCGCGGAAGATGAAGGCCATTTGAAACAGATCAACCATCGAGGTTTCCTCGATGATGAGATTGTCGAACGTTTTAAACCGGTCGGCACGGGCCATCGCGCCAAGATCGGCCTCGTCGCCGCCATATGCCGATAGGCCCGAGCGCCACATCCAGCGATCGATGGTCTCTGCGACCCAGGTCGCGCCCGCTGGACGCTCGTGGTTGAGCCGGAGGGCGGCCTTGCCCGTGGGCGTGAGCACCACGGTCGCCTCGCCAAGTGCGTCGAATTCGGCGAGAAGGCGTAGGATCGCCTGGCTCTTGCCGGACCCGGGCCGCCCCGTCGCGCAGTAGAATCGCTGGGTGAGCGCGCCGCCCATCAGTCTTCTGCGCTCATTCAGGAATCCGTCGCGGTCGAAATCCGGGATGACGCTGCGCAAAATCTGGGCTTCATCTGTAAGATAGCCATCGAGCCAACTAGTGTCGGCTTTGAGTGGCGGCAGGCCTATCCGATCGGTCGCGAAACGCACGACGATCCGCTCAGCATTCCACGTCGGCTGCCTGTAGAAAAAATGCTCGCCATCGTGGATTTCGATATGAAGTCGCTCACGGAAATGCGCAAGGTGTCGGGATGACAAGAGTTGTGCTTCGCCGACGGTAAGCTTATCACGATAGAAAAGCGGGTGTTCGGCGGCATGCGCGGCGAGTGCCGCGCTCGAAACAAAGCTGTGACCGAGCGCTTCGGCAGCGCGCAGCGCCTCGACTGCAAAAGCGCGAAGGCGTTCGGGGCCGGCGACTGTCAAATCGTGCAGGACGTCATGTGACTCTAGATGATCGTCATCCGGAAACATGCCGATGTCGATGACCGCATAGTCGATTGCACTGTCGGTGCGTTGTTCGCGGTCGAGATCTGCGCGTTCTTCGGCCGCATCGGAAGTCACGGGAACATACGATTCAGCCAGAAGATAAGGGTTGGCGGCGATGTCACTGTCGCTTAGCGAGAGATAGCCGAAGGCCGGCACATCGTCAGCGTTCGGAAACAAGATTCGCCCGATCTGGCGCGAAGTGAGAGTGAACAGCGCGAGCTTACGCAGCAGTGCTTCGCGTGCCTCGTGATCGCGAAAGCCAAGCCGCGCATTCCGGATTATGCGCTTATGTGCGGCCAGAGATGAGGGCGGTGCACCCTTTCCCGCCAAGAGCTCAAACATTGCATCGGCAAGGTCAGCGCCTGGTGCAAGCGTCGACTTGACCGCGGCAACAAGTACATGACCATCCTCCCCTTCCAGTTGGACTTCTCCCTGTGCGAGGTCCGCAAGGGCGGTAACCACCGCTCCGAGCCCTGGATAAAGACCTCGATCGGCCCAACAGTCGGCGATGAAGCCCTCAATCCGCTCGAGTTGGTCGTTAACATCCGCGATTCCGTGAGACTGCGCCCGCTCGAGCGAGCGGCGCAGCTTATATAGGAGCGCTAATGCATGATCGTCATGCACTTGCTCGGAGACATACTTGAAGCGCGGCAGGAGCGCTGGCTCGTCGATGAGCACGCGAATCTCCTCAAGCTTAGCTTCATCCTCTGGGTGGGTTTCAATGTGCTTGAGATAAGCGTGATAGGGTAGCACCACCGCGCCCTGATGGCTGAGCCTGAGCGCCCAGTTAAGACTCGGGAAATTCTTCATATGCTTGGACGCGCCGCGCAACTCGGCGAGTTCGCTGGCGTTGAAAGGGAAGGTGCCGCTGTCCGAAATGTCGGTCAGGCGCCCGCAACCGACCACTGCATATTTGTACTCGTCGGCCGAGACCGGATTGTCGTAATTGAGATAGAAGAAGACCAGCGATCGTCCACCCTTGAGCCGCTCAGTATAGCGTCTGATCCGGTCATCAAGGTCGGGAAAGTACTGGCCATGCTGATCAAAACTATCGTGGGTGATCGAGAGCCGGAAGGGCCAAGTGTAGATCGAATTGGCGGGTAGTTCGTCGGCAATCTGTTTCTCGTCCCGATACTGCGGGAAGGGATGCCGATGCAGTGTCCGTGTCGCTAAAGGCGCGAAGGCGCACGAGGTCCAGAAGCAGGGTGGTTGGTAGTCGGGCAGATCGGCGTCAAGCGCCGCGCCCGGCCGCTCGCACTGAATCCTTTTCTCGCGGGCAAGCCGGTCCGAAAGTAGCGAATGACTGCCGACGCAATAGCTATTGGCGGCAGGATCGTCGCAAACCCGCCCATCCCATCCCCGGTCGTGCCACGCCATGCGCGCGGTGACGTGCCATGTCATTGCCTCCTCCCTTTCCGCGATGAACTATGCCTATCGCGCTGGGGGGATGCAACCGCGGAGCAACGGCACAACCGTCGCTGGGAAACCTGCATGTGGGACCGTCTGCCAGCTTGCCGCGAGAGCACCATTCGTCGTGAGAAGCTGGTTCGAATGCAGCAGGCGTTTGCTAGTTATGACTCAGAGACCCAGGGCCCCTTCAACTGTTCTGAAAGCGAGAGCTGTGTGCCCCCAGCACTTGTTTTTATGAATAATGACGCATGAAGTAATGATAGGCGAGGCGGTCTCCATACTGCACGAGATTGTCCACCACCGTGATTATCTTACAAGTCTCAGTGCCGCCGTTCTTGGGCCCTCGAAGTCCGCGGCCGACCATTTGCATATAGCGCACCGGGCTGAATACCGGACGCGAAATGAGGATCGTCGCTGTCTTCGGCGCGTCGAAGCCGGTCGCAAGGACCTGGTAGTTGGTGAGCACCTTGACGCGGCCGTCGAGGAATTGGCGGATAAAATATTGTCGCACTCCCGAGTCGGTATCAGCATAGATAGATGCCGCTGGCACGCCCGCGAGGCATAGCCTGGCGCTCAGGTGCTGAGCGTGTTCAACCGAGTTTGCGAAAAGCAGGACGGGCCCGTCTTGAACAGCTTTTTTAACGCGATTGACGATTAGGTTGTTGCGATCGCGGTCGTCGGCCAGTCGTCGAAGCGCGCTGTCGGAAAATTCGCTGAAGCGAAGAAAATGATCCAGTTCGTCTGGCGTAAACGCAAAGGGAGCGTCGTAGGGAAGCGGTTCAGCTTCGACCGCCGAGAGAATGCCGTCCCGGCGCAGCTGGTCATACAGCTCGGGCTGTTTCGTCGAAGAAGGTATCACGGTTCGCCCGAACCGGTTCGCGAGCCACTTCGTTTCCTCCTCGTTCGTGCCGCGAAACGGTGTCGCCGTCAATCCGATCACGGGAGGTAAGTTCTCGTCAGCATCAACTGTCTCCTCTGGAAGGAACCAGTCCAGTAGCTGCGTATAACTCGGGGTGATCGCGTGGTGCGACTCGTCAATGACGACTAACGCGCAACTTTTAAGAAATGCGAGACGATCTTTCCCAAGCCGTGAGGTCAACGTTTGAATCGTCGCTACAACAGCCGTAGGTGCGTCATCCACTGACGGCGTCGGGTCGGGATTTCCTCCCCACAAGCGCACAATCCGAAGGTCGGTCCAGTCCTTGCCACGGTTGCTCCAGACTTGACGGAAGCTCTGGACCGCCTGCTCGCACAACTCGTCAGTTTGAGCGACCCACAGGACGTATTTATCGCCGGCCCTAGCCGCGAGCACGTGCTTAATTGCTGCCTCTACCGCTACCCTGGTTTTCCCCGCGCCCGTCGGCAAGCTTACCTTGGTGCGTGCTTTAGCTCCGCGCGAAGCGATAATCGGAGCAAGCGCCGTCACGATATCTTCCTGGTATGCATGCAGGTCGCCGAGCGGCATAGGCCCGGATGCTGATAGTTCCGAAGGACGCTTCTGGGACGGGCTGACCGAAAATTCCGGAGGAAACCCAAGCGCCGCCACGAAATCCCGTGCATCCTGCGTGCCCCATCTGGCGGGTGGCTCGAGCCCATTATCCTTGAGCACCCCTGATAGATGGGAAAGCGTTGCCGGCCCATGCACGTGGAGTGCCAGCTGGGCAAGCCTACGAGCGTCAGTCGCGATAACATTGGAAATCGCCGTGCGCGTTCCTTGGTCAAAGCTGTCCAACAACTGTCTTGAGTTCCCGCGAACCGCGCGAAGGAGCCGGTCAAGAAGATCGTGGCCTTCGGCCACCGATGCACGGAGACGAAATACACTGTGTCCGAGGAGCTGGTCGAGCGCCGCCGTCGCATCGCCCGAGAACCACTTCGCGCTTACGGCTTCATCTATGAGTGACCGCATTTGCGTCTTCCACGGAAGCTCGTCGAATTGTTGTCGGTCCAACAAGAGCTCTCCCGCGTCAAGGATGCAGGGCTTTTTGATGCACGTGCCCGCGACACTCAGCGCAAGTCCCGCCACGAACCTTACTAACGCCGAGCCTTTCGCTTCATCCGCAAGAACCTGAACAAACTCCGGCACCACCTCGATGAGTGGCACGGGTCTTTCGTCTTGGGACGCAGTCTCAATCCGTATTTGAGTTTCCAAGGCCTGAGCGCCGTTCTTGAGCCACATGGCGGCTGCGCTCGGTGAGAGCACAATGGCGGGTACGGCGGCCTCACGAGCGGCCTCGGCCAGAGTATAGGATTGCGTCACATAGCAGTCCTTAAGATCTACGTTGGCGATCGCTGTGCCTACGGTCGACGGATACCATCCTGCTTCCGCCATCCATTCATAAATGGCCCGACAATCTTCCACAGATACGTCGTCCTGCTCACAATGCTTAGATAGGGCGATCCAAAATGATCGCTCTTCCTGGTCAGCTCTCTTCTTAGGCCTTGGAGGAAGGGTCGAATAATCGTTGTCGGGAATGCACGCCACGAGGCCTTCGATGCCACGTCGCCATCTCTTGAAAGGATGACTGTCGAGTGCTCGCAGTCCTTCGAGTTGGATAGCGAGCATCTCAACGCTTATCGATTGGCCGTGCGCTTCCACGATTCCGTGTTTCAGGAGCGACCACGCCGCGGGATTGACCACATCGATTTTCGGATAGGTCTCTGGCCGTGATCTATGGCCGAACGTGACGGGGCGAGTTGTGGCGAACGCGACTGTCTCAAGAAAGTATTGCGAAATGCGGGCCCGTATGCGCCCAGTTGTCCGTTCTACGAGCTCCCACCCATGCGGCGCTGTAAAATCGTCGATGATGCGGATCAGATGCGTATGGGGATTCGGGCTGTCGTCCCTCAGATGAGGCCAATACAACTGCCGCATTGCGTCGACGTATTCGCTCGGCGCGCTGGAATGATCGAACTGATGCAAACTGTCGCGGGGGACATCAGCGACGCCTATCAGTTTGAGGATCGATGTGTTCGCCTTGTGAAACTCACAATCGACGAGGAGACTGGCGCTTTGACCGGCCTCATGTTCAAGTAGAATGCGTCCTGGCAGCAAAACTTCGTGCCGACATCGCCAACCTTTGTCCAGGCACTGTATCCTTATCTGGTCAAAGAGGTCGGAGAGTTCCTCAAATACTGTCGGCGGTGCAGCTCTCAAAAGTCTCCACGCAGCTTTCCAAGCGAGCGTCTCTCGCATTCCTTGTTGGCTGCGCGCGTTCCCAACAAGCCGTCGTATGCGACGCTGCCATTCGTCGTAGTCGAGGCTTTTAATTGCGAGCAGCTCCACGAGAGCCTTACGCGATGCCGCATCGGCAAGCAGCTTAGGCTCAACTTGGTAGATCCCACTAATCTTCGTGGTCACTCCCTCGATGACCGCGTCTTGCGCGGTAACAAGCTCGCCAGTGTCCGCAAGAACTATCTTGGCTTGGCGAATGGGCTCTCTGAAAGACCACCACTCCGTAGAGTTGCTTAGCGCGGATACGAGCGTCAGGCATGCCGACGCGGCCCGAACAGTTGTATCGCATGCTGCCTCGAGCCACCAGCATAAGTCGTGCTCGGTCAGCTTCTGCTTGGAGCGGGAGCGAAGTTCCCGCAAGCGGGACATGCGAGGGCGCTTCATGCAAGAAGGATGAATGATTTCGCTGGGGGCGTCTTCGGCCTTAACAACCGAGAGCCACCGCTCTGCGAGCGCTTGATCTTCCGTTGGATGCGGTGAAAGTTCTTCTACGGAATGCAGGCTCCCCGTACCGTCAGGAACCACGGTGCTCTTGGCAAGCAAGGTCCACATCTCCTCGACGAGCGGCGCAGCGGGCTCATCCTTTGATTCGAGCGTCCGGGGCAGGGCATCTAGTGTCCGTCCAGGGTCATCCGATAGGCAGAGCTCAGGAATCGTGTCGACGATGAGTGCGGCGGCCGCTTTCATCAGCGCTGTGTTGAACTCTCCCGGAACGAGGGCTGAGCGGCCGAAGTCGATTTTCCACGGGGCATTGATAATGCCGGACACCCGGCTGCGCGTGTCCGTCGGAAAGAAGGCCCAGAACCTGCCAGCACTGTCCTCGGAGGAATCGAGCGGCGTGGCCCAAATGACCGGTATTTCTTGTATTTCCTTTCTGCCATGAAGCGCGCCCGCGTCCTTGCGCATGGCGTCGGTTACCGCAACGTCGCGTTCAGCTACGAGCCATCGCTCCTCGTTGTCGCCCTCGTAAAGGATGACGGTGTCGCCGTCGTGCTCTCGGTGAATTGTTCGCGATGTCCCATCACCAAGCTCCAGCTCTAGCGACACTTCGACCGGCAAGAACAGTACGAACTCGCGCGGAAAGTTCTTGAGCTCCTGAAGCAGCTGTTCACCTAGGCCTTCCGCCCTGATCTCCGCGCGTAGAACGGTTGTTGCCCAAGAACCAAGGTCCGCTAGGTGCTCGTCCTGTTCTGCTTCATCGGCGAAGGATATTACCTCGGCCATCCGCAGCCCGGGCGGCATCTCCTCGGGCGGAAGCTTTAATTCCTTAGCGATCGTCCGCTGGCAGGCTTCCGGATCGAACCGCATGGAGATCGATTGGCTGAACAGGTCGATCGTGCCGCCGAGCGCCAGCAGCGACTTGAAACCCAGCCCGAAGCGGCCGATCTGGTTTCTCCCCTTGCGGGAAGAATTAGCACCTAGAAGCGCGATTATGCCATCTTTGTTGAGGGGGGCGCCGGTGTTGCCAACGTAGAGATGCGTTTCGGTTGCTCTGACGAGTATCCTGCCTCCGTCTGCTGCAGGCTCGGTCTCTTCCAGGATGGCGTCTGCGCCGTTTTGAACGACTTCGAAAACCTGGCGATAGCGATAGCCGCTCGAAAGCACGGATTGCTCCGTGCCGAAGTGCTCCCGGATAAGCTCGGGCTTTATCCGGTAGACCTGGAGAGTCTTGTCGCGATCCGCTTCTATATATGAGACGAGCGACGGGTCCGGAGGCGGCCATCCCGTGGCTTTAATCGGCTTTGGCTTCTCTCGCTCCAGCATGCCAAGGATCGTACAGGCACGCTGCGACGGATTAAAGTGGCTCCTGGCAACCATGAATGCCGGAGCCGAACTGCAGAAACCGCTACCTTCAACGAAGAAAAATGGGCTTACACGGCGCCACTGATTGGCTCATGTCGGCTGGTAGTCCCGTCCTGGCGACAATGACAGGGCAAGTCGAGCGCATTGGCCGTACAGCCGAGAATGGACCGTTTTTCGTCCAGATAAGGGCATTCGACGGGACCATCGATTGCAAAGGGCGTGGAGGTAAAGGCAGGTGAGACCATCATTGGCCACGCAGCAGACTTGAGCATCGTGAATGAATACGCGTCGGCCGGCGTAACGAACCACGTTCACGTTGACTATACCGATCGCAACGGTCGGCGGTTCGATCCATTCTTGAACGTCTATATTGAAAATGCTCCACCAGTCGCGGACGCAAAGCACGAGCCTGGCAAGTAGCGGGAAAATGGTAAGCGTGGTTAGCCGCTAGCAAGGAAAGCCTCGAGGTAAGGCCGAAGGGTGCTCCAAACTCCGCCTCGCATGGCATAATCCGATATCTCCGCCGGAGTTGCCTTTCCCTGACGAAGAGCTTCCCCCAATGCGCGGATGCTCACCTCGATTCCAACTGATCGTCGATGGCGAAACACATCGGTGACGGTCTTGGCAACGTTAGAAATGGATACCGAGACGCCTTCAATTTGGTGGACCTCGATGCCGTCGCGAAGGAGCTTGTTAGAAAACCTGACGACACGGACGGCAGGATAATCGATTTGTGGTTTGCAATCCTTGGGTCCGATCGCGACCCAGACGCGGCACGGTGACTTATCGGCAATGCAGTGGAAGGCAAGTGCTGACGTAAGGCAAATCACCCCCCTAGGTATTCGCTTCGCTGCCGCTGCGAGACAACGATTGGGGTCAGCAGGTGCATTGGCTAGTTGATAAAGACCGCGGCCGAGCCTTGTAACATGCCCGCTATCGACTGACCGCGAAACCGTCGCTGCCGTGATTCCCTTGCGTCTGATCTCGGCCAAGCGAGCGATCCCTTGAGCCCGTAGGAAGGTTAAGAGCAACTCCCGCTGCGAAGCGTGGGGATTTGATACATTTCCTCGGAACGGTTGAGCTTTCATCCGAGTAATTGTATCATCTGCTTGCGGCCCAGTCAGGGCCTCCGAATCGGCCATGTAACGAGTGCGCGAAGTTGACCTCCGGGCCGTTCTGGGCAATGTTCCTTCTTTGTTCTCGGGAGGCCAGCATGCCGTTGCGAGATCATCGCTATCTACCTCTGAGCGAGAATGCTGTCAGCCTCAATCATAGGCTTGCGGCATTGCCACAAATATTAACTCATCCGCAGCAATTTGAATTACCGTCGAAAGGCGGTGGGGAAAGCTTTTGGACCGGAGGTTTGCAGGTGACGGAGTTGTGGGCGTTTCGCGTTAATTGCCGCGTTGCGCGGCGGGTCGAGGAGAATACCTTTGCGCAGTAAGGATATTCTCGCCCTGATGCGCCAGGCACACTCAGCTTCCGCGCCAACATTCATCGATGTGTTCGCAGGTTGTGGGGGCCTCACGCTCGGACTGATGCGTGCGGGTTGGCGTGGGATGTTTGCCGTGGAGAAGGACGCCTTCGCGTTCGCCACTTTGGAGGCAAATTTTCTCCAACCCACCTCGGTCTTCAAGTTCGACTGGCCGAGTTGGCTGCCGCGGCAAGCGTCGGACATCCGAGTGCTCTTAGAGACGCACGCCGGTGAATTGAGCAAACTTCGCGGCGCGATCGACCTGTTGGCCGGAGGTCCTCCATGCCAGGGGTTTTCTTCTGCCGGACGCCGCAAGCCACACGATCCGAGAAACCAGCTCTTTCGTGACTACGTCGCACTAGTCGAGATGGTGCAGCCGCGGCTGATCCTCCTCGAAAATGTCGAAGGTATTACGTATCCCTTCGGGGAAACAGAAGCCACTTCCAAGCAGGCGAAGCCAGCAGCCGACGACAAACGCGAATCCTACGCTGAAGCGATCGAGAGAGCGCTTGAGGAGCGCTATCACGTGTTCACGTCGATCGTCCGCTGCTCTGACCATGGGATTCCGCAGAGTCGACCACGATTCATACTGATCGGATATTCGAAGGAGTTCTTCGAAACGGAAAATATTCAACAGCCGTTCGCAATGCTCGAGGCGTGCAAGGAAGCCCTCCTCGCAAAAAAGGGCCTCAAGTGTTGCACGACGGCGAGGCAGGCGATTTCCGATCTAGAAATCAGCCGAAATGGCCTGATCGAAGGCGATGGAGCGCCACGGTTCAAGTCCATTGGATACAAGGGGCCACTGTCGAATTATCAGAAAGCGATGCGCGATGGACATTCCGGGATACCTTCCGATACGCGCTTGGCGCGCCATCGGCCGGATATCGCCCGGCGATTTGCGCGCATCATCGCCGCGATGAAGAAACGCAATCGCCTCGGCATCCAGCTTAATGCCGAGCAACGAAGGGAATTCGGCGTTGGAAAATCGACCCTGCGCGTGCTGAACCCGGATACACCCGCGCCGACGATAACCAGCTTGCCGGACGACCTCCTTCACTACTCCGAGCCGCGAACGCTGACCGTGCGGGAAAATGCGAGGCTGCAGACGTTTCCCGATTGGTTCGTATTCAAGGGAAAATACACGACGGGTGGAGATCGGCGTGCACGCGAGGTACCTAGGTTCACGCAGGTGGCCAACGCGGTCCCGCCGCTGCTTGCCGAGCTGTTTGGAGCAGTGCTAAAGGCGACACTCGTATCATCCAGGTTGAAGACCTGCCCTCCGAGGAGCGAGGCGGCCTAGCGTGGCTTACTGCACGAACCCCGTCGTCGAATACCTGCTGAGACATTCCTACGGCCAAGGCGGCACCGTCGCGGTGCCGACCCTAGACACGGGAGGGCCGTCAACAGCTCTAGCGGAAATCAAGGGCAAGTTTCCAGCCGGCGTTCAAGACGTGCTCAATCGGCTTGTTGACGTCTACGCGGCTTGGCAACCCTCTGTTGTTGGCGCGCCCCTGGAGTGGTGCTTCCTGGTGGGAGGCCCCGGTAACGGAAAATCCGAGGCGTTGCGCGCGCTGTCGGGCGCTCTCCAGGTTACCTTGCCTGCCCGGCAAGCCGGGCAGCCGGCGCCGCGGACCGTTCCCGAGACCTGGCCAGGCCAGGGCGCGGAGGTCGTACCCGGGCTGCAGATTGCGTTCGTAAACGACGCCTCCGTTCCACGGATGGACGCCGTCGGCGAACGTCGCACCGGCTCGTTGTTTCTTGACGTCCGCGATGGCGTTCAGAAGCTGTTCAGCGTCGACGCGGCGCTCGTGATGTTCGCGAATGTCAATCGCGGCATCCTAGTCGAGGAATGTAGGGCGCTGGAGATCGCCGGCGGTGCTGGTGTGCCCTCGAGCGCCGCGGCTGAAATCATTCGATGGCTTGCCGACCCACGGGGCACCGGGAGCCCACCGCGGAACCACGTGCGACCCACTGTCCCGGTTAGCCCGGCGTCCCCTTTTTACGGACAGCTCGCCGTAAGCTTAAAGGAACACGGCGCTGGCCACGACATCATCGTGCACGCGGTTTTCCTCGACGCTCTATCGCTGCTCGAACCGACGCCGGGACCAAGCGCACGATCTATCGATTTTACCACGTCCCCAGCGACGCCCGCCCGCTACGAGCCGCTTGGGGGCCTATCGGATAACATCTCGTCCCGGGCCGACACGATCGGCGGGGATCTCGCGCAAACGGTCGTAGCCGAGGAAAAATGGAACGGTGGTGGCTGCCGGACCCCTGGTTCGACATCCCCCTGCGAGGCGTACGAATATTGTCCGTTTGCGCAAAACGCGCGCTGGCTTCGCCATGGCCGGCTGGGCGACCGGTTTCTAGATATACTTAGGGCAGCGGAGTTAGCGGGTGGCCGCCGGCTAACTTACCGCGATCTGCTCGGCCACTTGGGGCTCGCACTTGTTGGCACGCCAGAGCCAAGCTGGCTCACTAACGAGCATCCGTGTAGGTGGGTCGAACGCAAGGTTCGCGAGGCCAGCAGCGGAAACTCGCAAAGTATTGCCGAGCTCGTGAGCCATCGCATCTACGCGAATCTCTTCCCCGTGACTGACACGATCGCGTGGCCCCGGCGGAGGCCGCTTACGGAGCCGCGAGCCTATCGTGTCGTCGCAACTACGATGCGCGGCGTTCACGACGCGCCGCGCGTCCGCGCCTTCGAGCAGGCATTTAACCTCATCGACCCGGCGCGAGACGTGGATTCTTGGGACGGGATCCGTGCCAAGATCCTGGACATGGTAGAAGCCATGGACGTCGCGCCGCCCGCCGCGGAAATCACAACTCTGCAAGGCTGGATCGACGAGGCGAGTTCCCAAATCGAAGAACGACTTGACGCCGTAGTGCCTGGAGAAATCGTAAAGGAGCTTGGCGAAAGCGCGGAAGCCGTTGCAAGGGCTCAACTGGTGAGAAAGTGGCGAGCCGTGTTGCTGCTGCGCCAAGCAGGGCTCGCCCTCGGCTGGTTACCACACAAGGGTGTCATCCAGGGATGGCTTCGCGAGCACCAAGCCGCGCTAAGCAATAGGCCGAGCGGTTCTCTCCGGGTTGGGCTGAACAATCTCGTCCTACCAGGCAAGAACGAGCTCAACCTTGCTCCATTTCGTCCTCGCACGGTGGAACTGGGAAGCACCTTACCTGCGAACTGCGTCGTGGTCTCGCTTCTCGAAAGAGATGTGCGCCTCGAACTAGTGGCCGATGGCGACACGCTTTCCGCGGAGCTGAGGCTAACAAGCACGGGTGGCGCCACGAGGATCGTTGCGCGACTCCCAATTGATCTTAAAGTCGCCCGAGAGGCTTTGCTCAATTTCGACGGCTCTTCTGGCTCGTTCACGGAAATCGGCGAGGCGGCTTTTGCCCGGATCGAACGCGCTCGCGCTGCACTCGTGAGCGAGCGCTACCTCGGGAGTGCAAGGTTGTTGTTCTCAGACACGTCAGGGCAGCCGTGGGAGATCGTTCCCCAAAGCTCGGGGCCCGCGCCATTTCGCGTCCAACCGGGGGCCGCGCGATGACGGGAAGCTGGTTGGTCAAGCCGGACGGCCTACTTCCCTTGCCGCGCCCCGAATACGCCAAGCAGACGGAGGTCCTCCTTACAGACCTCCTGTGGCGGTCTCGCGGATCGAGCCTGGGTGGAGACAGAGGGTATTTCGAGGACCTTGCTGCACTTCGATCGACGACAGGGCCGCACGACATTCGACGGCTCGTTGCGCGCAAGGCCCATGGAGGTTCGCCGAAAGCGCTGGAGACTTATCCGATTGCGATCGGCACTCAATTGACAGGGCTTGTTGACAGGGTGCCGGTCGGGATCAACCCGATGGCCATCATTCTTGATTCTATCCTTGCGCCCCGGGCCCGCGGGGACAAGTCGTTGGCCTGCGCGCCCGTTACCCCGGACGTGGTGGTCTTGCAGACGCTCCACGGCATGGTCAATAAGGACAGTCCCGCAAACCAGGCCCGCGCCATCGAGATGGTAGGTTGGCTTGGCGGATCAACAGGGGACGGAGACGTTGCCTCGACCTTTCTAACCGCCCTGTCCGCGGACGATCCGGCTGATCCGTTGAATCAAGTGACTTCGCTTGCCCTTCGGGCAATGGCGGCCCACGTATGGCGCGAGCTCGGGAGCGGCACCGCGAGCTGGCGAGAGTGGCCGGTCATCGGCCCGGTTCCTCCAACTGCGCCGCAAGTGCATCCGCTGGCTTCCGCGCGTTTCACACCTTTCCGCTGGTTCTGGACCAAGTGGGGCAATCTCTGCGACCCGGCAAATGGTTGGCGGGCTGCGCTACCAGCGCGGCGTTTCACGGACTGGGCGCTGTGCCTTTTGAGGACGGGGCTTGCGTTTGCCTACCTCTGGGAAGCTGAATTCTTCCGCATTTTGCACAAGGCGGTAATCCACTCGCGGGACAATTCCAGTGAGGCACCCGCGACTATCCTAGCCCTCAAGAATCTTCTCCAACAGGGCGCCCGCCTCGCATCCATCGAGCCTGCAGACGTCCCGCCGTCCGAGAAGAACGCCTGGCCCGCGCTCGAGATGCTGCTAATGCAAGGCTACAAGGCACGTGCCGCCATCGAGGACGCGCAGCCGCCCGAGGTTGACCTGACGACTATTGGATCAGACTTGTCCAGCCACCTTGAAACCTGGATTTCAGATTTCTCTCGGATCGGGGCCACGGCCCTCCCAGCGCGGCTCGAGCCGGAGGATGACGCGGCCAAGAACACGCGCGAGTTCGTTCGATACCTCCTGGTACCCAGGGTGTCGGATGACGATACGGAGGACCAGGCTGATTTTTACTACCTCGCCCGCAGCAAGCAGCGGAATTTCTGGTTCGAGCCTGGCCCAGAGTGGCTCGTCGTGGTTTGCAGCCTCCTAGCCCGACGGCCGGGTGAGCCTTGCACGTTGGGAGAATTGGTCGATGACCTGGCTGCTCTTGGAATTCACAACGATCGAGCGGTCTTGGTGAGATTGCTCGAAGAGGCTGGTCTCAGTACCGATAGTCCCGATGCGGACAACGCGCTGGTGATCAAGTCCGCGTTCTAGGGAAACGGCCCGCAGAAAGTTGAATGGCATGGGACTTCTCGGACGAGCTATTGCTGCTCACCTCTCGGCTCTCAAGGGCCTGTACTCGGTTGAGCTTCCGCTTGCCCTTGAGGAGGAGATGTACGACCTCGTTGCGCAGTGCAACTCGGTCGCGACCAATCGCGCCGTGCTGGTCGGCGAGCGGGCGACCGTGCCAAGCGGGGTGAAGCAGGTTAGCTGGCCAGACATAATTGGATGGAGGACGACGGAGGACAGGGTATTCGCTTGGAAACGAAGCGAGCGCGACCCGGACACGTCGTTCCGCGATGTTGTCCGCCCGTTCATTTCCGCCCGGTTTCCCGGGACGGGAGGAGGAGAGTGCTCCACCGAGTTGCTTGCCGAATTGTGCGTCAAGGAGCTGTGGCGAAGCCTTGGGCTTCCGCCGGGTGCACCGGCGTTTAAAGCCTTTGCTGAAACCGCCGCTTGGCTCGCGGAGCTGCTGGTAAAGGCGTTCGAAGAGGCCGGGAGCACAGCGA
The DNA here is from genome assembly GCF_032485115.1 of Bradyrhizobium sp. SZCCHNRI2009. NCBI lineage: Bacteria > Pseudomonadati > Pseudomonadota > Alphaproteobacteria > Hyphomicrobiales > Nitrobacteraceae > Bradyrhizobium > Bradyrhizobium sp. SZCCHNRI2009. The sequence continues at coordinate 238,819 of NZ_JAUEUH010000007.1, forward strand.
CCGAGCACTGGAGCGACAGGTTCCTCGAACATTGGGCGGTGGTCTGGTCCGACATCGAGCAACGCATGCGGGTGTTCGGCTCTGCACCAGCCGAGAGACACGCCTGGGAGCTTCTTCGCCTGGCCGGGATCCCTGTTCCTGCCCGCGAGGGGGATGCCGACAATCCCTTCCTCGGCAACCCCATGAGACGGCTCGAGACAATCCCTCCCTCAAAACTTGCCGAATGGTGGCAGCAGTTCGTGGACGAATTCGTCATCCCGCGAGGCGGGATTGAGACGCTGCTGACCGCGCTCGACTTGCAATCGCCTGGTGTGCGGAAGCCAACGCCCTGGCGCGGCCTTGACTGGCCAACCGCGCTTTCAATGGAGCCTGGAACTCCAGCTCCCGTTGTTGCCCGGCAAGTGTTCATCGCGGCGTCTTCCCCAACTGTACTGGCCGCGACCCCACCGGCATTTCCGATAGCGCCGGTGCCGGCATGGTGGGGAGTGAACACGGAGCAGCTGCGGCGTGCGCGACAAGCACTGGAAAAGGCGCGTGGCATCGAGACAAATCCCTCGTGTGCGTCGCTGGTCACAATTCCAGGCAGGGAAGCCACCCTAATCCTGCAAACGCGAAATGGCGGAGTATCCATAGCAACGGCGGGAAAAAAACAGCGCCTCGTAGTGACGTTGGCCGGTCTCTCGCTACGCTTCAGGGAGCCTTGGACCTCGCTCCTCGTCACACCGACGCCCCCGCAAAGCGGAACGGCTGGCGCGACGATTGTCGACCCCGATTCTGTAGAGATATCCCTGTCTGGCGGAGGTCTAAAGGCAGAAAGACGGAACGTGCGTTCCGCACCCGCCGCGCAGCTCGAGGTCGAGTTCGACGTCACGCTAACCTATACAGCCAATATTGACCCGGCCGGCGAGATTTCTGGATCGTGGCATCCCGTTCGAACCTTGCATCTATCAGCAAGCGCCCAGGATTGGAATGGCACGGGTTGGAGCGAACCGCGCAAGTTGGACCACTCGATCGAGATAATCGCTCCATCGTGCTTCTCGCCGACGCTGGTCGCGTACGAAGGAAACCGCTCTAAGCTCGCCGTCGCGCCGGACCGTGGAGACACGTTCACCCGCAGTGGATCTGCCGGTTCGGACTGGGAAGCCAGCGCCACGCCCGACCTCCTACTCCAGCGCGAGGGCTCGTACACGCTCTCTTCTTATGATGGCAGGATAGTTGCCGCTGGTTCGTTCGCGACCGAAGGTATCATCGATGTTGAGACCAGAAACTTCGATCCCGTGGCCGGCACGGGCCTCAGGCAGGTCGTTGCGCGGGTAGACGAGGGTGATCAGGTCACGAGTTCGGCCGCGGGATTGATAGCCGTTGTCAAGGTAAAGCAACGTGCGAAGGCGGTCACATCTGGGCTTGTCGCGGCAATCACCAAGTCCGGATCTGGCCGAAGACCTCCGTCATCTGGTGCGCGTACCAGCGTTCTCGGTCGTTTCCAGGGAGCCCTGGTTGGCGCGGTACGTGGTTCGACCGGCGTGCTTCCTGAGAGCCTGTTTCAATACGTGCTCGGCACCACGCGCGTTGTGGCTGAATGGCCGCAAAACATTGCAGGTGCTGCTCCAACATTCCTCGCGACACTACCTGCGGGCTTCCGCTTGCCTGGCGTGGGTAACGGCCCGAGCGCTGCACTCGCTGGTAGCGCGGCCTGGACGAGCTTTATCTCGGCATCGCGGGCTGTCCTCGACCATCTTGGAGTGCGGCAAGGCGGAGAGGAGATTTGGCTATCCGCAGCCAACCCGGGCGACTTGCCTGGGTCTGCCGTCCGCGCGCTTGTAGAAGCTCACAGCGATCTCGTGGAGCACGCGAAATCACTTTCGCCCGCGGACACGTTCTGGGCCAGCTATCCGTTTTCGATCATCGTTGTCGATGATGCTCAAGGCGCGAGCCTCGGGCAGGTCCAAGCCGTCTTTCTTTCACCGCTGCATCCCGCGCGCTTGGCGTGGGCGTTCTCCGTCGCCCGCCTTGCGCAGGGATCTGGCGTCGACACGGCGCTCCTCGGCCTTGCTGAGGGCTGGAACTTGCCGCTGACCGGGACGACAGTGAACGTGACGGGACAGCCGATACCGATGGTCGCGATGCCGCTCGATCCCGGTGAGGACGCCGATTTCGTGACATGGAGTGCGCTCGGGATCCTTGGGAACGACGGCCTCGTGCGTGTGCCAAGGCTGGCGGCCGGCCTCGAGCTTCCGTGGGGTGGTCCAAGCGGCATCAATGAAGAGGTGGTTAGCCAGGCGATCACCGACTATCTGGCCACGCACCCCTACTTGAGCTCGCTCGAGATCGACGTCAGGTCAGTGTCGCCTGCTCCGCGCGCGAGGGAAATAGATGAAGCCCTTGTCAGTACAGTCGGAGGGGCAACGCTACGCGGCGTGTCGCTCCTGGGCGGCGCAACGAGAATATGGGACTCTAACAACAGGCTAGGCGCTCCGCCGGCGCGCGACCGCTTACTTGCGCAGCGCGGCACGGAGGGGGCTGAGCGGCCATTCGAGTGGCGGCGCTATAGCGCGTTCACCGTTCCAGCCTCCGACATCGCCCTCATCGAGAATGCCAGCGCCCACATGGGCGCGGTCGGCTCGATCGCGATGGGCGTACTAGGACCGTTGCCGCTTCGTCGCTTCACGGTGCCGTTCATCACGGGGCAAGTACTTGATCAGCAGTACGCAGCCCAACCAGGCGATGACCTGCTGGGGCTCGCTCGGCTGCTCTCCAACATCGAGCACGTGTTGCCAACTGGTCCGAGCGCGTTGCGAGTTGCACCCCAAGCGAACGCGCTCGGCATTGGCAGCAACGCTCGATGGGAGGTACTCGGAACGTTGAACATTGATCCAGCGCTGCTGTCGAGCACCATTAGGGCCGGGGGAAGCGCCGACCGCATGTTGTGGGAGTGGCGTCCATCCTGGCTCTCGAGTGGCCAGGCAGATCGAGACGCGCTTGCGAAACGCGCTCACTATGTCGTGGCACGCGTTCCGAGCTCCCTGGTGAAGGCCCTCGCCAGCCGCCAGGGACTCGCGGAGTCCCAGGCGCTAGAGATGGTGGCAGAGCTCGGACGCCGCGGGATTGGCTTGGCATCGCTGCAAGCGGCTGGCGGTACGCAGGAAAGCGCGGCAGCCGGTCATTTTTACGCGACGCGAGCGCTACTTCCCCCGGCCGGGCACCCGCAACCCCAGCGATGGGTCTCGCTTGGACAAAATACTTTCGCAGGCCTGCTACCTATTGATCCCGTTGCACCGCTGCTGGCCAGTATTGCGGGCGAACAGCACAAGCGTAGGGCTGATCTCCTAGCCTTCAAAGTGTCTATCGAAGCTGGCGCCGTTCGCATCGGCATCGTGCCCATCGAAGTGAAACATCATGGCAGGCCCGGACAACCCGAGCCGATCCCGCCGGAATCCGATCCAGAGCTACGCCGCGCGAGGGAGCAGCTTAAGGATGCGGCAGCACTCGTTAGGTCGCTGGCAACGGCATTGAGCACGGGTCCAGGGATGACCGCGGATCCAGCCGCTACAGCCGCTCGACGACAAGCTTGTGCTGCTCTCCTTGATCTCGCCCTTAGCTTTGCGGATGAGCAGCTGGACCCCACCATCAGGGCGTCGATCCTCCGCTACGTAGTGAACGGTCGATTCGTCGTCGACGCTGGAGCCGCGATGCTCTTGTGGTTCGCGCCAGGATCCATCACCACGAGCGGCTCCGCTTGCATCGTGCGGCCCGGTGCGGGTGGAAGCTACGAGGCCTTTATCGATCCTGCCGCATTAAGCGGTACATTTTGGCCTGGTATTGCGCCTGGGCCTGACGATGCTGCTCTGAGAACGGAAATCGACACGGCGATGCGGGCGCTGCTTGCCGAACAAGCGACCATTTCTCCAGAAGCGGAAACCGACATCACTCCGTCCCTGATAGCGATGCTTGGTCTCGCGACTGCTCCGACGAGCGGACCGGGGGAAGATGGCGGGGATCAAGGAGGAACGCCGTCGATGCCACAGCCTGGAGACGGGGAAGCAAGTCCCGTCGAGGAAGCAAGTGACGAAAGCCCTGCGGAACCACCGCCCGGTGTCGCTCCCCGGGAAGCCTTGGCCAGCGAGACCCGCCTTGATGAACAAGAGCCCGCAGCAGCGACCAACACCGGAAGCTTAACGCCGCCGGCGGCCTACGTTGGCTGGAGCGAGCCAGCGACCCGCTTCTCGTTGTTAGGAAATCTTGTTGGCAGCAATGAGCCTGTGGCCCTTGATCTCGACCATCCCAAGGCGATCGGCGTGTTCGGCTACATGGGTTCTGGCAAGAGCTACCTGCTCGGAACGCTAGTCGAGTCGGCGCTAGTCCCCATTGCTGGAATTAACTCGCTGCCATCCCCGTTGGCTGTCGTGATCTTCAACTATCGGCGACATTCTGCCGATCGCTTCGAACTGAGCTCGCTGGCAGTCCCGAACCCCGATCCTACCGATCGACAGCGACTCCAGCAGCTCTATCAGGCTTCCCCGCGGTCGGTGGACGACATCCACATCCTTTGCCTTCCGGGGCAACTCACGGACGAACGCGTCGCTGAGTACGGTGGCCTGCCTGCCTCCGAGCTTTTCTTCGATCCTTCAACACTGGGTGTCGAAGATTGGGAGCTGCTCATGGGCGAACCCGGGAGCAACGCTGTTTTCGCACGGGTAATCAGAAATACGCTGATGGATTTGCAGGCGGCTGGCGATGTCAGCCTCGAGAGCCTTGAGCGAAGCATTTCGAGCACGCTGAACAAGTCCAGTCAGGCCGCGGCGCAGCTTAGGCTTGATTTCATTCGTAGGTATCTCTCGTCCGATCGCGGGCTTCGCTTCGAACAGATCCTGCGGCCGGGCCGAGCGGTCATTTTTGACCTGCGACAACCCCTATTCAACAAAGAAGACGCCTTGCGGTTCTTCCTCGTTTGCTCAAATCACATCAGCCGCGTGCAAGGAGGCTTTAACAAGCTCGTCGTCTTCGACGAGGCCCACGAGTACATGAGCGAGGCTTTCGGCGAGAAGATAGAGGCTCGAATCCGGCTGATGCGACACGAGGGGACATCCTACGTGTTTGCGACGCAGGACGTCGGGTCAATTCCCCTCCAGATTCGCCGGTTCATCACTACAAGGTTCGTTTTTAGCCTAGGGACACGCGACAACGTCAATGACCTCGTGCGATTTGCCCCCGAATTCCAGGACATGTCGCTGCAACAGCTCGCGCCGGGAACGTGCTACGTTCAGTCAATCCCGTCGCAACGAAACTTATTTGGGCATCCGCGATTGGTGCAGGTGCGTCCACGAGTAACGCAGCATGGCGGCACGAGCCGGATCTTCACGGAGCCAAGCTAGCGCGGCCGCGCCGACCGTTGTGTTCGATCAGGAGGTCATAGAGAAGGCGCGCTGGTGCCGGCGGCGGCTCCTCTCATGGTACGACCTGCATGGGCGCCGCTTTCCCTGGCGGTCGCCAGGGGCTAGCCTCTACCAGCAAGTCGTCGCCGAGGTGCTTCTCCAGCGAACGCAGGCATCGACGGTCGGCCGCTTCTTTGACGCCTTCTTTGACCAGTTTTCCAGCTGGGTCGACATCGATACAGCGCCGAATGAAGCGCTCGAGAACGCACTTCTTCCAATCGGCCTCTGGAGGCGGCGCGCCATTGCTCTCAAGGCGCTCGCGCGCGAAATGGTGAAACGCGGCGGCCAGTTCCCGGATTCACGTGAGGAGCTCGAGGCGTTACCCGCGGTTGGCCAGTATGTTGCAAGCGCGGTGCTTCTGTTCGCGCACGGGCGTCCCGAGCCCCTTCTAGATGGGAACATGGCCCGGATCGTCGATCGCGTCTTCGAGCCTCGCAAATTGGTCGATATCCGCTATGACTCGCGGTTGCAGAGCTTAACACGGGTCATGGTTCGGTCACGCAATCCAGCTCGACTCAATTGGGCCATTCTCGATCTCGCGGCGCGTCATTGCACTTCGCGGTCACCTGAATGCAAAGCGTGTCCCTTGAGGACGCGTTGCAACTTTGCACTTGCTAGCAGCCCCGGTACCGCGCCAACGTCGGCACGCTCGTTTCGGAAAGGCGCCGCGTGAAGCAGTGCCGGCCTATTTGGCTCCCCTGCACTATTATCAAGGCTTAGAACGCGGCACGTAAGTCTGAACAACAATACATTTCTGCGGCTCGCCGCACGTTTCTGGCAATACAAGGTAGAGTCCCCCTGGGAGAAGAGGTTGATCCGTCATGGGTACGCCGTTTGCCTCTGCAATAGCGCGGCGCATTTCCAGCTCCCCCTCGGCCAATATCAAGTAGGCCTGCTCGATGCGCGAGCCGGGAAAGAAAGTGGCAGGGTCATACCCTTGCATCCGCTTGAAGGAGGCAAGCAGCTCGTCGCTCAGAAAATAAAACTCTTCGCGCATGAGGTCACGCTCGACTGCATCGTCGGTGAGAATGCTGTAGAGACGTTCCATCAATGCCAGCTTCTCGCCTCCCTGCGCGTCTACGGGCATGGATAGGTCCGGCCGGCGATTAAAGCCTCTGTGCATCTCTCTGTGACAGGTACTGCAAAGGGTGATGCCGTTTCCCGTTTGGAATTGTGCGTCAGCGAGGAAGGACTTTCGGCAGATGTGATGGGCCGACAGCCGCTTGCGTGAATGGCAATCCACGCACCTATGCCCATCGCGCTCGCGGATAAACTCGCTCCATCGGCGTAAACAACGTTCACGGGACAAGCCGTCGCCTACAGCTGCCTGGAGCCTCGCCAGCTTGCCCGTGATCGCTTCCAGATCGGGAGTGCCTGTCGCTTTCACCACCTGTCTAGTGCTCCCACTGGACCTCGGTGGCGAGAAATTCAGACAAGATCGACCGCACCCTGAGCCCGCCAACTTGCCTTACAGAATAGCGATAGATCCCGTCCTGCACAGTTACCCAGTGGCCTGCCATGTCCTCACCCGAAACCATGCGCGTCATCATGCCGCTGCCGACCTCCGGCAAGAAAGCAAAGCTACCTCCGTCGATCAGCCCGTTGAAACTCCGTCGCTCCACCGCCGTCATGCTTTCTAATGGGAGTACCCAGATATGAGCGGGGGCTTTCAACATCGGCTCTCCGTATTCGAAATACGCGTGCCCGCGAGCATTCTTCAGGACCACGCGCTGAATTCGCTCTAGCTCAGGCTTCCACATGATGCGTTTCTCTCCAGATCGCGTCATGTACTCGGTTCGCGAACGCTCAAGCCGGGCGCGTAACGCTGAGCTATCGATCAGGGCACGCCTAGCGCTCGCGTTCGGCTGTTGTGCTGGATCGGCACCGCCAGCTAGAACGCAGCTTAGAAAAGTGGTCGCGTACTGCTCATCGAGCGAGAAGCTCGTGTTGCATTCCTTGCAGATGGTCACAACAGGCAGGTTATGCGGGCGGGGTTTTACCAAAAAGCTCTTCGATGGAACATGATCCTCGTTCGTCTCGCGGCTTGCGAGCGATCGAGCGCAATGAATGCACCACGACTTCTGTCGTTCGTCGACGAATTCTTCAATCTTTCGCATGTGTCCCATCGTATGACAGGGAGCGCGGGTAGCAAGAACAACACGATCTCGGCTTCGCCGCGCCCAGGCCCTTTGTCTCCGCTAATCGCTAGTGACTGTTACTGCATTGTCATTTCGTCTTGGACTGCGTGGCGGCACTCATATTGGGTTGCTGGAACTTAGGCTTTGCAAGGACGACAAATACATCGTTCAAAAAAGCATCATACGCTTTCAGATGATCGCGCATGAACTTGTCGATAGGCATATAGCCATCCGCGGGTGAGTACCTGATGGTGTGCTCAAAAATCTTCTCCGTGCCGTCAGCGTAAGTCACTGCTCCAGTCGATTCATACATATCCAGCCCGAGCGGAAGTTCTGCATCCATCATTCGAGAACGCCGGGTATCAAGAATTAATTTGGGAATGCTTTTGGGTACAACCACAGGCAATATTGCGGTCGACGATTTACCGTTGTGAGACACCTTCCAACCGGTAACTGGTTGTTGGACAACCAGGCGGTGGACGACTTCATCCCGGTAGTCCTTCAGCTGAGTCAGCCAGGCGAGGTGCTTTGCCACCACGGCCAGCACAGGGGCGGATTGCCCCTTACCGGCCATCTTCATCAGCGTATGAATTGAATGAGCAGTTGTGCCGGGTAGCGATCGACTCGCTGCCATGGTCAAAAAATCGAGCCCGGATCGAAGAGCTGCGAGAAATGCTACCAGCTCGTGCGCGCAATCGTTCGAAGGCCGTGTTGCGGACATCGTGAATTTTGCGGCGGGCCCGAGTTTCTTCTTTTTGCTAGCTGCAGCTTGTTCTTTCGCCCGTGCTGCGACCCGAGCTAAACTCTCGACCATATTGTCCATATGATATTTTGCGGCCTGCCGCTTTCGCACTGCAAACATGAGGCGAGTCTCGTAGTGTTCCTTATCTTCAGTCTTCTTGAAAATTGGATGCTCTCTATCGGCCTTTTCAATGTCCAGTTGTTTGAAGACCTGCTCCAAAGCTTTCAAATATGGGGGCTCTGCCATTGACTTGCTCATGAGCTGTTCTTGCTCGGTTGTATATCGGGAATACTCTATTTCCGCGTAACCACTCCAATGGCGGGCGGGGCCGTCATCTTGGCGCTGCGCAGAGATGTGAGGAAGCAGCCATTTCACCGTAATTGTTTGAAATATATGCGTGAATGGTCTTCTCGGGCAATGGTGGGCAAGCAAATTGGGCCGGTCGTCAGTGCTTATCAGTGATCATAATCCTTCTCGACAGAGTTGGCGGCCGGAAGTTCGCGTCGTCGGCAGCTTAGTGGGCTTCGCAATCGCTGGAACGCACTCCGAATGAAAAAGCAAGCCACGAAGTCGGTCGCTCACCGCACGCTCAAGCTGCGTATCGAATTGATCCCGAGGCCACTCTGGGAACGGAATCTGCGGTCAAGCGAGGGTATCGGCAAGGGGCGATGGGACAAGCTGCGTCGGCAGCTCATCAAGGAGCGGGGCTCGCGGTGTGCCATCTGCGGCGCGATCCGGGAGCGGCTTCACGGTCACGAGGTATGGCAGTATCGGGAGAAGAAGACGGTCGGGACCGCTGTGCTTCTCAGGGTCGAGATCGTTTGTGGTGACTGCCACGACATCCATCACTGGGCGCGCACAACAAGAATCTTCGCGGCAGGCGAGATCACAGCCCAGAGATACAAGTCTCTCAGGCAGCACTTTCGGGCGGTCAATGGCTGTCTCCAGAAAGCCTTCGATGACCACTTTCGGCAGAGTGCCCGAGCTTGGGAAATGCAATCTAGGAAGCGCTGGAAGATCGACTGGGGCGAGTTCGCCCTCCTCGTGGAGCAAGCGAAGGCGGCTCGGACTGTTTGGGCCAAACGCAATCCCGACTACGACGAATACTTCAATGTAGGTCCTGGCCATCATATACCGAGCCGGTGCCCAGACTGCGGCGCAATCGGAAAGCTGACGCCCATTGAGCCTGACCAGGACCAAATGAGTGAAGGTGAAGAAGCGGAATATGAGGCCGGAATGTGGGGCTTAGCATTCTGTCACGCGTGCCAATCAAATGTTTTTTGGCAGGTCTAGCGTCCGGCGTGATCAGCGGCCGCGGTTCTTCTATCCTTCCAGCGACAACGGCTCAATGATGGCCGTGTGCTGGGCGAATATCTCTCGAACTTGTTGGGAGATCGCTTTGTAGACGTCGAAACGGGGCCTCACGAAGATCACGTCCGGCACTTCGCTTCGCTGTCATCGACGGCATCGCCCATCGGACTTCTGAACTTAGGGCTTCGTACCTGGCTGCCGCTATCACGCCGCCGCGCTCGCGGGATCCGCCGAAAGCGCTTGGCTTGCCGCGTAGATCCGGATTATCCCGCTGCTCGACGGACGCATAGAACGGCGGTCCGTGTCGAGGTGGATGATCTTGCTTTAACGGGACGGGGCCGAACCCTGATCGTCGTCCTCGTCCTCAAGCGTCGGCCCAGTCGGATCTTCCTTGACGCCGCGAGCAACGATTTTTAGCGACCCGTCCGGGAGCGGCCGCTGCAGCTTCAAGGCGTCGTCCCAAGGCGCCGTCATCCAGGTTTCGACTTCTTCCGATGTCGTTAGGATCACGGGCATTGCCTTGGGGTGGACGGCGCCGACCTCGGCATTGGGCTCCGTCGTGAGGAACGCGTAGAGGTCGTTGGTTGTCTCGCCTTCCTTAACTTTCCGGACCGATGTCCAGTTGGTCCAGATGCCAGCGAAGCAGGCGAGGGGACGAGTCTCATCGAGCGCGAACCAAATATCGCCGCCTTCGGCCTTGTTGAACTCGCTGAACGAGTTGAACGGCACCACGCAACGATGCTCGGGACCGAGCCAACGAGCCCAGTGTCTGCTCTTCACATTGCGGATGTTGGTCGTCCCGCCGTCCGGCTCCATTCTGAGCAATTCCTTGAAATCGACCGTCTTGCCTTTGGCCTGCAGCTTTTCGGCTCGTTTCTTCGTGGCATTCATCAGCGCTTTTGACGATGACGACATCCCCCACCGCGCCGTCACGAGTTCGCGGCCCTCGGCTCCGTTGCGCACGATCGGCGCCGTGTAGTCCGGAAAAACCCCCGGCATCGGCGCTAGGTTGCCAACGTAGCGGTTCACGACGCGGAACAGCGCGCTGATCGCGGCTTGGTTGGTCGTGATCGAATAAAGATTGCACATCTGTCAAGATTCGGTTCGAGGGTGGCGCGGCTGCCTCGTCAACTGTAGCAGAGTCGCGGATGGACGACGGCCCGCCTTGGCGCATTTGCGGCAGCGTAGCCGACTGGCAAGATCGTGCACCAAGGTGGTGGGCGGGTGCTTCATCGCCGCGAAGTCCACGTCGCTTGGCGTCTTGCAGCGTGCGCACCTGATCTCCAACCAGGCAAAGCCTCCGTTCATGGCCTGATCGATGGTCGGCGGATCGATCGGTTCACCGTCACTCCACATCCGCTCGTTCCAGCTTTCGCAAAGCAGCCTGTCGGCTTGCTGGATCATCGCCTCGCCCTTGGCCCGCATCTCCGCCGATTGGGTAGCCAGCATGCTAGCCATCGCGCGTGCCTTGCCGAGCTCTTTCGCCAGAGCCTTGCGATCGCCGCCCGACAGGGGCGTAGGGTGATACTTCGGGGCCATCCGGACATCGCAGGCGCAAAGAGAACGGATCGGCAAATCCAGAGCGACTACGGTGTCTCGAACGCGGGCCAGCACCCGTCTTCTTCATGCCTGCCGGTGCGCTGCTGGCAGGTGTTGTCGAGCAACCGCTGCGCCACGTCCTTCCACACGGCGTTGGCGCCATACAAGCTGACGGCATCGGCGGTCTGGATTTCCACGGTTCGCTCGCAGCGGCGACAGGAGACGCGGAGCACATGGCGCTGAATTTCGGAAAGACGTCGCTGCCGCGTTTCGGCCAGCGTCGTCCCGGCGCGAGGGTCTTTGAGGACTGATTCCCAGTATTCGGCCGGAAGCTGCGAATCCGGGGCCGGAGTCGAAGGGCTCGGCCTACGGGCGGCTTCGGCAGCCAGCTTTTCCATTTGCTTCGGGGTCGGCATGCGCCAGCTCGCGGGTCGGTCGGTCATGCCCGAATTAGAACATAACAAGAACAAATGTCGAGTCCGTCCAAGGGCCTAGGTGAGAAAAATCGGCCTGTTGGACGGGTCGCGATGTCGGAACCAAGGCGGGCCGTTCGTCTTGAATCCGGCATCAGTAATGGAGTTCCCCGCGATGGCCCCGCGCGCCAACTGGAAAGGCTTCCTTCGTCTTTCCCTCGTCACCTGTCCGGTTGCGCTCTATCCGGCCACGTCGGAATCGGAAAAGGTCTCGTTCAACCAGCTGAACCGAAAGACCGGCCATCGGATCAAGTACGCCAAGATCGATTCCGACACCGGCGAGGAGGTCGACAATGAGGACATCGTCAAAGGCTACAAGGTCGACACCGATACCTTCATCGAGGTGACCAAGGAGGAGCTTGAGAACGTCGCGCTGGAATTGACACGAACCATCGAGATCGACGAGTTCGTCGACCGCAGCGAGATCGATCCGCGATATCTCATTCGTCCCTACTACCTGCGTCCCGACGGTAAGGTCGGGCATGATGCCTTCGCCGTCATTCGGGAAACGATCCGCGAGATGAACAAGGTCGCAATCGGCCGCGTGGTGCTGACCAATCGCGAGCACATCATCGCGCTGGAGCCGCTCGACAAGGGGCTGATGGGGACGCTGCTGCGCTACCCTTACGATGTCCGTTCCGCGGACGAGTATTTCGACGATATCCAGGATGTCAAAGTTACCAAGGACATGCTTGATCTCGCCAAGCACATCGTCAATCAGAAGGCGGGCCACTTCGAGCCGAACAGGTTCGAAGACCAGTACGAAACCGCCCTCATCGATCTCATCAATCAGAAGCGCGCCGGCAAGCCCATCACCGCGAAAACTCGTCCTCAAGGTGAGAACGTCGTGGACCTGATGGACGCGTTGCGCAAGAGCATCGGACGAGAGGCGACGGCCCCGACAGAGGCGCCGAAGAAGCCGGCCAAGAAGCTGCGCAAGGCCGTGGCCGGGCAGAAGGAAATGCTGATGCCGATTGCCGGCAAGAAACCGGCCAAGGAGCCTGCGGCGAAGAAGCTGGCGGCCAAACCGCAGCGGAAGTCAGCCTAGGGCCTGTCAATTCTCGATGATGTAATATCGGAGCAGGTGAGAACCGCGGCGGTGCGTGCGCTCTAGCAGAGCCGTTCTGCGTGGCAGTCGTGACGGTCAATCCCGGGGCGATTTCTCTGACTGCCGATCGCCGTGTGCGGCAGGTAATCTCGGATACGGCAGATGCTCGGTTTCCGGCAGAAGTGACCAAGCGTTTCTCGATCATGATTGCGCAAGGCGATCCCATCTAGGCGCGTGCGGCAACGGCCGCAGCGGGCACTCGTGAACCGAGCCGCATGGCGTCTCGGCCATCCGGCTTCGATCCCTCGCGCAGAATAGTGTGTCGCTTGCCGGAGGCTCTCGTCCGCGGCCCCGCCGTCATTGCATGCCGGCGTCGCTATCACTGTCCCGCGTTCGGGTGCCTTGTTAACCGGTCTCGCGACTGCAGTCGGTCCCGCGTCCCGCCGCGTTCGGCGTCGGCGCTATGCTGACGCTCCTGCGGCTGCCTTATTCTCTGCCGGGCACGGCTTACACCAGCCAACATGCCCCGTCTTCTAGATCTAAGGGGCTCCGCCCCTCGCGCGCGCCAGGGTAAAGCGCCGGCTGGTGCCGGCGCCGACCCGAGCGCTCTCCCCGGTCTTCCGCGCTTCCTCACATCCTGAATCATCTCAGCCAGTCCTGCGCTTGTGCAGACCCGCTCTTCGAGCGGCCCTTGCGGGCGGGCGATCCCCCACCGCTCGGATCGCCCTGGCACTTGCTACCCCCGGTCTCGCCGACGGGCAGGGGCGCAGGCGCGGAGTGTGCGCGCTTTGCGCCCATCAAGCCAGAGAAGGGAGATCGATCATGTCGGCCAAATCAGTCGAAACCATTGTGGAGAGCGGGACCGAGCTTTTCATTCCGCTTAACAAGCTGAAGAAGTCCCCGAAGAACGCCCGCAAGACGCCGCACAGCGAGGCGGCGGTCGAAGCCTTGGCGGCAAGTATCGCCGCCAAGGGCATCTTGCAAAACCTCGTTGTCGAGCCGGAGTTGGATGGAGAGGGGGGCGCGACCGGGTTCTATTTCGTGACCATCGGCGAGGGCCGGCGCTTGGCCCAGCTCCTGCGCGTGAAGCGGAAGGAGATCAAGAAGACCGAGCCGATCCGCTGCATCATCGACACCGCCAACGATGCCCACGAGATCAGCCTCGACGAGAACGTCACCCGGGAAAACATGCATCCCGCCGACCAGTTCGAGGCGTTCAGGAAGCTTGCCGACGAACGCGGGTTTGGCGCAGAGGAGATCGCGGCCCGCTTTGGCGTGACCGCCCAGGTGGTGCGGCAGCGGCTGCGATTGGCCGTAATCTCGCCGCGGCTGATGCAGGTCTATCGCGATGGCGAACTGACCCTTGAACAGTTAATGGCGTTTGCCATCACCGAGGATCATGCGCGGCAGGAGGCTGTCTTTGACCGGCTGTCCTACAGCGGCGACGCCACCATCATCCGCCGTCTTCTCACCGAAACGCATGTGCCTGCCACGGATCGCCGCGCGCGCTTTGTCGGGATCGAAGCCTATGTGGAGGCGGGCGGGACCGTCCTGCGTGACCTGTTTACGGAGGATCGCGGCGGCTATCTGGAAGACGTGGCGTTGCTCGATCTGCTGGTGACGGCCGGGCTTGGCCATGAGGCCGATAGGCTGCGGGCCGCGGAAGGGTGGAAATGGACGGAAGCCCATCTCGATTTCCCGCACGCGCATGGCTTGCGGCGGGTCTACCCGCATCAGGTCGAGCTGTCGGCTGAGGATCAGGCGGCACTGGAGGCCGCCCGCCACGAGGTCGAGGAACTGTCCGAATGGCATCAGACGGTCGATGAAATCCCCGACCATGTGGATGTCCGGTTCTGTGAGCTGGAAGCGGAGATCGACCTGCTGGAGGCAAAACGGCACGTCTACGACCCTGAGGATGTCGCCCGTGGTGGCGCCTTTGTCATTCTCAGCCATGACGGCGACCTTCGCATCGAACGCGGGTTCATCCGTCCCGAGGACGAGAAGCCGCGATCGCAACCGGATCAGGTTGGCGATGCCTCGGAGCCGGAGGCCCAAGGCGCAGGTGACGAAGCCGCTGAGGATGGGAAGGGCGAGGAGAGCGGCAGCGATGAGGAGGATGAGGACTGTCCATTGTCGGACCTGCTTGTCCGTGACCTCACCGCGCACCGCACTTTGGGGCTGCGGCTCAATCTGAGCGAACAGCCGGAAACCGCGATTGTCGCTGTGACCCATGCGCTGGCCGCGCAAATCTTCTACATCGGCGCGAATGCCCATGCCGTCGGCATTCAGCCGGTCAGGATCGATCTGGCGTCACATGCCGATGGGATCGAGGATACCCCGGCCGGCAGGGCCTGGGCGGATCGCCACGCCGATTGGGCAAGGCAGCTGCCGCGCGACGTTGCCGGCCTGTGGACCTTTGTGGCCGACCTCGATTGCGACAGCCGCATGGCCTTGTTCGCGCATTGCGTTGCGCTGACCGTCAATGCCGTAAAGCTGCCATGGGAGCGGCGAACGCGCGCCCTGGCCACCGCCGACCGGCTGGCGCAATCGGTTGAACTGGATATGACCGGATATTGGCGGCCAACGGCGCGCAGCTATCTCGGCCGTGTCACCAAGGCGCGCATTCTGGACGCCGTGCGGGAAGGGGTCAACACGGAGGCCGCCGAGCGGATCACTGACATGAAGAAGCGCGACATGGCGGACGCCGCCGAGTAATTGCTGACCGCGACCGGTTGGCTGCCCGCGCTGTTGAGGACGCCGAAATCCGATCAGGAGCGCGCAGGCGAAACGCCGAACCAGGAGAGCGGAGCGACCTGTCCGATGGCTGCCGAATGAAGTCGAGGTCGGGGCCGCGCGAGCGGCCCCCGATTGGTTCCAAAAATTTGCGGCCGCGCGCTAATCGGCGCGCGGCCGGTTCGATGGATACCAACTGCGTCCACCGCCCCGTGCAAGCCCCGCCTGAAGGATGACGCGGATCGCGATCTCCCGATTCCGGCCGGCGACGCAGGCGAGGGATCGGTGCGTGACGCCCTCGGTCTTGACCATCACGATGCGGTCGGGGCAGGGGCTCTGACCACGGAATGGCCTGAGCCCTCGAGACCGTCGATACATTGCACGGCAACGCCGGCCACGCCTTCGATCTCGCGCGAGAAGCTGCGATGCCGGTCGCTATCGTTCGCCTTCGCAGTGCTTGACCTGGTGTCGATGCCGAGACGTCAGCGTGTGTCTGATCAAACCAGCCGTTTCGGTGTGTCGCGTCGGTCCGGTTGCGATGGTGATCTCCGTCCGTTCGTCGTGGCGCGCATCCGGCGTGGACCTCGAATGGCTGATCAGGCCCGAGGGCCGGCCAAAGCCTCGATCGCCTTCCCGCAAGGGCTACGCCGGCTTTTTTCCCCTGCCGCCAAGCGGCGGCATTCCTCGCGGGAAGCCAAAAGAGCCGGCTCTCGCCGTCCTCCGCTGGCGCTTCGGGCCTGACGGCTGCGGGCCGATCGCTCCCCGGGCCAAGGACCGCCATCGAGGCCGCGATGGGCGCGACCCGAGCAAACAGACGGAGACCACCATGGCAACCATTGGCACCTTCACCGCATCGGACAACGGCTACACCGGCTCGATCAAGACGCTGACGCTCAACATCAAGGCCAAGTTCGTCGCAAGCGACAAGGACAGCGACAAGGCGCCCGACTACCGCATCTGGGCAGGCGCCATCGAGTTCGGTGCGGCCTGGAAGAAGACCGCCCGTGACAGCGACCGCGAATATCTCTCGGTCAAGCTCGACGATCCGAGCTTCCCGGCGCCGATCTACGCGTCGCTGGTCAAGGTCGAGGGCGACGACGTTTTCGCTTTGATCTGGTCGCGCCGCAGCGGCGACTGATCCCCTGGGATCATCGGCCCCGCCTCTTCGGAGGCGGGGCTTTTTGCATGCTCATCGCCGTCTAAGAGGAAGGCCAAGGCTCTGTTTCTGACAAGCGATTGCTATGGGCTCCGCCCTCGCGCGGGCAAGGGTGAAGCACGACAACGTGCCGGCCGGTGCGGTTTCCCCAGTCTTCCGCGCCTCCATCGATCACAAGAGTCTCGCATGGAACGGCGCGTGCAGACGCGCGCGGATCCCGCGCGCCCTTGTCAGGCGGGTGATCCCCCTCCGCTCCGGCCGCCCTTGCTACCCCAGGTCTCGCCGACGGGCAGGGTTGCAGCGCAGCGCTGCGCTTCAACCTGAACAGGAGAGTGACAATGAACGTGACGATGTCACAGCACGGCGAACAATCGTTTTCCAGCGGTTTCCGGGTGGATATCTCGCGCGGCCAGCGGATCGGCCGGGTGTCGTCGGAGTGGTTTGCGCGTCCAGATGACGAACGCTATCTCAATTTGCCGGACCTCTATGACGCCGTGCGCAGCCGGGCCGAATGCGCCGATGTGCGCACCGTCGAAAGTCGGACCATCCGCGTGGAGGCTACCCGCGAGAACGCCGAGCGGTTGGCCCTAATCGTTCCCGGACAGTCTGAGCCGGTGACGCCGACGCATTGGAGTTTTGGCCAGCTCTGCACGCTGGTGGGTGCCCCGGGCGCCTATCTGCGGCAACTGCCCGCAGCTTTGTCAGCCATCAATCTGCAGCATGGCCTGCTGTCACACCGCGCCGAACTGGTGAAGACCCTTGAGGCCGATAATGGCCGAGTTGAGCTTCGTGCCGTCACCGGGCCGGACTACGGCCGCATCTGGGATCACGAACTGGTTGCCGCGGTCATGCAGATTGCCGGCAATGGCACCGGAGACACCCGATGGAAAGTGCCGGGTGTGCTCGACTGGTCGACCATGAACCACAATCCTTTTGTGGATGTCACCAAGGACACCACCACGCTCTACGCCAGCGATCGCGACGTGTTCCTCTTTCTGGTCGACGACACCAACCCGATCGAGGCGGGACGGCTTCCGGACGGCTCGCCGGATATGTATTTTCGGGGCTTCTACTGCTGGAACAGTGAGGTCGGCAGCAAGACGCTGGGTATTGCCAGCTTCTATCTGCGCGCCGTCTGCATGAACCGGAACCTCTGGGGCGTGGAAAATTTCGAGCAGATAACAATCCGGCATTCGAAGTTTGCCGCGCAACGGTTTGCGCATGAGGCTGCACCGGCATTGTCGAACTTTGCCAATTCCTCGCCCGCGCCGTTTGTTGCTGGCATTGCGGCCGCGCGGCAGCGCATCGTCGCCCGCACGGACGAGGATCGCGAGGGCTTTCTGCGCAAGAATGGTTTCTCCAAATCCGAGACATCGAAGGTCATTGAGGCCGTTCTTGGCGAGGAGAATCGCAAGCCGGAGAGCATTTTCGACTTTGTGCAGGGCATCACGGCCGTGGCCCGAAGCAAGGCGCATCAGGACGCGAGGCTCGAGCTGGAAGGCAAGGCCAGGCGCCTGATGGAGCGTGTCAGCTGACCACAAACCGCGCAACCGGGTGACACCGGTTGCGTGGCCACTCTCAAAAAGGTTCAGCGTCGCTGACTCCGCTAGCCAGATCGGCGACGCTGACGCGCGCACGCGTCCGGTGCTCGCCGGGCCTTCGGCCCGGCTCGCAATAGAGCACAGTTTGACAATCAACGCCCGATACGACGGACAATCGGACGGACGAATTCGTCCGGCGTTTTTGGTTTGCGCTGGTTTGTCGATCTGCCAAGATCGTCGGCTTAGTGCGCATTCTGCGCGGCACGATACCATCTACGACATCGGTGCATAGTGACGAGGCTGGTGCTGACTTTTTTGGCGAAGACCTACTGACAACCGACATCTGATTTGTAGCGGCCGGGCAAAAAGTCCGTAGCAGCGCCGCGGCCGCGAGGCGCTAGAAGCAGCTTCAGCCATCGCCTTTAGCGGTACTGCCTCGTTTTAGCCCGACGTTACCGGATGACGATTCTCAGCATCGAGGGCGCCCTGAGCGGCAGTCGGTTTGCTGCAGGACCGCCAGGATATTATCATTCTCGTACAGCGGCGGCACCGGCGCTCTCGCCAATTCTCTGCAAGGAGGCATCAAGAATTACTCACTCGGAAAGCCAGTTGGTTGCAGCATGATCGCGGCCTCATCAACGCGTCCATTGCAACAGTTGTGCGTTCTGGCGGCTGGGATTGGGCTTCTCCACAAGCGGGCAACGGCAATCAAGAGCAGAGATGAGTCTTAGGGAAGAGAAGGAAGAAGTTTTTCACACCCTATGCACCTGTGGTGCT
Organism: Bradyrhizobium sp. SZCCHNRI2009; assembly: GCF_032485115.1. Taxonomy (NCBI): domain Bacteria; kingdom Pseudomonadati; phylum Pseudomonadota; class Alphaproteobacteria; order Hyphomicrobiales; family Nitrobacteraceae; genus Bradyrhizobium; species Bradyrhizobium sp. SZCCHNRI2009. The sequence goes on from NZ_JAUEUH010000007.1 coordinate 257,709, forward strand.
GACACTTCGCGACCCGCATGCGGCTATCTCATTGGGGTGAAACAAAAAAGTCATGTTGATCGGTGTTTACAAAAGAAGGATCGAGCGAATACAGCAAGGGTTCTCTAAGGATCAATAGATCAAGGTGGGTCAATAACTTGCAGGCGCTTGGACGCGTATACGAGCGAAATTTCGGTATCACTTTCTAGCTGTGACGAGGTTATTCACGTAGCTGTTCCCAAAGCGTCCCCTGTCGCGATCTGAACTCAAAGCTAGCAAATCGTTTCCTAAGGGTCGCTGATCGATTGTGAACGGGCGGGGCTACTCCTCCTGCCGGCGTGTCCGTTTGCAGCGATCCAGGGGCCGACGCTGCCGCGGGAAGGGCCAATCGTCTTCCCGACTCTCGCTCAATCCCGATCATGCTCACTTTGGCGGAGCTTGATCCTGACCCCAGACATGCCGGCCGACTGGTCCATCGCGCGGAGCACTTGCCCGAGGCGAGAACCGAGTTGGGCGGCGCTTTGATGCTGGGTTGGTTTAGCAGCGGCCCGGGCTCCCGCCGGTGCTGGTTGGCCGACCGGCGAACGGGTTTGGCCCCGCCCTCCTGCAAGCTCCACGTGAGAACGGCTGCGGCTTGTGGTGTGTATGTGATCACGGCTCCTACGGATATCAAAGCCCAGAGACTTGGCCTCGGCTTGCCAATGGCTGGTGAGTTCGCTGAGCTTGGCATCCTGCTTGGGCCGGCGCGTGCGTAGCGTCGCCAGCTCCATGCCCTTTGGCGTGCTATAGCCGTGGGCTTTCGCGGCTTCCTCGATCGCGTGGCGCCGCTTGGAGAAAGCGCGCTCGATGTGGCGCGGGATGGCCGCCACGCGAAACGTGTCCTTATGCTGCTCCAGCCGAATACCTTGCCGTTCGAGCTCCGATGCAAGCGCTTGGCGGTAGGTGGTCCCGGCCTGCTTCTGGGTCTTGTAAAGCTCACGGCTGACGATCGCGCCCCAGCTGCCATCGTGACGCGGAGCCAGGTTGAAAACGAAGGTGTGGGTGTGCAGCTGCGGGTCGGATTCGCGGCTGGTGTGATGATCGAACTGCGCCATGAGTAGCCCCGCGGTCTGCTCTCGGGTGGCTCCGGCCCGGCCACGCCTTGCCCAGCCGGCGGTTGCTTCCAGCTGACCGCTCGCAGTTAGGACAGCCGACCGATGGGCCTGGGCGATCATCTGGCGCTCAGCGGGCTCAGAAAGAGCCCAGAGTACTGAGACCGATTTGGGTGCGCTGAAGGTCATGTCCCAGCCGGCCGCGTGCTCTCGACCGCGGCCGCCAAGCTGCGCCAGCCGCTCGCCGGTCTTGGGATCGATCCCGCGCAGCGCAGCGTCGAACTCGGTGCGCGTGACGGGTCCGTCCAGGCTGAGCCGCTCGGCCCCTCGGCCGGCCCAGCGGCCCGGTGGATCGCCGTCCCGGCTGTAGTAGTCGTCGCGCTGCAGATGACCGTAGTAGCGCGAAGCGGAAGCTGCGTTCCCGCGAGCTGAGATGGAGGCCACCATGGCTCACTCCCGCCGTTTGAGGATCTGTTTCGCCAATTCCTTCGACAGGCGGGCAGGGGGAGAGGGTGGAGTTGGATGAGTGTCATCGTCGGCGCGGTCCGACAGCCTCACCCGGGACGAGGGGCGAGTCCAATCGGCCGGCATGATCGGTTCGCGCAATTGACGCAGCTTGAGATAGGGCAGTTCCAACTCGTAGACGTCTTCGCCGAGACCGATGAGCAGGACCCGGACGCCGTCTTTGGTCGGTCCAAGGCGGGAGCCTAGTTCTGATGCCGTGATCACCCGGCGCATCTCGCGTTGGGTGCTCTCGGTGACGCTGGTCTTGCCGCCGGTATGGGTTGAGCTCTTCGTTCTCCGCTCGACCTCCTGCTCGCCGATGAGGCGGCTGATGTCCTCGGCCGCTTCGCTGGCGTTGATGCGGGTGATGATCTTGGTGCCGGTCATACCGAACCAGGACTTGGCTTGATCCTGTCCATAAACAGCGCGGATCTGGGCCGTGTCCTGAGCTCCGATCACGACCGCAACGCCCTTGGAGCGGCCAAGCTCGAGGAAGGTCGGAAACTGCTTGACCGGCGGCAGCTGCGGGAACTCGTCCAAGAACAACCAGACCCTCCGCTCGCGGCTTTCGGCAAGGGTAGGGCTGCCTACGGCTGAGGCGAGCAGGCCGAGCATGCTGCCGATCCAGATCCGTGACAGTTCGGGATACCCGGGGTCGTGCTGAAGGATAAGGGGGCGATAACGCGTTGGGTGATGCAGCCAATTGCGAATCGAGAACCGCCGCGCCGATGGGGCGGACCAAGCCTCCGCCAGGACCGAAACGATCTGCATGTGGGTCTGGAAGGTGGTCAGGATGCTGAGCGTGGTCTTGCTTTCCGGCTGGTCGAGCAGTCGCAGCGCATTGGGATTGTGATCCTTGGCGTACGCTGCGAGCGTGCCGACATCAGCGGTCACGACTCGTTGCAGATCACCCCACCCCCACTCCTTGCCCCTGGTCGCCTGGAGATAGGCGATACAGGCGACGAGGATCTCCTGTGCCGCCTGGGACCACATCGGATCGGAACTTGGCGGGATGAAGCGGGCGGCTAGCTCGCGGGCGTCCTGCTTGATGCTGCAGTCGGCTGCCACGTCCCAGACCAGAGACCGCTGATCATGGGGCGCGACCAGGAGGGGGTCCCCATCGGCTGGGAGCCCGCCCATCATGTCGCCTTTCGTGTCGAGCACCAGGAGGCCATCCCCGCGAGAGAGCGCTTCATCGATCAGGTGAAGCATGGTCTGCGTCTTGCCTCCGCCGACGCTGCCCACGATCAAGAAATGCCGCGCCTCCCGCTCGCGCCCAAGGGGCACCGATGGCATCAACTCAACGCCCTTGCCGTGGACCTGGCACTCCGCGGCGGCCGCCCGGGCGAACGCCTTCAGGCCTTGACGGCCGATCTGCAGCCGTGCTCCGCGAAGGACCTTGAGCGAGACCGAGTCTAACCGAAGACTCAGCGCAAAGCCGAACAGCGCCAGCAGGCCCGCAAGACTGGCGCCGATCACGCTCCAGAAACGAAGCTCGAAGCCGTTCAGAGCTTGATATCGCGCGAGCCAGTCTCGGCAAGCCTGCCAATAGGCCTCGCCGGAGCGGTCTGCCAGCCAGGCCAGGCCACGCCCTCTGATGCAGGCCTGAATGTCTGCTGGCTGGAATTCGGCGCTCCCTCCATCGGCCAGCGTGGCGCTCGGCGGCCAGACCTCGAACCCGAGATACGAGATGCTCGCCGCGACCGCAAAGCAACCCATGGCAGCGAGAAAGCTGATGATCCGCAAACGCTTGGTCATGCTGCCCTCCCGGAGCTTTCGTCGGTCAGGGCCTTCAACAGGGCCTCAAACATCGCAAGCAGATTACGCGCTGCCTTGTCGGTCGATTGAACCTGCGCGTAGGTTTCCTGGCTTTGCTGTTCGAGCGCGGCGACTCGACGCTCTATCCGCATCAACCGATCGGCGAGAGCCTTGTTGTCCCCGCCGGCAAGCCCGGTGCGGATAAGGTCGCGGGCGACCCCGGTGATGTTTGCCGAAAGTTTGTGAGCCCGCGCGCGGATTTGCTCGATCTCGTTCGCGGCGAGACGGATCGAGATTGGTCTTGTCTTGCTTGTCATGAGATGGCCTCAACAGAGTTGCCGAGGCGATCGCTGATGAATGCGGATGAGCCCGCTGCCCTATTTGGAGCGTCCAGAAGACTCGAGGCTAACGCTCAGCCCAAGGTTGGCAAGCGCGAGAAGGGAGCGGAGCTTATCGGTGCACCCGATTGTCGCCCCTTAAACAATCTCGCTCAGACGTTGAGATACACTGCAACTGACGAAAAGGCACGTCGAACGATAGGATACAAAAGGGTGGCTCCTGGAAATTCTCTGCCCCGCCGATCGTCGACCAGTAGTGGTCATTGTGCTTGAGAGTGGTTATAGAGAGGTGCCGTAAGATTTCTCGGGCCTATCTTTTTGAAAGGCTAGCTCGCTACAGAGGCACAGGCGACCGAAAGCGCCTCGTAGATGCGCGATGCGCAGGATAGATTCAGCTTCTCATTTGCAGGAAGTTCAGCCAATAAGTCGTCAATTCTGTTTACCGAGATCGGGCTCGGACCAACTCAAGCTACTTCTAATCTCGAGTTCGGCTGTACGGTCGATCACGCTTTGAACGATGGCCTTGCAATCAACTTGGGTTAGTTCAAGAACGCCGTATGCTACCAATTCATCTTCTAGTATCGCGGCCATGATCGATACGACACTCATTCGCTTTGCTCCGTCGTGAGTGAGCTATGGAAGCGCGACGCGAAACCGCACTCATGCGTCGACTTCTGAATCACGAAAAGGCAATGCTGCGCCCGCTACCTCGCAGACTGCTTCTATCAGGCAGCGCACCGCCTTTGCCTCCCAATCGATTTGGCCAAGGTCCTCTTCCCAATACTGAGACATTACATGGGCCGCGTGCCGCGCCTTTGCGCCCAATCCCACGATTGTCGATGCTGGAGTTTGTACAATCTGTTGCTCGATCGGGTAGAGGCGGCGAGGAATTGCTTCTGTTCGGTCTGCCGCGACTTCGTTAGGGGACGTTGCCATGAAGAGAGCTCCCCATGGGGCTGTACCTCGCCAGCGGCCTGACTTCGATTGCGAGGCAACGACTCCAGCCCTTCCAGCTCTGCGCATAACTCGGTGAATTGCTGTCCATGCGCGAGGAGCGGGCCGTCTTCCGGCTGAGATGCCGGAGAGTGAGCCGACAACCCGTCAGTTTTGATATTCCAGGAGCGGTCGATCATTGGCCACTCCCCATGCGCTCGGTCGCAAGACTCGCGATCGCCAATGAAACGACCAGCGTTGATCCGGCTCACGAGTTCTCACTGTGCTCGACAATGATTATGTGCTGCCTTCGAGCACTAGGTGTGATCCAGGTATGCGGGCTTTGGGCAGCCCAGCTGCACCTGCTTCCCACGAAGACATCCGTCTGTGAGGACGGTCCGATGCGCATGTTCGCAACCTGGCCTGGGTTATCGCAAGCCACGCCCGGCAGCTCTGAGTTGCACTCAATCGGATATTGGTTATGATCAGGACGATAGATTGAACTGAGCAAACTGATGAGCAAGACCCTTGATCGGCCATTGGCACCAATCTTCTCTGCCTGCAGAGAGTATTATCTCACCAATCGCGGCGGGTTGAAATTCGGAAAAAGCACAATTTTTCGAGAGTTGAAAGAGGCTCTAACCGCTACGTTGCAGGCGATGGCAAGTCTTCATGCCGTGACGTATCGCGACTACCGGGCTGATAAAGAACATGCGGGCTATCTTATAAAATTCGCCCCACCAATGATTTTCCGCGTCCCCTATCACGTATTGCCGACGTTTCCCACTGGACGTGAATTGGATGCTCTTTGGAATCTTTCAAGAATCGTAAGATCTAGCTCCAACTCGACGATCTCCATCAGTGGAAGCAACGTTCTGAGAAAGCTATTTGATGTAGTTGGCGATGTTGATTTCTGCGAGTACCTTCCTGCGCGAGATATCGGCGATGTGAGCAAACTGCGGTCTAATATGCTTGGCACACAGCAGATCGTCTGCCTTACCTTAACATTAGGATGTGAGCGATGGCGTTACCCCTGGGATGAAAATAGTCCGACGGAGGAGTATTTCGCAAGGACGATCGATCCTCGGAATAAAGATAGGTCGTTTATAAAGGCAGATTATCTTGGCGAAATAGACGAAATCGGCGTCAGCGAAATATCGAATTTGATTATTGCTATCGACGAGAATGGCAACTCCGCTAGCAAGTCCAGAACGTTCGCCGCACAGGAAGCGCCGTTAGTCCCCATTGACCGACTTCCCAATCAAATGAACGATCCTGCAGAGCTCGGGCGCTACATAGACTGGTTAAGCTCGACGATAAGGAGCCACGCTGCGGAAGGTGATATGCGGAAATGCTTAAAGAGGTGCGCCTCTCTATCGCGTATACTGTTTCTGCCGGATGTGACTGACGAAATTTCCGAATTGGCGAGCGGAAATGCCATACTTCTTAGCTACAAGCTACGGAACCTGCAGCATCTCTATTCCGAGCTTAGGAGTCTGTCAGACGAGCGATTGCAGCGACTCTGTAATCGAATTTCCGAGCAAATCACTACGACGCAGGAAACAATACGTATACGGGGTGCCCCAGACGAGGTGTCCCGTAAACGATTTAATGACCAAGCTCGCGCAATGATGGTTCGTTTGTTAAGTCATCTGGAGCCTGATTTATACCCGAGCTCAGGGAGGGTTGCATGACCAGTCCCGTGCCCTATTCTTTACCTAGTGCTTGGTCGCATCGCAAGAGCGCGAGACAACAGCTGGCCGAGACTTTGCGAGCATGGCCCCTCGACCGCGAACAGAGAGCGTTCTTAAGTGACGCAACCTCTTTAGTTTCTTCCCTTCAAGCTAGCGAGCTAAATGAACGTTTGTTGGAAGCTGAAGCGGCCTTGAACTCTTTCGCGAAAGCAGCCGGAACTGCGCCGTTTTTTTCTTACCGAGAGTCCTACGAAGTTTCGCCGCGAGGGCTACCATTGTTGCGTGATCCTCTGCTCAACAAGGGCACTGGTTTCACCGAGCAGGAACGCGATGCGCTCGGACTGCGTGGCTTCCTGCCCGCAGGGGTGTTGTCAATGCAGGCCCAGGCCGAGCGCGTCGTGGTCAACCTGCGCAGCCTTTCCAACGACCTCGAGAAATACGTCGCCTTGAATGCGCTGCACGACCGCAACGAGGCGTTGTTCTTCCGCGTGGTGTGTGACAACATCGACGAGATCCAGCCGCTGATCTACACGCCGACCGTGGGCCTCGCCTGCCAGAAGTACGGCCTCATCTTCCAGCGTCCACGCGGCCTGTTCATCTCGGCCAATGATCGCGGGCGGATCGCGGAGATCCTCGCCAACTGGCCGTACCGCGCCAAGCTGATCGTCGTCACCGACGGCGAGCGCATCCTCGGCCTTGGCGATCTCGGTGCCAACGGCATGGGCATCCCGGTCGGCAAGCTGTCGCTGTACTCGGCCTGCGCCGGTATTCACCCGGAGGAATGCCTGCCGGTCATGCTCGACGTCGGCACCAACAACGAAGAGTTTCTGGCCGACCCCTACTATATCGGCCTGCGGCAGAAGCGCCTCAGGGGCGAAGCCTATGACGCCTTCGTCGACGAGTTCATGACCGCGGCTCGCACGGCTTTCCCCGGCGTACTGATCCAGTTCGAGGATTTCGCCAATCACGCGGCGTTCAAGCTGCTGCACAAATATCGCGACGAGGCCTGCGTCTTCAACGACGACATCCAGGGCACGGCGGCGGTGGCGCTTGCCGGCATGTTCTCGGCGCTGCGCATCACCGGCGGCAAGCTGCGCGACCAGACCGTGCTGTTCCTCGGTGCTGGCGAGGCGGCGACCGGCATCGCCGATCTCGTCGTCTCCGCGATGATGGCCGAAGGCCTGTCCGAAGCCGAGGCGCTACGGCGCAACTGGCTGACGGATTCCCGGGGCCTGGTCATCAAGGGCCGCGACAATCTACATGGCCACAAGCTGCGCTATGCGCATGACCAGGCCCCGATCGGCGACTTCCTCTCCGCAATCAAGACACTGAAGCCGACGGCGATCATCGGCGTGGCAGCGGTCGGCGGCGCGTTCACGCCAGAGGTGCTGCAGGCGATGGCCGAGCTCAACGAGCGTCCGATCATCTTCGCGCTCTCCAACCCGACCTCGAAGGTGGAGTGCTCGGCGGAGGCGGCCTATCGCTACACCCAGGGACGCGCGCTGTTCGCCTGCGGCAGCCCCTATGACCCGGTCAAGCTCGACGGCAAGACCTTCGTGCCGCGGCAGGGCAACAACTCCTACATCTTCCCCGGCATCGGCCTCGGCGCCATTGCCAGCGGCGCGCGGCGGATGACGGACGAGATGTTCATGGCCGCGGCCCACACCTTGGCGAATTGCGTCACCGGCGCTGATCTCGAACAGGGCAGTCTGTACCCGGCGCTGCGGCGTATCCGCGAGGTCTCGGCCCATATCGGCGCGGCGGTGGCCGGCGTCGCCTATCAGAACGGACTGGCCAGCGGCCCCGCACCAAACGACCTGCTCGGCTTCGTTGAGTCGATGATGTATGACCCACGCTACTGATCTGTGTCGACTTTTTGCCCTATCGCTGAGGAACCTGATCCACGAGGGGTCATCGAAAAGCGCATCCGCCAACGGCAAATAAGCCTTTCAACCGGAATTAGGTAATCAAGTAATAGATATACCCGAAGCGTTGCGATTCAGGCCCGGCAGCGCTGATCCTGCTCGCCTATTGCTATGCTTTACAAGGAAACGGCAACCGCAGGCCGGCAGCCTTGCATATCGCTTCGATCAAGAGCCGAACGGCGCGGGCGTCCCAGTCAATTTGCTCGATCGGCGATTCCCAATGCTCTGAAACCACGTATGCTGCATGACGAGCTTTTATACCCAGACCTACGATCGTCCGCGCAGGCGTAGCCATAATGGCTTGCTCAACGGGTTCCAAGCGAGCCAGGATTGATTCGACCTTCTGTGCGCGGCCAGTTAATTCCGAGCCGGCACTCTCAGGGCGTCGCCCCCGACCGCCACTGCGCTGTGGGTCCAGGGCGGATATCTCGGACAACAGGGTGACAAACCTTGTGTCTAGCTGGACCAGCGCGAAATCGTCCAGGCACGCTTGGTCGAGCGTACTCGGGCTCACCACACCTTCATTTCTAGACTTTCGCTTCTGGTGTCTTGGAGGGCTGTTGGCGTTCATCGACTACCCCTGTCGCGACCCTATCCGTAATCGGTACGTATTGTACGTGTTACGGTACAACAGTTACATGGACCAAACAAGCTGCGTCGGAACAGATTGTTCTTATGCAGGTACTGGGGCAAAAGCTTCGATCACGCGCCAAAGAGCTCGGCTTTTCAAACGCCGAGGTAGCGCGCCGTGCAGGTTTGAGCGAAAGGCGTTATGGTTTCTATGTGACCGGCGATCGTGAGCCGGACCTCTCGACTCTATTGCGGATTTGCAAGGTGCTGACCACGACACCGAACGCCTTACTGGGGATATCAGAAGACGGAAAGGAGGGATCCAATCGAACGGTGCTAACCGAGCGTCTTCGTCTGGCAAGCCGCGGGCTATCTGAAAGCGATCTTCAGATTTTGGTAATTCAAGCAGAGGCGGTAGTATTGCATCGTGGACGGTCAAAGTAGCATTGCTGTGGATGGACTGAATGGCTTCGTAACGCTCAACCTGATCGGCCACTAGCTCTGGATCGCTGCAGCCGACGAAGGACCGCGCGGGTTCAACTCCAGCTAAGGCGGTGGCCGGCACGCTGATCCTAAGTTTGCCGAAGAGGTCCTGAAGTTCTTCGATGAGCTGAAGACCAATGCAGCAGAAGAGCCTGGACGACCAGCATCCCGACCGCATGCGGACCAAAGCTCGGGCTTTGGCCTCGGGGACCGAGGCCATGCGGTTTGTCGACGCGGTGAATGCGATGTCGTTCGACATTGATGACGGCCTTTCGCACATCGCGGCGCTTCGAGGCCATCATCTGGCCTCCCAGTGCAACCTGAGCGACGCCCTTGCGGCCTAGCCCATGAAGATCAGCACGCTGCGGATGAACCGGCGCTGGAAGCCGACTTCCTGGGCCGTCCAGTCATTCCCCTGGGTCGAGCTATCGCACGCGTGTGAAATTTACTGGCACGTCTTGTAATTGAATGTGGTTTGTGCAGAATTTTGAGGCTCCGGGCTTGGGGCCGAACAACTTACTGAGATTATTTTGACGCCGAGAATCCCGTGCAGGGATTTTGGGCGCTTATCCATGGCTGAAGCCGCCGGCTGAGGACAGGTTGTTTTTTTACAGGTTCGTGACGGCGCTTCTTGCGGGGCTTGCTTGGACTTTCTGTTCCTATTCTGCCTGAATTCATTCTGGAAAGTATTGAGCCGGTCTATGCGCAAAAGAAGCAAGCCAACCGATCCCTTTCCCGCCCTTGCAATCGCCGGTAGCCACGTTGTGCTGCTCGGATGGGATTACCCAGCCGCCTCTATCCGGAAGGACAGGGTTTTGGGGTTCGCCATTGAACGAACCCGTCACTCGGACGGCGAAGTCATCTGGCTGCCGGGCATGAAGACGTTCCAAGCTGTCGAACCGAACCCGGCACCCGGGGTCCCCGTCACCTCCTACAAACATCCGCTGCAGACCTTCCAATGGTCGGACTATACCGTCGAGGAGGTCCACGAGTACACCTATCGCATTGTCCCGCGCTGCGGGGCGCCGACGGCACTGACAGACGGGCCCGACGTTTCGCTGAAGGTCACAACCGAAGGCACGAAAATCGGCAAGCACGCCGTGTTCTTCAACCGCGGGGCCGTCGCGTCCCAGGAATATGCACGCCGCTTTCAGAACAGGGCGCCCGACGAGGTCGGCCAGGCTGCGTTCGACTGGCTTTCGCGCGGCCTGATCGAGGGGCTCGAAACCTATATCGAGCAGGCCGGAGATGGCGACGAACTCTACGGCGCGTTCTTCGAATTCAAGAACAAGGAGATTTACACTGCGCTTAAGGCGGCCAAGAAGCGCGGCGCGACGGTCAAAATCCTTTATGACGGAAAAACGCAAGGCGACAAGAACCGGCAGGCTATGGAGGGGGCGGGCGTTGGCAAGATGGTCAAGCCGCGCATCCATACCGGGCAGTTCGCACACAATAAGTTTCTGGTTCTCCGCAAAGGCGAGACATCAGAGCAGGTTTGGACCGGCTCGACCAATCTCAGCGAGAACGGCATCTATGGCCATTCCAACAACGCCCATATCGTCCGCGACCGTAACGTCGCCGAGAAGTATTTCGAGTTCTGGAGCTTGTTGGACAAGGACCTGACCAAAAAACCCACGGCGGAAGCTAATGACGAAGCGACGCCCGTGCCGGCGGATCCCTGGGACAAGGAGGTCACACCCGTGTTCTCGCCGCAGACCGAGCTTGGCGCGATGGACTGGTACGCGAAGATCGCCGGCAAGAGCGAGCGGGCCCTCTTCATGACCTTCGCTTTCGGTATGAACAGCCGGTTCGTCGACGTCTATGATCGGAAGGACGATGTGCTGCGTTTTGCCCTCATGGAGAAGAAGGGCAACGGCAAGACCATGAAGCAGCAATCGGCCGAGATCGACCGCATCAGAAAGCTTCCCAATACCGTCGTTTCGGTGGGACACAAGGTTGAGCTCAACAACTTCGATCGCTGGCTTGAGGAAATCGACAAGATCACGGACGAGCAGCACGTCCTCTACGTGCATACCAAGTACATGATCTCCGATCCTCTCGGCTCAAATCCGGTCATCATCGTGGGTTCAGCGAACTTCTCCGACGCCTCGGCAATCACCAACGACGAAAACATGCTGGTGATCAAAGGTAACGAAATACTGGCCGATATTTATCTGGGCGAATTCATGCGGCTCTTCTCTCACTATGCCTTCCGTGAATCGCTGTCGTTCAAGGACAGTCAGACGCCGGCCGCTGCCCTTTTACGAAAATGCCTGATCGACAATCCGAATTGGATCGACGGCGAGCGGCCGAGCGCCAGCTATTTTGCGAAGGGAACGGATCGAACCCTCAGGCGCCTCTATTTCTCAGGCCAATAGGACGCCGAGCGGCCATCGCAAGCAGCGTGCCCAAGTCCAAGTATTCCTCTCGAAGGGAGACGTATCATGCGGGTTCTTTCGCTTGCTACCATCATCTGGGCAGCGCTTTGCGGCCAGGCCGCCGCGTGGGGTGACGAGGGCCACAAGATCGTATGCGAGATTGCCTTTCGTCTCGCGCAGCCTGACACGCGTGCGGCTGTTCGAAAGCTGATCAAGTCGGGAACGGAGTTCGATACATTTGCCGACTCCTGCATCTTCCCCGACCACCCGCGCATTCACCCGCCGCGCCACTTTCTGAATTTGCCCCGCGACGGGAAGCCGCTAACCACGGATGATTGCGGCGGCGCCAGCGAATGCGTCGTGACGGCTATTCTCAACGATGCCGAGAACGTAGCCTCGAAGGCCTCGAAAACCGCCGACCGCCTGATCGCGCTCAAGTCCTTGGGCCACTGGGTGGGCGACGTCCATCAGCCACTGCATGTCTCGTTTGCGGATGATCGTGGCGGAAACAACATCGACGTCTCCGGCGCCTGTAGCCGAAGTCTTCATTCCGCCTGGGACAATTGCCTCGTGGTGCACGCGGTCGGACCGGATGTGAAGCTTGCGGCAGACAAGCTCCTAGACGCCATCACGGACGAGCAAATCGCGGAGTGGAATGCGTCCGATCCTCACGACTGGGCGAATGAATCATTCGCCATCAGCGAGGCGGCCGAAACCGGCTATTGCACCTTTCATGGGAAATCCTGCGACCCACCTGACAGTGGCAGCGTGACTATCGATACTGCCTATTTGGCAAAGAGCGACGTCATCATCCGGGAGCGCTTGCAGAAGGCTGGCGTGCGCCTCGCGCATCTTCTCGATAGCATTTTTGCAGATTGATTCTGCCGATGGCTTTGGCAACACAGACATAGGTGAGCGATGGACTCAGGGCTGACGCTATGGGGCTTGTACATCCCGGTGGATGTCCTCCTCACCTCGATTGCGCTCTATGTGGTCGTCTCGATCACGCTGATTATCGCTGTTCCAGCCTATGCGGTGCCCATCGACCGCAAGGTGGGTGATGACGGTAGGCGCCTTCCCATTCTGCCGGATGACCTCGGCAAGATCATCGAAATGCGATCCAAGGTCCGATCAGCAGTCGTACAGACGCTAGGGGGCCTCGCCGTCTTCGCCACCGTCATCACGAGCCTGCAGGGCATCCGCGGGACCGAAGACGCGTTCAATCAGAAGAAAGCCGAGCTGTTTGCCTCAAATATCAAGCCGCTGCTGGCGACGGATGCGACGGCTGGCTCGGAGCCTGCGCGGGCCGAGGCGATCCATGTCCTGAACTTTGTCGCGCGAAGCGACCGATCCTACCATCGGGCCGTGTTCGATGCGTTGTCGTCCTATGTTAAGACGGCCTCAGACAAGCTCTGCTCGGACGAAAAGTACCGCCAGCCGGGTTTCAAACTGGACGGATCTATTCAACTCGCGATGAGGGCCATCGGCGAGCGGAAAGTGCAGGACGATCCGACCGGAAAGCATTTTGACCTCGAACACGGCTGCTACGTCGGCCTCGACCTGCAAGACGAATGGGGCGTTGTCAAAGGTCTGGGCCATACGCGCATATCGGCGTCGAAGATGCACCGCGCCAATTTCGTTAAGGCGGAAATGCAGGGGGCGGAATTTATCGGCATCGAGGCGGGCGATTGGCAGAACCCTGGCTGGTGCACGGCAATCGGCAACCGTCTGAACGAACCGGCCGAGGATGACACGCGGCCCGCGCGGTGTCGGGGCACGTGGAATGGTGACGAGCGACGGCACTACGTCACGCATTTCATCGATGCCAACCTCACGGACGCAAATTTCTCCTACGCCAACATCCAAGGTGCCGATTTCTCGGGCGCTACACTCACGGGAGCAAAGTTCGACCACGCAACGATCTCACGGGTCAGCTTCAAGGGCGTCACCGGCCTGAAGGTAGAGGAACTGGAGAAAGCCTGCGTTGGCGCGCCGGGGATGACAGCCGAACAGCTCGAGTGCGAACAGCCCTATTTTACTAAGGATATGCTGGCCGAGCTGAAGAAGAGCGCGATGATAGCCAAGGGCATTCGGCAATGCACGGAGCCAGCTGGCTTCAAATATGAACCGATCGCATGCCCGACGCCGCCAGCGCGATAGGAAGTCTTCTGCGGAAGGCCGCGAGTTCTAGCCAGACATAAGCAGCCAGTTCCGGTCGATTCCTAGCCGTGCGCGTCCGCATGTGCGGATCGGGCTTTCGTGAACCAGGCCGCAAACCCGTCCTGGTCGTTCAGCTTCAATCCCTCGCGCAAGATGCTCTGAGAGTGGCAAGCCGCTTGCATACGTTCTTCCTGTTGCTAAAGGGCTGCGCCCTTGGCGTGCGCAAGTTCGACGCGCTGGTTGCGATCAAACGCGAGGTCAACGGTCTGCCGGCCCACGAACGCAAAGCCGCACGCAACGCACGCAGCCGTCCACTCATCGATGAACTCTATGACGTCCTGCGCAAGCACCGCACCAAGCTCTCCGGCAAGAGCGAGACCGCCGAGGCCATCGACTACAGTCTCAAGCGCTGAGAGGTGTTCACGCAATTCAGACCGCCGAGAGCAGTCGCTCAGGCGGCCTTCACCGGACGCGTACGCAGAAGTTGTCGCAATCTGGGGCGCGGCGGACAGCGACCGAGCCATGTTGAGGTGATCGAATAGGTATTATTTGCCAATCGCCCTTTACGGCATTCGGCTCGTTGGTGGCATTCAGGCGTCGGTCACCTCTTTGGTGGTCGCCAGGCGCCCGAGGCGGCCACGCGCAACCGCGCGACACTCCGAGCCGCAGGCGAGGAAATTTATGCAAGCTGCCTTGAAGTTGAGAAAATTTCATGCTGCAATCTGTGTCGAAAACGGGACGCAGACCGCGCTTCGCGCTACCAATATTTCTATCGCGGATATTATTGCGGGTGAAGCGCTCGACGCTTCCGAAGCCCGATTTTCGGATAATTGCATCTTCTGGAGCGTCCGATGAGCGCGCCTTGCCCTTTCGATGCACAACAGTTGTCGTTTGCGGGATCCCCTGTGGGGCAGGCGCGCTGTTTGGTCCGCTTTGTCAAACGTGCAGGCGAGGTTGATGACACACCAGCCAACCTGCCGCAGCCGCTTATCGACCTCTTATCAGATCCCCTCAACCTCGGCATTACCAAGACGCGACTGAGATCTTACCTGCAGAAACAGGGCATTCCGGAGAGCTCAAGGGAGGCGTTATCACGGATTTCGACGGTGTTGCAAAATCCTGGCGTATCGGCGCCGAGTGGCAGCCGGTCAGCAACGATCTCGGTCTGAGCGCTCCACTTCCGATCGATCTTCTGAATGCAACTGTAACGCCGACATTCAAGGTGCGGGCCGAGTACGACGGGGTCGTCGGCAAGACAACCCAGCCGATCTTCGCCCACCACAACGACGCAATAAGAGTTGGCCCAACCGTCGGCTTCCTGGTCGCTCCGGTGAAACTGGAGGGATACTGGCCGACATGGCTGCAGAACACGAGCTTAAGTCTGAGCTACAGCGTGCTGCAGGACTTGAGATCACCGTCGACCTATAGTCTTTTCGATGCCGCATTCACCTACTTCATGGACGACAACAAGACACTTGGTCGCACCCTCACTTACGAGCGAGGACAATTGGATCAGACGGGCGCAAAAAGCGACACCTTTTTGGCAGGACTGTCGCTAAAACTCTATCAGGATTTCTCCAGGCTGCCCCCCAGCGGCCTATAGCGAGATTGTTTGCCGATGGATCGCAGATGGCTAAAGAAGCCGGCGCTCTCGGCTGCGTTGCCCCCAAGGTTTATCTAGGTCGCCTCCAGTGAATGTCGGTGCGCTATCCCTCGAACTTTGGTTCTCGGACGCGCAAAGGCGCGTTCGCAGCATGATTTCAGGTGCTTTGGTCGCGAGGCGGAAACCTTAGTAAAAGCTATATCACAGTGCGCAAATGAGAGTCGTGCGGCCGCTACGAGGTCGCGCGAACATGCAAATGCTAGACGAAGGGGCGGGTCTCGCGGTTAATCGCACAATACCTTCCCGGAGCTCGACTGCGCTAGCAGGCTGTTGAAGAAGTGCCGTTCCGAGGCGGACTTTTGGGCCTGGCATCGATCGGCTGGTCTATATAACAGAACACCTCCATCAAGCCGACCTAACCAGGGTGAATTGAGAGGAGGGCTGCGACCCGGGCTGATAGAGCTGAACCAGATTTCCGTTCTTATCCAGTGTCCACTTGAGGCCGAACCATTGGGCCGAAAATTGCTGATCATTGGTTCGCTGTAGCTTCATGTAGGAAGCCGAAGGATTTCGAGCAAGGATTGCCTGCTTAGAAGAGCCTCGCGCTCCGAGGTAATCGAGAACGTCCGGCGTGTTGTCACGACTAATCTTGTATGCGCGATTTCCGTCGGTCTCCAACTTGATTGTCTTTGAAAGGGTCTGATTGCTCGAATTCCTTTCGGTCCACTTTACTTGATCGTAGTCGATTTCGAGCTTCCAACGCCCGCCAGGATCGTTACTGTTCCAGATGCCATTTCCAAAGTCCGATGTGCTGTTGTTCTCAGCGAGCTTGCGGATAAGAAAGGCTGGAAGCTGAAGGTTGTCCGGGACAGTGTCTCTTGCAGGCAACTTGAGCTTCAGAGCGCTAGCAATTTCAAAAGAGAATGTGACGCAGTCCTGGAACATCAGCCGATACTCGGCTGAATCATTGTTGGTCTTCTGTGTCCAAGTGTCGATTATCCTGCTTGCAGCCTGAAATTCGCGATCTGTCACCGCGCACGATAAAATGACGTCTGAGATGTTCCAGGCGTCGGTCTTCAGTTCTCCCGGGACCGGACCAATCACCAGGGATGCTCCGCCCGCGAGTTGGCTCTTTGGATGAAGGCCAAACGCCTTGATCCATGATTGCTTCTGCACAGAGTCATCCCGCCCGATACCAATGAAGGCGTGTCCAGCAGGAGAACTTCCTGCTTGCGATCCGACGACGCTTGGGAATCTTGCAAAGAAAAGGACCCAGCTTGGGTCGCCGCTTGCTCCAGTCTTGAGATCGACGTCTTTTCTGAATAGTGTAGCAGCGGCTGACGACATTCCAAACGTGAGCAACGCTGCAGAAGATAACAACAAGTGCCTACGGTTTAAGTCGAAATGCATGGTTGAGCTCGTTTCGGTTTAGTTGTTGAAATTCAAGAAGGGAGAACACCCAAGTGAGGGAAGCCTTTTCTTATGGACGTAAGTGGAGGCCCGGCCGGTAGACCTCTCTCAATCAGTCTGCAGCACGGCCGGATTGCTCGATAGCTGTTCTCGATGAAGGAGGAGGCGGACGGGACGCCCCCAGAGGAATGTATGGTTGTTGCGGCGCAAATCTCAGCTCTTCAGCTCGATGACGCAAAAATCAAGCACACGTCAGGCGTGTTGCTTCAGCGCAAATCAATTGTGGATAACCTGTTCACGGCCTTTGGGGACGTCATCCAGGCGCTCGACGAGCACGAAAATTGTACTCTTACTTAGGTTGCATTGCGATTTCGGTAGACTCAATTCCTTTTTGATCGGGATATTGTATGGGGGCGGACGAAGAAGGCGAGCTGGGCTCGTCGGACGATCGCGGCGCGAGCGTAGTCGCTTCGGTTGTTTCCCTAGTACGCGAAATCCGGCCCAGCCGACGTAGCGTATTGGCTGGCGGCGCGGCCATCGTGCTGGCTCCGCCGGCGCGAGCAGACGACTATCCATCAGTCGAGATCGGCTACGAAGATGCGTCCCGGCGCGCACTTCTGATCACGTACGCAAAGAGCGCAGGCGACGCCCGTCAGCTTCGGCTTGCGGTCGCAGCGTTTGGCGATCCCAACACCGAGGGCCTCAACAGTGCCGCGCGCTTTGTCAGAACAAAGACGGCAACGGGTTGGCTCGCTTACGTCGCCAATGCCGGCTTTCCAGGCAGCGCCACCTTTAGGCTGGAAGTCGAGATCGCTTGGGACCCGACAGCGGAGCCGGCTGCGAGGGTCAGGAACAGCAAGCTTGCCTTCCGCCTGATCGGTGGTTTCGGAAAAGCTCCGATCCAAATTTCGACCGGGCCCGACGGGGCAGGCGATCTCCAGCAATTTCTATTCAACGACGCGCACGCGCCGGGCACAGCGTCCAAGATCGAGTTGACGGGCGCACTCGCCCCGGATGCTGCGCAACAGCTCGTCTCAAGTCTGTTTGGCGATACCATAGCCGTGAACGGCACGAAGGGCGCCAAGGACACGGATGTTCGCCTCTGCTTTAACCGAAACGGACACTGGAGATTGTGGGCCAGGAAGGGCTCATTCACGGTCTTGCCGAAGGAGGGATTGAGCGCCCAGGTCGACAACGTCATCTTCGCTGTCTTGACCGATCGGACCGGCCCGGGCGGTGACAAGCCGACGTCGGATCCATTCGTCGTGACGGATGCCGACGGCAAGCCGCCGCTGGACGTGCGCGGCCTGTTTGAGGGACCCGGCGCGCCTCTGGGCGCGAAGACAGCGGACTCGGCTCTGCCGCGTGCGCTCTACGGTCTTGGCACGTTGACAAGGCTGTCGGGCTCGCTGAGCTTCGGAAATATCCCCGGGCGAAAGCCCGGCGATCCGCCGGCCGGAAAAGTCAGCGTCGTTCCCACCAACGACGAAATTCCGAACATCGTGGCGTGGCGGAATCTCGGCGACGGCAGGCCTGTGCTGGCGTTGCGCGCCGGCATGGCAGCGCTCGTCGAGCGGGCAGAGCCGAAGAGCAGGCCGAGCAAGTTCGAGCAATTGCGGGGCATTATTTGGCGCATGTCCGGCGAGGACAAGACTGTCCGGTTTGCCGGCGCGTTGGAGCCACTCGGCGAATCGCAAGTGGCGACGCGCTTCGGCCCGTTCACGGTCGCGCCGTTGCCGAGCATGCCAGCGCGGCCGACCGTGAGGGCGGCGGTTCCTCCGATTCGAATCGCCGCAATGGGCGGCGATGTGGCAAAGCGCGTGGTGACGCAATTTGCAGCGCCGTATGCACTCAAGCACGCGGCCATAGCCCTGGACCGCGCCGATGACGAGTCGAGGGAGATCTTCACTTCGCTTGATTTTGACGAAGCGGAGTGTCTGTTCCGGGTGGATGGCGTTCCGCTTCGACATTCGTGGAATGGCAAGCTTCTGCCGAGCACGGACCCTCCGCAGGCCGAGGCGATCATCCAGCTGGGTGCGCTGCCAGCAGAAGGTCCAGCGGTAAGGCTGTCGCTCAACCGTGCGAGATTGACGATGCGGCGGCCTCGCGATCTGCTGGCACTGAATTATCGCTTCCAGGATCTCGTGCTGGAACGCGATGGCGCAGAATGGGATTCCGCCAGGAGCGTGGCCAAGGACATGCCGCGCTGGTGGGTCGTGCCGGATCGCCGGCTGGCCGCATACGCAGGGTATCGCCCCGCCCTCGCACCATCGGCCGTGTCTCCGTTGTGCGACGATCCGAAGCCGGCACCGACGTCGGCCGCCGGCTACGGCACTCCCCGAGGCCCGCAGCCGTTGATGGTAGTCGAGTTTCCGCCGCAACACGTGGCCGAACAGACCTTCTTCCGTCAATTCAAGGTCGCCCCGGCTCTTCCGGATGTCAGGCCCGCAATCAGTGGCAAGGAAGCCGAACGCCTGCGAGGCTGGGATGCAAGGGACCTGCGTGGACGCGGCTGGGAAGCGAAGGCCGAGCGCACCGCACGCCTCGCGGCGGCGCTCGAGGCTCGCGTGAAGTTGCGCAATGAAATATGCGCCCGGACGATCATCGGGGAGATGCCAGTCGAGTACGTCAATGCTGCGGACGATCAGTTGCAGATATGGCGTGGAGCATTGAGTGATCCCGCCGCCAACGACTACGAGGCGATTCGAATTTTTGCCAATTTCTACCGCACCTATCCGTTCACGGCCTTCGCGGTCGCGTTCGCCCGCTTCGCCGAAAAGGCAAATCTCCCGAAGGATCAGGTCATCTACGTCGGTCCGGCCCATCTGGATCCGGTAGCGAGCCGCGTCGCGCGTCAGGTCGCCAACTGGATCGAGGAAGCAAACAATCGCATTCTGCCGAACGGCAAGGCGGAGCGCAGCTACCAGCTGCGCGGTTTGCCCGAAGTCGAACTGATACCGGGAGAACTCAACGACCTTGTCTTCACGACGTTCGGCGTCGGATCCACCAGCTTGTCTTCCCCTGACCTGCCGGCCGAGTGGAGCAAGAAGACGGCCGTGACAAAGGCCGATGGCAAGCCGGTCGATGCGGAACAGCTTTCGAAATTTGTCGAACGGCGTGAAGCGCTGAAGACACAGCGCGATCATGACTACGCTGCGTTTTCCGAGTTCTACCGCACCAACATGAAAAGTGCGGTGCCGTATCCGGAATTCTACGTCGGTCGGCATAGCTATATTAAATTCATCGAGGCATTGCCCGACGATCCGCAGCGGCTTACGGCTTGCAAGGATATTCTCGCCAGCGTCGACGCTTACAATCAGCTGGTAGAGAGTCGCAATCTGGAACCATTCAGGATTCCGGCGGAAGCCCGCATTTCCGGTGCGTCGCGTTTGGCTTTCCGGATTCCGGCCGACGACTATGAGGGCGGTCGGCCGGCAACCGAAGGAAGGCCCGCCGGCGCGTTCCCGTTTGCCGCGAGCGCGCTGACCAATTGGGGCTCGTTCGACCTTGCCGTGGTGCGGCGGGCCGAAAAGGTTTTCAACCCGCTAAAGGGCGGCCGCGACCCCCGGCGCTGGGATCGCAACGAGACGCGTGATGAAGCGGAGAAGCTGTTTCATCAGGGGTTGACGCAAGGCGGCGCTTGGGCGCGTCGCGACCGGGAGGGGCGCATCCAGGAAAAGGACAACTGCGTTCTGCCACCGTTGTTGACGAAGCCCTTTACCGACGACCAATATGCTAAGGTGAGGTTGGATTTTCTCGGGGCCAGCCGGATGACCGGCGCGCAGCGCATGGCCGAGATCGCGGCGAGCAGCCGTGACGCGCCGCATTGGGACCAGACATCGATCGAATTGCCGTTCCGGCTGATGTTGTCGCCAGCGCAGGATGCCTTGTGGCGCACGCCGCGGAGGGTACGCGCGATCGACTCGCTCTCGCCTGGAAGCG
Organism: Bradyrhizobium sp. SZCCHNRI2009; assembly: GCF_032485115.1. Classification (NCBI taxonomy): domain Bacteria; kingdom Pseudomonadati; phylum Pseudomonadota; class Alphaproteobacteria; order Hyphomicrobiales; family Nitrobacteraceae; genus Bradyrhizobium; species Bradyrhizobium sp. SZCCHNRI2009. The sequence goes on from NZ_JAUEUH010000007.1 coordinate 278,477, forward strand.
ACCGGCCGGTGCCACTTTGGTTTGCGCGCCTGGAGGAGCCGGTGTCGAGCTTGCGAGCCATCTGGTCGCCCGACTACCGTCCGGAAGCGCTGCTGGACCCAGAGCGAGATCCGGAGGTCGGCAGTCCTCCGCGCGGGCCGTGGGCCCCGTGGGCGCTGCCACGCAACAAGACGTCGCGCCAGCCATACTCAGAAAAGGAGAGCGAGACGGTCGAGCGCTTCCGCGCCGCTCTCGATGCCTATGATCGCCATGAACTGGTGATGCTGAGTTCGTTGTACGGTCTGCCGGTTCGCGGGCGGCGGGCGGAAGACGGTTCTCTGGTCGGCAACAGCCAGATCAATCCACCGCCCGGCTACGAGTTGCGCGATGCGATGCCTGAGAGGCTAGGCGAGGATCAGTCTCCCAACGATTGGTCGGCGATATACCGGCCTCAGGCGATCGGGGCGAGCGAATTGACGTTGACCGCCCTTGGCGGAACGTTCGAAGCCGATACCAACTTCACGCCGCCGGCGTCGGCCCGGATGAGAGACCCTGGAGGCGGCGATTCGCGCTCGTTGTTTGACGCGCTCTCGATCGAGCGGTGGCGGCAGAGCACGGTCCTCGGCCGCGATACCAGGGTCGAAATCGTCTATCGAGGCTTCTTGTTTCCGTTGGGACACCGCGCGTCGCTGGTCAAGCTAACGGAACGGCGCTTCATGGCAATGAGCGATGGCGGGCCTCCGGTCGCCTTCCTGGTCCAGCGAATGTTTCTGCGCGTCGGCGCTCCGAACAAGAAATATCCGGCGATCCGGCAAGCCAACAGGGGGCGCGGCTGGCCGGCCGAAGCGGTCCAGATTCTCACAATCGAAACGCCGGACCTTGTCGATCCGACCGACGCGCTCGACCCCGGCCCCGGCAAAATATCGCCCACCAGAAACGGTCGACTTTTTCTCCGCGAGCCTACCGCCAAATCGCCGGGAGTGCGGCCGGGATTGGTGTTCTGGCCGCGCGTTGCTCCCCGCGTCGGCGCTGAGGTGCGCTTCGAAATGCAGATCGACGGCCGCGCGGCGCGTGTGCGTCTGCCGCTGATCTTCGTCGACAACACCGCGGCAAACGACATTCCGGCAATGAGATGTCTCGCGAACTACTACAATACCCTGATGGATGGGCCGGAGCCGGATCCGCTGCGCGTGATGGACCATTCGGGCTTCAAGCGCCGTTATGCCTCCGAGAAGGAGCCCGACGGCACGAGCTTCGAGACCTTGAATTGGGTGATCGGGGTGGAAGGTAGCGAGCGGGTGCTGCCGACCTTCGACCCCGATCGGAAGGCGTTCAGCTTCAACAACGATCTTTTCGATTTTTCGGCGCTGCATCAAGGCGCAGACCAGCCTCCCTTCTATCCGACCATGCAGGAAGGCGAGATCCGGATCGCTCAACTCGACCGGTTGTTGGGCGGTGCGACAAAGCCGGTCAAGGTCCGGTTTGATCCAGAGTATCGGACTTTCGGCTTTCCATCCGACGAGTCGCTCACCAAAGACCAAAAGGAACCGAAACAGGCCTGGACTGACATCTATCTCGATTTCATGTCGGAGGTAGCACTCGAGCCTGGAGATGCCGGGGATCGTATTGGAGGTGCCGCGCGGCCAAACGCCAATCTGGTTGCACTCTCTCGGTCAAGAGGACCCGTGGGCGGAGCTGTCGTGTCGGCAGCGCCCGCGGTAGCGGGCGGCGGCGCAGCAGGGAATAGCTCGCTGCCTTCTGCCGCCGGACAGTTTTCCACCCCGAAGGTCGAACAGTTCTTCGATCTGAACGCAAAGATCCTCGGAATTCTCTCGTTTAGGGATGCGCTGAAGTTTATCGGCGCAGGCATTGCCAGCACCCCAGCCTTCAAGGAGGTCACACACTACGCGTCCGCTATCATCGACCAAGGGAGGAGCAAGGAAAAGCAGCTCGAGAACGATGCCGGCGCTGTCATCGCCAAGGTTCGCGACGCCCTACTAGTACCGCTGCGTGACGCGCTGACGCTGCTTGCGAAGGAGTGGTTTGCTGCCGGCGCGGTCGCCGGGGCCAAATTCAACGAGACGGATGCGGTCGACAAACTGGCGTCGCTCTATCCTGACGTCGGACGCTCCTATACCGATCTGAGATCCGAACTCGACGATGCCATCGCCGCCAGTGCCTCGATTCGCGACATCGAGGATCTGCTCAAACACTTTGCCGCTATCTACGCCGCCGGACGCCGCTTCGTCTCGGCGATTGAGCGCGTAGCTGCCGACCCCATTGCGCCGGTGCGTGCCGCGCTGCGCGATGCGTTCCAGTCGAAGGTCGCCAAACTTCTCGGTGGACTTGGCGCTGTCGAACAGTCGGTACGCGAGGGTCTCAATGAACTCGAGAGCGCCGCAAAGGAGAAGCTGCGGAATTTCGTCGCGGGAGAAGAACTGGCCGTGTGGCGACGCATCGTATTCGCGCTACCGGTTCCGCGTCCGGGGTCTCTGGCGGACAAGGTTCGTGCTGCCGTGGAGAAGGCGCTGGTCTATACGCTCGCCCAGGATCCCTGGCTCGATGCATTGGGCAGCACAAATCTGGGAGAGGCGGCCAGGATCATTGAAAACGGCGTCCGCACGAGGCTCGCAGACGCCGCCAATAACGCCATCAAGGCCGGGATCAAGGACGCGCTTGACGATTGGAGCGTCACACCGGAAGCCGAACGCATTCGCGGCTTTCTGTTCGATCAGGTGCTGAATGCGATCCAGACCATCAGCCAAGCCGTCACCGACCTGACGCGCGCGAAGGACGCGGACGTCGCCGAGGTTCGCAGGCAGCTCAACAACGTGATTCGAAGCGCTATGGATCTGGCGGGCCCCGCGATCGAGAGCTTGCAGTTGCCAGCGCTCGAGCTTTGCCAGCACGCTCTTCTGAGTTTGAGGAACGCGGTGAGCACTGCAGCGCTTCGCAGCAATGCTCCGCTGGCCACTTCGGCCCAACTGACCGAAGGCCTGCAATCTGCCATCGGCAGACTTGCGGCATTGCGCGACAGTGTCGAGACGTATCGGGCGGAAGCTGCCAAGACCAACCCTGGCGCCGCCCTGGTTTCGGATCTTGAGGTGCTTCGTGACAAGGTCGAGGCGGTCCGCAAGAGCATTGACGACGCGCGCTCAGCAGCCTTCGACACAGCCGCCGCCCTGGAGCGCGCCTCGCAGGAATTCGAACGCCTTGTCAAGGCCGATCTCTCGGACAAGGTTTGCAAGCACCTCGATCCGGCGGATATTGCCGGCCTGCCGCTAGAGACGCTATCCGCGCTTGGGAAGTTGCGAGTCGCTCTGATTGACGCCCTGGTCAAGGTGGCCAACGCGACAAAAGACATTGCGCGACCCTTCGGGGACAACGGCGGCATTCTGGATCGGCTGCGAGCCACCGATGACGATATCAAGACAAGCGCAGCACCAGCCATTTTCACGAAAGGGCTTACTTCGTTCGAAAAATGGGCTTCAGAGCATGTGCCTCTGGTTGGCCAGTGGTTCACTCCGGCCGATCCGCTGAAGCCCCAACGCATCTACGCCGTGTTTGCGACGCGTGAAGCCGTGCAGGCCGTCGCAGGGCTGTCTGCGACGGCCTGCCAACTGGTCCAGGAAGCGACGTCGTTGAAGAGCAGTCCGAAGGACTTGCAGGATTTGCAGGATGCGATCAACGCCTTCAGCGCCGATCTGAAAAAGGTCAGCCCCGTCGCGGCGTCCGATCTGGACAAGGTCTTGACCAGCCTGACGGAGCAGCAGCGCACCTACGTCGGCAAGCTTAATGCTGTCGTGGTCAGAGCGAACCAGGCCGTCAGTGATGCCGATGAAAAGCTGAAGCAGAGCATCGATAACCTGCAGACTGCCGCAAAGGGGGCGGCGAACGTATTGGAGGGCCTGGGACGCGACCTCGTGCAACAGGCCGAACAGCGCTTGATGAGCGAGGCGGCGCGTCGGCTTTCGGCCGGGGAGCAGACCGCGAAGGCCATTGTCGATTCCGCTCTGGAAATCGTCAGGCCGGCCATCCGCGGGCTTTCTATCCTGCAAACGACAATCGTGAAGAACAGGGACGGCATCCTCGATGAGCTTCCTTCGGATGGCGCCGGAGGGCCCTCGGGTGGCGTTGAAGACGTTCTCAAAAATATAGCCAAAGCAACTGCGTCCGATCTCCGAAAGCTGTTGCTCGTGCCGCGACCGGCCGCCGCAAGACCCTTCTTTCCGAATGAGTCGCGTGAACCAAACGACCGCACACAAGACTATTTGACGGCAGAGTCCCGACAACTAAAGGCGCTTTCGGAGAAAAATCTTAAGGACTACGAGGTAAGCGACTTTGCCGACCTGATCGTTCTCTTCAAGGACTGGAGCGAGGGGCGCTCGTCGGCGGAGTTGCTGGTCGACAGGCTCAGGCGCGCCGCCGAAATGATCCTCAGCGGCGATCTCGCCCGCGTCGTCGACCTCGAAGGCGCGCGGCGGCGGATCGAGGCCAAGCTGAAGGAGATGATCCCCTCCAGGATATCTCTCAGCTACGATCTCAACGTCGAGATGCGGGACTTCAAGAAGCTGTTCCTGCCGAAGGGCGACAAGCGGCTCACGATCGCAGCAGGGGCCAACTACGATCTCCTCACGCCGCAGAATCCGCCGGTTTTTACCGCCGTCGCAACGCTGAGTCCGTTCGATATCGATCTGTTCGACGTCGTGACCCTTATGTTCGACGGCGCGCGCTTTACCAACGACAGCCGCAAAGGGGCCGATTTCAAGCTGAGCTACCGGGACTTCAAGCTCGGGTCCAAAGCGGAGTTCATCAAGCCGCTCGAGAGCATACTCAATCCGAAGGGCAGCGGGCCGTATGTCAGGCCGCTGCGCGGCTCGCCGGGCATCGAGGCCGGCTATAGCCTCGACATCGGAATCGTCGCCATCGGGACGCTCTCCTTCACCAACGTGTCGCTGAATGCGGCCTGTCGTCTGCCGTTTGACAACAGGCAGGCGATCTTCAGCGTTTCGATCGGCCGGCGCGACAAGCCGTTCCTGATCTCGGCACTTCCATACACCGGCGGTGGCTTCCTCGGGCTGCTCGCCAACAGCAAGAGCATCATCGGCTTCGAGGCGTCCTTCGAGTTCGGCGGCGGCGGTGCGTTCAAATTCGGCCTGCTGGAAGGGCGGGGACGAATTTGTGTCGGCATCTACGTGAATCAGGTCGACGACCCCGGCGGCGCGCAGGGAGCAGCGATCGAAGGGTTCTTTTACGCCGGCGGCGAGGCGCACATCTCCTGCTTCAGCGTTTCGGCGACGCTGGTGGTGCGGATCGCGCAGCAGGCGGGCGGCTCGATGCACGGCTCGGCCGTATTCACCTACTCCTTCTCGCTCGGCTTCACCGACATCACCTTCAAGATCGGAGTTGAGAAAAAGGAGGGCAAAGGCTTTTCGGGCAGCGCCGGGCTGTTCTCCCAGGACCTGACCCGCTTTGCTGCGGCCGGGCAACCTGCGATTCCAGTGCAGGTTCATCGCGGGGCGTCGATCGTGTCGAACGCCGTCTCTCAGAGCGTGGACTGGAACAAGTATCAATCATACTTCACCGACGATATTGACGGGTTCGCATCATGAGTACCGAGTCGGCTTCTTCGAGTGCGTCGAAACCATCACCGGGGCTGTTGGTCGATGCCGCCATTCGGGTCATCGCCGCGGGAATATTCGAGCATGCGGACGGAAAGCTGTACGCTCGCGCGACGCTTGCCCTCACGCCCGTGGCGTGCGTCGGCGCCGACACGAAGGACGCAATCGACCTCGCCAGTTGGCCGCAACAGGTCGAGACCCTGCTCGCGACAAAAGGCATCAGCCTCGATCTGTGGGACGTGACCACGGACGCCGGCCGCGGTGGAAAGCCCGATGGGCCGCCGCCGAAGTTCGTCAGCCTTCCGGTAACTCCGGTCAAGCGGTTGTCGGACGTGAAGGACAGCCTGAACGAATACTGGCTCGACGTCATGGGCGGGACAGACGGCGTCAAGTCCCTCGCGCGCGCCTTCGCGGGAAAGGCGGGGACGCTCGACGATGTCCTGCGCGCGTCGGCCGGCAATCCGGGCGGTGCGCGCGATGTTCCGGATATCCACGGCACGGATCGCAGTCCCGCCGCCGTCGCGTTGATCATGGAGCGTGCCTACCAAATCATCAATCGCCTAGCCGGGCGGGCCGATGCCACTCGTCCTGCTCCGCGCGACAACATAGAGGACCGGATCTGGGCCCGGGTTTGGAGCGACACGTCGACGCCGACATTGATCGCGGTGACGCCCGACGAGCGCCGCGCGGCCTACGAGAAGATGCGCGGGGAAGCCATCGCCGAGGAGATTGCGGCAGCGCTCGCTGGCAGCTCGGCGCGGGCCGATGCCGTCGCGGCGGCGCGTCGCAGATATCTCGACGCCAACGATTCCAAGTCGGCCATTGACGAGCTGAAGAAGGCCGATAGCCATTGCAATCGCACGCCGCCCGGCGCCTGCGCCAAGGCATTTGCGATCAATCCGGCGCTGGGGCCGCAGCTCGATGCAGCCCATGCGGCCTACCAGGCCGCATCCCGGACCGCGGAGCCCGGGAAATCAACCGACCGGCTGCCCGCCGACGTCGATGGCGATTTCGATGCGGAGCTCGAATTCGCGCGCCGGAGATTCTTTTCGCTGCAGACCTATCCCTCGCTGGCGCGGCTGTTCCGCTTCGTCATAGACGTGCAGTGCGAGGTCGCCCAGCTCGCGGCGAAGGTCGCCGGAGAGACAAAGCCGGAGCAGGGCGTGCTCGATCATGTCGTGCACGCCCTGAGCAACAAGACCCCGCCGTCGAAGCTGCCGCAGCCGTCGAATAACGAGGCGCGTTTCTTCTTTCTTTCCGCTCGACTTCAGGGCGACGGAGTCGCCAAGCGGCTTCCCCGGGTATGGACCAGCGCGAAACTGCGCCTGCCCAACGACAGCGGCAAGGCCGACGCCACACTACGCGGACATTTTTATCCCTGTACGCGGGAAGAGATGGACGCCCGCGCCGCCGGGGAAGACACCAGGAAGCTGCGCGAAATGGCGATTGCCGAGCAGATCGACGGCATCGTGGATCTGGGACAGGCTGCGGCGTGCGACGGAGCACGCGAGCCGCGCTTCGATATCGTGACGTTGGATTCCATCACTTTGACGGCCGGCGACCTGAATTATGAACGCGCGCGGTCGTTACGCGCGTCGGCGCGGCTCAAGAACCAAGGCGACTTGCCGATAGGTCTGCTGGACGACGAGCGAACACCGGAGCGAGGCACCTTGCGCACCTCCGGATTGGCGCTGGTCGACCGCTGGCGCCAGACCAACGCCATCGCGCGCCACCTGGCATCGTCCGCGCAGCATGATGCGATCGGAACCAAGAAGGATGTCTTGCTCGACGCATCCGACGTTACGATCGGCTACAAGCTCGATGTCGGCGTCAAATCCAAGCGCGACGACTCCGATGCGCGCCGGCGCTGGCACACTCTAATGCGGCGCAAGGTGGAGTTTCATCCCTACACGGCCCTGCCGGCAAACCTGAACAAGCTCGATGCGACGCTGAGCGGGCTGTACCCGGACAGGCTGTCGCGCATCAGGGCGGATGACGGCTTGTTGAGCGTGCCCGCCGCGCTCAGGGACTGGAGTAATGGCAGCTCGCCAAAGGGAGCGGCAAAAACCACGGCATTCACCGAAGAGATCATCGGCTCCTGGCGAGGCGATCCCCTCGGTCTGTCTTGCGGCAAGCAGACATATCGACTTTCGCAGGATGACATTGGCGTCAACATCAAGTTCGACTTGCCGACGCGGAGCGATAGCGACGCTTTCACGCCGCCGCCGCTGCGATTCGGCTGGCGCTATCATTTGGGACTGCGCGCGGTGTATGCGGGCGGCGTTGCCATGCCGCTTGAGAGAGCGCTGGGACACTACGAGCTCAGCCATGATCGTACGCTGGTGCTGCCGCCGGTGACGGAGCCGGGCCGCGTATTCCGTCGCCACGAACGCATCGACGCGCCGGTGGCGACCGTTCCGCAGTGGGCGTTTGGCACGGCGGCTTCGCCGGGTTCGAAACTGCTGAGGCTGCCGGGCCGAAACGCCGCCGAACAGACCGCGCGGATGATCGTGCGTACCATCACCGACGGCGAGAATGCGGAGGTATTGGGCTTCGGGGACAATCCCATTGTAGACCCGGATCATCCTGCGCAAGAGCCCAGGATATCGCGGCGGATTCTGATCCCGCCTGCTGTCGCGCTCGATTTTGCCGGACTCCATGGAGCGCTCGACGGGGGCAAGACCGAGCAGGTCGAACTCTTCGAGCCTCGGATCACGGATGAGCAGGATCGGCCTGCCGGCGACGAGTGCTGTGTGGACGACTTCACGGTCACGGGCGTGCCGGGAGCCGAGCAATCAACGACGATATGGAAGAAGGTCAAGGTGGCCTGGCGGCGAATTGAGGTCACCGACCGACCGGTCGGCGGCCTCAAGGGCGTCGATTACCACGCGGCTTGGGGCGGCTTTCCGGTCTTCCGCATGCGGTCGTCCAATTCGACGGCTCCGGCGCCCGCTGACGGCCAGCCGGTCATCGTCTCTGGCGAAGCGGTGACGGATTACGGCGAGATCGTCGATCGCGCGCCGAAGAAGACGGCGCTCAAGTACAAGCAACCCAGCGGCGGCGAGATACAGCGATTCGTCGAATGGAGCCCCGCGGCCGGCGTGCCGTCCGGCGCCGCCGTGTTCCGACCGCTTGCAGCTGATCGCGGCGGTGCGACGCAACGGGCGCCCTATTATCCGGATCCCGGCGCTCAGCATATGGTGATCGAGGTCGACGTTCACGGCGGGCCGAAGCGCCATCAGGTCGTGCCGCTGTATCGCGACGATAGGGGGATGCCAAAGCCGACCGGATACCCGGACGTCCTGCCGGTGCTGCTCGACGTGGTGGCCGCGCCGACCACGCAACGCGAACTGGTCCGGCTCGCCGAGGGGATCAGTGTTTACGAGGACAAGAAGCTGCTCGCACCACACCAGGGCGCGGCAAAGAACCTGAAGAAGGGCCATGCCAAGCCCAAGGAGGATGACAACGCGATCCTCGTTCGCCAGGTGATCGTCGCGCTTGCCCCTGGAGAAGAAGCCACGATTCGGACGTGGTGCCTGCCCAGCCTCGGATTCCTTAAATATATGTTTGAAGGCACGGAATCGGCCGCGGCGCTTTGCGTCGCCTGCGGCTGCGTGAGCCCTTCCGCCTTGAAGGATGCTGCGGAAGCGAACTCCGCATGCCGCGCCGGCTTCGCTGCCCTGGGCGCCGGCAAGCTGGCCGCAGCGGTCGACGCAAAGGATGCTTGTGCGCAGGGGGTGGGTGGTTTGCGCCTGCCCTCGCAAGAACAGATCGATGCGTTGGCTGCATTCATCCATGACTTCATGATGACGAAGCCGCTGAGCGAGATTTCCGCCATTCTCGAACTCGGGGCCGTTCACGCCGTCGATCGGCCGGCTATTGCGCCGAGTTTTCTTCCCGCGGATGACAGCCGGGGCTATCACGGCCTTCGTCTGCTCAGGACGCGAAGCGATGAGAAATGGCTGAATGATATCCTCCAGGCGAAGACGCCGTCGGACGATAGCGCTCTGCTTTGGGAGCCATCCAACTGGAAGCTCGACAACCACCCTGACGGTGGCATCGGTGTGCTGCTCTCGGGGACGATCGCGTTGCACGCCCCCTCCACCGGAGCAGTCGAGATCTATGCAAGGGGGGCGGCCGCGGCACGAGGGAGGTTCGATGATCCCGATCGCGGCCGCAGCGTTGACGACCAGGTGCGAGGGCTGTGGCCGCAGCCCGACGGGGAGAAGGATATCAGGCCGAAGGATCTCTTTGGTTTCACGCCAGCTGCGGATGGCCGCGTCGCGCTCAACGAGGAGACCGTCACCTTGCTGCGGATCGAGGGGTTCGAGCCGAACGAAGATGTTCTGGATCTTCTTGCTGTTCAGCGCCGTGCGGCGGACCCCTCCAATACGAGCGCATTGCGAGCAATACGGCCCGCATCCTTCCCGGATGCGCGCGCACGGTACATCACGTTTTTTGCGACGGCGATCGCGCGCCATGGCCCCGTGCTTCGCACGAGATACGACGAGTTGCTGCCAAACCTGTCCAAAGATGCTGCTCCACCTAAAGACGCGAAGCAGGCCGTATTGCGCAGTATGTGGTTGCCCGCTACCGTAAGGCCGGCGCGGATTGCGCCGCTCAGCCTGATCCCGTCCTTTGTCTGGGTCGCGCCCAAATGCGGGGATGGCGAGATCGGAGTCGAGCGGCGCATGTGTGTGCGGGTGCGGATGCGCCGGCCGTGGTTCAGTTCGGGGGAGGGCGAACGCATCGGCGTCGTTCTTTGGCCGCCCCAGCTTTTCGATCTCAAGTCGGAAGACGTGCAGCAGGACAGGATCATCGAACTGACGCCGGGCCGCGGCGAAATCCTGCTGAACAAATTGCCGCCGGACAGCGGCGATCTCAACAAACCGACGTCGGACCGGAAAGGCCTCGATGCGCTGCAGGACCTCGATCTCGGGCCAGGCGGTGCCTGGGTCACGCGTTGGGGCGCAGATCCGATTCGTCCGGGATCAGGCGTCAACGGCTGGCTGTTGTCGCCGGACAACTTCAAGGGCTTCGATCACGGCAAGAGCCATCATTTCCTGAAGGCACAGACCGTATCCGACCAGGCGTGGGACGCACCTCCGGACAATGCGCCGCCGGACGGGGCCGTTGTGGCTCACGCTCTGATGCCGGTCCCTGTCGCCATGGACGCTGAAGAATCGAGGGCGGCCGAGCCGAAAGGGGGATTCATGTCGGTTGCTCTGGCAACCTACGAGGCCCGCTTCGATCCCGAGCAGCAGAACTGGTACGCCGACGTCTACATCGACCCACTCAAGGCGACCTGCCCCTTCGTTCGCGTCGGCCTGGTTCGCTACCAGCCGCATGCGCCGGATAGACTGAAGGTCTCGGAGCCGATCGTGGAATGGATCCAGATCATGCCGACGAGAAACGTAAGCGCCAGTATCGGTTTCGATACGGCAGCGGACATGGCGCTGATCTATGTGAAGACGTCCGGTCCTGCACAGTCGCGTGGCGATGATCAAGGAGAGCGATCATCGGCGCAACGCCCAAGAGTGCGGTTGTCGCTCTTGCGAAGCGTCACCGATGCAAACGAAGCCAGCGGAGAATGGGTCCACGAAACGCAGGAGCCGACGTCGGCGACCGACGCCGGCGGGATCGAATGGAACACCACCTTCTTGGTCCCGAAGGCTGATTTCATGGCGCCGGAGAATTCCTGGTCGGTGTATGTCGAGGAAGTCGAGCGCATGCGGCCGGCGACCTACCAGGACGAGCCGCGGCCAGGAACGGCAAACGATACGGTGTTCGCCGAGACGGGTCCGCGGTTCGCCGCCAAACTAGAGTTGAATCCGCTAAGGAAACCGATATGAGCCGCAAACCAAAGGGACCAAAAGCGCATGCCAGAGGCAGCGAAAAACAAGATGCCTTCTCGTGCAGGCAGCGCATCTCAAGTGCTTCTAGCCACCTTCTGACTTGCATTGAAATGGAGCCCAAACGTGGAAAGATTCGCAAGATCTGGACGAGTACGCAGATGGCAAAGTTGGATCGACGGTGTGAGCTGGGCTGATAAGAAAACCGCACTTTGCGTGGCCATGACCTTTGCGCTTCTTGCTGCTCCGGGCAGGGCAGCCTCGATATCGGAAAGTAACAAGATATTAACTCTGCCAACATTCAAAGACTCAGATACTAAATGTTCTGCTACGCTGCTATTTAAGCCTGTGACCAATAATGACCAGCATGGCTTTGTCGTGGTCAAAGGTCCCGACGGTAAGGAGCTCGAGCTCCGCGGTGGCCCCTCCAAAGGTGGGGGAACGAGCGCATGGGTCCCTGGTCGCATATCTCAGGCCTCAGGTGATCAGCCGACTGGAAATCCGTTCAACTGCAGCACGTCGCACAAATGGGGCGTTATTGTTCCGTACGTGGGCCCCCATGGCCTGCTTGGGAAGGATGCCGCCGGAAATACTGTCTACTCGCCCGATGGCAATGTTCCCAATCCAACGGCCGCAGTGTCCCTGGGTCCTGGGGCGCAGGCCAACGTTTGCAAACTGGCAAATTGCATTATGACGATTTTGCAAGCGCAGGGGAAGAGCTGCAAAATCTACACCGTAGGTGTTGGCGCATTGAGAAATTCAAACACAGTTGTTTCCATGGCGCTCGCAGCCTGCGGGCTCTCGGACCCCCTTCCCCGAAGCATATCTGCGCCGGGTTGGGGAAGTAACTGGGAAGATCAAAATTAGCTAGCAAGCATTTTTCGGCGCAGGACGAGGTACTCTGTCTACTTCTTGAAAGAATTGGGATCACGGTGGTGCTAGCTGAACTTCTGGGGCGCCGCGGATGGACGGCGCTCGCTATCTTGAGGATGGCAAGCTCAGAGTTCGCCGCGGGGCTGGCATTTGCTACACCCGCCTGCGACGTTCACCGGGAAAATAGGTGACTCGGTCGTTGGAGATGAGGATCGAGGAGGTGGAAGGTGATAGGTCGATGGAACGGTTGTCGTGGAATTCGTAAGACCGTCGCCAAACAATCGGACAATTGACCTTGCCCCTCGGGCCTAATCCAGTTTGAAGTTCGTTCTGGCCCGCGACGAGGACCAGAGCCTGAAGCGCAGCCGCTTTACGGAAGAGCAGATCATCGGAATTTTGAAGGAGCACGAGGCGGGTGTTCCGGTCGCTGACCTGTGCCGCAAGCATGGCGTGAGCGACGCCAGCATTTACAAGTGGAAGGCCAAGTTCGGTGGAATGGACGTTTCGGAGGCCAAGCGGCTGAAGACGCTGGAGGACGAGAACACGCGGCTCAAGCGGCTGCTGGCGGACGCGATGCTGGACAATGCCGCCCTGAAGGATCTGCTGGGAAAGAAGTGGTGACGCCCGCGGCGACGCGGAAAGCTGTCGCACATCTCGTGGGCGTTCATGGGATGAGCGAACGGCGGGCGTGTAAAGCCATCGGCTGTTGCCGCATGACGGTCAGATATCAGACGAGCCGGGTCGATGATGCCGGGCTGCGGCAGCGCATGAGGACGATTGCCCACGAGCGCCGCCGCTTCGGCTATCGTCGCCTGCACGTTCTGCTCAAGCGGGAGGGCCACCTGGTCAATCACAAGAAGCTGTTCCGGCTGTACAGGGAGGAGCGGCTCTCGGTGCGCCGCAGAGGTGGCCGCAAGCGCGCTATCGGGACGCAAGCGCCGATGACGGTGCCGCTGCTCCCGAATGATCGCTGGTCGCTCGACTTCGTTTCGGATCAGATGACCGATGGCCGGCGCTTCCGCATCCTGACCGTGGTCGGCGACTGCACGCGCGAGTGCCTGGCGCTGGTAGCCGACACCTCACTCTCGGGCACCGGGTCGCTCGAGAGCTGGATCGGCTAATCGCCGAGCGCGGCAAGCCCAAGATGGTGGTGAGCGACAACGGCAGCGAGCTCACCAGCAATGCTATCCTGACATGGACCGATCAGAGCCGCATCGCTTGGCACTACATCGCGCCGGGCAAACCCATGCAGAACGCCTTCATCGAGAGCTTCAACGGCCGCCTGCGGGATGAACTGCTGAATGAGACGCTGTTCACCTCGCTCGCCCAGGCCCGCGTCGCGCTCCGATGCTGGCGGGCCGATTATAACGACGCTCGGCCGCATTCCCAGCTCGGATGGAAGACGCCATCCGAGTTCGCCGCCACCTGCAATCCGCGTCGAGATCTGGCGCTGCGCTGTGTCGAAGGCTCCGCGCCAGCTCCCGCCGCTACCACCGCCCGCACGGGCATATCCAACCGCCCGAACGAACTCAGACCTGGATAAAACTTGGGGGCAAGGTCAACATCAGCTGCTTCGACCGTCGCAGCGCGCGCTTCCAAGTCATTGCCGGCCAATGTCCGCCCTGGGTGTCTGCAATACGGTAGGAGTCGCGCTCGACCGACGCAGGTCGCTCGCCGCACTAAACGTCGCCATTCCGACAACGGGAAATTCTGTAGCAGTCACAATCATCCGCAAACCCGCAAAATGTCGGAATGGCTGTTGAATCGTTTTGCAGATTTCATGACTTCCAAGCTGAAGTAAGCCTCTGAATAATACGCCGGACGCTAGTCCTACTCGATGACGAGAGGAGTCCTTTGTCGCCCTTTTCAAATGCTCCGCGTCAGGTCGCCCCGATCGGATAGGCACAGCTATACACATGATCGCAGATCCCGTTCACGGTTGCTCCGGCGGGTTTTCCGAGAAGTTCAAGCTGATCAGATCACCACCCCCCACGATGAGTCTTAATGAAGGTCGCCTCGAAGAACTTTAATCGCCCGTTCTTCAAGTCGACCTACAACGCCCAGTCCGCGGCCTCGGGCAAGTAAGCGGAGAACAATCCGCCTTCCTTGCCGATTCGCATGTCGAGCAAGAAAGGCATTTCGGAAACGGTCTGACCCTTGCCGATGCGCGGCCAAGGCACTTCGTCTGGATCATCAACACGGTCGTATTTCCGCGAGCAAATGAGCGAGCAGGTCACTTCCTTGCCTAGGTGCTTGGGCATCTCAGGCTGCATTGCGACGATGTCGCAGAGCACGTCGGTTATGGCTTCGTCCGAGACGCCGTCGCGTGTTTTTATACATAGTAACTCACAGTGAAGGACTTCACGGACGCAAGCAGGGCCGCTCGTACGCCGGCTGCTGCTGCTTGCGCTTGCGTCCTCGTTCCTTCTTCATCAGACCCGCGCTCTCTCGACTCAATGAGGTTACGGACTGTAAAAACCGTGTAGAAGCGGGCGATTCGCGCAGACGATAGAAGGGAGACTCGAACGTGACCATGCGGTTCGGAAATGTTGGTTCGCGTTTTAGAGGCTGAGCCCTCCGCAGTATTCTGATGTACGCCAGGACACTCTGCTCTTTCGGTTTTGTTGACGTCGGGTGCAGGCGGCCTCACGGTGCATTTCTTCGATCACGGAGGAAGCACATCCTTGACGCGGCGTGGCCGAGACATCGAATGCACTACCCAAGCGGCGCCTATTGTGGCTCCAGAGGAGCCGAAGCGTCACCCGTCGGATTGCATCCCGTTCGCGCAGCGGCTGACCTGTACCGTGGCGGAAGCGTGTGAAGCGACCGGCCTTGGGCGAACAAAAATCTATGAACTCATCGGGAATGGTCGAGTTACGACCACGACGATCGGTCGTCGCAGGCTCGTCGTTGTGCAATCTCTGCTGTCTCTGGTTGGCATCAATGCGGCACCCGCCAACAGCAGATAGACTTGTTGCCTCAAAAGTAGCCAATAAAGTAGTCAATAACTGACGGTCGGCCGCGTTACGACTCAGGCCCAGCAGGGCCGGTCCATCTAAGGCATCATGGATCGGCAACGAGACCTTCCGGTTGGACCCCGCCATCGGCGAAATACTTGCCTGGCCTCTCCGGGTGAATAAGCGGTATAACAGCCGCCCTGGCGAGATCTTCGAGGGCCGTTGCGATGTACTTCGCATAATGGCGTTCAATCATCTGCACTGACGTGTTGTGAAGTTTAGCAACGTGTTGGATAGGTAGTAGATTGCGTAGGCCGCGTACGATGCTGGAATGCCGTAAGGCATAAGGGATAACCTTCGGGAGCCCGGCACGCTTGCGGATATCTTGCCACGGGCGAGTGAGTTCGGCTGTTCTCCACGGACCGCGCTCTGACTTTTTCCACCCGAAGCTACCAGCCTGCTCGTACCTCCAGCGCTCGAACAATGGCGCTTCTTTCGGGCGTCCTGAAATTGCGGGCAACAGCACGTCGATGACATCTTCACCCACGGGTACCGGGACATAGCCGCCGTTGCCGCCGCGCCCCTTGTATGACCCTGGCACCATCAAGCGTCGCTCTATTCGCTGCGCATCACTCACGCGCATTCGCCTTAGTTGCGCGAATCGCGCACCCGTGGCCGCA
This sequence comes from Bradyrhizobium sp. SZCCHNRI2009, assembly GCF_032485115.1. Classification (NCBI taxonomy): domain Bacteria; kingdom Pseudomonadati; phylum Pseudomonadota; class Alphaproteobacteria; order Hyphomicrobiales; family Nitrobacteraceae; genus Bradyrhizobium; species Bradyrhizobium sp. SZCCHNRI2009. The sequence continues at coordinate 294,439 of NZ_JAUEUH010000007.1, forward strand.
AGGCACACGACAATGCGATATAGGTCGCCTTCAAACCCTTGCTCTTCGTCGATCTTGCGCGCGGCTCGGAGGAGGGTGCTGACCTGTGTGTCCGTTAGGATTTGGTTGTCTCGAGCGACAGATGTCTCGTCGTCATCATCGATACGCTCAGCCTTGAGTCCGTCTTTTACGATCGAGGGGAATGTCGGGTTCAACTTCTTCTGTTCCGAGGGCAGGCGGAGCCATGCTGCATTTAGGGCAGCCTTCAGGTCAGCTGCGAGCCGGCGCCTGGTCGTGGCCTTCAATTTTGCGGGCAGGCTCTCGCGCCACGTCAAAAGGTGATTTTCTGTCAACGCGTACAGGCGGACAGCGACAAGGGGGGCAGCCTTAATGGCTTCCTGACGACCACGGCGCTCTTGACCAAGAAGGTAGCGCCGCAGTCGGTGGCCAGCATCGGAGCGAATCTCGCGACCGACCCTCCGGCTGTCACGGGCGTTGCGCTCCCGAACGTATGTCTCAATTGCCGCTTGCACCGTGGGCGGCGGTCCGGCAGCTAGCGCTGCCGCTTCTGCCCTTGACCGGGTGACGTGTTCTCGTGCTTGTGTCACGGCTTGTTCAAAGGTCAGCGTGCCTTCGGCTGGTTTGTCGTTGACGTCGTTGGCAACGCCGATCGGCGCCTGCTTGTAATTGGCCCCGTCATGGTGATTGCGCCAGCGTACCAGCCATTTCCCACTTCGCTTGCCCTTGCGATAGCCAAGATGCGCCTCGGCATCGAGGCGACGCCAATGTACGCCTAGCTCCAACCTTGAGCGCGCCCTGGCCGTTGTGATCTGTTCTTCTGCGAGTGTTTTCGCCATGACAATCTTCTCGAAAGCGTCGAATATCCGTCGAATAAGCGAGGGCGTACGGAGGCGGCCGACTGCGAACCGCTGCCGGCTAAGTGTATGATAATATTGGATTGTGGCGAATGGATGCGAACTGGCCGAGCGGGAAAAACTCCAACTCTCAAGGCTGAAACAGGGGTTCGATTCCCCTAGGGAGCGCCATTTCCGGCGCTCAACCCTTCATGTCTGACCTGTAAGCGCGGCTCCGCAGCCTCGCGGCGCGCTGTCGCGTCCGAGCTTTGCTCATCGGGGCACCCTTCAGAGAGAAGGGCGCAGGGAAGGCCGGGTGCGGGCCGCACCCATGGCCCGCCTGCAGAAAGAAAAGCAGGCGGCAGTCACCACAGGATTGGCCGAACAACCGGCCTTCCCTGCGCGATGGGTTGAACGGCTGCTCCGTGCTCTCCCAGGGGACCGGGCTTGCTTGCCCCCGTCATCGGGATGTCGCCGACCAAGACACCAGCGTCGGGGTGTCGGGACCACACGGCTTGACCGTCCGCGAGGGGCTCGTTCGTCCGCACGCGAAACGCGCACTGCGACCCCAGGCGGCCACCGCATCTCCCGCTCCACGGTCCGTGACGATCGCGAAACGCCCCTTCAGCGAGCAGGAGACGGCGGGGAGCATCGATCTGATTTGCCCGACGACACAAGCGGAGAGTTGCCCGACGGAATGCGGCAAACTGGCACGACGGGCAGTTTGGGCATGGGTGCGATGCGGGAGGCGATTTGAGGGCGGTGAGTTGAGTGCGGCGTACCAAGATCTGGCATCTGGGGCGCTTGCTGCCGATGCCGCCGTGCGGCAGCTCTGCAATCGGATTGAGCGGGATCATTGCAAATGCAACGGCGCGGGAGCGCGCTTTCTGTCGGCAACATAGATCGGCGCATACGATTTCGTCGCTTGATATTTCACAAGCTTAGCATTTCGCATCTTTGCGGCCGAGCAAACATGGAGTAATCAAAGAACGTTTCTCGGGGAAGTTGATGACACCAAAGATTGTCACGATATTCAATAACAAGGGCGGCGTCGGAAAGACTACGTTGACCTTTCACTTGGCTCACGCGCTCGGCGAGCTTGGAAAAAAGGTCCTACTGATCGACCTCGATCCCCAGTGCAATCTGACGATCTTCTCGCTCGAAATGGAGCGCATCCATGATATCTGGGCCGCAGAAGACGACTTTATTGAAGATTTTGCTGCGACTAGAAAACGCACGCCGGCACGGAATTTCCAGGCGATGCTTCAGGAGCCTCGATCAATTCACTTCGACCTTAAGCCCACGGAAGACGGCACTGCCGAGATCGACAACTTGCCTCCGCCTATCAAGCTGGCCGAGAACGTCGACCTCATACCTGGCCGCCTGACGCTTCATCTCTTCGAAGCAAAAATCGGAGAGCGATGGAGCGGCATCTACCAAGGCGATCCCCTGGCTATTCGAACGGCAACGCGGGTGCGCCAAATCGCTTACCAATTTGCCCAGATTAACGGGTATGAACTCGTGATCTTCGATACATCACCGAGCCTAGGCGCTCTCAATCGGCATCTGCTGACGTTGGCAGATGGCTTTCTTATTCCCTGTGCGCCTGACTTATTTTCGGTTTACGGTATCCGAAACATAGGCAGCGCTCTCCGCCTTTGGCGCAAGCAGTTTGACACGATTTTTCAGTTGCTGTCAGATTCAAAGCGCGATCAATTTCCGAAGAAGTTTGTCAAACTCATCGGATATACGATCTACAATGCGAAACGCTATAGTGGTCTGCTCAACGATCTGGATCTGGCCACCGCACATTATCACTATGCCCAGCAGATACCTCAGACGATCTCCAAATTCATCGATGCCGAAAATTCATTGCCGTTCAAAAAAGTCTTGGCTGGCTCGATCGGTGGAACAGCAGTTATTCATACTCATAACACCTTTCCTGGGATGTCGCAAAAGTATCACAAGCCCATGTGGAAATTGCCGAGCATCGAGCTTCAACCTGAGGATAGCAGCACGATCGGCGGCAACCGAGGCAAGTTCGAAGCAACCCAAGGCAGCTACCACGCTTTTGCTAAGGACTTTCTTGAAAGGGTGGCTAAGCTTTGAATCCAGACGCAAACGATGGGCCAGGCAGCGATGTAGCAGCGGGTTCGGTGGAGTCGGTAGTATCTGGCGCCGCGAGGACAGGGGCTGCAGCTCAGCCATTGCCGGCCCCAACTGATGCTGAGTTGGATGCAATTGTATCGGCCTACGGTACCATGACCCATGACTTGAGGATTTTCATGTCCGGGGTTGAGCAGTACATTGGCGAGAACCCGCGTCTGACCGTTAACGGCCATCGGCTGGTGCACTCGTCAAAGAGTCGTCTGAAAGATCCCGGGCACCTGCGAGCTAAAGTCGTTCGTAAGGCTGCCGAAGGCAAGGCTATCACGATCAACGACTTCTACTCCAAGATAACAGATCTTGCAGGAGTTCGCATATTGCACCTGTTTCAAGAGCACTTTTCTGAGATTGACTCTGTGATCCGCAGGAAGGTGGATGAGGGCGATTGGTTCCTCGCTGAGCGCCCTAAGGCATATACTTGGGATCCTGAGGCGGCCGCCTACTTTCATAGGTTTGACCTCGAGGTTTCGGAGAAATCGACTTCTTACACCAGTATCCATTATCTGGTGAAGCCTCGCGCGGATTCGAAGCTGTGCTGCGAGGTTCAGGTCCGCACCTTGTTCGAAGAAATTTGGGGTGAAGTTGATCACCAGATTAACTATCCAGTCCCGACCGAGAATGTTTCGCTACGGGAGCAGATCAAAGTGCTTTCAAAGATTGTAGGTGCAGGGAGTCGTCTTCTAGATTCGCTGCAACGAGTCCAACAGGCCAACTGAGGGCGATCGCTTTGCGCGTCTCGTATATCAGCATTTGATGCAAACTCTGCGGAAACGCCCGAAAATGCGTGAGTAGTTGCATCTGCTCTTCCATCGAAATAGGTGCTAAATTTTCAGTACTTCACATCGGCGCGTCGGGTTGATCTGCTAATCATCTTATGATCAGTTAAAATGTATTGATGGCGAAACGCAGTAGTATTTTTATCTCGTCCCAATCCTATTGCAGCCGCACCGGCAAATTCAGCGGCCCCCGAAACCCAAACCCGTGCCACCGCACGCTGGCCGCATCCACCAGCTTCATCCTCGGAAACCGCTCGAACAGCATCGGCAGCAAAATCGCGCCGACGGTGCGGCGGGAGAGGTGGGCGCCGGCGCAGTGGTGGGGGCCGTTGCCGAAGGCCTGGTGGGGGTTGGGGTCGCGCAGGGCGTTGTAGTGCTCGCCGTCGGTGAACAGCTCCTCGTCGCGGTTGGCGGAGGCCTGGATGGTCATCACGGTGTCGCCCTTCGGGATCAGGCAGCCGCGGATCTCGGTGTCCTCCATCACCAGGCGTGAGCTCGCCGGGCTCGGCGCCACCCAGCGCACACCTTCCTCGAAGACCGATCGTCATTTGTCCTGCGCGCGCACAGCGGCGAGCTGCTCCGGATTGGTGAGGAGGCCGTAGAGGATCGTCAGCAGCGCGTCGCGCGGTTCGTTGATGCCGCGGCAGCGGCCTCCGCACAGGAATGTGCGAGACGGGACGTTCGCCCTTCGAGCCCGCCGCTACGGCGTCCAGTTCCCCGGGCCGAGCAGGGTCGGAGGAATGAGCGCGCCGGTCATGGCGTGGATGAAGTGAAATCTCGTGCAGGCCGGGCAGCTCACGGTCTCGAAGGTCACGGTCTCGAACCGACAGTCGTCCTTCGGCTGGTGCAGGATGGCATCGACCTCGGACCCGGTCTGGGGGCAGCGAAATGTGATCGGACAATCCATCATCCCATCTCCGGTGCAGACTCGAAAGTTGGGTCGCCGCAAGTTGCGCCTGATTCTCCGGTATTGACTGAGCAATATTGATCAGCCGCGCGCGTTCGCCTCTGGCAGTCTGATCGCTGGAGACATTGGGAGACGCGCTCGAACGGCCGCTTCGCCCCGCCCGAAAGGCCGCGAGGCGGATCAAGCGTCGCTTCAGACCCGTTGTATCACGGGGCGTCCAGTCGTGGCCGCCGACCGCGAACGACGCGTCATGGCGTCGCGTGCCGTGCGGCGACGTCGAAGCTTGGATGACGACCATGCCGGAGAGCTGATCATGATCGCGAATTCCATCTTGCGACGTTTGACGCTTCACCTGAAGGAGACTCGGATGTTGATCGATGTCAGGACCGATGGAAACGTCGAGAGCGGCGAGCAGTTGTCGCAGGACGTGAAGGCGTCGCTTCATGCGGTGCTGCTTCGCTACGAGGATCAGGTCAGGCGGATCGACGTGCAGCTCAGCGATGCGGTGAGCCACAAGCCCAGTCACGACGACAAGAGCTGCAAGATCGAGGTGCACCGTGACGGCGGCGAGCCGATCGTCGCGGCGCATCAGGACAGCTTCATGGAGCAGGCCGTGCGTGGCGCGGTCCACAAGCTGAAGCGCGCGCTCGACCACGCCTTCGGCAAGGAGGCGGTGTCCGATCAGCTTCGGGACCATCGCTAGACGCGTGGCGGGACGGTTTGCCGGCAATGCTGCCGGTTGGGAGATCCGTGATGGACATGCTTGCCGAGATCACCGACATCGGGCCGCAGCCGCAGGCGTTCGACATCGAGCGGGCGACGCGGGACAATGCCAATTATCGGTCGGTCGCCTGGAGCGGGCGCTATCTGCAGGTGACGCTGATGTCGATTCCGGTCGGCGGCGACATCGGACTGGAGGCGCATCCGGAAACCGATCAGTTCCTGCGGCTCGATGCCGGCCGCGGCCGGGTGCAGATGGGGCCCGCCAAGGACAAGCTGACGTTCGACCAGACGGTGTCGAACGGCTGGTGCGTGCTCGTTCCGGCCGGGACCTGGCACAACATCACCAACATCGGCCCGACGCCGATGCAGGTCTATGCGATCTATGCGCCGGCCCATCACGCGCCGGGCAAGGTGCAGGCGACGGCGGCTGCGGCCGCAGCCGACCGTGACGACGCGCCCGCGACCTGGTCCGTGCAACCCAAACAGGTGGCCGATCACCACGGATGAACGACCGCGAGGATGCGATGAGGCCTCATTCGCTCGGCCGGCTCGCGCCGAGGAGATGGTCGAACGCGCGGGGTCTGGTGCACGCCGGTCTCTCGTTCGAGGCGGCTCCGGCGTGAGCATGCTCCATCATGTGAGGGGCTGCATCGCAGGGAAGGTCTCGCATCGATTGCAGAATGGCGCTCGCGGCGCTCTATCCTCGCCGGGAACTCAATCGGAGGGCGATGAGAAGATTGACCTAGCGCAAAGATGGAAGCGGTTTCCACCGTAAAATTTCGGCATGTCCACCGAGGGGGATGGCATGTCCACCGAGGGGGATGGGGGCTGTGCCGAGTTCGAACCTCGCCAGATTTGATCCGAAGGCCTTTCTCGACAAGGTATGCCCGGGGCAGAAGGTCCTGAAGGTTCCCAAGGGGGGAAGCGTGTTCGCCCAGGGCGACCCGGCCGACGCCCTGTTCTTTCTCCAACAGGGAAAGATCAAGCTGACCGTCGTCAACGACGTCGGCAAGGAAGCGGTCATCGGCATCGTCGATGCCGGGCAGTTTCTTGGCGAAGGCTGTCTGACGCGGCAGGCGGTGCATACCGGCTCGGCATTCGCCCTGCAGGATTGCGTGGTCACCGCCATCGCCAAGAAGACGATGATCGCAGCGCTTCGCCTCCATCCCGAGCTTGCGGAGATGTTCGTCGCGTTTCTGCTGGCCAGGATCGACCGGTTCGAGGCGGACCTGATCGACCAGCTCTTCCATAGCAGCGAAAAGCGGCTGGCGCGGCTGCTTCTGACGATGGCCGATTACGGCCGCGGCGAAACGCCGCTGCCGGTCATTCCAAGAATCAGCCAGGAAACGCTGGCCGAAATGATCGGCACGACGCGGTCGCGCGTCAGTCATTTCATGAACAAGTTCAGAAAGGCGGGCCTGATCGAATATGACGGCGAGATCGTCGTCTATCCGGCGCTGCTGCAAGCCGTCCTGAACGACAACCTGCAGGCGGAGCAGCAGAACTAGCTGCGGGTGTGCAGCGCGCGGGTGGTCTGTTTTGCACAGACGGAACTCCGTCCGCATCGCTAGCTGCCAGAACTCGCCGCCGGGCTCTGCGTTTCGTTTCGCCGCTTGAAGGCGGGACACGCGAAGCGTTCGTGACGGGGGGACGTGTTGCGTAGGGAGGGGACCACATGTTCAAGCAGCAGTTTTCCGACGCGTCTGACGCGTGCGCACTTGCCGAAGCCATTGTGGACACGGTCCGGGAGCCGCTGCTCGTCCTCGACCACGATCTCCGCGTGATTGCCGCTAGCCGTTCGTTCTATCTCACCTTCTCCGCGACGCCCGAGGACGTGCTGGGACAACTCTTCTATGAGCTGGATGACGGCGCCTGGAATATTCCGGCGCTGAAGTCGTGGCTGAGCCAGATCTTCTCCAACACCGGCGCGCTGCATGATTTCGAGGTGGAGCACGTTTTTCCCGCCGTCGGACCCCGGGCGATGCGGCTGAACGCCCGGCAGGTGTCCTACACGGTCGGGTCCCATACGACCATCCTGCTCGGCCTCGAGGACGTCACCAGCGAGCGCGAGATGGCGCGCCGGAACGAGGAGCTGCTGCGTCAGAAGGATATGCTGCTCGAGGAGTTTCAGCACCGCGTCGGCAACAGCCTGGCGATCATCGCCAGCATCATCTCGTTGAAGGCACGGTCCGTCGGCTCCGAGGAGGCGCGACGCCACCTGGACGACGCCCGCGACCGGGTCATCTCGTTCGCGAACATCCAGCAGAGTCTCCACACCTCCGCGCGCAGCGGCGTGGTCGCGCTCGGAGCGCATTTCGCGAGGCTCTGCCAGGCGATCTCGCAATCGATGATCGCCGACCATCAGCGGACCAGGATCGAAACCCGCGGCGACGGTCAGGCGACGACGAGCGAAGCCGAAAGCCTCGGGCTGATCGTCACCGAGCTCGTCATCAACTCCCTCAAGCATGCGTTTCCCGAGGACACCGCGAATGGGCTGATCACCGTGACCTACGAGTCCTCCGGAGCCGGCTGGACCCTGTCCGTCTCGGACAATGGAACGGGGAAATTGCAGCTGAACGGCCGGCCGAAGGGGGGCCTCGGCACCGGCATCGTCACGGCGCTGGCGAAGCAGCTCGGTGCCGAGGTCACGACCGTGGCCGGCCGGCCCGGCACGACCGTCTCGGTGCGTCACGCCGCCGTGGCGACCCGCGACGACTTGACCGGAGCAAGCGTGCCGTCCGCTTCCGCGATCCGATCCAGGGCCGAGTCCAAGGCGGGATCCACGGCCGGATCGCGGACCGTCAGCCGATCGTGACGTCGCCGCCGATCAGTACGACCCGATCAGTACGACGGTGAGACCAGGGTCCTAGCCCACCCGCGACCAGATCAGGCGCACCGACTCAGCGCGCAGTAGTACGATCCCCCGCGCGCTGCTTCTACTGCAGCCGAACCGGCAGATTGAGCGGGCCGCGGAAGCCGAACCCGTGCCAGCGCACGCTCGCAGGATCGGGCAAGGTCATGTTGGGAAAACGCTCGAGCCGCATCGGCAGCAGGATGGCGCCGACGGTGCGGTGGGAGAGGTGGGCGCCGGCGCAATGGTGCAGGCCGCCCCGATTGCGCAGCTCACTCTCCTCGCTCGAGCGACGACGTCCTGATCGCAAGGAACCAATGGTCCGACACGGAGATTGGTATCGAGACCGGGCTGGCCCCACTCCGGCGATGCCGCACAGGAAGGCCTTTCAATGAACAAGCGCAAATCAAATGGCTCCCACAAGGGGAACAGCGCGAAACCCGTCGTGGCGAAGCCGGTATCAATGCCCAAACACGCCGACGCGACAGCGAGGCAGAAGCGCGCTCGCGTGCTAACCGAGTTCGTAAGCTCGGACGCAGACGAACTGCAGGCAGTTCCGGAGACCGAAACGAGGCTCCCGGGACGACCAGGCCAGGAGACGGAAACGATCCTGCCGCCGCTCCCGCCTCTTGAGCCCGAATCCGCGCCGGCGCGCCTGCCGCCTCTCAGCGAGCTGAAGCCCGATGCCGTTCAGCCTGTCGGCGCTGGGACGGACTCGCACGAATCCCAGCCAACCCCGATCGCTGAAGCCAGGGCGGCCGATCCCTCGCCCGTGGCGGGCGGACCGCCGCCGGCGCTCGCCGGCATGGAGGCCTGCCAGACCCTGCTTATGGAGATGACGCGAGACAATCTCGATTTGGCGGCCAGCCTCGCCACGATGCGCTCGCCTCTCAGCATGTTCGGCGTCGCGACCACGTTTGCCGGCAGACAGATCGACATCTACCGCAGGTTCACGAAGGCCGTCGTCGAGATCGCCACCGGGCCTGCCAAAGCGCGATAACTCGAACGTGGTGATTCCAACCAACCCGGGGCCCGCCTCAGGTGCACTGAGACAACGCGAAGAACAACGCCCTTCGTGCCGGTCCTACTGCAGCCGTACCGGCAGATTGAGCGGGCCGCGGAAGCCGAATCCGTGCCACCGCACGCTCGCGGGATCGGGCAGCGTCATCTTCGGGAAGCGCTCGAACAGCATCGGCAGCAGGATGGCACCGACGGTGCGGCGGGAGAGGTGGGCGCCGGCGCAGTGGTGGGGGCCGTTGCCGAAGGCCTGGTGGGGGTTGGGGTCGCGCAGGGCGTTGTAGTGCTCGCCGTCGGTGAACAGCTCCTCGTCGCGGTTGGCGGAGGCCTGGATGGTCATCACGGTGTCGCCCTTCGGGATCAGGCAGCCGCGGATCTCGGTGTCCTCCATCACCAGGCGTGAGCTCGCCTGGATCGGCGCCACCCAGCGCACGCCTTCCTCGAAGGCGGAGCGCCATTTGTCCTGCGCGCGCACCGCGGCGAGCTGCTCCGGATTGGTGAGCAGGCCGTAGAGGATCGTCAGCAGCGCGTCGCGCGGCTCGTTGATGCCGCCGCCGATCGCGATCTTGATGTTGGCGATGATCTGGCTCTCGGGGATCGGGTTCTTCGCGTTGACCATGAAGGAGAGCGCGGAGGAATCCGGCATCGCGCGGACGCGCGCCATGTTGGCGCGGATGCAGCGGTCCATCTCCGCGTTGGCGATATCGGACGCGTCGAACGGCCCCGGCGTCCAGCCGAAATTGCCGGCGCCGTCGATCAGGGCCTGCGACCAGCGCTGCATGTCGGCATCGCTGGCGTCGGGAATGCCCATCACTTCAGCGAGGATGCGCGCGGCCAAGGGGCCGGCGAGGGCGGGGAACAGATCGACGATCTCGCCGCGCGGCAGGCGGTCGAGATAATCAGTGGCGAATTTGGTGTAGAGCGGCTCCCAGACGGCCTCGATCGTCTTCGGCATCAGGGCCGGCATCATCGCCATGCGCTCGGCGCGGTGCTCGTCGTGATCCTTGCGCATCAGCGTATGCGCGAGGAAGGCGCGCTTCATCGGCGTGTTCGGATCGTCGGACGAGAACAGCGCCGCATTGTCCTTCACATATTTGGTGTCGGCCGCCTTGGTGAGGAACGTCCGGCCCACCGACTTGACCCGCAGCACCGGCGCTTCGCGGCGCAGCCGCCGGTAGATCGGATAGGGATCGCGCGTCAGCTCCGCGATGGTGATGGTCTCGTCCAGGGGAGCCAGGGTCTGAGCCGGGGTCGCGGTCGGCATGGGGCGCTCCTGTGGGATGCGGGCCAGCGCGTGTCGTGCCTCGAGGATAGTGGCCGGGACGGACCCGTGCAATCCTGGTCCGATGCATTGGCCGGGACGAGCGTCCGTGCTGAACGAATTCTGACCTCGCCGGTTCCGTACCTTCAGCGATTCCGCGGGTTTGCGGTGACAGCCGGCGGGCGACATTCCGCGCTGCGAGGTGTCAGCTCCGACATCGTCGGCGCGCCACCGCCATTGCAGCACGCGGATGGATCGCGAGATCGTCGTTGCCAGCGCCTCCTGCGCAACGCGGTGCGACGTGCGCTCCGCGGGGCGGCTGTGACGCGGCGTTCGGGCCGTGATTCCCGGCACGCATTCAGCCGGTCAGTCCTGCGCCGCCGGCGAGGCCTCCTGCGGCCTGGTCAGCAGCGCTCCTTCGCGGCGCAGGTGTCCTGCGTCGAGAAGACTTCTGAGACTGCCCTGCACGGTCTCCCGCAGCTGGGCGCTGGTCGACCCGAAGCCAAACAAGCGGGCCACCGCCTGGATCAACTGGTCCTCCTCGGCACCGAAGTTCTGCTCGACAATCTGCATGATGGCCGCCTTGATTTCCTCCGGCGGCAGCATCTCGGGCTTGCGCAAGGACTGCGATTGCACGTCCTCGCGCGTGCGGACGACGATCGCCTGTCCCGGCACGGCGTAGAACGGACCTCCGGCGATCTGTCCCTTCGCAACTGCCGATGTCAGCGCCGCTCTCACGGCATCGCGGATGCGATTGCCGGCGCGGGCAAGGCCCCAGGCCGATCTGATCCGGACGATGATTTCCGATTCATGCACCGGCCCCTCGATGGCGACGATCTCGACGACATGCCGCGTCATGTCGGCAAGCGGCGTCTCGTGCGGCTCGATCTCCCGACGGACGCGCAGCTTCGCCTCTTCATAGGGGGCCACCGTCGGTGCCTGTGCGAGGATCTCCTGAGGGCGCTGCTCGGTCTGCTCCGGCGCCGGCACATCGGAGGATGCCGGAGGCTCGGGTTGAGCTCGCGCCGTCCCTTGGTCGATGTCCCGCCAATGCGCCTTCGCAGCGTCGATCGCGCGGAGGACCTTCTCGGTTTCCTCCTTGGGACGGAGAAACCAGTCGGTCGACCAGATGCGATGCAGCACCCAGCCATGCGCTTCCAGCACATTCTGCCGAAGGCGGTCGCGGTCTCGCGCCGAACGAGACGCATGGTACTGGGCGCCGTCGCATTCGATTCCGAGCAGGAAGCGGCCCGGCTTGTCGGGATCGACGACGGCGAGGTCGACGAAGAATCCGGCGGTGCCGATCTGGGTCTTCACGTCGTGGCCGAGCGCCCGCAGCCTTGCGGCGACCTGCTCCTCGAACACCGAGTCGGGATCGCGCCCGGTCTCCTGCGCGATGCCGAGCTGCCCCGTCTGCGCGAAGGTCAGGAACGTCTTCAGGGCCGCGATGCCGCGGCCCTTGGCGCGCGACAGGTCGATGTCGTCGCCGGTGATCGACGAGAACACCTCGCATCGGAGCTTGGCGCGCGAGATCAGCACGTTCAGCCGGCGCTCGCCTCCGTCGGAGTTGAGGGGGCCGAAGCTCATCGAGACGAAACCTTCCTTGGTTCGCCCATAGCCGATGGAGATGAAGATGACGTCGCGTTCGTCGCCCTGGATGTTCTCGAGGTTCTTCACGAAGAACGGCTCGCTGGCCCCGCGGACGAAGAAGCTCTCCGTTGCCGGGTTTTCCTTGCGCAGGATTTCGAGCTGATCCTGGATCGCCTGGCGCTGCGCCACCGAGAAGGTCGCGACGCCAAGGCTTCGGTCCGGCGTCTCGCGCGCATGGCGCATGACGGCCTCGGCGACGAGCCGCGCTTCCCTGGGGTTGGTCCGGCTGCTGCCGCGTTCGTAGTGCGCATCGGGGTTGTAGTTGAACTTCAATCCCATTCCCGCGACGGCGTCGTACGGGCTCGGCACGATGAACAGCCGGTTGTCGTAGAACTGCTTGTTGGAAACGGCGATCAGCGACTGGTGTTTGCTGCGATAGTGCCAGTTCAGCATCCGATGCGACAGGCCCTTGGCAAGGCAGAGGTCGAGAATGCTCTCGGCGTCCTTGACCTGGAAGGTCGGCTGATCCTCGTCGTCATTGTCCTCGTCGTCGTTACCTGTCAGCTTCGCGAAGAAGCGCGTCGGCGGCAGCTGCCGCTCGTCGCCGACGACCACGATCTGCCGGCAGCGCGCGACCGCGCCGAGCGCGTCGACCGGCTCGATCTGCGAGGCCTCGTCGACCACCAGAAGATCGAAGGCGATCGCGCCAGGCTTGAGGAACTGTGCCACCGACAGAGGGCTCATCAGGAAGATCGGCTTGATCTGCTGAATGACCGGACCGGCCCGTTCCAGGAGCTGGCGGATGGGCAGATGATTGCGCTTCTTGGCAAGCTCGCCGTTGAGCACACCGAGCGGCCCGATGCCGCCGGCGTTGCGCGGCAGGGCCGCGGCATGCTCGTGGGCGATCTGATCGCGGGCCAGTTGCATCCGTGCGACGTCGAGCTTGCGGAAGCCATCGACCAGCCGATCGTGCGATTCGCCGTCGAAACGTTTCAGTTCAGGATGATCGGCGAAGATCACGCTGCGCATGGCGTCGTAATAGGACCGGTCGAAGGCGGCTTCGAGCCCTTCGCCTGGCAAGGAGCCATCGAGCGTGCGGTCGACCAGCGCGGCGAGGCCTTGCGCGCGCGCAAGGCGGACCCGGTCCATGAATGCGATCCAGCGGGTGAGGCGCTCGGTCGCGTTCTGCCACTCCGACAAAGTCTGCGACAGGCCGTCCAACCGGATCTGGTCGCCGGCCTCGAGCGGGATGCGGGCAGGCTCCAGCTGGAGAGAGTCGATCAGCCTGCCGAGGCCGGACCTCAGACTTGCGAGGTCGTGGTTGAGCTGTTCGATCGATTGCCGATCATCGGCCGACAAGGCCAGCTGCGTCAGCCGCTGGCGCGTTTCGTCGTTTGCGAACGGCTTGGGGAATGCACTCCACCAGGTCGCCAATCTGGACAACGCATCCCAGTCCGACCGTTCCTTCTGCCACGCCGTTCCGAATGCGGTGCTGCCGGCAGCTTCGACCTCCGCGAAGGACCGGCGTGCGGCTTGCGCCGCGATGAGGCCGTCGAGCAGCAGAAGCCGCTGCTCGAGCGTTTTCGGCATCGGCACCTTCAGGTACGAGGCCAGCAGCACCACCTGCTCGCGATAGCGCGGGCTGAGCAGACGCAGCCAGGAGCGGCCCTTCTCGGCGATGACCTTGCGGCACTCGGCGATCGGCGCATCCCAGGCGGCCTCGACGAAGGCGCTCTCGAAGGCCGTCCTCAATTTCGCGTAACGCAGCCCCTTGTCGATGATGTCCGTGATGAGTCCGGTCTGGCTCCAGACGCCGTCGCGGAAGGACGTCCGATCGCACTCCGGCATCGCGGCCGCGGCCTCGGCGAAGGCGAGTATCCCCGCGGCATCGGCCAAGGTGGCCGGCGGCGGGAGATCGAGCAGCGTGCCGAGGCGGGCCGCGCCTGTGGATACGCTGCCGACAACGTTCGAAATGTCGTCGAGCGATTTTCGCAGCTCTGTCATCTCGGCTGGATCCAGCGCGTCGCGGCCGACACCGCGCCAGGGATGCAGGTGCGGCGCGCCGTCGGCCGCAATTCGTTCGGCGAGTTCGGCGATCAGCTCACGCCGCCGCTCCAGATCGAGGGGAGACCAAGAGGGGGCACCCTGCAACGGATAGGGAGGCTGCGCGGAGTTGTCCCCAGAGCGCACGAGATGACCCAGCAGCCTGAACGGTGTCAGTTCGCTCGGCTGATGCGGCTGGTGCATCATCTCCGCATGCCGGTTGAGGCCGTCCCGGCTGTCGGTCAGGCGCTGCACCAGCGTGGCTTCGCCGCGCGGGACCGGGACCTCAGCCGATTTGCAGCGTTTCAGCTCTTCGAGCAGAACGCGCTTGTTGGCCTTGTTGGAGTGCAGCTCCAGCGCGAGCGCGCCGAGACCGACATGCTTCAGCCGCCGGTGCACGACCTCGAGCGCCGCCATCTTCTCGGCGACGAACAGCACCGTTTTCCCCTCGGCGGCAGCCGACGCGATGATGTTGGTGATGGTCTGCGATTTGCCGGTTCCAGGCGGTCCCTTGACGACGAGGTCGCGTCCGCGGACCACTTCCTCGATTACCACGGCCTGCGATGAATCCGCATCGACGACATGGTTCATCGCCACCGGCTGGATGACGGAATCGATCTTTCCGTCGTCGGCCACGATCGGCTCCGCGCCCTCGAAACCGTCCTGAAGCAGCGCTGCGATGAGGGGGTGACGATCAAGGCCGCCATCTGCGGGCCAGTTGTCAGGGTCCAGATCGCGATACATCAGGAACTTGGAGAACGAGAAGAAGCCGAGGACGATCGCGTCCGTCCTGACCTCCCACCGCTGTTTGTTGGCGACCGTCTCCGCGACGCCGGCGAGATAGGCCGCGATGTCGACATCGTCCTCGTCGCCAAAATCCTCGATCTTGAGTCCGAACTCGGCGTCGAGCTTGGCCTGGAGCGAGAGGTTCGGCGACGGCGGCTCAGCGCGCGAGACCAGGTGAAACCGATCGGCGGCGCTGCTGCGTTCCAGACGGACGGGCAGCAGGACGAGCGGCGCGAAGCGCTCGACATCGGATTTGTCGTCCTCGAACCATTTCAGTAGCCCGAAGGCGAGATAGAGGATATTGACGCCCTGTTCTTCCTCGAGCGTTCGTGCGTCGTACCAGATATCCAGCAGGCGCTTCTGCAGCGCCTCCGATGACAGCCGGGTCCTGAGCCGGGTGTCCGGCTGCCGCGTCTGCGACTCCGAATCATCACCTTCCTGGTCCACCTTGGTGGTCGGCGTGTCGGATCGAGGTGCCGGCACGCTCAAGGGCAGGGTGCCTTCCGCCTCCGCAGTCTCTGCCTTCGTCGGAAGGAACGTGAAGCGCTTGCCTTCGCCGAGAAGCTCGAAGAGCGCAGCAGAGCGCGCGCCGACGATGTCGATGGTGCGGATGGTCTTGGTCTTGAGCGGGATGTGCACGAGCCGGTTGCGCGTGCCCAGATCGAGCAGCGCGCGCCGGTCCGCCAGCAATCGGTCTCGTACGGATGTGGTTGCCACGTGCAATCCTCCTGCGATTCGAGGATTGCAACCCGGAATGATCGCGGTCAAGCATCCGGCGCGGTGGAGAAGCGGTCAATGAGCGATGGTTCATCTTCCCCATGAAGAGGTCTCATCTCCCAATCGAGGGAGATGAGACTCGTATGTTCCCAGGCCGCCTGTTCCTAGGCCGCTGCCTTATGCCGCGCCAGTTCCGTCTTGTAGAGCTTGAACTCCTCGGCGATGGCACGGGCGATCGACGGCCGCGCGCGCAGGCGCTCGTAGTACGCCTTCACGGCCGGCCATCTCGCGAGCTGGACCGGCGGCGTTGCCATGGTCCAGTTGATCACGGTGACGAGATACGCGTCGGCGACCGTGAAATGATCGAGCAGATAGTCGCGATCCCGCAGATGGTTCTCGAGATGATCGAGCCGCGACAGGTTCTTTTTCAGGACATGAGCCTTCATTTCCTCGGGCGCGGTCTTGTCGAGGATCGGAATGAACAGGCCCTTGTGCAGCTCGGTGCCGATGAAGCAGAGCCATTGATGCAGCCGGCTGCGGTCCATGCCGGGGCCGGTGCCGAGCTTCGCCTCGGGGAAGCGATCGGCGACATATTGCAGGATCGCGGCGTTCTCGGTCAGCAGGTCGCCGTCATCGGTGCGGAGCGTCGGGACGAGCCCGAGCGGGTTGACGGCGCGGAAATCGGAGCCGTCGTTGAGGACGATCTTGGTCTTGGGATCGACCTCGAGATAGTTCGCCTTCGCGCCGGCTTCGTAGAGCGCGATGCGGGTGGCGAGCGAGCAGGCGAGCGGCGAGAAATACAGGTCCATGGACGTCTCCCTCGGGCTCCGGACCGGAGCATTGGTTGATTTTTATACTGTCTCGCATAATATGGGCTCGGTCAAGGAATTTAGTGCGAAATGGTACAAAAAAAGAAAGGGCCGCCGCAAGGCGACCGTCCGATAGAAAAGGCGGGTGCCCCCGACCAGCCGAAGCGGCGCGGGAGGCCGCGGGCGTATGAGCCGGATGTCGCGCTCGGCAAGGCGCTCGACCTGTTCCGGTCGACCGGCTTCGCCGCGACCTCGCTCGACGATCTCAGCGCCGCCACCGGCATGAACCGGCCGAGCCTCTATGGCGCGTTCGGCGACAAGCGCGAGCTCTACATCAAGAGCTATCAGCGCTATCGCGACAATGCCCGCGTCCTCATGGGCGACGTCTTCAGTAACGATTGGCCGGTGCGACGGCAGCTCGAGCAGATCTTCGCCACGGCGCTCGACATCTATCTGTCGGGCGAGGAGGGACCGCGCGGCTGCTTCACGGTGATGACGGCGGGCTCGGAGGCTGTCGCCGACCCCGACATCCGCGCCATGGTGCAGAACGCGCTGACCGAGCTCGACAAGGCGTTTGCGCATTGCTTCCGCCGCGCCAAGGAAAAAGGCGAGCTGCCGGCCGACGCCGATCCCGTCGTGTTGGCGCGTCTGGCGTCGGCGACGATCCACTCGATCGCTGTCCGGGCGCGCGCGCGGGCGCCGCGTCAGGAGCTGGAGGCGATCGTCGCCGGCGCGATCGATGTGATGGTCGGCAACAAATAGCGGTTCAATATCCCCTGACGCGATCGACCGGATTGCGCAGCGCCCCGCCGGCCTCGAAGGTCGCGATCTGCTCGGCGACGTAGCGCGAGATCGCGTCGGCGTCGGTGTCGGCCGCATTGTGCGGCGTCAGCACCACCTTCGGGTGGCTCCAGAACGGGCTGTCGACCGGCAGCGGCTCCTGGCCGAACACGTCGAGCGAGACCGAACCAAGTGTGCCGTCGTCGAGGCAGGCGAGGATGTCGGCCTCGTTCTGCAGGCCGCCGCGCCCGGCATTGATCATGACGGGGGCGCCGAGCGGCGAGCTGCGCCGAAGCCTCGCGAACATCTTGCGATCGAGAATGCCGCGCGTGTCGGGCGTCAGCGGTAGCAGCGACACCAAAATGTCGGTCCGCGCCAGGAACGCATCCAGCTGCGCCGCACCGTGGAAGCACTCGATGCCGTCCGCCTGCTTTTCGCTGCGGCTCCAGCCGGCGACCTGGAAGCCGAGCCGCTTGAGCACTTCGGCCGCATCGATGCCGAGCGTACCCAGTCCGAGAATACCGACTCCGATCGCGGCCGCCGGCCATTGATACTTGGGCGCCCAGCGCTTCACGCGCTGCGACTCGCGCAGATACAGCTCCTGCCGATGATGCATCAGCACGTGCAGCACGACATATTCGGTCATCCGCGCCGTAAGATCATCGACCGCGACCCGGACCAGCGGCACGCTCGGCAGCGTCTTGTCGGCCATCAGTGCGTCGACGCCCGCGCCGAGATTGAAGATCACGCGCAGGTTCGGGAAGCCGGCGAGCTCGCCGGGGACCGGCTTCCACACCGCGGCGTAGTGCACCTCCGCCGGATCGAGGCTCGCATCCGGCAGCAGCACCACCGGGCGGTCGCCGCAGACGTCGTCGAAACGCGCCTTCCAGCGCTGCGGCGACCAGTTATCGGTGCCGCCATGGATCAGGAGCGCCAGCGCGCCTTTGGTCATCAGGGGGTCCTCGAGCTTATGTGACGTGTTCCACATACCAGATCGCGCGCGCAGGCCAATCTCCAGCCATCAACACGGAGACATCGTCATGCGCAAATTGCTTCTCGCCGCCGCTTTCGTCATCGCATCCGCCTCGGTCCAGGCTCAGACCATCGATGTCGGGTCGATCCTGTCGGCCAACGGCATTTCCATTGGCAAGGGCGGCGGTCAGCCGCAGGCCGCCAGTCAACAGGGCGCCGCGGACGGCATGGCGCAAGGTGCGGGCGGCCAAGGTGCCGCAGGGCAAGGTCAGGGGCAGGGCCAAGGCCAGTCGCAGCGCCAGACGGGCCGAGCCAGGCAGCCGCGCGAGAGCGCGCAGGAGACGCGGGCGCGCAACATCGCGGCCAAGTACGGCATCTCTTGGTAGGCGGCTTGTTCCTGCAGGCGGAACCCGCGAAAATACTTCGTGGGTCTGTCGGCCGGAGGCATACTCCGCCGTCTTGAAGACGAATGGAGATGACTTCCGATGCTGTATGCGCTGCTCTGCTATCATGACGAGGATGTCGTCTGCGCCTGGAGCAAGGACCAGGATGCCGCGGTCATGGCCAAGCTTGCGGTCATCCAGGAGAAGCTCGCCAAGCAGGGGCGGCTCGGGCCGGTGGCGCGGCTGCTGCCGACCACGGCCGCGACGACGCTCCGGAAGGAGGATCCGCCGCTCGTCATCGACGGCCCCTATGCCGAGACCAAGGAGCAACTGCTCGGCTTCTATCTCGTCGACTGTGCCAATCTCGACGAGGCGCTCGAGGTCGCGCGCGAGCTCGGTGAGGCCAATCCAGGCGGCTCCTACGAGATCCGTCCCGTCGGCACGTTCAGGCCGGGTGGAGCGCTGGCATGACCGATACGGCCTGGATCGATGCAGCCCTGACATCAGCACGTCCCCAGGCCGTCGGCGCGCTGCTGCGCTATTTCCGCGACCTCGACACGGCGGAGGAGGCATTCCAGAACGCCTGCCTGCGCGCGCTGAAGAGCTGGCCCCAGAATGGGCCGCCGCGCGATCCCGCGGCGTGGCTGATCATGGTCGGACGCAACGCGGCCATCGATGACGTCCGCCGTGTCCGCCGCGAGCAGCCGCTGCCGGAGGACGAGGCGATCTCGGATCTCGACGACGCCGAGAGCGCGCTGGCCGACCGGCTCGACGGCTCGCATTATCGCGACGACATCCTCCGCCTGCTGTTCATCTGCTGCCACAAGGATCTGCCCGCGACGCAGCAGATCGCGCTGGCGCTGCGCGTGGTGTCCGGACTGACGGTGAAGCAGATCGCCCGGGCCTTCCTGGTCAGCGAGGCCGCCATGGAGCAGCGCATCACCCGCGCCAAGGCGCGCGTCGCGCAGGCGAACGTGCCGTTCGAGACCCCTGGCGCGGTCGAGCGGTCGGAGCGCCTGACCGCGGTCGCCGCCATGGTCTACCTGATCTTCAACGAGGGCTATTCGGCCAGCGGCGAGACCGCCGCGCAGCGCCAGCCGCTGTCCGAGGAGGCGATCCGGCTGGCGCGGTTGCTGCTGCGGCTGTTTCCGAGCGAGCCCGAAATCATGGGGCTGACGGCGCTGCTGCTGTTGCAGCACGCCCGCTCCGCCGCCCGCTTCGACGCCGAGGGATTGCCGATTCTTCTGGAGGATCAGGATCGCTCGCTGTGGAACCAGCCGATGATCGCGGAAGGCACAGCCCTGATCGACAAGGCGATGCGCCATCGCCGCAGCGGTCCGTACCAGATCCAGGCGGCGATCGCGGCGCTGCATTCACGCGCCGCGCGTCCGGAGGACACCGACTGGACGCAGATCGACCTGCTCTATGGCGCGCTGGAAGTGGTGCAGCCCTCGCCGGTGGTGACGCTCAACCGCGCCGTTGCGGTGTCCAAGGTCCGCGGCGCCGGGGCGGCGCTCGACCTGATCGGGCCGCTCGAAGGGCGGCTCGCCAACTATTTCTATTTCTTCGGCGTGCGCGGCGCGCTGCTGATGCAGCTCGGACGCGCCGACGAGGCACGGACCGCCTTCGACCGCGCCATCGCGCTGGCGCACAGCTCGGCGGAGGCCGCGCATATCCGCATGCAGCTCGATCGCCTGATGCGCGACAGCGCAACGGCTCAGGTCCAGGTCGGCCAGTGACATTCCGCTGAGATTCGATCCAAAATCTTGAACCGGGCTGTCGGCGGCACGCTCCTTCATTCGTCCTTGGAGCAGCATTACGGGGAGGAGCTGCAGATGACGACGATCACCTTGGAAGAACCGGTCTCGCGCGCCGAATTGTGGAGCGGCCGCATCCTGAGTGGGCTGGTGACCCTGTTCCTGCTGTTCGACGGCGCGATCAAGCTCGTCCCTCTGTCCGTCGTCACCCAGACGCTGGATCAGATGGGCTATGGCGCGAGTGACGGCACGGCCCGCGCGCTCGGTCTGATCACGATCGTCTGCACCGTGCTCTATGCGTTGCCGGCGACGTCGTTCGTCGGGGCGATCCTGCTGACAGGCTATCTCGGCGGCGCCATCGCTTCTCATGTCCGCATCGGCAGTCCGCTGTTCAGCCACGTCCTGTTCGGCCTCTATCTCGGGCTGATGCTGTGGGGCGGCTTGTGGCTGCGCGATCGCCGGCTGCGCGCGCTGCTGCCGCTGCCGCTGCCGCTGCCGCTGCCGCGCTGACGAATGATCTTTCAACCAAGGAGGATGACGATGATCTGTCCCTATCTGACGTTCAACGGCGATTGCGAGCAGGCGCTCAAGCACTACCGCGAGGTGCTCGGCGCCAAGATCGAGATGATGATGCGCAACGGCGAGGCGCCGCCGGAGATGCCGTGTGCGCCGGAGCACAAGGACAGGATCATGCATGTCCGCTTCTCGATCGGCGGAGGCGTCCTGATGGCCTCGGATTCGCCGCCCGAATATTATCAAGGCAAGCCGCACGGAATCTCGGTCTCGCTCCAGATCGCGGATCCGGCCGAGGCCGAGCGCAAGTTCAACGCGCTCCTCGAAGGCGGTGCCGTCACCATGCCGTTTGGCAAGACCTTCTGGTCGAAGGGCTTCGGCATGGGCGTCGATCGCTTCGGCATTCCGTGGATGATCAATTCCCCGGCGGAAGGCTACGCGGCGTGACGCCGCTAGCGGCACGAGGGGTACATCGCCTTGAGCTCGCGCCCGCGCAACAACAGAAGCCGCGACGTCAGGCCGCCGCGGCGCTCGATCCAGCCGCGCACCGGCGTGGGATAGGTCTGCAGCACCAGCTTGGAGGCTTCGGGTTCCGCATAAACGCGGCCGCGCCGGTCGACCGAGCGTGCGGCGTGGAAGCCGAGGGAGGCTCGCTGCGTCACGCAGATGCGGTCCTCGGGCACGACGCTGAGCACCAGCGTGCAGGCCGACAGGCAGGGACCGTCGATGATGACACGCTCCCCGGAGGCGCGCACCTTCTCGAACAGATCGAGGAACGGTCCCACCTCGCCGCCGGGCGAGGAGATGATGCGGACGTCGGCGCGCGCCAGCATCGTCGCGATCCCCCACAAGAGGACGGCGAGCAGCAAGGTCAGGATGATGCGCGTCCGGCTCGGCATCGTTTCATGTGTTCCTGCGTTGGCCGCGCAAGGTCGGCAATCCGATTCCCGCGGCATCGAAGCCGCCATCGACGGCCAGGATCTGTCCGGTGATATAGCTGGAGCGTTCGGAGCTGAGAAACAAGATCGCCTCGGCGAGCTCGTCCTCGAGGCCGTAACGGTTGAGTGGAATGGCGTCGTGATAGTCGGCGCGGATCTCCGGCGTGTGCACGTCCTTGGCCATCGCGGTCTCCACCGGGCCCGGCGCCACCGCGTTGACGCGGATGCCGGTGGAAGCGAGCTCGACCGCGAGCTGCTTGGTCAGATGCGCCAGCGCCGCCTTGCTGGTGCCGTAGGCGGAGCGCAGCGTCGAGGCGCGGACGGCTGAAATCGAGGTGATGTTGACGATGGTGCCGCCGTGCTCGCGCATCAGCGGCACCGCGGCGCGCGTGCACAGAAACGGCCCGGTCAGGTTGACGTCGAGGATGCGTTGCCAGTCGGCTTCGCTGGTTTCCATGATCGGGGCGAAACGCGCCACGCCGGCATTGTTGACCAGTGCATCGAGACGACCGAAACGGCCGGCAATGCGCGCCAACGCATCGGCGACCATCGCCGCGTCCGCGACGTCGCAATGCAGCGCGAGCGTTCGATCGGGGGATTTGAGTGCCGATGTGGCGTCGTCGAGCAGCGTCTTCTCGATGTCGAGAAGCGCCACGCGCCAGCCTTCGTGCAGAAATCTCTTTGCCGTCGCCAGCCCGATGCCGCGTGCCGCCCCGGTGATCAGGGCGACCTTGTCAGTCAGCGTCGTCGTCGATGTTTCCGTCACGGGGGTCGACTCCTCGGGCCGGCAGCCCGGCTCTTCTCGTCGTTGAGTCCTAACATGCGCTGCGCGGATCGGCTGTGAAGGCCGTCACATCTGTCAGTGTACGTTCAATCCAGCTCCGCGCGATGCGTATAGCCAGCGAGTTTCGTGGGCGTTGTCAAACAGCCAGGGGTGGTAACGACGACGTCAATTCGCGTTCTCGCGGTGTCGAAGCACCCGAGTCATGCTCGCCCTGGCCTCCCTCTCGGGTCGGAGGGCGCAGGGAAGACCGGGAGCTTGCCCGCCCCATGGCCCCCGCGGGAAAAATGCACGGGGCAGGAACCACAGATTCGGCTGAGACATCCCGGCCCTCCCTGCGCGATGCCCGGGGACCGGCTGTTTTGCCCCCGTTTCCGCCACAATACGCTCCCGCATCGGACACGGCATCAGCATCGGGATGCCAGGGACCACATGATTTCGCCGTACGCGCCGCGTTGTTCGTCTGCGTGTCCTCATATGAGCATGATCTTGTCGGAAAGCTGTGGCGCAATAGCCGTCAACGGCCTCCGGTTCCGAATCATGCTCCACGCTGCAACATCGACGCGTCCACCGCATCCTGCTCCCCACGTTCGTGACGACCGCGAAACATCCCTCTCGATCGGGAACAGGACGTGGCTAAAGGAGCATGAATTCTGGAAAGGCGAAAGAGGGACTTTCTTACGGGAAGCACTGGACAAGGGTGATCGACTTGAAAGTCTTCAGGAAAAGAGCCGCCTCTCCAGGCGCGTTCCCCCGTGGAATTGGACAGTCCCGCCGTCGGCTGATTTGCCCGTCGTCGGGTGGCTCTCGGACGTGTCCGGGACGAATCTGAACCGGTGGCGTAGAGTTTAAGAGTCTCGGTAGAATCGACATGGGCGATCTATTCATCAGCCGGCGAATCACCCTCGTCAGAACCACGGAGCTGCACGCTTCGTCGCACGGGTCGAATGGTCTGTGGCGCGGGTGCGGCGCGCTGCTGTTGTCGTGCATTGTCCTCGGGCTCGCGGCGTCCGGCGCCGCCGGAGCGGATGGCAGCGTTGCTGCGAAACCGGCAGAGACCGAGCAGGCTGCGCACGATGTCGCGCCGCCGCAGCAGCCGCAGACGGCGGAGCCCGAGACGGTGGGGCGGCCGTCGGACGTGCAGACGCCGGCTCTGAAAGTGGTTGTTCCACCGACCGAGCCTGCGAAGCCGATCGCGGTCGAGCGCAAGGGCGACCCGCGGAGCGACGCCAAGACCACGAAGAATCTGTCGGTGCCTCAGCGCGCGCTGCCGGCCGACGTCGCGCAGATGATCGGCCGCAGGATCTGGCTCAACGAGGCCGGGGGACGGCGCGACGCGATCACGTCGTGGAATGCGGGTGAAGAATTCGCCTCGCTGGGAATCGGGCATTTCATCTGGTACCCGTCCACCGCGAAGCCACCTTATGAAGAGGGTTTTCCGGGGCTGATCGCATTTCTGCGCAAGGGCAAGACGCCGTTGCCTGCATGGCTCGACAAGACGCCGATTCCGGCATGCCCGTGGACCAGCCGGGCCGACTTCAAGCGGAATTTCAACTCGCCGCAAATGCGGCAATTGCGGCAGTTCCTGCTCGACACGATTGCGGAGCAGACGCAGTTCCTGGTGGCGCGTGCGCAAGGCGCGATGGACAAGATCCTCGCCAACACGCCCGACAGCGCCGAACGCGAGCACATCGTCGCGCAATATTCGCGAGTCGTGCGCGCCTCCAACGATCTCTACCCGCTGATCGACTACATCAACTTCAAGGGCGAGGGCACCAATCCGTCCGAGACGGCCGTGGACAAGGAGACGGGCCAGCGCCAGGGCTGGGGTCTCAAGCAGGTGCTGCTCAAGATGAACGGCACCACCACCGAGTCCAAGGCCGTGCTCGCCGAATATTCCGACGCGGTGCAGGTCGTGCTGCAACAGCGGGTTCGCAATCTGCCCTCGAACCGCGTGTGGGAGGCGGGCTGGCTGCGTCGCGCCGAGACCTATCGCCGTCCGATCGCGCAGCTCGAGCAGGCCCCCGAACGCGCCCCGCGCAAATCATCGCGCTACAGGGCCGACAACACGCGGTTCTGATGCGGGAAGCGGCGCGCACGATCCGTGCGCGTCGCGAGGCGTGCGATCATCGGCCGCCTGCCTCGGCCTTCTTGGCAGCGACGACCTTCTGGTAAGCTGCCTGCAGCCGCTCGCCGACGCTCGGTCCAGCCCTCCTGCGCCGTTTCGCGCCGAGATGGGTTTCGCGCAGCTCGTCCATGAATTCGGCCCACATCTTCGGGCCGCCTTCCATCAATAGCTTGGCGCGGATGCCGAGCTCCTCCGAGACGGGCAGATACTTGTAACCCCAGCCCGCCATCTGCGCGAGGATCGGCAACAGCTCGATGCCCTGCTCGGTCAGGGAATAGATGCCCTTCTGCCTGTGGCTCGGATCGTCCGCACGGCTGATGATGCCGGCCGCGAGCAGCGTCTTCAGCCGGTCGGCGAGAATGTTCGAGGAGATGCCCTCCTCCGAGCCGCCGAGCAGCTCGCGATAGTGCCGGCGATTTCCGAACATCATGTCGCGGATGATCAAGAGGCTCCATTTGTCCCCCACCACTTCAAGCGACAGGTTGATCGGGCAGCCGGAGCGCTGAGGGTCGGACATCGAAGTCTCGTGAGCAGGGATCGCGCATAAACCGCTTGCAATATTGCACCGGTCTGGGCATTCTCCAACTGCTTGCAAAATGAAAGCAGTCAGGGAGAGGCAGTCGATGGCGAGACTGGTGATGTGGAACATGATGACGCTGGACGGCATGGTTGCGGGCCCGAACGGCGACATCTCCTGGCACGAAGATGTGTGGGGCCCGGAGCTGGAGCATATCTCCGAGACGCAACTGCACGAGGCGGGCGGATTGCTGTTCGGCCGGGTGACCTACGATCTGATGGCCGGCTATTGGCCGACCGAGAAGGGCGTGATCGCCGACGTCATGAACAGCATCCCCAAATATGTTGCCTCCCGCACGCTGTCTCGCCTGGCATGGTCAAACGCGCATCTGCTGGGTCCGGAGCTCGCGGCCGAGGTCGACAAGCTCAAGCAGGAGAATGCCAAGGACCTGTTCCTGTTCGGCAGCGCCGACCTCGGCTCGACGCTTGTGGCACACGACCTGATCGATGAGCTTCGAATCGCGATCAATCCGCGCGTGCTTGGCGCCGGACGGCCGCTGTTCAAGCCGGGGCAGGCCTTGAAGCTCCGCCTGATCGACAGCCGGGCGCTGTCCAACGGCGTTGTCATCGCGCGCTATGCCCCCGTTCGGGGCGTGTGAGCCCATATCTCGCGGCGCGCTCCGGGTTCCGGGGGAGCGCAGGTCTTTCCACTCACACCACCCGTGCGTCTAGCGCCTCAGCTCAACCCTCTCCCCGTGAACAACGGTCCGCGGGAGCGCACCGCCCTGCGGCCGCGCGTTCGGGACCAAACGACTTGTTCTCACTCAACTCAGCAGGAGCGTACGATGTCCCTGACCCTTTACTATCATCCGCTGTCGTCGTTCTGCTGGAAGGTGCTGATCGCGCTGTATGAGAACGACGTTTCGTTCACGCCGAAGCTGATCAATCTCGGGGACGCGGATGAGCGCGCGGCGTTCTTGAAGCTGTGGCCGGTCGGTAAATTTCCCGTGCTGCGCGATGAGCAGCGCACGATTCCGGAATCGAGCATCATCATCGAGTATCTCGACCAGCACTATGCGGGCAGGACGCGCTTCATTCCCGATCATCCCGATCTCGCCTTGCGGACACGTCTACGCGATCGCTTTCTCGACCTCTATCTGCACATGCCGACGCAGACCGTCGTGTTCGACCGGCTGCGGCCGGCCGATGCCCGCGATCCGCTCGGCGTCGCCGACGCTCGAAGCCGGCTGCGCACGTCCTACGCCATGCTCGAGGCCGAGCTGCCGCCGCGTGGCTGGGCGATGGGCGACCCTTTCACCCTGGCGGATTGCGCGGCCTTGCCGGCGCTGTTCTACGCCGACAGAGTGGAGCCGCTGGGTGATGGGCTGCCTGGGGTCACTGCCTATCTCGACCGGCTCAAGACGCGGCCCTCCGTCGCGCGGGTGCTCGCCGAGGCCGAGCCTTATTTCCACATGTTCCCGCAAGAGCCGGGCTGAACCGGGAACCCGGCCAAAACAATTGCGGGAGCGTGTCGGCCGTACCGGGGCCGGATCGTCCTACTGATGAGGGCAGGGCAGTCCTGCCGGACAGCATCAGGGGAGAGCAGCCATGCGGTTCATGGTGATCGTGAAGGCGACCAGGGACACGGAAGCCGGAATCCTGCCGACCACCGAGGAGTTCGCGGCGATGGGCCGGTTCAACGAGGGCTTGGTGAAGGCCGGCATGATGGAGGCCGGCGAGGGCCTGCATCCGACCGCGAAGGGGGCGCGCATCGACTTCTCGAACGGGACGCCGAGCGTCGCGCGCGGTCCGTTCGATCTCTCCCGCGATCTCGCGGCGGGCTTCTGGATGCTCAAGGCCGGCTCGCTCGAGGAGGTGATCGAGCACATGAAGCGGGCGCCGTTCCCGAGCGGCGAGATCGAGATCCGCCAGGTCTATGCCGCGGAGGATTTCGGCGAGACGTTCACGTCCGAATTGCGTGAGCGGGTCGAACGGCTGCGTGCGCAGGCCGCCAGGAACTGAACCGACCCTGATCAGGAGAGGAGGATAAACGCGATGCGATTCATGATGCTGATGATCCCGCTCGGCTATGAGAGTGCGCCGCCGGACGTGCAGCTCGATCCCGAGCGTGTCAAAGCGATGATGCGCCACAACGAGGCCCTGAAGGACGCCGGCGTGCTGATCACGCTGGAGGGCCTGCATCCGCTGTCGATGGGGGCGCGGGTCTCGTTCGCGGGCGGCAAGCCTGTGGTGACCGACGGCCCGTTCGCGGAGGCCAAGGAGGTGCTCGGCGGCTATTGGATGATCGAGGTCGCCTCGCGCGACGAGGCGATCGCCTGGGCCAGGCAGTGCCCGGCCTCGGACAACGAGATCATCGAGATTCGCCAGGTCCAGGAGATGGCCGACTTTTCCGAGGAGGTGCAGCAGGCGGCGGCGGGCTTCGCCGAGCTGCCGCATGCCGGCCGTGTCTGATCGATCCGTTTCACAGCAGGAGAGGGAAGTGCAATGAGTGACAACAGCAACACCTATCTCGCCGTCTTTCTCGGCAGCAAGACCAGTCCGGTCTGGAAAGCCTGGGAGGCGCTGTCCGAGACGGAGCGCAACGCCAGGGGACAGCAGGGCATGGCGGCCTGGCATGCCTGGGTGGACCAACACAAGGGCGCGATCGTCGCGATGGGCGGGCCGCTCGGCAAGACCAAGCGGGTCGACAAGGGCGGCGTCAACGACATCGCCAACGAGATGGGCGCGTTCACCGTGGTCCGCGCCGCGTCGCACGAGGATGCCGCGAAGATGTTCGTCAACCATCCGCATTTTGCGATCTTCCCGGGCGAGCGGGTCGAGATCATGCCGGTGCTGCCGATTCCGGGCGGCTAGTTGAGCGGCCTGCAGGGCGGAGCACGTCGGCTGAGGTGAACGTCCCGCTTGCTGCGGGCGCCCGGCGCTTGTGCCGGGCGCGCTGATCCCGCGGCGAGTTCGGTGCCACCCTGCCCCTTGCGGGGGGCCTCAAGGGACGAGGGTGGCACCTGTTCGCGGGGGCTTAACCGAACGGCGCGATAGAGCGTCCCGGAAGTCGGCGGCTGACCCCGCCCAAAAGTCGCTGGCTTCCTTCGACCCGGCTCATGTAAAAGCCATTTACATGAGCTGGCGCAAGGAAGAGCGCCGCGCCGAGCGCGGCTATCATCACGGTAACCTCAAGGAGGCGCTGCTGCAGGCGGCGCTCGACCTGATCGCGCAGAAGGGGGCTGCCGGCTTCACCTTTGCCGATGCGGCCCGCATGGCCGGCGTCAGTCCGGCCGCGCCCTATCGCCACTTCCGCGACCGCGATGAACTGCTGTCGAGCATCGCCCAGCGCGGCTTCGAGCAGTTCGAGGCGCAGCTCTCGGCGGCGTGGGACGACGGCCGGCCCGACACCGTCACGGCGTTCGAGCGCGTCGGCAAGGCGTATCTGGCATTTGCCCGTTCGGAGCCTGCGTTCTACTCGGCGATGTTCGAATCCGGCGTGCCGGCGGACTCCACCGCGGGCCTGTTGGCGGCGGGTGAGCGCGCTTTCGGCGTCATTCGGGCCGCGGCGGAGCGGCTGGCGGCGCTGGCGCCGCCCGGGATGCCGCGGCCGCCGGCCCTGATGATGGCGCTGCACATCTGGTCGATGGCGCATGGCATCGCCTCGCTGTTTGCGCGCGGCGATGCCGCCCGGCGCAAGCTGCCGATGTCGCCCGAGGAGCTGCTGGAGGCCGAGCTGCTGATCTATCTGCGCGGGCTCGGCTTCCCGACCGACCGCCGGCCTGCGCCGTCCTCCGCTGCCGAGCCGCCGCCGCTGCCGGACGATGACAAGCCGGCAGGGCCCTGGGGCCGCCCGAAATAAGGTTCAAAGAACGCCGAAAAATAATTCGAGCGACGCGTCAGGCGGTCGCCTTGACAAAATCCCGGGTTGAGCTAGCTATGTAAATGTTATTTACATTCACACGGCATGGCGCCGCGAATGGAGAGGGAGATGGCCTACACCGCAGATGTCAATCGTTGGCGCGGTTCGGAGGAGGAGCAGAGGTACCGGCCCCGCATGATGGAGTCGCCCTGGCATCCCGGCTGGATCGCCGTGACCGTGCTCGGCTTCATCATCTGGTGGCCGATCGGACTTGCCCTTCTCTTTTTCACACTCGGGAGCAGAAAGATGTCGTGCTGGAACGGCGGCGATCGCTGGTCGAACAAGATGGAACGGATGCAGTGGAAGATGGACCGCATGCGCGACAAGATGGAGCGCCGCGGCTTCGGCTTCGGTTTCTCGCAGCCGGCTTCGAGCGGCAACCGCGCCTTCGACGAGTACCGCATGGAGACCCTGCGGCGGCTCGAAGAGGAGCAGCAGGAGTTCCGTGACTTCCTGACCCGGCTGCGCCACGCCAAGGACAAGGAGGAGTTCGACGCGTTCATGGCCCAGCACAAGCCGCGTCCGACCCCGCCGAACGACCAGCCGCAGAGCTGATCGCCTCTCACCTGACGCCGCAGGGCTTTCAGCCCCCGCCCTGACGGCACAAGACGCCCGCCTGCGGTTCCCCCGCCGGCGGGCGTTTTGCGTTCTCCGATACCGCCCGCCTGCGGCGGCTGGCCGCTGTCCGCCGCCGGCCAAAACGGTCAAGCGGCTGATCACAAAGGCTCTATCTGGCTGGTCCGGCTGGACCTTTGACCTCGGCAATACTCCGCGGTAACCCCGCCTTAACCCCGGAGGGGGTTTGGTTAAGGGGCGCTTACGCGCGCCAAGAGCCCTTGTTTTGACACGTTGGCAGAGGAAGCAGGCCGCTTATGGCTTCGGCGGGCCTCTTAAAGCGATCAGTTCAGGGTTTTCTCGCGCAGGCGCTTTCCGCCGCGACGGCATCCGGCATGGAACGGCGGCTGCATGGTCCCGGGCATCCCGGGATGATTGGTTGAGAGGATACTGCAGATGTCTGTCGATAGCGGCGGCCTGTCCCTGATCGATCTGTTCGGCAATGCCGGCTGGGTAGTTCGGATCATCATGCTCGGCCTGATCTCCTGCTCGATCTGGGTCTGGGCGATTGCGATCGACAAGATGTTCCTGTTCTCGCGGACCCGTCGCTCGATGGACCGGTTCGAGCAGGCCTTCTGGTCCGGAGAATCCATCGAGGAGCTGTACCGGGTGCTATCGGCGAAGCCGACGCAATCCATGGCGGCGTGCTTCGTGGCGGCGATGCGCGAGTGGAAGCGCTCGTTCGAGGGCCACGCGCGCTCCTTCGCCGGCCTGCAGATGCGCATCGAGAAGGTGATGAACGTGTCGATCGCGCGCGAGGTCGAGCGGCTGGAACGCCGTCTCCTGGTGCTTGCCACGGTCGGTTCCGCCGGCCCGTTCGTCGGTCTGTTCGGCACGGTCTGGGGCATCATGACCAGCTTCCAGGCGATCGCGGCTTCCAAGAACACCTCGCTGGCGGTGGTCGCGCCGGGCATCGCGGAGGCGCTGTTCGCCACTGCCATCGGCCTGATCGCGGCCATCCCGGCGACGATTTTCTACAACAAGTTCTCTTCGGAGGTGAACCGGCAGGCGCAGCGGTTGGAAGGCTTCGCAGATGAATTTTCGGCCATCTTGTCCCGTCAGATCGACGAGCGGGGATGAGGGCAGGTATAGTGGCATCCGGATCGTGAGTACCACAGCATGGGCATGAGCATGGGCAGCGCGTCCGGCGGCGGTGGTCGCCGCGGTCGGCGCAAGGCGGCCGTGATGGCGGAGATCAACGTCACGCCGATGGTCGACGTCATGCTGGTGCTGCTGATCATCTTCATGGTCGCGGCGCCGCTGCTCACCGTCAACATCCAGGTCGACCTGCCCCAGGCGCAAGGCGGCTCGGCCTCGACGGCCGACGCCAAGCCACCGCTCGAGGTCACCGTGAAGAAGACCGGCGGCGGCTGCGCGTCGAA
This sequence comes from Bradyrhizobium sp. SZCCHNRI2009, assembly GCF_032485115.1. Classification (NCBI taxonomy): domain Bacteria; kingdom Pseudomonadati; phylum Pseudomonadota; class Alphaproteobacteria; order Hyphomicrobiales; family Nitrobacteraceae; genus Bradyrhizobium; species Bradyrhizobium sp. SZCCHNRI2009. The sequence goes on from NZ_JAUEUH010000007.1 coordinate 325,605, forward strand.
GGTGGACGTGTATCTCGGTGACTCGCCGATCGCGATCAACGAACTTGGGCCGAAGATCAAGGCGATGAAGGAGGTGGGCGCCGGCGGCGGCGACAACGTCGTCAAGATCCGCGGCGATCGCGACGCCTGCTACTCCGACATGATGAAGGTGCTGGGCCTGGCGCGCGATGCCGGCTATCGCGCCAGCATCGTCGTGCTGCCGGATCAGGGCTCATGACGTCGAAGGACCTCATCCGGTTCGTGCGCACGCGCAAGGGGACAGTGCTGTCCGTCGCCCTGCACGTGCTCGTGCTGTGCTGGGGCCTGTTCAGCTTCTCCGCGCGCTCGATGGTGGCGCCGCCGGAGGACCTTGTGCCGGTCGACGTGATCTCGGAGGACAACAGCTCGAAGGCCAAGGCCGGCGCGCTGACGGGCAAGAAGGAATCCCAGAAGCTGCTGGCCGACAAGATCGGCGAGAAGAAGCCGACCGAGGACATCGTCGGCAAGGTCGATACCAAGCAGGTCACCGAGACCGACGCCGCGCCTGAGCCGCAGCCCAAGCCGGAGAAGCCGGTCGAGAAGAAGCCCGATCCGCCGAAGCCGGTCGAGAAGCAGCCGGATACGCCGAAGCCGGTGGCCGAGAAGAAGCCGGAGCCGCCGAAGCCCGCGCCGGCCGAGAAGCCGAAGCCGGAGGAGAAGAAGCCGGACCCGTTCAATCCGGACCAGATCGCCAGCGTGCTCAACAAGGACAAGGCGAAGCAGCCGCCGAAGCCGCAGGCCGCCGCCGCGCCGCCGGAGCCGCCCAAGCACAAGAGCGAGCGCAAGTTCGACGCCGAGAAGATGGCGAGCTTGATCAATCAGAAAGATCCGACGCGGCAGGCGGTCACGGGATCCGAGATCAATGCGAATGCGGCGCTGGGCTCGGTGCGAGGAACGGCAGAGGCCAATGTCGCGAGCTGGCAGGCCGCGTTCCAGGAGGCGGTCACCCGCTGCTTCAATGCGCCCTATAGCGGCGTGGATGAAGACAAGATCTCCGTTGATCTCGATATCCAGCTACGGCCGGATGGATCGCTCTTTGCTGCTCCCGCCGTCGTCGGCATGACCGGACCGTCCCGTACCGTCAGCCTGGCCATGGCGGAAAATGCCAAGCGTGCGGTCGAGAACTGTGCGCCCTACGCGTTTCTGCCGAAGAACCGGTACAATGAGTGGAAGTTGATACCCGCGACATTCAACCTCAAAATGATGAATTCGATGCGAGGCCGAACTTGACGACACCTCCGACGCGCAAGATAGGATCCACCACGCGGCGCCAGGTTCTGCTGGGCGGAGGAGCCGCCATGGCAGCCTTGGGCGCGGGGCCCGCGTTCGCGCAACGTGTGATTATCGGCCCTGGCGAGTTCAAGCCGATCCCGATCGCGATTCCGCCATTCGTGCCCGGCGGTGCCGGTGACGCCGATGTCGGCAACGGTATCGCACAGGTGATTACCAACAATTTCAAGCGCAGCGGGTTGTTCGCGCCGGTGGACCCGGCCGCCTTTCCCGAGCGCATCAGCAATTTCGAGGCCCCGCCGCAATTCGCGAGCTGGAAGCCGCTCGATCTGCGCGGGCTCGTCACCGGCCGCGCGACGCGGCAGCCGGACGGGCGGCTGAAGGCCGAGTTTCGGCTGTGGGACCCGAACTCGGGCCAGCAGCTCACCGGCCAGCAATATGTGACGGCGCCGGAATACTGGCGGCGCATCGCACATATCATCTCGGACCAGATCTACACCCAGATGACCGGCGAGAAGGGCTATTTCGACAGCCGCGTCGTGTTCGTCGACGAGAGCGGCCCGTCCGAGCGGCGCGTCAAGCGGCTCGCGCTGATGGATCAGGACGGGGCCAACGTCCGCTACCTCACCCGCGGCGCCGACCTCGTGCTGACGCCGCGGTTCTCGCCGTCGAGCCAGGAAATCACCTACATGGAGTTCGGGCAGGGTGACCCGAGGGTCTATCTGTTCAACATCGAGACCGGCCAGCGCGAGATCGTCGGCAACTTCCCCGGCATGTCGTTCTCGCCGCGGTTCTCGCCGGACGGCCAGCGCATCATCCTCAGCCTCCAGCAGGGCGGCAACTCCAACCTGTTCGTGATGGATCTGCGCTCGCGCACGACGACGCGGCTCACCGACACGCCGGCGATCGACACCTCGCCGTGCTACTCGCCGGACGGCAGCCAGATCTGCTTTGAAAGCGATCGCGGCGGCAAACCGCAGATCTACGTAATGTCCTCCAGTGGCGGCGCAGCGCAGCGCATCTCGTTCGGCGAGGGCAGCTACTCGACGCCGGTGTGGTCGCCGCGTGGCGACTTCATCGCCTTTACCAAGCAGGGCGGCGGCCAATTCGCGATCGGCATCATGAAGACGGACGGCTCGGGCGAGCGCATCCTCACCGCCGGCTTCCACAACGAAGGGCCGACCTTCTCGCCCAACGGCCGCGTGCTGATGTTCTTCCGTGACCCCGGCGGCACCGCTGGTCCTTCGCTATATTCGATCGACGTCTCCGGCCGCTTCGAGCAGAAGGTGCCGACGCCGGGCTTCGCCTCGGATCCGGCTTGGTCGCCGCTGCTGTCGTGATGGAGCGAGCCTCTGGGCCCGCTCACGTCGTGGTGGACGCGATTTTTCCAGTCGCGCGATGCGTGTTCTATGGAAAGGCAGAACTATTAGTTGTAGTAGCCGGGTAGTGTTTGCCTAGTTCTCTGAATTTTCGAGCGAATTCGTGCACTTCGCGAACGCGGAAACGCTCCGCTAACGATGTTCCCTCAGAAAGACTTCACCTGCGAGCGGTAATGTTTGTGCACCGAACAGGACGCGTGCGCACGAATGCAGCTTGCCACTCAGAACGGAGAAGACGATCGAAAGTTGTCGCCTGCGATCCAGGCGGCTCTCGTCGACTCCCTCTTCCAGGATCCCGGCCCGATGTTCGCCGGCGCACTCTGCGCCGCCGTCGCCGCCGTCATGACCGCGATCAAGAGCGGCGACGTCAATCTGTGGCCGTGTGCCGCGATGCTGATCATCGCAGGGGCGTTCCGTTCGCTCGACATGCGCTACTATCGAAGCCTGTGCGACAACGGCCGCCTCACGCAGGAGGCGGTCGAGCGCTGGGAGGTTCGCTACCAGATCGGCGCCATGATCTATGCGCTGGTGCTCGGCGTCTGGTGCGTGGTCGCCCTGGTCGACAACAGCGACCCGGTGGTGCACCTGATCGCGATCACGGTGACGCTCTGCTACATGTCGGCGGGCGCGGGCCGGACCTACGGGCGGCCCTGGATCTTCCACGTCCAGATCCTGCTCGCCTGCGGACCGCTCGCAGTGGCCCTCGCGATCCACGGCAGCCCTTATTACCTGGGCATGGCGGCGTTCTGCGTCCTGTTCTTCGTGTCGCTGAAACACATCTCGACCAACCTGCAGCGGATCTTCGTCCAGGCCTTCGTGGCGCGCGAAAGCGAGGCCGCACTGGCCAAGCAGTTCGATACGGCTCTGAACAACATGCCGCACGGCCTGTGCATGTTCCGCTCCGACGGGCGTCTGGCCGTGATGAACCATCGCTTCGGCCAGATGATGAGCCTGCCGGATGACATCCTGCAGCGTGGCGGCAAGGCGGCCGACATCATCAACGCCTGCGTGATTGCAGGCTCGATCTCCGCTTCGAGCGGCCGGCTGATCCTGGCCGAGATCGAGCACACCAAGACCCATAATGTCATTACCAGCGATCCCGACGTCGCGCGCGACCGGTCGCTGTCCTGGACCTTCCAGCCGATGGCCGACGGCGGCGCCGTGGTCCTGCTCGAGGACATCACCGAGCGCCGGCATGCCGAGGCGCGCATCTCGCATCTGGCGCGCTACGACGAGCTCACGACCTTGCCGAACCGCGTCAGCTTCCGCGACGAGATCGAACGGCTGCTCAGGATTCCGCAGCGGCACGGCGAATTGTCCGCGCTGCTGTTCGTCGATCTCGACCGCTTCAAGCAGGTCAACGACACGCTCGGCCACCCCTGCGGCGATCAACTGCTCTGCGCGGTCTCCGAGCGGCTGCGCGACATGCTGCGTCCTGAAGACTTCGTCGCGCGCTTCGGCGGCGACGAGTTCGTGGTGTTCCAGCGCAACATCCGCTCCAACGACGACGCGGCGATGCTGGCGCGCCGGATCGTCGACCAGCTCAGCGAGCGCTACAAGATCGACAATCACCTGGTCGAGATCGGCGCCAGTGTCGGCATCGCCATGACCGCGCCGGGGATCAGCGCCGACACCCTGCTGAAGAATGCCGACATGGCGCTGTATCGCGCCAAGGCGGAGGGACGCGGCACCTTCTGCTTCTTCCGCGATGAACTCGCCCAGACGGTGGAAGCACGCCGCATCCTCGAGCTCGACCTGCGCAAGGCGCTGGCGAACGAGGAGTTCGAGCTGTTCTACCAGCCGCTGGTCAACCTGAAGTCCGGCAAGATCTCGACCTGCGAGGCGCTGCTGCGCTGGAACCACCCGGTGCGCGGCACGGTCTCGCCGGTCGACATCATTCCCGTCGCCGAGGACATGGGCCTGATCGTTGATCTCGGCCGCTGGATCCTGCGCAAGGCCTGCCTGGAATGCATGAAATGGCCGGATGCGGTCAGCGTCGCCGTCAACTTCTCGCCGCAGCAGTTCCATCAGCGCGATGTGCTCAGTGAGGTCCGCTACGCGCTCGAAGTGTCCGGGCTGCCGCCGCATCGGCTCGAGATCGAGATCACCGAATCCTCGCTGTTGCGCAACACTCAGCTCACCCACGATGTGCTGTCGCAGCTGCACATGCTCGGGGTCCGTATTTCGCTCGATGATTTCGGCACCGGCTATTCGAGCCTCAGCTATCTGCACAACTTCCCGTTGGAGAAGGTCAAGATCGATCGCTCATTCCTCGAAGGAATCGACAGCGATCGGCCGCTGACCCTGTTGCGCGGTGTCGCAAGATTGTCCGCCGATCTCGGCATGTCGGTGGTGGTGGAGGGCATCGAGACCAACGAGCAGCTCGAACTGGTCAGCGCCGACGGTACGGTCACCGAGGCGCAGGGCTATCTGTTCAGCCGGCCCGTCCCCGCCATCCGCATCCGGCAGCTCCTGAATGCATCGCATGGGCGCCGTTCGAGCGACGGGGCGATCGCGGCCGCCGGCGGGACACGTTCGATCGCTTGATCGCCCGACCTCCGCCTTGATGCGGTGGTGCCGGGAAAGACCGACCAGTGCTGAAGGCGGCTCTGTGCGCAGCATCCCGCCGGTCCGAGCATGGCTCGTATGGGAATGGCAATGTAACAACCCCACGTCGCATCGTTCGGAAACATCGCACGTGCATGCCAAGCGAATCCGTTTCGATTTGATACGCAAGTGATCCGAAGCAATCGTCCAGCGTAGCATCCAATCCCGTAAGTCACGGTTACGCCTCCGGGATTCTACGTGCCGTTAACTTTGTACCGGCGAAAGCTTTGCGTCGGCATTAACCCGCTGTTAAGCTCATACTGCTCGTAGGAGTTGTGTGAAAAGGGGTTGCGGATGAAGTCGGCGGCTAGAGTGAGTGCCGTTGCTGAGCAGAAGTCGGATGTGCTGGAGAACGTGGACTATCGACTGGCGTTGACTGCTGAAGACAAGGACGAGATCTATCGGCTGCGCTACCGCGCCTACCTGCGTGAAGGCGCCATCCTGCCGTCGCCCAGCGAACGCGTCAGCGACGAATATGACGATCTTCCCAACAGCTTCATCTTCGGCGTCTACGTCAATGGCGAGCTCTACAGCTCGATCCGCATCAGCGTGCTGAACTCGCAATGGCGCCGATCGCTGTCCTCGGACATGTTCGCCGACCTGCTGCATCCCGAGCTCGATCGCGGCAAGGTCATCATCGACCCGACTCGGTTCGTCGCCGACCATGAGAAGGCGCGGCTGTTTCCGGCGCTTCCCTATGTGACCGTCCGGCTCGGCTACGTTGCCTGCGCCCATTTCAATGCGGACATCGGTCTCGCCAACGTGCGCCCCGAGCATCGTGCGTTCTACAAGAAGGTGTTCCTGCAGGAACCATGGGGTGAACCGCGGCTCTACTCCGGTCTCACCAAGCCGGTCGGCCTGGTGGCGGCGCATTATCCTTCGATCCGCGATCGCGTGTTCCAGCGCTTTCCGTTCATGCGATCGAGCGCGTTCGAGCGACGGATGCTGTTCGATCGTCCGGCGCCGGACGCCTTCACTGATTCGTTCAGGATTCACGCGGTCGCGAGGGCTGGCTGATCGTCGGCCGATATCGGGGCCAGTTCGGCCGTCCGGCCGGTTCGCACCGTGGCAGCGATGCAAAAATCAGCGAAAAAGCGCCCTGCTGCAGGCGCTGAGCGGCTTGCCTTCACCCTGGCGCCACATTTACAACCCATTAACCATCGCGGTCGCTTTTCGGGTTTCGTTAGCATTTGACGGGGTTCGGCAAGACCCCATCAAGGTTGACGGAACGTTCGCTTAACCATCGCCCTGTAGACCGGATGGCAGTCTAAGAACGTGAGCGTGGAGGCTCCGGGAATGAAATATCAGATGCGTATCCTCCAGGGATTGAAGTTGGCCGCCGTGCTGGCCGTGGCGCTGTCGATGGGCGCCTGCGCCAACAAGAATCTCACCGGGGCCGACGGGGCGATGGCCAGCGCTGCGACTCCAGGCAGCCAGCAGGACTTCGTCGTGAATGTCGGCGATCGCGTCTTCTTCGAGAGCGATCAGACCGATCTCACGCCGCAGGCGATCGCGACCTTGGAGAAGCAGGCGCAGTGGCTGCAGAGCTATCCGCGCTACTCCTTCACGATCGAGGGCCACGCCGACGAGCGCGGCACCCGCGAGTACAACATTGCGCTGGGCGCGCGGCGCGCGCAGTCGGTCCGCAACTTCCTGGCGTCGCGCGGCATCGACCAGGGCCGCATGCGCACGATCTCCTACGGCAAGGAGCGGCCGGTGGCGGTCTGTAACGACATCTCGTGCTGGTCGCAGAACCGCCGTGCGGTGACGGTCCTGAACGCCAGTTCATAAAGCTGAACGAATCCGTTGCTGATGAAGCCGGCGTCGCCCATCGACGCCGGCTTCATCGTTTGTTGTCGGCGGGTCTCGGCCGGACTTGGTTTTTTCTTCGCTTGAACGTCATTTGTATCCGTCGCATTTCTGCTTTACAGCCACGCTCACAGGCCTGTTTTCAACGTCTCGCCGATCTGGTCGTCAGGGCAGCATGTCGTTCATGTTTCTTCCACGGAGCGCCGCCGCGATCCTCGCCGCGCTCGTCATTTTCTCGTGCCAGGCATTTTCGTCGCGGGCGCTCGCCCAGACCGATGATGATGATCCCGAGATCCGGATTCAGCGGCTCGAAAATCAGCTCCGGCAACTGACCGGTCAGAACGAGGAGCTGCAATATCGCAATCGCCAGCTCGAGGAGCGGCTGCGACAACTGCAGGGCGCAGCACCTGGGGGCGCCGCCGCGGCGCAGCCGACCGCGGCCGCGCCGGCGCAGGCCAATCCCGCCTACGGCCAGGCTGCTCAGCCGGCCAACGGCCAGCAGCAATATGGCCAGCAGCCGTACGGCCAGCCGCAACAGGCCTATCCCCAGCAGCAGCCGGGCTACGCGCAGCCGCAGGCCGGCGCGCCGGTGCAAATCGTCCAGGAGCCCGCGGCCCCTGGCCGGGGCCGCCGCGGCGATGCGTTCGATCCGAGCCAGAATCCGACGGCTCCCGGCGCCCCGCAAGCGCTCGGCGGCGGCCAGTTGCCGATCCAGCCGGGTGGCGGCCAGCCCGCCGGCCGTCCCGCCGGCGATCCCACGACTCTCGCCAACACGGGCGGTCGCTATCCCCAGGGTGCTCCGCCGGCCGCCGCTCCCGGCGCTGGCGGACTGGAGACCGCGCCGCCGCGGCAGACGCCGCGCGACGAATACGACCTCGGCATCGGCTACATGCAGCGCCGCGACTACGCGCTGGCCGAGCAGACGATGCGCAACTTCACCCAGAAATATCCGAACGATCCGATGGTCGGCGACGCGCAATACTGGCTCGGCGAGAGCTTCTACCAGCGTCAGCAATATCGCGATGCCGCCGAGGTCTTCCTCGCCGTGACGACGAAATATGAGAAGTCGGGCAAGGCGGCGGATGCGCTGCTCCGGCTCGGCCAGTCGCTGGCCGCGCTGAAGGAGAAGGAGGCCGCCTGCGCCGCGTTCGGCGAAGTGACGCGTAAATATCCGCGCGCCTCGGCGGGCGTGAAGGCGACCGTCGATCGCGAGCAGAAGCGGGTGAAGTGCTGAACGTCCCCGGGCGAGGGGGAGCCTCTCGCCTATAATCGGCGGGGCGGGTAGGCTGCGGCGCCATGTCGAAGGCCCGTTCCGAAGCCGATCCTGCGATCTCCGCAGCCGAAGCCGAGCGCCTGTTCGCCCCGCTTTCGGGGGCGCCCGCGCTGGTGCTCGCCGTGTCGGGCGGTCCGGATTCGATGGCTCTGATGTGGCTCGCGGCGCAGTGGCGCGCGGGGCTCGCGGAGGGGCCGCGCCTTGTGGCCGTGACGGTCGACCATGCGCTGCGGCGCGAGTCCGCCCGTGAAGCCCGCATGGTGAAGGAGACCGCGCGCAGGCTGGCAATTCCACACCGGACCCTGCGCTGGAACGATGAGAAGCCGGACACTGGGATTCCCGAAGCGGCGCGCCTGGCAAGATATCGCCTGCTGGCACGCGCCGCGCGGCAGGCTGGCGCCGGACACGTCGTCACCGCCCACACCCGTGACGACCAGGCCGAGACCGTGCTGATGCGACTCTTGCGCGGCAGCGGCATCGCGGGGCTCGCGGCGATGGCACCGCTCAGCGAGCGTGAAGGGCTGTTGCTGGCGCGGCCTCTGCTCGACGTTGCCAAGGCCAGGCTGGTGGCGACGCTGCGCTCGGCCGGCATCCCTTTCGCAGATGATCCGACCAATCAAGATCCCGCCTTCACCCGGCCGCGGCTGCGCGCCCTGATGCCGGCTCTGGCCGCCGAGGGCGGCGATGCCCGGACGCTGGCGACGCTGGCCGACCGGCTCGGACGGGCCAATGCCGCGATCGAATTGATGGTGGATGGCGCCGAACGCTATCTTGCACTGCGCGCGGCCGGGAGCAGGCCGGTGGGCGCGATTCACGGCGAGACCTTCGAGGCGCGCGCCTTTGTCGCACTTCCAGCCGAAATCAGGCTGCGGCTGCTGATGCGCGCGATCAACCGCGTTGGAACCGAAGGTCCCGTGGAACTCGGCAAGGCAGAGTCGCTGCTGGCGCGGCTGGACCGGACTCTTGCGGAGATCGCAGATGGTGGTACGTCTGCTCCGGGCAGGCTAAAACAGACCCTGGCTGGTGCACTGGTAAGCATGACGAGAGAGACGATCCGCATCACGCCCGCGCCGCCGCGGCGGTCGCGCGGGGTCTGAAGCGGTTCACCGCCTTCGCGGACGCTTAACCACCTGCCTTGGCGGCGCTTTCCCGCGCCATTTTTTGAGCGGGAATCGGGCTAGGATGCGATAAATAGTCCTTTCTAGTTCCCTTGGCATTGCGGCGAGTGGTACCTAGATTACGAGATGGTCGACCGGGGGATTCCCTCGTGGCTACCCAGGGATGAGTCCGAGGACGAACGGCCGCGATCCGCGCGACCACGAAGGAAAATCGATGAACGCCAATCTGCGCAATTTCGCCCTTTGGGTCATTATTGTCCTGTTGCTGTTGGCGCTGTTCACACTCTTCCAGAACCCGGGGCAACGCGCGTCGTCGACCGACATCAACTTCTCGCAGCTGTTGACCGAGGTCGATCAGGGCAATGTGCGCGACGTCGTGATCCAGGGGCCAGAGATTCACGGCACCTTCAAGAACGGCTCGTCGTTCCAGACCTACGCGCCGAGCGATCCGAACCTCGTGAAGCGCCTGTACGACGCCAAGGTCAACATCCAGGCCAAGCCGCCCGGCGACAACGTGCCGTGGTTCGTGTCGCTGCTGGTGTCGTGGCTGCCCTTCATCGCGCTGATCGGCGTCTGGATCTTCCTCTCCCGGCAGATGCAGGGCGGCGCTGGCAAGGCGATGGGCTTCGGCAAGTCGCGCGCCAAGATGCTGACCGAGGCGCATGGCCGGGTGACGTTCGAGGATGTCGCCGGCGTCGACGAGGCCAAGCAGGACTTGCAGGAGATCGTCGAATTCCTGCGCGATCCCGGCAAATTCCAGCGGCTCGGCGGCCGCATCCCGCGCGGCGTGCTGCTGGTCGGCCCTCCCGGCACCGGCAAGACGCTGATCGCGCGCGCCGTCGCCGGCGAAGCCAACGTGCCGTTCTTCACCATTTCGGGTTCTGACTTCGTCGAGATGTTCGTTGGCGTCGGCGCCAGCCGCGTCCGCGACATGTTCGAGCAGGCCAAGAAGAACGCGCCCTGCATCATCTTCATCGACGAGATCGACGCTGTCGGTCGTCATCGCGGCGCCGGTCTCGGCGGCGGCAATGACGAGCGCGAGCAGACCCTCAACCAGCTGCTGGTCGAGATGGATGGCTTCGAGGCCAATGAGGGCGTGATCCTGATCGCGGCCACCAACCGGCCCGACGTGCTCGATCCGGCGCTGATGCGTCCCGGCCGCTTCGACCGCCAGGTCGTGGTCTCGAACCCCGACATCATCGGCCGGGAGCAGATCCTCAAGGTTCACGTCCGCAAGGTGCCGCTGGCGCCGGACGTCAACCTCAAGACCATCGCCCGCGGCACCCCCGGCTTCTCCGGCGCCGACCTGATGAACCTCGTCAACGAGGCCGCTCTGACCGCCGCCCGCCGCAACAAGCGGATGGTAACGCAGTCCGAGTTCGAGGAGGCCAAGGACAAGGTGCTGATGGGCGCCGAGCGCCGCTCGATGGTCATGACCGAGGAAGAGAAGATGCTGACCGCCTATCACGAGGCGGGACATGCGATCGTCGGCCTCAACGTCCCGAGCCACGACCCGATCCACAAGGCGACCATCATTCCGCGCGGCCGCGCGCTCGGCATGGTGCAGTCGCTGCCCGAGGCCGACCGCCACTCGCATACCCGTGAGTGGTGCGTCTCGAAGCTTGCGATGATGTTCGGCGGCCGTGAGGCCGAGGTGCAGAAGTTCGGTCCGGAGAAGGTGACCAACGGCGCCACCGGCGACATCCAGCAGGCCACCAACCTCGCTCGTGCGATGGTGATGGAATGGGGCATGTCCGACAAGCTCGGCCGCGTCCGCTACCAGAGCAACGAGCAGGAGGTCTTCCTGGGTCATTCGGTGGCGCGCTCGACCAACATCTCCGACGATACCGCCCGCCTGATCGACTCCGAAATTCGCGGCCTGATCGAGGCCGGCGAGCAGGAGGCGCGCCGCATCATCACCGAGAAGCGCGACGATTGGGAAGCGATCGCCCAGGCGCTGCTCGAATACGAGACGCTGACCGGCGAGGAGATCAACGACCTCCTGAAGGGCAAGAAGCCGAACCGCGAATCGGCGATCGAGCCGTCGACGCCGCGGGCGTCGGCCGTGCCGCCGGCCGGCAAACCGCGGCCGCGACCCGATCCGGGCCTGGAGCCGCAGCCTCAGGCGTGAGCCAGGGTTGATATGCAACGGACATCCGGCGGTCAGCCCGTCTGATCCGGAAGATTAAGAGAAACGACAGGCCCGGCTTGCAGCCGGGCTTTTCGTTTGTTCGGAGTCGGGCCGGCGGCAGTTCGATTCGCGCGCGGTGGGCGCGCGTTCTGTTTGTCACGTCTTTCGTTGATGGGGTGCTGCGCCGCGGACCGTATCCAGCGGCGCCGCGCGCATCACGGCTTGTCGAACCAGGCCTTCCACTGCGGGACGGCGGTCGCGAACGTGCCGCGATGGCTGGTCGGTCCCGTCGACACCGCCTCGACCTTGCTGTTACCGGCCCCGATCGCCTGCTGGTAGGTCATCGCCAGGCGGCCGAGACCGGTCGAGATCGCCTCGTCGGTCTCACCGTAATAGTTGCGCACCGGCGTCTTGATGATCCAGCGATAGGCCTGCGTCTGCGCGACCAGGCGGCCGTAGGCCGACGCCGCGAAATACTCCGCATCGAAATAGTCGGGCTTGAGCAGCTTGTGCAGATCGGTCGGGACGTCGGCGACGTTGAAGGGCTCGCGCTCATAGGCCTTGCGCGCCACATCGTAGTAGCTGTCGCTGATCACCGAGCGCGCCAGCCCCGGCACCGCATAGTAGTTCTCGAACGCGAACGCCGACAGGATGAACAGCGAATTGACCCAGGCGGCGTCGTTCTTGCGCGGGAAGCTGAGGAAGCCGTTGAGCGCCACGGACACGTCGACAGGGGCGCTCGCGGTCGCCGCCGCCGTCACCGGCACGCCGGCGCTTTCGAGCTTCTCGAGAAAGGCCATGGTCACGAACCCGCCTTGCGACCAGCCGGCGATGTCGAGCCTGGCGCTCGTCAGCTTCATCTGGTCGAGCACGGCGCGGCTCGCCCGCAGCATGTCGTAGGTGGCCTGCTGATGGCTGGCCTTCACCATGTAGCCTTCTGGCTCGGTCGAGATGCCCATTCCGAAATAGTCGGCGCCGATCAGCAGATAGCCTTGCCCCGCGAACTGCGCGATCATCAGCTGGGTCTCGGGCGACTGCTCCGGAAACGACGGCACCTCCTGCTTCCCGTACACCGTGCCGTGCTGATAGGACACCATCGGCAGGCTGGTCTCGCCGGTCTCGGGCACCGCGAGCAGGCCGCTCGCCGTGATCGGCTTGTTGCCGCGCTCGGGGATGACGGACGCATAGGTGACGCGATAGAGCCGGACGGCGTTGCGGGCCGGGGTGTAGGTCACCGAAACGCCCGCGAATTTCGACGTGTCGACGGTGAGGATGGTGTTCAGCCGGGCGACGTCCCAGCGGGCCAGATATTCATAGCTGACGTCGGAGGAGACATGGATAGGACCCTTGTCCTGGGCGCGGCTGGTTACCGGCCAGATCATGCAAACGAGCAGGGCGATGAGAGCGCGATAAACGAACATGGGATCTCCCCGGCCTGCCGCCGTTGGTTGCATTCGGACCCCTGCGATACAGATTACGAGTAAACAATCGGTGCGGCGCCCGTGGTCGCGCGCCGTTGCCCGCGCTTAAGCCTTCTTCAAGCGTCCGCGCCTATGTCTCGATCGGGAATGCATCCATGCAGCGCGGGGCGAGGTCCAGATGGCCGACAATCCTGATGCCGCCGCGATCCCATCGCAGCGTCGTGACGTTCCGCTCGGCCTGTTCGCGGCCTGCTTTGCGCTCGCCTGCATCAACGCCTCGTTCTGCCCGGCCGGACTGTGGTCGGGCACCTGGATCTGGGACCAGGCCGGGCTCGGCATTCCCACGGACTTCGTCAATGTCTGGGCGGCCGGCAAGCTCGCGCTGCAGGGACATCCGGCCCTGGCCTGGGACTGGGACGTGCAGCGCCAGGTCGAGCTCGCTCTGCTGCGGCAGGATTTTCCGGGCTACTTCGCCTGGCACTACCCGCCGCCATTCCTGTTCGTCGCGGCGTTCCTGGCGCAGTTTCCCTACACGCTCGCCTTTGTCGGCTGGGTCTATGCCAGCTTCGTTCCCTATGCGCTCGCGATGCGCGCGATCGTCGGCCGCGGCTTCGGCCTGCTGCTCGCAGCCGGCTTTCCGGCCCTGTTCTCGAACGCGCTGGTCGGGCAGAACGGATGCCTCACCGCCGCGCTCGTCGGCGGCACACTCTATCTGCTGCCGGTGCGGCCGGTGCTGGCGGGGATCTGTCTCGGCCTGCTGACCTACAAGCCGCAATATGGCCTGCTCTTCCCGATCGTGCTGATCGCCACCCAGCGCTGGACAGCCTTCGTCTCTGCGAGCGTCACCGCCATCGTGCTGGCGCTGCTGTCATGGCTCGCCTTCGGGCTGGAGAGTTGGCAGGCCTTCTTCCATTGGCTGCCGATGTTCTCGCAGGCGTTCCTGACCGAGGGCAAGGCGACCTGGTGGAAGCTGCAGAGCCTGTTTTCGCTGGTGCGCTATTTCGGCGGCTCGGAAGCGCTCGGCTGGACCTTCCAATGGGTGCTGACCGCGGCCGTTGCGGTCGTGCTGGTGATGCTGTGGCGCAGCCCCGTGCGCTATGCTCTGAAGGCGGCCGCGCTGGCCGTCGGACTGCTGCTGACGACGCCTTATCTGTTCATGTACGACATGATGGTTCAGGCCATCGCCGTGGCGTGGCTGGTGCGGATCGGCCTCGCCGAGGGCTTTCGCCGCTACGAGCTGCCCGCGCTCGGCGGCATCGCGGCGCTTCAGATCACGTTCATGCTGTCCGGGATTCCGCTTGGGCTCGCCGCCAATCTGATCATGGCCGGCTTGGTGCTGGCGCGCGCCGGCTCGTGGTGGCGTCGGCAGCCGGCGCCCGCCGGCATGGCGCTCGCGCACGCCTGACGTATCGATCACGCGGCACAGGGTCATGATTTCTCTTGTCTTATCGCGTGAACAAGTGTTCAGTTCTTCCCAGCCATTTGTGAGGTCGATCCTCCAAAAACACTGAACCAGCGTTCGCCGGGTGCCCTGGACGAGCGCGTCCGGGACGAGAAACGCCATGGTCTATCGGCGAACCCATCAGGTCGTGAAGCGGCTGGCGGCCCGCCGTAGTGCGATTCTGGCAGCCGCGCGCGAAACCGCCGCGGAAGGCGGCATGTCGGCCGTCCAGATCGCCCCGGTGGCGATCCGGGCCAATGTCGCAGCCGGCACCGTCTATCGCTACTTTCCTTCCAAGGCCGATCTGATCTCGGAGCTGATCGCGGAAGTCTCGCGCGACGAGCTCGCTGCCGTGCGGCGCGCCGCCGATGCGGCGCCTGGGCCGTCCTCGGCCCTGGCTGCCGCGGTATCCACGGTGGCAGTGCACATCCTGTCGCAGCGCAAGCTCGCCTGGGGCATCCTGGCCGAGCCGGTCGACGTCGACGTGACGGCGTCACGGATCGCGAGCCGCCGCGAGATCGTCGGCGAGATCGCCTCGCGGATCGACGCGGCCGTCCGTGCCGGCCACCTTCCGGCGCAGGACACCCAGTTGGCCGCGACCGCGCTGCTCGGCGCGCTGCACGAGGCGCTGGTGGGGCCGCTGGCGACCGAGAATCCCGACGACCCTGCCAAACTCCGCGACACCGTTCAGGCGGTCACCCTGCTGGCGCTGCGCGCGGTCGGCGTCATGGATGCGCGTGCGCGCGGTCTCGTCGTGCAGGCCGTGCTGCCGGTCAGGAGCCTGGTCGGCGCGTAGTCCGCGTCACCCATGCCTGTCGGGCAAGGCCGCGCTTAAGCAAGGATTCACCCGTCGCGGCGATGGTGGGGGCTGGCGCGCCGCGAGAGGGCCGCCCTTGCCTCACTCCAGGTGCCTCCTCGGACGATGTCGATTGCACGCAACCCTCTGGCGACGCGCCTCGTCATCGCCGGATCGGCCGCCGCCGGCGCCGTCTATGCGTATCTCGCCGGCGAGGATATCAACTGGGACTGGCAGAACTATCACGACTATGCCGGCTTCGCGCTGCTGCACGGCCGCTTCGATGTCGATGTGGCGCCCGGCGGCTTTCAGAGCTTCCTCAATCCGCTGATCTACCTGCTGCCTTACGCGGTCCGCCACGGGCTCGATGCGCCGTGGTGGGGCGTCGCACTGGGCGCGCTGCACGGCCTCAATCTCGCGCTGGTCTATTGGGTCGCGCGCGTGCTGCTCGGGCGCGCGGCTGACGCGTTCACGCTCGGCGCCGCGCTCATCATCGCCGCCCTCAGTCCGATGGCGCTGTCCGAGGTCGGCACCAGCTTCGCCGACATTCTCACGACCATTCCGATCCTCGCCGGCATCGCGCTGATCTTCGGGGAGGACGATGAGCGCGGCCGACGTTTCGTCGCCGCTGGCCTGCTGATCGGCGCGGCCACGGGATTGAAGCTCACCAATGCGACGTTTCTGGTCGGAGCGGGCGTGTCGCTGCTGCTGGTGGCGCGGCCGTGGCGCGCGATCGTCGCGTTCGGGGCCGGCAGTGCGGCCGGCGCGATCGTGACCGCGGGGCCGTGGGCGCTGAAGATGGCGCGCGACTACGGCAGCCCGCTGTTTCCATTCTACAACACGGTCTTCCGCTCGCCCGAAGCGCCGCAGATCTCGATCGCCGATACGCGCTTCATGCCGTCCGGCGTGCTCGATGCGCTCGCCTATCCGTTCTACTGGGTGATCGGCAAGCATCCCTCGTCGGAATGGCCGTTCCGCGATCCGCGTTTCGCCGTCGTGATCGTGCTGCTCATCGCGCTGATCGTCACCGGCCTATGGCAGCGGCGTGAAGTGCTGCCGCTGCGCGAGCGGCGCCTCCTGATCTTCTTCTGGCTCAGCTACGTCCTGTGGATGCTGGCCTTCTCGATCCAGCGCTATCTGATGCCGCTCGAGCTGTTGTCGGCGCCGCTGATCGTGCTGCTGCTCATCCGCCTGGTCGATGCTTGGCGTGCAGACGCTGGGCCGGTCGCGTCACCATCGCGGCGGATGACGCAGGCCGTCACGGTGATGGCCGCGCTCGGCATCGCGCTGGCGTCGCAGCCGACCGACTGGATGCGGCGGTCGTGGTCGGACCCCTATCGGCCGCAGCTCGCGGCCAACCTGCAGCGTCCGGCGACATTCCTGCTGCTGCAAAAGCCGCTCGGCTACGTCACGTCGTTCCTGCCACAGGGCTCGCGCGTCTATCAGTTGTCCGAGCTCGTGGTGCCGATCGTGCATGGCGGCGTGCTTGACCGCCGGGTTCGCAACGGCTTGGCCACCCCGCTGCCGGGAGGCGTATGGGCGCTGTATCTGTCCAGAAGCCCGGCCGACAACCCGCCGCGGCTCGAGGTGCTCGCCGACTACGACCTCCAGATCGATGCGTCGCGTGGCTGCGAGCGCATTCCTGGCGCCGCCGGCATTGCCATCGAGGCCTGTCCGGTGATCGCGCTGCTCAAGCCCCCGTCCACGGCCGGATTGGGTGCGATCGATACGACCCAATAGGTCGTCTCAGATATGGGCGTCGCTCGACGGCCCGACATAGGCGATCCGCACCATGTTCGTGGTGCCGGGCGTGCCGAGCGGCACGCCGGCGACGATGATGACGCGCTGTCCGGCGCGGACGAAGCCGTCGCGGAACGCGATCGAGCCGGCGCGCTCGACCATGTCGTCCTGGTCGCGCGCGTCCTCGGCCACCACGCAGTGCACGCCCCAGACGACCGACAAGCGGCGCCCGGTCGCCAGATTGGGCGTGATCGCGACCACCGGCGGCTTCGGCCGCTCGCGCGCGACACGGATGGCGGTGGAGCCGGACGAGGTCCAGCAGATGATCGTAGGAAGATCGAGATTTTCCGCGATCCGCCGCGCGGCCTCGGCGATCGCATCGCCCGCGGTCGATTCCGGCTCGGGACGCTGCGCCGCGATCACCGAGCGATAGACCACGTCGCGCTCGACCTCCTCGCCAATGCGGTTCATGGTCGAGACCGCCTCGACCGGGTATTTGCCGGCGGCCGACTCGGCCGACAGCATGATGGCGTCGGCGCCTTCATAGACGGCGGTGGCGACGTCGGAGACCTCGGCGCGGGTCGGCACCGGCGACTGGATCATCGATTCCAGCATCTGCGTCGCCACCACCACCGGCTTGCCGGCGCGGCGCGCCAGCCGGGTCATCTGCTTCTGCAGTCCGGGCACGCGCTCCAGCGGCAGCTCGACGCCGAGATCGCCGCGCGCCACCATCAAGGCATCGGAGACATCGATGATGTCGTTGAGCCGGTCGATCGCCTGCGGCTTCTCGATCTTGGACATCACCGCGGCGCGGCCGCGGATGATCTTCTTGGCTTCCAGCACGTCGTCGGCGCGCTGCACGAAGGATAGCGCGATCCAGTCGATGCCGATGTTCAAGGCTGCATCGAGGTCGGCGCGGTCCTTCGGCGTCATCGCCGAGACCGGCAGGTCGGTGTCCGGCAGGCTCACGCCCTTGCGGTCGGACATCCTGCCGCCGATCACGACCCGGGTGACGGCGCGGGTCGGCGAGGTCTCCTCGGCGATCAGCCTCACCTTGCCGTCATCCAGCAGCAGCGCATGTCCCGGCTGCAGGGCGGCCAGGATTTCCGGATGCGGCAGGTGGACCCGCGTCACATCGCCCGGCGTCTTGTCCGAATCGAGCACGAAGCTCTGGCCGTTGTTGAGCTGAACCGGCCCCTCGGCGAAGGTGCCGAGCCTGAGCTTCGGGCCCTGGAGGTCGACCAGAATGCCGATCGGGCGGCCGTAGCTCGCCTCCACGCTGCGGATCGTGGCCACCAGCTCCCGCAGCTTGTCGTGCGAGGTGTGGCTCATGTTGATCCTGAAGATGTCGGCTCCGGCCTCGAACAGCTTGCGAATCATCGTGCTGTCCGAGGAGGCGGGACCGAGCGTGGCGAGGATCTTGATGCGTCGCAGCCGCCTCATGGCTTGGGTGCTTGTCCTGGCGGCAGGGCCGGCGCGGCCGCCGGCGGCGTGCCCTGCGGCCCATTCGGCAGACCGGGGACGTTGCCTCCGGGCCCGAGCGTGCCCGGGATACCTGGAACGCGCTGCTGCGCCGGCTGCTCATTGGCTTCCGTGAGCTGCACGGTCCAGGCACGCTGGTCGCCGGTGTCGACCTCGAAGAAGCCGGTGCGGTCGAAGCCTCGGGCCAGGCAATTGTCGGTGCCCTTGATGGTGAATTCCTTGTCACGCGAGCACATGAAGGCCTGTCCCGACCATTCACCGCCGCGGTCATAGTCCAGCGCATAGATGTAATAATAGCGCGCCACCAGCGTGCCCTTGAGCAGTGTCTCGCAGCTGCGTGACGACACGTTCCACCAGCCTTCCGTGGTCCAACCTTCGGCGTCCTTGTAGCCGAGGGCGATCCCGACCCGGCTGGAGGTGTTGTTGCAGAGCCGAAAATCGGCGGCCGCCGGGGACGACCACAGGCAGAGCGCGGCCAACCCAAGCAGCGAAAGCAGTCCGTAACCGGGGCGGAAGGGATTGCGATGCAAGAGAGAGGAGATTTTCGGGATCATTGCGCGACGCTATATCAACCGTTGAACGATGTCGCTGGGCTTGGCTGCGGCTATCAACGCCATGACGATCTCGTGCGAAGCCGCTGCGATCCAGCGCCTCGCTCCTCCTGACGGTGCTGCGATATGGCCAAATCTGCGACGAAGCCTCATTATATAGCAGACATCCGTCACGGCGCGGAACAGGGAACAAAGAGATGACGATGGACAGCACCACCCGGACCGAGCTCGAAGCCGCCGCCTTTCGCCGGCTTGTCGAGCATCTGCGGACCAGAACCGACGTTCAGAACATCGATCTGATGAATCTGGCAGGCTTCTGCCGCAACTGCCTCTCCAACTGGCTGAAGGACGCCGCCGACGCCCAGGGGGCACCAATGACCAGGGACGAGAGCCGCGAGGCGGTCTATGGCATGCCCTACGAGCAATGGAAGGCGAAGTACCAGCGCGAGGCGAGCGCCGAGCAGCACGAAGCGTTCAAGAAGGCGCATCCGGGCCACTGAATCCGGAACGAGCGCGCAGGAGATGCGCTGTGTTGCCCTGCGCGCGCGAGTCCAGACTTGGCAGGGGCTTCGAACGGCGAATCGGGTGCTGCGCGCGATGGCGACGAAACACAAGTGGCGCGGGCGGCTTGCGCGGGCTTGACGCTGCGCAGGCCAACAAGATGTGGGCGCTCTGTGGATGAGGTCGATGTCGCCTTGACGCAGGGCACGCCAGATTTGAGGGTCGCGGCGAACACGCAGCGCCCTTTGGCGCCTTCCTTGGACACAGAGTTCCACTCAGGAGTATCAGATGGCCACCTCCGCCGCCGCGAAGGACGACGACTCGCCCGCGACCCGCTTTGCCGTAGACCAGCTCAAGTCGATCATCGAGCGGATCGAGCGTCTCGAGGAGGAGAAGAAGGCGATCTCCGAAGACATCAAGGACGTCTACGCCGAGAGCAAGGGCAATGGCTTCGACGTCAAGGCGCTGCGCACGATCATCCGGCTGCGCAAGCAGGACCCGAACGAGCGCCAGGAAGAGGAAAGCATCCTCGAGACCTATATGCAGGCGCTCGGAATGATCTGAGCAGCCGGCCTCGCTCACCAGCAGGAGACCTCCGCCGGCCCCTGACGGGGCATTCGCTTTCTCGCGATTCGGCTCGGCGCGCCGGCGGCATGCGCGTGCTGCGGCGATCGACGCCGCACTCCAAACGCGTCAATGCTGAGGAGAACGACGAAGCCGGCCGCCTCGGCGTCAGCGCAAGGCTGCCGCGCGCATGGCGAAGGATTTGGTTTCGAGCTTGATGATCGCCGGCCCTGTGAACTGGTCATAGCTCAGTCCCGGCGTCGGCTCGGCGGCGAAGCTCATCGCCAGCGCGACCTGCGGCTTGACGAAATAGCTGCGCATCACGGTGAGGTCGACCTCGCCCATTTTCGTCACGGACATCGATGACGATGCGCTCGGCGTCAGCATGATGGCCCGCATCCAGGTCGAATCGGGGCCCTTGGCCGCGGAGATTCGCGTCGCCATCGTGATGGCGCCGTCCTGACCTTGCCCGTTCTTCGCGGCCACCGGGGCGGGCTCCGGCGCCGGCGTGACGCTGCGGGTCGCCGGGCGGGAGTTTCGCACCGGGATGGCGGTCGTGGAGGCGGCATTGGCGCGATCGAGCGGAGAGGAGGCCGGGGGCGCGAAGGCCATGGCCTGCATCAGGCTCGCGGTCTGTTGCTGATCGATCGACGACAGCGCACGGCGCGCCGTGATCGCGGCAACCTGCTCGGGGGTTGCCTGCTTCGGCGTCCCAGGATTGTCACCCCAGAAGCCGCGCGAATTGATGATGTCGGCGACGCTCTGCGGCGCGCCGTCCCTGGATTTGCTGCCGACAGCACCCGTCGTTTCGGACTTCGTCTCGGGCCTGGTCGCCACGGGCTGAGCGGCAGATTGCGCATCCGCGGAGGCCAACTGCAGCGCATTGGCGATCTTGCCACGCGCGGTGGCGGCTTTGCTGTCCACCGCTCGCTCGGCGGTCCGGCTGTCCTTGTCGGAGCTCTTGTCAGCCGGCTTGGCGGCGAGTGCCGCGGTTTGGACCGGCTTGGCGTCGGCCTTGCTCTCGCTCTCGCCAGACTCGTCGTCATCCTCGCTCGGACGACCGCGGAACAGCCGTGCAAACAGGTTGGGGCGGCTGGACGACGCGTCATCGCCATTGCCGCGTTTCTCGATCTCGGCCTTCGCCAGCTCATAGCCCTTGAGCGGAACGCCGTTGCTCGGCACGTGAACGGTCTTTCCGTCCGGGAAGACGCGGGCAAGCTGGTCAGCCGTCATCCGCGGCCAGTGCCGGATGTTGCCGGTGTCGAGGTGCACGAAAGGCGAGCCGGAGGTCGGATAGAAGCCGACACCGCCGCGCTGCAGGCGCAGGCCGGCGAAGCGGATCTGCTCCAGCGGCACGTTGGGAATGTAGAAATCCATCGCGTGGCCCAGCATGTGCTGGCTGTGCCGCGCCACACCGGAATGCGCCGAGCGACGGCGCAGCATCGAATTGGTGGCGGGCGACCGGTACGACGAGATGATCTGGATCGGCTGCTTGGCGTCGACGTCGCGATAGACTTCCCAGAGGATGTCGAACAGGCGGCGGTCCATGACCGTCTCGTCCTGGGTACGCCAGTCGCGGAGGAAGTGATTGAGCTTCTTCAGCGCGTCTTCGTCATAGCGGCCCTCGCGCTTGAAGGTGACCGTCAGGTCCTCGCCGGAATGGGTGTGGTGGAAGGAGAGGGTGTGGGTTTCATTCAGCGCCGCTGCGTCATGCACCGAGCCGGCGCCGATGAGCAGCAGCAGCGCCGCCAGCCCGCATTGGCATCCAGCCTTCCAACCCGCCCTCGTGAGCGAAACAGATTGGCGCGCGAAAACAGACAGCAAGATGCAGCCCACCCCGTCGACGAGCGTTTACTCGATTACCCTCTTGCGGCCCGTCCGGCGGAAGAGAGAGGAAACGCTTACCTAAGGCGGGATGGTTAAGGGATACTGACCGGCCCGCCCCCCAATTACCCTTAACATATACTCTTGAGTGTGGCGAAAAAGAGCCATCGAATCTTGGTTGATCCTTGTGGTTAACCTAAAGCAAAGGCCCCGCCGATCGGCGAGGCCTTTGATCTCCAAACGGAAATTGTGACCGTGATTGGCGGCCTGATCAGCGGGTGAAGACCCGCCGGGCAGGACGGCCGACCGGCGCCGGCGGCGTCGGCGGGCCACCGCCACCGAACAGACGCTCGAAGAAGTTCGGGCCGGAGGAGAAGCTGTTGTCGCTGAGGCTGACCGAGTTCGGCAGCGCCCCCTTCGGACGCGCGTAGCTGGGTTGGGCGTGGGCGACGACGTTCTCGAGATCCTTGCCGCGGTTGTTCTTCAGGATCGCGATCATGGTGGCGTCGCGGCCATAGATGTCCTTGCGGAATTGCAGCTTGCCGGCATCGTCGACGAAGGCGGTCTGGTAGGTGATGTTGACCGGGATCGGCGTCGGGAATTTCAGGTCGATCTCGCTCCGGCCGTACATGCTGCGGATGCGCTCTGGCGTGTAGCGCTCGTTCGGCATGGTGATGTTGAGCAGCACCGACGCGTACTGATCCGGATACTGCACGCGCATGCAGCCGTGGCTGAAGGCGCGCTCGTCACGGGCGAACAGGTTCTTGTCCGGCGTGTCGTGCTGATAGACCAGGAACTTGTTCGGGAAGTTGAAGCGGATGCGGCCGAGCGCGTTGGCCTCGCCCGGCGGCTGCGAGATGTGGATCGAGCCGTCGCGCGCGCGCTCCAGCCGCAGGCCCATGCGGTCCAGCACGGTCGGGTCCTGCTGCAGCGCCGGCAGATACTCGTTGTAGATGATCGACGGCGGCACGTTCCAGGTCGGATTGACCGTGATGAACTTCATCGTCTCGCTGAGCAGCGGCGTCGCATGCTGCCCGGGCTTGCCGGTCACCACGCGGGTGGTCCACACCTGCGCGCCGTGTTGCATCACCTTCAGCGTGTAGTCGGGAATGTTGAGGATCACATAGGCGTCGCCGATCGCAGGCGCGCCGAGGTCGCGCGGCAACCAGCGCCAGCGCTCCATGTTGACGAGGACCGTATCGATCTGCTTGTCACGCTTGGGCGTGTTCAGCGCCTTCACGGTGCGGTCGTCGAGCACCCCGGTCGGCTTGAGGTCGACACTCTCCTGGAACTTGCGGACGGCGGCGGCGACCTTGGCGTCGTAGCGGATGTCGTCGGCATTCTCGGTGAGACCGAGCTTGGCGCGCAGCTTGGGCACGCGCGGGTCGGACATCTGCGCCTCGGCTTCCTGCGCATTCTTGCCGCGGGCCGGGGTGTATTTCAGCGGCTGGCCTTCGTCGATGATGACGGGCGCGCCGTCGGTGACGCCGCGCAGCTCGGCAAGCTTGGCCTTCAAGAGCTTGTAGAGCCGGTGCGGCGGGTTGTAGCTCTCCAGCGCCGCGGAGGCGTCCTTGGCGCCGGTGACGTTGGCCAGCACCTCGTTCGGGTCGATCGGGTGCTCGGGATACTGGATGTCCGCCGAGACCTGCGACCAGTGCATGCGGCCGCTCTGCGCCTGGCGGGCGTAGTCCATCATGCTCTCGGTGAGCCTGAGATCGGCCTCCGCCAGTGCGTCCGGTGCGGAGGCTGCGGCCGCGAAGTCCGGCACCGGATAGTCGCCGGGATTGAGGCCATCGGCCGCTGCATCCTTGAGACGGGCGATGACGCCCTTCGCGGCGGCCGTCAGGTTGCCGCCCTGGGTCCAGATCGGCGCGTAGTCGCGGCCGGTGTAGAATTTCTCGACGGCGGCGCGTTCGGCCTTGCGGTCGAAATACCTTGTCGCCTTGGTCGCCATCAGGTCGCGCAGACGGTCGGCAACCGGCTGATCGGCGGCGGGAACGGTGCTGGCGGCCTTGACCGGCTCTGGGACTGTCGCGGTCGCAGGGGCTGCTGCAGGCGGCGTGGCGATGGTCTTGGCGGGATCGGCCGCAGGCGCCGCGGCAGAGTCGAGCGGCTTGGTCGTCGTCTCCGGCGCCTTGGCCGGGTCGGGCGACACGGTGGCGGTGGTGTCGAGTTTGAAGTCGCTGGCGGTCGGTGGCGGCACGTTGGCCGGCTCGGGGAACGGGATCGCAGCATCGATGGCGAGCTCGGCCGCGCTGCTGCGGGGCGGATCGCTCTGGGCGAAAGCAGAGGTCGAGGACACCGCGAGGAAGGTCGCCGCGACAGCCATGAGCACGCGGTCATATCCGCCACGGGTGGTCACACAATCTCGCATCGTCAATCCCTCGGATGATCTGTCCCGGCTGGAACAGGTGTAACAAGGTCGATCTGCCAGCTTCGGCGTCGGTACCGCCGGTGAGGATGGTTCACGTCTGCACGCAATGATTCACGCCCAAACGATACTCAAGCCCCACTTCTGCGGCCAGCGCCACACGGGACAACTCACGACAAACTGACTCTTGGGAAACCCCGGCCAAACCGATCGTGCGTTTGTGCCACGCGTTATTTCCTTTGTCTGTCACCGCAAGGCAACGGTTCAGATGTTCCAGTGTTGCCAAGACTTGCGGCCTTTTTCGGACGACAGCCGAGCGCGACCATGGTGAGGATCCGAGCGGCTCAGCCGAGCGGCGGGCTTTCCGTCGCGGGCGTCTCGCCATTGGCTTCGTCGAGCTTGCGGTAGAGCGTCGAGCGTCCGATTTTGAGGCGGCGCGCCACCTCAGACATCTGGCCGCGGTAATGGGCGATGGCGAAACGGATGATCTCATGCTCCATCTCCTCGAGCGGCCGCACCTCGCCGCTTGCGGTGAGCAGCGGCAGGAACCCATGCGAGGGCAGGGGGGCAATGGGGACTTCACTCCCCGGCACCATCGCAGGCAGGGGAGGAACGGGCCGCTCCACGGTGAGGGCCGGCGCAGGCTCCACCGGCGGCGCGTGGGTGGGAATCAGCGGAAAATCGGCAACGCTGAGCTGGTCGCTCTCGCCCATGACGACGGCGCGGTAGACCGCGTTTTCCAGCTGGCGGATATTGCCGGGCCAGTCGAGCTTGGTCAGATAGGCGACGGCCTCGCCGGTGATGCCCGAAATGGCGCGGTTCTCCTCAGCCGCAAACCGCGCGAGGAAATGCCGCAACAGATGCGGGATGTCCTCGCGGCGGGTGCGCAGCGGCGGAACGGTGAGCGGCAGCACATGCAGCCGGTAGAAGAGATCCTCGCGGAAGTGGCCTTCCTTGACGCGGTCTAGCAGCCTGCGATTGGTCGCCGAGATGATGCGCACGTCGACCTTGACCGGCTTGCGGCCGCCGACGGCTTCCACGGCGCCCTCCTGCAGGGCGCGCAGCAGCTTGACCTGGGCGGTGAGCGGCAGCTCCGAGACCTCGTCGAGGAACAGCGTGCCGCCATGGGCTTCGACGAACTTGCCCATGTGACGCTCGGTCGCGCCGGTGAATGCGCCCTTCTCGTGGCCGAACAGGATCGATTCCACCAGATTGTCCGGGATCGCGCCGCAATTGACGGCGACGAACGGCTTCGTCTTGCGCTCGCTGGTGCCGTGGATCGCGCGGGCGAACAGCTCCTTGCCGACGCCCGATTCGCCTTCGATCAGCACGGGAATCGACGAAGCCGCGGCCTTCTCCGCGATGCGCAGGATCGGCGCCATCGCCTCGGCGCGGGTGATGATGTCGGCGAAGGTCAGGCGCCCCTCGCGGCTGTGCCGGATGCGCTGCAATTCGCCCTTCAGGGCCGAGGTATTGAGCGCATTGCGCAGGGAGACCTGGAGCCGCTCGATGCCGACCGGCTTGACGACGAAATCCTGCGCGCCGGCGCGCATCGCGGAGACCACGTTGTCGATGCCGCCATGCGCGGTCTGCACGATCACGGGTATCGAGATCCCCGTCTCGCGCATCTTGGAGAGCACGCCCATGCCGTCGAGGCCGGGCATCACGAGGTCGAGCACGATGGCGTCGATGGGGCCGGCATCAGGATTCGTCAGCTTCTCGATGACGGCGTCGCCGGTCTCGACGACGACCGCCTCGTAGCCGCATTTCTGCACCATGTTCTCCACCAGCCGGCGCTGGACCGGATCATCATCGGCAATCAAAATGCTGGCAGCCATGGCTTTCCTTGCACGCTACGACTATCTGTCTCGAATCGGGGCACTCTCGCCGACGCCGATTAACGCAACCTTAAACCTCGCTGATCGGGATAAACGTTCGAACAACAGGTTACCCATCCGATGACCTCGCGCGCCTCTTCTGCCCTTCGCAAGCCGACCAAAGCTGCTCCTCCGCCCAAAACCGCGTCAAAGACTGCCAAGGCCAAGCCGGCCAAGAAGTCCGTCGTCAAGACTCCGTCGAAGCAGGCAGCCGCCAAGACCAAGCGTGGCGCGACGGCCAAATCGTCTGCAAAGCCGGCGAAGAAGGTGGTCGCGGCCAAGACGGGGATCGGGACGCTGCCCGAATGGAATCTCGGCGATCTTTATATGGGCATCGACGCGCCGGAGATCGCTCACGATCTCGCGAAGATGGATGCCGAATGCGTCGCGTTTGAGACCGACTACAAGGGCAAGCTTGCCGAGCATGTGGCGCGCGAAGACGGTGGCGAATGGCTCGCAGAAGCCGTGCGGCGCTACGAGGCGATCGACGACCTCGCCGGA
Organism: Bradyrhizobium sp. SZCCHNRI2009; assembly: GCF_032485115.1. Taxonomy (NCBI): domain Bacteria; kingdom Pseudomonadati; phylum Pseudomonadota; class Alphaproteobacteria; order Hyphomicrobiales; family Nitrobacteraceae; genus Bradyrhizobium; species Bradyrhizobium sp. SZCCHNRI2009. The sequence continues at coordinate 352,239 of NZ_JAUEUH010000007.1, forward strand.
CGGCTCGGCTCCTTCGCGGGTCTCGCGCATGCCGGCGACAGCGTCGATCCTGCGATCTCGAAATTCTACGGGGACATCTCGGAGCGCCTGACGGCCGCGTCGACGCACCTGCTGTTCTTTCCGCTCGAGCTCAACCGCATCGACGATGCCGTGATCGCGCGCGCGATGGAGACGCCCGCGCTCGGTCACTACCGGCCGTGGATCGAGGATCTGCGCAAGGACAAGCCGTATCAGCTCGAGGATCGCGTGGAGCAGCTGTTCCACGAGAAGTCGCAGACCGGCTATTCGGCTTGGAACCGGCTGTTCGACCAGACCATCGCCGGTCTACGGTTTCAAGTCGGTGGCAAGGAACTCGCGATCGAGCCGACGCTGAATTTCCTGCAGGACCGTGACGGCGCCAAGCGGAAGGCCGCCGCCGAGGCGCTGGCCAAGACCTTCAAGGCCAATGAGCGAACGTTCGCGCTGATCACCAATACGCTCGCCAAGGACAAGGACATCTCCGACCGCTGGCGCGGCTTCCAGGACGTTGCGGATTCGCGCCATCTCAACAATCGCGTCGAGCGCGAGGTGGTCGATGCGCTGGTGGCCTCGGTGCGCGCGGCCTATCCGAAGCTGTCGCATCGCTACTATCAGCTCAAGGCGCGCTGGTTCAAAAAGAAGAAGCTCGCGCATTGGGACCGCAACGCGCCGCTGCCCTTCGCCGCCAATGCCACCATCGCCTGGCCCGAGGCCAAGAACATGGTGCTGACGGCGTATCGCGGCTTCTCGCCCGAGATGGCCGACATCGCCCAGCGCTTCTTCGACCAGAGCTGGATCGATGCGCCGGTGCGGCCGGGCAAGGCGCCGGGCGCGTTCTCGCATCCGACCACGCCCTCGGCGCATCCCTATGTGCTGATGAACTACCAGGGCAAGCCGCGCGACGTCATGACGCTCGCGCATGAGCTCGGTCATGGCGTGCATCAGGTGCTGGCAGCGAAGAACGGTGCGCTGATGGCGCCGACGCCGCTGACGCTGGCCGAGACCGCGAGCGTGTTCGGCGAGATGCTGACCTTCAGGCGCCTGCTGTCCGAGACCAAGGACGCGAGGCAGCGCCAGGCGCTGCTCGCCGGCAAGGTCGAGGACATGATCAACACGGTGGTGCGGCAGATCGCGTTCTATTCGTTCGAGCGTGCTGTCCACACCGAGCGCAAGAACGGCGAGCTGACCGCGGAGCGGCTGGGACAGATCTGGCTGTCGGTGCAGACCGAGAGCCTCGGCGAGGCGATCGAGATCAAGCCGGGCTACGAGAACTTCTGGATGTACATCCCGCACTTCATCCATTCGCCGTTCTACGTCTACGCCTATGCCTTCGGGGACTGCCTCGTGAACTCGCTCTACGCCGTCTACGAGCATGCCGCCGAGGGGTTCGCCGAGCGCTATCTGGCGATGCTCGCGGCCGGCGGCACCAAGCACTATTCGGAGCTGCTCGCCCCGTTCGGGCTGGACGCCAAGGACCCCAGGTTCTGGGACGGTGGTCTCTCGGTCATCGCCGGGATGATCGACGAGCTGGAGCGGATGGGGTAGGGGCGTATAACATGTGTTGAACGGGTCGAAGAGGCGCGCCGGCGAGGTCAGCGAGGCCAGCCTGACGCGCTGGATCCGTGATAATTGGCCTTGCCAATAGGGCGATCGGAAAAGGTGATAAAACTGCCTTGCATGCCAGCCGTTGCCCTTGCATCGGCTTTGGGGTATGCGACCTTAACAAAGCATATTTTCTCTGGGGGACCCCGATGGCAAACCATGGCGAGATCGCCTACTCGACGGCTGACGGCAACGACTATCTGGCGCATGAGGCCACCTACGAGGGCTTCATCAGGCTGGTGAAGTACGGCACGATCGGCGTCGCTCTCATCGTCATCTTGATGGCTATTTTCCTCGCTTAATGTCGCGATCGGCCCGCCGGCATCCCCGCTGGCGGGCCTTCAGCTGACTGCCGAAGCCGATTGCTGACCAGGCGTCACGCTGTAGCCCATGGACGTCCCGCCCTCTTAAAGCTCGCGCGCGCATTCGCGCCGGAGGCCTCATGAAGATTGCCGTCGCCAAGGAAATCGACCCGTTGGAGCCGCGGGTCGCCGCCTCTCCCGACACGGTGAAGAAGTTCAAGGCGTTGGGTGCCGAGATCGCGGTCGAGCCCGGCGCCGGCATCAAATCCGGCCTGCCGGATTCGGAGTTCACGGCGGCGGGCGCAACCGTGAGCGCCGATGCGCTCAAGGACGCCGACATCATCATCAAGGTGAAGCGGCCGGAAGCCTCCGAGCTTGCCAACTACCGGCGTGGCGCCTTGGTGTTCGCGATCATGGATCCCTACGGCAACGATACCGCGCTCAAGGCGATGGCCGATGCCGGCATTGCCTCATTCGCGATGGAACTGATGCCGCGCATCACCCGCGCCCAGGTGATGGACGTGCTGTCGAGCCAGGCGAACCTCGCCGGCTACCGCGCCGTGATCGAGGGCGCCGAGGCGTTCGGTCGCGCCTTCCCGATGATGATGACTGCGGCCGGCACCGTGCCGGCGACCAAGGTCTTCGTGATGGGCGTCGGCGTCGCCGGCCTGCAGGCAATCGCAACCGCGCGCCGGCTCGGCGCCATGGTCTCCGCCACCGACGTGCGCCCCGCCACCAAGGAGCAGGTGGAGAGCCTCGGCGCCAAATTCCTGGCGGTCGAGGACGAGGAGTTCAAGAACGCGCAGACGGCCGGTGGCTACGCCAAGGAGATGTCCAAGGAGTACCAGGCCAAGCAGGCGGCGCTGACGGCGGAACACATCAAGAAGCAGGACGTCATCATCACAACCGCGCTGATCCCCGGCCGTCCGGCGCCGCGCCTCGTCACCATGGAGATGGTGAAGTCGATGCGCCCGGGCTCGGTCCTGGTCGACCTCGCGGTCGAGCGTGGCGGCAATGTCGAGGGTGTCAAGCTCGGCGAGACTGTCGAGATCGACGGCGTCAAGATCATCGGCTACCCCAATCTCGCCGGCCGGGTCGCAGCGTCCGCCTCCGGCCTGTACGCCCGCAACCTGTTCTCCTTCATCGAGACGATGATCGACAAGAAGGAAAAGACACTGGCGGTCAACTGGGACGATGAGCTGGTCAAGGCCACGGCTTTGACAAAGGATGGCGCCATCGTCCACCCGAACTTCCAGCCGAAGGCCTAAGGAGCAGAGCCATGGAACATGTCGTCCAAGCCGTCGACCCCTTCGTCTTCCGGCTGTCGATCTTCGTGCTGGCGGTGTTCGTCGGCTACTTCGTGGTGTGGTCGGTGACGCCGGCCCTGCACACGCCGCTGATGTCGGTGACCAATGCGATCTCCTCGGTGATCGTGGTCGGCGCGCTGCTGGCGGTCGGCGTTCCCATGCTCTCGAGCGGCAGCGGTCTGGCGCGAGCGTTCGGCTTCGTCGCGCTGATCTTCGCCTGCGTGAACATCTTCGGCGGCTTCCTCGTCACCCAGCGCATGCTGGCGATGTACAAGAAGAAGTCCAGGTAACAACGCCGCACGACGCGGGATGACAGGCACAACGGGGCATCTGCAATGAACGCCAATCTGTCGGCACTCCTTTATCTCGTGGCAGGTGTGCTGTTCATCCTGTCTCTTCGCGGGCTGTCGAGCCCGGCCTCGAGCCGGCAAGGCAACTTCTTCGGCATGGCCGGCATGGCGATTGCGGTCGCCACCACCCTGGCCGGGCATCCACCGGCGGATGCGATCGCCTGGGTGCTCGTCATCCTCGGCGTTGCGATCGGCGGCGGTATCGGTGCGGTGATTGCGCGCCGGGTGCCGATGACGTCGATGCCCGAGCTCGTGGCGGCGTTCCATTCGCTGGTCGGCATGGCCGCGGTGCTGGTCGCCGCCGGCGCGTTCTTCGCGCCGGAAGCCTTCGACATCGGCACGCCCGGCAACATCCATCCGCAGAGCCTGGTCGAAATGTCGCTCGGCGTCGCCATCGGCGCGCTGACCTTCACCGGCTCGGTCATCGCCTTCCTCAAGCTGTCCGCGCGGATGAGCGGTGCACCGATCATCCTGCCGGCGCGTCACATCATCAACATTGCGCTCGCGGTCGCGCTCGTCTTCTTCGTGGTCCGCCTGGTGATGACCGGTGGCGGCTTCGACTTCCTGATGGTGACGCTGCTGGCGCTGGCGCTCGGCGTGCTCATGATCATCCCGATCGGCGGCGCCGACATGCCGGTCGTGATCTCGATGCTGAACTCCTATTCGGGCTGGGCCGCGGCCGGCATCGGCTTCACGCTCGGCAATTCGGCGCTGATCATCACCGGCGCGCTGGTCGGCTCGTCCGGTGCGATCCTGTCCTACATCATGTGCCATGCGATGAACCGGTCCTTCATCTCGGTCATCCTCGGCGGCTTCGGTGGCGAGACCGCAGCGGCCGGCGGGGCGACAGGCGAGCAGAAGCCGGCCAAGCTCGGCTCGGCCGACGACGCCGCCTTCATCATGAAGAACGCCTCCAAGGTGATCATCGTCCCCGGCTACGGCATGGCGGTCGCCCAGGCGCAGCACGCGCTGCGCGAGATGGCCGACACGCTGAAGAAGGAAGGCGTCGAGGTGAAATACGCGATTCATCCGGTCGCGGGCCGCATGCCCGGCCACATGAACGTGCTGCTCGCCGAAGCCAACGTTCCCTACGACGAGGTGTTCGAGCTCGAGGACATCAACTCGGAATTCGCCCAGGCCGACGTCGCCTTCGTGATCGGCGCCAACGACGTCACCAATCCGGCGGCCGAGGAGGACAAGTCCTCGCCGATCTACGGCATGCCCGTGCTGCAAGTCTGGAAGGCCGGCACCGTGATGTTCATCAAGCGCTCGCTCGCCTCGGGCTATGCCGGCATCGACAATCCGCTGTTCTACCGCGACAACACGATGATGCTGCTCGGCGACGCCAAGAAGATGACCGAGAACATCGTCAAGGGCATGTAGCCCACGGCGTCGGGAGCCATGACGTTTCTGAAATGGCTCCTGATCGTCCTGGCGGCGGTCTACGGCATCGTGCTTGCGGCCCTGTTCGTCCGCCAGCGTGCGATGCTGTTTCCCATTCCGCCGGTCGGCCGCACGGCACCGGCTGCAGCCGGGTTTCCTCAGGCTGAGGAGCATGTGCTGACCTCGGCCGATGGCGAGCGGGTCATCGTCTGGCATGTGCCGGCGAAGCCGGGCCGCAAGGTCGTTCTGTACTTCCCGGGCAATGGCGATTTTCTTGCCGGCGTGGCGTCGCGCTTCAAGGCGCTCACGGCCGACGGTACCGGTCTCGTTGCGCTTTCCTATCGCGGCTATGCGGGGTCCAGCGGCAGTCCCAGTGAGCCCGGGCTGCTGCAAGATGCCGCAGTCGCCTATGCGTTCACGACAGAGCGCTACGAGGCGGGACGGATCGTCGCCTGGGGCTTTTCCCTCGGCAGCGGTGTCGCCACCGCCATCGCGACGGAGCACCCGATCTCCAAGTTGATCCTCGAAGCCCCTTATACGTCGACCGTGGACGTCGCCTCCGCGATGCTCAGGGTCGTCCCGGTCAGCCTGCTGATGCGCGACAGCTTCCATTCCGACCAGCGCATCGCCAATGTGCATGTGCCGCTGCTGATCATGCATGGCGAACGGGATCCGGCGATTTCGATCCGCTTCGGGGAACGATTGTTCGCACTTGCGCATGACCCCAAGCGCTTCGTACGGTTTCCCGGCGGCGGACATAACGACCTGGATCTTTTCGGTGCGACTGAGACGGCAAAGAGCTTCATCGACAATCCGTAACGTCCGTGGATCGCGGTGGCTGGCCCTGCGCGGGACCATCCTGCTCCTTGTCTTTGGGAGCCTGCCGGTGCAGGCGCATGCGGCCGGGCTGAACGGCTCCGCGATGACCTGGCCGTTCGCGCTGCCGTTCGCGGGACTGCTGTTGTCGATTGCGCTCGGGCCGCTGCTGTTTGCCAGGTTCTGGCATCATCACTACGGAAAGATCGCCGCGGCATGGGCCTTGGTGACGTTGGCGGCGTTGACCTGGAATGCAGGGCTCGGCACGGCGCTCGACGCCTTCGTCCACGCGCTGCTCGCCGAGTATCTCAGCTTCATCGTGCTGCTGTTCGCCCTCTATACGGTGGCCGGCGGCATCCTGGTGACCGGCGACATCAGAGGTACACCTGCGACAAATACGGCCATCCTGGCACTCGGCACGATCATCGCGAGCGTCGTCGGCACGACGGGCGCCGCGATGATCCTGGTGCGCCCCCTGATCCGCGCCAATCTGAGCCGGCCGCATAATGTGCATGTGCTGATCTTCTTCATCATTCTGGCCGCCAATGTCGGTGGTGCACTGAGCCCGCTCGGCGATCCACCGCTGTTCGTCGGTTTTCTGCGTGGTGTCGACTTCTTCTGGACGACGCAACATCTCTGGCTGCAGACCGCGATCGTCGCCGGATTGCTGCTCATCGTCTTTGCCGCTACCGACTGGTGGCGCTTCCGCGCGGAGAAGCTTGCGTTGCAAGCGTCCGTAACAAGGGAGCCGGTGCGCATTCGCGGCCTCATCAATGTCGTTTTGATCGCCGCGATCGTTGCCAATACGCTGCTATCGGCGACCTGGAAGCCGGGCATCTCCTTCGACGTCTTCGGCACGCATGTCGAGCTTCAGAACCTCGTGCGCGATGCCGTCCTCGTGGCGATCGCCGGACTGTCGCTGTGGCTGACGCCGGACGAGCACCGCGAGGCGAACGGGTTCAACTGGGAGCCGATTCGAGAGGTCGCCAAACTGTTCGCGGCGATCTTCACCGCGATCGTCCCGGTCATCGCCATGCTGAATGCGGGGCGCAGTGGCTCTTTCGGCTGGCTCTTGGATGCCGTGACGACACCCGCCGGCGCGCCGCGGGAGGTCGCCTATTTCTGGTTCACCGGGCTGATGTCGGCCTTCCTCGACAATGCCCCGACCTATCTCTTGTTCTTCGAATTGGCGGGCGGCGATCCCAAGGTGCTGATGGGCGAACTCTCGGGAACGCTGGCGGCGATTTCGATGGGCGCAGTCTACATGGGCGCGCTGACCTATATCGGAAATGCGCCGAACTTCATGGTCGCAGCGATCGCCACTGAGCGCGGCATCAAGATGCCGAGTTTCTTCGGCTACATGTTGCGGGCAGGTGCAGTCCTCATTCCGCTGTTCGTGCTGCTGACCGTGCTTCCGATCCATCCGCTGCTCAGCCCGCATTGACCTGATCGACGGCACTTTCAGAGACCGTCCAGGTTGACCCGGTCACGGCCGGACCGCGTGACGATCGCCTCGCGGTCGCGCATAGTCGGACAGAACGGATCGAAGGACGCGAATCATGAGCGTGAAGGGCGCAACGCCCGCATCATCGGTGATCTTTCCCGGCCTGGCGGTCGCGCTCGTCGCGATCGTCACGGCGACGCATTATGACTTCACGCCCTCGGCCGCCGGCGTGGTCTTCGCCGCGGTGCTGCTGGTGATCCTGTTCGGCACGGTGTTCGCGGCCGTGCACCATGCCGAGGTGATCGCGCATGAGATCGGCGAGCCGTTCGGCACGCTGCTCCTGACCCTGGCGGTGACGGTGATCGAGGTGGCGCTGATCGCCACCATCATGCTCGGCGACAAGGCTGCGCCCGCGCTGGCCCGCGACACCGTGTTCGCGGTCGTCATGATCGTGTGCAACGGCCTGGCCGGCATCTGCATCTTCATCGGCGGCCTGCGCTATCGCGAGCAGGACGTGCTGGTCTCCGGTGCCAATCTGTATCTCAGCGTACTGTTCACGATGGCAACCATCACACTGGTGCTGCCGAATTATACCTTGACGTCGCCTGGTCCGGTGTATTCTGCCGTGCAGATCGCCTTCGTCAGCGTCGTGACGATCCTGCTCTACGCGGTGTTCCTGTATACGCAGACCACCCGCCATCGGGATTATTTCGTCGGCGGCTCGGCTGGGTTCGCCGATGACGATGTCCGGCTGCCGCGTGCGAAGCTGTTGCTCAGTGTCGGGCTGCTGCTGGTTGCACTGCTCGCTGTGGTCCTGCTTGCCAAGAAGTTCTCGCTGGTGGTCGACGCCGGCGTTGCCGCAACGGGGGCGCCGCAGGCGGTCGCAGGCGTGCTGGTGGCGCTGTTGATCCTGCTGCCGGAGAGTGTCGCCGCCCTCTCGGCCGCCCGCGCCAACGACCTTCAGAAGAGCATCAATCTCGCGCTTGGCTCCTCGCTCGCCACCATAGGGCTGACCATCCCGGCAGTGGCGGTCGCCGCCCATGTGCTCGACAGGCAGCTCGTCCTCGGGCTGGACCCGCAGGGAACAGTGCTGCTGGTCCTGACCTTCGTCCTGAGCATGCTGACCTTCGGCACCGGACGGACGAACATCCTGTTCGGGCTGGTGCACATGGTGGTGTTCGCGATATTCGTGTTCCTGCTCTTCGTCCCCTGATTCAAGAGATCCCCCATGCTCAGCGCTCAGTCCGACGTCCAGGTCGATACGCCCGAAGTCCGCGTCACGGAGTGGCGGCTATTGCCCGGCAGTGCCACGGGGCGCCACGTTCATGAGATGGATTACGTGATCGTGCCGGTCACCGCGGGCGAGATGACGATCGTGGCGCCGTCCGGCGAGCGCTCGAAGGCGCAGCTCGCGGTCGGCAAATCCTATTTCCGAAAGGCCGGTGTCGAACACGATGTGCTGAACGAGACCGGTTCCGAGATCGTTTTCCTCGAAGTTGAATTGAAGCCGTAACCAATTGTTTACCGGGATGCCGCTGATTGTGGTATCTTGAGCCGGCGATCCGGAAGCTGTGGCAACACCCTCGGATTGCTGGCTCCGGTTTCAAAGGATTTCAGGAAACGACTTTTCGGCGGTCGCGTCTGCGCGGAGTGCAGTCTGCGAGCTTCGGAAGGTGTGGGATGGTCCCTTAATTGTGCCTCAAAGTTCCCGCAAATACCGCGCGGGAGTGGTCAGCATGCTGAAATATCTCACAAAGTTCGCCATGGAGATCATCCCGTCGGTGGTTGCCACCATCATCGGGGCCTACATCGTCAATCACTACATCAACACCAAGCCGGACTCGCCGCCATCGACCGTGGCGTCGGTGGCGTCGGCTGCCTACGCCAAGCTCACCGGCTCAAAGAGCGACGCTCCGAAATCCACGGGCAAGGGGACCGACCCTGCCAAGCTGGAAGCGAAGGCCGATCCCAAGTCTGACGCCAAGCCGGCGGAAACGTCGAACGAGATCTCGAGCATTCCCGCTCCCGGCATCAAGGCCAAGGGCGTGTCCGAGAAGTCGCTGGCCGACAAGGCTGCAGAGAAGGCAGTCGAAGTGAAGCCGGCCGAAACGGCGAGCCTCCCGGCCGATCCGCAGGCCTCGCGCCATCCCGCGTCGCCGCGGGAAAAGCTGATTGCGCGCGGTACTCCGGCCGAGGCCCCAGCGACCCAGCAGGAAGATCGCCGGGATGCCGCTGATCTCGCCCGCGCGGCGATCGAGCGGTTGCGCGCGAGCGAAGGTACCGGCAAGACGGCTGTCGAGAAGCCGTCGAGCGACGCACCCCGGGGCGCTGGCGAGGCGCCGCGCATCGCGACCGTCGCGCCACCGGTGTCGCCGGTCCGTCCGCTGCCGCCTCCCGTGACGGTGTCTGCGCCACCGGTCGAGCAGGGCTTTGCCTTGCCGTCGGCCTCGAGCCCGCCCTACACGGGATCATTGCAGCCGGACGGGCGCCCGACGCCTCCGGCGGAGATCCCTGTCCAGCAGTTGCGTCCGCTCGACCTGCGCGCCGACAAGACTGATCCATCGATCAAGGACCAGATGTCCAACGTGGCGCAGGACATGATGTCCGCAGCCAAATCGGTGTTCCACTCGGTGTTGCCGAAATAGCTGACCGAATCGTTCGCCGACGTGATCGAGGCGGTGGGCCCGGGCGGTCTGCCGCTTTTTCTTTGGAGTGGCGAACTCTGCAGCGATGCGAGGAGTGGCGGCGCAACCCGGATTGACCCCGGTCGCCGGATGGCAGGAGGCATGAAATCAAAGAGAGGCGCCCAAAACAAAAACGCGAGCCAAAGGCCCGCGCTTCAGACGACGTCAGATCAATCTGGCCAGATCAGCGCGGCGCGCTGGGACGGGCACCTGCACCCGGACCACGACCAGCACCACGGTCGCCGCCGGGGCCAGCGCCGAACACCGGCTTCGGCTTCATCGGCAGCAGGCCTTCACGCTGCAACTTCTTGCGGGCCAGCTTGCGCGCACGACGCACGGCTTCGGCCTTCTCGCGGGCTTTCTTCTCGGACGGCTTCTCGTAATGGCCGCGAAGCTTCATCTCGCGGAAAATGCCCTCACGCTGCATCTTCTTCTTGAGCGCCTTGAGGGCTTGATCGACATTGTTATCGCGAACGAGAACCTGCACGCGGCATCCTCTTTCTCAGTCTATCGGTTTGAAATCTGGTGAAGCCAGGGCTGGCAGATGGCCGCGCCCTTGACCTTGAGCGCGCCCGTGTATCAGAGGACATCCTCGCTGTCCACCCGCTGACGGGCTCTTGACCGCAAGTTTAACCCCGCCGGAGCGGTTTATTTCAGCCCTGCCTCGGCGGCAGTGGTGAGACCTGGGTCACATGCCCCATCTTGCGGCCCGGACGAGCGGCGCCCTTGCCGTAGAGATGCACGGTGGCGCCCGGAACCGTGAGCCACTGCTCGTAGCTGTCGATCTCGTCCCCGATCAGGTTCGTCATCGTGACGTGACCGTGGCGCAGCGGCTTGCCGAGTGGCCAACCGGCGATCGCCCGGATGTGCTGTTCGAATTGGGAAATCGAGGCGCCATCGAGGGTCCAGTGGCCGGAATTATGCACCCGCGGGGCAATTTCGTTGACCAGGACGCCTGGAGTGGGACCGTCCGACACCACGAACATCTCCACGGCCAGCACCCCGACGTAGTCGAGGGCGGTGGCGATCCGGCTGGCAATGTCCCTGGCCTCGTCGGCGAGCGCATCAGGGATACGCGCCGGCGCCCGCGACACCTTCAGGATGTGATCGCGATGCTCGTTCTCGGTCACGTCGAAGCACTCGACCTGACCGTCGGCCGCTCGGGCCGCCACGACCGAGATCTCGCGCTCGAACGGAACGAACGCTTCGAGGATGGCCGATTTGGTGCCGAGCTCGGCCCAGATCCGCTCGAGATCGTCACCCTGTTGGATCTTGATCTGACCCTTGCCGTCATAGCCAAATCGCCGCGTCTTCAGCACGGCCGGTAAGCCGATCCGGAACGCAGCTTCGCGCAAGGTGGCGACCGAGGACACATCCGCATAGGGCGCGGTGCCGATGCCCAGCGAGGTGACGAAATCCTTCTCGGTGAGGCGATCCTGGGTGGTCTCGAGCGCCGAACGCCGCGGCAGCACCGGGCGTCTGGCCGCCAGCACCATGGCCGCAGCCGAGGGGACGTTTTCGAACTCGTAGGTGACGACGTCGACATCATTGGCGAACAGCTCGAGCGCCTCGACGTCGGCATATTCGGCGCAGGTTGCGTTCAGCACGACGTCGAAGGCGGGGGAGTCCGGGTCCGGCGAGAACACCTGGCAGCGCAGCCCCAGCCGCGCCGCAGCAAGCGCCAGCATGCGGCCGAGCTGGCCGCCGCCGAGAATACCGATGGTGTCGCCGGGCTTGAGCTTCACCCGATTGGAGTCGGTCACGCCGTGCCCTCCGGACGTTCGGCGATCGCATTGGTCTGCGCCTGGCGCCAAGCCGACAGACGGCCGGCGAGCGCGGAGTCCGAGAGAGCGAGCACGCTGGCCGCCAGCAGCGCTGCGTTAATGGCGCCGGATTTGCCGATGGCGAGCGTTCCGACCGGAATTCCGGCCGGCATCTGGACGATGGAATACAGCGAATCGACTCCCGACAGCGCCTTCGACTCGACGGGAACGCCGAGCACGGGCAGTTCCGTGAGCGAGGCCGTCATGCCCGGCAGATGGGCGGCGCCGCCGGCACCGGCGATCACGACCTTGTAGCCCGCCGCCTTGGCACCCTTGGCGAAAGCATACAGCCGGTCCGGGGTGCGGTGCGCCGAGACGATCCGGGCGTCGTAGCTCACGCCCAGGGCGTCAAGCGTCTCGGCGGTATGGCGCATGGTATCCCAGTCCGACTGGCTTCCCATGATGATGGCGATCGGGGCGGTCATGACCTCAATTCTTCTCGGGAATCCATCAGCATGGGCCGGAGTATAGGATCGGTCCTGACAGCGGCAAGCCATGGCATGGAGGTCCGAATGGACTATCCTGTCTTGGTCAAGCCCGGCAAGCCCAAACGATGGCGCGGCAGGTGTCCGATGAAAAAGAAGCGCATGGCGGCCGCGTGGCGAGCCGGGAAGCGAAGAACCCGGTACCGTCATCGGCCTTCGCGGCGCGCGCGGGCTCCTGAACCCGGTTCCGTACCGGCAGGCGCGCGGCACACGATCCGACGCCTCAAGGCCGAGTTGGCGACAGCACAGGCCCGGATCGCCGAGCTGACGGCCTCCGCTGAGCGCGATTTCCTGCTCGACATCTTTAATCGTCGCGGCTTCGCCCGCGAACTCCATCGTTCCATCGCCTTCATCAAGCGCTACGACGCGACCGGTGCTCTCATCGTGCTCGACGTCGATCGGCTGAAACCGATCAATGATACGTTCGGCCATGCCGCCGGTGATGAGGTCCTGAAGGCGGTTGCGCGTGTCCTCGGCGAGCATGTCCGATCCTCCGACGTGATCGGTCGGCTCGGCGGCGACGAGTTCGGCGTGCTGCTCTGGCACCTCAGCGCGGCGGACGCACATGCCAAGGCGACGGAGCTGGAACAGGCCATCGACAGCCTGACCTTCACCTTCGGCGATCAGACCGTGCGTGCCGGCGCGTCGGCCGGGATTGCCCTTCTCGACAAGCGCGTCAACCCAGTACGTGCGTTGGAGGAAGCCGACCGTGCGATGTATATGCGCAAGGCCCAGCGGAGGTACGAGAGCCCCGCGCACGGCACGGCCCTGTCGGGCGACCAGCGGTGACGCTCGTGGGCCGTCCGCTCCGATGACAGAGCTGTGCACGGCGCTCACAACTCGCCGAGATCGTCGGGCAACTCGCCGAACTTGTGCAGCAGCCGGGCGTCGCAGAATTCCCCCAGCAAGGGATCCCCGCTGCGGCTGAAGGCAATGGCGCCGATGTTGTCCGGCAAGCGCGACATCGCTTCGGCACGACGCAGCGCTGCGGACGAGCTCTGGCATTCCTCGGCCGCGCCTGCGACCAGCATCCCAGTCTCGTCCCGTCTGAACGGCATGGCGACGTAATAGGTGATGTCAGGCATTGCACGCACCTCCCGGCCTTCGTCGAAGCTGCGAGCGAGCGCGGTGGCAATCGTCCGGAGAGCCTCGACGGCCTAGGGCTCAGGCCGCATTGTTCTGCGCATCGTCCGAAATGGTGTTGGGCATGCAGCCGCAGGAGATTGCCGCCCGCAGCTCCTGCAGCTCCAGCTCGAGATACTCGTTCGCCATGATCAGCGCCTTGATCGTGGAGCGCAGATTGCCGTCGCACATCGCGATGGCTTGGTCACAGGCCTGTTCATAGAGGCGATCCTGTGGGGAGAAGGAGGCGGGCATCACAACCATCCTTGTTGTCGTCAGGAGTTACGAGGGACTGGTCCGATTGTTCTCTTTTTGTTCTTGTTGTCAAGGCGCTTCGGCAAATCCTGCACCGCTGTTGCGTATTGCTTGTGTGCATACGGTCAGCCGTGCTGACGCTTCGCCTCAGGCGATGATGTCGGGCGTGATCTGGTCTTCGATGAAGGCGATCCGATCGCGTAGCAGAAGCTTCCGCTTCTTCAGTCGTTGCAGCCGCAACAAATCGGGGGCGGGCGATTGATGCAAAGCGTCGATCGCCGCGTCGAGATCGCGGTGCTCCTGCTGCAGGCGCGCGAGTTCGGCCTGCAGTTCGCGCTCGTCTTGGTCAGCCATGATCTATGATAGCAAAAAAGCGGAAGGAAGTGGAAAGCCTTGCGAAGGCGGGCGCAAATATTGCGCCTGCGAAGCTGATAAGCAAGTCGCACTCCTCGAGATCGGTGCAGCTGTCCCGTGAATTTCGGGTTGGCGCCGGCTTTAGATTCGTCCGGATCTGCTCACGCTTCGTTACACACGGCGCTCAAATTTGCATGTGCGGTCTTTTGGCCCCATCGACAGGTCAAGCGACTTGTGTACACTCATTAGCCCTGGTCGAATCTCAGGTTCACCTACCGAGGAGGTTTCGAATGGCCATTCAGGCGCATCTCGTTGAACTGGAGCGTAAGCATAAAGTTCTTGAAAACGAATTGCATCAAGCTCTCCTGCATCCATCGACGGACGACCTGCGAATTGTCGAACTGAAGCGACGCAAACTGATGGTGAAGGATGAGATCGAGCGCTTGAGACAGGTAACCAGCGAAACACTTCACTGACATGTGACCATCATCCGCCGTACCATCTGATCGTAAGACCGTGCGCCTGGGATGGTGACGAGTCCATCCCAGACGCAACTCCAATCAAATTAGTTGCGATATACGATGACGCGGACGCATCTGCCTGCGTTGTCTGCCGGCGCATCTATCGCGACACGCCGTTCATCGCGATATCTGGGGTCTTCAGCTCGAGGCGAGATCGCAGACGTGAGCCGCAATCGCGAGCGATGACGTCAATCCAGGCGATTCAATTCCGAACAGATTGATGAGTCCGGGCACCCCGTGATCGCGCGGGCCCTGAATGACGAAATCCTGCGACGCCACGGCCGGCGGTACGATCTTCGGCCTGATACCGGAATAGCTCGGCATCAGCGCCCCATCCGGCAGCGACGGCCAGTACTTGCGGATCGCCGGGTAGAAGCGCTCGGCGCGCGCCGGATCGACCGTATAGTCGATCCGGTCGATCCACTCGACGTCGGGGCCGAATCTGGCCTGGCCTGCCATGTCGAGCGTGAGGTGCACGCCGAGGCCGCCTGGTTCCGGCACCGGGTAGATGAGCCGGCTGAACGGTGCCCGGGCGCTGCAGCTGAAATAGTTGCCCTTGGCGAGATAGGCCGTCGGCACCAGCGACGACGGCATGCCGTCGATCAGCCGCGCCAGCTCGGGCGCGTCGAGGCCGGCGGCGTTCACCAGCAGCCGGCAGCTCAGCGTCATCGGTTGCGCGCCGCCCGCATCGACCTCGATCGATCCCCCGGTCGCCTTGGCCCGCAGCAACGGCGTGTGGAAGGCGAAGGCACCGCCGGCGTCCTCGATCTCGCCGCGCAGCGAAAGCATGAAGGCATGGCTGTCGAGGATGCCGGTGGACGGCGACAGCAGCGCAGCCTGGCAGGCCAGGGCCGGCTCCAGCGCCAGCGCTTCGGTTCCGGATAGCAGCCGCATACCTTCGACACCATTGGCTTCGGCGTGCGCGCGGATGCCCTGCAGCTTCTCGGTCTCGGCCGGATTGGTCGCAACGATCAGCTTCCCGCAATTGCGGTAGGGCACGCCATGGTCGTCGCAATAGCGGTAAAGCATGCGCTTGCCGGCCACACAGAAGCGGGCCATCAGGCTCCCGGCCTTGTAGTAGATGCCGGCGTGGATCACTTCGCTGTTGCGAGACGAAGTGACGGTTCCGATACCCTCGGCCGCCTCGAGAACGATGACCTCGCGTCCGGCCCGCGCCAATTGACGTGCGACGGCAAGTCCGACGACGCCGGCGCCAACGACGACGCAATCCACTCTATCCATGCATAGTCCTGAGACGATTGGGAGAAGTCATGTCTCGCTGCAATCCCTGGTGGGTGGAACCCCGGTCCGGAGTGCGAGGGCCCTTAGCAAACCATTCATCATAAGGCGCCATTGACCAAATTTGCTTCGTCTTTTTCGAAGTTTGCAGAACCCGTTTACCCGATCCCAATAGGTGAAGCCAGATACTGTCGCCGAATACCGCGGGTGATTGATGGCTGGCAAGAATTGGCAGGCGAGCGACCGAAACGCGTTTTCTGCGCGTGTCGTTGCGGCCTCGGTGGCCGCCATGGCAGCGTGGGCGGCTGCGCCGACCCGAGCCTGGGCCGCTTCCGCCGATTTCTCGCCCTCCGGTTACCTGGCCACCATCGAGCCGGACGTGCTCTGGAAGGTGTTGATCGCCGGCGTTGTCGTCTGCGCCTTCCTCGCGTCGGTCGTGATCTGGATCCATTCGGCCTTGCGGCGCGCCAAGCGGGCACAACTGCGGCGTAATGTTTTCATCAGCTCCGCGCTCAACAATCTGAGCCAGGGGCTGATGCTGACGGACGCCGCCAACCGCGTCGTCTTCTACAATCATCGCTTTCTCGAGATCTACGGCATGAGCCGGGCCGACATTCCGCCCGGTTGCACCGGCCGGGATCTGGTCGAGTTGCGGCGGCAGCGTGGCCTGCTCAATCTGACGGTCGAGGACTATGCTCGCCAGGCGCGGGCACCGGACGGGTGCCTGACCGAACTGCCCGACGGGCGTGTGGTGCGTGCCCAGATTTTCCGCCTTCCCACCGGAGGATCGATCGGCATCCATGAAGACTGTACGGTGCAGCACCGGCTGGAGCGCGAGCTCGCCTCGACCAAGCAGTTCCTGGAATCGGTGGTCGATCAGGTTCCCGTCTGCGTCGCCGCCAAGAACATCGAGGACGGCCGCTACATCTTCGCCAACCGGGCGTTCGAGCAGTTCGCGCAGGTGCCGCGGGATCAGATCATCGGACGGCGCCCGAGCGACCTGTTCGGCGAGGAGACCGCGGCCGACATCGCGGCGGCCGATCGCGAAGCGATGCTGGCACCTGGCACCACCTATTGCAGCGAACTCGTGGTTCAACGCGGTGACGAGAAGCGCATCCTGGACGCCCACCGGGTCGTTGCACGCAACGACAAGAACGAACCGCAATTCCTCATCGCGCTGTTCGACGATGCCACGGAGCGGCGATCGCTGAGCCGCGAGCTGGAGAACAGCAAGAAGTTCCTGGAACTGGTTGTCGACAACATTCCGGTTTCGCTCATCGTCGAGAGCGTCAGCGACGGCCGTTATCTGCTCGCCAACCGCAGCGCCGAGATCATCCTCAACCGCAAGCGCGAGGACGCCACGGGCCTGACCACCGCCGACATCTTCAATCCGCGCGAGGCCAGACTGATCACGGCGCGCGACGAAGCCGCCATCAAGAAGCGGGGCCTTCTGACCGAGGAACATCCGATCTCGACCAAGGACGGCCTGCGGCTGTTCCTGACCCGGCGGGCAACCGTGCTGGGCGAGACCGGCGAGCCGCAATATCTGATCAAGACCTATGAGGACGTCACCGACCGGCGCCAGACCGAATCGCGGATGGCGCACATGGCCTATCACGACGGCCTGACCGATCTGCCGAACCGCGCCGCGTTCCTGCAGGCCCTGAGCCAGATGATCGAGGCCTGCGCGGATACGGACGAGGAGTTCGCGGTCCTGAACGTCGATCTCAAGGGCCTGAAGGACGTCAACGACGTCTTCGGCCACGCCATCGGCGACAAGCTGTTGATCGAGGTCGCCCGTCGCGTCCATGCCGTTGCCCGGGGCGGGGTGGTCGCGCGGCTCTCCGGCGATGAGTTCGGGCTGATCATCGACGGCAAGCAACCGGAAACGGGCAGGGCGCTGGCCGAGCAATTGGCGGCGGCGATCGCGGTGGACTTCCAGATCGAGGGCAAGTCGATCCGCACCGCGCTGACGACGGGCATCTCGGTGTTCCCGCACAATGGTTCGGATCCGGCGTCGCTGCTCGCCAATGCGGGTGCCGCTCTGTTCCGCGCCAAGGCCAAATCGCGCGGCAGTATCACCTTCTACGAGCCTGAAATGGATCAGCAAATTCGCGACCGCCGCGTTTTGCATCAGGAGCTGTCTGTCGCGATCAAGCATGGCGAACTGTCGCTGTACTTCCAGCCGCAGGCCGTCTCGGGCCGCACGGTCGACGCCAGCGAGATCATCGGCTTCGAGGCGCTGGCGCGCTGGCAGCACCCGGTCCGGGGTTTCGTGCCGCCGAGCGACTTCATTCCGCTCGCGGAAGAGAGCGGCCTCATCGTCGAGATGGGCGAGTGGATCCTGCGCGAGGCCTGCCGCGAGGCGGCGTCGTGGCCGAAGCCGCTGCAGGTCGCGGTCAACCTGTCCCCGGCCCAGTTCGTCCATGGCGACCTCGTTGCGCTGGTCCACTCGATCCTGATCGAGACGGGGCTCGCGCCCGGCAGGCTCGAGCTCGAGATCACCGAGGGTGTGCTGATCGAGGATTTCGATCGCGGTGTCGCGCTGCTGCGCCGGCTGAAGGCACTCGGCGTTCGCGTCTCGATGGACGATTTCGGCAGCGGCTACTCGTCGCTGAGCTACCTGCAGGCATTCCCGTTCGACAAGATCAAGATCGACCGCGCCTTCGTCATGAACATCGGCCGCAATCCGCAATCGGCGGCGATCATTCGTGCGGTCATCGGTCTGGGTCACGGCATGAACATGTCGATCGTGGCGGAAGGCGTCGAGACGCCCGAGCAGCTTGGCTTCCTCGCCGAGCAGGGCTGCGACTCGGTTCAGGGCTATCTGCTCGGCAAGCCCCTGCCGATCAACAAATACGACGGCATTGTCGGTCGCGCTCACGACGACGACGTCGCGTCCGTTCGCAAGACGGGCTGACCAGGCACGCCGGTCAGAGGCTGTTGCGCAACAGCGCGAATTTATCCGCGCGCACGACAGCTCGGCCGCTACGAGAATCATTTCCGCCGGTCTACGATCATTCGCCCTGGCACGCTCGAAGACCTTGCGTATGGCGGACTACGATCTTGCGATCATCGGCGGCGGTCTGAACGGCGTCAGCCTGGCACGCGATGCGGCCGGCCGCGGCTTGCGCGTGATCCTGGTCGAGCAGGGCGATCTTGGCGGCGCCGCCTCGTCGGCCACGTCGCGGCTGGTGCACGGGGACCTCGCGGCGCTGGAGCGCCGCGGCTTTCTGCGCGTGCGCCGCGCGCTCGCCGAGCGCGACGTCTGGCTCACGGTCGCGCCGCATCTGGTGCGGCCGATCCGCTTTGCGATTCCGGCTCACGCCAATGAGCGGCCGCCATGGCAGCTGCGCGCAGGGCTCTGGCTCTACGATCGCCTCGCTACGCGCAACCGGCTGCCGGCCGCGTCGGTGCTCGACGTCACGCATCATCCGATCGGCGATGCCCTGAAGCGTCCGATCGGGACGGCGTTCGACTATTCCGACTGCGTGGTCGACGATTCCCGCCTGGTGGTTCTGACCGCGATGGATGCCGCCGAGCGCGGCGCAGAGATCCGCACCGGCGCCCGCTGCGTGCGAGCCGACCGTGACCATCTATGGCGGCTCGCCATCATCGACCGCGGCCATCGCCGCATCGTCACTTCGCGCGCGCTCGCCAACGCCACCGGCGCGTGGAGCGTCTCGACGGCGGAAACCGTGCTGCGTCAGCCGCCGCCGCGGGTCACCGCGCGGCAGGTCAGCCAGATCATCGTGCCGCGGCTGTTCGATGTCGAAGCGGTCTACGTGTTTCAGAATTCGGATGGAAGGCTGATCTTTGCCCAGCCCTACGAGCAAGATTTCACCCTGATCGGCACGGTGGCCCACGGCTTCAAGGGCGACCCAGCCGTGGTGGCGGTGCCGGCGGCGGACGTGGCCTATCTCTGCAAGGCGGCGAACCGCTATTTCCGCTCGGACGTCCAGCCCGCGGATGTGGTCCGGAGCGTGTCCGGCGCCAACATGATGGTGCTGCGTGCTGCCGACAGCGGGGAATTGGAAACGATCGTGAGCCTTGATGCCGGCCGCGCCAAGGAGCCCGCCAAGGCGCCGCTCCTGACCATGTGCGGCGGCGATGTCACGACAGCCCGGTACCGGGCCGAGCGGGCGGTCTCGCGGCTTGCGCGCTTCTACCCGATGTCGCCGCGCTGGACTGCGAGCGCGCCGCTTCCGGGTGGCGATTTCGCCTGGGATCGGTTCGAGGATCTCGTCGACGACGCACGGGAGCGCTGGCGCTTTCTCGGCGAAGCCGAGGCCCGGCGGCTGGTCGGCGCCTATGGCACCCGGCTGGCGGAGATCCTCGGCGGGGCGAGATACCGGGCCGATCTCGGACAGGCGTTCGGGCCGAAGCTGACGGAGGCGGAGGTCCGCTACCTCATGACGCGCGAATGGGCGCGGTTTCCCGACGACGTTCTATGGCGGCGGACCAAGCTGGGCCTGACGCTTCCCGCTGCCGAACGCGATGCGCTCGCCGCGTTCATGGCGACGGTCGCCTGTGGCCGGGGCTCGCCGCAGGCCGCTGACGCGAGCGGGGATAGTCCGGCCCGTGCGGTTGAGCTGCAATCCATGGGCGGCTAGCTTGCCGACCGGCCGGGCGTTGTGTCCGGGCAGGGTGATTTGATCAGGACATGGCTGACGACATCGCAAATCCAGCGCCCGCCGAGGAGCCGGCGGCATCACCACTGCCGGAACCGCGCCCCGATCCTCAGCCGCCGATCCTGCGGATCGAGAACGTCGTCAAGACCTTCGGCAGCTTCCGCGCCGTCGACGGCGTCTCGCTCGACATCCGAGCCGGCGAGTTCTTCGCGCTGCTCGGCCCCAGCGGCTGCGGCAAGACGACCTTGCTGCGCATGCTGGCCGGCTTCGAGACGCCGGATGAAGGGCGCATCCTGCTATCGGGCGAGGAGATCGCGCAGGTGCTGCCGCATCAGCGGCCCGTCAACATGATGTTCCAGAACTACGCGCTGTTCCCGCATCTGAACGTGCGCGACAACATCGCCTTCGGCCTGAAGCGCGCCGGCATGCCGCGCGCCGAGATCGCCACCCGCGTCGCGGAGATGGTGGCGCTGGTCCGGCTCGAAGGCCTGGAGAAGCGCAAGCCCGATCAACTGTCCGGGGGACAGAAGCAGCGCGTCGCGCTGGCACGCTCGCTGGCGCGCCGGCCGAAGGTGCTGCTGCTCGATGAGCCGATGGCGGCGCTCGACAAGAAGCTGCGCGAGAGCACGCAGTTCGAGCTGATGGAGCTGCAGCGCAAGCTCGGCATGACCTTCATCATCGTCACCCACGACCAGGAGGAGGCGATGACGGTGGCGAGCCGGATCGGGGTAATGAACGCGGGAAGGCTCGAGCAGGTCGCTGCACCGCGCCGCCTGTATGAAGAGCCCGTGTCGCGGTGGGTCGCGGAGTTCGTCGGCGACATCAACCTGTTCGAGGGCGAGGTGACCGCGCGTGAGTCGCACCGGCTCCGGATCACGACCGCCGCTGCCGGCGAGCTCGCCGCGGCGCAACCCGTCACTCCGATCAGCGAGAGCAAGGTCGCAGTCGCGATCCGTCCCGAGAAGATCCGCCTCGCGCTTCGCCGGCCGGCGGCTGATGCCGCAGCGATCAACTGTGTCGAGGGCGCCATTTCCGATGCGAGCTATCTCGGCGGCAAGACCGTGTACAAGATCAAGCTCGACGGCGGCGCTGTCCTGCACGCGTCGCAAGCCAACACGGCCCGGCTCGACGCCGACGGCTATGGGCTGAACCAGCGCGTCGTGGCCTGGTTCACGCCCGATGATTGCGTGGTGCTGGAGCGATGAGCGCGCGCCGCATCTTCTCGCGTCCGGCGCGATTTGCGGCGATCGCGCCTTACGTCTGGATGGTGCTGTTCTTCCTGGTGCCGTTCGCCTTCGTCGCCAAGATCAGCCTGTCGCAGACTGCGATCGCGCAGCCCCCCTATACGCCGGTGTTCTCGCTGGCTGATGGTTTGTCGTCGCTTCGGGATGCATTTGCGGCGCTGTCGCTCGACAATTTCCGTCTGCTGCTGTCGGACGATCTGTATCTCGCGTCCTATCTGCGCAGCGTCGTCGTCGCGGCGACGTCGACCGCGATCCTGCTCCTGATCGGCTACCCGATCGCCTATGGCATGGCGCGGCTGCCCAGGCGTTGGCAGGGCATCGCGATGATGCTGGTCATCGTCCCGTTCTGGACCTCGTTCCTGATTCGCATCTATGCCTGGGTCAACATCCTGCAGCATGACGGCCTGTTGAACCAGATCCTGCTCGCGCTGCATCTGGTGTCCGCGCCGGTGGTGTGGCTGTCGACGGACAGCGCGATGTATGTCGGGATCGTCTATTCCTATCTGCCCTTCATGATCCTGCCGCTGTTTGCGACGCTGACGAAGCTGGAGCCGGCCCTGGAAGAGGCCGCCGCCGATCTCGGCGCCTCGCCGCGCCAGACCTTCTGGCTGGTGACGTTTCCGCTGTCGCTGCCGGGTGTCGGCGCCGGCGCGCTGCTGTGCTTCATTCCGATCGTCGGCGAGTTCGTCATTCCCGATCTGCTCGCCGGCTCGAAATCGCTGATGATCGGCCAGACGCTGTGGCTTGAATTCTTCACCAACAAGGACTGGCCGGTGGCCTCCAGCATCGCCGTGGTCCTCTTGGTCGTGCTGTTGCTTCCGCTTCTGCTCTACGACCGGCTGCAGCGCCGGCAGTTGGAGGAGAGCAGGTGATGGATGGCGTACAGCAAGGCACGTTCTCTCGCTCCCCTCCCCCTTGCGGAGAGGGGTTGGGGGTGGGGGTCCGCATCGGCGGTCTTTGCTGGGTGCCCCCCTCCCTGACCCTCCCCCACAAGGGGGGAGGGAACGGAGAGGGTTTCACTGGGATTGAGGGAGGAGGAGATCGTGCCTAATCCCTCCCGCCTGTCGCGCTTCAACGTCGCCTCGCTGACGCTTGGGCTCGCCTTTCTTTACCTCCCGATCCTGATCCTGGTGATCTATTCGTTCAACGCCTCGCGGCTGGTCACGGTCTGGGGCGGCTGGTCGCTGCGCTGGTACCACGAGTTCTTCAACGACCGCGCGATGATCGATGCAGCCTGGATGAGCCTGCAGGTCGGCGCCACCTCGGCGACGGTGGCGACCTTGCTCGGCACCCTTGCCGCGGTGGCGCTGTCGCGCGGCCAGGGATTTCGCGGCCGCATGCTGTTCTCCGGCATGCTGTATGCGCCGCTGGTGATGCCCGAGGTGATCACCGGCCTGTCGCTGCTGCTGCTGTTCGTGGCGCTGGAGGCCGAGCGCGGCTTCTGGACGGTGACGCTCGCCCACACGACCCTCACGATGTGCTTCGTTGCGGTGATCGTACAGTCGCGGCTGGTCTCGCTCGACCGCAGCCTGGAGGAAGCCGCGATGGACCTCGGCTGCGATCCCTTGCGCGCGTTCGTGATGGTCACCTTGCCACTGATCGCCCCGGCGGTGGTCGCCGGCTGGATGCTCGCCTTCACGCTGTCGCTCGACGATCTCGTGATCGCGAGCTTTACCACCGGCCCGGGCTCGGCGACGCTGCCGATCCGGATCTATTCGGAAGTACGGCTCGGGGTGAAGCCGGAGATCAACGCGATCTGCACGCTGGTGATCGGGCTGATTGCCGTGGTGATCGTCGTGGCGTCGTTAGCTTCAAAGCTGTCGAGTGATCGCGGCGAGAGCGCTGCGCCACTATAGAAGTCGTCATTGCGAGCGTAGCGAAGCAATCCAGGGCCGCGCCAGGACTCTGGATTGCTTTGCTACGCTCAAAATGACGGAGAATGCTGCGGCAGCGTCGCTCAGGCCTCGAACAGATGCAACGCGGCGGCCACAACCGTGCGGTGGATCGCGCCGCGGTCGACCGACGGCGGATCGACGCAGCACGCCGGGTCGGCGCTGCGTCCGAGCGCGGTGCTCTTCGGCAGGAACACATAGTGGCCGGCCTCGTCGGCAACGACATCAAAGGTGCTGCCGCTGAGCCGCTCATGCAGCCAGCGCGCGGATGGCAGCAGGGCGTCCCCACCGCCGACCATGATGCGTGCGGGTACGCTGATCGCGGCGACGCTCTCGTCGGAGAAGCCCTGCACCGATCGGCCCGGCGCCAGCAGCAGCGCAGCCTTGATGCGGGGATCGCGATAGGAGGCCGACATCCGCCCCCAGGAGTCGCGGAAGATCTGGCTCTTCTCCATCAGCCGCGGCAGATGATCGACGAGATCGGGAAACTCGCGCGGTCCGCGGCCCAGATTGGCGCCTGGTTCGAACGGCGAGCGGAGCATGATGGCGCCGAGCAAGGCGGTGGCGGTGACGCCGCCGAGCGAATAGCCGACGGCGTAGATGCGGTCGGGGTTGATACGGCCTTCGAAATTGGGATGAGTGGCGATGTGGTCGATCAGCAAGGACATGTCGCGCGGGCGTTCCCATGAGCAGAGGAAGCCCTCTGCCCGGTAGGGCTCAGCGTTGCTGTTGCCATGATGATTGACGGCGACCGCGACGAAGCCGCGGGACGCCAGCTCGCGCGCCAGCCATTCGAACTGCAGGCCGTTGCAGCCGGTGCCATGCGAATACACGACGAGCGGGCAAGTCCCGTTGGGACCGAGCGGCGCATCCAGCGCCGCAGGTCCCGCCTCGAACCATCCTTGCGGCCATGGGGCGACCGGAAGCGCTGCTTCGATCGCGCTATCCGCGGCCGGATACCAGGCGAACCAGTCGATGGGCCGCGGCCCGTCGTCGTCCCAGTTCGGCCGCGAAGCGTCGGCGAACCGTCCCTGACGAAATCCGACCCTCATCGCTCCGTCACGACTTCACGGCGCCGGCGGTCAGGCCGCCCACCATGTAGCGCTTGAAGGCATAATAGACCGCCGCGGGCGGCAGCGCGTAGATGAAGCCGGTGGTCATCAGGAGCTCCCACGGCGAATCGTCGGCGGCCAGGAAGTTGCCGAGCGCCACGGGCAGCGTGATATCCTTGTCGTTCGACAGCAGGAGGAACGCGTAGAGGTACTCGTTCCAGGCCAGCAGCACCGCATAGGTTCCGATCGCGACCAGCGAGGGCATCATCAGCGGCACATAGACGAGGCGGAAGATCTGCAGCGGGCTGGCGCCATCCATGACGGCGGCCTCGTCCAGCTCGACCGGCAGCTTGTCGGAGGCCTGTTTCAGCACCCAGATCGCGTAGGGCGAGGCAATCGTCACCATCGCCAGGATCAGCGACCAGTCGTTGTTGAGCAGGCCGTATTTGCCCATGGTGCGATACATCGGCACCGCGAGGAACGCCGCCGGGATGAAATAGGTGAACAGCGCGAGGTTCATCACCACCCGGCTGCCGGGCACGCGCAGGCGCGAGATGGCGTAAGCCGCGCAAGTCGCGATCACCAGGGTCAGCGCGCCGACGGCGGCGGCAATGATGACGGAGTTGCCGAACTGGATCCAGAAGTCGCGCAGGAAGTAATGCTGCTGATGGAACACGATCGAGAAATTGTGCAGCGTCGGATGGTCCGGCCACAGCTTGCCCGAGAACGCGTCCTCCTTCGGCGAGATCGCGAACAGGAACATGTGGTAGATCGGGATCATCGTCCAGATGAAGACGGGGATGCCGATCAGCAGCAGCCGGGCCTCGGTGCCGACTTCGCGCAGGGTGGGGAGCTTCATCGCGACAACCGCTTCATCATGAAATAGACTAGGGGGAGCACCAGCGGCATCGCGCAGACGATCGAGGCCATCGCGAGGCTGAGCTGATCGAGCCGGAGATAGCGGATGCCGAGTGTCGCCAACACGTGGGTGAGATCGGCCGGACCGCCGCCGGTCAGGAGATACACGCTGTTGAAGTCGCCGAGCGTCCAGATCATCGAGAGCAGCGTGCAGGTGACGTAGAGCGTCTGCATCGACGGCCAGGTGATGTAGCGGAACTTCTGCCACCAGGTGGCGCCGTCGACCTCGGCGGCCTCGAACAAATCGTGCGAAATCGCCAGCCGCCCGGTCATCAGGATCAAGGTCCAGAACGGCAGCGACTTCCAGATGTGCATGCCGATCGCCATCGACAGCGCGACCGTCGGGTCGTTCAGCCAGTTGGGGCCATCTTCGCCGGTGAACTTGAAGATCAGCTGGTTCACCACGCCCCATTCGGGATTGAGCATGAAGCGCACCGACAGGATGGTCGGGATCGAAGGCACCGCCCAGGGCAGGATGAAGATGACCGACAGCCATTTGATCCAGCCGCGCTGCTGAATGAAGAAGCCGGACAGGAACAGTGCGATCACCATCTTCAGATTGATGCCGACCACAAGGAAGATCAGCGTGTTGACGGCGGCGCGCGCGAAGATGGGGTCGTTATACAGCGCGACGTAGCTGGCCGGCTCCCGGGCGAGCCACAGGCCGTAGCCGACGGGATAGACGACGAAGGCGAGGAAGACGAGCAGATAGGGGGCAAGCATGACGATGCCCCACACCTGTGACGGTGTGAGCAGCACCGGGCGCGGCGCCTCCGCGAGTGCGGAATCGGAAGCTGAGAGCGTGATCGCCATGGTCGTTTTTCCCGGGTCGTCTCTTCCCGCCTATAAGCCATCCCGGCCGCATGCGCTGCGGCCGGGTTTTGTTGTCGTTGTCAGGATCTCGAGCTAGTGCCTCGCGAGGCGAGAGACTAGCCGGCGACCTCCTTCAGCCGCGCGATCAGCTCGTCGACGGCCTTCTCGACCGGCACCTTCTCGCTGACCACGCGGTTCATCGCCTTGGCCCAGACGTTCTCATTGTTGAGGATCGTGAACTTGTAGTTCTTGGTGAAGTCGAACGGCGTCGTGCCGCCGGTGAACTGGGTGTAAACGGCCTTGCGATGGCGGTCGGCCTGCCAGAACGGGCTCTTCTGGCCTGCGGTCGTCACCGGGAACCAGCGGCCCAGCGCGCCCTCGATGTAGGGGCCGAGGTTCTCCTCCTGCATCAGGAACTTGATGAATTCCTTGGCCTGCGCCTTGTGAGGAGCATTGGCGAAGATCAGTCCGGTCTTGACGTCGGAGCGGTACTTGATCGGCGTGCCGTCCGGCTTGTTGGGGAAGGACGCGGTGATGATGTCCTCCTCATAGGCCTTCTTGCCGGCCGCGCGCTGCTCGGGCGTCAGCGCCGGGTTGGTGGAGTCCTCGAACCACTTGGCCGCGATCGAGATCGTGAAATTGTGGGTCATCACGATCGTCTTGTTGTGGAACGCGACGTTGTTGTCCGGATCCTTCCAGGTCGTGGACGAGGGCGGCGTGCAGCCCTTGATGTAGGTGTCGGTATAATCCTTCATCGCCTTGACGAGGCCGTCGCGCACCTTGGGGTCGTCGACCAGCAGCTTGCCGTCGTCGTCGACCAGCTTGACGTTGTAGGCGTCCATAAAGGTGTAGAACGACTGGAACGAGTCGGTGGATTCCACGCCCATCGGCTGACCGACGCCATACATGCGCTGGCCGGTGGCCTTGCGGACCGCCGGCTGCACCTTGTCGCACCAGAACGTCCAGTAGTCTTCCCACTTGGTGGGGATGTCGCTCTGCTTGAAGCCGGCCTTGCTCAGCAGGTCGCCCCAGATCTGGACGTGCATGCTCTGTTGCTTCAGCGGGAAGCCGTAATAGGCCTTCTTCTTGGTGACGTTGTTGTAGAGGTAGGCGGTCTCGAGCGTGTTCGGAGCGAACGCCGACTTCATCGGCTCCAGGATGTCGGTGAGATCCTCGAGCTTGCCTTCGTAGGCCCACTTGCCCTGGGCCTGAACGTCGTAGGTGTCGGCATAGGCCACGTCGGGCACGGTGCCCGAATCGAGCGCGGCGACCGTCTTCGGAATCATGTCCTGGATCGCGTATTGCGACAGCTCGACCTTGATGCCGGTCTTGGCCTCGAACTTCTTGACGACGTTGAGCAGCGCATCGTCCTCGGACTTGTAGAAGCCCTTGCTCCACCAGATCGTGATGGTGTCCTGAGCGATGGCTGGTGCTGCAGCGCAAAAAAGCCCGGCGGCTGCGACTGCGATCGAAAGCGCACCCATTCCCCTGGATTTCACGTGTCTCTCCCTGATCCGCCGATCTTGCTTGATCGGTTGCGGCCGGACACTAGCCCAGGGACCCGACGTGATCCAGAAGTAATATATCAGACATAGGTCGTGACGGCGGCCGCGTATCGGCACGCGAAGCAAGCCGCGTCGGTCAGTTCTGCTTGGTGGGAGGGTCGCCCGTCGGAGCGTCAGCCTGCGGCGCAGTGTCTGGCTGCGCCGGGCGCAATCCGCCGCCGGTGAATCGTTCCAACACCGAGCGCACCGCATCCCTCGTCTTGCGGTCCTTGACCGCATCGAGCAGAGGGGCGGCGGCCGGAGCGCGGCGGATCAGGCTTTCCGGATCGGGAAAGATCAGTGGATCTTCCCAGGGGCCCTGGACAACGAAAGGCAGTTCGAAGCCGTTGCTGCCGTTGCCGGACGACAGCAGGCTCGCGACGCCCTTGAAATCGTATTCCCGTGTCGGCACCGAGGCCGTACCGGTCATCGTGATGCGCGCGGTCGGGCTCTCGACGCGGATGTCCTCTGCGGTCGCGATACCCTCGGAGAACTTGACCGCGATCGTCAGCGAATCGTAAGGCGTCGAACCGGAGCGGAAATTGCCGCCGCGCGACAGCGGGCTGCGCTCGAGGCGCTTCAGGAGCTGCTCGACGTTGAAGCCGGAGATCGCGCCATCGCGGCCCTGCAGGTTGGCGCTGCCGTCGAGCGACTGGGCGAGCCCGAACGGGCTCGAGCCCGAAGCCGTCAGCGAGACGTTGAGATTGCCGCGTCCCGACAGCGACGACACGCCGAACATCTCGTTCGCGCAGGCCTGCAGATCGACATCGTTGAATTGCAGCTCAGCCTTCACGTCGGCCACGGTGTCGGCACGGGCGATTCCGAACGAGCCGCGCACGATGCCGCCATACATCTGAGCCTCGCCGACCGAGAGGGCGAGCACGCCGTTGCGCAGGTTGGCGCCGAAGGCCGTGCGTCCGATTTTCGAGGAGCCGACCGTGACCTTTGCGGCCGATAGCCGCATGTCGAGGTCAGTGGTGGACAAGGCCTTGAGGTCGAAGAGTTGCCGATTCCAGTCGCGGGCCCCATTGGCCAGCAGCCGGACCGTCGAGATGTAGGGGGTGAAGTCGAGCGCGTCGGCCGCCAGCGTCGCCTGCAGCGTCTGCCGGCCGTTATTGGCGTAGGTCATCACGCCTTCGGCGGTATTGCCGTCGAGTTCGACGTTGACATTGGTGAGGGCGATCGAGGCGCCGACCACGTTGGCGCGGGCACGCAAGGCGAAGCGCCCGAAGCCGCCGCCGCCGAGCGGCGTCTGCCCCGTCCAGCGCAGCGCATCGCGGAGCGACGGGCTATCCACCGTCAGCATGCCTTCCATCAGCGCGCTGGTGCGGTTCGCGACCGTGCCGTCGAAGGCGACCTTCAGCGGCGCGCTGGCGAGCCGCATCTTCAAGCCGGACCGGTCCCCCGACAGCGCAGCCAGGAAGTCGCTGACGCTGATGGAGCCCTCGATGCGCTGGCCGCGCCAATCGAACTGCCCGGTCGCCGCGAACGAGCGCGAGATCGACGGCCAGGCGAGCGACAGGTCGATATCGTCGAGCCGCTCGGACGCGTGGTGGTCGGTGTCCTCGTAGACCAGGATGCCGTCCTGAATGCGGATCTCGGAGAACGACATCTGGCTGTCGGGCCCCGGACGCATCGTGCGCGCGATGGTCTCGATGAAGGGCGTCCAGTTGCTGTTGCCGTCGGCCTCGCGGGTGACGTTGATCTGCGGCCGCAGCATCATGACATCGGCGATTTCGAACCGCTGCAGCAGCAGCGGCAACAACTGCAGATTGGCGGTCAGCACGTCGACGCGCAGGGCCGGATCCGCGGTGCCGCTGCCCTTCAGGCCGACATCGTGGAACGAGACATAGCTGCCCGGAAACAAGGAGACGTCGATATGTCCCTTGACGACGAGCTCGAGCCCGGTCACGGCGCGGATCTGGCTCTCCACCGCCTGCCGCAGTGCCTCGCGATTGACCAGCCAGGAGCTCGCCAGCAGGGCCACGAACGCGATGCCCAGCAGCACCGCGATCGGTGTGCCGAGGCGCCTCATTCCTTGGGCCATGGTCACGGACATGTCCTGGGATCGTCGGATCGCTGGTTACGCGGGATGGGCAGGGTGCGCCGAAAACCACTGCCAACATCAACAACTTGATGCGCTTTCTTGACGCTTTCAAGGCCACGCCGCCGGTGTGGCCGGATTGCGGCGGAGCCCTGATATTCCGGACTCCGGATCGCCACGGAGGCGCAGGCTGGTGCGACAGCTAAAGCAGGATGTGCGCGTTGGGAAGGCATCATTGACGCATTGCGAAGATTTCGCCTAATAATCCGGTCGATATCCGCGCGGTCGCCGCTCTCCATCAGGTCATTCCCGTATGAACAAGGTCTATCCGGACGCCAAATCCGCCCTTGCCGGCCTCCTCAAGGACGGCATGACCATCATGTCGGGTGGGTTTGGTCTTTGTGGCATCGCAGAAACCCTGTCCGACGCCATTCGCGAGTCCGGGGTGAAGGACCTCACCGTCATCTCCAACAATGCCGGGGTGGACGGCATCGGCCTGAGCCGGCTGCTGGAGACGCGGCAGATCAAGAAGATGATCTCGTCCTATGTCGGCGAGAACAAGCTGTTTGCCCAGCAATATCTGGCCGGCGAGCTGGAGCTCGAATTCTGCCCGCAGGGCACCCTGGCCGAGCGCATCCGCGCCGGCGGCGCCGGCATCCCGGCCTTCTTCACCAAGACCGGCGTCGGCACGCTGGTCGCGGAGGGCAAGGAGGTGCGGGAGTTCGACGGCGAGAAATATCTGATGGAGCGCGGTCTGTTTGCCGATCTGGCGATCGTGCACGCCTGGAAGGGCGACACCGCCGGCAACCTCGTCTACCGCAAGACCGCGCGCAACTTCAATCCGATGATGGCCACTGCGGCCAAGGTGACGGTCGCGGAGGTTGAGCATCTGCTGCCGGCCGGCCAGATCGATCCCGACCACATTCATACGCCGGGCATCTTCGTGAAGCGCATCATCCAGGTCGGAACTGCGCTCAAGCGCATCGAGCAGCGCACCGTGCGCAAACGTGAAGCCGCCGCCGCAGCCGGGGAGGAAGTCTGATGGCCTGGACGCGAGAGCAGATGGCGGCGCGCGCCGCCAAGGAGCTGCGGGACGGCTACTACGTCAATCTCGGCATCGGCATTCCGACGCTGGTCTCCAACTTCATTCCGCCGGGCGTCGACGTCGCGCTGCAGAGCGAGAACGGCATGCTCGGCATGGGTCCGTTCCCCTATGAGGGCGAGGAGGATCCCGACCTCATCAATGCCGGCAAGCAGACCGTTACCGAGCTGCCGATCACCAGCTATTTCTCGTCAGCCGAATCCTTCGCCATGGTCCGCGGCGGCCACATCGACCTGTCGATCCTCGGCGCCATGCAGGTCGCCCAGAACGGCGATCTCGCCAACTGGATGATCCCCGGCAAGATGGTGAAGGGCATGGGCGGCGCGATGGATCTCGTCGCCGGCGTCAAGCGCGTGGTCGTGGTCATGGAGCACAGCGCCAAGGACGGCCCGAAGCTGCTCAAGCAGTGCACCTTGCCGCTGACCGGCGAGCGCGTGGTGGACATGGTGGTGACCGATCTGGCGGTGTTCACGATCGACAAGCACGGCAATGACGGCATGGCCCTGATCGAGCTCGCCGACGGCGTGACGCTCGACGAGGTCAAGGCCAAGACCGAAGCCGAGTTCCGGGTCGCGCTGAAGAATGCCTGAGGGCGCGGCTACCAGCGCCGGCACAGCATCTCCGCGACCTTGACGGCGAGCCGGCATGCCGCTCGCCGCGGCGGGCTCGCAGCAGTGGACTGCGCGGTCTCCGCCAGCCCCTGAATGATGAGACACGGCACACTGCGGCTGAGGCAGATCAGCCCCATCGCATAGGCCATGTTATCCGTCGCAAGCGCGCCTGGAAACGCTGCCGAGATCTCGGCATTCGTGCCGTCGCCATCGCACGTCACCGTCATTCCTTCGAAGAACACGCCGATGTCATCCAGCATGCCATCCGCGGCCTCGTGCGCGAGGCGGCAAAGCTCGGGATCGGCCGGAATGATCATTCCGCTGTCATCGACCAAGGGCGGCTCGGCAATGCTGAGCGCGTCGCGCAGCTTGATCTGAATCCGGAATGGCGCGACCGAGGTGGCGATGACGAGATCACCGGGGCCGGCGCCGACGAATCGCGGGCCGCGGGCCGCGTGCGGAAGATTCGGGCCCAGTGCTTCGGCCCGTCCCGGCATGATCAGCCACTGCGCCCCATGCTCTTCGATCGCCACTGCGGCCGCGCTCGCCACCTCGGCCATCGATCGCCCGAGGCACACGACCGCATGGAAGCAGGAATGCCTGATGATGGCGCGCGCCGCGTTGCGCTGTTCAATCAGTGTGCCCGGGCCCATGGCCTGGACCAGGGCTTCGATATCCTCCGGCGTTTCGACCAGGAAACCGATCGTGTTGGCTTTGGCATGGAGAAATCGCAGCGCGTCGAGCATCGCGTTGATGCTGGCCTTCTCCCGACCATCGAGCTGCTGCCACAGCGCTTCCAGCACGTCCAGAGAGGCCTCGATGCCGGCGCCGATCACGCCCTGGCCGAGCGGGCGGCCGGGTGTCTCGCAACGGTAGAGCTCCTCCAATGCCTGCAGGACGGTTCTGCGGTCCTTGACGGCGTAGGCTCCTTGCAGGATGCGCGCGAGAACCTGGGCGCGCTTGCCAAGTTCGAGCGGAACGGCGAGCCAGGCAAAATCAGCCAGCTCGGCCGCCTGCTCGCTTGCGGCGCGCTGGAATTCGCCGACGACCTGACCGTAGTGCCAGCTCAATTGCCACGGCGTCACCTGCCGTCCGCGATACCTGCCGCGCTCGATGCGTTCGAGCGATTGCGCCTGCAACTCGTTGCGCAGGTCGGGATCTATTCCCGATGCGCGGGAATCCAGCAGACGATAGGCGCGTGTTGCGATCGCCGGTCCGAACCATTCGTGCTCGGGGTCGCCGACCGAGAGACCGCTCGGCATGCGGATGTGGACGGTCCTGCGAAACTGGTCGAGCTCGCGTCTTGCGACCTGGGCCGCGGTCACCGAAACCTGCTGCACCTCGCACAAACCGTCGACCACACTGGCCCAGTCCCAGAAGTCGTCGCCATAGAACGGAATGCGATATTGGCGGCTCGCGACGATCCGTGCGCAAGCCTGTTCGATGGCGGGAGCCACGCGATCGAGAATATCCTTGCGCGCCAGCGCGCCGTCCGTGAGACATTGGTGCACGAGACGCGCCGCGCCCGCATTCACCACGTGCCAGTCCCTGGCGGCGAATTTAGGCGACGTCCGCAGATATTCGAGCGCGTCGATGAGGCAGCGTCCAGCCAGTGCGCGGGGCGAATCGTCGTCGAACCAGCTGGTGTTGCCAATTCCGTAACCATGCAGGTCGGACGTGAAGAAGACCGGCGGATGTCGAGAATTCACACTCGCCTCCTGGTCCGCTTATCGCGTCTCTCAACGAAAATTGTCTAACGTTTGTAGCTTGCATCTCGCAATCGAAAGTTGATTTTGCGTGACTGTCATTTGTGCCAGTGTCAGGGCACCGCCGATCCGGCACCGGCGTGGGTTGCTGTCGAGCGTGCTTAACGCTGAGCACGCCGCGTCAGGCGCGAATGGCGCCGAGGAGCCGGCTGAGACGCTGCGTCATGCTGCGGCTCCATGAGGGCTGTTCGCGGACCAGCCGGAAGCCGAGATTGGCAGGTGGCGTGCCGGAGGCGCAGCCGCCGGCGCGCGCGTCGCGGATGAAGTCGGTCACGTAGGCTCGATGCGCGCCTTCGGCCAGCCGCACGCCGCAATTGCTGACGGTCTTGGTGACGCGACCTGCACTATCCTGCATCTTGCGTGTGAAGCAGGTCGAGGTCCACTCCCAGACATTACCCGCGAGGTCGGCAATGCCGTGCTCGTTGATGCCGAAGCTGCCGAAGCCGCGCGTCTCGGAGTCCTCTTGCAGCGCGGCTTCCCGCTCGTAGCGGGCAATCCAGCGTCGGGAGGGATCGGCGTCGTCGATCGAGACGCCATCGTCCTTGAAGCGGCTGCCCGCTGCATAGGCCCACTCGGTATCGGTCGGCAGACGATAGCTGTGGCCGGTCCGGTGTGAGAGCCATTCGGCGTAGGCCACCGCGTCATGCCAACTCACCTGCACGGCCGGGCGATCGCTGGCGATGGGAACGTTGCGATCGAGCGCGCGGCACGCATGCGCTTCGACGCAGGCGTGGTAGTCCGCGGCACTGACCTGGTTCGTCATGATCGTCAGCGGATGATCAAAGCGGACCGTCGTGATGGGCGCTTCGGCCTGCCGCCCGCTGCGGAGATGGTCACCGGAGTCGCGGTAGCTGATCGTACCAGGTGCGATCTCGGTGAGGGCGGGGCCGTCGAAGTCCGCAACGCGGTTTGGCAGATCGGCAAGGATCGGTGCCATTGCGGTCGGGCCAGCCAATCCGACGACGCAGGCGATGGTGAGCTTGAGCTTGAAAGCGAGCAGCATGGCAGCACACTCAGGAGAGTGGGGGCCGGATACGCCGGCCCCCAGGGCCGATCAGTTCGTCGTGCCGGTCGGAATGTCCGCCGGGGCCTTGACCTGCGTCATCAGGTCGTCATTCCACTTGCCTTCGACCTTGAAATGGGCCGTCGCGCCGAGATTGGCCGCCTCGATCAGGTTGTGGGTGACGTAGGCGTAGATGCCGGGCTGCAGGAATTTGTAGAGCGCGGCGCCTGCCGAGCCGCCCCGGATGAACCAGGTCTCGAGCCCGGTCTCCGGCGCGTTGGAAAATTTGCCGGTCTCCCAGACATAGTCGCCGTGGCCGCCGATCAGATGCGGACGACTGTCGCGGTTCGCCTGCGAGTGCACGATCAGAACGTTCTCGCCGACATTGGCCGTGAGCGCATTCTTTCCGGTGAGCGCGCCGGCCTTGCCGTTGAACACCACATGGGTCGGCGTGAGCTTGCGCATGACCTCCTCGGTGTCGCTATAGGCTTCGCCGGGCGAGTCGTAGGACTTGAAGTTTCCCTTCTCGTCGCGCGGGACGTAGAGGTCCTGCTCGCCGATGTAGTAGACGCGATCGTAGCGCAGCGCGTGTCCGCGGCCGTCATTGAGACCGTCGCGCGGCAGCACCATCACGGCGCCGTTCATGCCGGAGACGACATGCCAGGGGATCATCGGTCCGCCGGGGGCGCAGTGATAGACGAACACGCCGGTCCGCGTCGCCTTCCAGCGTAGCACGACCTGTTCGCCCGGATTGACCAGGGTCAGCGCGCCGCCGCCCAGCGCTCCGGTCGCGGAGTGGAAGTCGATGTTATGCGGCATGCTGTTGGTCGCGGGATTGACCAGGGTCACCTCGACATAGTCGCCCTCATGGACCACCATCAGCGGGCCTGGCATCGAGCCGTTGAACGTCATGGCCTGGAAGGTGGTGCCCTTCTCGTCGATCACCATCTTCTTTTCCTGGACCACGAGCTTGAACTCCATGATCTTGGGCCCCTGCTTCGTCGCCTGCTCGTGCGCATGCACGAACGGCGGAGCCACCAGATCGACCTTCTGGCGCGGCAGCTTGAGGTCCTCGGCCATCGCGGGAGCCGCAAGCATCATCGCGGCGATGGCTGCACTGAACATGGCGGTGCGGCGGGTCAACATGGATCGCTCCTTCATTGGATCTGTTGTAGTGCCGCAATCACCATGCTCCCGTTGGAACTCGGCTTGTTTGTGCTGCAACAAGCAACTTCGCAATTGCGGAATCAGGCGGCGGATTTTGAGCGAATTTGGCGCGGCTGCGCCCGCGCAGCGCGCGAATGAGTTGCATCGGCGCGCAGTTTCTTGGGAGGCCGGACAGGGTGCGGAGCAAAGCGGGCCGGACTGTCCCGCGCGACGACGCGATAAGATGGGATCTGTCCGTTTGCCCATACGGCACGAGAATCGCGGGCGCTATGATGCGCGCTTCAGAGCACAGCTCTGGACCGATCGACGATGGGCTCCCGAACTCGTCAGCTCAGCCAGCGCACCGCCAGCAACACGATGAAGGCCACTGCCGCGGCGATGCAGAACACCGTGGTCATGAACATGGCGATGTTGCCGAGCAGGCCTGTGGGCCCCGACTCGTCGCGGAACGATTCGAAGCCGTCGGACTGGGGGATATGGCCGCGGATGCCGGCGAGGAGAGCAAATGAACGGATCAGCAGTTGCAGAGCTTCCATTGCGGTTTCCTCGAATCGTCGATGAATCAATGATGACGGGAAATGAGCCGGCCACTTTGAGGAAGCGCAAAGTCCGCGGTGATCACCGGCGTTCTACTGCTCCAACAGGGTATCTGCCGGCCGCGCCTTGAGAAAGCTCAAGGTCGTCCCTCTTGCCTTGTGTCAAGAACCTCCGAACCCCAGGTCGACACGCTCAGGTGACAGGCAGGACATGAGACCAGATCTTGCAGCATGCTACGGACAGGAGCGCCTCCCGCGCTACACCAGCTATCCCACGGCGCCTCATTTCTCCACCGCGGTCGGCCCGTCCACCTACGCAGAATGGCTGCGCGCGATACCAGCAAGCGCGACGGCATCGTTGTACCTGCACGTGCCCTTCTGTCGCTCGATGTGCTGGTATTGCGGCTGCAACACCATGGTCGCCAAACGCGACGAGCCGATTGCGGTCTACGAATCGGCACTACGTTGCGAGGTCGACATGGTGGCGCGCCAGATCGGCCGGCGGCTGCAGGTCGGGCACATCCATTTCGGCGGCGGCACGCCGACCATCATGGCGCCGGAGTCCTTCGTCGATCTCGTCGGATCGCTGCGCCATTCCTTTTTCGTGTTGCCATCGGCGGAGATCGCCATCGAGATTGATCCGCGCACGCTGACGGCGGAGATGATCGCGGCGCTGGGGGTGAGCGGGGTCAATCGCGCCAGTCTGGGCGTGCAGAGTTTCGATCCGCGGGTGCAGCAGGCGATCAACCGGGTGCAGAGCTTCGAGCAGACTGCGGCGGCCACGAACGGGTTGCGTCAGGCCGGCGTTGCCGGCATCAACTTCGACCTGATCTACGGACTGCCGCATCAGAACGTCGAGTCGTGTCTCGACACCGTCCGGCGCGCCATCGACCTGCGCCCCGACCGGCTCTCCGTGTTCGGCTACGCTCATGTGCCATCGTTCAAGACGCACCAGCGCAAGATTCAGGACTCGGCGTTGCCGGACAGTCTGGAACGCTACGATCAGTCCTGCGCGATTGCTGACGCGCTGAAGGACGCAGGCTACGTCCAGATCGGGCTCGATCATTTCGCCTTGCCCACGGACCCGATGACCATCGCGTTCCGCGAAGGCCGGCTGCATCGTAATTTCCAGGGCTACACGACCGATGCCAATGATCTGCTGCTCGGCTTCGGCGCCTCGGCGATCGGACAGCTGCCGCAGGGCTATGTCCAGAACGCGCCGCAGGTCCGGGCCTATGAGCAGAAGATCGCGTCCGGCAGCCTCGCGACCGTTAAAGGCTATGGACTGACCGATGACGACCGCCTGCGGGCGGACATCATCGAGCGCATCATGTGCGACTACGGCGTGGATCTCGACGTCATCTGCACTCGCCATGGCACGGACACCGACGACATGCTGAGATCGGCGCCGCGGCTGCAATCGCTGATCTCCGACGGTGTGGTCGAGCTCAACGGCGGTGCGCTCGCGGTGACCGAGCATTCCCGGTTCCTGGTGCGCAGCGTCGCTGCGGCGTTCGATGCGCATCTCGACGCGTCGAAGCAGCTGCACAGCCGGGCGGTCTGACTGTCGAGGTGCCGCGGTGCTTGTGCCGCGACAAAGACCGCAAAGGGCATGCCCGCTACCGTTCGCGCTGGAATGGAGGCGCGCATGCCAATCTCCTTCGATGAACTGGTCGACGATGTCATGCGGCGAAGGCCGGAGACGATCGGCGTCTTTCTTGCTTTCCAGATGCGTTGCGTCGGTTGCCCGATCGCCTGTTTTCACAACGTCGCGGATGCCTGCCACGAGCATGGCGTCGATCGCGACGCGTTCCTCGCGGCCCTGTGTGCCTGCACGTGATCAGGTGCGGGATGCGGCCGCGTCGCCGGCGCCCTGCTGCGCCAGCAGCACGATCTTGTGCGGCTCGCGCAGGACGATCTTCTGACGGCCGCTTTCGACCAGGCCGAGCTGCTCCCAGCCGGAGAGGATGCGGCTCACCGTGTGCAGCGTCGTCCCGGTCATCTGCGCAATGTCCTGCCGGCTGATCGGGAAATCGATCTGCACGCCATGATCGAGCTTGCGGCCGGCCTGGTTGGCGAGCCGAAGCAGCGCATGCGCGATGCGCTGCTCCACCTGCTGCGTCGACATTTCGATCACGCGCGCGTGGGTTTCCTGCAGCCGCTGGCCGACCGTCTGCAGCGTGTTCGCCGCCAGCGATGGGAACTTCGCGACCAGCCGCGGCCATGAGGCGGACGGCCAGGCCAGCACGATGCTGTCATCGACGGCGGTCGCTGTCGCCGGATAATGTTGGAGTCCGATGGCGGGGGCGACGCCGAACGTGTCCCCTGGCACGACATAGCGCACCACGATCTGGTCGCCGGTCGGTGTCGTCTTGCTGGCGCGGACATGACCGTGGAGCAGCAGGAAGAACGAGGTCGCATCGGCGCCCTGCTCGAACACCGCGCCGTTGCGGGGCACGCGAAGGGAGCGGGCTTCCCGCAGCACGTCCGTGAGATCCTCAGCGGACAGCCCTGCAAACAGCGGCAGATGCGCGACCAGCGAACGGTCGATGGAAGCCATGGTGTTCTCCGGGGCCGGATTCGGCTCAATTTTGCGGCGCTCAATAGCACGTTTTTGCGATCCGTCGGAAGTTTGTGCTGGCGCAAGCCATGGTGGGCGACCCGCAACTACATGTTAAGCACAGCGCCGCGATCGGTGCGGTTCCCGTCCTTCATCGAGCGAGCATGCACATGGCCATTCCACGCAACTATCAGGGCTGGACCGTCCTCGCCAACGGGTTCAGGCCGTTCTTCCTGCTCGGCGCGCTCCAGGCTGCGCTGGCGATCCTGATCTGGCTCCCGGCCTTTTACGGTGAGCTGAAGCTGAGCTCGGGCTTTGTCCCCCGAGACTGGCACGTGCACGAGATGCTCTACGGCTACCTGCCGGCCATCGTCACCGGCTTCCTGTTCACGGCGATCCCGAACTGGACCGGACGGCTGCCGATCCGGGGCCTGCCGCTGCTCACCCTGGTGCTCGTATGGACGGCCGGACGACTGGCCGTCACGGTGTCGGCGCTGGGTCCCTGGTGGGCCGCGCTGCTGATCGATGCGAGCTTCCTCGTGCTCGTCGTCCTGGCCGCGGCGCGCGAGATCGTCGCCGGGCGCAATTGGCGCAATCTGCCGGTGGTCGCGATCGTCACGGTGCTGTGCGCCGGCAACATCGCCTTCCACGTCGAGGCCCATCTGCGTGGCTCGGCCGATTACGCGATCCGCGTCGGCGTTGCCGTGATCGTGCTGCTGCTCGCGCTGATCGGCGGCCGCATCACGCCGAGCTTCACGCGCAACTGGCTGGTCAAGCACAATCCCGGCCGGCTGCCGGCGCCGTTCGGCCGCTTCGACATCGCGGTCGTGCTGTTCAGCGCGCTGAGCCTGCTCGGCTGGATCCTGGTTCCTGAGAGCGCGCCGACCGCGCTCGCGCTGGCTGCGGCCGGCATGTTGCATGTGGTGAGGCTCGCGCGCTGGGCCGGCGATCGCACCTTGCGCGAACGGCTGCTGGTCATCCTGCATGTCGGTTACATGTTCGTTCCGCTCGGCTTCCTGCTCACGGCGGCCGCCAGCCTCGGATGGATTCTGCCCAGCGCCGGGCTGCATGCCTGGATGGTCGGAGCCGCCGGCATCACGACGCTTTCCGTGATGACGCGGGCCACGCTCGGCCACACCGGCCAGGCGCTGACGGCCGCGCCCGCGACCCAGGCGATCTATCTGGCGATCATCATCGCAGCGGTGACGCGGATCTGCGCCGCAGTGGCGCCGGCGCACGGCGAGGTGCTGCTGCACGTCGCGGCGTTGGCCTGGATCGTCGCATTCGCCGGCTTCGTCCTGGTGTTCGGTCCGCTTCTGCTCGGTCTCAAGCGTCGGTCACTGGCCGTGCGGCGGGCGGGATCGGCTCAACCAGTGCTCTGATTGCGCGCCACGGCGCGGGGAAACACCACCTCGATCAACGTGCCGGATTTCGGCGCCGCCTTGATATGAAACTGCGCCCGGTTGGCTTCGACCAGCGCCTTGGTGAGCGACAGGCTGAGACCGGCGCCATCGGGGCCTTGCTCGGAAGCCGAGGGCGCACGGAACGGTTCGAGCGCGGCGGCCACCTCCTGATCGTTCAGGCCATGACCGGTGTCGCGCACGCGCAGCGCGACCTCGCCGAAATCGGTCAGCGCGGTCGAGACGATGACCTGGCCGCCGGGATTTGCCAGCGAGATCGAGGCCGAGATCAGGTTCATCGCGATCTGGCGCAGCGCCCTTGTGTCGGCGATGACCGGCGGCAGCAGTTGCGACAGCGAGGTGCGGATGATGATGCGGGCGCGGTTGGCCTGCGGCTGCATCACTGCGACACAGCTCTCCACCAGCTCGTTGAGGTTCTGGCTGGTGAAGGTGAGCTCGAGCTTGCCGGTCTCGATGCGCGACAGCTCCAAGAGATCGTCGATCAGGGAGACGACGCGCTCGCCCGAGGCGCGGATGTCCTTCATGTATTCGGCGTAGCGCGTGTTGCCGATCGTGCCGAAACGTTCGCCGATCATGACCTCGGCAAAGCCGATGATCGCGTTCAGCGGCGCGCGCGCCTCGTGGCTGATCCGGGCCAGCATGTCGGCCTTGGCGTTGGCGGCCCGATCGGCCACGCGACGAGCCTGCAGCAATTCGCTGTCGCCGCGATGGAGTTGCGACAGGTCGCGGAACACGGCAAAGAAATTCGGACCGCCGGGCCGGGTCCGGCCAATTGCCATCGACAACGGAATGACGCCGCCCTGAGCGACCTTCCCGAGCACCTCGCGGCCCTGATCGAGCCCGCTCGACGCGCCGGCCTGCTGCACGCTGTCGAGGTCATCGAGCACGAGGCGGGCGCTTTCCGGCGCGAACAGCTCAATCAGGTTACGGCGCACCAGCGCCGCGCCATCGTAGCCGAACAGCGCCTCGGCGCTGCGGTTGCAGGCGTGGATGTTGCCGCCGGCGTCGAACATCAGGATGCCCTCGGCTGTGACGTCGAGGATCACCGCAAGATCTTCGGCTTCGGCGTGGCCGGCGGCCGGAGGCGGGGCCACGACCAGGGGGGCCGGTGCAGCCGAGGCCGGCGCCGACATCGGTGCGGCGTCGGCCGCCGTCGGAACCGCGGCTGCGGTGCCGGGCGCCGGAGCGAAGATCAGGGCATGGGCAGTATCGCCGTCCCAGGTGATCGTGAACAGGCGAGCTTCCGCCTTCACCTCCTCGCTGGAGGAGCCGTCGGCGGCCGAGATCGTGACGGGGGTGCCGGCCTCCGACTTGTTCGACGCGGACGACACGCCCGGCTCGACATAGAGCGCATCGAGCCCGCCTGCCTGCTCCAGAGCCGCAAGATCGGCGTAGCCCATCTGCCTGAAGAAGGCCGGATTGCCATAGAGCAGCCGATCGAGCCGGTAGATCAGCATGCCCGTCGGCAGCAGGTCGAGCAGGATGCGGTCACGCTGACTGTCGCCCTGGGCCGGCGGCTCCTCGGGGCTGAGCCATTCGGTCTGCAGCTCCGCGCCATGATCGGTCGCCGTTTCCGTCGCCGACGGAGCCTGCTGCTGCGGCGGGACCGACGGATCGCTCACGCGCGATCCCGGCTCGAGCGCCGCACTCGCGACGCCCGCGGCTGAGTTGCGGATCTCGCCTTCGAGCCGGGCCGACAGCTGACGCGCGAGTTCATGGAACGCACTGTTCTCCACCGGCGTGAGCACCGGATGCTTGGACTCGCCCGGAGCGCGGAACGGGACCACGTTCCCGGTCGTTTCGAGCCCGATACCGTCGATGTGGTGTACGTCCGGCGCAATGGAAGCCTCACGCGATGACGCAGTGACGTTGTCCTGCTGCGGCGGCACATCTGCGGCCTGCACATGGTCGGATTGGGCAGGTTCGGTTTCGTCGGCGTCCGGAGCATCGGTCGCGGCTGCATCGGTCGATGCGGGGCGACGCAGTGCGGCCAGCCGGTCCAGGGCGTCGAGGTCGCGACAGACGCCGAAGCCGCGATAGCCGGCATGGGTTCTTTCGTCCGTCAGGACAGGCAGTCCCGACAATTCGACCGCAAGCCGCTCGCCCTCGGCGGGCCAGCTGACGACGATCCCGCTCCAGGTCTCTTTCGTTTCGATCGCGGCACCGACCCGCCCTTCGGGATCGAGGCCTAACGATGCAGTGAGCTCATGCCAGGGACGGCCGAGCTTGGCGGCGCTGTGCCGCCCGATCAGGCGGATGAATTCATCGGAGCCGATCGAGAACCGTCCCTCGGCATCCATCTGCCAGGAAAATCGGAGCGGATGGCGGCGGCCGACTGAAGGGTCGGCCGCGCCGGAATCGGCAGGATGCGCGTGATCTTCCGTTTGCGGCGCCGACGCCTTGAACAGGTCGGCCTCGGCCGGATCGTCGATCAGCAGGAACTCGGCCGGCGCTTCGTTCGACAGCGCGGGGGATTCGTCGTCGGTTTGGCGTTCAGTCATTGCATCCATCGGAAGAGGAGGCGAAGTCACGACCGCGGGCCCAGCGGCAACGTCCACGGGGGATGGTGATGCCGGGGCGGCATCCGCGGTTGGCTCAGGTATTGGCGCCGTGCCCGGCGCCTCGATCTCCTCGGCAGGGGCCGGCATCGGGACGGCCACCAGCCCGACCTGGTTGCCGCTGCCGATGCGGTAGAGCGCTGCGCGCTCCGTGCCGAACGCCACCTCGGCCATGCCATCGGCCAGCGCCGCCCTGCGTATCCCGACGAAATCCGGCTCGCTCAGGTCGCGCATGCCAAACAGGCGCCGTCCGGCTGAACTGATGCCGGCGAACTGACCGTCCTGGGTGAATGCGATCAGCGCATGCTCACTCGTCTCCACGAGCCGCTTCAGGCGATCCGCCAGGGGGAAGCTACGTCCACCCCCGTCGGTGCCGGTGATCAGCACCGCGCGCGTGCCATCCGGCAGATCGATCCGGGCGCAGCCGCAGGTCGCGAGCGTGCCGAGCGGCGCGCCGAAGCCACGGAGGCGTTCGAGCCGCAAGGCGCCGGTCTCGGGCAGCCGCCGTCCCAATTGAGCGACCTGGCGACGATGCGCGTCGGCAGGGCCGAGCGTCTTAGCGATCAGCGCCGCTGCGCTCGCCGCGCCGAGGGCGCGCGCACCGGCCGCATTGGCCCACAGCACACGGCTGCCATCGGCCGACCATAGCCAGGCCGGCAGACTGCCGGCGGCGTGGACGGCCAGCCGGGGGTCGCTGAGGGCCTGCAATTCGAGATCGGCGTAGGTCATGGGCGACGACGGCAAACGGCTCTTGTGATGTTGATCGGCCGACGGATCGGCGGTCGGAACTGGTCGCGTTAAGAATTCGTTACTATCGCGCGTTTTGAGGGCCGAGGTCCACGGCGGGGCCGCGCTCCTGTCCTGCTAAAGCTTGGATAACCTTAATGTGTTCCTCGTGAGCCGCAGCGCGCGGAATCGCGGCGATCCCCCTGTTGGGGACCACGATGATACCTGGGCAGGTCGAGAGCTGCGCGGGCAACGGGACGGTCACCGCGAGGACGAGGCGCTAAGGGCGCCAGCCAATCGTGACGTCAGAAGGAGGGAACCATGACCGACGACGGGCGACGATTCGAGATTCCGAAAGACATGCGGGCGATGGCGGAGGCAGGCTTCAACCAGGCACGTCAGACGTTCGAGAAGTTCCTGGCTGGAGCGGAGGCGACGGCCGGCTCGCTCGAACACCGCAGCACGACGGTGCGGGCCGGGGCCAAGGACATCGGCGCCAAGGTCTTGTCCTACGCTGAAAAGAACGTCCAGTCGTCGCTCGACTACGCCCAATCGCTGGTGCATGCCAAGGACCTGCCCGAGGTGCTGCGGCTGCACGGCGAATTTGTTCAGGGCCAGATGCGGTCGCTCGCCGAGCAGGCAAGCGAAATGGGGCAGGCCATCGGCAAGGTTGCGATCGACGCCACAAAGCCTAAGGCCTGACGGAACGTTCTCCGCTCCCGAAAAATCTGGAAGCGGGTGCGGCAAACAGTTCCTGATAGTGGAATTTCCGTTGCGTTGCACAAAAGCGCCACGATATAGCTCTACGCGAGGTTGTTACCTCCCAGGGGCGGTTCCTCTGCGTGATCCGAAGTGACGTCCCGATTGCCGGGACGGTCCAGTCTCAATGTTTCGAAGGATGCATGCCATGACCAATGCCACCGATCCTTTCTCCGCGTCCATCATCCCGTTCGAGGTTCCTGAACAGGTGCGCGCGTTCGCCGAAAAAGGCGTGTCGCAGGCCCGCGAGAACTACGCCAAGTTCAAGGACGCAGCGGAAACCCACAATTCGGCCATCGAGGCCTTCTTCGCCAACGCCAGCAAGGGCGCCGGCGCCTACTCGTCCAAGGTCATGGAATTCACGAAGGCCAATACCACGGCTTCGCTCGACTTCGCCCAGGAGCTGTTCGGCGTGAAGTCGCCGTCGGAGGCGATGGAGCTGTGGACGGGCTTCGCGCGCAAGCAGTTCGAGACCTTGACGGCCCAGGCCAAGGAGCTCGGCGAGCTCGGCCAGAAGGTTGCGGCCGAGACGGTCGAGCCGATCAAGGAAAGCGCCACCAAGCTGTTCAAGACGGCGGCCTGAGGGCCAGCCTCAAGTCTCGCCGGGTGCGCGGTACGGCCGTGTGCCGGCATGGACGGCGGGAGATCCATGACCCGGGCGCGTTCGCGGCCGGGTTTGCTTTCTGGGGCTCACCGTTTGCACGGGGGCTCGTTCGGGCCGAAGCCGCGTCCAAAAAACGCCGTCACGGCAGGGGACTTTATCCGTTCTCGGCCTTGCCAAATTCGCCCGTTGC
Source organism: Bradyrhizobium sp. SZCCHNRI2009 (assembly GCF_032485115.1). Lineage (NCBI taxonomy): Bacteria > Pseudomonadati > Pseudomonadota > Alphaproteobacteria > Hyphomicrobiales > Nitrobacteraceae > Bradyrhizobium > Bradyrhizobium sp. SZCCHNRI2009. The sequence continues at coordinate 397,085 of NZ_JAUEUH010000007.1, forward strand.
ACCTAGTTTCCGCCCCGTTCGGACGCCCCCTCGTGGGCCGTCCCATGCGGATGCAGTTGTAGCTCAGTTGGTTAGAGCGCCTGTCTGTGGAACAGGAGGTCGGTGGTTCGAGCCCACCCAACTGTACCATGGCCACGCCCATCGCTGTGCCGTTCGCAAGCTCACCTCCATCCGTGCTCCGCGCCCCATTGATCCTGCGCCGTGATTTGTAGCCCCGTCGCGACCTCTCGCGCAGGGCCGGGGCGTGGGCGCAGAGCTTTGGTCGCGGAAGCCCGAGCCCCGTCTCCGTATTTCGACGGATATATCGCCGGTCGTGCGCTCGCTTGCGGTTTTGCTGCGACGGATCGGTAGCACGGCGTGGCGCCGTTGCTTGCGAATCCGGTCTCCTTCAATCACAGTTGGCGGCAACGAGGGGGAGGGGGCGATGAGAGGGATTGATCTCGATCCATGCATCTCTGCCGTACTGATCGCTTTAGCCGCGCTGTTAGTCCCCGTAACCGCACGGGCCTATACCGCCGAGCAGGAGCAGGCGTGCACAGGCGATGCGTTCCGGCTTTGTAGTTCCGACATTCCCGATGTCGATCGTGTCACCGCCTGCATGGTCCGCCGCAAGGCCGAGCTGTCGCCGCCATGCCGCGCCCAATTCGGGCCGCCAGAGCGCCAGACAGCGTCATCGGGCCGCGCGGAGCGGCCGATGAGCATTCGTCCTGTCACCAGGAAGCCGATCACTGCGCGCGCCGGCAAATCGAAGAAGTCGACGCGACCGGACGCGACCTGAGCGATGCCGATGGCCGCATTTGGCGGCACCGGGAATGGCGGCGGTTCTCGACGCGCAGCCTCAACATGTAAATGCGATGGGGCATGACCGGATGTTGTCGAACATCGCGGCCTGATCTGCTGTTTTGCCTGCTTTGGTGTGACTCAAAAACCAATGCGTTTCGGCAATCAGGAGTTACGTCTTATCGATCGCTAAATTTATCTTCCGCGAATCAGTCCGCTGATTCATTTTCGCTGCCGGGGTCAATCTGGAGGCCAAGGTATGAACGTTATTGTTTTCGCATCGCGTAAGGGCGGTTCAGGCAAGAGCACCCTGGCCGCCCATCTCGCTGCGCAGATCAAGTCGAGCAAGTCTTGTCTGCTCATCGATGCCGACCCGCAGGGGTCGCTGACGCTTTGGCACAAGCTTCGCGGCACCAACGAGCCGCCGATCAAGACGGCCGTGAACTCGGTGAGCGCGATCGTGTCCGCCGCCCGCCGCGACGGCGTCGAATGGGTGCTGATCGATACGCCGCCGACCATCTCGGCCGTCGTCGAGGATGCGATCAAGAACGCCACCATGGTGATCATCCCGGCCCGCCCCGGCGTGTTCGACGTCAACGCGGTGCAGGAGACGATCCAGACCTGCCGCGCCGCGCGCAAGCCCTACGCGGTCGTTCTCAATGGCGCGCCGGCGCGCCGCGACGATGCCGAGAGCCCGATCGTCACCATCGCCCGCGAGGCGCTGGCGAAGTTCAAGGCCCCGGTGTGGGGCGGCCAGATCACCAACCGCGCCGATCTGCTGATGGCGCTGGGCCAGGGTGAAGGCGTGCGGGAATATTATGCGGAGGGCCGGGCTGCGGCCGAGATCGCACGCCTCTGGGCTGCGATCGAGCGTTCGGTGCGGGCGATTCGCGGGACTGTGTCGGCCAACGGCGCCATGCACAAGCAGGCGGCCTGATCGCGGCATCAGATGAGGCATCGACGCGCGGTCTTCCGCGCGTTTTTTGCGTCGGGTCACACGATCTGGCGTGAGTGCCGACCTCGCGCCGCGCGCGAGGGCGCGGCGAGGTCAGGCAACCATCAGGAAATAGAAGGCGATTGCCGGCGTCAGGGTCAGGATGACGGACCAGATCCCGACCGCCCAGAGAATGTCTTCGACGCTGAACCCCTGGTGCTCAGGGTATGGATGATCCTGCAAAGCCACGACGCCCTCGCGCTCTTTGATGTTTTCAACATCCATAGCGGAACATCTTTAAACACGAGGTTGCGGACTGCGCCGCTTTTGATCGCGTTTGTTAGCTCGGATTAACCACGGAGATTCTGCTCCGGCTCCGCAGCGGTGGCGCGGCTCTGCCTGGCCGTCCCGATCGGGACGGCAAGGCAGAGCCGGCGAATAGGTTGGGGCGTGCTCAGGCAACGCGGTTCTGCGTGGTCGTCGGCTGGCGCCGCTCGATCTGCTGATCCAGCCGTGCGGCGAGGTCGTCGCCAACCTCCACCATCGGCAGCCGCACTTCGGGGCTCGCAATGACGCTGGTCCGCGCCAGCCAGTACTTGGCCGGGGCCGGGCTCGGCTCGGTGAACAGCAGCCGCGTGAGATGCTCGACCTGCGCCCAGCACGCTGCTGCCGCGTCGTGACGGCCGGCCTTTACGTGCTGCAGGATTGCGGCAAACGTCTCGGTCTCCAGATGCGCCGAGAGCAGGATGGCGCCGTCGGCACCGGCCTGCAGCGCATCGAAGCTCTGGGCGTCTTCGCCCGTCAGGATATGAAAGCCAGCGCGCCGGCGCGTGATCAGGTCGCGCGTCTGCGTGCGGTTGGCGCAGCAATCCTTGAGCCCAGCGATGGCGGGATGCTCGGCGAGCTGCAGCAACGTCTCGTTGTCGAGGCCGACCGCCGACCGATAGGGAATGTTGTAGAGCACGATCGGATGGGCGGTGCGGTCAGCCAACGCGGTGAAATGCGCCAGCAGGCCGCGCTGCGACGGACGCACGTAAGGCGGACTCGAGATCAGATAGAAGTCGATCGGCCATGACGCGGTTCGGTCGAGCGCTTCGATCACCTCGGCCGTCGCCACGCCGCCGACACCAAGACAGATCGGCAGCGACCGGCCGGTGGTGTCGAGCTCGTCCCGGACCACGCTGATCAGACGGGCGCGCTCGTCCCACGACAGCGCCAGTCCTTCGCCTGACGTGGCACCGAGCACCAGTCCATCGATCCGCTTGGCGGCGTAGTGCCGAACCAGACTGCGTAAGGATGGTTCGTCGAGCGCGCCATCGCGGAACGGCGTGATCAGGGGCAGCCAGAGGCCCTGCAATCGGGTCGTAACGTCGGTCATGGTCCATCTCCTTGGGTTGGCAGGAGCCGGAGACGGGACACGCAAAAAAAGCCCCGTCCTCGCGGCGGGGCTGGTGATGCGGCGGTGAATTCGAGAGATTCTAGCGCGCGCGTCCACAGGTCCCCGGGAGGGGAGCTTTTTTCGACGACAACTTGGCGTGCGAAGACGTGGACATGCGATCTAGATGCGCGGTGCGGGCGATGCTGTCAACGCCGCATCGGGCACGACACGGAAACATTCGGCAAAAAAAATAGCCGGGCCCAAATGAGCCCGGCTGGAGGTATTGGCCAAAGCGGCCGACACAATCACCTTCCAAGAGGGATTTCTGAACGCTCGCGCCACTGGAGGAGGGGGACAATGCGCAACGCCAACGCTCAGCACATCCTCAGTATGGGCTCTCGCATGGCGTCGCAGCAACCATGCAAGCCGCATGTCAGACATGCACAATCTCACGCCGGCCAGCGCTGCGCTTTGCTCACGACGAAGTCACGGAATACTTGAACGCGAGCGACCGTTTTCAATTCCTCGGGATAGACGAAGTAGGTGTCGAGCTGGATCGAATCCGACTCCCCAAACAATTGCACGAGACGGCTGTTTTCCTCGACGAGGTAGTCCGGCAGCGCGGCGATGCCGAGTCCTTGCTGGCAGGCGCGGACCAGGCCGAGAATGTTGTTGACCCTGAAATAGGCCTCGCGTGGACCGGAGCCGTTGCGGCCGGCATCGACCAGCCAGCTGCGGTTCTGGAGATGCGGCGCGACTTGGCCGTCGGCCAGCATGATGATGCGATGATCATCGAGCTCGTCGAGCGTGCGCGGCGTGCCGAAGCGCTTGACATATTCCGGTGAACAATAGGCGTGGAAGCTGATCGCGAACAGCTTGCGCTGGATCAGATCGGGCTGAGTCGGCTTGCGGGTGCGGATCGCCACGTCCGCCTCGCGCATCGACAGATCAAGCTCCTCGTCGGTGACGATCAGCGAGATCCGGATCTCCGGATAGAGCGCGGTGAATTCTCCGAGTCGCGGGATCAACCAGTTGATGCCGACGCCCGGCGTGGTCGTGATCTTCAGGTCGCCGCTCGGGCGCTCGCGGCTGTCGGTGAGCTTGGCGCGCGCCGCCTGCAGCTGCATGAAGACGTCATGCGCGGTTCGGAACAGGAGGTCGCCTTGCTCCGTCAGGATCAGCCCGCGGGCATGGCGATGGAACAGCGAGACTGCGAGCTCCTGCTCGAGCGCGCTGACCTGTCGCGACACCGCCGATTGCGACAGCCCGAGCTGCTCCCCGGCATGCGTGAAGCTGCCTGCTTCCGCCGCTGCGTGAAACACCTTCAGCTTGTCCCAATCCATATCCGTAAATCCATCCCGTGATCGTGGCATCGTCAGTTCATTCCGCCGCGGCGCGTTCGCTCGCGGCGTGGGCGAGGAAGCGTTCGGCCTCGAGGGCGGCCATGCAGCCCATGCCGGCTGCGGTGATCGCCTGCCGATAGGTTTCATCGGCGACGTCGCCGGCCGCAAACACGCCGGGAACGGAGGTCGCGGTCGAGCCCGGCGCCACCTCGACGTAACCGGAAGGCTTCAGTTTCAGTTGCCCCGCGACCAGCTCGGTTGCCGGCGCGTGGCCGATTGCAACGAACACGCCATCGGCGGGCAGCTCGGTGAGCGCGCCGGTCTTGACGTTCTTGAGCCGGACATGCGTGACCTTGGATGGCGAGCTGGCGCCGCAGATCTCATCGAGGGCGCTGTCCCAGACGACCTTGATCTTGGGATGCTTGAACAGCCGCTCCTGCAGGATGCGCTCGGCGCGGAAATGGTCGCGCCGGTGCACGACAGTGACGGTCGACGCGAAATTGGTCAGGAACAGCGCTTCCTCGACCGCGGTGTTGCCGCCGCCGACGACGACGACTTCCTTGCCGCGATAGAAGAAGCCGTCACAGGTCGCGCAGGCCGAGACCCCGAAGCCCTTGAACGTCTCCTCCGACGGCAGCCCGAGCCAGCGCGCCTGGGCGCCGGTGGCCAGAATGACGGTCTCGGCGAGGTAGACGTCACCGGAGTCGCAGGTCAGGCGGAACGGACGCTGTCCCAGCTCCAGCTTGGTCACGAGGTCCGTCTTGATCTGGGCGCCGACATGCGTCGCCTGCTTTTCCATCTGCTCCATCAGCCAGGGGCCCTGGATGACGTCGGCAAATCCCGGATAGTTTTCCACGTCGGTGGTGATGGTGAGCTGGCCGCCTGGCTGGATGCCCTGGATCAGCACCGGCTCCAGCATAGCTCGTGCCGCGTAGATCGCCGCCGTATAGCCAGCAGGGCCGGAACCGATGATGACGACTTTGGCATGGATCGGAGCTTGCATGGGGCCGAAGACTCGCTGGAAAAGGGAGGATTACCGACGCAGCGAGCGGAATGCGCGGAAGAAACGCTCCGAAGCCCCATCGAAAATGTCAAATCCAAGTCTAAGCCATCTGGCAAGCTATGCAAGAATTGCAACGCATCTCGGCGAATTTTCCCTTCACGAGCCGGTCAACAGGGGAAATCTAAAGTAATAAAATTGCGTGGATTGACCGGCTTGCGCTAAGAGAGTTGCCCATCGTCGCCCGGCGCCCCTGCGCCTCCTCCTGTTCCGCCAGAGCCCACAATCCCCGTGTCCAAGAATCTTGATGAGATCGATCTCAAAATCCTGAGCGAAATTCAGGCCGACGGCAGGATCACCAATGTCGAGCTCGCCAAGCGGGTCGGCATCTCGCCGCCGCCTTGCTTGCGCCGCGTGCGGACCCTGGAGGAGGAAGGCTACATCACCGGCTACCGGGGCCTGCTCGACCCGCGCAAGCTCGGCTTCGACGTGACCGTGTTCGCCTCGGTCCACCTGTCGAGCCAGGCGGACGCCGACCTGAAGGCGTTCGAAGAGTTCGTGCGGTCCGAGCCGCTGGTGCGGGAATGTTGGATGCTGTCCGGCGAGGTGGACTTCATCCTGAAATGCGTGGCACCGGACATGGCAACGTTTCAGGAGTTCGTGACCCACCTGACAGCGGCACCTCACGTGCGCAACGTGCGAACGTCCCTGGTGCTGCACAACTCGAAATACGAGGCGGCGGTGCCGCTCGAGGTCAAGGGACGCAGCTAGGCCCACCGCCATTCCGGGTTCGCCTCTTTCGAGGCGCCCCGGAATGACCGTGAGTGAAAGCCTACGCCTTCTTACGCAGCATCGCGTCGAGGCTGATCGGACCCCCGCCGGCCGTCGCCAGATAAAGGCATGAGAAGCAGAATGCGATTGCCGCGGTGCCGTTGTTCAGGAGCGGCAGCCACACCGGTTCACCTGTCTTGAACATGTGACCGAGGAAATAGGCGAAGGCCATCTGACCCGACAGAATGAACGCGACGGGCCGCGTGAGCAGACCCACCATCAGCAATCCGCCCAGCACGAGCTCGATCAGGCCGGCCGTATAGATGAGCGGCGGAATGTTTGCGAAATACGGAAGCACTGGAAACTTGAAGATCTTCGCCACGCCGTATTGAAACAACAACAGACCCGTGACGAAGCGAAACAGGCTGAGTACAGCCGGTTGCCATTTCGAGAACATCTGCTCCATGTCGATCATCCCCCAATCAAAGCCATCATGATGCGACGGACCGGACCCATCCTCCCGGCACGGCTCGTCGGTTCTGCACTAGCTCATTCCCGAAAGCCCGTCACCGGCGTGTGGCCTGCAGCCCGATGAATTGACCGTGTGCTGCCGAACGCCATTGTGCCGCAGTGCGGCCGGCCAAACGACGAAGGGCCGCGCCTTCGCGCAGCCCTGGTTTCGTCCGAACGGTCACAGGCACCGCTCCGGTGCCTCGGGTCCTCAGCGCCACTCGACCTTGGCGATCTCGTAGGACTTGGCGCCGCCGGGCGCCATGACCTCGACGGTGGTGCCCATCTTCTTGCCGATCAGCGCGCGCGCCAGCGGCGAGGTGATCGAGATCTTGCCCTTCTTGGCGTCCGCCTCGACCTCGCCGACGATCTGCCAGACCGTCTTCTTCTCGGTGTCCTCGTCGATCAGGGTCACCGTCGCGCCGAACTTGATCGTGTCGCCGGAGAGCTTGGTTACATCGATGATGTCGGCGCGCGCGAGCTTGTCCTCGAGCTCGGCGATGCGGCCCTCGTTGTGAGACTGCTCTTCCTTGGCGGCGTGATATTCCGCGTTCTCGGACAGGTCGCCATGCGAACGCGCTTCCGCGATATGTTCGATGATGCGCGGACGGTCCACCGATTGGCGCTGCTTGAGCTCGTTCTCCAACGCGGCGTAGCCCATCGAAGTCATGGGAACCTTTTCCACCATCTCTTCTCGTCCTTCAGTCGTGCGGGCGGGGGCGCGCACGATCAGCATCTTCAGAATAGGCCTTTGCGGCTCAAAGCAAAGCCTCAAGGCCCGGCAAGACCGTCCCGTCAAAGGCCGGTACAACATCGAACGGGGCGGCGAGTTCCTGAAAGCTTCTATTGCCGATTGTTGCCAACCGCTTAGCGGGCGTTCGCCCGCGCGCTGCGATCAGTTTTCGGAAAAGTAACTCTGCAGGGTGCGGACCTCAAGGTCTCCCCCGAGATAGGCACGGATGCCTTGCGCGGCCGCCACGGCACCCGAAAGAGTGGTGTAATACGGCACTTTATGCAAGAGGGCAGCGCGCCGCAGCGAGCGGCTGTCGGCCAGCGCCTGCGGGCCTTCGGTGGTGTTGAAGACCAGCTGGATGTCGCCGTTGGTGATAGCGTCCACGATGTGCGGCCGGCCTTCCAGCACCTTGTTGATCTTCTCGGTCGGCACGCCCTGGTCGGTCAGGAAGCGCTGGGTCCCGGAAGTCGCTACCACCTTGAAGCCGAGTTCGTGCAGCATCCGCACCACCTCGGTGATGCGCGCCTTGTCGCTTTCACGCACCGACACGAACACCGTTCCTTTGCGCGGCACGCGTGTGCCGCCCCCGAGCTGGCTCTTGGCGAACGCCACGGCGAACGAGCGGTCGATGCCCATCACCTCGCCGGTGGAGCGCATCTCCGGGCCGAGCACGGTGTCGACGCCGGGGAAGCGGGCGAACGGGAAGACTGATTCCTTCACCCCGACATGCTTGAGCGCGCGCTTGGTCAACCCGAAATCGGCGAGCTTCTCGCCCGCCATGATCCGGGCCGCAATCTTGGCGACCGGCGTGCCGACCACCTTGGCGACGAAGGGCACCGTGCGCGAGGCGCGCGGATTGACCTCGAGCACGTAGATCGTGCCGTCCTTGATCGCATATTGCACGTTCATCAGGCCGACGACGTCGAGCCCGAGCGCCAGCTCGCGGGTCTGCCGCTCCAACTCGGCGATGGTCGCCTCGTCGAGCGAATGCGGCGGCAGCGAGCAGGCGGAATCGCCGGAATGGATGCCAGCCTCCTCGATGTGCTCCATGATGCCGACGATGAAGGTGTCCTTGCCGTCGGAAAGGCAGTCCACATCGATCTCGGTGGCGTCCGACAGGTAGCGGTCGAACAGCAGCGGGTTCTTGCCCAGCACCGTGTTGATCTGGCCGGTCTTGTCGTTGGGATAGCGCGCCTTGACGTCGGCCGGCACCAGCTCCGGCAGGGTGCCGAGCAGGTAGTCGCTGAGCTGGTTGTCCTCGCGGATGATCTGCATCGCGCGGCCGCCGAGCACATAGGACGGGCGCACCACCAGCGGCAGGCCGAGATCGGCCGCCACCAGGCGCGCCTGCTCGACCGAATAGGCGATGCCGTTCTTCGGCTGCTTCAGGTGCAGCTTGTCGAGGATGCGCTTGAAGCGGTCGCGGTCCTCGGCCAGGTCGATGGCTTCCGGCGAGGTGCCGAGGATCGGTACCTCGGCGGCTTCGAGCGCGCGCGCGAGTTTCAGCGGCGTCTGGCCGCCGAACTGCACGATGACGCCATGCACGGTGCCGTTCTTGCGCTCGGTGGCGATGATCTCGAGCACGTCCTCGGCCGTCAGCGGCTCGAAATACAGCCGGTCGGCGGTGTCGTAGTCGGTCGAGACCGTCTCCGGATTGCAGTTGACCATGATGGTCTCGTAGCCGGCATCGGCCAGCGCGAAACAGGCATGGCAGCAGCAATAGTCGAACTCGATGCCCTGGCCGATCCGGTTCGGGCCGCCGCCGAGAATGATCACCTTCTTCTTGTCCGACGGCGCGCTCTCGTCGCCGAGAGCGCCGGCAAACGGCGTCTCATAGCTCGAATACATGTAGGCGGTCGGCGAAGCGAACTCCGCTGCGCAGGTGTCGATTCGCTTGAACGCCGGACGGACGCCGAGCGCCTGCCGCTTGGCGGCGACCTCGGCTTCGGTGGTGTTGGCGAGCACCGAGAGCCGCGCGTCGGAGAAGCCCATCGCCTTCAGCGTGCGCATGCCGCTGGCATTCGGCGGCAGGCCATGACGGCGAACCTTGTCCTCCATCTCGACGATGCCGCGCATCTGCGCCAGGAACCACGGATCGATCTTGCAGGAGTTGAAGATGTCCTCGTCCGACCAGCCGAGGCGCATCGCCTGCGCCACCTGGAGCAGGCGGTTCGGGGTCGGCGTGCCCAGGGCGGCGCGGATCGCATTCTTGTCATCGCCGCGGCCGAGCCCCTCGATGTCGATCTCGTCGAGGCCGGTGAGGCCCGTCTCCAGGCCGCGCAGCGCCTTTTGCAGGCTTTCCTGGAAGGTGCGGCCGATCGCCATGACTTCGCCGACCGACTTCATCGAGGTCGTCAAGGTGGTCGAGGCGCCCGGGAATTTCTCGAAGGCAAAGCGGGGGATCTTGGTGACGACGTAGTCGATCGTCGGCTCGAACGAGGCCGGGGTCGCGCCGCCGGTGATGTCGTTGGCGATCTCGTCCAGCGTGTAGCCGACCGCGAGCTTGGCCGCGACCTTGGCGATCGGGAAGCCGGTCGCCTTGGAGGCCAAGGCCGAGGAGCGCGACACGCGCGGATTCATCTCGATCACGACCATGCGGCCGTCGGCCGGGTTGACGCCGAACTGCACGTTGGAGCCGCCGGTCTCGACGCCGATCTCGCGCAGCACCGCCAGCGAGGCGTCGCGCATGATCTGATATTCCTTGTCGGTCAGCGTCAACGCCGGCGCCACCGTGATCGAGTCGCCGGTGTGCACGCCCATCGGATCGAGGTTCTCGATCGAGCAGACGATGATGCAGTTGTCGTGTTTGTCGCGGACGACCTCCATCTCGTACTCCTTCCACCCGAGCACCGATTCCTCGATCAGCACTTCGTTGGTGGGGGAGGCATCGAGACCGCGCTCGATGATGTCGAGATACTCTTCCTTGTTGTAGGCGATGCCGCCACCGGTGCCGCCCATGGTGAAGGAGGGACGGATGATCGCGGGCAGGCCGATCTCGGACAGCGCCATCAGCGCCTGTCCCAGCGCATGCTCCTGATAGCGCTTGCGGCGCTCGTTCTCGCCGAGCGTCCATTGCCGGTCGAGCTCGTCGCGCGCGGCGCCCGACAGCGTCTCGCGCTCGGCCAAGTATTTGTCGCGATACTGCTTCTTCAGCGCCGACGCATTGGCGAGCCGCGACTTCGGGGTCTGCAGCCCGATCTTCTCCATCGCATTGCGGAACAGCTGGCGGTCCTCGGCCTTGTCGATCGCGTCAGCCGTCGCGCCGATCATTTCGACGTCGAACTTCTCCAGTGTCCCCTGCCGGCGCAGCGACAGCGCGCAGTTCAGCGCGGTCTGCCCGCCCATGGTCGGCAGCAGTGCGAAGCCGCCGGGGATGACGTGGCGTTCCTTCTCGATGATCTTGGCGACGATCTCCGGCGTGATCGGCTCGATATAGGTCGCATCGGCCAATTCCGGATCGGTCATGATCGTGGCCGGATTGGAATTGACGAGGACGACGCGATAGCCCTCCTCCTTCAGCGCCTTCACCGCCTGCGTACCGGAATAGTCGAATTCGCAGGCCTGGCCGATCACGATCGGACCGGCGCCAATGATCAGGATGGTCGAGATGTCGGTTCGTTTCGGCATTCAAGCTCACGGGCAAGAAACGGGCAGGAATTGGGCACAAAAAAAGGGCGCGCGTGCCGCGCGTCCCCGAAGGCCAAGGCGCGACCATTGCTCGCGCGCGAGCGGTCTTTAGACCAGTTTCCTCTGAGCGAAAAGGGTTTTGGGCCGAAATCAACGGCCAATTTGGCCGAAGAGGGTCTGAGGGGCGCGGCGCCGTCGCTGGCTCGCCGAGCCGAAGCTGCGCAGCAGCGACGGCTGGAGGCCCGGCCTGGACTTGAACCAGGTTCAAGAGCGTTGCACCGCTCTTCGCGTCGTAGCTTCCGCCACCGGGCCGGGGGTGATCTTACCTCTCACGGCCGCGTGAGCCAGCCCGTGTTTCAGTTAACCCTAATCCGGTTGCTCGATGTTGGGCCACGGCGTGGGGTTGGTCGGCTCGGCCGGTCACACGGTTCCCATTGCCGGCTGCGCCACGAAGGTCATGCGCCAGGGATTGTGGCCGATATTCTTCGGCGCCCGGACGGCAGAGAGGCCGGCCTTCTTCAGCCGTGCCAGGATCTCGGCCTCGCTGTAGCGCTGCAGGCCGACCTTGGTCCGCAACTGCCGGTAATCGGACAGGGCAGTGGCGACCAGCCCGACCAGGGCATCCCTGAGGAAGCCGTCCCGCGCCGCGAACATCAGCAGCGCGAGCACGTCACGGCCCATGCCGACGTCCGGACGCAGGACGTCGCCGAGGACGAACTTTCCCGACGGCTTCAGCAGCCGCCTGATCACGGCCAGGGCTGCATCGAATTCCGCCTCGCTCATGTACTGGGCCACGGAGTTCATGACCACGAGGTCGATCGAACCTTCCTGCATGTTGCGCAGCTCGTCCAGCGACCGCACGCGGATCTTGGTGTTGGGGGCGAAGCGCGCGATCAGCCGGCCGCGCACGCCCGGCGCCGGCTCGGCCAGGATGAGCGTCATGCAGGCGTCGGCGACCTTGGCGGCCGACAGGGCCTCTCCGCAGGAATAGTCGAGAACGACTGCGTCGGGCGAGGGAATATAGCCGACGATGTCGCGCGCGATCCCCTCGAAGTGCAGGTCGCGATGCAGCTTGCTCGCATAGATCGTGTGCGTGGAATCGTAATAATCGATCCAGTCGTCCATGGCGGGTTCCGGCAAACACAGTTCCTTGATCGGAACTGGAGGGGTCAGCGAGCGTTAACGGGTCCGATCATCCGTGTCCATCGCTGCTTCTAACAGGAAGGCCAAGCCGTGAGTAAAGCAAAGACCGACAAGACCGCCCCCGAGCTCGATACCCCGACCGATCTGTCCCCGGATGCCGTGAACAAGATCTCGACGGCATTGAACACGCTGCTTGCGGACGCCTTTGCGCTCTATCTGAAGACCAAGAACTTCCACTGGCACGTCAGCGGACGGCATTTCCATGACTACCACGAAATGCTCGACGAGCAGTCGGACGCGATCTTTGCCACCACGGACCAGCTCGCCGAGCGCGTGCGCAAGCTCGGTGGCACCACGCTGAAATCGATCAGCCAGATCAGCAAGCTGCAGACCATCAAGGACAACAACGAGGAGTATGTGCCGCCGCGCGAGATGTTGCGGGAGTTGATGGAGGACAACAAGCACGTCGCGGCTGCGATGCGGAAAGCGCACGGGCTGTGCGACGACAATGACGATCCCGCCACCGCGGGACTGCTGGAGACCTTCATCGACGAGACCGAGCGCCGCACTTGGTTCTTGTTCGAAGCCAGCCGCCAGGAAGGCAGCAACGCGGCGTAGGCGGGCCAGCGTCGAGTTGAGGTCCGGGCGCGCTGCGAGGACGTGGCGCGCCGGTCCGGCCTCGATGCCGGCCTCCGGCTCATACCATGCCAGGCTATGCGGAGTGGCCGAGTGCCGACCAGCTCCGATAGATCATGTAAGCCGCCACCACGAATACCACCGTGGCAAACACCTTGTTCAGGGTGCCGCGCGTACCGGACAGGCGAGCCGCCAGCTTCGCACCGACCAGGCCACCGGCGATGCCGGCGACGAGAAAGGTCGCCGCCAGCGCCCAGTCGACCAGTCCCGACAGCGCGTAGTTTGCTGCGGTCGTCAGTCCGAACGCCGTGACGGACACGAGCGAGGAGCCGATCGCGTAGAGGATCGGCATGCCCGTCGCAAACATCAGAGCCGGAACGATCAGGAAGCCGCCGCCGATGCCGAAGAAGCCGGACAGTGTTCCCGTGCCGAAACCGAATGCCAAGAGCGGCAACAGATTGTCGCGCGAAAGCTTGACGTCCAGCTGGCTGTTCGTGCCGCGCCTGCGCAGCATCAAGAGGCCGATCACGATCATGACCAGGGCGAACAGCAGCAGCAGCTTCTGACCGTCGACCATCTTGCCGAGCGTCGAGCCAGCGAAGGCGCCGACCACGCCCGTTGCAGCAAACACCAGCGCGCAAGGCCATTTGACGTTCCCGGAGCGGGCATGATTGGCGAGATTGGCCGCCGCGTTGATCGCTACGGCGACCGCGCTCGTGCCGATCGCGACGTGGGGATTGCCGACGCCTACCAGATACACCATGAGCGGCACGGCCAGCACCGATCCGCCCCCGCCGATCAGGCCGAGCGTGAATCCGACGAAAGAGCCCGACAGCGAGCCGAGCGCAAGCTGGGCAGCGGACAAGGTCATCCTGCGATGCTCCGGAGTGGCGTGCCGCGCCGGCGCCCGGCCGTTGCCAAATGGGAAAGCCGAGCCGCGACGTCTGCCGCGTGGTCGGTGGGGCGAGGGGTGTCCTAGAGTGCGTTGAGCGGGACTTTCAGGAAGCGCCGGCCGTCCTGATCGGGCGTCGGCAGCCGTCCCGCCTTCATGTTCACCTGCAGGGAGGGGATGATCAGCTTGGGCATGTCCAAGGTGCGGTCGCGCGCCTCGCGGGCGGCGACGAACTGATCCTCGGTGATGCCGTCGCGGACGTGGATGTTGTGCGCGCGCTGCTCGGCCACCGTCGTTTCCCAGCGGATGTCGCGGCCGTTTGGACCGTAGTCGTGGCACATGAACAGCCGCGTCGCGTCAGGCAACTCCAGCACCCGGCGGATCGAGCGATACAGCGTGCGGGCATCGCCGCCAGGAAAGTCGGCGCGTGCCGAGCCGCCGTCCGGCATGAATAGCGGGTCGCCGACGAAGGCGGCGTCTCCGATCACATGAGTCATGCAGGCCGGCGTGTGCCCCGGCGTATGCATGGCGAAGGCGGTGATTGCGCCGATCCGGTAGGTGTCGCCATCATGGAACAGGCGGTCGAACTGGCTGCCGTCGCGCTGAAACTCGGTGCCTTCGTTGAAGATCTTGCCGAACGTCTCCTGCACCATCCTGATGTTGGCGCCGATGCCGATCCTGCCGCCCAGCCTTGACTGGATGTAGGGCGCCGCCGACAGATGGTCGGCATGGACATGGGTCTCGATCAGCCAGTCCAGTTGCCAGCCGCGATCCTCGATCAGGCGAATGATCTCGTCGGCCGAATGCGGTGCGATGCGCCCCGATGCATAGTCGATGTCCATGACCGAATCGATCACCGCGCAGGCCCGCGAGCCTGGGTCCTTGACCACATAGCTGACGGTGTTGGTGGCGCGATCGAAGAACGGTGTGACCTCGGGTTTCACTGACAGGTCGACCGGATGAGGAATGCCGGACATTCAAGCCTCCCTCATTCTGAAGCGACTGCGGCGAGCGAGGGCCGGCGGCTCGCGAGCATGCGGGCTGCGGCCATTCCGATCATCATGGCCGTGACGAACAGGACGATGGCAGGCGAGCCGTAGCCGAGCGCCACGAAGGCCGGGCCCGGGCAGATGCCGGCGAGGCCCCAGCCGATGCCGAAGATCGCAGGGCCGGTTGCGATCCGCCAATCCAGCGTCTGAAAGGATGGCAGGTGGAATTGGTCACCGAGGACGGGACGCCGGCGCCGGAAAACCAGTCGGAAGCCGGCGAAGGTGACCCCCACCGCTCCAGCCATCACGAGGATCAGGCTCGGATCCCAGCCGCCGAAGCGGATCGCCGCGAAATCGAGGAAGTTGAGCACCTTCTCTGGATTGGACATGCCCGAGAGCAGCAGCCCGAGTCCGAAGATGAGGCCGACGGTGAACTGGACGAAAATGATCATGGTGCCTCACAGCACGTGGCGAACGAGGAAGGTGGTCGCGACCGCGGTGGCCATGAACACCAGCGTGGCGACGATCGAGCGCGGCGAGAGGCTGGCGATGCCGCAGACGCCATGACCCGAGGTGCAGCCGTTGCCCCAGACCGCCCCGAAGCCGACCAGCAGCCCGGCTGCAACCATATCGATCGGACCGACCTCCAGCTTCAGCGGCGGCAGGCTCCCGCTGACGATGCGGACTGCAAGGGCGGCGGCGACCAGCCCTCCTATGAAGGCGAGCCGGCCAGCGAGCGCACCGTCCCAGGGTGGCAACAGCCGCGCGGCGATGCCGCTGACGCCGGCAATACGGCCGGTCAGGCCCATCAGCATGACGGCTGCAGCGCCGATGAGGGCGCCGCCTGCGAGCGCCGTGACCGCTGTATACTCCGTGATCATATCGTCCTTGATTCCTCGTCGGGGGCATGTTGCAATCGGCTATCATGTGCATTATTGCATATATACGAAAATGAAGAAGTAACAATCATGACAACACAGGCCAGGCGCAAAACCCGTGAGGCCATGGTGGCGGCGCTCGACGACAAGGCGGAGGAGGCGGCGGGCCTGCTCGCTGCCATGGCGAATTCGAAGCGCCTCATGGTGCTCTGCAACCTCATCGACGGCGAGCGCGCGGTCGGCGATCTCGCCGAACAGGTCGGGTTGCGACAGGCGGCGCTGTCTCAGCATCTCGCGAAGATGCGCGCGCTCGATCTCGTCGCCACCCGGCGCGATGGCCAGACCATCTACTATCGGCTGGCGAGCCGGGAGGTCCGCGAGATCCTGCAGACGCTGTATCGGCTGTATTGCGCCTGATCAGCGCGCCTGGTGCCACAGGCGCGTGAGCGGGCCGCCCGCGCCGAGCACAGGATCGGTCGCGGGCAGCGGCACCTCCGGAATGGTTTTCGATGCGCGGGCGTGGTTCTCCGGCGTCGGCCGCGTGATCTGCATCTTCGGTCCGGGCGGATAGGCGCCGACGATGCAGAAATCGCTGCTGGCAGCGATGCATTGATGTCCAGTGCCGGCCGGCAGGATGGCGACGTCGCCCGGCCTGAGCTCCAGCTCCCGGCCCTGATCGCCGCCGAAGCGGACCCGCGCCGTTCCGCCGGCGACACCCAGCGCCTCATGCACGGTCGCGTGATAGTGCAGATAGTCGTAGACGCCGTTGCGCCACATGTCGCCCCAGCCATTGGCGGCGAACACGCGCTCGATGTCGGCCGCCGGATCGGCGCCACCCAGATCGATGACGGCCTTGTAGACCAGGAACGGCATCGGATTATTGGGCACCAGGCCGTCATCCGCGAACACGATGCTGAGCGGTTCGATCGACTTGACGCGGGGCGAGGGGGCGGCAGGCATGGCGACCTCGGAACAAAGGATGGGGCCTCACCCTATCAACCGGCCTGCGCAGCCGCCGTTCCGTCTCACGCCTTGGGCAGCTCGAGCACCAGGCAAGTCGTGGTGGCGTGCGCCAGCAGGCGCCCTTGCGAATCGGCGATGCGTGCCTCGGCGGTCGCGGCGCGGCGTCCGAACGACAGCGTCCTGCCCTCCGTTCTCACGATGCCGGTGGTCTCGGTCATTGCCTTGATGAAGGAGACCTTGAATTCCCGCGTGGTGTAACCGCTGCCCTGCGGGCACATCGTGGGACGGCGAGCCCCATCGCGGAATCCAGCAGGATCGCGGTGTAGCCGCCATGCACCGAGCAGATCGGATTGTAGTGCCGCAAGGCCGGCACGCTGTGCATGACGACCCGGCCGGGCTCGGCGCTGCAGTCGAACGGCGCGACGGTCTGCACGATCGGCGGCTGCGGCAAGGTCCCGGCGAAGATGCCGCGCACGAAATCGAGCCCGGGCATCGAGGCCAGTACCGCCAGGGGCACCACGCCGAATTCAGCGCGCGAATCCGTCTCGCTCATATATTGTCGATCTACAATATATGATGATCATCATATGAATGCGGTGCGAAAAGATCGAGGGCAAAACAGATGCCGGCGATCACAAGATTGCGGACAGAAAAATGCCCGGGACCAGCCCGGGCATTTCGAATCCTGTCCAGCTGCCGACCTCAGGCTGCGCTGCGCTTCTTCTCGCGCATCAGCTCGGCGAAGCGCTGAAAGAGGTAATGCGAGTCGCGCGGGCCGGGCGAAGCTTCCGGGTGGTACTGCACCGAGAACACCGGTTTGCCCTCGAGCTGGATGCCGCAATTCGAGCCGTCGAACAGCGAGATGTGGGTCTGCGTCGCGCCCGACGGCAACGTGTCCTGGTCGACCGCGAAGCCATGGTTCATCGAGGTGATCTCGACCTTGCCGGTGGTCTCGTCCTTGACCGGATGGTTGGCGCCGTGATGGCCCTGGTGCATCTTCTTGGTCTTGGCGCCGACCGCAAGCCCGAGCATCTGATGGCCGAGGCAGATGCCGAAGGTCGGTGTGCCCGACGAAATCACCTGCTGAATGACCGGCACGGCATATTTACCGGTCGCCGCGGGATCGCCGGGTCCGTTCGACAGGAACACGCCGTCCGGCTTCATCGCCAGGATGTCCTCGGCCGGCGTCGTCGCCGGCACCACCGTCACCTTGCAGCCGACGCCGGCGAGCAGGCGCAGGATGTTGCGCTTGATGCCGTAGTCGATCGCGACGACGTTGAACTCCGGATTGACCTGTCGGCCGAAGCCCTCGTTCCACACCCAGGGGGTCTCGTCCCAGGTGAAGCGCTGGGCGGAGGTCACCATCGGCACGAGGTCCATGCCCTCCAGGCCGGGCCATTCCCGCGCTTCCTTCTTCAGGGCGTCGAGGTCGAAATTGCCGTCCTTGGCATGCGCGATCACGGCGTTCGGCATGCCCTTGGAGCGGATCAGCGCGGTCAGCGCCCGGGTGTCGATGCCGGACAGCCCGATGATCCCGCGCGCACGCAGCCACTGGTCGAGATGGCGGGTGGCGCGGTAGTTCGACGGATCGGTGATCGCGGTGCGCAGGATCACCCCGCGTGCGCCCGGCGTCGCCGCCATGTTCACCGTCTCGATATCCTCGTCGTTGGTGCCGACATTGCCGATATGCGGGAAGGTGAAGGTGATGAGCTGGCCGGCATAGGACGGATCGGTCAGGATCTCCTCATAGCCGGTCATGGCGGTGTTGAAGCAGACCTCGCCCACGGCGTGGCCTTCGGCGCCGAGGCCGTAGCCTTCCAGCACCGTGCCGTCGGCGAGCACGAGGAGCGCGGTCGGTTTATGGTCCGGCCAGGCGGCGTCAGTATCGATGTGTGTCATGAGGCCCCTACATAGTGCCCCAGGCGCGCGGCGTCAAAGCGGGAAGCGGCCGATTCACATGCGATTTCGGTCAATTCGGCCGGAGTTTCGAGGCATCCGACCGGAACGGATGCGGAACCGTGTTGTTTCGGGTGGGCGAACCGCCTAGACCAGCGCCAATGGATTTTGAGAGGGCGAGAGCATGCTGCGCGACGACATCAACAATGCGGTCAAGGAGGCGATGAAGGCCAAGGACGAGCGCAAGCTGTCCACCCTTCGCATGGTGAACTCGACCTTGAAGAACGCCGACATCGCCGCGCGCGGCGAAGGCAAGCCGCCCTTGACCGACGCCGACGTGCTCGCGGTGCTGCAGAAGATGATCAAGCAGCGTCAGGAGTCGGTCGAGCTGTATGAAAAGGGCGGCCGCGCCGAGCTCGCCGCCGGCGAGCGCGAGGAGATCGCGGTCATCTCGGCCTATCTGCCGAAGCAGATGAGCGACGACGAGGTGAAGACCGCCATCTCCGCTGCAGTCGCCGAGACCGGCGCCGCCGGCATGAAGGACATGGGCAAGGTGATCGCCGTGCTGAAGGCCAAGTACACCGGGCAGATGGATTTCGCCAAGGCGAGCGCGCTGGTGAAGGCGGCGCTGTCGGGCTAGGCCGCGCGACGCGAAGCGCCGAGCCATCCCCACATCGTCATGCCCGGGCTTGTCCCGGGCATCCACGTCTTTAAGACTGTCATCAAGAAGAAAGACGTGGATGGCCGGGCCTTCGCCGCGCCGAAGGGGCTTCGGCCCCGCAGGCGGGTCTTCGCCTGGCCATGACGGAGAGAACGATGCTCAAGGAAACGTCCGACTACGACCAGCTCACTCGCGACTTCCGCTGGGACATCCCGGCGCAGTTCAACATCGCGGTCGCGACCTGCGATCGCCACGCCGACGGCTCGGGGCGCCTGGCGCTGATCGTCGTCGAAGAGGACGGCGCCGCACGGCGCGTCTCATTCGATGAGCTGCGCGATTACTCCTGCCGCTTCGCCAACGTATTGAAGGCCGATGGTCTCGCGCAGGGCGACCGCGTCGCGGTGTTCCTGTCGCAGTCGCTGGAGCTGCCGATCGTCCATCTGGCGGCGTTCCGCGCCGGTCTCGTCTCGGTGCCGCTGTTCACGCTGTTCGGCGAGGACGCGCTGCAATTCCGGCTGCAGAACTCCGGCGCCAAGGTCGTCGTCACCGACGCCACGGGCCTTGCGAAGCTTGCGCGCATTCGCGACCATCTGCCGGAGCTCAAGACGATCTATGTCACTGACGGCGACGGCCTCGGCGCCCAAGCCTTCTGGCCGACGCTGGAGCGCGCCTCCGATCAATTCCCGACCGTCGCCACGTCGAGCGACGACCCTGCCATCATCATCTATACCTCGGGTACGACCGGAAATCCCAAGGGCGCGCTGCACGCCCATCGCGTACTGCTCGGCCACCTGCCCAATGTCGAGATGGTGCACGGCTTCCTGCCGAAGCCCGGCGACGTCATGTGGACGCCGGCGGATTGGGCATGGATCGGCGGCCTGTTCGATGCGCTGTTTCCTGCATGGTATCACGCGATCCCGATGATCGGTTATCGCGCCAGGAAATTCGAGCCGCAGGCCGCAATGCAACTGATGGCGGACTACGCCGTCCGCAACGTGTTCCTGCCCCCGACCGCGCTGAAGTTGATGCGCCAGGCCAATGTCAAGCACGAGGGCGTCAAGCTGCGCAGCATCCTCACCGGCGGCGAGTCGCTCGGCGCCGAGCTGCTCGACTGGGTGCGCGCGACCTTCGGCATCGATGCGCACGAGATCTACGGCCAGACCGAATGCAATCTCGTCGTCGGCAACAATGCGAGGCTGTTTCCGATCCGGCCGGGCTCGATGGGCAAGGCGACGCCGGGCTTCGAGGTGCTGATCGTCAACGACAAGGGCGAGGAGCTGCCGCGCGGAGAGAGGGGCATCATCGGCGTGCGCCAGCCCAATCCCTGCACCATGATCGAATATTGGCGCAATCCGGAGGCGACGCAGAAGAAGTTCGCGGGCGACGTGCTGCTGACAGGCGATCTCGGCACCCAGGATGACGACGGCTATTTCTGGTATGCGAGCCGCGAGGACGATGTCATCACGTCGGCCGGCTATCGCATCGGCCCGGCGGAGATCGAGGACACGCTGCTCAAGCATCCGGCAGTCGCGCTGGCGGCCGTCGTCGGCATTCCCGACCCGGTGCGCACGGAGGCCATCAAGGCGTGGATCGTGCTGCGCCCTGGCTTCGTTGCAAATGACACGCTGTCGCGAGAGATCCAGGACTTCGTCAAAGTGAAGCTTGCCGCGCACGAATACCCGCGCCACGTTGAATTCACCGACACCCTGCCGATGACGGCGACCGGCAAGGTGCTGAGGCGGGAGTTGCGGGCGCGGGGGTAGGGGGGCTCCCGTTCGTGGGTGCCCAATGGTGCGCCTGGCTCCCTCGCCTCGCTGGCAGTCCCGCACGGCACGACGGATGGCGACAGACGAGTGCAAAACTGCATCGTCATATGTGATCGCTCCGCCCCTCTGCCCACAAGTTGAAATTGAAATCCCCGCCCTCCCGCTGTTAGCATCACGGCAACAACAACATTCAGGAGGGACCGCCGATGACCGCATCCGTCTCGGGACGATCCGATCCCGTGGTGCGCCGCATCACCACGGCCGATATTGCCGAAGCCTTGACGCAAGGCCTCCGCGATTTTCAGGCTCAGCCCATGTTCGGCCTTGCTTTCGGGCTGATCTATGTACTCGGCGGCATCAGCATCGTGCTGTGCGTCACCGCCTTCGGGATGGTCTACTTGGCCTATCCGCTGGCCGCGGGGTTTGCGCTGATCGGCCCGTTCGTCGCGATCGGTCTCTACGAGGTCAGCCGCCGCCGCGAACTCGGCCAGCCGATTTCCTATGGCGGGATCTGGCGCACGATCACTTCGCGCGGCGAGATCGGCTGGATGGCGTTCGTGACACTATTTTTCTTCATCATCTGGATGTACCAGGTGCGCCTCCTGATCGCGCTGCTGCTCGGGCTCAATGCCTCGTTCTCCAGCATCAAGGAGTTCATGACCGTGGTGCTGACGACCAACGAGGGTCTGCTCTTCCTCGCGATCGGCAATCTCGACGGCGCCGCTCTATCGCTGGTGCTGTTCTCGCTCACGGTCGTGTCGTTTCCGCTGCTGCTGGAGCGCGACGTCGATTTCGTGACGGCGATGATCACCAGCGTGCGCGCGGTCGTGACGAGTCCCGGCCCGATGATCGGCTGGGCCGCCGTCATCACCGTGCTGCTGATCATTTCGGCATTGCCGTACTTTCTTGGGCTGCTGGTCACTGTGCCGGTGCTGGGCCATGCGACCTGGCATCTGTACCGCCGGATCGTAGCTCCGGCATAAGACAAGGGCGAGCCGCGACGACGGTTCGATGGCGCATGGACGCCGTCAAATGGGCTCGTTTCGAAACGCGGCTCGCCGGTGGTCCGGCCGGCCTCAATGTCGGAGGAGGATGATGCCGGACAACATCGCGTTGTTTGCCACGATCGTCTTGTTGCTGCCGATGTTCTATCTGCTGCTGGCCGCGCCGGCCTTTCTGCTGGTGCGGCTCGACATCGTGCCGGTCACCCGGCTCCTGCGCGGCATGTTCGACTCCTACTTCGTGGCGCTTTCGATCGCTGGCGGCATCGGCGCGCTCGCCGTGCTCGCCGACGGCCGCCCCGTTCTGGGGCTGGGCATTGGGCTGATCGCGGCGTTCGCTCTGCTCTCGCGCCGCTGGTTTCTGCGGCAGATGGACGCGCGCATCCGCGACAGGGATTCCGGCGATGCGACGGCCGTGCGTCGGCTGCGCTGGTTACATTGGGGTGGCATGCTGAGCAATGCGGTCCAGGTCGGCGCCGTCCTCGCCAGCATCCCACAGATCGCCGCGGTGTCGTAGCAGGCCTTGTCGTTTAAGGTACTGCAATCCCCATCGCCTTCAGGGCCGCCAGCATGTGCGTCGGCGGCGTCATCTTCACCACGAGCGGCTTGCCCGTCTCGAGCATGCTCTTGAGGCTCGACAGGATGGCCGGCCAGCCCTGGCGTCCGCCAGACAGGATGTCGTCGGAGAGCGGCCGCTCATGCGCTTCAGTCATCGTGAGACGGACGGCGTCGCCGGCCGGTTCGATCTCATAGGTCACGAGCGTGCGGCCCAGTGCCTCGACGAGGCCGGGCCAGTTGACGTCCCACGTGACGATCAGCCGGTGCGGCGGCTCGCAGACGATCACTTGGCCGCTGATGTGTTCGGAGCCGTCCGGCGCGCGCACGATGAAGGCGCCGCCCGCCCTCAGTTCGGCTTCAACGGCAAAGCCGAAGAAATATTGCCGGCTGAACTCGGCGGAGGTCAGCGCCTGCCACACCTTCTCAGGGCTGGCGGCGATGTAGATCGTGTAGACGGTGGCGGGCTTGAACTTTGCAAGATCCATCGCTCAGACTCCCTTGCCGAGCGCTGACATCGGGATCGCCAGCGCCGTTCCGGTCTCAAGCAGACTTTTTAGGCCGGACATGATCGCGGGCCAGCCGTTGGAAACCGCATCGAGCAATCTCCGTGCCCCTTCGAAGCCTTCATGCGTCAGGGTCAGCTTGACGGAGTTGCCGTGCTGTTCGATCGCGAACACGACCTTGGTCGGCTGCTCGTTGCGAAACTCGTCTTTCAGGACGTGCTGGAAGGTATAGGAGAGCCGGCGTGGCGGATCGAACTCCAGAATCTGGCCGACATCCGTCGCCATCCCGTCGGTCACCAGCGTGAACGGCGAGCCGACGCGCCAGTCGGAATGCAGTTCGGTGCCGAACCAGTAGCGCTTCGCGAATTCGTTTGATGTCAGCGCTTCCCACAATTTCTCGGGCGTCGTCGCGATATACGTGACGTAGACGAATTCGGGCTTACTCATCGCGCTCCTCCAATTGCCGCTTCAACTCGCTGAGCGCGGCGAGCTTGCCGCGCTCGAACTTCTTGATCCAGCGCTCCCCGATGTGATGGATCGGCACCGGATTGAGATAGTGCAGCTTCTCGCGGCCATGCCGGATCGTCGCGACCAGATTGGCCGCTTCCAGAATGGCAAGGTGCTTGGTCACGGCCTGTCGCGTCATCGCGAGGCCGTCGCAGAGTTCGGTCAGGGTTTGCCCGTTCCGCGCGTGGAGCCTGTCGAGCAGGGCGCGTCGTGAGCCGTCCGCAAGCGCCTTGAAGACATCATCCATGTGAAAAGAATAGGCAACCAAATGGTTGCGTGTCAAGGGCGCTGCGTTGTGGATCGCGCGAGGACAAGCGGGCTTCCCTCTGCAGACATGTCGTGCATTAGTGAGCGCCTCATTCGCATGGAGGCGCCTCATGTCCCTGCAAGTCTATCTCGCCTTCGTCGCCGCCTGTATCGGGCTGGCGCTGCTGCCGGGTCCCGTCGTGACGCTGCTGATCGCCAACGGTCTGCGCCACGGGACCCGCGCCGCGCTCATCAATATCGCCGGCGTGCAGACCGGGCTGGCGATCGCGATCGGCATCGTCGCCGTCGGCCTGACGTCGCTGATGGCCACGATGGGCTATTGGTTCGAATGGGTGCGGCTGATCGGTGCGGCCTATCTGGTGTGGCTCGGCATTCAGCTCATCCGCTCGCCGATCGAGGGGATCTCCGCGGGCGAGGCGCCGCCACCGCCGCCGCGCGGCGGCTTTTTCCTGCAGGGGCTGCTGGTGCTGCTCTCAAACCCGAAGGTGATGGTGTTCTTCGGCGCGTTCCTGCCGCAGTTCATGGACATGAGCCGGGACCACGTGCCGCAGGTCGGTTTGCTCGGCGTCACCTTCATGGTGATCGCGGGTCTCACCGACGCGATCTATGCGCTGCTCGCGGGCCGTGCGCGAAAGCTGTTCTCGGCCAGGCGGACGCGGCTGGTGTCGCGCATCTCCGGCGGCTTCATGATCGGCGGCGGCGTGTGGCTGGCGCTGACCCGGGCACGGTGAGCACGCGTTCGGCCCCGCGGCCGCATCGCCGTCTGCTGACGCGCGCTACAGGCTGATCGTCCCCTTCACCACCGGCGCGACGTCGCCGCCGATCCAGATCGTGTCGCCGTCCTGCGCGACATGGACGCGGCCGGCGCGGCCGAGCACGGTGCCCTGGGAGGCGACATATTGCTTCGGAGCAATTCCGGCTCCGATCAGCCATTGCGCCAGACTTGCATTGAGGCTGCCCGTCACCGGGTCCTCGCCGCCGCCCCACATGAAGCCGCGGACCTCGTAGTCGGCATCTGTGCCATCTTGCGCCCGATCCCATGGCGCAACAACGCCGATCGGCTGTTGCGGCAGCGACGCCGGATTGTAGCGGATGTCGAGCAGCGCCCGGCGCGAGTCGATCAGTACGCCGATCCAGCCCGGGCCGTTGTCGATCCACTGCACGGCGCGCATCGTGCTCGTTGGGATGCCGAGCGCTGCTGCGATCCTGCTCGTCAGCTCGGCATCGACGGCGCCGGAGCGGCGGAGGGGCGGGGCGGCGAAGGCGAGGCGGTCTCCGTCACGCTTGATGCGCACGAGGCCCGCGCCGCATTCCTGCACCACATGCTCGCCCTTCGGCCGGCCGCCGAGCGCGAGCCATACGTGGCACGAGCCGAGCGTCGGATGGCCCGCAAAAGACAGTTCGCGCTGCGGGGTGAAGATGCGCACGCGATAATCAGCGCCCGGATTCTGAGCGCGTGACAGGAAGGTCGTCTCGGACAGATTGGTCCAGTTGGCGATCGCCTGCATCGCTGCATCGTCGAGGCCGTCGGCCTCGGCGATAACGGCGAGCGGGTTGCCTTTGAAGGCGGCCTTGGAGAACACGTCGACTTGATGGAACGGAAGCGCGAGCATTGCGGTGCCCTCCTCGATGTCGGCGTCAGTCGCGCCAGAACGGCTTGTTGGCCTCTTCCTGCACGACCACGGGATCAAGGCCGCAGTCGCGCATCTGATCGCGATCGAGCATCGCCAGTTCGGACCGCCAGAACAGGCGCCGCAGCCAGAGGTGCGGGACCTGGAGCAAATTGCTCTTTCCGTGGGCAGCTTGCGGAGTTGCCCAACGCTGCGCCAGGGAATATGCCATGAGTCACCTATCGCTCTTCAATTGCGTTGTTCGAAGACCAATCGCGCAGTACATATCTCGGTGCAATCGAAACATTGCTCTCGGTGCAATATAGCATGAATGCTTCGTATACGGCCCTGGTGGACGACATTGCCGAGGACATCGCCAACGGCAGGCTGAAGGCGGGCGACCGGCTGCCGCCGCAGCGTCAGTTCGCCTATGAACGGGGAATTGCCGCATCCACGGCAGCGCGCGTCTATGCCGAATTATTGCGCAGGGGTCTGGTCGTGGGCGAGGTCGGACGCGGCACCTTCGTCGCGGGAGAGGCGGTACCGGTACCACCCTCGCTGCGGCTGGAGCCGTTCGATGGCCGCATCGATCTCGAGTTCAATTTCCCGACCCTGCCGGATCAGGCGGCCCTGATCGCGAAGTCGCTTGCCGCATGGCAGCGGCCGGAGAAGCTGGCGCCGGTGCTGGCGCCGATCACGCAGCGGCGGCTGGCCGAGGCCGGGCGCACCGCCGCGGCCTTCTTCGCCGGCGAGCGCTGGCGCCCGCGCGCGGAGAACTTCGTCTTCGCCGGCAGTGGTCGACAGTCGCTGGCTGCGGCGATCTCGGCGCTGGTGCCGGTCGGTGGCCGGCTCGGCGTCGAGGCCGTCACCTATCCGATGATCAAGGGCATCGCGGCGCGGCTGGGCGTGACCCTGGTGCCGCTCGCGATGGACGGCGAGGGCATCCGCCCGGATGCCCTGACCAAGGCGCACCGCGCGAGCGCGCTCAACGCGATCTACATCCAGCCGGTGATGCAGAATCCGCTCGGCCTGACGATGAGCGAGGCGAGGCGCGAGGAGATCGTGCGTCTGGTGCGCAAGCACGAGCTGATGATCATCGAGGATCTGGTCTACGGCTTCCTCAGCGATCAGGTCTCGCTGGCGACGCAGGCCGAGGAGCGTGTCGTCGTGGTCGACAGCCTTGCCAAGCGGCTCGCGCCGGGGATTGCGGTCGGTTTTCTCTACGTGCCGGGAAGCATGCGCGAAAAATTCGCCGCCACGGTGCGCACCGGGGCCTGGTCGGTGACGTCGCTGGCGCTGGCCGCCGGCATGGGGCTGCTCGCCGACGGCACGGCGGCCGAGATCACCAGGCGCAAGCGCGCCGACGCGCTGGTGCGGCAGGCGATCGTCGCCGAGTGCCTCGCCGGCCATCACATCGAGGCCGATCCGCGCTCCTACCATGTCTGGCTGCATCTGCCGGAGGGCTGGCGCGCCGAAGCCTTGACCGCCGCGGCCGCGCGCGCCGGCATCGCGATCACGCCGGCGAGCGCGTTTGCGGTGGCGCATGGCCATTCACCGAATGCGGTGCGGCTTGCGCTCGGCCTGCCGAGCCATGACGATCTGCGCACGGCGCTGTGGCGGCTCGCGGGCCTGCTCGCCCATCACGACGCCTCCGACATGACGGAGTAGCGGGCTACGCGAGACCCTTGCTGCGCAGCTCGACCTCGATCTCGCCGAGAATGCGGATCAGCCGCTCGGCCCAGCGCTGCTGGCCCTCGGGCTCGGTGATTTCGTTCTGACGAATCTCGATGCCGGAATTGATCAGCCCGCGCGCCTCGCCATGCACGGGGATGGTGTAGTCGGTGCCGTCGCCGACCGCATAGGGCTGATTGTCGCCCACCACGAGATCGGGCTCGGCCCGCAGCGCCCTCAACAGCAGCGGCGGTAGCACACGGTCGTGCTGATACAGCGTGCCAATGTGCCAGGGCCGCGCCATGCCCGCATAGACCGGCGTGAAGCTGTGCAGCGAGACGAGGATGGTCGGCCGCCCCGCGGCCTTGCGCGCATCGAGCACTTCGGTGATGCGGTCGTGATAGGGATCGAAGATCGCGCGGCGCCGGAGCTCGGCGTCCTCGTGCGTCAGACCCTCATTGCCGGGGATCGTGGTGCGCTCGCTGATCATCGGAATCGCGTTCGGCGCCTTCGGCGAGCGGTTGCAGTCGATTACCAGCCGCGAATAGCGCTGCGCGATCAGATGCGCATCGAGCGCCCGCGATACGGCCTCCGCGACGCCGGCGATGCCGATGTCCCAGGCGATGTGCCGCTCCAGTTCGCTTTCGGGCAGGCCGAGATCGCCGAGTGCGCGCGGCAGCAGGCGGCCATAGTGATCGCACGTGAAGAACAAGGCCGACGCCCCATCGGCGTTGCGCTCGAGCACGGGTGGAACTTCGTCTGGCTGAAGGAGTCGATGAGTGTTGCTCGTGCCGGACACGGTCATGCTGCCTCTCGTTGCTTCATGAAGCGGCAGACCGATCTCGGATTGGGCAGACAGATGAGGATTGGGCCGGCGGACATCATGATGGTCGCCCAAACGATGCTGATTCTGGCGATCATTCACAAGACAGAAGTTCGCAATGGGCCTACGGTCCGGGCTGGATGAGGCTGGCGCATCGTGCCGCCCGAACGGGGCGAAGGAGCCTTCATGCTGATCAAGGTTGGATTTGAGATCGCCTATGCGGCTCCGGCGGCAACGCCGATGGTGATCATGCTGTCGATCCATCCGTCGCGCTTTCCCGACATCGTCGGCACCGAGACGATTACGACCGAGCCCAAGGTGCCGATCAAATTCTACAACGACAGCTTCGGCAATCTCTGTGGACGGCTGGTGGCGCCGGCCGGCGGGGTCACCTTCCACGGCAGCGCCATCGTCCGCGACAGCGGGCGGCCGGACGCGATCGATCCCGGCGCCCAGCAACTGTCGATCGAGCAGCTGCCCGATGAGCTTCTGCTGTATCTGATGCCGAGCCGCTATTGCGAGACCGACAAGCTGGCCGAGGTCGCCTGGTCGTTGTTCGGCAGCGCGCCGGCGGGATGGGCGCGCGTGCAGGCGATCTGCGACTTCGTGCACGGCCACGTCACGTTCGGCTATGAGCACGCCCACGCCATGAAGTCGGCGCACGACGTCTATCAGCAGCGCGCCGGCGTCTGCCGCGACTTCGCCCACCTCGCGCTGACCTTCTGCCGCTGCATGGGCATTCCGGCGCGCTATTGCACCGGTTATCTCGGCGACATCGGCGTGCCGCCGGACCCGGTCCCGATGGATTTCTCGGGCTGGTTCGAGGTCTATCTCTCGGGCCGGTGGTACACGTTCGATGCCCGCCACAACGTGCCCCGCATCGGCCGCATCCTGATGGCGACCGGACGGGACGCCGCCGACGTCGCGCTGTCGACCTCGTTCGGCCTGATGACCCTGACCAAATTCCACGTCGTCAGCGATGAGATCGCGGCCGCCTGAGCAGAGAAAGGCGCGGCCGGCCGCCGCTTCGCATCATCGGCGATCGCCGCTATAGACGGGCCATGACCACCGATCTCCTGTTCGTCTACGGCACGCTGATGCGCGGCTTCGACCATCCGATGGCGCGGCTGTTGTCGGCCAATGCCGATTTCGTCGCCGAGGCAAGCTGCCGCGGCCGGCTGTACCGCATCCAGCATTATCCCGGCCTGGTGCCGTCCGATGACGCGGCCGATCTCGTCCATGGCGAACTGTTCCGGCTGCACCAGCCCGAGCCGATGCTGCGCGAGTTCGACATGTACGAGGCCTGCGGCGAAGGCTTCGCCGCGCCGACCGAATATCTGCGCCGGTGCCTCGCCGTGACGCTGGCCGACGGCGCGGCCCGCGAGGCCTGGACCTACGTGTACAACTGGCCCGTGGACGAGGTCGCCCGCATCGCCTCGGGACGGTTTTTGGCGCCCTAAGTCTCTCCGCGCCGTCATTCCGGGACATCGCGCAGCGATGGGCCCGGAATCCATAACCACAAGCGGTGCGAGGACACGCAGTGGCGCGGCCGTCCCGCCTCACGACTGGTCGTGGTTATGGATTCCGGGCTCGCCCTGCGGGCGCCCCGGAATGACGAGAGGAGAGGGCCGTGCCTGTGAATAGCCCGGACAAGCCGGAGGAAGTTCACATTTCGTACACGGGGGCCTATATGCCTAGGCCACCACCACAGGACCACCAGCCCGCTCATGGCCCGCTTCACGCCGGAATTTCTCGATGAGCTGCGCGCCCGGCTTCCGGTCTCGGACGTCGTCGGCAAGCGCGTGAAGCTCAAGAAGGCCGGGCGCGAGTGGAAGGGGCTGTCGCCGTTCCAGCAGGAGAAGACGCCGTCCTTCTACGTCAACGACCAGAAGGGTTTTTATCACGACTTCTCGTCCGGCAAGCACGGCAACATCTTCGACTTCGTGATGGAGACCGAGGGCTGCAGCTTCCCCGAAGCTGTGGAGCGGCTGGCGGGAATCGCCGGCCTGGCGCTGCCCGCGGTCACGCCCGATGCGGCGCGCCAGGAGCGGCAGCGCAAGACGCTGTACGACGTGATGGAGCTGGCGGCCAAGTTCTTTTCTGACACGCTGGCCTCCCGTCATGGCGCGCGCGCCCGCGGCTATCTTGCCGATCGCGCGATCCTGCCGCAGACGCAGCTCCAGTTTCGCCTCGGCTATGCTTCGCAGGAGCGGTTTGCGCTGAAGGAATATCTCGGCGCCCAGGGCGTCCCGGTGGCCGACATGGTCGAGGCGGGATTGCTGGTCGGCGGCGACGACATTCCCGTGCCCTACGACCGCTTCCGCGACCGCGTGATGTTCCCGATCACCGATCTCCGCGGACGCGTCATCGCCTTCGGCGGCCGCGCGCTGCAGAAGGACGTGCCGGCGAAATACCTGAACTCGCCGGAGACGCCGCTCTTCCACAAGGGCGACAACCTCTACAATCTCGCCAGCGCCCGTCAGGCCGCCCATAGCGGCGCGCCGATGATCGTGGTCGAGGGCTATGTCGACGTCATTGCGCTGGTCGCGGCCGGCTTTGCCGGCGCCGTGGCGCCGCTCGGCACCGCGCTGACCGAGAGCCAACTTTCGCTGATCTGGAAGATGGTCGACGAGCCGATCCTGTGTTTCGATGGCGACCGCGCCGGCCAAAAGGCGGCCTATCGGGCCGCAGACATTGCTTTGCCGCATCTCAAGCCTGGCAAGAGCCTGCGCTTCGCGCTCTTGCCCGAGGGACAGGATCCCGACGACCTCGTCCGCTCCGGCGGTCGCGGCGCGGTCGAGGAGGTGCTCAAAATCGCAAAACCCCTCGCCGAGGTGATCTGGTCGCGCGAGATCGAGGGCGGCAGCTTCAACACCCCGGAGCGCCGTGCCGCGCTGGAGGCGCGGATCGGCCAGCTCACCGGCGGCATCGCCGACGAGGTGGTACGGCGCTACTACAAGCAGGATCTCGGCGACCGGCTGTACCGGGCGTTCGCCCCGGACGGCGGCCGGGGGTTTGGCCGCGGCTTCGGTGCCGAATCAGGACGGCGTTTTGCTCCCCGCAGTCCCGGTTCCGGACAGCCTGGGCGGTTATCCACAGGAGGCGGTCGCCGCGGCGGACCGCCATCCACAGGCCAGGCCATGGCCCGCGGCCCCTACCAGGCGGCCAGCCCGCAGCTCGCCATGAGCCCGATCATGCGCGGCCAGCGCTCGGCGATCTCGCGCCGGGAGGCCCTGATCCTGCAGTGCCTGATCAACCACCCCTGGCTGCTGCACGACCACCTGGAGGAGGTCGCCGCGCTGGAACTGGCCCATCCCGAGGCGCACAAGCTCCGCGCCGCCATCATCGCCGCCTTCGCCCACGACCATCACCATTCGCCGGATCCGGACGAGCAGGCCGAGAAGATGCGGGCCGATCTGGAGAAGGCAGGCTTTTCCGAGCTTCTTCAACGGGTTGAGCGCGCGATCACGACGGCGGCGGTGTGGGCGACCAAGTCGGGCGCGGCGCGCGATGACGTTCTTGCGACCTGGCATCAGCTCGTTGCCTTGCATCGGCAATGGCACTCCTTACTTAGGGAATTGAAGGATGCCGAGCTGGCGCTGGGCGAGGAGCCGAGCGAGCCG
This sequence comes from Bradyrhizobium sp. SZCCHNRI2009, assembly GCF_032485115.1. Lineage (NCBI taxonomy): Bacteria > Pseudomonadati > Pseudomonadota > Alphaproteobacteria > Hyphomicrobiales > Nitrobacteraceae > Bradyrhizobium > Bradyrhizobium sp. SZCCHNRI2009. The sequence goes on from NZ_JAUEUH010000007.1 coordinate 428,548, forward strand.
AACATGGGCTGGTTGAGGGACGTGAAGGCCAGGATGGCCGAGATGGACGGCACCGAAGCGCTGATCGAAGGCTTCGGGGAACTGTCCGGACGCACCAACCGCAACGTGTAGACGGGACGCCCGGCGCCCTGTCGCCAGTTGAGCACATTTCGGCCCGGTCCGCCCGCGCGGTATCAGGTCCGCGCGAAAAGACTCGCCAAATCCATGGTTTGGCTGCAAAAACAGGGTTAATCGAAGTTTAAGAGGTCCGGGGCATTTTCTGCGGCAGATGGGTTGGTTTCGCTGTCGGACACCGCGCCTGCATGTCGGGCGCCGGATTCGATTGCAAAACCGGTATCGCTTTTGCAAGAAACGCGCGCCGGTCCGAAAACGGGACGACACCAGCGTAGGACGAAACGAGCGACGGGCTTCAGGGGGTGGCGACGTTAAAAGTGCGCCGCCCTTTCCGCGTCGAGAACAGTTTGAGTAGAGCAGGCGGGCGCCGCGATGCCAAGGGCTACGATGCCACGGGCGGAGCGGGCGCGTTTCGGGAGCAATGAATGGCCACGAAGGCAAAGACGCTGCAGGTGAAGGACAAGGAAAAGGACGACAAGGCCGCGGACGCTCCCGAGAAGGACGCCGCCGATGCGCCGTCGCCGTTGCTCGACCTGTCGGACGCCGCCGTCAAGAAGATGATCAAGCAGGCCAAGAAGCGCGGCTTCGTGACCTTTGATCAGCTCAACGAGGTCCTGCCTTCCGACACTACCTCGCCGGAACAGATCGAAGACATCATGTCGATGCTCTCCGACATGGGCATCAACGTGACCGAGGCCGAGGAGGCCGACGAGTCCGACGAGAAGGACGACGGCGAGGACGAGACCGACAACGAGCTCGTCGAGATCACCCAGAAGGCCGTCACCGAGGTCAAGAAGTCGGAGCCCGGCGAGCGCACCGACGATCCCGTGCGCATGTATCTGCGCGAGATGGGCACCGTCGAGCTGCTGTCGCGCGAGGGTGAAATCGCCATCGCCAAGCGCATCGAGGCCGGCCGCGAGGCGATGATCGCGGGCCTCTGCGAAAGCCCGCTGACGTTCCAGGCCATCATCATCTGGCGCGACGAGCTCAACGAAGGCAAGATCTTCCTTCGCGACATCATCGATCTCGAAGCCACCTATGCCGGCCCTGAGGCCAAGGGCGGCATGAATCCGCAGATCGCCGCGCCGGTGAATGGCGAGGGCGCTGCGGCCGAGGGCGGCGAGGTCCAGGCCGCGGTCGCGCCGCCGGCCGCCCCGCAGCAGCCGACGCCGTTCCGCGCCGCGCCGAACGGCGCGCCCGCCGAGGAGAAGGATCCCGGCGAGGCGGCGGCCGAAGCCGACATGGACGACGACGAGTTCGAGAACCAGATGTCGCTCGCCGCCATCGAAGCCGAGCTGAAGCCGAAGGTGGTCGAGACGTTCGACAAGATCGCGTCCGAGTACAAGAAGCTGCGCCGCCTGCAGGAGCAGGACATCGCCAACCAGCTGCAGAGCGAGTCGCTGTCGCCCTCGCAGGAGCGCAAGTACAAGAAGCTCAAGGACGAGATCATCGTCGAGGTGAAGTCGCTGCGCCTCAACCAGGCCCGCATCGACAGCCTCGTCGAGCAGCTCTACGACATCAACAAGAAGCTGGTCTCGTTCGAGAGCCGGCTGATGCGGCTTGCCGACTCCCACGGCGTCGCGCGCGAGGACTTCCTGCGCAACTACCAGGGCTCGGAGCTCGATCCGCGCTGGCTCAACCGCGTGTCCAAGCTCTCCGCCAAAGGCTGGAAGAACTTCGTCCATTACGAGAAGGACCGCATCAAGGACCTGCGCCAGGAGGTGCAGGCCATGGCCGCGCTCACCGGTCTGGAGATCGGCGAGTTCCGCAAGATCGTGCACTCGGTGCAGAAGGGCGAGCGCGAGGCCCGTCAGGCCAAGAAGGAGATGGTGGAAGCCAACCTCCGTCTCGTGATCTCGATCGCCAAGAAGTACACCAACCGCGGCCTGCAGTTCCTCGACTTGATCCAGGAAGGCAACATCGGCCTGATGAAGGCGGTCGACAAGTTCGAGTACCGCCGCGGCTACAAGTTCTCGACCTACGCCACCTGGTGGATCCGGCAGGCGATCACCCGCTCGATCGCCGACCAGGCCCGCACCATCCGCATCCCCGTGCACATGATCGAGACGATCAACAAGATCGTCCGCACCTCGCGCCAGATGCTGAACGAGATCGGCCGCGAGCCGACCCCCGAGGAGCTCGCCGAGAAGCTCGGCATGCCCTTGGAGAAGGTGCGCAAGGTCCTCAAGATCGCGAAGGAGCCGCTCTCGCTCGAAACCCCCGTGGGTGACGAGGAGGACTCTCATCTCGGCGATTTCATCGAGGACAAGAACGCGATCCTGCCGATCGACGCCGCCATCCAGTCCAACCTGCGCGAGACGACGACCCGCGTGCTCGCCTCGCTCACCCCGCGCGAAGAGCGTGTGCTGCGCATGCGCTTCGGCATCGGCATGAACACCGACCACACGCTGGAAGAAGTCGGCCAGCAGTTCTCGGTGACCAGAGAGCGTATTCGTCAGATCGAGGCGAAGGCCCTGCGGAAGTTGAAGCATCCGTCGAGGTCGCGGAAGCTGCGGAGCTTCTTGGATAACTAATTCGGCCACCAAATGGTCGTCATTGCCGGGCTTGACCCGGCAATCCATCGAGACATCAACGGCGGGCCGATCGGTCCGCTGTTTTCGTTTGCGCCCGGACGAGCGAAAGCAGGCGGGGTTGTGTAATGCGCGGCCATGTTTGGAGTTACCTGCGCGAATGCCGTGCATTCCAACGACGCTCGAAAGCCTCCTGCGAAATCTCTTCGGGTACAAACTCGGGATCTCTCGCGATTTCGTCCAGCGGAGGAACGGGGATCGAGCCGAGTCGCGTGCCGTCGGTTGCTTCGGTGGCGCTTGCGAATCCCACCGTGCCATCGCGAAATATTTCGAGCTTGCGCGTTTCAAAGCGCTCCCGATCGAGCTCGCTCCACAAGTCAACTGGCTCATCCTGAAAGTCGTGAAGCCAGCGCACTCGTATATAGATGTTCTCGCCCATCGTTGGGATCATGCACCGCGAACAACCTCTGCGAACCATATCATGTGTAGCAATAGTAGGGTGGGCAAAGGCGAGGCTTGCTGTGTCGACTTGCGCCGTCGCTGCGTGCGCCGTGCCCACCGATCACGGGCGCCGCACTTGATGGTGGGCACGCGCCGTCTATCGGCGTCGCGTTGCCCACCCTACGGCACCGGGCTGAGCCACTTTCATCGTCGCCGCGGAGCCGTGCGTTGGATTGTCGCTGCAGAAAAGTCAGCCTTCGCACGTCCGCACGTGTCCGCGCTGCGGCGGGAAGAGACGGAACTTTACGCTGACGCGGCATGACACGCGGCTGCTAGTCATCGGTGTCCTCACCGATCCGGCCTTCCATGCAGCACGACGAAGTCTCATCATCTGCTTTCCACGCGCCCGCCAGCTCTGCCGCGATCTGGGCGCCGCTGCGCCCCTTCATTGCCGCCGAAGCTCGGCTCGCAGCCCGCGCGGCGGAGACGCCCTGGACTGGGGGCCTCTACGAATTCCTCCGCTTCGGCGTGAAGCAGGGCTGGGCCTGCTTGTTTGGCGGCATCGCGGTGGTGCTGATGCTGCTGACGTGGCGGTTCTATCCGGCGAACGCGCCGCTCGCGCGCTACGATTTCCTCTTCCTCTGCATGCTCGCCGTCCAGGCCGCATTGCTCGCCGCCCGTCTGGAGACATTCGAGGAGGCGAAGATCATCCTGATCTATCACCTCGTCGGCACCGCCATGGAGCTGTTCAAAACCGCGACCGGCTCGTGGATCTATCCCGAGCCGAGCCTGATCCGGCTCGGCGGCGTGCCGCTGTTCTCGGGCTTCATGTATTCCTGCATCGGCAGCTATCTCTGCCGGGTCTGGCGGCTGTTCGATTTCCGCTTCACGGGCCCCCCGTCACGGCGTTGGCTGATCGGCTTGAGCGCGGCCATCTACCTCAACTTCTTCACCGACCATTATGGGATCGATCTAAGGCTCGTGCTGTTCGGCTGCGCCGCTCTACTGTTCGCGCCGGCCACGGTCCACTTCAAGGTCTGGCGCGTGCACCGGTCGATGCCGCTGCTGCTCGGGCTCGTCCTGGTGTCGCTGTTCATCTGGCTGTCGGAGAACGTCGGCACCTTCACCCGGATCTGGCTCTATCCGCAGCAGGCCCATGGCTGGGCCATGGTGTCGCCGGCCAAGCTCGGCTCGTGGTTTCTGCTGCTGATCATCAGCTACACGCTGGTCAGCCTGATCAACCGGCCGAGGGCGATGGAGCAGGGCAGGGCGGTGAGGTCGGCCGCCGTCGAGCCGGAGCGAGAGGCGGCGTGACGGTCTGATGTGGTCGAGATATCTCCGCGTCATGCGCGGGCTTGTCCCGCCTGCGCGGCTGAAGCCGCTTCGTCGCGGCGAAGGCCCGCCCATCCACGTCATTGCGACGTCAACGACGCGGATGGCCGGGACAAGCCCGGCCATGACGCGTAACCCATGATGACGTCGTTCGTGGTACGCAGTTGATCGTGGGCACGCGGCCGCCTGGCGGCGGTCGCTTTGCCCACCCTACGGCAGCTCGGCCGGCCTACTTCTTCTTCGCCCCAACGCGCTCGAGCGACTTGATCTGAAGCGGCGGGCGGCCGGATTTTTCGGCGATCTCGCGGTCCTGCTCCATGATGAAGCCGCGCGCGGGCTCGTCGCCGTCGAGGCCGCCGAGCAGCTCGGCCGGGACGCGCCGGTTGGAGCGCTGCGAGCCGTCCTCGTAGGTCACGTTGAAGAAGGCGAATTCGCCTTTGGGATTGGAGCCGGGTTTTTTCGCCATGGATGGCGCTTTACGGCGGCGGGACCGGTCCGGTCAATGCCAGAAAATGCTTATCCGCTGCCCGAATTTGACTTTTTCGTCATATGGTTTTCGCCGAATCGGCAGGGCGGCCGGAGCGATCACGGACCGGCCGGCGGGGTCCCGAAACACCTCGATTTTGCCGGATGAAAGTGCGTTCATCGTGGACGTCTCACCCCGCCGCGAATGCAGCCCATGTCGATGCCCCAACTCACCATCTGGTACAACACGCGCTGCCCGGTCTGCGACGCCGGCATCGACTGGCAGCGCAACAAGCTGCTGGCGCTGGTCAAGTCGGGCCGGGTCGCGTTCAAGGACATCAACGAGCAGCCCGACGCGCTGGCCGCATTCGGCGCCGATGTCGACGCGGTCCGCCGCCGCCTGCACGCGACCGACGAGGACGGCGAGCTGATCGCCGGCGCCGACGTGGCGCTGCTGCTGTGGAAGCTCACGCCGGGCGAGGGCTGGCTGGCGACGCTGTTCGGCAACCGCCTGGTGCGGCCGCTGACGCGGTTCGGCTATGACCGGTTTGCCGATGTGCTGTTCGCCTGGAACAAGCGGAAGGGGCATTGGTGAGCGAGAGCTGCCGCTTGAGCCAAGGCTTCGGCCGCTTGCGCGGTCGACTCCCCTCCCCCTTGCGGGGAGGGGAGCGCACCGAGCGCGTGGTAACAGCTCGCCTCTACCGCCTCCGCACCTTCACCCGCGCATGCACCCGCGTGCCGCCGTGCGGGCCGTCGTCATCATCACCGCGGCCGAGCGCCATGATCGCGGTGCCCATCGCGGTCGAGCCGAAGGTGACGAAGAACGAGCCGAGCAAGAGACCGATGGCGACGACGGGCGAGTGGTCGGCGAAGATCAGGTGACGCAGGCCCCAGGGATCGAGCAGCAGCAATCCGCCGACCAGCACCACGGCCATGCCGAGGCCGAGCGCGAGATTGATCGCGAGCAGGCGGAACAGAGGGATCTGGAGCAATCGGCGCTGGCGTTGATTGTGCTGCATCGGCGATCTCCCGAGGGATCGTGAACGACAACGATATCGTAGCACCGTCCGCGACCGGCTCAAGGCCGGAGCCGCTCGGGGCGGGCATGGCTGCGCCGCGTGCGGCGCGCCGATTTGGGACAGGAGGCGGGAGTGTCCCGGCGGCCCTCTCTTGTCCGCGGACCTCGCGCGCACGAGGCGCCCGCGGCACATCTCGCTCCGTCATTCCGGGCCCCCGCGCGCTCCGGATGACGCCTCATTGAAACCGGAGCCGCGGCCTCACGCCGCCTCGCCCTCGGCCACCCCGTGCTGCCTGGCGATCACGCTCTGCCAGACGCTGGCGATCGCGCGTTGCGTCTCCGGTGCGATCAGGCAGTGGCCTTCATTGTCGAAGCCGCAGAAGCGCACCGAGGGATCGTGCCTCACCTCGACCAGCGCCTTGTTGATCATCTCCAGCGAGGCCATCACCTGGCCGATGTTCTGCAGCCGCGTGTGATGCAGGATGTCGATCAGGCGGAACATCATGATCGGCGGCTGGCCCATCGCGATGCCCGGCCGGCCGAACTCGAAGAATACGTTCACCGCGGGCAGCGCGCTCTGGATCTGCGCTAGGACCTTGGCCGCATCCTCGACGCTGCAGGCGACGAGATGCGCGCTCTGGGCGGGGAGGGTAGGCGTCAGCGGCGCCTCCGGGCCGAGCCCGAGACCCGACAGCACCTGATGCTCGATCCAACGCCGCACCTCCGGCGGCGCCGAGCGGATCTGGTCGGTCGACAGCGTAATCCCGATCATGGCGATCTCCATTTCGGCCGCGGAGCTTAGGGCGTCATGATGGCACGGTGTTGACGAGGATCAAGCGGCCGCGCCGGCGCAGCGCCTCAGGGCGCCACCAGTTCGACGCGGCGGTTCAGCGCGCGGCCCGCATCGGTGGCATTGCTGCCGACCGGCGCGAGCAGGCCGACGCCCGCGGTGCGCAGCCGCGCTGGCGCGATGCGATAGCTGCGCGAAAGCTCGGCGGCGACCGCCTCGGCGCGCCGCCGTGACAGATCGAGATTGTAGTCGTAGCTGCCTTGGTTGTCGGTATGGCCGACGATGAAGACGCTGAGCTGCGGCTGGCCGGCGAGCAACTGCGCGATCTGCTCCAGTGTCGGCCGGCTCTCCGGCTTCATCGTCGCCTTGTCGGTGTCGAAATAGATGCCGTAGAGCGCGATGTGGCCCTTGTCGCCGAGGCCCTTCGCCATCTCGGCTGCGCTCACCATCTTGTTCTCCATCGCGCCGAGCTCGGCAACGGTGAGCTGGGCATAGATCTGCTCGTTGTTCTGGCTGACCAGCACGCTGGCAAAGGTCTCGCGGCCGCCGGCCTCCTTGCGGCCGGCAAAATAGCGGTAGTCGAAGCCATCGGCCCACATCTGCGGAACCGGCAGCAGGTCGATCGCCTCGGTGAAGGGAATGCCGCCGCAGGCATCGGTGTCGCAGGCGAGGAGCTTCTCGAAGCCGGCCTTGGCGAGCTGGTTTTCGAAATTGCGCGACACTTCGAGGATCGAGGGACCCGGCGCGGTGCGATAGGCGATTCTGACGACACGACCCTCCAGGCGTCGCTCGTCGGTCGCCCTGTCCGCCTTGAACGGCGCCGCCTGCAGCCGCACGGCATCGAAATCCTTGGCGACATAGCCGGTGATCACGCTGCCGGCGAAGCGGCCGATCCCGGGGTAATCCTTTGCGCCCGCCACATCGCCCGGCTGAGCGGCCGCGGGCGCCAGGCCGTGACACATCAGGGCCGCGACCAAGGTGAGCTGCGCCAGTGTGCCGAGCCGGAACATCATCGTCATGGGGACCTCTCCCGAAAAGTGGTGCCAACGCTCGTGGTTTTCAGAACGCGCGCTTGGATCGGCGCGCGAAAACGGCGCGACGTCGGACGAGGCACGCCCTGCATGAGTGGCGACGAGCGCGCCGACCGTTCAAAAAAAGATGACGATGGGGTGCGGTTCGGTGGCTATCGCCCGCCGGCTGGCCTGGTACCGCCAAATCAGGCATTGTGACGGCGTCCGCCGCCGGACTGCCGTCATCATGCTCTCATGCAGGGACCTTTCTCCTCATGTCCGTTGTCCGCTTCCTTGTTGCCGTCGCGATCCTCTCCTTTGCCTCTCCCGCTTTGGCCGCGCGCTGCGGCGGCGACTTCAATACCTTCATCGCGGGCGTCTCGGCGGAGGCGCAGAGCGCCGGCGTCTCGGGCGGCACGATCAGCCAGGCGTTGTCGGGCGTGACGCTCGATCCGGCCGTGCTCGCCTTCGACCGCCGCCAGCGCTACACCTTCAACAAGAGCTTCGAGCAGTACGTCTCGACCCGCGTCGGCGCGGGCCGCATCAATGGCGGCCGCGCCATGCTGCAGCGGCACGCGGCGCTGCTGTCGCGCATCGAGCAGCAATATGGCGTGCCGCGCCAGATCCTGGTCGCGATCTGGGGGCTGGAGACCGATTTCGGCAAGGGCGACATGGGCAAGCTGCCGGTGATCCGCACGCTCGCCACCCTGGCGCATGACTGCCGCCGCACCGAACTGTTCCAGGGCGAGCTGCTGGCGGCGCTGAAGATCGTCCAGCGCGGCGATCTCACTCTGCGCGATCTCGTCGGCGCCTTCGCCGGCGAGATCGGCCAGACCCAGTTCCTGCCATCGTCCTACATCAAATACGGCGTCGATTTCGACGGCGACGGCCGCGTCGATTTGCGCCACTCCACGGCCGACGTGCTGGCCTCGACCGCCAACCTGCTGCACAGCAACGGCTTCAAGATGGGTGCGCCCTATGACGAGGGCTCGGCCAATTTCGAGGCGATGCGCGAGTGGAACAGGGCGGTGATCTATCGCAAGACCATCGGCTACTATGCCGATCAGTTGATCGGGCGGTAGCGCGGATCGTCGCTCGCTCTGTGCTCTCAGGCCCCGTGCATGCGCGGTGAATGACCAGGATCGCTTCAGAGGAGACGGGTCATGTCGCAGTCGTCGCCACGACCGTTCGCCGCGTTCGATGCCCAGGTTCAGCGCCAGATCGGGCTGCGCGCCGCAATCACCTCGGCCTATCGTCGCGCCGAGCCGGACTGCATCGCGCCGCTGCTCGATCTCGCCGCGCTCCCGGAGGCATCGTCGGCACGAGCGGCCGGTCTGGCGCGGGATCTGGTCCTGCGTCTGCGCGGCAAGGCGCAATCCGGCGGCGTCGAGGGACTGATCCACGAATATTCGCTGTCGAGCCAGGAGGGCGTGGCCCTGATGTGCCTGGCCGAGGCGCTGCTGCGGATTCCGGACACCGCGACGCGCGATGCGCTGATCCGCGACAAGATCGCGACCGGCGACTGGCGCGCCCATATCGGGCACAGCCCGTCGCTGCTGGTGAACGCCGCGACCTGGGGCCTCATCGTCACCGGCACGCTGACGGCCGCTGCCAGCGAGGACAGCCTGGCCTCGGCGCTGACGCGGCTCATCGCCCGCGGCGGCGAGCCGATCATCCGCAGGGGCGTGACGCTCGCCATGCGCCTGATGGGCGAGCAGTTCGTGGCCGGTCAGACCATCGACGCGGCGCTGTCGAACGGCCGTCCATGGGAAGCGCAGGGCTTCCGCTATTCCTATGACATGCTCGGGGAGGCGGCGACCACGGCGGAAGACGCCGCGCGCTACTTCGCCGCCTATGAGGCGGCGATCCATGCGATCGGGCGGCATGCGGCCGGTGCTGGCATCTACGAAGGGCCGGGCATCTCGATCAAGCTCTCGGCGCTGCATCCGCGCTATGTCAGCATCAAGCGCGACCGCGTCATGAACGAACTGCTGCCGCGGCTGAAGCGGCTGGTGCTGCTCGCGCGGGGATACGACATCGGCCTCAACATCGACGCCGAGGAAGCCGATCGTCTCGACCTCTCGCTCGATCTGCTCGAGGCGCTCTGCCTCGATCCGGACCTCGCCGGCTGGAACGGCATCGGCTTCGTCATCCAGGCCTATCAGAAGCGCTGCGCCTTCGTCGTCGATTGGCTCATCGACCTCGCGCGGCGCTCGCAGCGCCGGCTGATGGTGCGCCTCGTCAAGGGCGCCTATTGGGACAGCGAGATCAAGCGCGCCCAGGTCGATGGCCTGGAGGACTTTCCGGTCTTCACGCGCAAGCACCATACCGACGTGTCGTACCTCGCCTGCGCCCGCAAACTCCTGGGCGCGCCCGACGCCGTGTTCCCGCAGTTCGCGACGCATAATGCGCGGACGCTGGCATCGATCGTGGAGATGGCCGGCCCCAGCTACGAACGCGGCCAGTATGAATTCCAGTGCCTGCACGGCATGGGCGAGCCGCTCTACGAGGAAGTTGTCGGACCTGCACGGCTCGGCCGCCCGTGCCGCATCTACGCGCCGGTCGGTTCGCATGAGACGCTGCTGGCCTATCTGGTGCGGCGGCTGCTGGAGAACGGCGCCAACACCTCCTTCGTCAACCGCATCGCCGATCCCGCCGTCTCCGTCGACGATCTGATCGCGGATCCCGTCGCCATCGTTCGCGCGTCGGAACGCCCGGGCGCGCCCCACGACAAGATCAGGCGCCCGCCTGAGCTGTTCGGCCCGGGCCGCGTGAACTCGGCCGGATTCGATCTCTCCGATCAGCGCGCGCTGGCACGTCTCGGCGAAGGCCTGGTCACGAGCGCGAGCCTCGATTGGACGGCTGCGGCGCCCGGAGCGACGACCAGCGAAGGCGCGCGCCGCATTCGTAATCCCGCCGACCGCCGTGACGTCGTCGGCGCGGTCAGGGATGCCGCGCCTGCCGAGATCGAGGCGGCGCTGTCGCGTGCGACAAACGCCGCCCCGGCCTGGGCCGCGACCAGCCCCCACGCGCGCGCCGCATGCCTGCGCGCCGCGGCCGAGACGATGGAGGCGCGTCGCCTCGTCCTCATCGGCTTGAGCGTCCGCGAGGCCGGCAAGACCTTTGCGAACGCCGTCGGCGAGGTGCGCGAAGCCGTCGATTTCCTGCGCTATTATGCGGGCGAGATCGAACGTCTCTCCGAGGGCGATAGTCCCGGCTCGCTCGGCCCCGTGGTCTGCATCAGCCCGTGGAATTTTCCGCTCGCGATCTTCACCGGCCAGGTCGCGGCCGCACTCGCGGCCGGCAATCCGGTGCTGGCGAAACCTGCCGAGGAGACGCCGCTGATCGCCGCCGAGGCCGTCCGCATCATCAACGAGGCTGGCGTGCCGGCCGATGTCCTGCAGTTGCTGCCGGGCGATGGCCGCGTCGGCGCGGCGCTGGTGGCCGACGCCCGCGTCCAGGCCGTGATGTTCACGGGATCGACCGACGTCGCGCGGCTGATCCAGAAACAGCTTGCCGAGCGCCTGACCGTCCATGGACAGCCCGTGCCGCTGATCGCCGAGACCGGCGGCCAGAACGCGCTGATCGTGGATTCCTCGGCGCTCGCCGAGCAGGTTGTCGGCGATGTCATCGCTTCCGCCTTCGACTCCGCTGGCCAGCGCTGTTCGGCGCTGCGCATCCTCTGCCTGCAGGCGGACGTCGCCGACCGCATCCTGTCGATGCTGCGCGGCGCGCTGCGCGAGCTTGAACTCGGCAATCCCGCGTCGTTGTCGGTCGATGTCGGCCCGGTGATCAGCGGCGAGGCCCGCGACACGCTCGATGCGCATGTTGCCACGATGCAGGCGCGCGGCCATGCCGTGGAGCGGCTGCCGCTGCCGCCGCAGGCGGCGCATGGCACGTTCGTCGCGCCGACCATCATCGAAATCGGCAACATATTCGATGTCGAGCGCGAGGTGTTCGGCCCCGTCCTCCACGTCCTGCGCTACCGTCGCGAGCAGCTCGCTGACCTCATCGACGCGATCAATCTCACCGGCTATGGCCTGACCTTCGGCATCCACTCGCGGATCACGGAGACAATTGCGCGGGCGTCGGGCCGCAGCGCGGCGGGCAACATCTACGTCAACCGCAACGTCATCGGCGCGGTCGTCGGCGTGCAGCCGTTCGGCGGCTCCGGCCTGTCGGGGACCGGGCCGAAGGCCGGCGGTCCGCTATATCTGCGCCGGCTGTTCGCGATGCCGCCGCGCCAGCGGCTCATGGCGTCGCAGTCTGACGCGGTCTTGCGCTCTTATCTCGACGGGTTGCGCGCCAGCGGACACGCCGAGGCGGCGCTGGCGTGCGAGGCGCATGGGCCCCAGGTGCTGGCCGGGCTCGAGATCGAGTTGCCAGGACCCGTCGGCGAACAGAACATCTATCGCATCACCGCGCGCGGCGTCGTCGCTGCACTGGCGAGAAGCGAGCAGGCGCTGCTGGTCCAGATCGGCGTCATTCTGATGACCGGAAACGACGCGTTCGTCGAACGCGCCAGCCCTGCTTGTGCCGTGTTGGGACCGCTCACCAGCCGGCTGCGCGGCCGCCTGCGGATCGTCGACAGCTGGCGGGCTCTCGGCGATCTGCAGGCCGTGCTTTCCGACGGCGAGGCGGATGAATTGATCGCGCTCGGCCGTGACCTCGCCACGCGCCCCGGACCGATCGTCCCGCTCGTCACGCCGCGCGCCAGCGACGGCTGCTACGATCTCGACCGGCTCGTCACCGAGGTCAGTCTCTCCACCAACACCGCAGCCGCCGGCGGCAATGCCAGCCTGATGTCGATCGGCTGAGAAGACAGGTATTCCGCCCCGGGCTGGCTCGAGGCCGCAGGACAGGATAGGGGAGAACACCGTCATCGTCGGCCCGCTCCGCCCGCTGACGCACGCTTCGTACTGATCGAGGACTCCCGATGTCGACCATCCTGTTCAAGAATGCCGCACTGCTCGACCCGCTGCAGCCCGACCTGCTCGAGGGGCAGCACGTTCTGGTCGAGGGCAATCTGATCAAGGAGGTCTCGGACAAGCCGCTGCAGACCAGCGCCGACCAGGCCATCGACCTCGAGGGCAAGACGCTGATGCCCGGCCTGATCGATCTGCACGTCCACGCGATCGCGGTCGAGCTCAATCTCGCACAGCAAGTGCAGATGCCGAACGTGCTGGTGACCCTGCGCTCGGCGCTGCTGCTCAAGGGCATGCTGCGGCGGGGCTTTACGACGGTGCGTGACGCCGGCGGCGCCGGCTATCCGCTGAAGCAGGCCGTCGACACCGGCCTCACCGAGGGCCCGCGGCTGTTCGTCTCCGGCCGTGCGCTCAGCCAGACCGGCGGCCATGGCGACATGCGGGCGCGGACGGATTTCCTCTCCGACAACGCCCCTTGTCCGTGCTGCGTGCGCGTCGGCGCGCTGGCCCGCGTGGCCGACGGCGTCGATGCCGTGCGCAAGGCGGTGCGCGAGGAGCTGCAGATGGGCGCCGACCAGATCAAGATCATGGCGTCCGGCGGCGTGGCCTCGCCGACTGATCCGGTCGGCGCGTTCGGCTATTCCGAGGACGAGATCCGCGCCATCGTCGCCGAGGCCCGCGCGCGGCAGACCTACGTCCTGGCGCATGCCTACACGGCGGAAGCCATCGCCCGCGCCGTCCATTGCGGGGTCCGCACCATCGAGCATGGCAATCTGGTCGACCTTCCGACCGCGCGCCTGATGGCCGAGCAGGGCGTCTATGTCATCCCGACGCTCGTCACCTATGAGGCGCTCGCCAATGAGGGCGCGCAGTATGGCCTGCCGCCGGAGAGCGTCGCCAAGATCGCCGATGTGCGCGATGCCGGCCTGCGCTCGCTCGGCATCTACCGCGACGCCGGCGTCAAGATGGGCTTCGGCAGCGATCTCCTGGGACCGTCCCAGCGCCTGCAGAGCGATGAATTCCGGATCCGCGCCGAGATCCTTGGTCCGCGCGAGGTCATTGCCAGCGCGACCGTGATCGGCGCCGAGGTGCTGGGCATGCAGGGCAGGCTCGGCTGCATCGCGCCCGGCGCCTTCGCCGACCTGCTCGTGGTCGAGGGAAATCCGCTGCGCGACATCTCGTGTCTGCTCGGCCAGGGCGATCACATTCCGCTGGTGATGAAGGCGGGCAAGATGCACATCGACAGGCTGAACGGCTGAGGCAACTCGACGCCGACGTCCACCGGGCCAATGGTCGACAGTCCCAGCGTTTGGGCGGATTCAATTGGTCGTCGCAACACTCGATGAGGAGGTTGCGATGGGCATTCGAAAGAAACGGTCAACGCGGAGCAAGCTGGGATCATTGGGGCGCCCACCAGTTGCGGGGCGTGCGGAACAGCAGAAATTTTGGCGTGGGATTGCCGCT
>NZ_JAUEUH010000008.1:0-434147 GCF_032485115.1 Bradyrhizobium sp. SZCCHNRI2009
CAAATACCATGGTGTTACCTTTGAAACATTGTCCGCCGAAGTCTTCTCGTCCGATCCCAGAACCAAAAGCCGAAGCCTTCAATCCCGAGACCCGCAAGGACTCCGCCGTCCACGTTTCTCTTTCTTCATCTTCACTTGTCAAACAGCCCGCACTTGTTAGTTCGCTTCGAACTAATTAGTGCATCAACTTCTTTGGTCTCTTTCACCGTGGAAGTCCCGATTGCCGGGGCGCTTCACATAGCTGATTTTGAGAGACCGTCAAGAGCCTTTCTGAAGAAAAACTCAGGAGCCAGTCGGAAGAAGAAACATCAAAGAAAACAACGTTGGTCCCGAAAGTCGGGGGCCTCAGTCATCAGTGATGTCCGGCTGGCGTGGTGGTGAGATAGTGCGATGCCGCATCCCGCGCAAGAACTTTTTGCGACGGCTGTGCAGAAATGTGGATAGCGCTGTCGCCGCCCACGCTCGGCCTCCTCACACGCCGTTTCTGTTCCATTTTGGAGCGGCGGGCGCGCGCAGCGTCAGGAATTGCTCGCCTTCGGTTGCACCAGCGCACGATGCGAGTGCGGCATGGGCATCAGGACGAGATCCTTCCGCCGGACGAGGTTGGTTGGACAGACGCTGTCGAGATTGCTGGTGCCGATTTCGAGGGTCGCGATCCCCTCCCCCGCCTGCGACGATCGCGGCGCGGCGGGGAACGCCAATGGTTCCGGACCGAACGGGCCGCTGAGCCCGGGATCGAAGTTCGCGGCGTCGCACACATTCGCGAATGCGAACTGGCATTGGTCTCGCCACCGCGAGCACGGAAGTGATGCCAGGGATACGATCGGCGATATCCGCAAGCCTGGCGGTGACGCGGCCGGGAATGGCTCGGCTGTCCCGGCCGGATCGGTCAGCCCTGTTGCCGCAAGCTCCGGAAATACCGCCAGCCCGACGAGGGCGCCCTCGCCACCAACCAAACATGCTTCAATCAGCGCGGGCTTGGAATTGGTTCATCGTGCTCGCGTCTCTGGACTGACTTGCCCAACGCACGGACGTTACGGTCGCTTGGGACGTCGATCCTGTCGAGCGCGTCGTTGCAGCGATGCCAGCATCAATTCGAGCCCGCATGCAGCAAGAGCAGCCGCGGCATTGTTGCTTGGTCGACATTGTTGCCTGGTGACCTGCCGCGTGGTGACCTCCGCGGCGCCGCGTCGTCCGAGGCCGGCGCGAGACGGCGTCAACGCGATCGCGGCGGCGTGCTGCGTGCTGGAGCCGTCAGGAAGCGATCGAGCTCGACGATCGCTTCGGCCTCGCGGGCGCGCCGCAGCTGCCTGGCCTGCTCGATGCCCGGGGGCAGACGTTTCGCCCTGTCTCGCGCTTCGCGCGCCATCTCCAGCAACCGCTCACCCAACGACATCGTCTGCTTGACACGCCGGCGCCGCTTCTTTTGACCTTCTACGTCCATGCGGGATTGCATCCAGTTTCATTGATGCGTATCGACGACTCTAGATCAGGAGCTGCCGCGCGCATCAACATAAGTGAATCGGCCGTGACCAACGAAGTCCGGGCGGCAGAGCAGCAGCGGCCGGCCGCGCCGGGAGCATCGAGGCTAGCCGCAGCACCGCCGACGGCTCCTTCGCACGGCTGGGATGCGTGGACCGGGGGCGGTCTCTGCCCGCCCCGGTCCCATCGGCTGATGCGCGCGGTTGGGCAGAACGAGCATGCGCTTTCGCCGCAGCGTCCGGAGCCAGTCCAGCACGTCGTTGCGCGACCTAAGTGGACGAGGCAATGCCACTCAGGCCTGCGCGAACTTGATGGTCGACACCGGCCAGCGGCCGTCATGGCCACCGATGGTGATGCGCAGACCGTGGAGTTCGTCAAGATGGACGTACTCCACTGTTCCGGCCTTGCCGTCGCTCAGCGCCACAGCCTTGCCGACCAGCTCGGTCTGCGCCCGTTCGAATTCGCGCAGGATGCAGAAGGCTCGCGTCTTGACGGCAACCATGAGGAACTTCGAGACCTGAGGGGGGAACCGCCGGGCAGCACAGGCCGCTCGACGGTCGTTCAAGTCGGCACGCGGACGCCGAACGTCAACCCGTCCTCAAGCAATCGTGCGCGCCGCAAGGCAGCGAGCGCCGGGCTTGCCCATCAGCGGCACTCGAAATTCGCCGCATCCTCGAGGCTGCCGCTGCCCTTGTAGGTCAGCACCCTCGGGAACGCGCAGAGATCGCGTGTGCGCCCGGGCCATGGCACATCGGGCGCGCGACGCGCGGTGGCCCGGATCGCATCGGGCGCCGCGGCCGTGCCCTCCACCCATCGGTCCAACGCGGTCAGCAAGTCGAACTGATCGGTGGCGGGTCCGCCGCCGCAATGGTTCATGCCGGGAACCAGGAACAACCGTGCGAAGCCGTCGGCATCAGCGCCGTATTTGGTCTTGAGCTGATCGACATAGTCGACGGTGTCGAGCGCCGAGAAGATCGGATCGGCCGTGCCGTGATAGAATAGCATCTTGCCGCCCTTCGCCTTGAAGGCGTCGAGATCGGTCGAGGTCGCGGCCTCATATTCCATGCCGGCGTCGAAGCCGCCGGCGCCCTTCATCACCTTCCGCGTATCGCGGTCGAGATCGAAGTTGCGCACCCAGGCGACGAGATCCTCCGGCGTCTCCGGCGGGCTCATGAAATCATAGGCGACGCCGCCGGGAATGAGCGTGAGGTTGCGCGCATTGGGCGGACTCGCTTTGGGCGTACCGAGCTTCCAGGCGCGCCAGCCGGGCGCGGCGAGGCCGGGATCATACGGCCAGCGCGCATAGATCAATCCGCCCATGGAATTCCGGCTGCCGTCGAACATCAGCTTGACGGCTTTCAGCTTGGGGACAGGCAGGCACTGCGAACTCTGGCCCTCCTTGCAGGCGAGCACGGCCGGATCGAAGCGGCAGGCCATGACGTCCTGCACCATGCCATCCTTGGCGCCGTCGGCGCCATCGCACGACGCGGTCACGGCATCGGCCACCAGCTTCAGGTCCTCGTCGCTCAGCGCGCTGCCGACATCGGCCTTGCCGTCCGGGCCGGGCGGCGCGATCGCCAGCAGCGCCTGCTCCTGCGCGATCACATCGATGCCGGCCAGCGGCACGCGATAGGCCGGCGCGCCGGCGATGACGCCGTCGAACAGCTCCGGGAAGCGCTGCGTCACCGCCATCGCCTGGCGGCCGCCGTTGGAGCAGCCGGCGAAGTAGGACCGGCGCGGCGCCTTGCCGTACAGCTTCTCGGCCGCGGCCTTGGCGGCAGCAGCCACCGGCGGAATCGAGCTGTAGCCCTTGTCGCGCCGCGCCTGCGGATCGAGGCCGAACAGATAGGGCCCGAGCGGCCCCGGCTCCTCGAGATGGCCTGCGTCGGTCGAGGCCACGGCATAGCCGTTGGAGAGTCCATTCGGCGGCGTGGCGCCGGTGAGCAGGCCGAGTGCCGGGCGCAGCACACCGTCGACGCCGCCGCCGCCCTGAAAGACGAACTTGCCATTCGACGTCGCAGGCAATCGCAGCTCGTAGCCAACAGCATAGGGCTTGCCGTCGATGCCGGTACGCTCGTTGATCTTGCCCCGGATCAGGCAGTGATCCGGCGCAGGTGCGGTCGCGCCCGCAGGCGCGGGCGGCGCCAGTTGCACGCCGCCCGCAGCGACGAATTCCGCCGTGACGATGCGGCCGCTGCCGGAGAAGCCCTGAGCCAGCGTGGCGCAGCTCGCCTTGAAATCCTCCGCCTGCGCGGACGCCATGGCCGACGTCGTCAGCAAGACCGCGGTCAGCGCCGTCACACGGATCGTCATCACGGTCGTCCTCACACCTGCGGGCCAAGGCCCGTCACGCATCGTCGTTGCTTCGCGGCGCGCTCGATCGCTTCCGACCATAGCCAAGCCTGCGCCCGCCGCAAGCGGCCGTGCGCATGGGTGCGATTGAAAACGTCAGCCGAAGCGTGCCATCTGATGGGTGTCAAGGAAGCGTCGAGGGACATCATGGCTGCGGACATCAGGTTGAATGCGTTTGCGATGAACTGCGTCGGGCACCAGTCGCCCGGCCTGTGGCGGCATCCGCGCGACCGTTCCTCCGACTACAATCGCCTGCCCTATTGGCTCGACCTCGCCAAGACCTTGGAGCGCGGCCGCTTCGACGGACTGTTTCTCGCCGACGTGCTCGGCGTCTACGATGTCTATGGCGGCAACCCCGACGCGGCGCTCCGCCACGCCATCCAGGTGCCGGTGAACGATCCGATGATGCTGATCTCGGCGATGGCCGCCGCGACCTCCCATCTCGGCTTCGGCGTCACCTGCACGCTGTCCTATGAGCCGCCCTACCCGTTCGCGCGGCGGATGTCGACGCTCGATCATCTCACCGAGGGCCGCATCGGCTGGAACATCGTCACCGGCTATCTCGACAGCGCCGCACGCGGCATGGGCAGGGAGCGCCAGACCGCGCATGACGACCGCTACGACGTCGCCGACGAGTACATGGAGGTCGTCTACAAGCTATGGGAAGGCAGCTGGGAGGACGACGCCGTCAAGCGCGACCGGACCAGCGGCGTGTTCACCGATCCCACGAAGGTTCACCGCGTCAGCCACCGCGGCGAGAACTACCAGCTCGACGCCATCCATCTCTGCGAGCCGTCGCCGCAGCGAACGCCGGTGCTGTATCAAGCCGGCACCTCGCCGCGCGGCCGCGTGTTCGCCGGCCGGCATGCCGAATGCGTGTTCATGTCCGGCCCGTCCGCCAAGATCATCGCGCCGCGCGTCGCCGCGATCCGCCAGGCCGCCGCCGACGCGGGTCGCGCGGGCAGCGACATCGTCATCTTCAGCATCGCCACCGTCGTGCTCGGCGAAACCGACGCGGCGGCCGAGGCGAAGTTCGCCGACTATCGCCGCTACATCGACCACGAGGCGTCGCTGACCCTGATGTCGGGCTGGACCGGCGTCGACTTCTCGACCTACGACCTCGACCAGCAGGTCCGCCACGTGCTCAACGATGCCGGCCGCAGTGCGATGGACAACGTCACGCGGGCCGATCCGGACCGGGTGTGGACCGTGCGCGAGGTTGCCGAGCATGTCGGCATCGGCGGTATCGGCCCGGTGTTCGTCGGCTCACCGGCGAAGGTCGCCGATCTCATCGAGAGCTGGATCGAGCAGACCGGCGTCGACGGCCTCAACCTCGCCTTTGCGCTGTCGCCGGAGAGTTTTGCCGATGTCGCCGACATGCTGGTGCCGGAGCTGACCAGACGCGGCCGCTACAAGCAGGCCTACCGGCCGGGTACTTTGCGCGAGAAGATGTTCGGCCGCGCCCGGCTCGCGGCACCGCATCCGGCGGCGAGCTACCGGCCGTAATGCCGCTGGCACTCAGCCCGACAGACGCGACAGCAACACGGCCACCGCCGCCTCGATCGGCTTGATGATCGGCACGGCGAATTGCCGCTGCAACTGATCGGCGGCCTGCGCCAGCGGCCCGCCGCCGATGATCACGGCCTCGGCGCCGTCCTCGGCAATACAGGCGCGCGTGGCGTCAGCCAGGGCGGCAGCAAGCCGCGCCGGATCGACGGCGAGCGCGGCCGGGTCGCCCTGCGTCAGACGCGTCCCGGTGAACTGCGCCGACAGGTTCAGCCTGTCTGCAAGGCCCGCGATGCTCGCGACCAGCGCGGGCGTCACCGTGGCAACGCCGAAGCGCCGCCCGCCCTCTGCGGCCTCGCGCATCGACGCCTCGCCGATGCCCGCCACCGGCAGCGAGCACTGGCTGCCAAGCTCCGCGGCGCCGGGATCGCCGAACGCCGCGACGATGATGCCGTCGCAGGCATCGCGATGCGCGCGGCCGATATCGACCACTTCCGCCGCCGATGCGGCCAGCGCCTCGGCATCCACGATCATGGCCGGCGCCCGCGTCGCGGTCGCGCCGACCACCTCAGCCCGGCCGGCGCAGCAGGCGGCCGCAATCGACACCATCATCGCGGTGGTCGTGGCCGAACTGTTGGGATTGATCAGGAGGATGCGGGGCATGAGGACGGTTGCTCAGATGACGAAGCTCTCCTCGTGAACAATCGTCGGCCAAAGGTCAACTCCAGGCCCATTCGCCTATGAGGGTGGCGGGCATCCGCCGTTCGTCGCCGGCCGCTCACCCGATCCGCATCGACAATTCGACTTCGTCGCCGAACGGCACCGACAGATAGCCGTTAGCCGGCGAACGGACGTAGGCGAGGTAGTCGGGGCTGTGGTCGGCATTGTCAGCGACGATGAACGCGCCGGCGCTGAGCCGGCTCTCGAGCAGCGCCAGGATATCGCCATACAGCGGCTTGGCGCCGTCGAGCAGAACCAGGTCGATCGCGTCCGGGAGATCACCGCTCAGCGTCTGCATGGCGTCGCCCTGGCGGATCTCGACCAGATCGGCCAGGCCGCCCTCCGCGAGGTTGGCACGGGCACGGGCAACCTTGGACGGCTCGAACTCCGTGGTGATCAGCCGGCCGCCGCCATTGTCGCGCAGCGCCGCGGCGAGGAACAGCGTCGAGATGCCGAACGAGGTGCCGAATTCGACGATCGATCGCGCATTGACGCCGCGCACCAGCATGTAGAGCAGCATGCCGGTGTCGCGCGACACGGGCAACGGAAAGTCCTTGAGCTGCGTGTAGAGCTCGACATGGCCGGACCTGCTGCGCATCAGTTGCGCGCCCCGTTCGGCCATGCCGGCGAAGATCGGGCTCGTCTCCGGCCGCAGCAACGTGGCCTCGGCAAGCAGGCGATCCAGCAGCGGCGCCACCGGCTGAGTGGTCAGGGTGATCATTGATATTCTCCGTGTTCTCGATACGTGTCGTTTGCGTCGAAGTCAGAATACGAATAATAATTCGCATTCGCTAATCGCATTTCGGAACGCTCCATGGCCCCGGCTCGAAAAGCCCCGATTTCCCCGCGAAAACTGCCGCAACAGACACGGTCGGCCGACCTCGTCGCGGCCATTCTGCAGGCGGCTGTTCAGGTTTTGACCAAGGAAGGCGCGCAACGTTTCACCACGGCCCGTGTCGCCGAGAAGGCCGGCGTCAGCGTCGGCTCGCTCTATCAGTACTTCCCGAACAAGGCGGCGATCCTGTTCAGGCTGCAGAGCGACGAGTGGCAGCAGACGACGAAACTGCTGCACAGCATTCTGGAGGACACGCGCCGTCCGCCTCTGACGCGATTGCGCGCACTCGTTCACGCGTTCCTGCAATCGGAGTGCGACGAGGCCGCGGTGCGCGGCGCGCTCGACGACGCCGCCCCGCTCTATCGCGACGCGCCCGAGGCACGCCAGGCCAGCGCCAGTGGCCGCCGCGCCATGCTCGCCTTCATGCGCGAGGTGCTGCCTGGTGCCGGAGAGGCCGAGCGCGCGCGGACCGCCGATCTGATCAAGACGACGCTCGGCCAGGTCGGCAAGCACTTCTCGGAGACACCGCGCAGCCGGGCCGAGATATCGGCCTATGCCGATGCGATGGCCGACATGTTCTGTGCGTACCTCTCCACCGCGAACAAGCCTCACAGACGTAAGGCCGGGTAGTCCTAGAGCCGGCGTCTCTCCGGTCAAGCGGCCTCTTGGGGCACTCCCGCCATGCGCGGGCTTGTCCCGAGCATCCACGCCTCTCCCACGCAGACTGGGAACCTCTGCACGGCCACGGGCTGCCGCGACGCTACGTTGACTTGATGCCGTCGTATCCCAGATCGCCTCCGACTTGATGCAGCGCCGCAGGTCGGAGGCCCGCAGCCAACAACGGACCTCTCATCAGACTCCGGGAGTGCCCGTTAAGGGCGATTATCGGACTCCAGCGCATCGAGGGCGGACGAGAACCATAAGCCAAATGCGCCATGGCATGCCGGCCACCATTGGCCCGGCCCCGCTCGGCTTAAAGCCGAGAAGCCGGAGGAGATGCTGGTTTCGGATAGTGATCATGCGAATTGCAATTATCTGGCTCCGGCCCCAGATAACCAGCTTTGATAAACTGGCTTATGGAGCCAAAAATGATTGATTCTCCGGAACAGGCGCTGTCCCCGGCATCCGGACCCTCGCCAGATAGGCGGAGATTTCTGAAGCTTATCTCGGCGTTTGGTATCGACCGTTGGATCGAGCTGTTTCTCGCCCTAGGGATCTTTGCTGTGACTGCCTCACAGTGCAGCATCAGCAAAGACCAGTGGAAGGCGATGATAGAAAGCAACAAAATAACGCGAGACGGCTACAGCGCGGGAAACCGCGCATTTATCACAGCCAACAGCTACGACCTCGTGAACTATGGCCAGCATGATCCGGATGACAAGGACAACGCGAACCCGATCTGGATCATCACGCCGCGCATCGAAAATACGGGCAACACGCCGACGAGGTACCTCAACTTTTCAAGCGACACCGGCTTAGGCGCTAAACCTATGAGCGCTGAAACCTTCGATAAATTGAGTCCATACAATGAACGCTTCAGTTCTGCAGTAATCGGACCTAAGGCCAGCGTGAACGGCGCGATCTTTTTGATTCGTCCCCCGATGCTCAACCAGCTCGTCAAGCGTCAGGCCTTCGTCGGTACCACGGGAGTGGTACGGTACGAGGACGTGTTCGGCGAGAAGCATCTGACCGAGTTCTGTTTCGTCGCTCAATTGCTTCCAATCAATTTTTCTACTTTCCCGGCCGGGCAACCGATCAGAGTCGGTGGAATACCATGCGATCGTCACAACTGCTCAGACGCTGAGTGCGGCCCAGATTGGGAGAAGCGTGCCGCAGGCAAAAGCTAAAGGAAATCCTCGCCACGTGCCCCTCGAAATCGTACTCGCGCCGATCGTAGATCGCCCGGATCGACAGGCCCAGTCATTACACTTAAACTTTGGCACCCCTTATCCAGGAGGCATCCATGCCGAAAGAGCAAAAGACGCTCGCCGAGCTCGACGACATCGTCCACAAACACATCGAGCGAAACCACCGCGGGCCGCTAGGCGGAGCGCAATTCTTGAAGATCGTGCCGGTCGAGGGTAACCCCGACCGCACCTGGCGCATCGCCCACGGCGGCCAGGCTGGCGGATTCGGCGTGGCCCTCGACGAGGCCGAGGCAGAGCTCGTCAAGCTCTACGATCTAGTCCGTCACACCGCCGGTGGGTATCAGACCCAAGTAACAAATCAGCCGGATCGGTACTAACGTCCGAGAGGGGCTGAATGTGGACGCCGCTGACTCGGTCGCGGAGGTCTGCCGTAGTCACAGGCTGTCCTCCCGAATGCGCTTGTCCGCGGCTCCTGCCCCCAATGGCTGCCGATTTGCTGCACCACGTAAGTCGGAGGCCTCAGGCCAAATCCGCTCATGAGCTTCCGCGCTTCATTTCGGCCGGCAGTTGCAAGGCCGTTCGATCGCCCCCCCAACCCTCCGTGGAGAGTTGCTAAGACGTAGGTGGCCGGAACGAGGCCCGGCCATGACGTGGGGGCAGAGGGGCACAAGCTGATTGTGATATGCCGAAGCCCCAGGGCTTGCGTGACGAGCCAATGGCTTCTCCTCGCGCGTGCGCGACGAAACGGAATTCGCCTGCATTCTCAGGCTGATTTGCCCTGTCCAGTCCCGCGACGAAAAATATTCTTGTTTCTTTTTTTTCAGAATTCATGGTTGAATCACCCCATCCCGCCCGATCGAGAGGGGCGCTTCGCGAACGTCACGAAACGTTGGTGCGGGATGCGATGGCCGGTTCTCGTCGCAGCGTGCGTCAAGCGCGCGGACGAACGATGGGAGCCGGACGGCGAAATCGCGTGGTCCTGATACTCCGACGCTAGTATCAAGTTCGCGGAGATGCTTGCGTGTCTCGTGGATGACGGTGGCCAGAAAGCCCGGCGCACCGGGGAGATCGCGTATAAGCCGTAAGCCCGTTGCGCAGGGAAGGCCGGATGTCCGGCTGATCCTGTGGTAACCGCCGCGTGCTTCCTTTTTTGCACGCGGGCCATGGGTGTCAGTCGACGCCCGGCCTTCCCTGTGCCCTCTCTCGATGGAGGGACGAACGGCAGACATCTCTCGGACGCTCTGCGCGTGGCGAGGATGCGAACGGCTGTCTCGTCAGATCTCGCGCGCCAAGAAAACAAAACTTCTCGCGGCATGGGCACATGAGAAACTTTCCTCTCCATATGAACAGATCTGCAAAATTGCGCAGGGCTGACGATCCTGCGAATGATCCTGGACATTGCATGCAACCGCCTGTTTGGGAGATTGCCGAATGACACCGTCCTTCAGCGGCCTGCGTCGCGCGCGGCCCTTGCATCTCGCCCGTCGCGGCGTCCTGATGATGGCCGCGGCCCTGCTCGGCGCGCTCGCCACGTCGCAAGCCGATGCAGCCGAGACGCTGCGCATCGGCTATCAGAGATCCTCGACCCTGATCGCCCTCCTCAAGACCAATGGCGAGTTGGAGAAGGCGCTGGCGCCGCTCGGCATCAAGGTGTCGTGGCACGAATTCTCCAGCGGCCTGCCGCTGCTGGAAGCGATCAACATCGGCAGCATCGATGTCGGCGCCGATGTCGCCGATACCGTCCCGGTGTTCGCGCAGGCCGCGGGCGCGAGGCTCGCTTATGTCGCCGAGGAGGCCGCCTCGCCGTCGGCGCAGGCGATCCTCGTGGCAACGGCTTCGCCGACCAAGACGCTCGCTGAGCTGAAAGGCAGGAAGATCGCGGTGACCAAGGGCGCCGGCAGCCACTATCTGCTGCTCGCCGCGCTCGCCAAAGCGGGTCTCACCTTCAAGGACATCACCCCCGCCTATCTGCCGCCCGCCGACGGCAGGACCGCTTTCGTCAGCAACAATGCCGATGCCTGGGTCGCGTGGGATCCGTTCCTGACCAGCACCATCCGCCAGTCAGGGGCGCGCGTGCTCGCGGACGGCAGCGACGGGCTTGCCAGCTACAAGCGCTACTATCTCGCATCCGCCGACTACGCCGCCGGGCATGGCGACGCCCTCAACGTCATCTACGGCAAGCTCGTCGAAACCGGCAAATGGGTGAAGGCCAATCCGGCCGCCGCGGCGAGCCAGCTCGCTGCCCTGTGGGGCATCGATGCCGCCACCGTCGAGGAGGCCAACAGCCACCGCTCCTACCAGGTCGGCGCGGTCACCGCGGCCGGCCTGTCGGAACAGCAGAAGATCGCGGACGCTTTCCTGGCGGAGCGCGTGCTGCCGGCGAAGGTGGACACATCGGCGTTGGCGATCTGGACTCCCAAAGCGCCGTGAGCCACACAGGAGCCGAGATTGTGCCCGGCAGCGAAGCGCGGCACGAGGCCCGACGACGGGCCTGAACGAAGGAGACCCCCGTGACTGCCCATCTTCCTCCCCCGACCGGCCGCATCACCGAGCATCCGGCGCATCGCATCTTCGTCGATCGCTGGTCGCCGCGCGGCTTCAGCGACGAGGCGCTTCCCGAGACGGAGCTCCTGACCTTCATCGAGGCGGCACGCTGGGCGCCCTCCTCCTACAATTCGCAGCCCTGGCGCTTCCTCTACGCGCTGCGCGGCTCGGCCGAGTTCGACACCTTCCTGGCGCCGCTGGTCGAGTTCAACCGCGGCTGGGCGCAGCATGCCGCGGCGATCGTCTACGTGCTGTCGAAGAAGACCTTCATCCCGGCGGGCAAGACCGAGCCGGCACCGACGCGCACGCATTCCTTCGATGCCGGCGCGGCCTGGGCCAATTTCGCCAACCAGGCCGCGTTGTCCGGCTGGATCACCCATGGCATGAGCGGCTTCGACGTCGCCGCCGCGCAGACGGCCCTCGGGGTGCCCGCCGGTTTCGCCGTGGAGATCGCGATCGCGGTCGGCCGCAAGGGCGATGGCGAAAAGCTGCCGGCCATGCTCAAGGAGCGCGAGAAGCCGAGCGCACGCCTGTCCATCGCCGAGATCGCCTCGGCCGGCCTGTTCCCGCAGCGCTTCGGCGGCTGATCGATGTCGCAGGGGCGGCGCACCGCGCCGCTCCTGACGGACCGCGAAATCTGTGGCAGAAGATGCGATCTGCTTGAGGAGAGTTGATCCGCATGCCGCCGCCGAAACCGCCCGCCTTCGAGACCCTGAGCCTGCACGCGGGCCAGCACCCGGATCCCGCGACCGGCGCCCGCGCGGTGCCGATCTATCAGACCACGTCCTATGTGTTCGACGACACCGAGCACGCCGCGGCGCTGTTCAATCTCGAACGCGCCGGCCACATCTATACCCGCATCTCCAACCCGACCACGGCCGTGCTCGAAGAGCGGCTCGCCGCGCTCGAAGGCGGCGTCGGCGCGGTCTGCACCGCGAGCGGCCAGGCGGCGCTGCATCTGGCCATCGCCACGCTTCTGAATGCGGGCGATCACATCGTGGCCTCCTCCTCGCTCTATGGCGGCACCATCAACCTGCTCGCGCACACGCTGCCGCGCTTCGGCATCACCACGAGCTTCGTCAAGCCCAGGGATCACGACGGTTTCCGCGCTGCGATCAAGCCGAACACGCGGCTCCTGATCGGCGAGACCCTCGGCAACCCCGGCCTCGAGGTGCTGGACATCCCCAAGGTCTCGGCGATCGCGCACGCGGCCGGCGTGCCGCTCCTGATCGACAACACCTTCGCCACGCCCTATCTGAGCCAGCCGATTTCCCAAGGCGCCGACATCGTGATGCACTCCGCGACCAAGTGGCTCGGCGGCCATGGCATCGCGATCGGCGGCGCGATCATCGATGGCGGCCGGTTCGACTGGCGCGCCTCGGCCAAGTTCACGCAGCTCACCGAACCCTATGCCGGCTATCATGGCATCGTCTTCGACGAGCAGTTCGGCGCGGCCGCCTTCATCATGCGCGCGCGGACCGAAGGCCTGCGCGATTTCGGCGCCTGCCTGTCGCCGACCAACGCGTTCCATCTGCTGCAGGGCGTCGAGACGCTGCATCTGCGCATGGAGCGGCACGTCACCAACACCCGCGCGGTGCTGGAGGCGCTGACCGCCAACAAGGCCGTCGACTGGGTGCTGCATCCTTCGCTCGAGACCCATCCGGACCATGCGCTCGCCAAGGAGCTGTTGCCGCGCGGCGCCGGCTCGATCATCTCGTTCGGTATCAAGGGCGGACGTCCCGCGGGACGCAAATTCATCGAGAGCCTGAAGCTGATCAGCCATCTCGCCAATGTCGGCGACGCCAAGACGCTGGTGATCCACCCCGCCTCGACCACGCATCAGCAGATGGACGCCGCCCAGCTCGCCGCGGCCGGAATCGGCGAGGAGCTGATCCGGCTCTCGGTCGGCATCGAGGCGGCCGGCGACATCATCGACGATCTCGGACAGGCGCTGCGCGCCTCGCAGAAGGTGTGAGCCCATGCAACTGTCGATCGGAGATCATGAGGTCTTCGCCGCCACGGGCGGCCGCGAGTTCGATTCGTCCCTGCCCGCCGTCGTCTTCATCCATGGCGCCGGCTTCGATCATTCGGTCTGGGCGCTGCACAGCCGCTGGTTCGCCCATCACGGCTTTGCCGTGCTGGCGCCCGATCTGCCGGGCCATGGCCGCTCGACGGGGCCGGCGCTGCCGACCATCACCGCCATGGCCGATTGGATCGTCGCGCTGTTGCAGGCGGTGAACGCGAAGCCCGCTCACCTGATCGGGCATTCGATGGGATCGCTGATTGCGCTGGATGCCGCGGCGCGCCATCCCGATCGCGTGTCGGCGCTCAGCCTGATCGGCACCGCGGCAGCGATGACGGTCGGACCTGACCTCCTGAAGGCCGCCGAAGCCAACGATCACGCCGCCATCGACATGGTCTCGATCTGGGGCCTCGGTTTTGCCGCCGAGCTCGGCGGCAGCCGCGCGCCCGGGCTGTGGATGCATGGCGGCGCGCAGGCGACCCTGGAGCGCTGCGCGCCGGGCGTGCTGTTCAACGATCTCTCCGCCTGCAACGACTATCAGGATGCGCTGGCAGCGGCGGCCAGGATCAAGGTGCCGACGCGGCTGATCCTCGGCGAAAAGGACATGATGACGCCGCTGAAGGCCGGCAAGGCGCTGGCGGCTGCAATCGCGCAATCGCGCACCATCGTGCTGCCCGGCGCGGGGCATACGATGATGACGGAATGTCCGGATGCGCTGCTCGACGCGCTGATCGAGTAGCTTGCGGTCACGGTTCGCTCTTGGCTGCGACCTCGTGCCGCCGACATGCTCCTTTGCAGCGCGGAACGGAGGGCGACGGCGAGCCGTTGCCCTCCGGCACAACGAACAGAAAGGAGCACGCAGATGGATCTGCGCAAACTTTTGACGGTCACCACCATCGGAACGATGTCGCTCGCGGCCGCATCGCCGCTCGCCGCCGCGCCGTTGCTGCCGAACCACGCGGCGCCGGCCGCCGCCACGCAGAACGCGACCGAGCTGCAGCAGGTGCAATATCGCCACTGGCGCGGCGGCTACGGTCATCGCCACGGCTATTACGGCCATCGCTATGGCGGGCATCGCCACGGCTACGGTGCGGGTGCCGCCGCCCTGGGCGGTCTCGCGGCCGGCGCGATCATCGGTGGCGCCATCGCCAACAGCCGCGCCGAGGCCGCCAACGCCCAGGCCTATTGCGCCCAGCGGTTCCGATCCTACGACCCGGGCTCCGGCACCTATCTCGGCAATGACGGCCTGCGCCATTCCTGCCCGTAGCGACATCAAGGCCGATGCCGGTCTCCGGCATCGACCGCCGCCTGGACCCATGGCGCGCGACAAAACGTCCGCCGCGACAAATGCAACGAAGTGCGTCTCATCCGGTTGAGTATGAGCCTGAATCAACGGGAGACATCGGGATGGTCACCTTCAAAGCCGCCGCGACGCTCGCCATCGCCGGCGCACTTTCTTTGTCCACGCTGCACTCGGTCTCGGCTGCGCCGCTGACGTCGCTGTCGGCAGCCGCCAAACCGGGCGCCGAAAGCTCGAATGCCGTCCAGGTCCGCTACGGCGGCTGGCATGGCGGCTGGGGCGGCGGTGCCGCAATCGGCGCGGGGCTGTTGGCGGGTGCCCTGATCGGATCGGCGATCGCCGCCCCCTCCTACTATGGCGGCTACGCGCCCTATCCCTACTACGGCGGGTATCGCTACGCTGCCTATCCCTACGGCTATGGCGGCTACTACCCGGCCTACCGCCCCTATTACGGCGGCTACGGCTACGGCTACAGCTACGTGCCGCGCCCGATCTATCGCAGCTACGGCTATTCCTATGGCCCGCGGCCGTGGCGCCACAGCTACGGCTATTACCGCGGTCCGGGTTGGGGCCATCACCGCCACGGCCATGGCGTGATCCGCGCCCATCATCGCTGGTGATGTGAATTCGCCGGTGCGTGCGGTTGGCCCGACGCACCGGCAGCTTCCCTTCGATGGGTCTCAGGCCCCGGCAGCCGCTGACGACGAGAATCCCTGCCGCGCTTCGATGATGCCCCGATCGATCCGGGCGACCTCCGCCGCAGGGATGACGTACTCGTCGTGATCGCGCCAGGCAAACACGACGAATGTCGCCAACGCGCCCATTGCGCCGAGCGCCACCATCCACCAGATGTGCCAGATCAGCGCGAAGCCCATGACCGTGGCGAAGAAGGCGCAGACGAATCCCGTGGGGGAGTTTTTTGGCAGCTCGATGTCTTGGTAGTCCTTTTCCCGCGTATGGAGCTGCTGGTCTTTTGCATTTTCCTTGATCCGCCAATACGCATCCTGCCCCGTCACATTCGGCAGCACCGCAAAATTGAACACCGGCGGCGGTGAGGACGTGGCCCATTCGAGCGAGCGGCCGTCCCAGGGGTCGCCGGTCGTATCGCGTAGGAGCTCGCGATCGCGGATGCTGAAGACCAGTTGGAGAATCTGAAGAATGACGCCGATCGCGAGCAGCGCCGTGCCGAACGTTGCAGCTGCAAGCCAGGGACGCCATTCCGCGACATCGTAGTGCTGCATCCGTCGGGTCATGCCGAGCAGGCCGACGACATAGAGCGGCATGAAGGTCACGTAGAAGCCAATGAGGGTGAACCAGAACGCCGCCTTGCCCCAGCTCTCATACAGCCGAAAGCCGAACGCCTTTGGAAACCAGTAAGTGACACCCGCGAACACCCCGAACAGCACGCCGCCGATGATGACGTTGTGGAAATGGGCGACTAGGAACAAGCTGTTGTGCAGCAGGAAATCCGCCGGCGGCACCGCGACAAGCACGCCGGTGAGCCCGCCGATCATGAAGGTGATCATGAAGCCGACCGACCACAGCATGGGCGTCGTGAAGCGCACCCGCCCGCCATACATCGTGAACAGCCAATTATAGATCTTCACGCCCGTAGGCACCGCGATGATCATGCTCGCAATGCCGAAGATCGCGTTCACGTTGGGGCCCGCCCCCATCGTGAAGAAATGATGCAGCCAGACCATGAAGGAGATGACGCAGATCGCCATGGTCGCCAACACCATCGAGCGATAGCCGAACAGCGACTTGCTCGAGAACGTCGCGACCACCTCGGAGTAGATCCCGAACGCCGGCAGAACCAGGATGTAGACCTCGGGATGTCCCCAGGCCCAGATCAGGTTCATGAACATCATCATGTTGCCGCCGGCCTCGTTGGTGAAAAAGTGGAAGCCGAAATAGCGGTCGAGCATCAGCATCGTCAGCGTCGCCGTGAGGATCGGAAACGCCGCGACGATCAGCAGGTTCGTTGCCAGCGTGGTCCAGCAGAACATCGGCATGCGCAGATAGCTCATGCCCCGGGTGCGCAGCTTGAGGACGGTGGTGACCAGGTTGATGCCGCTGACCAGGGTCCCGACGCCGGAGATCTCCAGCGCCCAGATGTAATAGTCCACGCCGACTCCCGGCGAGTAGGTCAACTCCGACAAGGGCGGGAACGGCAGCCAGCCGGTGCGCGCGAACTCGCCGACCACGAGGGACACGTTGACCAGCAGCGCGCCGGTGGCCGTGAGCCAGAAGCCGACGGAGTTCAGCGTGGGAAAGGCGACATCCCGTACCCCGAGCTGCAGCGGCACGACCAGATTCATCAGCCCGATCACGAACGGCATCGCCACGAAGAAGATCATGATAGTGCCGTGGGCGGAGAAGATCTGGTTGTAGTGCTCCGGCGGAAGATAGCCGTTGGAAT
Source organism: Bradyrhizobium sp. SZCCHNRI2009 (assembly GCF_032485115.1). NCBI lineage: Bacteria > Pseudomonadati > Pseudomonadota > Alphaproteobacteria > Hyphomicrobiales > Nitrobacteraceae > Bradyrhizobium > Bradyrhizobium sp. SZCCHNRI2009. The sequence goes on from NZ_JAUEUH010000008.1 coordinate 17,053, forward strand.
GAAACGCCACCGCCTGCTGCGTTCGCATCATGATCGCATCGGTGCCGCCACGCAGCAGCATCATGAAGGCGAGCAGCATGTACATCACGCCGATCCGCTTGTGATCGACGCTGGTGATCCATTCACGCCAGAGATAAGGGAAGTACCCCTTCGCCAAGACCCATCCGAGGACACCGAGGATCGCCACCAGCACGAGGCCTGCGGCCACGAGCGGGATGGGCTGGCCAAAGGGGATCGCCGACCAATCGAGCTTGCCGAGCATGGACGCCCCCGGGGATCAGCGAGTAATATGTCGGCGCGATGGCCGCGAAGGCCGGCGGGCGCGCGCAAGAGCAACCAACGCGATGCCTCCGAGCCCAAGTGCCAATCCAATTCTGCTGAGCTGCCCGGCCGGCGGCAGCTTCTTGCGCACGAGCCAGCCGCCGCTCACCGCGGTGCCAGCGGCGATCGGCGCCAACACGGCACCTGTGCTGCGTGGTGCGCCCTTCGCGCGCGACAACAGGAAACGGAACGCCGTGCTCAGGAGTCGCTCGGTCGGCCAGCGCGCCAGGGCATAGGAGATCTGCCCGAGCCGCGCCGGCCAGCCGACGGCGACTTCGTCGTGAGGAGCGCGGATCAACTGCAAGAACGTCTCGGCGACGTCCTCAGGCCGATACAGCAGCGGTCCTGGATCGAGATTGCGGCCGGACATGTTGGCGCCATGCACGAAGCCGGGCGTGTCGACCATCGCGGGGAATACGCTGCAGACGTGGATATCCTTGTGACCGGCGAGTTCCTGACGCAAGCTCGCCGAGAAGCCCCGGAGGCCGAACTTGCTGGCGGTGTAGGCGGCGGCGAACGGAGTCGAAGCCCATCCACCGAGCGAGATGTTGTTGATCAAGGTTCCGCGCTGCTGCCGCAGGAAGACCGGCAGAACCGCATAGGCACCGTTCATCGTCCCCAGCAGATTGACCTCGATGGTCTTACGGTGGAGCGCGATGTCGGCGTCCTGATAGGCGCCGAACACCCCGGTTCCGGCGTTGTTGATCCAGACATCGATGCCACCGAACGTCTGCACGGCCTGATCGGCCAAGTGCATGACCGCGGCTGCATCGATCACGTCGGTGCCGACGGCGATGGCGCGCCCGCCAAGGGTTTCGCATTCAGCCGCGACATCTTTCAGCACGTCCACGCGCCGCGCGGCCAGCACGATGCTGGCCCCTTCCCGCGCCAAGGCGAGGGCCGTCGCCCGGCCGATGCCGCTCGAGGCGCCCGTCACCACGACGCGCGTTCCCTTCAGATCACGCATCAGCCGGCGCGCCTCGGGGCAGGCATCCAGCAGCCAGCCGAGCGCGCGGCGCAGCTGCTGCGCGCCCCCGGTATCGAACCATCGGCCATGGGAAAAGACAACGCGTTCGGGCGCCAGCGCAATCAACCGCGCCGCCGCGAGCCGGACGGCACGGCCGCCGAGCCGCAGCAGCATCCGCAGATAGGTCGGTGCCTTGCCATCAGGCGCGGTGATCCCGAGCAGATTCGCGGCGGTCCGCGCCACGATGCCCAGACCTTCCGGTGCAAGGTTCTGCACGAGGTCTGTCAGGACGAGTGTGCGGCTCGGCCTGTGAAACAGCGCCACTTCGGTGAACATCGGTGCGGCAACGAGCACCAACTGGATATCTTCGGACCATTCGTCCGGCGTGACGTCGGTCAGCTCACGATCGATACGCAGGCCGCTGCGGCGAACCTGCTGGCGCTGTGCAAGGCCGGGCGCTGCGAAGACCCGTGCATTCGGCAGGGCCGCCTGCCAGTCCGGCAGGAACATCCAGTGCGCGACGTTGGGCGCGAGCAGATATTTGATGGGTCCCAGCTGCTCCAGCTCCTCCCGCAGCGCATGAGAGAACGGCGTGGGCGAGTGCAGCAGCAGATCACCGCTCGACAGGCGGATCACCGCCATGCGTACGGGGAGCGGCAGTCCGGCGGCCCGAATCCGGCCGCCGTCGACGATCCACACATTGTCCGCCACGGGCCGCAAGCCATGGCCGTCGCTTCGAGGCTGAGTTATCTGGTCCATGAGAGGTCCGCCGACGAGATGCCCGTCAACAAACCTCCGGCGCGGCGCATGGTTTCAATCGGCTGGGAATGCGGATCCCAAGGCCGGCCGCCGGCAAGGTCTATGCCCGCCCAGGAGATCCGGCTCTGCTCGGGTCCCTGCGCCCTGCGGCGCCGCGCGATAAGTCGGGGCTCAACGCAGGTAACTGGCCAGGTTCAGGCTCTGGATCTTGGAGATGGCGGTATAACTCGCCGTGAGCTGGGCTTGATAAGTCGAGAGCTGGGCGGTGACCGCCGCCACATCGACGCTGGTCAGGTCGGTCGCCAGGCTCTCGGCATAGCTCTTGTAATCGGTCTGCTGCGACTTCGCGCTCTCGATCCGGGACGCCGCATCGGAGAGCTTGGCCTGTACCGTGGCGACATCGTCCACCGCCTGATCGGCAAGCGACAGCGCGGAGGTGATGTCGGTTCCGGACAGGGTCGAGCTGTTGGCCACGAACTTCAGGACCCGCATGACCTCCTCGAACGCCGGGTTGTCGGCAGTAACGCCATAGGTGACCGACTGCCCTTCGGAAACCCGGACCGAGGCAAGCTCGCTGTCGCCCTGAAAATAGCTGGTATCCGTCGTGGTCAACGATCCCGTGCCGGAGGCGAAGCTCGATGTATCGACCGCCGCCGTCGCGGTCCGCGCACCGCCGAACAGATATTGCCCGTCGTACTGGGTGTTCAGAATGCCCGACATCTGCTGCAGCAACTGCTGCGCACTGCTGATCGCGGACGTGGTTCCCGTGCTGCTGCCGGAGCTCGCAGCGCTCAGGGCCGTGCGCAGCTGACTGACGATGTCCGACACCTGCCCCACGGCAGAGTACATGACCTGCACTTTGCTGTCCGCCAGAGTCGCCGCGTCGATGTAGGACTGCGCCCGCGTGACAGAGACCTGCAGATTGACGACGTGCTGGGTGTCGGCGCCGTAACCGGCGAGATACTCGGCCTTTAGCCCCGAGGCCTCCTGCACCTGGAGGTTGGCCATGGTCGCCTGCGTCCGCAGCGCACCCGTGATCATCTGGTCGGAGTTCGAGAATGTCGCAATCCGCATCGTCATGATGTGCACTCCGGACTAGGTCGATTGCACGGCCGTGAGCAGCGACGAGAACATGCTGTTGATCACGGAGATCAGCTGCGAGGCGGCAGCGTATTTGTTCTGCAGCGAGCTCAGCCGCGCCGTCTCCTCGTCGAGGTTGACGCCCGATTGCGAGGACAGCGAACTGGCATAGCTCGACTGGGCCGTCGACTTCGCGGTGTAGGCAGTGGAGGCCTGCGACGCCTTGCTGGCGACGTTGGCAACGATCGCCGCGGCATAGTCGGCAAACGAGCCGGTGGTCGCGCTGAGACCGCCAGCCGACGCGAAGCTGGTCGAGCCGGTCAGCTTGCCAACGAGCGCGTCGATGACCGTCGCCGAGCCGGCCGTCAGCACCTGGCTGCCGGTCGTCAACGTCGCGGAGCCGTCGAGCGTGCCGGTGGGCAGACCGGCAGCGCCGCTCAGGATGCTGCTGTTGACGGCAAAATTGGCGGCGCTCGTGCCGGTGACGAGGTCATTCATGCCGAAATAGTCGGAGAAGCCGCTGCCGCCGACCGCGCTGGTCATGTCGTTGATCGCGATGCCGTTCGACGACGACGTGGCGCTGATCGCCAGGTGTCCGCTGGAATCGATCGAGGCGGAGACCCCGGAGATGCCGTTGAGCGCCGTGACCAGATCGCCCACCGTCGCATAGGACGACAGGTGGAGATCCTCGTACGAAACGAGATTGCCGCTCTGGTCAGCCACGGCGATGCGGACCGTTCCGGACGCCGACAAGGCCGTCGTGCTGCTGACGCTCGCCGACCCGGTCAGAGTGGTCGGAGGTGGAACGGCCGATGCGCCATTGGTGATCGCATTCAGCGACGATTTCAGCTGCGAGGCCAGCTGATCGAGCTGGGTCTGCGCGGCCGGCAGGGTCTCGTCCCGCAACGTGACCAGCGAACCGATCTTGCCCGATGTGATCTGCGACGTGACGTCGACGCCGTCGACCATGATGCCGCTGAAGCCGCCGGACGCGTAGCTCGACGCCGCCGAGACATTCGCCGAGGCCGTATAGCTCAGCGTGTGCGCCGAGCTGTCGACGAGGGCTCGCCCCGACGAGGTATAGACCTGAAGGTCGCCATTCGACGCCGCGTAGTAGCTAACGTTCATATAGGACGAAAGGTCCTGCAACGCGGCGTTGCGCTCGTCCTCGAGATCGGCGGTCGATTGGCCGGACGCCGCCATCCTGCGGATCTCGACATTGAGATCGGCGATCTGTTGCAGGTCGTCGTTGGCGCTCTGAACCGACGACGCTATGTCCTTGTCGGAGTTGGCCCGCAACGTCTGCACACCGCTCGACGTGCTGCGCAGCTGGCTGGCGAAGTCATCCAGCGCGCTGACGACGGCCGATTGCAGCGAAACACTGCTGGGCGAGCTCGCCAGCGACGACAACGCGGACTCCAGCGATGCCAGCGAGTTTGCCAGCGACGTTCCCGTCGTCGAGGTGCCGGATGTGGACGCGCTGCCGAACAGCTGCTGCAGTTGCGTCAGGTAGTTGTTCGTGGTGTCGGCCGCGCCGAGCTCCGAATTGGCTCCGATCAAGGATTTCAGCAGCAGCTTGTCGACATTGCTCGAAATGCCGGTAATTGAAACGCCCGTCCCGATTCCGCTGGTCACGTTCGTGACCTGGTTGGCCGTCTTCTGCGTATACCCCTTCGTGTCGGCGTTCGAGATGTTCGACGACGCCACGCTGATCTGCAGCTCCGTGGCCGAGATGCCGCTGAAGGCGACCAGCCGTGCTATGTCGAGCGACATTGCCCTACTCCCGCTGTTGGCTGGCCATCACGCCCTCACATTGGTTCCGCAGGACGTCGCACGCGCGGTACGACGTCCACCGGCGCCATAGGGCGAGGCATTCGCGATCTGCTCGCGGATCGCCTGCATCACCGCCTCGATGCGACGATTGCTGGCTTCGATCGCAGCCCGCAGCCGAACGAGGTTCTCGTCCATCGCGCCACGGAGGTTGAAGATGTGCTCCATGAGCTGTTCGCGCAGCACACGGTCGCGGACGTCGAGGCTCGCCGTTCGCCTGGCGCATTCGGCGACCCGCTGCTCAAACAGCCCGGCGAGCCGATTCTTATCGTCGAGCTGCTTGGAACGCGAGGCCGGGAGCCCCTTGGCAAGCTCCGCATTCTCCTCCGACACCACCGCGATGAGTTCGTCGATCAGCGCGATCAAGGTCCGCACTTCATCTTCGCTGGCCGGCCGCTGATCGGCCTGAACTGCGTGTTTCATCCTGTCACTCCCATCCTACTGTTCACGCTGCGGTCGGCGACTGATCTGCGCGACACGGGCGTAGGTATTCAGCGCCGTCACCCTCACGGTGGCGACCTTGAGCTCTTCGTCGAGCAGCGCGCATTCACGCAGCAGCTTTCGTCGGACCGTTTCAATATCGTCGATCAAGGCCAGCAGTTGCGCGCGGTCGTCCTTGCCGGCGGTCGCGGCGCGCAGTCTCAGCCGCCGCAGCCTCTTCAGCAGAGCCTCGCCCTCGCCGAGCCGCTCCCTCTTCAGGTCGGCCATGATCACCTCATCGACGAAATCAGTGTGTCGTACATCTTGTTGACGGCCGAGATCACCTGCGATGCCGCCGAATAGGCCTGCTGAGCCGAGATCATGTTGCTGAACTGGCCCGTGGTGTCGGTCGTGCTCGATTCCAGCTCACTGCCGTAGATGGTTCCTGCACCATTCTCGCCGGACGCCTGCAGGGTCGCATTGCCCGACGTCGCCGTCGACGTGTACATGCCGCTGCTATGCGCCACGAGTCCATTGGGATCGGCGAAGGTCGCCACCGCGAGCTTGTAGATCGGAACCGTCTGTCCGTTGGAATAGGTCGCCTCGACGAGGCCATTCTTGCCGACCGAAATGCTGCTCAGCGTGCCAAACGAGATGCCATCGGAATTGGCGCTGAAATTGGAGACGCTCGGCGTCGTGCTGCCGGACGACAACTGGGTCAGGCCGTCGGTGCCGCCGCCGGTGGTGCCGAAGCTGAGCGCGATCGAGCTCGCCGCGGCGCCGTTGTTCCAGGTGATACCGAGATTGGTCGAGGAGACCGTGCTGAGCGAACCATCTGAGTTGAAATCGATCGTATAGGCGCCGCTCGTCACGGTGCCGTCCGACGCCGTCGCCGGCGCGAAATCGGCCGTCCATTCGTTCGCCGTCGCCCCCTTGGTCCAGGTGACGTTGAGCGTGTGCGATTGCCCCAGCGAATCGTACACGGTCATCGAGCTGCTGAAGGTGTCTCCGCTCGCGGCATCGGCCGGCAGGTTGGCCGCAAGCGACGTCTTGGTCGTCGCCCCACCATTCGTCAGCGCCACCTTCGTATTGACCGGCTCGAGGCCGTTGCCGACCACGTTGCCGGTCGCATCGGTGCGCCAGCCTTCGAGATAGTAGCCGTCGTTCTCGAGATAGCCGGCATTGTCGGTGGTGAACGCGCCGTTGCGGGTGTAGAAAGTCTCGCCTCCGGCCGAAGTCGAGTTGGTCGCGACGAAGAAACCCGAGCCCTGGATTGCGACGTCGGTCGCGTTGGTAGTGGCGGCCAGCAGCCCCTGCTGCGTGATGTTGGCACGGCCGGAGACCGAGACGCCACCCGAGGAATAGGCTTTCGAACTGCTCGATGCCGTCACCAGCTGCTCGAACAGGCCGGAGGTGGTCTTGTATCCGGTCGTATCGGCGTTGGAGATGTTGTCGCTGATCATGGCGAGCGACGAACTCTGCGCATTGAGCGCCGAGATCGCCGATGACAGGGCTCCAGAAAGACTCATGATTGTACTCCGGGTAATGCCGTCAGGAGGTGACGCCGATGATGTTGCTGGCGCTGACAGGAACGCCGCCGACGGTGAGCGAGGGCGTGCTGGTCGAGGTGTCGATGCCGGTTACGGTCCCGGTGACCGTCGTGTAGTTGAGGACCGAGGTGCCCGCGGAGTCCGTCGCCGTCACGGAGATCGTGTACTGGCCGTCGTCGCTGAGCTGATTGCCGCTGGAATCGGTGCCGTCCCAGGTGATCGAATTGGTGCCCTTGTTGCCGGTCCCGGTGCCGGTCCAGACCGTGCTTCCGGAGGAATCCTTGATCGAGATCGAAACGTTCGACGCTGCCGACGACAGCGAATAGCCGAACGTCGCCGAGCCGTTCGAGAGAATGGCGGTGTCACTCTTCGCCTCGACGGTGTGACCGATGTAGTTCACCGAATTCAGCGTCACCAGGCTCGAGAACGAGCCGGCCAGCGAGGTCATGCTGCTGTTGAGCGACTGCTGCGAGGTGTAGTTGGCGTAAGACGTCATCTGGTTGATGAAGTCGGTCACGCTGGTCGCGTTGAGCGGATCCTGGTTCTGGAGTTCGCTCACCAGGAGCTGAAGAAAGTCGGTCGAGCTGAGCGTCGTACGCGATGTATCGCTGGATGATGAGGTCGATGAGGTGGTCGCAGTCGACGAACTCGCGGCAGAAACGGTCATGGCAGAACTCCGGCTCGCGCCGCGAACGGCGGCGGGACACAGCACGACCACGCGGTCGTGAAGGCGTTTGCTGATCAAACGGCCGGAGCGCCGATTCCAGGCGCATAATTAGTCGGTCGAATTAGTTGATCCGACGGCAGAATTTGCCGCCGCGCGGTTGCGCTGAGTGGGCAAAAATCGCCTGGTGCGAGGCCCCGATCTGCATCGGCGCGACGGCTCGCCGTCGGCGCACTCGGGCGCCTGGATTCGCGCGCAAGCGAGCTCGACAGATTGAGCGAGATGACAGATGCGATAGTGTTGCGGTTCCAGCGCCGAAGTCCAACCGGCCAAAGCGTAGCCGCCCAAGGTCGGCCCTGGCTAGGGCTCAGCCAGGCTGGTGGGCGTCGGCCGGGGCGGTTGCCGCTTCCTCTTGGGTCAGGCGATGGGCCGCAGCAAGGATGCGCGACGTCAAGCCCGCGGGTGCACGCGCTGGCGGCGACGACAGCGCCTCACGAACAAGACGTGCCTCGGACAGCAATCGATCGGCTTCGGGAGAGGATGCAAGCAGATCAGCAGCTGATTGACGCTGCTCCGCTGGCCAGCGCGAGATGTCCTCACCCAGCCTGCCGATCAGATCCTCGAATTCCCTGACGTCCATCGTCCGCCCAATCCAGCGCTTCCAGCTTGGTCATAAAGCATTCAGCCCGCGAACGAAATTGATATCGGCAATTGTGGCGATCGACCGCAACCGGACACGGAAAACTCCGTACTTTTCGGGAGCCGTATGCACGCGAGGCCGCACTGGATACCGAAACGGGAGACAATGCAGCCCGTTTCTGATCCGTTTCCCAAGATTTCCGCGGTGCGGCAGGGGCCTGATTCGCCAGAGCTACCGAGGGTTGGCCGAATCACCGGCCGCTCGCTTTCCCCGGGCTGCCGCCTCGACAGCCTCCCACGCCTCCCGCAGCTCCAGCAGACTTCCGGTGATCCGCTGGAAATTCTCGCGCATGTGAGGTCGACCGTAGGCCCGCAGCGCGGCCACGATCAGGGCGTTGTAGGTTCCGAACAGCTGGTCGGCGACCGGCCCGCCGCGCGTCGGATCGAGGTGAAGGCTCAATCCGCGCAGAATGGCGGTCGCCCGGGTCACATGGATGTGCCCCTCCTCGAAGCGGCGAGCCTCCTGCGCCTGCAGCGACTTCTGCAAGCTCATCATCGCTCCGTTGAGCAGCATGATGACGGCCCGCAGCGGCGGAACGGCCACCGCAGCGCCGCGATAGGCCTGACTTGCGAATTGCGCCATCGAATTCTGGGTCATCAGTTACTCGAACTCGCGTTGAGAAGGGCTTTCAGATAAGTGAGCGTGTTGTTGGCGCTCTCGATCGCAGCCTGATATTTGGCGTACTGCGCCGTAAGCTGCGTCTGGAACGTGGAGGCCGAGCTCTTGATGTCATCGACCTTGGCCTGCATCGTGTCGTCCTGCGAGGTCAGATTATCGATCAGCGTCTGCAGCGATCCCGTGCTGGATGATGCGGTCTTGGCGATCTGGTAGATCTGGGTCGCGAGCCCCTGTGTGGAGGTCACGGTGATCGATTGCGACGTCGAGCCGGCATAGGTGAAGGCCATCCCGGCATAGATCGTCCCGGAATTGCCCACGATCGTGTTGCCGCTCACCGTGAACAGGGAGCTGTCGCCACCGACGGACGCCGCCGAAAGATTTCCCGACGAATCCACCGTCAGATCAAGGGTGAACGACTGCGGCGACGACCCGGTATTGACCACGCTGAGCTGGCTCGACGAGGTCTTGGTCTGCGCCGACAACAACGTCGTCACGCCGCTCAGATTGGTGCTGAGGATCGTCGACAGCGTGCTGGTATCGAGTTCGAGCTCGTTCTTCTCGTTGAACGACAGGCCAAGGTCGGCCATCGTCAACCCGCCGACCGAGGTTCCGAGCACGGCCTGAAGCGAATTCATGATGTCGCGCATGGTGCCGTCGCCGAACAGGACGGAGCTCGAGGACGCCGTCCCGTCTGAATTGGTGGTCTGCTGCGCGATCACGGCATCGCGGAATGCATTGTAGTCGGTAACGAATGTCTGCAATGCCGACGAGATCTGGCTCGTGTCCGTCCCGATCGTGACGGTCAGCGTCGTTCCGGACGGGGTCGCCTGCAGCAGGTCGAAGGTGACGCCACTGAGAACGTCGGTGATGTCGTTGGTATCGCGCGTCAGGCTGATCCCATCGAGCGTGAATTCCGCTGCCTGCGCGGTCTGCAGCACCGTCGCGAAGGCTCCCGAGCTGTCGGTCACCCCGAGCTTGTTGAGGATGTCGTCCCCGGACGAGCTTGCATAGGTAATGTCCGCGGCATCCTGGGTCCCCGTCAACACCAGCTGATAGGACCCGCTCGATACCTGGACGATCGACGCCTCGACATTGGTCGTGGAGCTCTGGGCATTGATCGCGTCGACGACATCCTGCAGCGACATGCCGCTGGTGATGGTGATGTCGGCCGTGCTGCCCCCGGACAGGCCGAGCGAGAACGTACCGGAATAGCCGAGTGCCGCGGTCTGGCTCGACTGCGTCGCGCCCGTCACCTTGTGAGCCGTGGCGACCTGGCTGATCGTCAGCGTGTGGCTGCCGGTCGCGGCTCCGTTGCTCACCGACATCGACAGAGCCGATGAGGCGCTGACGTCGCCGGTCGCGCTGATGGTGGCGGCCCGCGTGGCGAAGGCGTTGGTCGCAAGCGAGTTCACCATCGACGTCGCCAGTGACGACAATCCAGATGACAGCGTCTTCAGCGCGGTCTGCAGCGTCTGATACGCCGTGATCTTGGCCTCATTGGCCGTGATCTTGGTCGAGATCTGGGTCGCCTGGGTGAGCTTGGCATTGACGGCGGACTCGATCAGCGCGGTCCAGTCGATCGTGCTCGTCGTGCTCGTGCCCGACGTCGTGAGCGAGCTGCTCGAGCTCGTCGACGATGATGAAGACGACGACGTCGTGCTGCTCGTGCTCGAGGTTGCGCTGCTCACCGTCATCCGTCGTCGTCCTCCAAGGAAGAAGCCGGACCGGCGAGGCGCCGGCCCGGCAGATCACGGCTCAGCCCAGCAGCTTCAGGAGGTACTGCGGGATCTGGTTGGCGGCGGCTTCCGCCGACACCGCGGCCTGGGTCTTCACCTGCGCCGACGACAGCTTCGCCTGCTCGGACGCGATGTCGACGTCCTTGATCGCGGAATTGGCCGATTGCAGGTTCTGCGTCTGCGTGGAGATCGAGTCGGCCGAGAAGTTGAAGCGCGACTCCTGCGCGCCGATGTCGGCGCGGGCCTTCGACACGGTGTCGATCGCGGTGTCGAGAGCGGTCAAGGCTGCGGTCGCGCCGGTCTGGGTGCTGACGTCGAGCGACGAGACGCCGAGCGTGCTCGCGGTGAGATCCGACAGCGTGATGTTGATGGTGTCGGACGCGGACGAGCCGACCAGGACCGAGACGCCCGACGAGAAGGTGCTGGTGCCGTCGAGCAGGCTCTGGCCGCTATAGCGCGTTCCGGTCGCGATCGACGAGATTTCACTGGTGAGCTGCGAGAATTCCGACTGGATGTAGGTGCGGCTGGTTCCGACCGTGGTGCCCGATGCGGACTCGGAGGCCAGCGACTTCATGCGCGCCAGGATGTCGCTGATGTTGGATGCGCCACCATCCGCGGTCTGCAGGATCGACGTCGCCTGCGCCGTGTTGGTTGCGGCCTGCTGCAGCGTGGTGATGTCCGACGAGATGCGCGTCGAAATGGCGAGACCGGCCGCGTCGTCCGAGGCTGACGTGATGCGCGAACCGCTCGACAGCTTGGAGAGCGAGCTCGTCTCCTGGTTGGAGTTGATGTTCAGGTAGCGGACGGCGGAGTTGGCGGCGATGTTGGTGGAAATTGCGGGCACGGTGAGGACTCCTGAGTGATCGGCAAAGCACGCCGCATCGTGGAAGGACTGACGGTGCGGATCGGCCCCGTCTGACCGATCAAACGGAAGCGCCTGCGGGAATCAGGCGGGAATTCTCCCGCGACGGGATTTTTATGGTTAGCAATCCGTGAAGGCGCCGCGAATGTCGCGCTCGTGACGCCGCAGCATGTCGCGCAGATGCTGGCGCCCCCGTTTCAACAGCGACTCCACGGCGGCCACTGTCGTGTCCATCACCTCGGCGATCTCGCCGTTGCTCATGTTCTCGTGATACGACAGGATCACAGCGATCCGTTGCTGTTCCGGAAGCCGCTGCATCGCTCCTTCCAGGAGGTCGCTGAGCTCCGCACGCTCGATGACGCTCACTGCATCCGGCTTGCCGTCCGCAACCTCGGGCACCACATCGACATTCTCGGTCCGCGGCTTGCGCCGGATGTCGATGCAGCGGTTGCTGACGACGCGATAGAGCCAGGTCGAGAATTTGGCGCGGCCGTGCTGCCACCGCCCGCGGTGCGTCCAGACCTTCAACATCGTATCCTGCACGACGTCCTCTGCATCGGCGGCATTGCCGACGATGCGCAACGCAATCGCATAGGCGCGGTCGATGTGGCGCTCGACGAGGAGACGAAATGCGAGTTCCTCCCCGGTGGCCAGCCGGTCGAGCAGATCCTTGTCCTCATCAAAGATCGCGGCCTCGCCTGGCGGCGCGGAGTCGGGAACGGTGCTGGCCGACTCGCTCGACAGCAGCGTCGCAACGTCCGGCGCCTCCGGCTCCTTCGAAGATACGCCATCGGCCGGGGCCCAGACGTCCAGCGCGTAGCTCATTTCCGAATCTCCAACCCGCAATGCCGACTACGCAATTCGCAGACGGCTTCCGATCGTTGAACGCTGCGATCGAGAGAAGCAGGCGAAGATTTTTTGTGACTTTTCAGGTAGTTAGATGGAATGTTTTGCCTAGGGACAGGCAAATTCTGCCGCACGCGGATCGAGCGCTCGACGGTCGTTGAGAAGGAAAGGCCGATGTTCGGCATGGCGGGGATTTCATTCCGGAAGACGAATTCAGCAGAAAACGCGAGCCGCAACGCTTACTAACAGCATCCGTGGATGCGTACCGCGCACGCCAAATCCGCGCTCGCGCAAGGTCCGGAATTCTTGCGAAACGATCATCTCGCCCGGCAATTTTTTCCGAATCACCTCGACGAAATTATCTCATTTTTCGACTCTGTCAGTTGCCGCAGACGCGATTTTTGAATCGCGTGACGATTTTTGCGACATGACGCGCCTGATCTGTCGCGTTCTTACGTTGTAGTTGCTGGTGACGCGACAAATGAAGCGAACGACGTGATGCGTCGCGCGCCATCGACACGCGCCTGGATGTCCATCGATGTCCATAGCGTCACCGAATGTTGCTGAATGTTTCGATCGATACAAACTCTCCGGAGCGGAGTTGCGTTCAACGTATCAGCGTGAAGCGCGGGATCCGCGCAGCGATCGCTTTTGCGCGCCCAATCGCTCACGTCAGTGCTGGTCAACTTGATCAGACCGGACGCGAATGCTCGTACTTCCGCTTCTGCAATCACGATGTCGATTCAACCGTTCGGGTTTCGAGCGGCGCGCCCGGCAACATTGCGAAACGAAGTTCGCGTTTTCCGTGTCGAGAGCCTCGTCCTACGCGCATCATCGCAATTCATCAGTGCAAGCACATGCGCGATCGACGCGCCTGATTGGCTGACGTGGTCCGTTTGATTGTGCAGGAGGACCCGGCATGACGCGACAAGACCCGAAGACCATTGACGACGACCCGCTGCAAGCCCTGCGCGCTCTTGGCGTCAAGCTCGGTCAGCAGCAAGGTCGTCGTCTCCAATGGCTGTCGCGGACGTTCGGGCCGCCGATTCACTGCGGCGACCGTCCATCGCTTGGCCGTGGCCGTACGGTCGTCCTGCTCGACCCGCCGACGGGCGCGGGTGCCGAACTGCTGCATGGCTCGCTGACAACGTATGACGCCGTGGTCATCCCCTTCGGCGAAAATCCTGCGTTCGATTTCCTGAAATCCAAGTTGACCGCGTTCGGTACCGTCGGCACCTCAGCCGACGGTCCGCATGAATTGTGGTGGGGCGGCCGCGACTGGCCTGCTCCGGAGGCGGCACCCGCAACCGCGATGCGTGTCGTGTCCTGCCATCCAACGACGGTCGGCGACCTGCACGTCTATCATCTCAGACGCTCGCTGCAGCGGTTCGGGCTCCCATTCGACATCGAGGCGATCGATCGACGCCCCGGCGAGCGTCTGAGCGCTGCCGACAAGGCCGACTTCATCGCGCGGATGTGGCAGCGTCACCGCGAGCCGCTGTTGTACGTCGAGGCCGACGTGATGTTTCAAGCCTCCCCGGACCTTCCTCATCTGACGGGCTGCGACTTCGCCGTCCACAAGTGGAACGGCTGGGAGATGTCGCCGCGCACCCTCTATTTCGGTCGCTCCGAGGCGGCCGAGACAATGCTGACGACCTGGCGTCAGATCGCCTCGTCATACCCCGATGTCTGGGGCGGCTATCTGATCGACCAGGCCTGGAGTGCGGTAACGTCTCAGATCGCGCTCGACACGGTCTGGCTTCCCCGCAGCTTTCATGCCGTTGCAGGGGAAGCCGGTGTCCGCAACGCGACGATCGTGCACAATCTGAAGCCGACCAAGGCTGATCTTGGTCCCGACCCGGACTTTGCCGAGGTGGCGCGGTCGCCGCGGCGGGCTGGGCGCGTCGGCGCGCTGGAGTCGCTGCTCGTGGTGCGCTCGAGAGCGAAATCCGACCGGGGCATCACGGTCATCCTGCGCGACGTCGAACGCAGTAGCGCACGCGCAACGGCGGACAGCATCGAGAGGCTGACGAGCGCCTTCGTCGCCGATTGCGGCGGCTTTGGCCGCCTCGAGCTTTCGCTGTGCTCGTGGCCGCCGGAGGTTCGCATCGCGAGAGAGGCCGCCTTGCTGGCCGACAACATGGTGCTCGAGATCATCCCCGGTCAGGAACTGCCGGCCGATCTGTTCGCCGCCACCGCCGCCTCGGAAGCGACGCGCCGGCCCGCCAGCTTCAACGCCCATCGCCACTGACGCCAGCCAGGACAAATCATGTTCGACACCATCATCCTTCTCACCGGCAGCCGCGACCAGCAGCTCGCATTGTCGGAGCTCCTGCGGGCGCACAACCCTGCCCTCGCATTCCGTTTCGCGGTCAGCCTGCAGGACATCGAAGCCATCGAGCGCGACGTGCTCGGCAGATCCCGCCTGCTTGCCTTCACGACCGGCGTCATCGTGCCCGCCGCCATCCTTCAGGCGCTCGGCCACGGCGCCTACAATTTTCATCCGGGCCCGCCGGATTATCCCGGCTGGGCACCGGCCCATTTCGCGATGTACGACGGTGCGACGCGCTTCGGCGCGACGGCCCATGCGATGGAGACCCGGGTCGACTGCGGCGCGATCGTCGGTGTCGAGACGTTCGACATCCCGCAAGGCGTGGATGTCCGCGGCTTGGAGCAGATGACGTTCGTGCGGCTCGCCTATCTGTTCTGGCGGATGTCGCGCGACCTCGCCTGCCATGCCGGCCCGCTGCCGGCACTCGGCACCGGTTGGAGCGGCGCGAAGAGCACCCGGCAGATGTACGCCGCCATGTGCGACATGCCCGTCGACATCGATCCGGCCGAAATGGCGCGCCGCATCCGCGCCTTTCACGACGATTTCCGCGGCATTCCACTGACCCTCAACCTGCACGGCACACGGTTTCAGCTCATGCGCGCCGCGGACGCTGTCGGCGAGCCGATGACGGTTGACGCACCGGCGTTGGCGCTCGCATCGTGACTAGCGCTTGAGCGGCTTGACCACGGTCTGGTCGAGCCGCGTTTCCCAGCCGTGACGTTCCAACTCGGGATCGTCATGCTCCTCCTGCGGCCAGCCGACGCAGAGATACGCAATCAGGCTCCAGTCGGACGGCAACTCGAGTTCACGACAGACAGCCGCCGGGTCCAGGATCGACACCCAGCCGACGCCGAGACCTTCCGCGCGCGCTGCCAGCCAGAACGTCTGGATCGCCGCCACCACCGAGTAGCGGAGCGTTTCCGGCATCGTGGCGCGGCCGAGACGATGACCGGTGGCAGCGCCCTCGTCGGCACAGACAGCGAGATGGACCGGCGCCTGCGTCAAGCCTTCCAGCTTGAGGCTTGCATAGAGCGCGCGGCGCTCACCATCATAGCCGGCGAGCGCGGCCTGGTTCGCGTGCTGGAAGTTCTCGATGACCGTCGCGCGGCGCTCAGGGCTCTCGACGAGCACGAACCGCCAGGGCTGGCAGAAGCCGACGGATGGCGCATGGGACGCGAGCGCGAGCAACTGTTCGATCAGCTCTGGGGAGACCGGATCGGCGCGGAAACGGCGGACGTCGCGACGCCAGCGCACCAGCTCGGCAAAGCGCTGCCGGAATGTCGCGTCGAACTGCGGAGGGCTTCGGCCTGGCTCGCTCATGCGCCCTCCCCGCTCAGGACGTGCAGGAACGATCCGGTCACCGACCCGCGCCGGGCGCCGTGCTCGGCGACAACGCCGCCCGACGCATCGCGGCACGCGATCAGCGGATCGTCTGCCTCGCTCAGGATGGTTGCATAGTGGAATTCGTGACCGTGAACGACGGCCCCTCTTCCGCCGAGACTGCAGTCGGCCAAGAGCGTCGCTTGACGATAGCCGAGATGCAGGCGGCGGCGCGCGAACGACGTTTCCAGCGACAGCAGCCCGGCCATCGCATGCCGGACACCGTGAGCATCCTCGAGTCCTGTCCCCAGCGTCATGTAGCCGCCGCACTCACCGTGGATCGGCACGCCGCGTAACGCCATCGCGCGCAACGCATCGAGGAACGACCGCGCCGAGGCCAACCGTCCCGCGTGCAATTCGGGATAGCCGCCTGGCAGCCAGACCGCGTCGGCTGCGGGATCGGGAGCCTCGTCGTTCAACGGCGAGAACGGAATGGTCTCCGCGGCCTGAGCGCGCCAGTGCCGGAGGAGGTGCGGATAGCTGAACGAGAAGGCGGCATCTGCTGCGAACGCGATGCGCTGTCCGGGCGGTTTGAGGCCGAGGCTGGATGTCTGCGCCGCCAGATCGGGCGCGCGGATCGGGTTCGCGAGAGCGAGCAGCGCGTCGAGATCGACCGATCCGGACACGCTGGCCGCGAGACGCTCGAGATGGGCCTCGATGGCCGTGATCTCCTGGGCCTGGACCAGGCCGAGATGACGTTCCGGCAAGGTCAATTGCGCGTCCCGCGCCAGAGCGCCGAGGACCTTGATTCCGATAGCCGCGAACGCCGGCTCGATGAGCGCTCGGTGGCGCTCGCTCGCGACCCGATTGAGGATCACCCCGGCCACGCGAACATCGTCGCGAAAACGCGCGCAGCCGAGCGCGACGGCGGCGGCCGTCTCGGTCTGCCCACTGACATCGAGAACGAGCACGACTGGCCAGCCGGTCAGGGCTGCGAGATCCGCGGCCGAGCCGCTGCCCGCGCGCCCGGGATGTGACGCACCATCGAACAGGCCCATGACGCCCTCGATGATGGCGATATCGGCGTCGGCGGCAACGCTGCAGGCAAGCCCGAGCAGTTGCCGCGCCGACATCGCCCAGCCGTCGAGATTGTAGCTCGTCCGTCCTGCAGCGGCCGTGTGATAGGCGAGATCGATATAGTCCGGACCGCATTTGAAGGGTTGCACGCGCGCGCCGCGCCGGCTGAGCGCACGCAACAGCCCGAGCGTGACCGTCGTCTTGCCGGCGCCGGAACGCGGCGCGGCGACGATGATTCCGTTGGGCGCCACCATGGTCATGGCCGCAACGCCGTCGAGGCATGGCAAAATGTGCTATGCGAGCGGACATGATGGAAACCGTGGATCCGCCGAACCGACCGCTGAAGCGTGGCTGGACGACCGGCAGCTGCGCCACGGCCGCGGCGCGCGCCGCCTACGAGCTGCTGATCACGGGCAACTGTCCTGCCATGGTCGAGATCGCCCTGCCGGGCGGACGTCGCGTCGGCTTTGCGATCGCGATGCATGAGGCCGACGGCACCAAGGCAACCGCGGGCGTGGTCAAGGACGCCGGCGACGATCCTGATGTCACGCACGGTGCGCTGGTCAAAGCGACTCTGCAGCGCGGTGCAGACAAGTCCGGCGTGACGTTCCGCGCCGGCCCCGGCGTCGGCACAGTGACGCGACCGGGATTGCCGCTGCCGCCGGGAGAACCTGCGATCAATCCGGTGCCGCGCGAGATGATCGCGGCGGCGATCAATGAGGCCGCTGCCGCGCTCGGCGCGGCGCGCGATGTGGCCGTCGAGATCTCCATTCCCGGCGGCGAGGAGCTCGCCAGGAAGACGCTGAACCCGCGGCTCGGCATTGTCGGCGGCCTGTCGATCCTCGGCACCACGGGAATCGTGGTGCCGTTCAGTTGTGCTGCCTGGATCCACTCCATCTATCGCGGTATCGACGTCGCGCGCGCGGCTGGCCTGCCGCACATCGCCGGCGCGACGGGAAGCACGTCCGAGAAGGCCGTGCAGCAGCTCCATGGCCTGCCGGAGACGGCGCTGATCGACATGGGCGATTTCGCCGGCGGCATGTTGAAATATCTGCGCCGGCATCCGGTCGCCCGCGTCACCGTGGCCGGCGGCTTCGCCAAGATGACCAAGCTCGGCCAGGGCCTGCTCGACCTGCATTCGCGCGCCGGCGAGGTCGATCTCGGCTGGCTCGCGAACACGCTGCATGACGCGGGGGCGCCGGCCACGCTGGTCACGAGCGCACGCACGGCCAACACCGCGCTGCAGGTGCTGCAGGAGGCCGAGCGGGTCGGATTTCCCGCCGGCGAGGCCGTCGCGCTCGCCGCCTGGAAGACGGCGCGGCGTGCGCTGGGCGACAACGACATGGTCCTCGACGTCGCCGTGTTCGACCGTGACGGCCGGCTGGTGGGACAAAGTCAGGGACCGGCTCATTCGCCCCTCCCCCGGAAGCGCCGCTGATAGCCGGTATCGTACAGCGCGCTGTCGCGAAAATCCTCGGCTGCGAGCGCGCGGCCCACGAGGATCAGCGCGGTCCGCTCCACGGCGGAAGCCGCGGCTTGTCCGACGATCGTCGCCAGCGTGCCGGTCAGGACCAACTGATCCGGCCAGCTCGCGCGATAGACGATCGCCACCGGGCAGTCGTCGCCGTAATGCGGCCGCAGCTCGTCAACGACTCTATCGAGAACGTGGATCGAGAGATGGATGGCGAGCGTGGCGCGCGACTGCGCGAACAGCGAGAGCTGCTCCGTCTCCGGCATGGCCGACGCGCGGCCGGACGTCCGCGTGAGCACCACCGATTGGGCGAGGCCCGGCAAGGTCAGTTCGCGGCCAAGCGCGGCGGCAGCCGCCGCGAACGACGGCACGCCCGGTGTGATCGTGTACGGGATCCGCAACGCATCGAGGCGCCGCAATTGCTCGCCGAGTGCGCTCCAGATCGAGAGATCGCCGGAATGCAGTCGCGCCACATCTTCGCCCGCGAGCGTGGCGCGCTCGATTTCGGCGACGATCTCGTCGAGCGACATCGGTGCCGTGTCGACGATACGCGCGCCGGGTGGACAATGATCGAGCAGCGCCCGAGGGACCAGCGAGCCCGCATAGAGACACACCGGGCAGCGCGCGATCAGGTCGCGGCCGCGCAAGGTGATCAGGTCCGGCGCGCCTGGACCCGCGCCAACGAAATGCACCGTCATGAGGCAGGCTCCGCAACAATGGCGCCGTCGCCCTCCGCCACCGCGCAGGTCGCTACGGCGTTTGCGACGCGCGCGAGAATCAGCCGGGCATTCACGCCAGCGGCAGCGAGCGCCGCCGTCTCGGCAACCGAAGGTACACCCTTCAAGCACCTGACGCGATCGCTCCGCGTGATCGCGCGATCGGCAACAGCCGCCATGTCAGCAGAGGCGATGGCGACGAGCGGACGGCCAAGCCGCTGCGCGGCGCAGATCACGCCAGGCTCACTGGCCTTGTCAGCCGCAGTGGCGAGCACCGCCACGTCTGCGGGCGCGAGGCGCGCAAGCGAGAGCGCATGCGCGATGACCGCCTCGATATCTGCGACGTCGGCGGCACGCCGGCAACCAATCCCGAGCGCGATCATGGCTTCGTCACCCGCCACTGCGTGATCGGCATGGCCTGCCGCCAGCCATGCATGCGGCCAACCGGCTCGATGCGCGAAACGGCGATGCGGATCAGTTCACCGCCATGCTGACCGAACAACGCGCTCAGCCGCGTCTCGCCTTCGAGCGACACCACGTTGGCGACGAGGCGGCCGCCGGGTTTCAACCGCGACCAGACGGCTTCGAACACCCCCGCTTCCGAAATGCCGCCGCCGATGAAGACCGCATCCGGCGTTTCGAGATCCGCCAGCACCGCTGGCGCGCGCCCCGTCACCAGTGTCAGCTCGGGAGTGCCGAGCGCCAGCGCGTTGCGCATCGCCCGGTCGGCCCGGTCCTGGCGCGCCTCGATGCCGATTGCGCGCAACGAGCCATGACGCAGCAGCCACTCGATTGCCACCGAACCCGAGCCCAGCCCGACGTCCCACAACAGCTCGCCCGGACGCGGCGCCAGGGCCGACAACGTCACGGCGCGGACCTCGCGCTTGGTCAACTGGCCGTCATGCTCGAACAGGTCATCGGCAAGACCGGCGGTCAGCGGGATCACGGGCGCATCAACCTCCGCGTCGACATCGATCGCGATCGTCGTCAGCGGATGAATATCAGAGAGATCGAACGCGTCGGCCGACGCGCTGCGCACCCGTTCGTGCGCGCCGCCGATCGCTTCCAGCACCGTCAGGCGCGAGCGTCCCATGCGGCGTGAGGTCAGCAGCGCGGCGAGCCGTGCGGCAGTGGAACCGTCCCAGGCCAGGGCCAGAATGCGCGCCGCCGGCGCGAGATGGCGGATGATCCCTTCGAGCGGGCGGCCGTGCAGCGTCACCTGCGCCACATCCTGCAGCGGCCAGCCGAGCCGTGCCGCCGCGAGGCTGAAGGCCGAGGGCTGCGGGACGCAAAGCATCTCGGCGGACGCGAAACGCTGCATCATCTGCTTGCCGACGCCGTAGTTGAAAGGATCGCCGCTTGCGAGAACGACGACGGGCTCTCCCCGTCGCGCCGCGATCTGGTCGAACGCGAGCTTCAGCGGGCTGGGCCACGCCAGCCGTTCCCCCGCAATCAACGGCGCCGCAAGCTCGAGATGGCGCGCGCCGCCGACCACGAGCGCCGCCTGCGCGATGAGACGTCGTGCAGACGTTGAGAGACCGTCAACACCATCCTCGCCAATCCCGACGATGGACAGCCAGCGCTGCGCGTTGCAAGTTGCGGCCGAGTTCACCATGGATCCTGCCCCGCATGCGCATCCTCATTCTCGGCGGGACGACCGAGGCTTCGGAGCTGGCGAAGCTGCTCGCCGGCGACGACCGGTTCGCAGCGACGCTCTCGCTCGCCGGCCGCACCGCTTCGCCCAAACCGCAGCCGCTGCCGACGCGCATCGGCGGCTTCGGCGGCATCGCCGGACTGGAAGCCTGGCTGCGCGATCATGCAATTGACGCCGTCGTCGATGCCACGCATCCCTACGCCGACCAGATCTCGCGACATGCGGTTGCAGCCTGCCATGCGCTGTCGGTGCCGCTGGCGTCGATCCGGCGCGCGGCATGGCAACGTCAGGACGGCGACCGCTGGATCGAGGTCAGCAGTGCCGACGACGCGGCTTCCGCGCTCGGAGCAGATCCGGCGCGTGTGTTCCTCAGCCTTGGTCGCCTGGAGCTCGCAGCCTTCGCAGCAGCCCCTCAGCATCACTACGTCGCGCGAACCATCGATCCGCCTGGCGACGTCGCGTTGCCGCCCGACATTCGCTTCGTCCACGATCGCGGGCCTTTCGACGAGGCGACAGAGGAAGCCTTTCTGACCCAGGAGCGCATCGCCTTCGTGGTGTCGAAGAACTCCGGAGGCGCCGCGACCTATCCGAAGATCGCAGCCGCGCGACGGCTCGCGATTCCCGTGGTGATGATCGCCCGACCCGACAAGCCGCAGGGCGTCGCGCTGGACGGCGCGCGAGCCGCGTTGCAGTGGCTGGAAGCACGACTGGCTCATGCGCCGCCCTCGACCTCGCGGCGCAGCGTATAGACGTAGGGCGCCTTTCCCTCGCGCGCGATCAGGCGCGTGGCGGTCGATCCGATCAGCACGAGCGTTCGCATGTCCGCCTTGCCGGGATCGACCTCGCCCAAGGTGGTGACGATCCGTCGGACATCACCACTGCCCGCGGCCCGCACGATGACGACGACGGTCGAAGCCGGCTTGATCCGCCGCAGCAGCGCGAACGCCTCGCCCAGCTGATGAGGTCGCGCCTTGGACAGCGGATTATACAGCGCGATGACGAAGTCGGCGGCGGCCGCCGCCTCGAGGCGGCGGCGGATGGTCGTCCAGCTCTTGAGATTGTCGGACAGCGAGATCGCGCAGAAGTCGCCACCGAGCGGCGCCCCGACCTCGGCCGCCGCCGCCAGCATCGCGGTGACACCAGGCTCGACGCGAATGTCGAGGTCACGCCACGCCGCCGGTCCCGCCTCGACCGCTTCGAACACCGCCGCGGCCATCGCGAACACGCCGGGATCACCGCCGGACACCACCGCGACCTGCTTGCCGTCGCTTGCGAGCGCGAGTGCGTGGCGGGCGCGGTCGAGCTCGACGCGATTGTCGCTGGCGTGCCGGATTTGACCCGGACTCGTCGTGGTCACCCTGTCGAGATACGGTCCATAGCCGATCAGATCGGTCGCGCCTGCGATGGCGGCCGCGGCGGCCGGCGTGATCAGTTCGGCCCGCCCCGGGCCGACGCCCACGATCGTCAGCGTACCCGTCATAGCCGACGCCCTTGTCCGGGGATCAGGATCATCGAGAAATAGGGGCCGCGGTCCAGTTGCACCTCGGCCAGCGGCGCGACACGCTGCGCCTCCATCGTGCCGCGCTCGACATAGAGCGCGCGATCGAGCAATCCGGCGCTGATGATCGCGCGCTTCACTTTAGCAAGGTTGCGCCCGACCTTCATGATGACGGCGGCCTCGCAACGCGTCAGCCGGTCATGCAGGACGTCCTCGCCCAGCGTGCCCGGCAGCACGGACAGGACATCGTCGCCCCAGGTGATGGGAACATTGGCCTTGGTCCAGCAGCCGGACATGCCGGTGACGCCCGGGACGACCTCGACCGGATGATCGCGCTCGAGCCGCCGCCACATATGCATGAACGAGCCGTAGAAGAACGGGTCGCCTTCGGACAGCAGACCGACCGATCGCCCCGCCGCAAGATGCGCGGTGATGCTCTCCGACGCGCGCCGGTAGAAATCGGCGATCTGGGACTGATAGGACAAGTCGGCGACGGGCAATTCCTCCGTGACCGGATATTCGAGCCGCAGCTCGTGGCGGCCGGATTCCATCAACGGCGCCACGATCCGTCGCGCGTTGCCTTCCATGCCGCGCTTGGCAAAGAACGCCACCACATCGACGGACCGAACCAGACCAGCGGCGCGCAAGGTCAGATAGCGAACGTCGCCCGGACCGACGCCGATGCCGTACAGCGTACCCGGATCGGCCGAGCCCGCGATGGTGTCGAGCAGGCTCATTCGACGTCGCTCGCGATCGCATTCACCGCCGCAACCGCCATGGCGCTGCCGCCCTTGCGGCCCTTGACGATCAGATACGGTACCCGACCATCGGCCGCGAGCGCCTCCTTGGACTCGCGGGCTCCCACGAACCCCACAGCCGTTCCGATCACCGCCGCCGGTCGCGGCGCGCCCTGATCGAGCATGTCGAGCAGATGAAACAATGACGTCGGCGCATTGCCGATCGCCACCAGGGCGCCGCCGAGGTGCGGCCGCCACAGCTCCAGCGCTGCTGCGGATCGGGTCGTGCCGAGCTGCGCGGCGAGCGCCGGCACCTCGTGCGCATCGAGCGTGCAGATGATCTCGTTCCTCGCCGGCAACCGCGCCCGCGTGATCCCCTGCGCCACCATCTTGGCATCGCACAGGATCGGCGCGCCACGATCGAGCGCCTCCCGCGCCGCGGCGGCGAAATGTTCGGACATCGCGATGTCGGAGGTGATCTCGACCATGCCGCAGGCATGGATGATACGCACGGCGATCTTCTCTTCCAGTCCGCGGAAGCGCGACAGATCGGCCTCGGCGCGGATGGTCGCGAACGAGCGGCGATAGATCTCCGCGCCGTCCTTGATGTAGTCGCGCAGCTCAGACATCGGCCTTTTCTTTCGTTTCGAACAGCCCGTCGACGTCGATCTCGGTGGGATCGAGCATGCCGCAGGGCTCGCTCTTCACCGTGCCGTTGCGGACGACGTGATAACCCTCGCCCTCGCCGACCAGCACGACGTCCGCGGCTGCCGAGCGTGCGCAGCCCTTGGCGCAGCCGGAGACGTGCAGCGTACCGTTGAATCCGGTCCGAGCCATCGCATCCGCGAGCAGGCCGGCATGCTGTCGCGTCGCCAGTCCAGTCGATGGACAGCAGCCGACGCCCGAGCAGGCGTCGATGCGCATCAGTGGACCGGCATCGTCGACGACCAGGCCGAGCCGGGCGGCATCCGCCGCCAGTTGCTCCGCGGTCACGGCACCCGCGGCGACATACAGCGCGCGCCATGGTGACAAGCGGACCTCGGCGACATCGTGTACCGCAAGCATGGCCGCAAGCCGCGCCAGCGTGCCGCTATCAATGCGGCCGAACGGCACGCCGAGACCGACGGCGCAGATTTGATCCGTCAGAGCGATGACGCCGCAACGTCGCTGCGAAATGGTTGCTGACGCCGTCGCGACGGCGTTTGAAACATCGAGGCCCAGTTCGGCGCGGATGGCAGCGCTCGCTTGCGGCTGCAACGTCGCGGAACGCCGCGTCGGGCTGTGTTGCAGCACCAGCCGCGCGAGGTGAACGGCCGTCGACGCCGCGTCGGTCACGGCTGCCGTTCCCAGCCACACATCGTCGTTCGAACCGGCAATGCCGACGGCGATCCGCCTCGCCTCAGTACCACCACAGGCGACGAGACGAACGTCCGCGGCGAGCCCGGTCAGCGGCAGCCTGCCGCCACCGTCCAGCGCAAAGCCGAACTTGGGCGGCAGCGCATGGAGCGCCTGATCCGAGGCCAGCAGCGTCTCCAGCTCGGCGGCGACGGGGCGCATGTCGACCCATTCGGCCGGGTCGAGTCCCGCCAGCGGGTTGACGACGATGTTGCGGATGGCCTCGAGCTCGGCGCTGTCATCGAGCAGGCCGAGCGATGCCATCAGCTCCCACAGCGGCGCGAGCGTCTCGGACGATACGCCGCGTATTTGCAGATTGGCGCGGCGCGTGAGGTCGATCTGGCCGTTGCCGTAGCGCCGAGCGGCCTCGGCAAGCTCACGCAGCGCCGACACCGGCAACGCGCCGCCATGCGGCCGGACACGAACGATGAGGCCGTCGCCGCTCGGCATCGGCCGCCGCGCGCCCGGGCACCAGCCCTTGATCTCGACCGAGGCGGTCATGACGCGCTCTCCGCTTGCGTCAGGCGCGTGCGGGCATGCGCAAGCTCATCGGCGACGGCATTTCGGCGTGGCACCCACAGCTGCCGACGCAGCGCGTCTTCGAATCGCGCCACGATCGCGGCGACGGCCGCGGGATTGCGTGCGGTCATGCCGTCCAGCACGGCCTCGTCACGCAGCAGCGCGCCATGCGCCAGATCGAACAGGTGCTCGGCAACGGTGTCGGAGGTAGCCGCAAAGGCGTAGAGCGCGTCGACGCCCTGCGCGATCTCGGCGACGCCGCGATAGCCATGCGCGAGCATTCCCGAGATCCAGCGCGGATTGGTGAGACGGCCGCGCACCACGCGGGCAATCTCCTCGCTGAAGCTCCGCGCCGCGGGCGCCTCCGGACGGCTGGTGTCGAGATGCAGCAGTACGGGCGACGCGCCGAGCGACGCTGCAGCGGCTGCGAAGCCTCCGGCGAAATCGGCCACCTCCTCGCCATCGAGGAGGTCGCGCTCACGATCGTCCTGCGGATGCACGAGGGCATCGGCGCTGCGGACGCGGGCGCGGAACGTGTCGGAGGCCGACACGCCGTCATGCGCTCCGCCGAAACTGTAAGCGGTGCTCTCAAGATACGCTTCGCCGAGCTGCGACCGGCTCGTCCAGTCCATCCCGAGCGCGAGGTCGGCGGCAACGGCGCCGTAGCTGCCGGGTGCGCCGCCGAACACGCGCGCCAGGCTCTCGCCGCGCCGCCGTGCCGCGGCCAGCGGATTGTCGGCATCGTCCTCGTCGAGTGACGCCACCTTCTGCACGGCGAGATCAAACAGCGCGATCTGCGCTTCGAACAGGTCGCGGAACAGCCCCGAGATCCGCAGCGTCGCATCGATGCGCGGGCGGTCGAGCATCGCCAACGGCAGCACGTCGACGCCGGTGACCCGATTGGAGTTGAGGTCCCAGCGCGGCCGCACGCCGAGATAAGCCAAGGCCTGGGCCAGATCGTCGCCGCCCGTGCGCAGCGATGCGGACGCCCAGAGATCGAGCATGAGCGCGCGCGGGTAGTCGCCATGATCCTGCAAATAGCGCCGGATCACCTCATCAGCCGCGCGTACGCCGACCAGGGCCGCGGTCCGGGTCGGGATCGCGCGCGGATCGATCGCGGTCAGATTGCGGCCCGTGGGCAGCACGTCGAGACGGCCGCGGCTCGGCGCTCCGGCGGGACCGGCAGCAACGCGCCGGCCATCGAGCGCGGCGAGCAACGCGCTGCGCTCGGCCGCAGCGCTCGCGGCGATCCGTGCGGCGATGTCGGCGCGATCGACCGTCACCGCCTGCCCCATCGCCGCCGTGATCGCATCGGCCAGCAGGGCGGTCGCCGCCGTGTCGGGCGCCTCCCCAAACACGTGCAGGCGGTCGCGCACCGCGAGCTCCTTGATGTCGCAGAGCTGCGCGTCGAGCTGCGCGATCGCCTCGCGTCCGGTCATGGCACGGTCGAGCCCGCAATCGGCGGCTAGGCCGCCCTGCCAGGCCCGCGCGACGATCTCCTCCTCGAGCAGTTTCAGGCGGCGTTTGTCGAGGCCATCCGCCTCGGCATATTCCTCGACCAGCCCCTCCAGCTCCAGCAGGGATCCGTGCAGACCGGCCTGCGACAGCGGCGGCGTCAGATGCCCGAGCGTCAGTGCCGACAACCGCCGCTTGGCCTGCATCGCTTCGCCGGGATTGTTGACGATGAAGGGGTAGATCACCGGCAGCGGGCCCAGCACGGCCTCCGGCCAGCAGGCATTTGACAGCGCCAGCGCCTTGCCCGGCAGCCATTCCAGCGTGCCATGCGCACCGAGATGGATCAGCGCATCGATCCGCTCGGCCTCTCGCAGATATGCATAGAGCGCGACATAGGCGTGCCGCGGCGGCACGCTGGTGTCGTGATAACCGGACTTGCGATCGGCGCGACTGCCACGATCCGGTTGCAACAAGATCAGGAGTTTTCCCGCACGCAGCACCGGAAAATGGAAGGCGCCATCCCGGAACGCGGGGTCCGCTTCCGCCTCTCCCCAGATATCATGTAGCGCACGCTGCAGGTCGTCCGGCAACGGCGCCAGAGCACACCGATAGGCCGCGAGCGGCACCACGAGCTCATCCGCCTCGTCCCGCAGCAGCGTTTCGATATCGTCCGTGGTCGGCGCTACACGGCCGATGTCGTACCCCGCCTCCGCCAACAGCCGCGCAATGGCGGCTGCGCTTGCGCTGGTGTCGAGACCGACGGCGTAGCCGCGGCGGCCGCCGCGCGACGGATAATCGGAGAGCACCAGCGCCACGCGCCGCTCGCCGGCCGGCAGCCCCCGCAATTGCGCCCATCGCGCCGCCAGCTGCGCGACGTAAGCAATGCGGTCCTGTTGAGGCACATAGCGCATCGCGCTGAACTGCAGACGCTCATCCGCCGGCGCCTCGCCCTTGAACGCAATCGGGCGCGCCAACAGCCGGCCGTCGAGCTCCGGCAGCACGACATTCATCGCGAGGTCCGTCGGCGACAGTCCGCGCGCCGACGAGGCCCAGGCCTCTTCCGTGCTCTGCGCCTGGATGATTTGCAGAACTGGTGCATCGGCCACGTCGAGCACCGTGGTGCCGTCGTCGCGCAGCGCCGAGAACGCGGTGGCGTTCAAAATGATCGCAGGACGCCGGCGCTGGACGAGTCGCGCCAGTGCATCCCCGATATTGGGATCCTTCAGGCTGGTCACCGCGACCGCGACTGCCGCCAGCCCTTTGGCTTCGATCGCCCGCATCAGCTCAGCCATCCCGGCCGTATCGGCAGCGAGCAGGCTCGCACGGTAGAACACGATCAGCGCGCTCGGCCGCGCATCATCAGGGCTGCAGAGATCATCGATGCCGACGGCTCCGCGATCGGGCATGAAGCCGACGATCGAACCGATCGCGATCGGTTCGGCAAACTGCGCGTCGCGCCCGAGCAGCGTCGCGAGATAGCGCAGGGCCTCGCGCGCATTGCCGACACCGCCCTCGTGCAGATAACCGTAGAGACGCGAGGTCGCGTCCTGCGGCAAGGTCGAGAGCTCAGCAAGCCTGTCGTCGGCGCGATCGTCACCCGGCAGTGCCGCGAACAGGATGTGGCGGCTGCGACAAAGCGATGCGATGCGCTCCAGCCCGTAGCGCCAATAGTCGAGCCCGCCGAGACAGCGCACGACGACGGCGCGCGCGCTCAGCACGACGCGGTCGACATAGAGATCGACCGACATCGGATGCTTCAGCCGTTTCAAGCTGGCGAGGCGCAGGCTCGGCAGCTCATCTGACGACGCGGTCCAGGCTTCGGCCAGCGCCGACAGGTCGGTGTCCGAGAACGACAGCACGACGATCTCGGCCGGCGACTGTGCAAGATCCACGGCCTGTTCGAGGTCGTCGAGATCCGCGCCCGTCGTCGCCAGCAGGTGCATCGGTAACGCCTATCCTGTGATCAGGCTCTGGATGGCAGCGGCATCGAGGCCGCGCTCGCCGATGATCACCAGCCGCCCCTGCCGCGATTCGCCCGAGCGCCACGGGCGCTCGAACTGATGCTGGATGCGGCTGCCCACGGCCTGCACCAGGAGGCGCAGCGGCTTGCCGGCGACTTCCACGAACCCTTTCACCCGTAACACATCATGCGCGTCGACGGCGGCCGCGATGCGGTCGACGAGCGCATCGGGCGAAGCCTGCGCCGGAACGTCGAGCACGAAACTCTCGAAATCGTCGTGATCGTGCTCGGCCTCGTTGTCGTGATGCGACGGCCGGGCCGCGAGATCGTCCTCCGCGGCGGCACCGAGCCCGAGCAGCACCGAAGCCGACAGCCTGCCGTGCTCCGTCGCGATCACCTTGACGGCACGCTGCACCTTCGCCGCGATCTCGGCCGCGACATCCTTGCGCTGCTCCTCGCTCATCAGGTCGCTCTTGTTCATCACGACGAGATCGGCGCACAGCAGCTGGTCCTCGTAGACCTCCTCCAGCGGATTGTCGTGATCGAGCGACGCATCGGTGGCGCGCTGCGCGGCGAGCGCTTCGGGATCATCGGCGAAGCGTCCCGCGACCACCGCCGGACCATCGACGACCGCAACGACGCCGTCGACGGTGACGCGCGTCGCGATCTCGGGCCAGTTGAAGGCCTGCACCAGCGGCTTCGGCAGCGCCAGCCCCGAGGTCTCGATCACGATATGCTCAGGCGGCTCCTTCTGATCCAGCAGGCTCCTGAGCGCGGGGACGAAATCATCGGCAACGGTGCAGCACAGGCAGCCGTTCGACAGCTCGACGATGCGATCCTCCGGACAATCCGGCACGCCGCAACCCTTCAGGATGTCGCCGTCGATGCCGACATCGCCGAACTCGTTGACGATGATGGCGAGCCGGCGACCGTTCGCGGTCTCGATCAGGTTGCGCACCAGCGTGGTCTTGCCGGCGCCGAGGAAACCGGTGACGATGGTGCAAGGCGTCTTGGCGAACGACTTCGTCATGGCGATACGATCTCTCGTTTTCAGCGTGGCGCTGACAGCGCAGGCACGCGCGCGACGGTGTTCTTGCGAATGTATTCGGGACGCTCGCGCCAGGCCGGCAGGCCGGCGTCATGGCGCTGATGCAGTTGCGCAAATGTCAGCACATCCCGCGCATGCAGATCCGGATCGAGGGCGCCGAGCACATAGGTCCATTTGCCCGGCGCCGTCACCGCAACCGTGCACGCACGATTGCAGTTCGACAGACACTCGACACCGACAACGGTGACACCGGCGCGCTGCGCGGTCGGCAACGTCTCGATCGCGGCGAGCAAACGGGCTCCGGCCCGCGGCTGATCAGGCGGCGTAGCTTCCGTCGCCTGCGAACGGCAAGTGACGCAGACGAACAGCGTCGTCTCATCAGTCTCTGATGCGGTCATCAATCAGCCGATCACGCCGGCCGCCGTCGCCGCGGCGACCCCACCCACCAGCACGATGGCAGCGCCCGCGAGCCGCAGCGCCAGCGGCGCAGCCGCCTTGGCCTTCGCCGACAGCAGCCTGGTGCCGAGGAACGCGCCGGCGGCGATGATGGTCTGGATCACGAGCAGACCGACGAGATAGGCCCCGAGCGGGGTGTTCTCGGCCCCGACGATCGATTCACCCAGCGCATATCCATGGACGAGGCCGGTCACGGCGAACAGGCCGGCGACGGGCAGCACGCCGAAACGGCCACGCATCACCACCACCAGCCCAACCACGACGGTGGTCAGGCCGACCAGCAGCTCGGCAGCCGGGATGTTGGCCTTGGCCACATGAAGGCCGACGCCCGCGATCATCGCGGTGGCGAAGGCGAGCACCGGCGCGAAGCCGCGGCCCAGAAGCGCTGCAACGATGCCCGCGCCCACGATCGCCGCCAGATGGTCGATTCCGATGACAGGATGGCCGAGGCCGGACAGCATCCCCTGCGCAAACGTCTGCGGCAGTTTGCCACCCATCATGTGATGCGCGAAGGCGGGATCGGTGGCGAGCAGCATCAGGCTCGCGGCTGCAAAGGTCGTGGTACGGGTCAACTTCATGGCCGTCTCCGTCGCTTGCCGGCTCCCCAGAGGACCGGACGATGCGCTGCATCCGACGGCACCCCGCCCATCCCGGCGGGATCAGAACCAGCATCGCGACTCCCCGCGCGACGGGTCGGCCAACAGCAATGTCGACGGCAGGTCTCCTGGCTCTCGGGTCACCGCATGAAGCCACCTTCCCGGTTTCCCAGTGGTGTCTTGGCCTCACACTCGCCGATTACAGTTGCGGGGGCAGCCACGGCTTTGGGTCAAGAACCCGCACCGTGTTCCCTAAATCTCTCCTTTCGGAGAACCGTCATCTGTTAGATACGGGTCGCACCAAAGCCCGTCAATCGGAATCGTCCCCATGGTCCCCGCCCCGCCGCATCCCGCCCTGCCGCGCCTGACGCTGGTGCTCGGCGGTGCGCGCTCGGGCAAGAGCCGCCATGCCGAGGCCCTCGTCACCGCCCTTCCCGCGCCTTGGACCTATGTTGCGACCGCGCAGGCCTTCGACGCCGAAATGACCGACCGGATCGCCCAGCACAAGGCGCGCCGCGCCGAGGGATGGCAGACGCTGGAGACGGCGCATGATCTCGCGGGCCTCGTCCGGTCAAGTGGAGAATCGGGCGTACCGATGCTGATCGATTGCCTGACGCTCTGGCTCAGCAACGTGATGCTCGCCGACATGAACGTGGCGGCAAGATCAGCCGAGCTGATCGACGCGCTCAGGAACGCGCATGGCCCGATCGTGGCCGTGTCCAACGAAGTCGGACTGGGCATCGTGCCGGACAACGCGCTCGCGCGCGCCTTTCGCGATGCCCAGGGGCGACTGAACCAGGACATCGCGGCCTTAGCGGATCGCGTGATCCTGATGGCGGCGGGACTGCCGCTGACGTTGAAGTGACGAGGAGACAATGCCGATGACCGGAAGCGCCGACGATTCACGCCACAAGGCGAAGATGGAGAACCGCAAGGCGGTGCAGGATGCCGAGGTCGCCTCCAAAACCGTGGAGAAGGGCCTGCTGATCGTTCACACCGGCAAGGGCAAGGGCAAATCGACGGCGGCGTGGGGCCTGATGCTGCGCGCACTCGGCCGCGGCTTTCGCATCGGCGTCGTACAGTTCGGCAAAGGCGCGTGGGAAACCGGCGAGCGCAAGGCGATCGAGAAGTTCGGCGATCAGGTGTCGTGGCACACGCTCGGGGAAGGCTTTACGTGGGAGACGCAGGATCGTGCGCGCGACGTCGCCGCGGCCGAGCGCGCCTGGGCGAAGGCTAAGGAGCTGATGGCGGATCCGTCGATCCGGATGCTCGTCCTCGATGAGCTCAACATCGCGCTGCGCTACGATCACCTTGATATCGCAGACGTCGTCGCCACGCTCGCAGCGCGCCGTCCCGATCTGCACGTCGTCGTCACCGGCCGCAACGCCAAGCCGGAGCTGATCGAGGCCGCCGATCTCGTCACCGAGATGAACCTCGTGAAGCATCATTTCGCGGCCGGCGTGAAGGCGCAGGAAGGCATCGAGTACTGAGCTCATGAGCGCGCGGGCCATCATGTTCCAGGGCACCGGCTCCGACGTCGGCAAATCGCTGATCGTCGCCGGGCTCGCGCGCGCGCTGACATTGCGCGGCCTCAAGGTGGCGCCGTTCAAGCCGCAGAACATGTCGAACAACGCCGCCGTCACCGCTGATGGCGGCGAGATCGGCCGTGCCCAGGCGCTGCAGGCGCGCGCGGCGCGGCGGCCGATGACCGTGCACATGAATCCGGTGCTGCTGAAACCGCAGAGCGAGATCGGGTCGCAGGTCGTGGTGCAGGGCCGCGTCATCGGCACCGCCAAGGCGTCGGCCTATCAGGCGATGAAGCCGCAACTGATGGCGGCCGTGCTCGACAGCTTCCATCAGCTCGCGGCGGATGCCGACATCGTGCTGGTCGAAGGCGCAGGTTCCGCCTCCGAGATCAACCTGCGCGGCGGCGACATCGCGAACATGGGTTTCGCGCAGGCGACGCAGATTCCGGTGGTGCTGATCGGCGACATCGATCGAGGCGGCGTGATTGCGAGCGTGGTCGGCACCAAGACGGTGATCGCGCCCGACGATGCCGCACGCGTGGCGGGTTTCCTCGTCAACAAGTTCCGCGGCGACCCCGCCTTGTTTGCATCGGGCATGAACGAGATCGCGCAGCGGACGGGGTGGACGTCGCTCGGGCTCATTCCACATTTTCCGGATGCGCGCCGCCTGCCGGCGGAGGACGCGCTTGGCCTGGCTGAACGCGGATCATCGGGAGGACAGCGACCGAAGGTCGTCATCCTCGCCTATCCGCGCATCTCCAATTTCGACGAGTTCGATCCGTTGCGGCTGGAAGATGGAATCGATCTGCAGTTCTTGCGGCCTGGCACGCCGATCCCCGGCGACGCATCGATGGTGATCCTGCCGGGCTCGAAGGCGACGATCGCCGATCTCGCCGCCTTGCGTGAAGTCGGCTGGGACATTGATCTCCGCGCGCATCTTCGCCGCGACGGCCGCGTGCTCGGCATCTGCGGCGGCTATCAGATGCTGGGGCGCGTGATCAGCGATCCGGATGGGCACGAGGGTGCAGCTGGTTCCGTCGCGGGACTTGGCCTGCTCGACGTCGAAACGACACTGACCGATGACAAGGCGTTACGCGAGGTCCAGGGCACGCTGACGCACGATAAGCTCTCGTTCCGCGGCTACGAGATGCACATCGGCCGCACGGAGGGACGGGCGACACAGCGCTCCTTCCTCACCTTCTCCGATGGCCGGCGCGATGGCGCCATCGCGCCTGATGGCCTGGTAGCCGGCTGCTACGTGCATGGCCTGTTCGCCGACGACGGCCTGCGCAGCCATTGGCTGCGCGGCCTCGGCGCGACGACCAGCGGCCTCTCCTATGAGATCGATGTGGACACGACGTTGGATGCACTCGCGGCGCATCTAGAGCGCTACGTCGACGTTGACCGTATCCTGGCATTGGCGAGCAAGCCCGCGCCGCCCGTGGCGGCTACAGGATCCTGACCAGGACGAGCCCTGCGACGACCAGGGCTTGAACCAGACAGGCCAGCCGATACAGCCGCAAGGCCTGCCGGATGTCGGACGCGTCGAGATCGGCGCGCCCGTCGCCCATCCAGGCATCGGTGACGAGATGACCGTGATAGACGCGCGGCCCCGCCAAGCGCAGTCCGAGCGCACCGGCCATCGCCGCTTCCGGCCAGCCGGCGTTGGGCGAACGGTGCTTCGACGCATCGCGTGCGACGGCTCGCACCGCGGCCGAAGCCGAGGCGCTCGGGATGCAGGCCGCGGCGGCTGCGATCCACAGCGCGGACAGGCGCGAGGCCGGCAGATTGACGAGATCGTCGAGCCGCGCCGCCGCCCAGCCGAACGCGCGGTGACGGTCCGAGAGATGACCGATCATGCTGTCGGCGGTGTTGAGAGCCTTGTAGATCAGGATGCCCGGCAGCCCGCCGACGACGAGCCAGAACACGGGCGCGACGACGCCATCGGAGAAGTTTTCTGCCAGGCTCTCGACCGCGGCCCGCGCGACGCCGGCCTCATCCAGCCGATCGGGATCGCGGCCGACTATCATCGAGACGGCTCTGCGGCCGCCCTCGAGCCCCTCCTGCCCCAGTCCCTCTGCAACCGCGGCGACATGCGTGTCGAGACTGCGCTGGGCCAGCAGGCTGCTTGCCGCCACACCAAGGATGATGGTTGCGACCGGTTCGCCGACGAGCGCCTGCATGACCCATGTTGCGGCGAGACCGGTGGCCATCATCCCCGCGACGAGCAGGCACACGAGCGCCATGCCGCGCGCGCGTCGTGCGGCAAAGCCGTCTGCTGCCCTGTTCCAGCGGCGGTCCCCCCATGCTATCAGCGCGCCCACCCACATCACGGGATGACCGATCCGCTGCACCAGGACCTGGGGATAACCGACCGCCGCCTCGACGAGGAGCGCCGTGAGCGCGAGAGAGACGAACATCGATCTCCGCTGAAGGAAAGACATGTAAAGGAAAGAGATGGACGACAGAGCGACTAGCATGCGCGCGGACGAGCCGGAAGCGATCCTTCACGGCGGCGATCTCGCTGCGATCAGCCGTCGCTATCCGGATGCGCCACAGCCGTGGATCGATCTGTCAACCGGAATCAACCCGATCCCCTATCCCGTGCCGGCGATCCCGGCTGAGAGCTGGGCGCGTCTGCCTGGCAAATACGAGAATGACGCTTTACGCGCAGCGGCCGCGGCTCGCCATGGCGTGGCAGAGCCCGACATGATCGTTGCCGCGCCCGGCACGCAGGCGCTCTTGCAGATCCTGCCCAGACTGCGCCCACCCGCGACCGTCGCCGTGCTCGCGCCGACCTATGAGGAGCATGCGCTGTGCTGGCGCCGTTGCGGTCATCGCGTCAGTCTGGTCGATGATCTCGATGCGCACGCTGGCGCCGATGTCGCCGTGGTCGTGAATCCCAACAATCCGACCGGCCGCCTGCTGCCGCGCGACGCACTGATCAGCATCGCAGCGGGGCTGCGCCGGCGCGATGGTCTGCTGATCGTCGACGAAGCATTCATCGATCTTTATCCCGCCGATGCCAGCCTGGCAGCCGACCTGCCGCCGGCGACGATCGTGCTGCGCTCGTTCGGCAAGGTCTACGGCCTTGCCGGCGTCCGCCTCGGTTTCGCGATCGGCTCCGTCGACATTGTACGGCAACTCCGTGATGCGCTCGGGCCTTGGGCCGTGTCCGGACCGGCGCTCGCGATCGGAACGACGGCGTTGGCGGATGAAAACTGGTTGCACCAGACACGCGCCCGTCTCGCGAAGGATTGTTCGCGCATTGACGATCTTCTGAGCAAGGCCGGCTGCGCGGTCCTCGGCGGCACGCCGCTGTTCAGACTGATCACATCGCCGAGCGCGCCTGACATTGCCGAGCGGCTCGCCCGCCATGGCATCCATGTCCGGCGTTTTCCGGCTCAAACAAGCTGGCTGCGCTTCGGCCTGCCGGGCCATGAGACAGGCTGGCAGCGGCTGGCGCAGGCGCTCGGCAGCGCGTCCTAGCCGAGAACGCAGGCGGCCAGCAGCAGCGTTTCCGTGACCTCGATGCTGGCGCCATGGCAATCGCCGGTGATGCCGCCGAGCCGCCATTGCCAGTAGAACGCGACCGCCGGAACGAGACCAATCACAACCAGCGTCGGCACCGCGCCGGCCAGCGCGCCGATCGCGAGTGCGCCGCCCCAGGCGACGATGACGTTCCAGCCGACGCTGTTCGAGATGCTCGCCCCCAGCCCCGGCTTCAACGACAGCAGGGTCTTATTGCAGATCAAAGTCCCCCAGCGTGCCCAGGCCGGGATCAGCACCAGCGCCCAGGCCGTCGGGCCCGTCGCCAGCTCGGCGATCAGCACCAGCTTGGCGGCGATCTGCAAGCTGATCGCGACGACGGCAAAGCTGCCGGCATGGGGATCGCCCAGCACGGCGATGAAGCGTTCCGGCTTGCCATGCGAGGCGCCGAACGCGTCGGCGACGTCGCCGAGCCCATCGAGATGCAGCGCGCCGGTGATCCCGATCCAGGCGACCAGCACGGTCAGCGCGACGATCCACGGATCGGCATCATGAAAAAGGCGGGCGACCAGCGCCAGACAGGCGCCAATCACCAGTCCGGCTGCCGGAAACCAGACCGACGCCCGCGCCAGATCGTCCGGTCGTAACTCAGCGACCCGCGGTGTCGGCAGCCGTGTCAGGAATTGCAATGCGATCCAGAATTCACGAAGCATCATGGCTGGATGATCTCGACGATTTCGCCCCAAGGTACACCATCATCGCCCTGCCCGGCTTCGAGCGTGATCCGCGTACCAGGGCGAATGCGTAAGCTCCACAGCTGGTGCAGCGGCCAGCCGAGCAGATGCGAGAGCGCTGCGCGTATGGCGCCGCCATGGGTCACCACGAGAACCGGCGCAGGCTCGGGCCGGACAAGGATACGATGTGTTGCGCGCGCCACTCGCGCCTGCAAATCGGACCAGCTCTCACCGTCCGGCGCCCGAACCTGAGCATCGGCATGGAAGGTGTCGAGCAAGGCTTCGCCTCCGGGCTCGGCAGCGATGTCGCGATGCGTCCGCCCGTCCCACAGGCCGAAATCGACCTCGCTCCAATCCACGTCGATGTCCAGCGCGCAGCCGGTCAGCCGGGCATAATCCTCCGCTGCCACACGTGCGCGCGCCAACGGCGAGCTGACGACGCTGTGCCAGATCCGGCTTTGCGTCTGCCGCCGGAATTGATCCCAGCCGGGCTCGCTGAGCGGTGGGTCGGTGCGGCCGTCGAGATAGCCGTCCCGTCCTGTCGTCCCGTGCCGCAGCAGATCGATCCGCATCAGGACTTGGCTCCCGAGACGGCGGCCTCCGCAAAGGTGGCCATGCCCCCGTGGAGCGCGCAGGCCAACCGAATGATCGGCAGCGCAGTGGCGGCGCCCGAGGCCTCGCCAAGCCGCAGATCGAGGTCGATCAGCGGACGGGCACCGAGCGCGTCGAGCACGATGGCGTGGCCGCGCTCGGCCGAGCGATGCGAGAACAGCAGCCACGGACGGCAGGAGGCATTGAGGCGGACGGCGACCAGCGCCGCGACAGAGACGATGAAGCCGTCGACCAGCACCGGCCAGCGCCGCTGCGCGGCGGCGACGATCGCGCCGGCCATCGCAATGATCTCGAAGCCGCCGACGGCAGCCAGGACATCCGCGACGGCCGCTCCCGCCGTGAGCCCGTGTCGCCCCAACGCATCGGCAATCACCGCAGCCTTTCTGGCCCGCCCGGCGGCGTCGAGCCCGGTGCCGCTGCCAACGATGTCCGCGGGCGCGCATGACAGCAGCGCGGCGGCAATCGCTGCCGCCGATGTCGTGTTGCCGATCCCCATCTCGCCGAAGATCACGAGTTGCGGCGCGTGATCGGCCTGTCGCACCACCGCGCGCCGTCCGGCTTCGGCCGCGAACGCAACCTCTTCCAGCGTCAGCGCCGCCTCGGTGCTGAAGTCGCGCGTGCCGCGCCGCGGCTTGTCGACGACCACGCCGGGCACCGGCTCGCTCGCCAGCGTGCCGACGTCGACCACCTCCAGCGGACAGCCGAGGCTGCGCGACAGCACCGAGATCGCCGCACCGCCGCCGGCGAAGTTGTGGAGCATCTGGACCGTGACTTCGGGCGGATAGGCCGAGACCCCCCGCGCCGCGATGCCGTGGTCGCCTGCGAACAGCACCACCGGCACCCGGTCGGCCCCTGGACGTTCCGACGCCTGCAGCGCGGCCAGATCGACCGCCACCTGCTCCAATCGCCCAAGGGCGCCAAACGGCTTGGTCAACTGGGCCTGGCGTTCCAGCGCTGCCTGCCGATGGAGCTCGGACGGCGCCACACAATCAAGGCTGATCCATTCAGGAAGCACCACGGATCCTTTCAGCGTCACTCGGGTTCGGGACGATTGCCACTGCGAGGCGGCCGAGACAAGCTCCGTGAGGCGTCCTATTGTCATCGAAGCGTCATCGAACGTGACGACAGGTGGCTGCCCACCCAGCCCGAAAGACTCTCATGGAATACTTCCGCCGCTTCACCTTCCTGTTCGCCGCGCCCGTGTTCGAGACCGACGACCTTGCGGGGCTCCGCTTCAACCAGATCATCGAGGAGATCCAGCGCTCGGGCTTCGAGGTGGTGCGCGCCCGCAAGCTGGAGGACGCCGAGATCGCCGTGCAGACGGATGCCGCGATCGGCTGCATGGTCGTCGATTGGGGCAAGAA
This sequence comes from Bradyrhizobium sp. SZCCHNRI2009, assembly GCF_032485115.1. Lineage (NCBI taxonomy): Bacteria > Pseudomonadati > Pseudomonadota > Alphaproteobacteria > Hyphomicrobiales > Nitrobacteraceae > Bradyrhizobium > Bradyrhizobium sp. SZCCHNRI2009. The sequence continues at coordinate 55,365 of NZ_JAUEUH010000008.1, forward strand.
GGGCCTGGAAGGCAAGACGGCGTCGCTGATCAACCTGATGCGCCGTCGCGGACTGGACTTCCCGATCATCCTCCTGATCCGCCGCAAGCGGTTCGAGGATCTGCCGGTCGAGGTGCTCGACTTCATCGACGGATACGTCTTCCTGTCGGAGGAGACTCCAGCCTTCATCGCCAAGAACCTGGTCAGCCGGCTGAAGCAATATGCCGAGACGCTGAAGACGCCATTCTTCGGCGCGCTGGTCGACTACGCCGAGGAAGGCAACCAGCTCTGGACCTGCCCCGGGCACAATGGCGGCGTGTTCTATAGCCGCAGCCCGATCGGCCGGGTCTTCGTCGAGCATCTCGGCGAGGCCGTGTTCCGGGACGACCTCGACAATTCCGTGCTCGATCTCGGCGATCTCCTGACCCATGAGGGGCCGGCGCTGCGCGCGCAGAAGGAAGCGGCGCAGATCTTTGGCGCCGAGAAGACCTATTTCGTCCTCAACGGTACCTCGACCTCCAACAAGGTCGTGCTCGGGGCCCTGGTCACCGACGGCGACCTCGTGCTGTTCGACCGCAACAACCACAAGGCCGCCCATCACGGCGCGCTGCTGATCTCCGGCGGAGTCCCGATCTACGTCCCAACGGTTCGCAACCCCTGGGGCCTGATCGGCCCGATGCGCTGGGATCTGCTCGATGAGGAGCACCTCCGGCAACAGATCCGCGACAACCCGCTGGTCAAGGATCCTGACGCCTGGCGCAAGCCGCGCCCGTTCCGCGTCGCGGTGGTCGAGCAGTGCACCTATGACGGCACGATCCACAGCGCCGAGATGATCCTGAAGCGGATCGGGCACCTCTGCGACTACATCATGTTCGACGAGGCCTGGGCGGGCTTCATGAAATTCCACCCGCTCTACGCCGGCCGCTTCGCCATGGGCCTCGGCGATCTCGGGCCCGACGCTCCCGGCATCATCGCCACGCAATCGACCCACAAGCAGCTCGCGAGCTTCTCCCAGGCATCGCAGATCCACGTCAAGGACCGCCACATCAAGGGGCAGCGGCGGCGGATCGAGCATCGCCGCTTCAACGAAAGCTTCATGCAGCACGCCTCGACATCGCCGTTCTATCCGCTGTTCGCCTCGCTGGACGTCGGCGCACAGATGATGAAGGGCCGCTCCGGTGAGGTGCTGTGGGACGACACGATCCGGCTCGGCATCGAGTTGCGCAAGAAGATCCGGGCGATGCGCCGCGAATTCGAGGAGAAGGAGAAGGATCCGGCGCGGCGCTGGTTCTTCGAGCCATTCGTTCCGGATCGCGTATCGATCCCCGATGCGGCCAATCCCGGGGCTAGCCACGACGTGGCCTGGGAGGCGCTCTCGACCGACCAGCTCTCGACCGATGCCGCGCTGTGGCAGCTCGCGCCCGGGGCGGCATGGCACGGCTTTCCGGATCTCGCCGCTGGCTTCACCATGACCGACCCCAACAAGCTGACCCTGCTGACCCCCGGCTTCGATCGCACCACCGGCGGCTATGCCGATCACGGCATCCCGGCTCCGATCGTCGCGCAATATCTGCGCGAGAACCGCATCGTGGCGGAGAAGAACGACCTCAACTCGCTGCTCTTCCTGCTGACGCCGGGGGTCGAGGCGAGCAAGGCCGGAACCCTGATCAGCGGTCTGGTCGCCTTCAAGCGGCTCCACGATGACAACGTGCTGCTCGAGGACGCCATTCCGGAGTTCACCCGCAAGCGCTTTGCGCGTTACGGCAAGCTGCGGCTGCGCGACCTCTGCGCCGAGATGCACCGCTTCTACCGCGAGGCCGAGGTGAGCGCGCTGCAGGCGAAGCAGTTCCAGCCGCAGCACTTGCCCGAGATCGCGATGTCGCCGCGCGAGGCGGCGCGTGCGTTGATGCGAAACGAGGTCGACTACCTGCCGATCGACCAGATCGCCGGGCGCATCGCGACGACGCCGTTCGTGGTCTATCCGCCGGGCATCGCCACCATCGTTCCGGGCGAACGGCTGTCCGAACGCGCCCAGCCGATGATCGATTACCTCAAGATGTTCGAGCGGGCGTTCAACGCCTATCCCGGTTTCGACGTCGAGATCCAGGGGCTGTACAAGGAGCTCGACGAGTCCGGCCGGATCCGGCTCCATACCTATGTCTGCGCAGAGTAATTCGAACCATGGACAGCGCGATCACGGCTCGCGAGACCGAGCCGACGGTCCTCGTCAGGCCGTCACGCGACGAAGATGTCGAGGCCATGCTCTCGATCTACCGGCGGCACGTCCGCCGCGGGGTCGAGGACAGCGCCGCCGGTTCCGGGGCGCCCGAGCCGGACGATCTCAAGCAGCGGCGCAAGAATCTGCGCAATCATCGGCTGCCACATCTGGTCGCGACATTCCGCGGCGAGGTCGTGGGCTATGCCTATGTCGTCCTGTTCAGGAAGCGGCCAGCCTATCGGTTCGCGGTCAAGCATTCGATCTATGTCCACCATGAGCATCTCGGCCGTGGTGTCGGCCGGCTGCTGATGCAGGCGCTGATCGATGCTTCCGCAGCGGCCGGATATCGCCAGATGATCGGCTATATCGACGCCGACAACGTCGCCTCGCTCGGCATTCATGAGCGCTTCGGGTTCGCCAGGGTGGGGCTGCTTCCGGGCGTCGCCTACCGTTACGGCCGCTGGTGCGACACCGTGATGGTGCAGCGCTCGCTGGGCCCCGGGGCCAGCGACGCACCGGCTGGGCTGCGCCGCTGAGCCGCAGGGTCAGGAGGGAAAGTCGGCCGCCTTCACCTCGATGCGGTCGGCATGCAGCGACCAGTCGCGCAGCTCCTGCTGTTCGCAGAACCGGGACTTTGCGATCTCTGCGGCTTCGCCTTCGCTCTCGGCCTCAACCTCCAGCGTGCTCTGGCAAATCTCGCACTGGCGGCCGTTCTCGCCCAGCACGTCCTTCATGAAATGGATGACATAGCGCGACATGCAACCTCCCGTCTCTCACGGAGTGCTCGGAGGTGATGTTACCGCGCTTCCCAGCTCGCTGTTGACCGATATCAAGCGGTCGATGCAAATATTTGACGCAGCTCGTGGAACCGGCGCTCAGGCGCCGACCGAAGGCAGGCTCGCCGCGGCGATTGCGACGAACTGCGAGACGGCGCGACGGACGCGGCCGTGGGTCGACTTCAGGATCGCGTTCAGCCTGCGCATCGGACCAACTTCCCTTCCGCGCCGAGCGAAAAACGTGGCCTAAGCTCATGGCGCCACAGGAAAAATGATCAGCCTCCATCGTGCTGTCGAGACAGCTCGGAAAATAGCAATGTCCGCTTCGCGGAAGCCGCCCGGGAGAGAAGATTTGTCGCCGCCTCGCGGCTTGCGACGCATGAAATCTTCTCCTCGCAATTCCCCTCTCCCGGCTAGGCGGGTGTCACTCCGAATGCCTCGCGGAAACGGGCGCTGTAGCGCGGCCAGGCCTCGGGGTTGATGAGGCGCGGCGGCCGCCCGCCGTCGAGCGCGGCGAGCAGTTGCTCGGCGGCGATCCGGCCCATGTTCTGCCGCGCCTCGCGAGTCACGCCGGCCGTATGGGGACTCGCCAGCACGTTGTCGAATTGGAGCAGCGGATGGTCCGGCGGCGGCGGCTCCTTGGCCCAGACGTCGAGGCCGGCGCCGGCGATGCGCTTTTCGCTGAGGGCGGTGAACAGCGCCTCCTCGTCATGGATGAAGCCGCGGGCGGTGGTGACGAAATAGGCGCTCGGCTGCATCAGTGCGAACTCGCGGGCACCGATCATGCCCCGGCTCTCCCTCGTCAGCGGGCAGTTGATCGAGACGAAATCAGAGCGCCGCATCAGGTCATCGAGTTCCACCTTCTCCGCGCCGCGTGCCGCGATCTCCTCCGGCGAGAGATACGGGTCATAGGCCAGCACCGTCATGCCGAGGAGGCCGCGGCACAGCTCGGCAACCCGGCGGCCGACATGGCCAAGCCCGACGATGCCGATCGTCCGCCCCTGCACCTCGTTGCCGATCAGATCGTTGCGGTTGACGTCGCGCTCCCGGCGCAGCCGGCGGTCGGACTGGATGATGCGCTTCGACAGGGTCAGCATCATGCCGAGCGTGTGCTCGGCCACCGAATGCGCGTTGCCGCCGGACTGGTTCACGACGAGGACGCCGGCCCCGGTGCAGGCGTCGACGTCGACCGGGTCGTATCCGGCCCCGTTGCTCGACACGACGAGGAGGTTTGGGGCGCGGCGCAGCAGGTCTGCATCGACATGGAAGCGCGGCGCGAGTTCGTCGCGGGCCGCCCCGATCTGGTAGGCGTGAGCCGCCGCGAGGATCGGCGCCGTCTCGGCCTCGGAGCTCTCGTTCTCCAGCCGGTCGAGCCGGACGTCGGAGCGTGCGGCGAGCAGCTCGCTGAAGATCGGGTGGGCCAGATATTTGACGTAGAAGACGCGCTTGGAATTCGCGGCCATGAACAGGCGACCTCCTGGTGTCTTGGTTCTTGATGTCGGACTTGAAAGCGGATGCCTGACCGGCCGGGCCGGCATGTTGACAATCGTCCCGGTGCCGTCAAGCTCAGCGCCAAACAGCGCCCCCCCATCAGGGACGACCGGAGGAACAGCAATGGCCGCCGATGCCGATGCGGCGCGATCCGCGAGCACTGTGCCGAATTGGCACGAGATCGTGCTGCAGACGTTCAAGCGCAACGCCGTCGACCTCATCCCCTACGTTCCCGACCGCGTCCTGACGCCGCTGATCCACAGCCTGCACGACGATCCGTTCTTCACGACCTTTGCGACGGCGCGCGAGGAGGAAGCGGTCGGCGTTCTCGCAGGCGCCTGGATGGGCGGGCGGCGCGGCGCGCTCCTGATGCAGACATCGGGCTTCGCGACCTTGCCCAACGTGCTGGCCTCGCTGGTCGTGCCCTGCCAGATCCCGCTGATCATGATCGTGTCCGAGCGCGGCACGCTCGGCGAATTCAACTACGGCCAGTCGCTGGTGTGCCGGACCATGCGCCCCGTGCTCGATGCGCTGGCGATGGAGCATCACACCATGACGCGCCTCGACGAGCTCGAATTCATCATGGACCGCTCGATCAAGCAGGCGGTGGCGACACAGGCGCCGGTGGCGCTCATCCTGTCGCCGCTGCTGACCGGCGGAAAGGTGTTCGCATGAGCGCGACCATCAGCAACACCAAGGTCATGAACCGCACCGACCTCACCTGCCGGCTGGTCGCGAAACTCAAGCACGAGGAAGCTGTCATCGGCGGCATCGGCAACACCAATTTCGATCTGTGGGCGGCGGGCCCGCGGCCGCAGAATTTCTACATGCTCGGCAGCATGGGGCTTGCCTGCCCGATCGCGCTCGGCGTCGCCCTGGCGCAGCCGCAGCGCCGGGTGTTCGCGCTCGAGGGCGACGGCTCGCTGCTGATGCAGCTCGGCTGCCTGACCACGATTGCGACGCTGGCGCCGAAAAATTTGGCCATCATCGTCATGGACAACGGCATCTACCAGATCACCGGCAGCCAGCCGACCTCGGCCCGGCAGGCCGACATTGTCGCCATTGCCGCCGGTTGCGGCATTGGCGCCAGCCATTGGGCTGTAGACGAAGAGGATTTCGAACGCTTGATCGATGTTGCGTTCGAGGCGCCCGGTCCAGTGCTGATTGCGGCGAAGATCGACGACAAGCCCGGTACGGGCGCCACGAGGCGCGATCCGGCCCAAATCCGCGAGCGCTTCATGCAGGGTCTGGGAGTCCGGCAGCCGATCTGAGGCGCCGGACGAAAGCTGTTCGCGGTACGATGAGAAGGCCATGTTCCGGCTTCCGAGCCACGTTAACTAAACCGGTGCCTCAAGCGACCGTGACCCCGGTTCGTGGCCCGGAACGTGCTAAGCAGCGTCCATGAAGATCGCGATCCGCCTCTCGGCCTGGCTGCTCGCCGCAGCCGTTGCCTTCGCAACGCTGGGCCCGCCCAGCTATAGGCCCCATTCGCAGCTTGGACAGGACGGCGAACACGCCCTCGCCTTCATCCTGATCGGCCTTGCGTTCGGCCTCGCCTATCGCAGTCATCGGCTGCTGACCACCGGGATTGCGGTGATCCTGATCGGTGCACTCGAACTCGCGCAGTTCCTGGCGCCAGGGCGTCACGCACGGCTGGAAGACTTCGTCGTCGACGCCGCGACCGCCTGCATCGGATTCGGCCTGTCCGCGGCCATCGACTGGCTCATCCGACAGATCCGCACGCAAACCGCATGACAAGAGGCCCCGCCGCTGATGCGACGAGGCCCCTGCCTGTCAGAATGTCAGATCACTCGATGATCTTGATGACGTGGCGGGTGCGCGGATCGACGATCACGCGGCGATCGTTCACGACGGCATAGCGATACTCGGTGTAGCGCGGTACCGGACGCAGTTCGACGGTGGCGGGCAGCGGCTCGCCGACCACGACACGCTCATGGACGACCACCGACGGCGCGCGCTCGGCCTCGATCGAGTTGATGACCGCGTTCGGAATCTCCAGGCCCGCACCGACGGCGGCGCCGACCGTGCCACCAACCATGGCGCCGACCGGACCGGCAACGGCGCCGCCGGCCGCAGCACCATTGGCGGCACCTTCGACGGTCGTGGACTGGGCGAACGCAGCGGTCGACGCCAGCAGCGAGGTGGCGATCAGCGAAACGGCAAGACGGGTTCTCATCATTGTCTCTCCTCCAGTGCTTTCGAGATGCCGTTCAACACCAAGGGATCGCCTGCAGTTCCGGTTCCAAATGGCCGAAACTTCATCATGCCAAGGGAACCATCATGCCAAGGGAACCAAGCCTCGAACTCTTCACCATCGTCGGAGATGATGGAGAGATTGCTCAGTTGCTATCCACGTTTCAAACAACCGCGCGCAGGTTCGCACTCTCGCGGCGGATCACGCCCGAGTCCCGCGATCGACGGCCCTCCGATGAATCGAGAGGGCACAGGGAATGCCGGGTGAAGGCCTCACCCATGGCCCGCCTGCTGAAAGAATGCAGGCGGCAGGTACCACAGGTTCAGCCGATCAACCGGCATTCCCTGCGCGGCAGTCTTAACGCTTCTTTCGCGCTCTCCTCGGGGACCGGCTGATTGACCCCGTCGCCCGCGCGAGGGCATGAGCCCTCGTCGCGCGCTTGACCTCGGCACCGGGAGGCCAGGACCACACGACTTCGCGTCCGTGCTGCGTCGTTCGTCCACATGCGCGTAAGCGCATGCTGCGACACCTCACGGCCACCGCATCCCTGCCCCACGTGTCGTGACGATCGCGCGCAACGCCCCTCTCGGCGAGACAGGATGGGTGCATCATGCATGATTTCTGTAAAAAAGAAACATCTATTCTCACTTCCTCAACGGCGATCGATGACATCTGATTGAGCAAGTTAGCGATTTTCGAATCGATTCAAGGACACACCTTCGGCGATCCGACCGCGAAATGGGACGGCGCATGCCGAGTCCCATCAGTGATTTGCCCGACGAGCACGAAAGAAGGCCGTGGCACGAGCTCAACTCTGACGTTTCCAAAGAGGTTGAAATCAATGACGACAGCAGACACAGCTACTGCTGCTTTGTCTTACGCACATCGTTCCGGATTTTTGTCACGATGGCAGACACTTTATCATGAGACTCCTTCTCCAAAGCCTTCATCTCCACTGGAGCAAAGGACTTTCCATGACTTGAATATGTATCGAAGACAACTTGTCTGTTTCTGCTGCACCCTACGAGTGCCCCTTGCTCAATCGTGTCGATAGGATCTTCGGACGTTTGAGCCAACCGCCGAGCAGTGCCCTCGAGACAGAAGGAATAGGCGCGTACAGCTTGCTCTTCGAACGCCTTATCTGGATCCGTCTTCAAGAGCTGCTCCGTCCGGTGCTGCAGTTCGACGATCCAGGGGATCTCCTTGAAGAATGATCCTACGGCCTCGTCAACGTAGGACCGCTCATCTGCGCGGTGCGCGCTATCCAATGCGCTCTGCCGACAGGCCGAAAACAGGTCATTAACAATGTCAGTTCTTGCACTGTCCTCCGCGCGGTTCAGTCTGTCTGGACCATTTGCGATGACGAAGCGGCGCAAAGCCGCGGGCAGTTCGTGCTTCACGCAGTCGTGGAAATATTGCAGCTCGTCAGCGGCCGTCGCCCGGTGCGGGTGGAGAAGCCCGAGACCCATGACCAAGATGCGTAGAATCATAAGGCACGGCTGAGATGATCGGCTGGGCTTCATTCCAACTCCTCTATCAAGCTCCAATCATATTGACCGCAGATTGATAAGCCATGAAATGATCGCTTCGAAAGACGCGCGATGGTCATGTCTGCTTGCGGCCCGAGGCGGCGGACCTTCCGACTGGACGCAAGAAACGTCTGTTCTCTGAGAGCACCGTTGCGGGGGCTTCATCCACAGCTGGTCCATGGCGCACCGGACATTTGCACATCGACGAGGTCGACCCCAAGTTCCCTGTACCTGATCCAGTCGACGGAACATTCCGGGTTGACACCGGTTCGCCCAAGTTCCAGTGCGCTTGGAGCCGACACGCGTTTTTCTCAAGGGGTCCGCTGATGTCATCGTCCGATGTGGTCAGGAGTGCTCACGACCGCCGTCAACGAAGGCTGCTGATCGTGTTGGCCTTGGGATTTGTCGCCTTTGGCGCCGCTGCGGCCGGCCTGTTCTACGTCTTGCAGCCCGAGACTCTCCGGATCGCCGTCGGACCGGCGGCGAGCGACGACCACAAGGTGGTCCAGGCGATGGCCGACGCCTTCGGTGAGGAAAGCAGGACCGTCCGGCTCTCCCCGATCACGACCGGCGGAGCGGCTGAATCCCTGGCCCTGCTGGCCGCCGACAAAACCGACCTGGCGGTCGGCCGCGGCGACCTCGGCATGCCGCCCGATGCGCAAACACTGGCCGTCCTGCGCAAGAACTATGTCGTGCTGTGGTCGCCCTTCGGGCGACGCGGCAACGAGCCCAAGCAGAAGGCCGGCGGCAAGATCGCAGATATCGCCCATCTGGCAGGTCACAAGGTCGGCATCATCGGGAGGACCGGAGCAAACGTCGCGGTGCTCCAGGCCATTCTGGAGGGCTCCGGCGTGCAACCCGATAAGGTTGCCACGGTTCAATTCGGGACAGACGAGATCGAGAAGCTTGCGCAAGACCCCACCCTCGATGCGTATCTCGCCGTCGGTCCGCTCGACAGCAGGATCACGGTGGACGCCATCACCGCGACCTCCCGAGCCCGCGGAGCTCCGACGTTTCTTCCGATCGAAGCATCGGAGGCCATTGCCCTGAAGCATCCGCGCTACGAGGCCGAGGAAATTCCAGCCAGCGTCTTCAACGCGAAACCGGCCTGGCCGGAGGACAAGGTCGACACGATCAGCGTCAATCACCTGATCCTGGCCAAGAAGGAGCTTTCAGAAGCCAAGGCGGCGGCCTTCTACCGGCAGCTTTTCGCGGTCCGCGACACGATCACGCAAGGCCTCGCCGGCGCTTCGCACATCACGAAGCCCGATACCGAGAAGGAGACCGAGCCTTCCGTACATCGAGGCGCCGCGGCGGTGATCAACGGCACGGAGCGAACCTTTCTGGACAAGTACAGCGACTATTTCTGGTTCGCCTTGCTCGTACTTTCCGGCATCGGTTCGGCCGCCGAATGGCTGCGCCGCTATCTGAACCGGGATGAACTGGAGGACGACACCAGCGGCCGCAACCGCATTCTTGCGGTGGTTTCGGAGGTGCGCAATGCCGGCTCAGAACACGATCTGCTGACCTGGCAACGAGAGGTCGACGGGATCATCGTCGAGACACTCAAGGGCTATGACGATGGAGCCATCGAACCAGAGGACTTGGCGGCATTCGGCTTGGTCCTCGAACTCTTCAACCATGCCGTCGCCGAAAGGCGAGCGACGCTGCCGAGCGGCGCCCCCGATCAATCATGGACGCCAAGTCCAACCCTCGCCTCTCGGCGATAGGCTCGGCTCATGAGGAGGAGATTTCGTGCGTCGACACCAGTTCGAACGCACCTTGCCACCGGACTTTTTCGATGTTCTGGACGGAGGGCGCCGCGTGGCGAGCGCGTCGCAGCATCCGCAAACAGCCATCGGGCGCGACGGATCGACGGCAGTGCGATGCCGCCGCGCCGTTCAGTCGATGATGCCCGGCCCTTCGGTCATTGCGCGCGCAACGCCCTCCTTCATCTGCCTCACCACATCCGGCGCGTGCCCCTGCCAATGAACGACCTCGGCAATGACGCGCAGCGGCGCGCGGGATCGATGAGACCGCGTCGGATTTCCCGGGAACTTCTTGTCCGTCAGGTTCGGGTCGTCAACGAACGGACCTGTGGGCTCGACGACGTAGATCCGTCCCCGTCCGTCACCGGCAGCCAACTCGGCGCCCCAGATCGCCGCATCCAGCGTGGCCGTGAAGTAGACCCAGGACAGCGGCTCCGCGTCGGTGAAATTGGACGGATACCCGACAGCGATCAGATCGCCCGGCCGCAAATCAGCGCGCGTGCCGTGGAAGAACGATTGCGCAAACACGGTCGCAACAGATGACATCGGTGACCTCGGATGGGTTTCCAGCACTCGTCATCTGCCGCGGAGCGACGGTCGAATGCAAATGATCGTTTCGTCTGTTGAAGACATTGTCGGCGACCTACTCGCCTCTCTCGTTCCGCAACCTAGCTGGTCCACCAGCGCCGCGTGGCCTGGCACGTCTCCAGCGCCCGCTGGTAGCCGGCGCGGACTCGCAGCCGGGTCATGTATGCTTGCTCCGCATCACCGAACACCACACCGACGTTCTTCCGCGCCATCTCGAGCGCGTAGCCCACCGAAATGTCCGCCGCGGTGAACGCATCGCCGGCCATGTATGGCCCGCGCTCCAGCCGTCGCGTCACCAGGCTCAATCGGGTCGTGAACACGTCCATCGCCTGCCGCGCGCTCCAGTTGTTGCACTCGCTTTCAGGCGCAAGGTGCCGGGCTCCCGAAACGAAATAAAGCGAGGCTGCGAGGCCCGCCTCACCGAGGTGGAGAAACTGCTGATAGGCAGGAAAAGCAACATCATGTGCCGCGGGCGCCAGCGCCGTCGGCCCATACCGCCCCAAGATGTACTCCATGATCGCAACGGACTCGACCATCGTGACGTCGCCATCGCGGATCGCCGGAATGAATCCGGCGGGATTGATCGTCAGGAACTCGGCGTCGTTCTCGACCCCGGCCAGGAGATCCACATCCCGCAGCCGGTATGGGAGGTCCATCTCTTCCAGCAACCAGACGACGCGGAAGCCTCTGCCCTCTCCGTACACAGTGATCATCGCTCGCAATGCCCTCGGTTGTCCGTTCCGAGGACGATTCTCCGTTGGCCAGGCCGACAAGCAACCGGAGATTTTTTCCGCGGCTCCTCGGGCGCCGGCCTAGCGCAGCACATGGTGGTCAAAATCGAAGATGAAAAGACGCATTAAAGATGTCGGCTGTTCGTCCCGAACCGTCCAAACAGATGAAAGCTCGGCTCGCTTTCAGGTCTCGACCGGAGGCAGGCGACCAAGGTCCTCAATGGTTGCATTTGACCCGTACCGGAACTTACGCCTAGGTGCGCGGTGACACGAGCCAGTCACGCCAAAACTGCTCTTGTGCGGCAACTGAAGCAGGTACTACATCGGGACCTTCGGAAAATATATCGACGAGGTCTTCCCTTCGCGCGTGCCGCCCCATCGTCATCTTGTAGGCCTTGAGGCCCTGCCCCATATCCCTCGCCATTCCTGAAGGATATACGTTCAGGCTTGCTCCGTAGCAAAGTGGGATGAGACCATCTTGAGCTAATAGATTGCGAACATCGCAGAGAGCTTGGAAGAAGTCGGTTGCAGTGCTTTCAATGATCTTATCTCGATATTCGCACCGAAGGCGACAATGCGCGCGCGCATGATCGCTTTCGTCAAACAGCATGAACATGGCCGTCTCGCCCTTGGTGCCGCCGAACAAGAGTATTCTGTTCCGTTCTTCCAAACCACACCCCCATTTCCGCAGGCACCGCTTCGAAAACTTCAATCAGCATACCAAGCCAGCGCAGCAATGTCGCCTGTTGTGAAGGGTTTCGGATGCCGGCCGCATGATTGGCGGCGCGGCATATTCGGGCGGCCGGCGTCCGAAGGCCTCCAAGGGAGGAAACCGCGCATGTTGAGCGGGGTGGCGCGGCAAGCGCTATGGGAATTTGAGCAATCTAAGAGCAGACTTGATCATCTATTCCTTGTCGGCACATCGCCCTCGACGATCATTTCGTCAGCCATCTCTCGAAGTACAAATTGATCGGGTTGGAAACGTAAGGGCCATACGCTGGGCCCGGAACGAACCCCTTCGCCCGATAGAGCCTCTGGGCATCGGGAAGAAATTCCGTGGTTTCCAACCGCAGAACCGGCAGCTTGGCGATCAGTGCCGCTTCCACGACGCGCGTCAAGAGCCTGCTGCCTATTCCAGTTGTCCGAACCTCGGTGACGACATACATGCGCTTCACCTCTCCGGTACCATCCGCGAACACCTGCAGCCCCGCACAGCCAACGGCTTGTCCGGCAATCCGCGCGATAAACATTTGCGTGTCGTCGTGCGCTAGCCGATCAATTGGAGAGCCGTGATTCCTTTCCACCCCGCAGACCTTGTTTAAGAAATCGTCCAGCGCGGTTACGAGGTCAATCAGGTCCTGGGACCTTGCATCGGCCGGCTCAATTTCGATTCTATCGACAGTCATTCTCGTCCCCTTCTTCGAAGAGAGGAGCGCATGACGCCGTGGTGGCTTGTCCCGTTTAGTTGCCGGACCGGCCACATCTTCTTCCGAAGGAAGAAAGCCACCTTGCTCGGGGAGCAGGTTGGCGCTGGGCGTCGGCCCAACTCTTGATGTTGGAGTTGACGATAGCGGGCACTATCGAGCTTGGCAAGCACGCCCCAGTTTGAGGAACAACGCGCGGCCGCTCCTGGCCCAACGCGGACCTTTTCAGCCGACGCTGGCGACGTACGAGACGGGCGCTTCGCGCAACTGCGCCATACCGGCAATTTTTGGTTGTGAATTATCTTCGCGTGTGATGAAATCTCCCTATGAACGCTAGAAGTCCTTCGCTGGCCGGTCTGTTCGTACTGCTACTGGCTTCGGCGTCTTTCTCATATGCGCAAACAGAAAGTGTCGGCGCTCAGGCAAGCGCTCGCGAAGCGTGGAAAAAGAAGATTGTAATACTGCTAGTGAGCAAGAGAACGTTTCCGCCAGGGGCGGCCGGTCAAAGTGGCACGGCCAAGGTCAAGTTTGTCATTGATCGGCAGGGGAAACTGATTTCCAGAGAACTGGTGGAAAGCGCCGGCTCCGAACTACTCGATACGGCGGCCCTAAGTATGATTGAGCGAGCGGAACCATTTCCGGAGCCGCCCGCAGAGATGAGCGACGATAGCTTCACCTTTACGGTACCCATCAACTTTGCCAACAGGAAGCAGTTGCCTTGGGCAGGCGGACAATGGCCTGCCGAGTGGGTCGACGAGCAGAAGAAGATTGACACAAAAATTCACGGCATCTGTCGTGGCTGCTAAGGCGTGAGTGAAACTCACGCGCTACAACACTGAAGCTGCGCCATCCTGTTGCGCTCGATGCAATCCATAAGCCTCGCGTGAAGGGACCGGAGCGGCGGCATCTTCCTCGGCGGCCAACCCGGGCTGAATGGCACGTAGTAAACTCAGTTCGCGGGAACGATCGCCCGGTCCGTCAGCCAGCCAAGTCCCTCCGCGGTCGTCGTCTGCGGCTTGTACTCGCAGCCGATCCAGCCGGAATAGCCGATCGTGTCGAGATGGCGGAACAAGAAGGCGTAGTTGATCTCGCCGGTGCCCGGCTCGTGGCGGCCGGGATTGTCGGCGAGTTGGATGTGGGCGATGCGGGCGAGATGCTTCTGCATCGTGCGGGCGAGATCGCCCTCCATGATCTGCATGTGGTAGATGTCGTACTGGACGAACAGATTGTCGGACTCGACCTCCGAGATCAGCTGAAGCGCTTGTGCCGTGCGGTTGAGGACAAAGCCGGGAATGTCGAGTGTGTTGATCGGCTCGATCAGCAGCTTGATCCCCTGCGCCTTCAGCGCGGTCGCGGCGAAGCGCAGGTTGCGGACCAGCACCTGGTTGAGCTCGCGCGGATCGGCATCGTCGGGCGCAATGCCGACGAGGCAGTTGAGCTGGCGGCAATCCAGCGCCTTCGCATACTCGATGGCGCGGCGAACGCCGTCGCGGAATTCATCGACACGATCCGGCAGGATGGCGATGCCGCGCTCGCCCGCGGCCCAATTGCCGGCGGGCAGATTGTGCAGCACCTGCGTCAGCCCGTGACGCGCGAGCTGCTCGCGCAGCTCGGCCTTGTCGAAATCATACGGGAACAGATATTCGACGCCGCCGAAGCCGGCCGCCTTGGCGGCCGCGAAGCGGTCGAGGAACGGCAGCTCGTTGAACAGCATCGTGAGGTTGGCGGCAAAACGCGGCATGTCATGGGTCCTCGACTGAGTGCGATGGCTGCGGTCAGGCCGGTTGCAAGGTGCGCGCCGGCTCGGCCGGCGTCTCGTCGACCGGCAGATCGAGCACCTCCTCGAACTCCACGACGTTGTCGATCTCGGTGCCCATCGCGATGTTGGTGACGCGTTCGAGCACGAACTCGACCACGACAGGCACCTGGTATTCCGCCATCCATTCGCGCGCGGTCGCGAACGCAGCCTGCGCCTGGCGCGGGTCGGTGACGCGGATCGCCTTGCAGCCGAGGCCCTGCGCGACCGCGACGTGGTCGACGCCATAGCCGCCGACCTCCGGCGCGTTGATGTTCTCGAACGAGAGCTGCACCTGATAGTCCATCGAGAAGCCGCGTTGCGCCTGACGTATGAGGCCGAGATAGGCATTGTTCACGACGACGTGGATGTAAGGCAGGTTGAACTGCGCGCCGACCGCGAGCTCCTCGATCAGGAACTGGAAGTCGTAGTCGCCGGAGAGCGCGACGATCTCGCGCCTGGGATCGGCGGCGCGGACGCCGAGCGCGGCCGGCAGGGTCCAGCCGAGCGGCCCCGCCTGCCCCGCATTGATCCAGTGGCGCGGATGGTTGACGCTGAGGAACTGGGCGCCGCCGATCTGCGACAGGCCGATGACGCTGACATAGCAGGTGTCGCGGCCGAACGCCTTGTTCATCTCATGATAGACGCGCTGCGGCTTGATCGGCACCTGGTCGAAATCGCTGCGCCGGAGCATCGTGCGCTTGCGATCCTGGCACGCCGCCGGCCACGCCTGCCGCTCGCGCAGTCTGCCCGCCTTGCGCCACTCGCGCGCGACGGTGATGAACAGCTCGAGCGCCGCCTTGGCGTCCGAGACGATGCCGAGATCGGGATTGAACACGCGGCCGATCTGGGTCGGCTCAATGTCGACATGCACGAAGCTGCGACCCTTGGTGTAGGTCTCGATCGATCCGGTGTGGCGGTTGGCCCAGCGGTTGCCGATGCCGAGCACGAAATCGGACTCCAGGAAATTGGCGTTGCCATAGCGATGGCTGGTCTGCAGGCCGACCATGCCGGCCATCAGCACATGATCGTCGGGAATGGCGCCCCAGCCCATCAGGGTCGGCACGACAGGAACGTTCACGGTTTCGGCGAACGTCACGAGGAGTTCGCTGGCATCGGCGTTGATGATGCCGCCGCCGGCGACGATCAGCGGCCGCTCCGCGGCATTGAGCATCTCCAGCGCCTTCTCGATCTGCTTGCGGCTCGCCGCGGGCTTGTAGACCGGCAGCGGCGCATAGGTCTCGTCGTCGAACTCGATCTCGGCGAGCTGCACGTCGAGCGGCAGGTCGATCAGCACCGGGCCCGGACGGCCCGAGCGCATGATGTGGAACGCCTGGCTGAACACCCGCGGGACGAGGCCGGGCTCGCGCACCGTCACCGCCCACTTGGTCACGGGCTTGGCGATCTGCTCGATGTCGACGGCCTGGAAATCCTCCTTGTGGAGCCGCGCGCGCGGCGCCTGGCCGGTAATGCAGAGGATCGGAATGGAGTCTGCGATCGCCGAATAGAGCCCGGTGATCATGTCGGTGCCGGCCGGGCCCGAGGTGCCGATGCACACGCCGATGTTGCCGGCCTTGGCGCGGGTGTAGCCCTCGGCCATGTGCGAGGCGCCCTCGACGTGGCGGGCGAGAATGTGCCGGATCGAGCCGCGCCGTTGCAGCGCGGAATACAGCGGATTGATCGCGGCGCCGGGAACGCCGAAGGCGCAGGTGACGCCTTCCTTCTCCAAGATTCGCACCGCAGCATCGATCGCCCGCATCTTCGCCATCTCGCGCTTCCTCTTTTGGTTGATGCGCGAGGATCGCTGCTGACGGCTGCGATCTCAATTCAGTCGTCGATTTTTCCCACGATACGGCACGCTCGGCAAAACACGGGTGGCCTCAGTTAGTTAGGACGACAAACAGCTGACATGTCCTAACAGCATGACGGTTCGATGGTGCTATTCGAACAGCGGCGCAAGCTCCATCTGCGGCACCAGCACGAGGCCCTTGTCGGTGATACGAATTTCCGGAATGACCGATAGAGGAATCAAATTGAAGCCCATGTAGGGAATGGTGCAGCCGGCTTCCGCCCATTCCTTCTTGAGCAGCTTCACCTCCTCGGCGACCTCGGTGACGCGCTTGTCCGACAACAGGCCGGCGATCGGCAATGGAACCATCGCCCGCACCTTGCCGTCGGCCACGACGCAGACGCCGCCCTGCTGCGCGCCGATCGCGGCGACGGCGGCCTGCATGTCGGCCTCGTTGGTGCCGGCGACGATGATGTTGTGGCTGTCATGGCCGACGCTGGAGGCGACGGCGCCGCGCTTGAGGCCGAAGTCCTTCAAGAGCCCGTGCGCGACATTGCCGGCCGACTTGCCGTGGCGCTCGATCACGGCGACGAAGCAGAGACCGTAGCGCGCAAACAGCGTCTCCCAATCGTTGGCCGGCTCGATCGCGACCTTGTCGTGGATCAGCGTGATGCCGGGCAGCGCCGTCTTGATCGCATTGACGGTGCAGGCCTTGGTGGGCAGCTCCGGCGTCAGCGTCACCTTGGCCGGCAGCTTCACCGTGGCATAGGCCGCCTTCGGGTACTGATAGCGCTGCGACAGCGCCTGATCGAGACGCGGCGTGATCTTGCCTTTGTCCACCACCAGCTCGCCGCCATACCAGGTCGATTGCGGCTTCAGGCCGTCGTCGAGCAGCACCAGATCGGCGCGGCGGCCACCGCCGAGACCGCCGATCTCGCCATCCATCGCAAAGCGCGTCGCGCCGTGCAGCGAGCCCATCGACCACGCCTGCTCCGGCGACATCCCCGCCTTCACCGCCTCGCGCACCACCCAGTCGAGGCCGAACAGCATGAGATCATCGGCATCGCGATCGTCGGTGCACACGGCGGTGCGCTTGTGCGAGGCGCCGAGCTCGGTGACGGTGCGGATCGCCTGCGGCAGGCTGTGCCACGGCGTCGTCGGCGGACCACCGCGCAGAAAGATCCAGACGCCGGCATCGAGCAGGTCGTCGGCGATGTCGCGGTCGATCGCCTCATGCGTATCGGTGACGCCGCTCGCGGCATAGGCCGCGACGAACTCGCGGCCATAGACATGCCCGGACACCGGCCGTCCGCGCTGCAAAGCCGCCGCAAGGATGGCATGGCTGCGCTCGTCGCCCATGCAGACCGGCACGAAATCCATCTTCTCGCCGAGCGCGACCGCCTCCGGCCAGCGATCGAACAGGCCGGCGATCTTGTCCGGCGTGAGATCGCCGCCCGCCGTCTCCAGCGCCGCCGAGGTCGCCGGCACGGTCGAGGGCACGGTGAGGAAGATCGACAGCGGCGCCTGCCGCGCATCCTCCAGCATCGCCTCAACGCCGGCGACGTCCATGACGTTGCCGATCTCGTGGCTGTCGCAGAAGATCGTCGTGGTGCCGTTGAGCAGCGCAGCCTCGGCATAGGCGCAGGCCGTCACCATCGAGGATTCGATGTGGATGTGCGGATCGACCAGCCCCGGCGCGATGATGCCGCCGGCCGCGTCGTAGATGGCGAAGCCGCCGGGAAGCGCCTTGTGGGCGCCGGCCGGCTTCACCGCGGCCACGCGCCCGCCGGTGATCCACAGCTCGCGGCCGGGGAGAATGCGCTCCGAATAGGTCGACAGCACACGCGCCCCGGTGATCACGAGATCCGGCGCGACACGGCCGGAGGCGACGTCGGCGAGGCGCCGCGTCATACTGTGCAAAGGGGCGACCGAGAAGCGGGTGAGTTTGGACATGGCACAACTCGCTGGACGTGTTCGGGTGATCCGCCACGATGCTCACGTGCGGCGCGCCCGACTGCAAGTCCAAATAGGCCATCTCCCCGATCACGGTTTGGGCAGCTGGGCGAGGCCTGCCCTCCCCTCGCTACCGCTGCGCCGACCGTAGGCCTTCTTCAATCGAAGCATTCTCATCTTCGAGGAATGAAGCACTTCCTCAGTTAGGTCCTAGTGTCGACCCTTAGAATATTGTACTGCTCCTTAGCGCTCGCCGCGTCGCTGCCAATCTGGGTCAAAGTTTCCAAGAATTGGTTGAACGATGCCCCCGCAGGAAGATGAGCAAGAGCCGCATTCTGTTCAATAATTGCATCAAGCAAACCGACGTAATCAGAACGGCGCGCGACAAATGCTTCGCGCTCATCGAGATAGGACTTGTATTCTGCTGCGAACAAGAGCGTCGGCGACCTAGTCTCGCCTGCAGTGTTCTCAATCAAGCCCTTTCGTTCAAGATAAGACGGAGGCATAGAGGGGTTGTATTCACGATAGAAGAACAAGCGGTCTAGCGCGCAAGACTCCCACTCCTTGAACGCCTGCGCTTCGTCATCCGTCAAGTCCTTCAACAATGCTTTGGATAAGACCTTCTCTCTTGCCTTCTTCAAAGGCTCTTCCGCGAAGGCCGCGGTCTTTATGACAGCAACTTGGAATGCGTATTGGTCGCCAATTTGCGCGAGACCAACAGCATCATTCATGACCTTTAGCACTAGAGCAAATTCGCTCGGAACAAACCCTTGATATGCCGCAATCAATTTCTTCAGATTTGCGTATGCCTTGACACGCTCATCCCGGGCTTTGGTGAGCGCCGACAAAGCTTCTCCGTACGCTACGATCGTTTCGAAGTCCGCGTACTTGTTGCGGAGGTACTCTAATTTCTTCTTCTTTACCGCCGCAATTACTACGGCTTGTTCGCGCGCAATTTTTGGCGTGATATCGGTGTACACGGTCACCTTTTTATAGTCGGCGCTATCTGGACCGCACGAGTAGGTGCCGTACGATATGAATTCCAGCTCAGCATTTTTGCGCGCGATATTGCGCCGCAATGCTCCCTGAAGGTCGATGTCAGCTCCGAGTTGCGATCGCAGCCGATCGGAAGCCGTCTGCGAATTTGTTAGCTGCTCCGCTAAACCGGCGCAGCCAGACAGAAATATCAGCGGTGCAATAAAAACGAGACGCATGCCCTCCCCCCTTAAAAGAGCAATTGTGGTCAAGTAATTAGCGCAACACCAAGTTGATTATCTATGTTTGTTCAACTTATCCCCACAATTTCGCTGGGATGATTTTCGCCCTTGCGATTGGGCCCGACTAGATCACCCCAAATTCATGGCCCCGATTCTGAATAGACTTTCGGCTTAGTTAGTGACTTCCTTTCCCCCATATGCCGAATTTTTGGCCATACTCCGGAGTGACGACGAGGATTGTCGACACGATGTGGGCTCAGTCATCGGCCTGTCGACCCTCATTGCCGCTGGACGGCAGCCCCACCGAGCGCCGCTGTCAACTCCGCGGCAATATCCCGCACCATGCCCCCGACCACCGGCACCCGCTCCTCCGTCAACCGGCTCGCCAGGCCGGACACCGAGATCGCGGCCAGCGGCTCGCGGCAGGAATCGTGAACGACGGCGGCGATGCAGCGCAGGCCGAGGCGGGCTTCCTCGTCGTCGACGGCGTAGCCCTGGCGGCGGATGGTCTCCAACTCGCGGAACAGGTCGCTGGCGCGGATGATCGACTTCTCGGTCAGGCGCGGCATGCCCTGGCGGTGGATGATCGCATTGACGTCGTCGTCGGAATAGGTCGCAAGCACCGCCTTGCCCATGCCGGACGCAACCATCGGGAGGCGGCCCCCGACCTTGGTCAGCGAGCGCATGATCTCGCGGCTGTCCAGCCGCAGCAGCACCATCAGCGATTCATCGTCGACGACGGCGAGATTGGCGGTCTCGCGCGACTGGTCGCGCAGCCTTCGCAGATAGGGAATCGCCAGCGCGACGAAATTGCGCCGACGCGTGAAGGTCGCGCCGACGGCAAAGCTCTGCGCGCCGACGTGCCATTTCGATTCCATGCGGTCGAACTGGACGAAGCGGCGCTTCTCGAGCGTGGTCAGCAGGCGATGAACGGTCGAGGTCGAAAGCCCGGCACGGACGGCGAGATCGCTGAGGCGATAGCCTTCGTCGTCTTCGGCGAGAAGCTCCAGGATCTGGAGCGCGCGGCCGACGGATTGCACGCCGCCGTCGCGGGGTTCGGCCGCAGCATCCGCGCGTGGCTCGATCGTCTTGCGACGGATCACGTGGCGCCTCTCTGCACCGCCCTCACAGGCGGCGCCGTTGTCGGACGGACGGATCTTGCTTCGTCACGCTATCAAAGAAAGTGCCGCCCCGGCGGGACGCCGGAGCGGCATTCGCATCGATTTGACTTAGAGCAGGCCCGCGCCGCGCGCCCACTTGTACTTGGCGCCGAGCACCTCGACCGGCAGCTCGGTCGAATAGGCATAGGCCGGGATGCCGTTCTGGTAGAGATATTCGGCGGCCTCCTCGACCTCGACGTCGCCGGCGAGCGAGGCGACGATCGGCTTGACGAAGCCCTTGGCCTCCATCTCCTTCTTCACCTCGACCATGTTGCGGGCGAACACCATCGGCGGGGTCACGATCGTGTGCCAGTAGCCGAGGATCAGCGCGTCGATGCGGTCGTCCGACAGGCCGAGCTTGACCGTGTTCACATAGGTGATCGGCGGCTCGCCGCCGGTGATGTCGACCGGGTTGCCGGCGGCACCGAACGGCGGGATGAACTTGCGGAAGGCGGCATCGAGGTCGGCCGGCATGGTCATCAGCGATAGGCCGTTGTCGACGACGGCGTCGGAGAGCAGCACGCCCGAGCCGCCGGCGCCGGTGATGATGAGGACGTTCTCACCCTTCGGCGTCGGCAGCACCGGCACGCCGCGAGCGAATTCGAGCAGCTGGCGCAGGCTGCGGGCGCGGATCACGCCCGACTGCTTCAGCACGTCCTCGTAGATCTTGTCGTTGCCGGCGAGCGCGCCGGTGTGCGACGAGGCCGCCTTGGCGCCAGCAGACGTGCGGCCAGCCTTGAGCACGATGACCGGCTTCTTCTTGGAGACGCGCTTGGCGGCTTCCGCAAAGGCGCGGCCGTCCTTGAGGTCCTCGCAGTGCTGCGCGATCAGGTTGGTGTTGGGGTCCTGCTCGAAGAAGGCGAGCAGATCGTCCTCGTCGATATCGGACTTGTTGCCGAGGCCCACGATGGCCGACACACCCATTTTCGCCGAGCGCGAAAAACCGATGATGGCCATGCCGATGCCGCCCGACTGCGACGACAGCGCCGCGTGGCCCTTGACGTCGTAGGCGGTGCAGAAGGTCGCGCAGAGATTGGCCGGCGTGTAGTAGAAGCCGTAGATGTTCGGCCCCATCAGGCGGACATTGTACTTCTTGCCGATCTCGACGATCTCGGCCTGCAGCTCGGGCTCATTGGCCTCGGCAAAGCCCGACGGAATCAGCACTGCG
This sequence comes from Bradyrhizobium sp. SZCCHNRI2009, assembly GCF_032485115.1. Taxonomy (NCBI): domain Bacteria; kingdom Pseudomonadati; phylum Pseudomonadota; class Alphaproteobacteria; order Hyphomicrobiales; family Nitrobacteraceae; genus Bradyrhizobium; species Bradyrhizobium sp. SZCCHNRI2009. The sequence goes on from NZ_JAUEUH010000008.1 coordinate 77,167, forward strand.
CCGGGGATCTGCTTCTCGCCGCATTCGGTCAGCGCGCCGGCGACGAACTTGGCGGGGATCGCGAACACCGCGGTGTCGATCACGCCGGGCACGTCCTTGACGCTCTTGTAGGCCTTGTAGCCGAGGATCTCGGAGGCCTTCGGGTGGATCGGGTAGATCTGGCCCTTGTAGCCGCCGTTGATCAGGTTCTTCATCACCGAGTTGCCGATCTTGCCGTCCTCGGCGGAGGCGCCGATCACGGCGACCGCCTGCGGCTTCATGATGCGGTTCATCGCGGTGACGATTTCCTCGTTCGAGCGCGGCGCCGGACGGGGCTTGTAGTCGAAATCGACGACGATGCGGACGTCGGCCGCAATCGCGCCGGTCTTGGTCGCGAACACCGGATTGAGGTCGAGCTCGACGATTTCAGGGAAATCGCTGACCAGCTTCGACACCTTGACGATGACGTCCGCCAGCGCCTCGCGGCTGACGGCATCGCCGCCGCGCACGCCCTTCAACATTTCGTGGGCCTGGATGCCGTCGAGCATCGACAGCGCGTCGTCCTTGGTCGCGGGGGCGAGGCGGAATGTCACATCCTTCAGCACCTCGACCAACACGCCGCCGAGGCCAAAGGCCACCAGCTTGCCGAACGAGCCGTCGGTGATCGAACCGACGATCACCTCGGTACCGCCGGTCAGCATCTGCTGCACCTGGATGCCTTCGATCTTGGCGTCGGCCTTGTACTTCTTCGCATTCGCGAGAATGGTCTCATACGCTGTCTTCGCATCGTCGGCGGTCTTGACGCCGACAATGACGCCGCCGGCTTCCGTCTTATGCAGAATGTCCGGCGAAACGATCTTCATCACGACCGGAAAACCCATGTCGCCCGCGAGCTTGGCCGCTTCGGCCGCGGACTTCGCCAGGCCCTCCTTCGGCACCGGAATGCCGTAGGCGTCGCACACGATCTTGCCTTCGGGCGCGGTGAGGCTGGTGCGTTTATCCGCCTTCACACGATCGAGAACGTCTCGGATCGTGGCCTTGGCATTCGGGATGGCGTCAGACATCGGGGCTTCCTCCTGGGGATTGCTGGTCGTTTATGGCATTTGGTATGCCAGACGCAAACTTTGTCAAGCGCGACGAAGATGTGGACACGCTGAAAAAGCTCGCAGCTTGACATCCTGGCATCTGGTATGCCAAAAAACTTGGACGCAAAATGCTGTAAACAAGCATCTCCCAAGGAGAGGAGACGGTCTTGTCTACAGAAAAAACGAACAAGGCATTGCCCATCATGGCCGAGGCCGACATCGCGATCGCTCGCATCGCCCCGGAGACGAGCTTCAAGAATAAGGCCTATGAGGCCTTGAAAGAAGCCATTCTGAAGATGGACATCTACGCCTCGCCCGAGCCTGTCATGCTCGACGAGCGCGCTCTCTCCGAGCGCCTCGGTGTCAGCCGCACGCCCATTCGCGAAGCGATCGCGATGCTGGAGCAGGACGGCTTCGTGAAGACCGTGCCGCGCCGTGGCATCGTCGTGGTGCGCCGGACCAAGAGCGAGATCGTCGACATGATCCGCGCCTGGGCGGCGCTGGAGAGCATGGCGGCGCGGCTGATCACCACGATCGCGCGCAAGAAGGACATCAGCGCGCTGCGCGACTACTTCAAGGACTTCGGCAAGGACCGTCCGCCGCAGGAGCATATCGAGGAATATTCCAAGGCGAACATCGCGTTTCATCAGGCGCTGATCTCGCTGTCGGAGTCGCCGGTGCTGGTCGACATGACCAACGACATCCTGCTGCACGTGCGCGGCTATCGCCAGCTCACGATCGGGCGCACCGATCGTATCGCGGCCTCCCTGCCCGAGCATCTCGCGATCATCGAGGCGCTGGAGGAACGCAACACCGAGCTCGCCGAGAAGCGGGCCCGTGATCATACGCTGGGCCTTGCGACCTATGTCGAAACGCACGGCCAGGAACTATTCAGCTGACAGGTTCAAACAGAAGAAGACGCCGCAAAGCGCCTTCGTAGACGACCAGGGAGAGAGGCGCATGGCGCAGACTGCTGTTAAGACCGAGGCACCGGACACGCACGAGGAGCTCACGGACGGTTTTCATCTCGTCATCGACGCGATGAAGCTGAACGGGATCGACACGATCTACAACGTGCCGGGCATTCCGATCACCGATCTCGGTCGCATGGCGCAGGCTGAAGGCATCCGCGTGCTCTCCTTCCGTCACGAGCAGAACGCCGGCTACGCCGCCGCGATCGCCGGCTTCCTCACCAAGAAGCCGGGCGTCTGCCTCACCGTCTCCGCTCCCGGCTTTCTCAACGGCCTCACTGCGCTCGCGCATGCGACGACGAACTGCTTCCCGATGATCCTGGTCTCGGGCTCCTCGGAGCGCGAGATCGTCGACCTGCAGCAGGGCGACTATGAAGAGATGGATCAGCTCGCGATCGCCAAGCCGCTGTGCAAGGCGGCGTTCCGCGTGCTGCACGCGCAGGACATCGGCATCGGCTTCGCCCGCGCGATCCGCGCCGCCGTCTCGGGCCGTCCGGGCGGCGTCTATCTCGACCTGCCGGCAAAGCTGTTCGGCCAGGTGATGAACGCGCAAGCCGGCGCGGCCTCGCTGGTCAAGGTGATCGATCCGGCCCCGGCGCAGATCCCCTCCCCCGACTCGGTGAAGCGCGCGCTCGATCTGTTGAAGAACGCGAAACGCCCGCTGATCATCCTCGGCAAGGGGGCGGCCTACGCGCAGGCCGACGAGGCGATCAAGACCTTCGTCGAGAAGAGCGGCGTGCCGTTCCTGCCGATGAGCATGGCCAAGGGCCTCCTGCCCGACCTGCATCCGCAGTGCGCCGGCGCGGCGCGCTCGACCGTGCTGAAGGACTCCGACGTCGTCATGCTGATCGGCGCCCGCCTCAACTGGCTGTTGTCGCACGGCAAGGGCAAGAGCTGGGGCGAACAGCCGAAGAAGTTCATCCAGGTCGACATCGAGCCGAAGGAGATGGACTCCAACGTCGAGATCGCGGCCCCCGTGGTCGGCGACATCGGCTCGGTCGTCACGGCTTTCAGCGAGGCGATGGGCAGCAACTGGCCCAAGGCTTCGGTCGAGTGGCTGAGCGCGGTGCAGAAGAAGCGCGAGGACAACGTCGCCAAGATGGCGCCGCGGCTGATGAACAACAACTCGCCGATGGACTATCACGGCGCGCTCGGCGTGCTCCGCACCATCATCAAGGAGCGTCCGGACGCGATCCTGGTCAACGAGGGCGCCAACACGCTCGACCTCGCCCGCGGCGTCATCGACATGTACCAGCCGCGCAAGCGGCTCGACGTCGGCACCTGGGGCGTGATGGGCATCGGCATGGGCTCGGCCATCGCCGCCGCGGTCGAGACCGGTAAGCCGGTGCTGGCGATCGAGGGCGACAGCGCCTTCGGCTTCTCCGGCATGGAGGTCGAGACGATCTGTCGCTACAATCTTCCGATCTGTGTCGTTATCTTCAACAATGACGGCATCTATCGCGGCACCGATCAGAACTCGGCGGGCGACGACCCGGCGACCACCGTGTTCGTCAAGGGCGCGCGCTATGACAAGATGATGGAGGCCTTCGGCGGCGTTGGCGTCAACGCGACCTCGCCAGACGAGCTGAAGCGCGCCGTCAACGAAGCGATGGATTCCGGCAAGCCGACCTTGATCAACGCCGTGATCGATCCCGCAGCCGGATCCGAGAGCGGCCGTATCGGCAACCTCAATCCGCAGAGCGTGCTGACGAAGAAGAAGTAAAGGCCACCCGCAAGGACATCAGATGCCCGCTGTCGCGGGATGACCAATCGTTACGGAGAGCAAGACATGACCAAGGCGCTCGAGGGCGTTCGCATTCTCGATTTCACCCACGTCCAGTCCGGACCGACCTGCACGCAGCTGCTGGCCTGGTTCGGGGCCGACGTGATCAAGGTCGAGCGGCCGGGCGTGGGTGACATCACCCGCGGCCAGCTTCAGGACATTCCCAACGTGGACAGCCTCTATTTCACGATGCTGAACCACAACAAGCGGTCGATCACGCTCGACACCAAGAACCCCAAGGGCAAGGAGGTTCTGACCGAGCTGATCAAGAAGTGCGACGTGCTGGTCGAGAATTTCGGCCCCGGCGTGCTCGATCGCATGGGCTTCCCCTGGGAGAAGATCCAGGCGATCAACCCGAAGATGATCGTCGCCTCGATCAAGGGCTTCGGCCCTGGTCCCTACGAAGACTGCAAGGTCTATGAGAACGTCGCGCAGTGCACCGGCGGCGCCGCCTCGACCACCGGCTTCCGTGACGGCCTGCCGCTGGTCACCGGCGCGCAGATCGGCGATTCCGGCACCGGCCTGCACCTGGCGCTCGGCATCGTCACCGCGCTCTATCAGCGCACCCACACCGGCCGTGGCCAGCGCGTCACCGCCGCGATGCAGGACGGCGTCTTGAACCTCTGCCGCGTCAAGCTGCGCGACCAGCAGCGCCTCGAGCACGGCCCGCTGAAGGAATACAGCCAGTTCGGCGAGGGCGTGCCGTTCGGCGACGCCGTGCCGCGCGCCGGCAATGATTCCGGCGGCGGCCAGCCCGGTCGCATCCTGAAGTGCAAGGGCTGGGAAACCGACCCGAACGCCTACATCTACTTCATCACCCAGGCCCCGGTCTGGGAGAAGATCTGCGACGTGATCGGCGAGCCGACCTGGAAGACCGACCCGAACTACGCCAAGCCCGCCGCCCGCCTGCCGCGCCTGAACGAGATCTTCGGCCGCATCGAGCAGTGGACCATGACCAAGACCAAGTTCGAGGCCATGGACATCTTGAACGAGTTCGACATCCCCTGCGGCCCGATCCTGTCGATGAAGGAGATCGCCGAGGACGAGTCGCTGCGCAAGACCGGCACCCTGGTCGAGGTCGACCACCCGACCCGCGGCAAGTATCTCTCGGTCGGCAACCCGATCAAGCTGTCGGACAGCCCGGCCGACGTCACGCGCTCGCCGCTACTCGGCGAGCACACCGACGAGATCCTGCGCCAGGTGCTGGGCTTCAGCGACCATCAGGTCGCCGAGATCCACGACTCCGGCGCACTCGATCCGCCGCGCAAGGAAGCTGCTGAGTAAGCGGCAACGCAGCACCAAGGCAGGAGCGGCGCGAGCGCCGCAGCACCTACCTCCCACCGACATCAAGCCGCCGGCATCGCCCGGCGGCTTTTTGATTCCCGCCCACCGAGACTTGACCTCTCCTGGCACGCTTCTGCGAAGGATATCGCCCGCTGCCCTACTTGTCGCGCTGAGATCCACCCAAATCCCAGTCGGGCCGAACCTTTTGGTCTCTTGCGCGGCGATAAGCTGGCACCGGGTCGCCGGGTCGCGTCACCGCCAGCGCCGATAGTCGCTTGAGAGCTTTCTCGCGAACGCGCGCTGACAAATCAGACTGCGATAAACGTTGGAGTTTCTCGGCTGCCTCGAGCGTACCGATATCATGCAGCGCCCAGATGCACTTGATTGCCAGGGATTCATTGTCGTTGTAGGCGAGATAATCATGCTTGCACAACGCGGTCCGATACAGGCAGTCAATGGTGACCGGCAAACGCAAATCTTGAAGGGCGCCGGCTATGTCTTCGTGACTGTGGTGCCAATCTTCTCCCATCAGCTTGCACAGCAACTGAGCCCATTGCCGCGAGAGACCAAACCGAAATGCGAGGATGAGCGCAACTCTGAGGTTATCGGTCGACCTCTCTGTCAAACTCTCCTCAAGCTCGACGCGAACGATCTCGGGCGTAGTTCGCGGATTTGCGCCGAATTGCGCGATGAAGGATTCCTCCGAGAGGCCTCCTTGCACAAGGTCCCAAATGAGGCGCCTTTTCGGGACGTCCATATCCGGCTCCAACGTCCAACGCTTCCAGTTCGATCGACCAGCTGAGGACAACAATAGTTGTCGATCTTAGCTAGATAGATTTGCAATGTCGACGCGAGCGTCTGGACGACGCCTGTCCCAGTCGTAGAGAATTCGACGGCTTAGGACCCGGAGCGGACATCCTGAGGCAGTTGCGCGAGGTTGCCCAGATGAACGCGTACGATCCGAGTTTCACGACGATCTTGGAGATTTCTTCATCCAGATCGAATGGTCGGACGTTACGGTCAACGAAACGATTGAAGCGTTGCAGACGATCGGGGCCGACGAGCATGGGCGTTTGCTCGCACCTATAGTCTGAACCCAGATTGTTCATCTGTACTCAGCGACCCTGAAAAAACCCGTCATTATGGGTACGCCACTTTTTATCCGACAGCCACAAGTAGTCCTGATCAGGCATGAGGGGCACGGCTTTCACGATCTCTCTGGAAATCGGAAGAAAGAAGCTCGACCGATCCTGCGTCACCTTGAGCGATTTGATCGGCACGACGATGCTTTCCTTTCCCGTTGTAAAAAAGCCGCCAGAAGCGACGATCGCGTAATCTCGGCCATCTTTCGTGCCAAAAACGATATTTCTAACCTCGCCTACGATCTTGTCGTCGGAACTGCGGACTTCCGCGCCGATCATTTCGTCCGTCCTCAAGCCGGGGGTGAGTTCATCAATCCTTGAAAGCGGCTTTGCGCCCTTTTTGTCACGACTGCCCAGCGCCGCTCCGCGTTTAGCTCTCGGCTCTCGCGCTGCGTTTTGTTTATCGGCATCTTCCTCGTCATTATCGCCCAACGAGCCCATTGGCGGCCCGGCTATCAATTCACGGATATTTGCTAGAAGACGCTCACAGTCCTCCTGACGCCCGTAGGATCGGAGCGTGAATGCAGCATCCCGCAAACTTCTTAGATCGCGTACCGACTGACTATTGGCGGGACCACGCAGCTTGGGATTCTGTTGTATAGCTTCTTCCAGCTTGGCGTCGGCGATCTCACACTCTGCCTCAGCGCTTGTGGCTCCAATGGTTGCCAGAAAGATGGTCACTATCAGCGCTTGCAACTTCATCATTTTGTTGATCCGATTATCGGTAATATTCTTATGCGCTCAGTTCTCGAATCTGTTCAACAGTCTTGCGAACCGGATCGACGGAATGGCTCAAGCTTTCGCGATGATTGAGCTTAGCGGCACATCCAGCGAGTAGATCAAGCCGGCTGGCTCGTAAGAAAGCTGCACCTGGCCATGGAGCTGCTGACCGAGGGATTGCATCATGCGCGTCCCAAAGCTGCTGCGCGTGGGCGGCCGAACGGGCGGACCTCCTCGTTCCGTCCAAGTCAGGCAAAGCCGCTGCTTTTCCTCATCTATCTTCCAGGCGACCTCCACGCTGCCAGCGGAGGTCGACAGTGCGCCAAATTTTATGGTGTTGGTGCAAAGTTCATTGAGCGTCATTGCGAGGGCAATAACGGCACTTGAGGCCACCTTGATATCTGGCCCATTGAAATGGAAACGTCTGTTTCCTTGACTGTCAAAGGGCTCGGTTGCGCCGCTCACGGTGCGGGTAAGGCTGGCATTCGACCAACTGACTTGCATCAGCAAATCATGGGCGCGCGATAGCGCCAGCAACCGGCCTTCCATAGCCTTCTGCCCGTGCTCGATGCTGGTTGTGGTCCGAAAGCTTTGCGACGCGATGGCACTGACGGTTGCGAGGTTGTTCTTTATGCGATGATGGAGTTCGCCCACGATCAGCTTCTGCAACTTGTCTGCTGCATCGCGCTGCTCTGCATCGATAGAAGACTGCATGAGCAAGGCCTTGGCATCGATGTTGGCCTGCTCAAGTAATAAGCGAAGGCTATCATTCTCTGCGGAGAGCGCGGCCTCTTGTGCGGATATTCGCTTAAGTTCGATTGCTTCCGGGCTGTAACCGTTCTTATCTGTCGGCAACAGGGACGCGTCTGGAATCGTCGTCAGTGCGCCCGCACCGACCATCGCCTGCAGTTCGGTGATCATCTGGCCATTGCTTAGCGGCTTGCCAAAGAAGCGGCTGTCCTGAGGCCTATCTGCGTCGGAAGGCTCAACTTGGCCGGAAACCAAAATGATCTTGATGGCCGGCCAGCGGTCGTGGACCGCGTGAGCAAGCTTGAGCCCATCCATGCTGCCGGGCATCTGAATATCGGTAAAGAGGAGCGATATGTCAGAGCGTGATTCGAGAATAGAGAGCGCCTCGTCGGCATCGACGGCCTGCACGGGAGAGAACCCGGCATCTTCCACAATATCCACCGCCCGCATACGCAGCATCATTTCGTCCTCGACAACGAGGACTCTTGGTACTTCAGGTAAATCGGAGGTCATGCATACCCTGGAAAAGAGGAAGATGAGTGCGTTTCACGGCATCGTCATGAGTTCGCGTCGGCCGGGCCGACACTTCTGCGAAGCCCCAGTTCGCAAGCTGGCACTTTTCTGGCCATTGTCTTCAGGCGCGCGACGAACCATCGTATGCTGGACGATGATAGCTTTCGGCGCCTTAGCGGCCGGCCGTTACCAGACGAGCTTGCACGATTGTTTGGCTTGAACTCATGTTTTGCAGACAGGATGTAGTGAAGTGAGGCCACGTCTGCGCTGAGCAGTTTGCGGACGCCGTTCTCACTGCCAGCCGGTCTCCCTTGGCTAACGCGGCGACCTCGCTCGCTTCGAGCTTTGGTGCAAAGCCAAGCAAGGCAACTGTCAGCGCTCCCAGAAGCGCGAAAATGCCGAGGGCTGTGAATGATCTTTTCATTGTGGTTTGCTGCCCCAGGTCGTCTCGATCTATCCACTCCGGAGATCATGGATGACAACAGCCATAACGAGAAATTGTTCCAGTTCCGCAATCCTCGCGTCGACGACTGGATTGCCTATAATTTGCCGATTGGCGCGCGTGAGGCCGTCAATTGGGGAGGCCCGGAGTCGCGGACGCGGTGCTCACTTCCGAAAAGCCCCTCGGCGTGGCGGAACAGATGCGAAGGGCGGCTAAAGCTAGCAACGCGGACGAGGCGATTGCCATCCTAGAAACGCGCCCGGATATTCATGTCGTCTTTACCGATATCCAGATGGCCGGATCGATGGATGGGCTGAAGCTCGCGCACTTTGTGCGTGGTCGCTGGCCCGATCAAGATCATCGCGACTTCAGGACATCATGCGTTCAAAGAAGCCGATTACCGGAGGGAAGCAGATTTCTGCCTAAGCCTTATGGCTCTGACAGCATCTCCTCGATACTCCGGGAGCTAACCTCTCAAGCTTTGTAGTTTCCATTTAAGGAATTGTCTTGTTCCAGAGTCGAGTTGTGTATTTGGAACACGCTACGCTCGGAGCTCTGCACCGGCGCTCCCAATTCACCGCGCAACCAGCCCTCTACCGTTCGAGATTTCATTGGATCGACGAATCCGATTACCCGCTGATGAATTTCCTCACACGCGGGGCATTTGAACGTTCGGATACCAAGACCAGACGAACCGGGCGTGATACGCGCCAAGATTGTGGGTCTCCGGCACTTAGGACATGGTGGCTCGTAAAACAGGCTCATGACGTACTCCCTCGCATCAGACGTGAACGCGATGCTCCCAGTCACCGGATAGATGCCCGCGACTGACCGGTGGGAATAGCTTTTACCCTCGCACTCCAACATGCTGATCAATACAGATCACCTCTCAGAAAAGTTAACCGGTGGAAATCCGCCAAGAGGGGGACAAACGGCCAGCCGCGCGATCACCGCCTACGGCTGACGATCGGGCCTGTATCGGCATGTCCGGTATTAGGGACGCAGCGGACGTGACACAGTCGCCGGAGGTTCGACCGCTTGTGGACCCATCTGAGACATTTCGCTAGCATCCCACATTGTAGTAGCGAAGGCCCCTTCCAGAGTTCTGCTTTGAACCGACACGATGGTCTTCCCTCAGCTTGAGGGCAGGCATGAGGCTGCGAAAATTCCCGATCCCATACCTGGAGGCGGGGCGTTGGCCCGCGTTCTCATCGTAGGCGTTTGACTCAAATCAAATAGAACCCGCCTTAGGCTCATAGGGTTTTGCATGGTGGGCTGTCGCGAGGTTCTTTCCAAAACTCTATCGGTGAAGAGTTCATGTCCAGGCGCGTACCTCCTGTCGAAAACCGTGGTCGATCCATTCGGTTCTGGTTGGGGTTGCTCCTCGTGGTCTGCACGGTTCCGGCAATGCTGGTCGCCGGCTACCTGATCACCGACTCGTATATTGCGGCACGCGACAATGCAGAACGCAATACCGTGGCCACAACACGCGCGCTGATGCAGGCGGTCGACCGCGAGCTGCTCAGCGTCCAGTCGAGCTTGCGGGTGCTTGCAAAGTCACCCTACCTGCAGTCCGGTGATCTTGCTGCCTTTCACGAGCACTCGCGCGAACTGCTGCAGTGGCTGACAGGCAATGTAATTGTCATCGCGGACGCGGCCGGACAACTCCTGGTCAGCACGATGGTCCCCTACGGTCAGCCGTTGCCCAGAACCAGCATCCCAGGCCTGGTCCGCACCATCTTCGAGTCCGGCCGACCTGCGATTTCCGATTTTTATATCGGAGCCACATCGAGACAGCCTCAAATCGCCGTCGGTGTGCCCGTGTTTCGGGACGGGAAGGTCGCGTATGCGCTTGTGATGGGCATTCTTCCCGCGAATGTTGCCGTAATCTTGGAGCGGCAGAAGATACCGGAGGGCTGGATCGTGGCGATCCTCGACACCGGCGGGACTATCGTCGCCCGGACCAAAGATCCGGAACTGTTCATCGGCCAGCAGGGAACGCCTGAATTCCAACGCCAGACGTCGAGGGCGCAGGAGGGCATCTACGAGACCCCGACGCTGGAAGGTATCGCAGTCATCGGCGGATACCACCGGTCGTCGATCACGGGCTGGATGATCGCATTCGGCGTTCCCAAGAGCGTCTATACGACGAATCTGCGATGGGCACTGATGATCCAGAGCGCTACCGCGGTCCTCGTGCTGTTGCTCGGTGCGTTGTTGGCGGCAAGTATCAGCAGGCGAATCGTCCGCTCGATCCGCGCGATGACGACCCCGGCGCTTGCGCTGGGACTGTCCAGGAAGATTGATGTCCCGACGGTCGAAATTCGGGAGGTGAACGAGCTAGGTCACGCTCTGACAACGGCTTCCCAATTGATCAACCAGCGCGAGGTCGAGCGCGACGAGGCGCAGCACCAAAAAGCGCAAATCGAGGAGTCGCTCCGGCGATCACAGAAGCTGGAAGCGATTGGCCAGATGGCCGCCACCATCGCCCACGATTTCGGAAATCTGCTCACCCCGATCCTAGGAAACTTGGATATGCTCGAGGAGCGGATCGATGATCCCCGCTCGCGATTGCGTATCAATAATGCCCTGGCTAGTGCCAAACGGGGCCAGCAGCTCGTCCGCTCCCTTATGGCCTTCGCACGCCAAGAGCCGTCGGCAGTGACGATCATCGACATCAATCAGGCGATCCTTGCCATGGAGGGAGTGCTGGAGCAGTCGCTGGGCACAATCGGCAAGCTGATCTTCAACCTCGCATCGGAGGCTTGGCCCGTACGCGGCGACGCAACCCAACTGGAGATGGCGATCATCAACCTGGTCGTCAATGCGCGCGATGCCATGACCGCGGAAGGCACCGTGCAAATATCGACGATGAATAGGACGCTGCACGGCGAGCTCGACAATCTCTCGGGCGATTACGTGGCAGTCGCGGTTTCCGACACGGGCTCGGGCATGCCGCCTGAAATCCTCGCGGTTGCATTCGAGCCCTTGTTCACGACCAAAGAGCCGGGCAAAGGCACCGGGCTCGGTCTCGCCAGCGTTTATAGATTTGCCAAACAATGCGGCGGTGTCGCGGTGATCGAGAGTGAGCTCCGCAAGGGAACCACGGTCACGATCTATCTGCCGCGTGCGCGCAACGACGCAACGACTGATAGCGGTGACTCGCGGCTCGGCCAGGCCGCCGACCTGGGCGACGTGAAGTGACGTGCTTGGCCCATTTCGGGCCCAGAGGTCATTGATTGCGACGGTGTCGTTGAGAGCCACAGCAGACATCTGCCGAAGATGCGACAGCCTCTTCGTATCCGGCGGCCGGCCAGGCCGCATCCCGCAAGGGGTGGGAGGACTCGTAGTGGTCAAAGCAAGTTGATCCGATCTGCTTCATCCCCCGACATCCACGCCGCCATGCGCATACTCTGGTAACATGAGTTCGCCCGGCGAATCGTGGTCACAACCGTCCTACAACGTGCCAGGTTGCGATGGCCGTCCTCCAGCTCTTTCGAGGTTGAACGCTTACCTGCCGAAAATTCCGCCCACCACGCGGTGCATCGCACCGCCGATCGCGCCGATGGGACCTCCGACATTGCGCTGATGTCGCGCGCGTCCCGTGCTGCGACGGGCTTGGCGGTCGGATTTGGCAGCCTCGGCGGCCGCGTCCATCAGGACCTTGTGCTGGGCGGCATTGAGGAAGCCGGTCGTGGGGTAGCCGCGCTCCTCCTGCCAATGGGCGAGGGCGGCGCGGGTCTGTTCGTCGAACGTCCCGTTGATCTTGGTGCCGAACCCGAGCCTGGTCAGCCCTCGTTGCACCGCGCGACGCTTCGCCTTGGTGAGGCCGATCTGGTTCTCGGCCTGCTGATTGGCGTCCTGGGCAGCGATCACGGTATCGGCGGGTGCCGACGCTTCACGAGGTGTGCTGCTCAGACCAGCGTGAGCGACCTGCGCGCTTCCGGCGATCGCTAGGAGGGACAGTGCCAGGATCAAGGCGCGCATGGCCTTTCCTTCGCCGATGATACGTTTCTAGAAGAGATACAGCGCGCCGAACTGAACGATCAACATCCGGTCATGCCGCTCCGTGCGATTGCAGGGTAACTGCGGCCCGGGCGGCACGGTTCCCTGGCCCCGCGCCATTGTTCCCTCGCGTTGCACGCGGAGCACGCGATCGGAGCGCACCTGGGAGGTGTCCAGCAGTGGCCGCGATCCCCGGATCGTCGTGGGCGAGCCAGCCGCGGCAGGCAAGCCGTCGCATAGCCGCGAATGCGTATCTAATTACCCTTCAACTGCTCAGAGCTCCCCATTGGGCGGCTCTTTCTGCATGCGAAGTCAAATTTCGATTGAAAATCCAAATCGTCACATTCCTGCTGCATCGCAAAACGCTCATACCGCCATGCAATATAATCCGTTGTATCTGGCATCTGGTATACGTAAATTCTCCTCAGTCAGAACGTCATACCGCCTCACTGAAGGAGACAAACCATGGCCAAGACCGTCGCCCTCCCCCTCGTCCAGCCCGTGTCGCTGTTCGGCCGCCTGCTGGCGACCCTCGACCGCGTGCTGATGACCAGCGCCCGCGCCGCCAACCGCAACGGCGACCTGCCCTATTTCGGCCTCTGAGGCTCGGCGCGCTTCGCGCGCGCAGGCAACCCTCGAAGCCCAACCAAGAGCCCCGGATCTCCGGGGCTTTTGCTTTTGCGCCCCCCCACGCAACCTGCGACATATTGGCCCCGTGGGCGTCCCACCCGATCTCCTCAATTGCGGTCGGTCACCTCTTCATACCAAAATCAAATCGGTCGATTTGCTGCGGATGCTCCTCTTGCTGCCTGATCCCGGCTGCCAACACAACTTTTGGCTGCATGGGCATGGCAAGGAAGTCCGGGGCTGGCGACGGCCTGAAGCTGGTCACGGTGGGGATGACACCGGCGGGCTCGACAGGTCGGTGGTTCGATTGGGCACAGCGGCCGGAAGAAGCCGTGCGCTCTCGGGAATGAAGGGGAGAAAGCGTCGATGAAGCGTTCCGTGCGCGTGGCCGTTATGGCTGGCATCGCCCTGATGGCAGGGCATATCCCGGCTCTGGCGGGATGGGAGCCTGTCCGGCCCGTCGAGTTCATCGTTCCGGCTGGCACCGGCGGCGGTGCCGATCAGATGGCCCGGACGATCCAGGGCATCGTCACCAAGCACAACCTGATGAAGCAGCCGCTGGTCGTGATCAACAAGTCCGGTGGCGCCGGCGGCGAAGGCTTCCTCGACGTCAAGGCGTCGGCCGGCAATCCCCACAAGATCATCATCACGCTGTCGAACCTGTTCACGACCCCGCTCGCGACCGGCATTCCGTTCAACTGGAAGGACCTCACTCCCGTCGCGATGCTGGCGCTCGACGAGTTCGTGCTCTGGGTCAATGCCGAGAAGCCCTACATCACCGCCAAGGACTACGTCGATGCGGTCAAGCAGGCCGGCGGCACCCTCAAGATGGGCGGCACCGGCTCGAAGCAGGAAGACCAGATCATCACGGTAGCCATGGAGAAGGCGACCGGCGCGAAGTTCACCTACATCCCCTACAAGGGCGGTGGCGAAGTGGCCGTCCAACTGGTCGGCAACCACATCGATTCCACCGTCAACAATCCGATCGAGGCGGTGGCGCAGTGGCGCGGCGGCAAGGTCAGGCCGCTCTGCGTGTTCGACGACAAGCCGATGGGCTTTGACGAGCCGATCACCGACGGCAAGGCCTGGAAGGACATCCCGACCTGCAAGTCGCAGGGGCTCGACATCGAATATCTGATGCTGCGCGGCATCTTCATGTCGCCGCGGGCCACCAAGGACCAGATCGAATACTACGTCGACCTGTTCAGGAAGGTGCGAGAGACGCCGGAATGGCAGGACTTCATGAAGACCGGCGCCTTCAACACCACCTTCATGACCGGTGCGGACTACGCGAAGTGGGTCGAGACCGAAGAGAAGCGGCACGAGCTCCTGATGAAGGAAGCCGGCTTCCTGGCCTCGAACTGAGCGGCTCGCATGAGAAGTCACGATGGATCGGCCGGCCCCAGCCATAAGGCGGTCGAGGCCGGCGTCACGCTCGCCATCGCGCTGTTCGGGATCATCGTGATCATCGGCAGCGTGAAGGCGGGGATCAATTGGGGCGCCGAGGGACCGCGGGCGGGGTTCTTCCCGTTCTACGTCGGCCTGCTCATCGTCGCGGCCAGCGCGATGAATGTCCGCAACACGCTGCGCGAGGACGACGGCCGTGTCTTCGCCGAATGGGGCCAGCTCCGCCAGGTCATGAGCGTAGTGGTGCCGACGGCGATCTATGTCGGCGCCCTGCCCTTCATTGGCCTCTACCTCGCGTCCATGATCTTCATCGCCTGGTTCATGCGGTGGCTCGGCAAATATGGCTGGCTCACGGTGGCAGCGGTCGCCATCGGCATGCCGGTCGTGACCTATCTGATCTTCGAGCGCTGGTTCATGGTCCCCCTCCCCAAGGGGCCGATCGAGGATTGGCTCGGACTCTAACAAGAAAGCTCATCCGCTGAGGGTTGCAGGACCAAGCTGGCATGGAAGAACTCGCCAATCTGTTTCACGGCTTCGCAGTCGCCCTCCAACCGTTCAACATCATGGTGATGATCCTCGGCATCGTGCTCGGGGTGATCATCGGCGTGCTGCCGGGACTGGGCGGCGCCAACGGCGTCGCGATCCTGCTGCCGCTGACCTTCAGCATGCCGCCGACCTCGGCGATCATCATGCTGTCCTGCATCTATTGGGGCGCGCTGTTCGGCGGCGCCATCACCTCGATCCTGTTCAACATCCCCGGCGAACCATGGTCGGTCGCCACCACCTTCGACGGCTACCCGATGGCGCAGCAGGGCAAGGCGGGCGAGGCGCTCACGGCAGCGTTCACCTCGTCCTTCGTCGGCGCGCTGTTCGCGGTCATCATGATCACGCTGATCGCGCCGCTGGTCGCTGGCTTCGCGCTTCAGTTCGGCCCGGCCGAGAAATTCGCCGTCTATTTTCTCGCCTTCTGCAGCTTCGTCGGCCTGAGCAAGGAGCCGCCCTTCAAGACGATCGCGGCGATGATGATCGGCTTCGCGCTCGCGGCCGTCGGCCTGGATTCCATCACCGGCCAGCTCCGCCTCACCTTCGGCGTCACTGAACTGCTCAACGGCTTCGACTTCCTGATCGCCGTGATCGGCCTGTTCGGCATCGGCGAGATCCTGCTGACGATGGAGGAAGGCCTGAGTTTCCGCGGCGGCAATGCGCAGATCAATCTGCGTGTCGTGCTGCACACCTGGAAGGAGATGCCGGCCTATTGGGTCACGTCGCTGCGCTCCTGCCTGATCGGCTGCTGGATGGGCATCACCCCCGCCGGCGCCACGCCGGCCTCGTTCATGAGCTACGGCATCGCCAAGCGCCTCTCCAAGCGCGGCAAGAATTTCGGCCATGGCGAGATCGAAGGCGTCGTCGCTCCGGAGACGGCAGCCCATGCGGCGGGCACGGCGGCGCTGCTGCCGATGCTGTCGCTCGGCGTGCCCGGCTCCCCCACGGCGGCGGTGCTGCTCGGCGGCCTCTTGATCTGGGGCCTGCAGCCCGGCCCGATGCTGTTCGTCGAGCAGAAGGAATTCGTCTGGGGCCTGATCGCCTCGATGTATCTCGGCAACCTCGCCGGCCTGCTCGTCGTGCTGACCTGCGTCCCGGTCTTCGCGGCGATCCTGCGCATTCCCTTCAGCATCATCGCACCGCTCATCCTCGTGCTCTGTGCCATCGGCGCCTATTCGGTGCACTCGAGCACGTTCGACGTGGTGCTGATGCTGGTGTTCGGCGTGCTCGGCTATCTGTTCAAGAAGTGCGGCTATCCGCTCGCGCCGCTGGTGCTCGCCATCGTGCTCGGCGACAAGGCCGAGGAGGCCTTCCGGCAGTCACTGCTGGGATCCCAGGGATCGCTCGCGATCTTCTTCTCCAACGGGCTGGTCGGCGCCATCATGGCGCTCGGGTTGATCGCGCTGTTCTGGTCGGCGATCCAGCAGGGCTACAACCGGTTGCGGGCGCTCGCCGCATAAACTCGCCCTTGCTCCAATAGTTGAACTACAAATATCCTCTGCTGCGTCGTATTGTCGCTGCAACGATTTGCCTTGCTTCTGCAGGCTTTTTTCATCGATCGCTGGCCTAGCAGCGGGCACGGGCTCGATGAATCCGCTTGTTTATTGGCATATCATATACCAAACTCCGTATAGCTGTTAGGACAAGAATAGACAGCCTGGAGGAAACATGACGGACTTGGCTCACGCGGGGGCGCCCGCATCTGCAAGAGTAAGCGACGCCTATCGCTGGACGCAGCTCGCGGTTGGCGTCCTGGCGATGGTGATGATCGCCAACTATCAATATGGCTGGACCTTCTTCGTCCCAGATATCGCCAAGACCTTCGGCTGGGATCGCGCGTCGATCCAGTGGGCCTTCACCCTGTTCGTGCTGTTCGAAACCTGGCTCGTGCCGGTCGAGGGCTGGTTCGTCGACAAATACGGCCCGCGCATCGTCGTGCTCGTCGGCGGCGTGCTCTGCGCGATCGGCTGGATGATCAACGCCTACGCCACCTCGCTCAACGGCTACTATCTCGGCATGATCATCGCGGGCATCGGCGCCGGCGGCGTCTACGGCACCTGCGTCGGCAACGCGCTGAAATGGTTTCCCGACAAGCGCGGCCTCGCGGCCGGCATCACCGCGGCCGGCTTCGGCGCCGGCTCGGCGCTCACCGTCGCGCCGATCCAGGCCATGATCCGCGACTCCGGCTTCCAGACCACCTTCCTGTATTTCGGTCTCGGCCAGGGCATCATCATCGTCATCCTCGCCTTCTTCCTGTTCGCGCCCAAGGAAGGCCAGGTGCCCGCGGTCACTCAGAACACCAACCTCGTCCAGAGCCGCCGCAACTACAACCCGACCGAAGTGATCCGTCAGCCGATCTTCTGGCTGATGTACTTCATGTTCGTGATCGTCGGCGCCGGCGGCCTGATGGTGACGGCCAACCTCAAGCCGATCGCCGGCGACTGGAAGGTCGACAACATTCCGGTGACGCTGATCGGCATGACCATGACGGCGGTGACGTTCGCAGCGACCATCGACCGCGTTCTGAACGGCCTGACGCGTCCGTTCTTCGGCTGGATCTCGGACATGATCGGCCGCGAGAACACGATGTTCATCGCCTTCGGCATGGAAGGCATCGGCATCTGGGCGCTGTACATGCTCGGCCACGATCCGGTGTGGTTCGTGATCCTGTCCGGCTTCGTGTTCTTCGCCTGGGGCGAGATCTACTCGCTGTTCCCCTCAACCTGCACCGACACGTTCGGCACCAAGTTCGCCACCACCAATGCCGGCCTGCTGTACACAGCCAAGGGCACGGCAGCGCTGCTGGTGCCGATCGCGAACTACATGCAGCAGTCATCAGGCAATTGGGACCGCGTCTTCATCATCGCGGCCGGCGCCAACATCCTGGCATCGATCCTCGCGATCGCGGTGCTCAAGCCCTGGCGGAGGGTCGTGGTGCAGAAATCGACGCTCTGACGCGCCCCTTCGCGCTGCAACAAAAATAAAAAAGGACGCTTCCAGATTGACGACGCTCGGCATTTTGCCGAGCGTTTTCTTTTGCTTGGCGGACGATTTCGCTCTCGTTGCAAAGCAACATGTCGCACCCTGTGTCGCAGGCCATATTGCAGACTGGAATATATTATACCAGAATGACTTCGTGCGCAGACGAGGAGCGCGCTCGCAGCGGCATCCTCCAAGAGAGCGCGTTAGGGAGGACACATGGTTTCCAGCACAGAGGCGACACCGCCTGTCCAGGCACAGTCCAGCGGCTTCCGCTGGCTCCAGCTCGCGATGGGCATCATCTGCATGGCGATGATCGCCAACCTGCAATATGGCTGGACACTGTTCGTCGATCCGATCGACGCGAAGTTTCACTGGGGTCGCACGGCGATCCAGCTGGCCTTCACGATCTTCGTCGTCACCGAAACCTGGCTCGTGCCGGTCGAGGCCTGGTTCGTCGACAAATACGGCCCGCGCCTCGTCATCATGTTCGGTGCCGTCATGATCTCGCTGGCATGGGTGCTGAACTCCTACGCCGACTCGCTCACCCTGCTCTACGCCGGCGCCGTCATCGGCGGCATCGGCGCCGGTGCGGTCTACGGCACCTGCGTCGGCAATGCGCTGAAATGGTTTCCCGACCGCCGCGGCCTCGCCGCCGGCGCCACCGCGGCCGGCTTCGGCGCGGGCGCCGCGCTCACCGTCGTGCCGATCGCCAGCATGATCGCCTCAAGCGGCTATCAGAGCGCCTTCTTCACCTTCGGCATCGGCCAGGGCCTGATCGTGTTCGTGCTCGCGATCTTCCTGCGGCCGCCGACCCACGCCGCGCCTGCGCGCAAGAAGCAGCTCAACCTGCCGCAGAGCAAGATCGACTACACGCCGCCGCAGGTGCTGCGCACGCCGATCTTCTGGATCATGTATCTGGTGTTCGTGATGGTGGCCTCCGGCGGCCTGATGACCGCCGCCCAGATCGCCCCGATCGCGCACGACTTCAAGATCGCCAACGAGCCGGTGTCGCTCGCCGGCTTCCAGATGGCAGCGCTGACGTTTGCGATCTCGCTCGACCGCATCTTCGACGGCTTCGGCCGTCCGGTGTTCGGCTGGATCTCGGATACGATCGGCCGCGAGCACACCATGTTCATCGCCTTTGGCACCGCCGCTTTGATGCTGCTGACGCTGGCGAATTACGGCCACAACCCGATCGTGTTCGTGCTCGCGACCGCGGTCTATTTCGGCGTGTTCGGCGAGATCTACAGCCTGTTCCCGGCGACCTCGGGCGATACGTTCGGCAGCAAATATGCCGCGACCAACAACGGCATGCTCTACACCGCGAAGGGCACCGCCTCGCTCCTGGTCCCGCTCGCGAGCCTCGTCTCCGCCAAGTATGGCTGGCAGGCCGTGTTCGTGATCGGCGTTGCGCTGAACGCGACGGCGGCGCTGATGGCGCTGTTCGTGATCAAGCCGCTGCGCCGCGCCTTCATCCTCGGCAAGGAGGCGGCGGTCACCCAGCCTGCGGCGCAGGACGTTCGCACCACGGCGTAAATCACCCGCTTCTTCCCGCGACTGCAGGAGGCGCATCCCGATGCGCCTCCTTTTCTTTTTTCTTTTGGCGCGCCGTGCATGCCAGATGCCAATCCGAGCATACATTTGACAGCATCGCTGACCTTATTTTCCAGGCATCTGCCCAGAAAACATCAAGATCCCAATTGACTTCTGGCATAACGTATACCAGACTTCCTTCTGTTCAAGACAACTAACGGGAGGGTGCCATGAAAGTCGGAGACATCCTGCGCAACAAGACGGCGCGCGTGATCACGGTGCGAATGAATGAGACCGTCGGCGTCGCGGCGCAGTTGATGCGCGCCAGCAATGTCAGCGCCCTCGTCGTGAAGGACGTCGTCCGCACGGAAGGCAACACCGCCGCCGGCATGTTCACCGAGCGCGACGTGGTGCGCGCCATCGCCGAGCACGGCGCCGCCGGCGTCACCATGAAGGTCTCGCAGTTGATCTCGCCGCAGCGGCTGATCTCCTGCAGCACTGAGGACACGCTCGAGCACGTGCGGCATCTGATGAACGTGCATCACATCCGCCACCTCCCGGTCATCGTCGACTTCGCGCTCGCCGGCGTCATCAGCATGCGCGACGTCTCCAGCGCCTTCGACGAAGCGGAAGCTCCGGTCGCCGCCTGACGCGTCCAGCCCGGTCAGCGGAACCGGTTCATCCCCCAGGGAGTCTTGTCGGAGCAGCGCGCCGCCTGTTAGGCGGTGCGCTGAGAACAGCGGCACAGTAAGGTCGCCGCTCATTCTGACCGACAGGATTCCTCGCGATGAAAGCCTATGTCTACGGCGCCCAGGGCGCCGCGATCACCGATATCGCCAAGCCCACGCCGAAGGGCACGCAGGTCCTGGTCCGCGTGCGCGCCTGCGGCCTCAATCGCGCCGATCTCGGCATGACCAAGGGGCATGTGCATGGCGCCGCCGGCGGCGTCGGAACGGTGCTCGGCATGGAATGGGCCGGCGAGGTCGCCGAGCTCGGTCCCGACGCCAAGGGCGTGAAGATCGGCGCCAAGGTGATGGGCTCGGGCAGCGCCGCGTTCGCCGAATACACCCTCGCCGACCACGGCCGTCTGTTCCACGCGCCGTCGAACATGAATTTCGACGAGGCCGCCACGCTGCCGATCGCGTTGACCACGATGCACAACGCCGTCGTTACCAACGGCGCTTTGCAGCCGGGCCAGCGCGTGCTGGTGCAGGGTGCGAGCTCCGGCGTCGGCCTGATGGCGATGCAGATCGCCAAGCTCAAGGGCGCCTCGCTGGTGGTGGGCTCCTCGACCGATGCGATGCGCCGCGGACGGCTCAACGAGTTCGGCGCCGATCTCGCCATCGACTCCAGCGATCCCGCCTGGGTCGATCAGGTGCTGCAGGCGACCAACGGCGAGGGCGTCGATCTGATCATCGACCAGGTGTCCGGCAAGGTCGCCAATCAGAACCTCGCCGCGACCAAGGTCCTCGGCCGCATCGTCAATGTCGGCCGGCTCGGCGGCACCCATGCCGACTTCAACTTCGACCTGCACGCGGCGCGCCGCATCACCTACGTCGGCGTCACCTTCCGCACCCGTTCGATCGAGGAGATCCGTACGATCTTCGACGAGGTGAAAAAGGACATCTGGAGTGCGGTCGAGCAGCGCACGCTGCGGCTGCCGATCGACCGCGTCTTCGCCTTCGACGACATTGGCGCGGCGTTCGCGCACATGGAGGCGAACAAGCATCTCGGCAAGATCGTGGTGACCTTGTGAACGCAACCTTCTGAGATTTAGAAGCACTCGAAACAGCGCGCGGTCCGCGCCCATGGACCGCGCGATCCCGGCTTTCATGGTGCGGCCTCGGCTGCTACATCCGCCGCCATGAGAGACGCCGCCTCCCATGTCGATTCCGGGAAAACCCGTGTCGCCGCGATCTCGATCGCGGCGAGCGCCAGCATGGCCGCGGCGAAGTTCATCGTCGGCGTCCTGATCGGCAGCCTCGCGCTCGTCTCCGAGGCCCTGCACAGCGCCGTCGACGTCGTCGCCACCGTGATCACCTGGATGGTGGTTCGGGTATCGGACCGGCCGGCCGACGACGAGCATCATTACGGCCATGGCAAGCTGGAGAGCCTGTCGGCGCTCGGCGTCATCGCCCTGCTCTACGTGCTGGCCGGCGGCGTGCTGGTGGAATCCGTCAGCCGGCTGCGCGAGGCGGCGCCGCCGCCGTCGCTGTCGGCGATTCCGTTCGTGGTGCTGCTGGTCGACATCGCCGTCAACTTCTGGCGCGCCCGCGCGCTGCACCGCGCCGCGCACGAGACCCACAGCCAGGCGCTCGCCGCCGACGCACTGCATTTCGCCTCCGACGTGCTCGGCTCGATTGCCGTCATCGGCGGCCTGGTCCTCACCGCGTTCGGGTTCTGGTGGGGGGATTCCGCCGCCGCGGTCGCGGTCGCCCTGATGATCTCGGTGCTCGGCCTGCGGCTGGCGCGCTCCACCGTAGAAACACTGCTCGACCGTGCACCAGAGGGCGCGGCCGAAAAGGCGCGCGCCGCGATCCGTTCGATCAACGGCGTCGTCGATGTCGAGCGGCTGCGGGTCCGGCTCGTCGGCGCAACGCATTTTGTCGACGCCACGGTGCAGGTGCCGCGCACCTACCCGATCGACCGTGTGCACGAGATCAAGCGCGATGCGCAGGCCGCGGTCGATGCCAGCCTGTCCGGCGCCGACGTCACCTTCACGACGGTGCCGGTCGCGCTCAGCAACGAGAGCGTGCGCGAGCGCATCATGGTGATCGCGCGCAATTCCGGCCTCGCGATCCATCACGTCACCGTCCACGACGTCGGCGGCCGCCTGATCGTCGCGATCGACCTCGAGGTCGACGGCGACATGAGCCTGTTCGCGGCGCATGCGATCGCGCACGAGCTGGAACGCAGCATCCGCGACGAATTCGGCGCCGACGTCGAGGTCGACACCCATATCGAGCCGCTCGAACCCGAGCTGCCATTCGGCGTCGACGCGCCGGCGCAGCGGATCGCCGAGATCGCCGCCGCCCTGCAGCGTCTCGCCGCCGAGACCGACATGTACGACGTGCACAATGTCCGCGTCCGCAACACCGAGGCCGGCGAGATCGTCAACTTCCACTGCCGCGCGGCGCCGTCGATGAGCGTGCTGAAGGTGCACGACAATGTCGACCACATCGAGCGCGGGGTGCGTCGCGCCTTCCCGAGCGTCAAGCGCGTCATCAGTCACGCCGAGCCGCCGCACGGCTGAAGCCTGAACGTCATGCTGCGTTCCCGCTTCGGACTCACTCTGCCGGCTTTTCGCCATGGCAATTCCGCATTGGATAAGATTTATTAGCTTTTGCCAAATCGTTGACTCTCGACAGCCCGAGAAATCTGGATTCAAATCAACTTGATTCGGAAGCGGCTGGGGCTCTTTCGAAATTCGGGTATCCAAGAAGTTTCGGGGGTCTACAGCATGGCGCGTGCGCATGCCGCGAACGCGTGCGTCCAATCTTCTGATTCCATCAAGGGGTTGGCGCAATCGATCGCGAAACCGGCCTATCAAAGGCTGCTGACTGCTGAGCCGGTATTGCGTCGTGCTGTCCCTACTTTGATCATCGCCTTTCTCGTCACCATCTGTCTCGGCGCCTTCGTCCAGGTGCTCGACCAGAGCCGTCAGAAGCGCGGCGCGACCAAGCGCGACCTGGCCGCGATCTCCGACCTGCTCGCCGACCGTATCGGTCATCTGGCGACGCGCCCGGACCGCATCGCCCACATCGAGCATCTGCAGAGCCTGCTGCCCGACCTGATCCCCGCCTGGGGAGCGGCGGCCGGACGCCACGTGATCGTCACCGGCGCCGACCACCGCATCCTGGCCCGGGTTCCGGTCGACGCCGCGCTCGGCGAGAACGACCGCATCCTCGATCTGATCTCGACCGCGCAGCTCTTGGCCACGCCCGGCCTGCAGGGCGCGGTCACCGAGATCACCTTGCCGAACGGCCGTCCGGCCTTCGCAGTGTCGCAGTTGATCAAGGCGCTGCCCGGCCGCGTCGTCGTGATCCAGGAGAAGCTCGAGCCGATCTGGGGCTCGGACGCCGCGCTCTCGGTGACCCTGTCGGCGACGACGGGCTTCGTCGTGCTGATCCTGGGCTTCGCCTTCCACTGGCAGTCGACCCGCGCCCGCGAGGGCGACCTGATCAACGACGCCGTGCGCGGCCGCATCGACACCGCGCTCAATCGCGGCCGCTGCGGGCTGTGGGACTGGGACCTGTCGCGCGGGCGCATCTTCTGGTCGAACTCGATGTTCGCGATGCTCGGCCTGGAGAACCGCACCGACCTCCTCACCTTCGGCGAGGTCAACGCGCTGGTGAACTCGGACGACATCGACCTGTTCGAGATCGCCGACCAGCTCGTCGCCGGCGACATCCACCAGATCGACCAGAGCTTCCGGATGCGCCACACCGAGGGCCACTGGATCTGGCTGCGGGTTCGCTGCGAGCTCAGCCAGGGCACCTCAGATTCCGGCCTGCACCTGATCGGCATCGCGGTCGACGTCACCGAGCAGAAGAGCCTGGTCGAGAAGACCGTCGAGGCCGACCTGCGCCTGCGCGACGCGATCGAGACGATCTCGGAAGCCTTCGTGCTGTGGGACGCCAACAACCGGCTGGTGCTGTGCAACTCGCACTTCCAGAAGCTGCACAAGCTGCCGGACTCCGCCGTGATCCCCGGCACCTCCTATGAGACCGTCATCGAGGTCGGCAAGATGCCGGAGATCCGCACCCGGCTGCACGACCACAGCCAGCAGGCGCCGGGCGGCCGTACCTTCGAGGCGCAGCTCGACGACGGCAGCTGGCTGCACATCTCCGAGCGCCGCACCAAGGACGGCGGCTACGTCTCGGTCGGCACCGACATCACCCGCATCAAGGAGCACGAGCAGAAGCTCGTCGACAACGACCTGCGCCTGCGCGCCACGGTCATCGACTTGCAGCGCTCGCAGAGCGCGCTGGAACGCCAGGCGATCGAGCTCGCCGACCTCGCCGAGAAGTACTCGCAGGAAAAGACCCGCGCCGAGGAAGCCAACCAGACCAAGTCGAAATTCCTCGCCAATATGAGCCACGAGCTGCGCACGCCGCTCAACGCCATCATCGGCTTCTCCGAGATCATGGGCAGCGGCATGTTCGGCTCGCTCGGCTCGGAAAAGTACCAGGAGTACTGCCACGACATCCTGACCTCGGGTCAATATCTGCTCGAGGTGATCAACGACATCCTCGACATGTCGAAGATCGAGGCCGGCCGCATGAAGCTCGACATGGAGCCGCTCGACCTCGCCAAGACGCTGGCGGAATCGCTGCGCGTCGTCTCCGGTCGCGCCTTGGACAAGAGCCTCGTGCTCGACGCCGACATCGGAGGCAGCATCCCGGTCGTCGCCGACCGTCGCGCCACCAAGCAGATCATGGTCAACCTGCTGTCGAACGCGGTGAAGTTCACCCCGGAGGGCGGCCGTGTCACGATGCGGAGCCGCGTGTTCGAGGACAAGGTCGTGCTCATCATCGCCGACACCGGCATCGGCATCCCTGCGCATTCGCTGGCGCGCCTCGGCCGACCGTTCGAGCAGGTCGAGAGCCAGATGACCAAGACTTATCACGGCTCCGGGCTCGGCCTCGCCATCGCCCGCTCGCTGGCCCAGTTGCACGGCGGCTCGATGCGGCTGCGCTCGCGGCTGGAGCACGGCACCGTCGTGCGCGTGACCCTGCCCCGCGACGCGTACAAGGCCACGGCGAGCATCTCGGTCGCGGCGTGAGCGCGGCGGCCGTACTGCCGTAGCGTGGGCACTTTGCCCACCCTACGGCAACATCATCAAATCGGACTCACATCTCAAAGAGATTGCACTTCAGGATCAGGCCCCACAGGCATGACAGCGCTCTCGCGTGACGGATGATGCCCGACGCATGCGATCGGCTTGCCCTTCGGACATGCAACGCCGACGCAGGCGGATGACGGCATCATGACGTCGCTTCGTGCCTAGTCAGCAACATTGGCGGAACGTGGTATTGACGCACCTGCACGTCAGCAACTAAGGCAGTTGCTCCAAGATCTGGAGTACCGCGCGTGATCATTGCCTTCATCGTTGCCGCCTTCGCCTATCGCTTTGCCATGCTGGGCGTCTCGATCCGCAACGAAAAACGGCTGCGCGCCGACGGCGCAACCGAATACGGCGCATCCGTGTCGCGCTGGTTGGCCATCGCACATGTCGCTTTCTATCTCGCCGCGACGGCCGAGGGCCTCGTCCGGGATGCGCCGCTCGACGCCGTCAGCATCATCGGGTTCGTGATCTATCTGTTCGGCGCGGTGATGCTGCTTGTGGTGTCGCAATTGCTCGGCCGCCTCTGGACCGTCAAGCTGATGCTCGCGCGCGACCACGCGCTGGTGACCCATCCGCTGTTCCGGATCGTGCGCCACCCGAACTACTTCCTCAACATCCTGCCCGAGCTGATCGGCTACGCGCTGACCCTGCACGCCTATCTCACGCTCGTGGCCGGCCTGATCATCTATGCCGTGCCACTGACCTTGCGGATCCGGCAGGAGGAGAAGATCATGCGGGAGCAATTTGCGGCGTACTGAGCGGAGCTAGCCGCTCCGCGAGTTCGCCGCGCGGACCGCAACTTTCACCAAGTCCGACGCTCGACGCCCGTGCAAGGGTTCGGTGACCATCATCGTACCCAAGGGAGCATCGCGATGCTGAAGCGGATCTGGCACGGCTGGACCAGGGCGGCGGATGCCGATGCCTATGAGGACCTGCTGCGGTCAACGATCTTTCCAGGGATCATCGATCGGGAAATCGAGGGATTTCTGAGCATCGAGCTGCTGCGCAGGCCGCTCGAAGACGAGGTCGAATTCGTGACGATCATGACCTTCGCCGATCAGACGGCGGTGGTTCGCTTTGCGGGTCCGGCGCATGACACGGCGGTGGTGCCGCCCGCGGCGCGGAAGCTGCTCAGCCGCTATGACGGCCATGCCGGGCATTATGAGCTGAAGACCACGCGCCACGCGCAAGGTCAGGGTTCCGCGACCGCATGAGAGCCCGAAGTCTGCCGATGATGCCAGCAAGGTCGGTGACGACGCCGACCGTCGCCACGGCAGCAACCTGGATGGCGACGCTGCGCTCGCAATGACGAGAGGAGACAGTGTACGCCATCATGGCGAGCGCTGCGGAGCAAGCCTGGGCCATTGTTCACCGCCGGTGCTGAGGCGCTGGGCCAGCGGCAACTCCGCGGACGCGCGCCTCACGCCTGCAGGCTGGGCGCGACCTCGCGGGCGATCTGGACCAGCGCCGCGATCAGCGGGGTCATCGGGTCACGCTGCGGGATGACCAGGCCGATCTGGTAGTTGATGACGGGATCGACGATCGGGATCGAGCGCACCTTGTCGGCGAGGCCGAGCGTTTCGGCGAGCTTGGCCGGCATCACGCTGGCCCAGCGGCCGGTCTTGACATGGGTGTACAGCACCAGCAGCGAGTTCGACGTCAGCGTCGGCGTCACCTCGTTGCCGGCGGCCTTCAGAGCGCGGTCGATGATGCGGCGGTTCTGCATGTCCGGGGTCAGGAGGCACAGCGGCACCTGCCCGACCTCCTGCCAGGTGACCTGATCGCGATCGCCGAACATCGCGTCGGGCGCGGTCAGCAGCCGGTAGCTCTCGTTGTAGAGCGGGATGGTGCGGACGCGGCCGATCGGCTCGTTCTCGATGTAGGTCAGCCCGGCATCGACCTCCAGGTTCTCCAGCAGCCCCAGCACGTCGGCCGACGTGCACGACATGATGCGGAACCGGACCTCCGGATGCTTGGCGCGGAACGGCGTCGTCAGCGACGCCACCATGCCGAGCACCGTCGGCACCGCCGCGATCCGGATCTCGCCCGATAGCTTGTCCTTGAGGCCGTTGATCTCCTGGCGCATCGCACGGAAGTCGCCGACGATCCGGCGCGCCCAGTCGAGCGTGCGCTCACCCTCCGGCGTAAAGCCCTGGAACCTGGAACCGCGCTGCACCAGCATAACGCCGAGGATCTCCTCGAGCTGCTTGATGCTGGTCGACATCGTCGGCTGGGTCACGCCGCAGGCCTCGGCCGCGCGGCCGAAATGACGCTCCTTGGCCAGCGCCAGCAGCAGTTCGAGCTTGTCAATCAAGAGGTCGGCCTTCCAGCGGTTGAAGGGCCCAGTTCCGCACGTTTTCGGCGGTGCGGGCCACGGAGAAACCTATCACGGCGCGGCGGGCCCGGACACGGTAAAACGCGGCCGCAAGCCGGTCGCGCGAAGGCCTGTTTTTCGTCAACTTCTAGCTATCTCTCGATTGCGTTTCGCTATCGCAGCACGGGACTGCTTTATTGATATCTTGAGCAATTCCAATTTGGATGTGCGAAACGCTTGCAACGCAGAATCGGGATCAGGATGACGCCGGTGTACGAGACGTGGGACGCGGCGCGCGGCGCCGAAATCATCGCCCAACATAGCGGGATGGAGGGAGCAACCTTGCCCATCCTCCATGCGTTGCAGGAGACGTTCGGCCATGTGCCGGAGGATGCCATTCCGATGATCGCATCCGCTCTGAACCTCTCGCGCGCCGAGGTTTACGGCGTGTTCACGTTCTACCATGATTTCCGGGCCAAGAAGGCCGGTCGTCACGTGCTGAAGCTGTGCCGCGCCGAGGCCTGCCAGGCCGCCGGCGGCGATGCGCTCGCGGCGCGCGCCGAAGCGAAGCTCGGCATCTCCATCGGCAACACCACGGCCGATGAGCGCGTCACGCTCGAGCCGATCTACTGTCTCGGCCTGTGCGCAACCGCGCCGTCGGCCATGCTCGATGGCCGCCTGGTCGGCCGGCTCGACGAAGCCCGGATCGATGCTCTCGTCTCGGAGGCCCAGCGATGAGCGTGCGTCTTTTTGTCCCGTGTGATGCCGGCGCCCTCGCCGTCGGCGCCGATGAGGTTGCCCACGCGCTGCACAAGGCGGCGCTGGAGCGGAAGGTCGATATTGAAGTCGTACGCAACGGCTCGCGTGGGTTGTACTGGCTCGAGCCGCTGGTCGAACTGGAGACGGCGCAGGGCCGGTTCGGCTTCGGACCGGTGACGGCAGACGACGTGCCGTCCCTGCTCGATGCGATCGTCGCCGACAAGCCGCACAAGCTCTCGCTCGGCCTGACCGAGGAGATCCCGTGGCTGAAGCGGCAGACCCGCCTCACCTTCGCCCGCTGCGGCATCATCGATCCGCTGTCGCTCGACGACTACCGCGCCCATGGCGGCTACAAGGGCCTGACCCGCGCTCTGACGCTGACGCCCGATGCTGTGATCTCCGAGGTCACGACCTCGGGCCTGCGCGGCCGCGGCGGCGCAGGCTTCCCGACCGGCATCAAATGGAAGACGGTGGCGCAGACCGCGGCCGACCGCAAATACGTCATCTGCAACGCCGACGAGGGCGACAGCGGCACCTTCGCCGACCGCATGCTGATGGAAGGCGATCCCTTCGTCCTGATCGAAGGCATGACCATCTGCGGCATCGCGGTGGGCGCCACCAAGGGCTACATCTACACGCGCTCGGAATATCCGCACGCGATCGCGACCATGACCAAGGCGATCGACATCGCCAGGAAGGCCGGCCTGCTCGGCAGCAACGTCGCGGGCTCGAACTACAATTTCGAGCTGGAGGTGCGCACCGGCGCCGGCGCCTATGTCTGCGGCGAAGAGACCGCGCTGATGGAGAGCCTCGAGGGCAAGCGCGGCATCGTCCGCGCCAAGCCGCCGCTGCCCGCCCATCATGGCCTGTTCGGCAAGCCGACCGTCGTCAACAACCTGTTGTCGTTCGCCGCCATCCCCTTCATCCTCGACGAGGGCGCCAAGGCCTATGCCGATTTCGGCATGGGCCGCTCGCGCGGCACGATGCCGATCCAGATCGCCGGCAACGTCAAGTTCGGCGGCCTGTTCGAGACCGCGTTCGGCATCACGCTGGGCGAGCTGGTCGACGACATCGGCGGCGGCACCTTCACCGGCCGCCCGGTCCGTGCGGTGCAGGTCGGAGGCCCGCTCGGCGCCTACTTCCCCCGCGCCCTGTTCGACACGCCGTTCGACTACGAGGCGTTCGCCGCCAAGGACGGCCTGATCGGCCATGGCGGCATCGTCGTGTTCGACGACAGCGTCGACATGTCGAAGCAGGCCCGCTTCGCGATGGAGTTCTGCGCCATCGAATCCTGCGGCAAGTGCACGCCGTGCCGTATCGGCTCGACGCGCGGCGCCGAGACCATCGACAAGATCCGCCGCGGCGAGCGCGTCGCCGAGAACATCGCCCTGGTCGAAGACCTCTGCGGCACTATGAAGCTCGGATCGCTCTGTGCACTCGGCGGCTTCACGCCCTACCCTGTGCTCTCGGCGCTGAAGCACTTCCGCGAAGATTTCGGCCCCCAGCAGCCGCGCTTGCAGGCTGCGGAATAAGATATCGGGAACAAGGACACCGACCATGTCGCTCATCCACGAAACCGATTACGGCACACCGCTCTCCAAGTCCGAAAAGATGGTCACGCTCACCATCGACGGCCAGAGCATCACCGTTCCCGAGGGCACCTCGATCATGCGCGCGGCCATGGAGGCCGGAACGCAGATCCCGAAGCTGTGCGCGACCGACATGGTCGACGCGTTCGGCTCGTGTCGCCTCTGCCTCGTCGAGGTCGAAGGCCGCGCCGGCACCCCGGCCTCCTGCACCACGCCGGTGGCCGCGGGCCTCGTCGTTCACACCCAGACCGAGCGGCTGAAGAAGCTGCGCAAGGGCGTGATGGAGCTCTACATCTCCGACCATCCGCTCGACTGTCTGACCTGCGCTGCCAATGGCGATTGCGAGCTGCAGGACATGGCCGGCGCCGTCGGCCTGCGCGACGTGCGCTACGGCTATCAGGGCGACAACCACGTGTTCGCCGACGCCTGCGGCGAAGCCAATCCGGCCTGGCTGCCCAAGGACGAGTCGAACCCCTATTTCACCTACGATCCCTCCAAGTGCATCGTCTGCTCGCGCTGCGTCCGCGCCTGCGAGGAAGTGCAAGGCACGTTCGCGCTGACCATCTCCGGCCGCGGCTTCGACAGCCGGGTGTCGCCGGGCATGAGCGAGAGCTTCCTCGGTTCGGAATGCGTGTCGTGCGGCGCTTGCGTACAGGCCTGCCCGACTGCGACCCTGACCGAGAAGAGCGTGATCGAGATCGGCCAGCCGGAGCATTCGGCGGTCACCACCTGCGCCTATTGCGGCGTCGGCTGCGCCTTCAAGGCGGAGATGCGCGGCGAGGAAGTCGTGCGCATGGTGCCGTACAAGGATGGCAAGGCCAATCGCGGCCATTCCTGCGTCAAGGGCCGCTTCGCCTATGGCTATGCGACCCACAAGGAACGCATCCTCAAGCCGATGATCCGCGAGACCATCGACCAGCCCTGGCGCGAGGTCTCCTATGACGAGGCCTTCAAGTTCGCCGCCGACAAGCTGCGCGGCATCCAGGCCAAATACGGCCGCGACTCGATCGGCGGCATCACCTCGTCCCGCTGCACCAACGAAGAAACCTATCTGGTGCAGAAGCTGATCCGCGCCGGCTTCGGCAACAACAATGTCGACACCTGCGCCCGCGTCTGCCACTCGCCGACCGGCTACGGCCTTGCCACCACCTTCGGCACCTCCGCCGGCACGCAGGACTTCGACTCGGTCGAGGACAGCGACGTCATCATGGTGATCGGCGCCAACCCGACCGATGCGCATCCGGTGTTCGGCTCGCGCATGAAGAAGCGGCTGCGCCAGGGCGCCAAGCTGATCGTCGTCGATCCGCGCAAGATCGACCTCGTGAAGTCGGCGCACGTCAAGGCCGACTATCATCTGCCGCTGCTGCCCGGCACCAATGTCGCGATCCTGACTGCGCTGGCCCATGTGATCGTCACCGAAGGCCTCGTCAACGAGACCTTCGTGCGCGAGCGCTGCGACTGGAGCGAGTTCCAGGACTGGGCCGAGTTCGTCGCGCTGGAGAAGAACAGCCCCGAGGCGATCGCCAGCATTTCCGGCGTGGACCCGGAAGCGATCCGCGGCGCGGCCCGGCTCTACGCCAAGGGCGGCAACGGCGCGATCTACTACGGCCTCGGCGTGACCGAGCACAGCCAGGGCTCGACCACGGTGATCGCGATCGCCAACCTCGCGATGGCGACCGGCAATATCGGCCGCCGCGGCGTCGGCGTGAACCCGCTGCGCGGCCAGAACAACGTGCAGGGCTCGTGCGACATGGGCTCGTTCCCGCACGAGCTGCCGGGCTACCGCCACATCTCGGGCGACGCGGTGCGCGACCAGTTCGAGGCGATGTGGAACGTCAAGCTCAACCCTGAGCCGGGCCTGCGCATCCCGAACATGTTCGACTCCGCGATCGAAGGCACCTTCATGGGCCTCTACGTGCAGGGCGAGGACATCCTGCAGTCGGATCCCAACACCACGCATGTGGTGCAGGCGCTATCGTCGATGGAATGCGTCATCGTGCAGGACCTGTTCCTGAACGAGACCGCCAACTACGCCCACGTGTTCCTGCCGGGCTCGACCTTCCTCGAGAAGGACGGCACCTTCACCAACGCCGAGCGCCGCATCCAGCGGGTGCGCAAGGTGATGACCCCGCTCAACGGCATGGCCGACTGGGAGGTGACGATCGGTCTCGCCAAGGCGATGGGCTTCGAGATGAAGTACAATCACCCGTCCGAGATCATGGACGAGATCGCGGCGCTGACGCCGACCTTCGCCGGCGTCTCCTATCAGAAGCTCGAGGAGATGGGATCGGTGCAGTGGCCCTGCAACGAGAAGAATCCCGAGGGTTCGCCGATCATGCATGTCGACGGCTTCGTCCGCGGCAAGGGCAAGTTCGTGGTCACGGAGTATGTCGCGACCGACGAGCGCACCGGCCCGCGCTTCCCGCTCCTGCTCACCACGGGGCGCATCCTGTCGCAGTACAATGTCGGCGCCCAGACGCGGCGCACCGAGAACGTGGTGTGGCATGGCGAGGACGTGCTGGAGATCCATCCGCACGATGCCGAGCAGCGCGGCATCCGCGACGGCGACTGGGTGCGGCTGACCAGCCGCGCCGGCGAGACCACGCTGCACGCGCTGATCTCCGAGCGCGTCGCCCCCGGCGTGGTCTACACCACCTTCCACCATCCGCTGACCCAGGCCAACGTCATCACCACGGACTATTCGGACTGGGCCACCAACTGTCCGGAGTACAAGGTCACGGCAGTGCAGGTGTCGCAGTCCAACGGACCGTCGGACTGGCAGAAAGCCTATGACGAGCAGGCCCGCAACTCGCGCCGCATCGCCCCGGTCGTGGAGGCAGCGGAGTAGCATGACCGATGCAGTGCGCATCGCGGATCGTCTGGTCTGGCGCGACGGAGCCCTCACCGAGGGCCACCGCCGCGTGCCGGAGGAGACCGCGGTCGCACTGACCTACAATGGCGGCACCCAGGCCGTCATGATGGCGACGCCGCAAGACCTCCGCGACTTCGCCATCGGCTTCAGCCTGAACGAAGGTCTCGTCACGAGCCGCGACGACATCATCTCGCTCGACGTCGTCGAGCTGGATGACGGCATCGAGCTCAGGATGTGGCTGCCCGACGCGCAGGCCGAACGCTTGGCCGAGCGCCGCCGCAACATCGCCGGCCCCACCGGCTGCGGCCTGTGCGGCATCGATTCGATCAGCGAAGCGGTGCGGCCGGCGGCGCATGTCCCGGACGGCCGGCGTTTCGCTCCGCGCGACGTCATGGCGGCGCTTGAGGCCATCGAGCCGCTGCAGAAGCTCAATCACGAGACCCGCGCGGTGCATGCCGCGGCGTTCTGGACTCCCGCGCGCGGCATCGTCGGCTTGCGCGAGGATGTCGGCCGCCACAACGCGCTCGACAAGCTCGCTGGCCACCTCGCGCAAACGCGCTGTGCGGCGAGCGAGGGCATCGTGATCCTGACGAGCCGCGTCTCGGTCGAACTGGTGCAGAAGGCTGCTGCCATGGGCGCACCCATCATGGTCGCGGTCTCCGCCCCGACCGCGCTCGCCATTCGCATGGCCGAGGCCGCCGGCATCACGCTGATTGCGGTGGCCCGCAACGACGGCTTCGAAATCTTCACCCATCCCGAACGGATCGTCGCGAGCGCCGAGACCGGCGCGCGATCAACACAGACGGACAACACCCATGTCGCATAACCCCTCCGAGCGCCTCGTCTACATGGCCAACCAGATCGGCAAGTTCTTCCAGAGCCAGGGGCAGGAGAAGGAGGTCGCCGGCGTCGCCGAGCACATCAAGAAGTTCTGGGATCCGCGCATGCTCAAGACGATCTATGCGCACCACGACGCCGGCGGCGCGGGCCTCGACCCGGCGGTGAAGGAAGCGATCGGCCGGCTGAAAGATGCCGCGGTCGCCAAGGAAAAGGCATAGGCGGCCGGCCGTCCTACCGCGCGGCTGGTCGGGTCATCCCTCCACGAGTGCGGTGAACACGCGCCGCACTTCGGTCTGCGTTTCGCGCAGCCGCGCCTCGAGCGCCGAGAAATCCGGCGCGTCGCCCGCCCGGGCCATCACCCGCAGCAGGTCCTCGCCGGCCTGATCCGGCTTGAACTTGTCGCTGACGCACAGCCGCACGATCTGCGTCAGATCGTGATACAGCCGCGCGGCCTGACGCAGGATCACGGCTTCAGCGCGCGGCAGCACGCCGAGCCGCTCGGCATTGTCGAGCACCGCAAGCGTGCTGACATCGAGAATCTCCGGCGTCGTCGCGGCATGGACGAGCTGCAGATATTGCGCGACGAAGTCGATGTCGACCATGCCGCCGGCGGCGTGCTTGAGGTCCCACAGATCGGCCTCGCCCTTCTCGGCCGCGATCGCGCGGCGCATGTCGGCGACGTCGCGCGCGATCGCGCTCCTGTCGCGCGGACGCTGCAGCGCGGCCTGGATGATCTCCTCAATCCGGGCCCGAAACGCCGGCGACGCCGAGATCACCCGTGCCCGCGTCAGCGCCATGTGCTCCCAGGTCCACGCCTCCTGCTCCTGGTAATGCGCAAAGGAGTCGATGTGCGAGGCCAGCGGGCCGGCGCGGCCCGACGGCCGCAGCCGCATGTCGATATCGTAGAGCACGCCGTAATTGGTGCGCGAGGTGAAGGCCGAGATCAGCCGCTGGGTGAAGCGCGCGAAGTAGTGCGCGCCCTGCAGCGAGCGCTCGCCGTCGGAATCCGGCGCATCGCCGTCGAAGTCGTAGAGCAGGATCAGGTCGAGATCGGACGAAGCCGTCATTTCGCGCGCGCCGAGCCGCCCCATCGCGACGATCGCGGTCTCCTGGCCCTTGATGCGGCCGTGCTGGGCGGCGAAGCGCTCCGTCACGAGATCATGCACGGTGTGCACGATGCCCTCGGCGACGTCGGCGAAGGCGGTGCCGGCCTGCTGCGCCGACACCGTGCCGGAGAGGATGCGCGTGCCGATTAGGAACAGGCTCTCCTGGCCGAACAGCCTGAGACGATCGAGAAACTCCTCATAGGTCCCGGCATCCTTTAGCGTCGACGCCAGCCGCTCTGACAATTCGCGCCGGTCGGGGATCGCGCCGAAGAAGCGCGGATCGATCAGGCCGTCCATCAGCCGCGGCTGCCGCGCCAGCATGTCGCCGAGCCGGGGCGCCGCCCCGAGCACGAGCGCGACGAGCGCCACGAGATCGCGGTTCTGCCCGAGCAGGGTGATCAGGCGGCCGCCGAGTTGCAGCGCCTGCAGGAAGCGGTCGAAGGCCACGACGGCGCGATCCGGCTCGTCGGCATGCGCGAGGCCATCGATCAGCGCGGGCAGGAAATCGGTGAACGCGGTGCGCGTCGCATCCGTGCGGAACACGCGGTACTCGCCCGCCAGCCATTGCTGCAGGGTCTTGGCGACCATCACCGGATCGCGGAAGCCCAATCCGGCAAGATGCTCCATCAGGCGCGGCTCGTCGGGACCGGCGCCGTAGTTCACCGCCGGCAGGCTGACGGTGCCGGTGGGATCGCCCTCGAACAGCCTGGCGTAATGTCCCTGCACGACGTCGAGATGGAACAGCAGATCGGTCGCGAACCGCTCGCGGCTGTCGTAGCCGAAGAAGCATGCGAAGCGGCTCACGCCCTCGACATCGTCGGGCAGGCTGTGGATCTGCTCGTCCGCCATCATCTGCAGCCGGTGCTCGACCCTGCGCAGGAACTCATAAGCCGTGGTGAGCTCGTCGCGCGCCTGCTCCGTGATCCACTTGCTGGCGGTGAGCACGTCGAGCGCCTGCAAAGTCGGACGGACGCGCAGCTCGGGATGACGGCCGCCGGCGATCAACTGCTGAGTCTGGGCAAAGAACTCGATCTCGCGGATGCCGCCGCGCCCGACCTTGACGTTGTGGCCTTCGACCGCGATCTCGCTGTGGCCGCGATAGACCTGCATCTGCCGCTTCATGTCGTGGACGTCGGTCAGCGCCTGGAAGTCGAGATGCTTGCGCCATACGAACGGCGACAGCTCCGCCAGCATCGCCTCGCCCGCGACGACGTCGCCGGCACAGACCCGCGCCTTGATCATCGCGGCGCGTTCCCAGGTGCGGCCCTCGCGCTCGTAGTAATGCAGCGCTGCCTCGGTCGACATCGCCACCTGCGTCGAGGCCGGATCCGGCCGCAGCCGGAGATCGACGCGGAACACATAGCCGTCCGCGGTGCGGCTCTGCAGCAGCCGCGCCATCGCTTGCGTCACGCGGACGAAGAACGGCTGCGGCTCGATGTCGCGCGCCAGCGAGTTGATCTCGGGATCGAAGAACACGATCAGGTCGATGTCGCTCGAATAGTTGAGCTCGCCCGCCCCCATCTTGCCCATCGCGAGCACGAACAGGCCGCTGCCCTGCTCCGGATCGTCGGCATCGACGGGCGCGAGCCGGCCGCGCACCGTCTCCAGGCGCAGCAGATACCGCAGCGCCATCTGCACCGAGGACACCGCGACGTCGGTCAGCCCCGCCGTCACCTGCATAACCGGCCAGACGCCGCCGATGTCGCACAGCGCGATCAAGAGCGCCGCCTCGGATTTCAGCCGCCGCAGCAGGCTCATCACCTCGGCTTCGCTGGAAGCGGCAAACACCTCGCGCCCGGTGCGGGCGATCCGCTCGGCGAGATGCGCCTGCGGCTCGCTGCGCAAGAGACGGTCCAGGCGATGGCCGTCGGCGCGGACGAGATCGAACAGATAGGGCGAGCACTCGGCAATCCCGAGCAGGATGGTTCGCGGCCAGCCGTCGGCGAGCAGCTGGTGGAGCGAGGCGGCCAAGGACGGCTCGAGCTCGGCGAGCCACTCGTGGAGGCGCTGTTCGGCTTTGTCGGGCGCACGGACATGTGGGCCGGCAACGAAACGTTCGGCCAGCATCTGCCCGTCCGCGTTTCCCGGCGCGGATGAGATCATGCGGCCTTCTGTGGCACATCCTGCGCCGGCGCCGCAAGCTTCGCGGGCACGCCGGCACCAGCCGGCAGCACCAGCGTCGCGATCAGCCCCGGCCTGGCATCGGCGAGCCGGAGCTCGCCGCCATGCAGGGTCGCGACGGCGGACGCCAAGCTGAGACCGAGGCCGGAACCGGGCAAAGTGCGGCTCGCCTCCAGCCGCACGAAACGCTCGACGGCGCGCTTGCGCTCGGCCTCGGGAATGCCCTCGCCATGATCGGTCACGCTGAGCAGCACCTGTCCGCCCTCGCGCCGCGCCTCGATCAGGATTTCGCGGCTATCAGCGGCGGCGGCGGCATCGAGCGGCAGCGCCGCCGGCTTGCCGTATTTGATCGCGTTCTCGACGAGATTGGCGAGCGCCTGGCTGATCAGCTCGCGATTGCCATGCACCGGCGCGGCCGCGGCCTTGACCCGCAAGGTCATCTCATTGTCCTCGGCCAGCGGCTCGTACAATTCGTGGATGCCGCCGGCGACCTCGGCCGCATCGAACTCGACCATGTCGCCGCGCGCCTGCCCGGACTCCGCCCGCGCGATCATCAAGAGCGCGTTGAACGTGCGGATCAGGCCGTCGGATTCCTCGATCGTGCGCTCCAGCGCCGCGCGATATTCGTCCTCGGAGCGCGACTTCGCCAGCGCCTCCTCGGCGCGGTTGCGCAACCGCGTCAGCGGCGTCTTGAGATCATGCGCGATGTTGTCGGAGACCTCCTTGAGGCCGGTCATCAGCGCCTCGATGCGCTCCAGCATCGCGTTGAGATTTTCCGCCAGGCGATCGAGCTCGTCGCCGCTGCGCCCGACCGGCAGACGGCCGGAGAGATCGCCATCCATGATCCGCCGCGTCGTGCCGGTCATGGCATCGATCCGGTGCAGCACGCGCCGCGCGACAAAGATGCCGCCGCCGATGCCGAGCACCACCACCACCAGTACCGACCATTGCGCCGCCTTGGCGACGATGCCGAACAGGCGGCGGCGCTCCTCGAGATCGCGGCCGATCAAAAGCCGAAAACCGCTGGAGAGCTGCGTGACATACACCAGCGCGCGATGGCTGTGCTCGGTGCTGTCGTCGAGCCGCCGGTAGAACGTCTCCGACCAGCCGGACGAGCCCATCACGCCCGGCGCCAGCGAGCCGACATTGCCGGCGATCGCCTGCCCGGTCGGCGTGGTGATGAGATAGAGATTGGCGCCCGGCCGCAGCGCGCGGCTCTCGATCGCGCCGACGATTCCGCGCAGGCCCCAGCGGGCGAAGATGTCGGTCATCTCGCTGATCTCGGAGGTGACCGTGGTCGAGATCTGCTCGGTGATGAGCCGGCGGGTGTTCCAGGCGAAATAACCGAGCAGCGAGGCGGCGAACAGCGCAAACAACAGCAGATAGACCAGCGTCAGCCGGAACGCCGTGGTGCGGATCAGCTTACCGAAGGCCGTCACGGATCATGTACCCCGCGCCGCGGATGGTGTGGAGCAGCGGGCGGTCGAACCCCTTGTCGATCTTGGAGCGCAGCCGCGAGATGTGGACGTCGATCACGTTGGTCTGCGGATCGAAATGATAGTCCCAGACGTTCTCCAGCAGCATCGTGCGCGTCACCACCTGCCCGGCATGCTTCATGAGATATTCGAGCAGGCGGAACTCGCGCGGCTGCAGCGTCAGCTCATCCTTGCCACGCGCGACCCGGTGCGACAGGCGATCGAGCTCGAGATCGCCGACCTTGTAGGTGGTCTCCTCGGCCGGGCCGCCGTGGCGGCGCGACAGCACCTCGACGCGGGCGAGCAGCTCGGCGAAGGCATAGGGCTTCGGCAGATAATCGTCGCCGCCGGCGCGCAGGCCCTTGATGCGGTCATCGACCTGGCCGAGCGCCGACAGAATGAGCACGGGCGTCCGGTTGCCCTTGTCGCGCAGCGCGCCGATCAGCGACAGGCCGTCGCGCTTGGGCAGCATGCGGTCGACCACCAGCACGTCGTAATCCCCGCTGTCGGCCATGGCGAGCCCCTCCTCGCCGTCGCTGGCGAGGTCTGCGACATGTCCGACCTCGCGGAACGCCTTGACCAGATAGTCGGCGGACTCGCGGTCGTCTTCGATGATCAGGAGGCGCATTGCGGAAACGGGGGCGGCGGTCACGGTTCGATGTCCATCTACATGGACCGGCCGCCGTTTCCGTGCAAGGCGGCATGGGCCCGGGGTTGATCGGCAGCAAAGTGGGCGGTGAGGCTGGGGGACCTCACCGCCCGAGTTCCTTCCGACGGAGGGGGGGCGTTGTCCAACGGAAGGTTTGCGGGAGCGGAACTTTAAGCCCGCCCCCAGGAAGAGCCACCGGCGCGGGGGCACATGCCGGCGGTCTCCCATCTCGTAAGGGCCTTATCTCGTAAGGGCCTTGGCCCTCGCTCAGCCCTTGGCCAGCGGCACCGCGACGAAGCGCGACTGCCCGCCGCTCTTCACACGCATCAGCACGCTGTTCTTGTTGTCGGCCTTGGCGGCGTTGATCGCTTCGCGCACGTCACCGGCCGAGGTCACCGACTTGCCCGCGACCTCCAGGATGACGTCGCCTTCCTTGAAGCCGCGATCGGCGGCCGCGCTCTTCGGATCGACCTCGGTGACGACGACGCCGTCCTTGCCGGCGCCGGCGACGCTCGACGCGGGCGCCACGGTCATGCCGAGCTTCGGCACGTCGGCGCCGCGGGTCGGGCTCGCATTGTCGCCGCCGGTGTCGGCCTTGGCCTCGATCGTGTTCGGCAGCTTGCCGAGCGTCAGGTTGATGGTCTTGTCCTCGCCCTTGTGCAGGACGTTGAGCTTGACCGAGGCGCCCGGCGCGATGCCGCCGATGGTGCGGGCGAGCTCACGCGCGTCCTTCACCGGCTCGCCGTTGACCGCGGTGATGACGTCGCCGGACTGGATGCCCGCCTTCGCCGCCGGGCCGTTGGCCTGGGGCTCGGCGACCAGCGCGCCCTCGGCCTTCTTCATGCCGAGGCTGTCGGCGATGTCCTGCGTCACCGGTTGGATCTGCACGCCGATCCAGCCGCGGCTGACCGAGCCGTTGTCCTTGAGCTGCGCCACCACGCTCTTCACCGTCGAGGCGGGGATCGAGAACGCGATGCCGACGCTGCCGCCGGAGGGCGAGTAGATCGCGGTGTTGACGCCGACGACATTGCCGTCGACATCGAACGCCGGACCGCCGGAATTGCCCTTGTTCACGGGCGCGTCGATCTGGATGAAATCGTCATACGGGCCGTTGCCGATGTCGCGGCCCACCGCCGAGACGATGCCGGCCGTCACCGTGCCGCCGAGGCCGAACGGGTTGCCGACCGCCAGCACCCAGTCGCCGATCCGCGGCTTGCCGTCGGCGAGCTTGGCGAACGGGAAGTTCGTGCTGCCCTCGACCTTGATCAGCGCCAGATCCGTGCGCGGGTCGGTGCCGATCACCTTGGCGCTGTAGGTCTTGCCGTCGTCGGTCGTCACCTCGACCTTGTTGGCGCCGTCGACCACGTGGTTGTTGGTCACGGCATAGCCGTCGGCGGAGATGAAGAAGCCGGAGCCCTGCCCGGTCACGGCGCGACCGCCACCGCGGCCGCCGCGACCCGGCATGCCGGGAATGCCGTTCTCACCGCCGAAGCGGCGGAAGAAGCGCTCCATCGGCGAGCCCGGCTGGAACGGCGTATCGTCGTCGCTGTCGTCCTTGGCGACCTTCTCGGCGATGTTGACCTTGACCGAAATCACCGACGGCTTCACCCGCTCCACGATGTCGGCAAAGCCGACCGGGCGCGCGACCTTGCTGACCTCGTTGGCGACCTGCGCATGGGCCGAGGTCGAGAACAGGTCGAGCGGCGCCCCCTGCGGCGACAGGCCATAGGCGGCGACGCCGAGGCCCGCGACGACGGAGGCCATCAGCGCGAACTTGCGCGCCGAGAACAGCCCGCGCCGGGGCTGGCGATAGGACGGAAGGGAGGACAGGTCGGTCGGACGGTCAGTCATACGGTTTTCTCCGCAAGCGATTTTGGTCAAGGTCTAAAACTTGGGTCCCGGGCTGTGCGCCCCGTTCGCCAGTGAAGATGGGGGCTGCCGCCTTACGGCGTGCTGGCTGCGGCGTTAAACTTCTGTAATGGATGGACACGAACACTGCGGCGGAATGGCGCAGATGGTGGAGCGAGGCGGAAAAGCCTTGCGAGACCAGGGGCTTGCCCACGTCCCGGCCGCCCCGTAGCGGCCATCATTTTGGCCGGTCCGACCAAAGTCGTAACCCCCGTAGGGCGGGTTGGCCGCAGGCGTAACCCGCCGCCTTTCCAACAGCCCCGATCCAGCCGCCGCACATCCGCCCGCACCTGAGCCAGCCCCCGGCGGATGACGCTTGCGCTCATCCGCCTACCCGTCCGGTGCGCTCGCAATGACGCCCGGAGCAACTATCCTGATCCCCACTATCAAACAGCATGTGGAGAAAACTAACCGCGCGTCGAGCCTCCACATCCTCGCGACGCATCCCGCGCCCGAGTCATGCCCTTCAAACTCGCACCCTCGCATCGAGGGCACAGGGAAGGCCGGGCGCTGGCCGCGCCCGTGGCCCGCCTGCGGAAAAAAATGCAGGCGGCAGGTACCACAGGTCTGGCCGAACACGCCCGGCCCTCCCTGTGCGATGGTGTTAACGGTTATACGTGATCTCCCCGGGGACCGGCTGTCTTGCCCCCGTCACCGGCGGATCATCACCACCGGCTTGGCCGCAGCATCGGGCGACCAGGACCACACGATTTCACATCCGTGATCCGCCGTTCGTCGGCGAGGCCAAAGCCCCGCTGCGGCAGCCCGCGTCCATCGCATTCCGCAACCCGCGTCCGTGACGATCGCGATACGCTCCCTCAGCGGTACGGAACGCGGTGGAAGATACGGGTGATTTGGGGGAGAACGCAAGAGGATTTTTGATTTTCGGAATAAAGCCACCCATTTTACGACCCCACGATTTGGCTAATAGGAAGGGCCGCAACGAAATTCGGGAAACGATCAGCCGTAATCCCTATAAATTTTCGGGATTGCAACTTCAGGCAACACCCCGCTCCGAATGAACTCTGATACTCTAGCTTGCGATTCAATTCGCCAGTCATTGCATTGCTGTCAGGCATCTCCAATCAGCTTGACGACGCCGCGAAGCGAGCGCCCCAACAGTGATACGCAATCTCACATTATGGGTCGGAGCTTCTGCTGTACGTGTGGGAAGACTATGGGTGCCTGCTCGCAACACTGAAACGGTGCTGGCGAGGTACACCAAGCAAACTTTCTGTCTCACTGGCCACGAGCAGTTCCCATATTGTTTTCTAGGCTCCGCAACGGCAGTTCGATGGCACGACAAGTACTTTCTTTTATGGTGTCGCCACCAAACGAAAGATTACGCACCTGATGATGTCACGATCCCAATCGAGGACGGAAAGATACTTGTGTCGGGATCGCGCCTTCTTTTCGTAAGCACCGATAGCAGCAGTATTGACGAAGATTTCAACGATCTACAGGCAATGGAGTTCGTGCCTGAAAACTATCAATCTCCAAATCTTGAATCGGCATTCTTTCCAATCCAGGAGAGCGATGCGTGGAACGGAAATTCCGACACTCAATTCTACCTGTTTGGTTATCCTACGGAGTACCGAAGCGTTGACTACGAGATCCCGCATGTACATCTAAAACAGGTAGTCACCACCGGAAACTACATCGGAGCGAGCCATGCCCGGCATGTGCATCGTATAAAGATCACAGGCAAGACGCCTTTTTCTCAAGACGGCTTGAGTGGCGGCCCCATCTATCATATCGCACGAGACAGGAATTCCTACTTCGTAGGACTTGCTGGAATAATGATACGCGGTGGAAATCAGCACGTTTACTTCATCGACGTCCGGTTTATTTTGTCGCTTCTCCGATCGGCTTGGCCAGCATGATCAGGAGCAAGCACAGCCGGACGAACGTTGCGACACCAAGGTTTATCTCTGAAGCTCGTGTGTTCCCGGATCGCGCCATGTATTTTCAGCCGCAGGTGTGACGCGAGCAGCCGCCACAAACTCCACCGTCGTCCCCGCGAACGCGGGGACCCATAATCCGCGGCGGTCCTTGCTTAGAACGACTGGTCCCACATCTCGCCAACGACATCTTCCTGTGGTTATGGGTCCCGGATCGGCGCGTGCTGCGCACGCTTGTCCGGGACGACAGCGGAGCGCTTGGTGACGGCTCGCCCATCGACGATCCGAAGGGCGGCTTAGCCGAAGACGTAAGCCGCCGCGTTAGTGGTCGGGTGGCGATGGCGGATTACGCTGCGCTAATCCGCCCTACTCGTCCGACGCCGGAGCTACACACCGTGCTCCCATCACGCCACCTGCAACGACCCAAGGAACCTGCTCACCTCGCGCTTCAGCCGCCCGCTCTCCGCCGACAGCGACCGTGCCGCCGACAGCACCTGCGACGACGCAGACCCCGTCTCCGACGCTCCCCGCTGCACGTCGTCGATGTTGCGGGAGACGCGCTGGGTGCCGTTGGCGGCGTGCTGGACGTTGCGGGAGATTTCTTGCGTCGCGGCGCCCTGCTCTTCGACGGCGGCGGAGACGGCCGCTGCGATCTCCGACAGGCGGCCGATGGTGCTGCCGATCTCCTTGATCGAGCCGACCGACTCCGCGGTGGCGGCCTGGATGCCGGAGACCTGCTGGGCGATCTCGCCGGTGGCCTTGGCGGTCTGCTCGGCCAGCGCCTTGACTTCGGCCGCGACGACCGCGAAGCCGCGGCCGGCTTCGCCCGCGCGCGCCGCCTCGATGGTGGCGTTGAGCGCCAGCAAATTGGTCTGGCCGGCGATGCTACTGATCAGCTCGAGCACGTCGCCGATGCGGGTCGCGGCCTTCGACAGGGTGCCGACGCGCTCATTGGTGCGGTTGGCCTGCGCCACGGCCTCGCTGGCGATGCGCGCGGATTCCTGCACTTGGCGGGAGATCTCGCTGACCGAGGACGACAGCTGCTCGGCGGCGGAGGCCACCGTCTGCACGTTGGACGAGGCCTCCTGCGAGGCGGCGGCGACGTCGGCCGACAGGTCCTGGCCGCGCGCGGCCGTGCTGGTCAGCGTCCCGGCAGAGGCTTCGAGCTCGCTAGAGGCGTGCGACACCGCATCGACGATCTCGCCGACCGCCTGCTCGAACTGGCGGGCGAGCTTCGCCATGTCGTCCCGGCGCTCGTGCTCGCGGCGCGCCTCGGCGTCCGCATGCTCGGCGCGCAGCCGCTCGGTCTCGGCCATGTTGTCCTTGAACACCTGGATCGCCGTCGCCATGGCGCCGATCTCGTCGCTGGCGCCGCGGCCGGGAATTTCGACGGCGACGTCGCCGCTCGCGAGCCGCCCCATCGCCCGCGTCATCGACGCCAGCGGGCCGACGATGCTGCGCGCGATCAGGACCGCGACGAGGCAGCCGAACAGGATGGCGGCGGCGCCGACCAGCATCTGCAGCGAGATGGTGCTGTCGATGGCGCCCTCGGCGCGCGCGCGAGAAGCGTGATAGTCGGCATTCACGCCGGCCTCGGCGGCCTTGAGCGTGTCGATGCTCCGGGCGATCAGCGGCTCGATCGCGGTGGCGTAGATGTCCTCGGACTTCAGCGCGGCGGCGGCGGTGGCCTCGAACGCGGTCTTGTTCAGCTCCAGCGAGGCCCTCACCGGCGCGATCGCGGCCAGCACGCCCGCCGGCGGCGACGCGCCCTCCAGCGTGGCGAGCCGCTGCTCGACATT
Organism: Bradyrhizobium sp. SZCCHNRI2009; assembly: GCF_032485115.1. Classification (NCBI taxonomy): domain Bacteria; kingdom Pseudomonadati; phylum Pseudomonadota; class Alphaproteobacteria; order Hyphomicrobiales; family Nitrobacteraceae; genus Bradyrhizobium; species Bradyrhizobium sp. SZCCHNRI2009. The sequence goes on from NZ_JAUEUH010000008.1 coordinate 122,114, forward strand.
GTCGACGCCGGCGCGGAAGGCGGAGGCGGACTTGGTGTCGCGCAGCGCCAGGAAGCGCCAGGTCGCGATGCGGACGAGCTGCAGGCGGGCGTCGATGTCCGCGACCGCGGTCATGACCTCCGGCTCCTTGCTGATGCGCGCGGCGATCGACAGCTTGGCGGCCTTGGCGGCGAGGTCCTCGCCGCCCGGCAGCAGCGCGGCGCGGCCGGTCTTCATCTGCTTGACCGCATCCTGCAACTGATCGCGCTGGGTCTTCATCTGCGCGATCTCGCCGGTGAGATCGCCATAGAGCTTGCGCTGCTCCGCCGACAGCCAACCGGCGGTGGCCGCCTGCAGCAGCGCGGTCGCCGCCGCCTCGCGCTCGGCGGCCTCCTTGAGCGCCGGCTCGTTGGCGTCGTGGATGTAGCGCAGGTTGGCGCGCTGGATCGCCTGCAAATGGTTGGAGATCTGCAGGATGCGCGCGGTCGCGTCCGACAGCGCCGACATGCTCGCGACCTGGTCGCGCACGGCCCACAGGTTCCACACCGCCACGGCCGCCATCACGGCACCGGCGACGATGAGCGCCGCAAAGCCGGCGTAGAGACGCCCCCTGATCTTCAAGCTCATCATGTCCTCGTCCGCTCCCCCAAGAGCGGCAGGCGGGCGAACTGACGTCGCCACGCGCCTGCCCCGCAGCATCGGCCGCCTGGCTGGCGACTCACAGCTATGCTGTATGCACGATGGGGGATATTTACTAATAGCGGGTTAGACGGCCGCGGCTCGCAGCTGCCGGTGTGACGCGAGCGGCCTCCACCAACTCCGATGTCGTCCCTGCGAACGCAGGGACCCATACTCCGCGGCGGTTGTCGTGAAACAAGACTGGTCCGACATCCCGCACAACAGCATCTCCCTGTGGCTATGGGTCCCTGCGTTCGCAGGGACGACAGCGGAGGACTGGGTGACGGCTTCGCGTGATGGCGGGGACGACGCTCTCTCCGCCGTCATTCCGGGGCGCGCGTGAGCGCGAGCCCGGAATCCATAGCCACGACTCGCAGTTGGTGGAGCAATACGCCGAAACGGCCCGTCGCCACCACAACCGCTCGTGGTTATGGATTCCGGGCTCATTCGCGTGCCGCGAATGCCCCGGAATGACGGCGGAGATGATGGCTGGCTGTTGTCGTGCGGCGCTAGCCGCCCGATCAGCTTGCCTTCACGCTCACGATGAACGCATCCACCTCGCGCTTCAGCGTCTCGGCCTGTTGCGACAGCTCGCCGGCGGCGTCGCGGGCCTCAGAGGCGAGGCGGCCGGTTTCGGCGGAGGTGGAGCTGATCTGGGCGATGTGGTTGGAGACGTCGAGGGTGCCGCGGGCGGCTTCCTGGACGCTCCGGGAGATGTCCTGGGTGGCGTTGCGCTGCTGCGAGGTGTCGACCTCGATGCCGGACATGATGGCGCTGATCTCGCTGAGCGTGGTCGAGATGCCGTCGATGGCGCCGCGGGTCTCGGCGGTGATGCCCTGGATGCTGGCGACGTGGGCCGAGATCTCGTCGGTCGCCTTGCTGGTCTGGTTGGCGAGGTTCTTCACCTCCGAGGCGACGACCGAAAAGCTCCGGCCGGCCTCGCCGGCGCGGGCGGCCTCGATGGTGGCGTTCAGCGCCAGCAAATTGGTCTGCGAGGCGATCGCCTGCACGAGCTGGACCACGGCCCCGATCTTCTCGGCGGCGTCCGACAGCGCGTGGATGGTGTTCTTGCTCTTCTCGGCCTGCGAGGCCGCGCCCTCGGCGCGCTGGGTGGCGTCGGAGACGCGGCGGCTGATGGTGCCGATCGAGCTCGTCATCTCCTCGGTCGAGCCGGCCACGGTCTGGACGCTGCGATTGGCGTGGTTGGCGGCGGCCTCGACCGCATTGGCCTTGGCCGAGGTATCGTTGGCGGCGCGCGACAGGGTCTCGGCATTGCTCTTCAGCCGGATGGCCGAGGACGCCACGCTGCTGACGACGCTGGCGACGAGGTCGTTGAAGGAATGGATGCGGCCGTCGAGAAAGCGCGAGCGCTCGCCCTGGCGCTGCGCCTCCTGCAATTCGCGCGCGGTGAGGCGCTGGCGCTCGATGCCGTTGGTCTTGAACACCTCGAGCGCGCCGGCGAGCTGGCCGATCTCGTTGCTGAGGCCGAGGCCGGGAATGCGCGTGTCGTATTTCTGGTCGGCGACGTCGCGCATGGCCGAGACCATCGCGGCGAGCGGGCGCAGGATGCCGTTCTGCACGGCGGCATAGGTCATCAGGCAGACGGCGCTGGCGAACACCGCGATGGCCGCGCAGGCCATCAGGAAGTAGGAGAACGCCGACTGCGCCTGGTGATAGATCAGCATCGCATGATCACGCGCCGGGCCGCTGAGATTGGCGAAGTCCGACGACAGGCTGGTGATCTGGTTGTTGAGATAGAGCACCGCGATGAAGCCGGTGCCGCCGCCGATCGCCAACAGCATGAGGAGAGAGGCGACGACGCCTCCCACGAGGAAGCGGATCGTCAGATTGCTGTTGGAGAACATCGGCTTTGCCCGGGTACGTCAGACGGAATGTCAACGCACACTTCCAGACAAAGGTAAAATAAGCTGAAAGCGCGGGTAGGTGCGGAGCACGGGAAAGCACGGGGGTTTTGCGGATCGACGGCGCGTTCTCATTTGCTGCGCACGCTTCTTACTCGCGACAGCCGGCCTTCGCACCACGCGCGCTTTCAGCCCGCCTCTCTCCGTCGTCATGGCCGGGCTTGACCCGGCCATCCACGTCGTCCGGCACTCTGGGATCCACGTGGATGCCCGGGTCAAGCCCGGGCATGACGGAGTAACTAACTGGCAGGGGATCGTGGCGTTAGCGGATCATCACGTCGCCGGCGGCTTCTCGGCGGCCATCAGCGCGGCGAGCCGCGCCTCCTCCTCGGCCGTCAGCTTCGGCGTGGCCTCCGCGCCGCGCTGGCCGCGGCGGCGGACCTGCCACCACAGCGCCAGGCCACCGCCGAGCAGCAGCACCGGCGGCAGCAGCCACAGCAGGAGGGTCTGGCGCTCGAACCGCGGCTTCAGCAGCACGAACTGGCCGTAGCGCGCGACCAGGAAGTCGAGCACTTGATTATCACTATCACCGGCGGCGAGACGCTCGCGCACCAGCAGGCGCAGGTCGCGCGCCAGCGGCGCGTCGGAATCGTCGATCGACTGGTTCTGGCAGACCATGCAGCGCAGCTCGCGCGACAGCGCGCGGGCGCGCTGCTCCTTGGCGGTGTCCGACATGACCTCGTCGGGCTGCACCGCATGCGCCACCGGCGAGCTCAACAGCAGCAGCGCGAGCGCGAGGAAGCCAAGACTGCGTCGCATCCGCCCTACTCCGCCGGCTGCAGCGCGCGCGCGGCACGCGCCGGCCGCGGCGCGCCGACGCGCAGGCGCCGGTCGGACAGCGACAGCAGGCCGCCGAACGCCATCAGCACCGGACCGAACCAGATCAAGAGCACCAGCGGCTTGTGATAGATGCGCACGGCCAGCCCGCCGTCGGCGGTGGCATCGCCGAGCGAGACGTAGAGCTGGCTGACGCCGCGCGTCATCAGGGCGGCTTCCGTCGTCGACATGCCGCGGGTGGCGAAGCTGCGCTTGCTCGGCGTCAGGACGCTGAGCTGCCTGCCGTCCTCGCTGATGACGAAGGTGCTGACGACCTCGCTGAAATTCGGGCCCTGGCGCTGGCTCATGCCGTCGAACTTGATCTGGTAGCCGGCGAGATTGCGGACGTCGCCCGGACGCAGCGTACTGATCAGCTCGCTGTTCCAGGTGGTCTCGCAGACGATGCCGAGCAGCGCTATGCCGAGGCCGGCATGCGCGAACGCCGTGCCCCACACCGAGCGCGGCAGGCCGGCCGTCCGGTGCAGCGCGGTCCTGAACGGCACGCGGGCCACGCCGCTGCGCTCGACCAGATCGACGACCGAGCCGGTGATGACGAACACGCCGAGACCGATGCCGAGCGGCGCCAGCGCGCTGCCGCCGCGCGCCCAGGCCCAGACGATCGCGATCGCCACCAGCGCCACGACGCCGGCCGCGAGCAGCCGTTGGGTCGCCGCGACGAGGTCGCCGCGCTTCCACGCCAGCATCGGGCCGAACGGCACCATCAGCAGCAACAGCGCGAACAAGGGGCCGAAGGTGATGTTGTAGAACGGCGCGCCGACCGAGAGCTTGAAGTCGAGCGCCTCCATGATCACCGGGTACAGCGTGCCGAACAGCACGGTGGCGCAGGACACGGTGAGCAGCAGATTGTTCAAGACCAGCGCGCCCTCGCGCGAGATCGGCGCGAACAGGCCGCCCTGCTTCAGCGCGGTGGCGCGGCCGGCGAACAGCGTCAGGCTGCCGCCGATGAACAGCACGAGGATGCCGAGGATGAACACGCCGCGCGTCGGATCGCTGGCGAAGGCGTGCACCGAGGTGATGACGCCGGAGCGCACCAGGAAGGTGCCGAGCAGGGACAGCGAGAAGGTCAGGATCGACAGCAGGATGGTCCAGACCTTGAGCGCGTTGCGCTTCTCCATGACGACAGCGGAGTGCAACAGCGCGGTGCCGGCGAGCCAGGGCATCAGCGAGGCGTTCTCGACCGGGTCCCAGAACCACCAGCCGCCCCAGCCGAGCTCGTAATAGGCCCAGTACGAACCCATGGCGATGCCGAGCGTCAGGAAGATCCAGGCCATCAGGGTCCACGGCCGCACCCAGCGCGCCCAGGCGGCATCGATACGGCCTTCGAGCAGGGCTGCGATTGCGAACGAGAACGAGATCGAGAAGCCGACATAGCCGAGATAGAGCATCGGCGGATGCACGGCGAGGCCGATGTCCTGCAGCACCGGATTGAGATCGCGGCCCTCGATCGGCGGGTTGGCGAGCCGCGCGAACGGATTCGATGTGGTCAGGATGAAGAGATAGAACGCGGTCGCCACCCAGGCCTGGACCGCGAGCACGCGGGCGCGCAAGGACAGCGGCAGGTTGTTGCCGAAGGCCGCGACCATGGCGCCGAACAGCGCCAGGATCGACACCCACAGCAGCATCGAGCCTTCGTGGTTGCCCCACACGCCGGTGATCTTGTAGAGCAGCGGCTTCATCGAATGCGAGTTCTCGAACACGTTGGCGACGGAGAAATCCGAGGTCACGTGCAGGGTGATCAGCGCGATGAAGGAGAGACCGGCGAACAGCAATTGCGCCAGCGCGGCCGAGCGGCCGACATTCATCAGGGCGACGTCACGCTGATGCGCGCCGAGCATCGGCACGGTGGACTGGATCAGCGCCAGCGCAAGCGCCAGCACCAGGGCGTAATGTCCGCTCTCTGCAATCACTGCGTCGCTCCTGCCGCGCTCTTGTCAGTGCCCTCGCGCATCGACACCGGGCCCGGTTTGGCGCCGCCTTTCGGCTTGCCGTAATCGTCCTTCCAATGGCCCTGCTTCTTCAGGGCATCGGCCACTTCCTTCGGCATGTAGGTCTCGTCGTGCTTGGCGAGCACGGTATCGGCCTTGAACACGCCGTCGGCATCGAGCGCGCCCTCGGCGACGACGCCCTGCCCTTCGCGGAACAGATCCGGCAGGATGCCCTTGTAGGCGACCGGCAGCTTGGCGCCGCCATCGGCGACCTCGAAGCTGACGGCGAGATCGTCGCCGCGCTTCAGCGAGCCCGGCTGCACCAGGCCGCCGAGCCGGAAGCGCTTGCCCGGGCCGATATGCTTCTCTGCGACCATGGTCGGGGTCGAGAAGAACACGATGGAGTCGCGCAGCGCGTTGAGCACCAGCCCTGCGGCGACCGCGAGCACGAACAGCGCCCCGCCGATGATCGTCAAACGCCTCTGCTTGCGTGTCATCCCTTGATCCCGTTGGCGGCGGAAGCGCCGCTCATCCATCCAAGCCGAAAGTCTTCACGCCCTCGTTGAGCTGCCGCAACCGCTCGGCATCGCCGGACACCGCCTGCCGCGCATCCGACAACGCCCCCTTGGCCTTGTCGAGATCGCCCATCACGACATAGGCGCGCACCAGGCGCAACCAGCCCTCGACGTCGTCGCCATTCTGCTTCAGCCGCGCCGCCAGCCGGTCGACCATGCCGCGGATCATCGTCTCGCGGTCACCGTCGCTCATGCTCTTGGCCGCGGCCATCGCCTCGCTCGGCAGCGCCGGCACCTCGCCGCCGCCGACCCGGCCGAGCGCCGCCGTCACCAGCGGCCGCCACGGCGCATCCGCCGGCGCCTTGCCCAGCATCGCCCGCCAGATGTTGGCCGCATCGTCCTTGCGGCCGTCCTGCTCGGCGGCGAGACCGAGATAGTAGTTCGACTTCGGCTCGTCGGCCTCGAGCGCGTGAGCCCGCTCGAACTCCGCCTTGGCCTCGGCAGTGACGACGCCGCCAGCGGCGGCCGTGATCATCTCGCCGAGATCGGCGCGCTTGGCCGCGCCGTCGCCGGCATAGGTGATCATGTTGCGATAGGCCCGAATCGCGTCATCGGTGCGGCCGAGCCGCGCCAGCACCGGGGCGAGCACGGTCCAGCCGCGGCCGTCGGTCGGGTTCTTCTGCAGGTGCTGCTCGACCTGCGCCACCAGCGTTTCCAGCGGCTGCGTCCCGTTGGGCGGCGCCGCGCGTGCGGTGAGCGGGAAATCCGGCAGTTGCGGCGAGCCGAGCGGCAGGTAGACCGCGAGCGCCACGATCGGCACCCCGATCAGCGCCAGCACGGCCGACGCGCGGCGCAGGCCGAGGCTCGGCTTCCCCGCGGCCTCGCCCTCCTGGTCCGCGGCGGCCAGAAGGCGGCGGCCGATCTCGACCCGCGCGGCTTCCGCCTCGACCTTGCCGATCAGCCCGGTTTCGACGTCGCGCTCGATCTCGGCCAGCTGATCCTTGTAGACGACGACCTCGCGACCGCCAGACGCGGCCCGCGCGCCCAGGCCGAGCGGCAGCAGGACGGCGAAGATCGCCGCGGCCGTCATCACGGCGAACACGAACCAGAGAGTCATCGGACAGAGTTCCAGTCAGCGCCCACCGGCAGGCGCGCCTCGCGCCGCTTTTAACCAGCACCGTTCCCGGCGGCAATTCACATTTGCCGCCGTGGTAGCGCAACCGTCCGCGCCAAAAAACTCAGGAGGATTACGTAATTAGGGGACCTCGAACTCAGCGCTCTTGGCGAGATAGCTGCCGTGCCCGTTCAGGGCCATAAGGAAATAGGTGCCCGGCCGGACATGGTCGGTGAGCCTGATCCGCAGCGACCCGACCGGGACCGGAGAGGCGATGGTGGTGACGGGATCGGGAAGTGGCGCCCCGCTCGTCTTGTCGACGAGCACGACCTTGGCCTTGATCATGAGGTTGCGATAGGTCGCGCGGACGACGCGGTTCTCGACCTCGACGAAGTTGATGACGGAAATCATGGTCTTGATGAAAATGGATGGAACTTGGCGGAACCTATGCGTGGCCCCGGGGCGAGGTCAACCTGAAATTGCAAAATCAAAAACGTCGACAGACTAGCAGAAAATCTCAACCGGCGCGCGAGGATTTTCGCTCGCCGTTCATCGCGTTCTCGGCCGACCTGCTCATCAATTGGGCGTAGTCGTTGCCGAACAGGACGTGACAGAAGCGGATCGCCGCCGACACCTGCGACTGCCGATAGGCGCGCGCCCGCGCGTCGCCCGAGCGCAGCGACTGCACCAGCGCTTCGGTGGCCTTCTCGACATATTGCTGCAGATCGGAATAGGTCCGCAGCGTCACCTCGTTGATCGCGAGCTCGCTGGCATAGTTGCGGCAGACGGCAACGAACTCGATCAGTGCCGCCACCTCCTCGACCTCGCTGCCATCGACGCCGGCGCCGGCCGGAATGTCCTTGTCGGCGCGCTGGCGCAGGATGCGGCGGACGCGGCCAGGCACGCTGTCGATCTCCGATTGCAGGGCATTGGAGATGTCGGCGCGGATCGCGGTGAGCTGCTTGCCCCAGTTCGAATCCGAGCGCAGGTCGAGCTCGGTGCGCAGGCCGCGAACGCCGTCATGCAGCGTCTTCAGCGTATCGCCGAGATCGGAGAAATGACCGCGCCGGATGTCGGCGCGCAGCACCGAGGCGAGACCGGCGAGATCGTTGAGCGCGATGGTGACGGCGACGCCGAACGGGGTCGCGGCGACCCTGATCTCGTCATCGGAGGCGGCGATCTTGGTGGCGAGACGGATGATCTGCCAGGGCGCGGCGAGCCGCTGCATCACCAGCGACAGTGCGAACGGCAGCATCGAGGGCGTCTGCAGCGACGGCACGTTGATGGCTTCGGTGACGGAGGCAATCTGCGAATCGCCGAGCACGCGGATGATGCCGGGCAGCCGGCCGTTGAGGCCGTCGAGCGCCTCGCGGTTCTGCAGCACCAGCGCGATCGGCAGCAGATCCTCGATCACGCTGGGGGCGCCGATGCGGGCCAGCGCGCGCTGGCGGTCGCCGGTCGCGTTGGGGCCGACGAGGTTCATCAGCGCCTCGGCGGCGGCGCGCTGCAGCTTGCGTGCGGCCATCTCGACCTCGCGCGAACTGTCGCCGGAGACCGACATCGCGGCCTCGAATTCGGCGTAGCGCTCCGGCGCGCCTTCGCGACCGAGCCACTGCCAGACCGGCAGCAGCGAGGCACGGCGGATCTGGCCGGGACGGAGAGGACCGGTGGAATCGGTGAGGAACGGGTCGAGCGGCCGGAACAGCCGACGCGGGCCATCGCCGCTCTGGCGGCGCTCGTCGCGGCCTTGCGGACGGGCGACCTCGATGGCGGGTTGGGGCCGCGCCGGGTCGGCTGCTGGAGCGGGAGCCGCCGGCGCGACGGGCCGCACCACCTTGCGCAGCTGCTCGAGCACCAGGGTCGCCACGGCGACGTCCTGGCCGCGCTCGATGGCGCGCTCGAATTCGCGCATCAGGAGCGACTGCGCGTTCGGCGGCAGCTGCCCGAGATATTCCCTTAACCGCTCGTGAGCTGTCTGACCCATGCGCCGGCGTGCAAATTTCCACGGCGAGAGCGCACATCGCGCACCCCTGCCCGAACCATAGCGTCCGCGGTATTAAGAACACCTTTAGGATGGCGAAATTCGCCGCCCCGTCAAACGCCGGGAAGTCTCAGCTCCGCCCGCAGTCCCCCGGTCGGGGCATCGCCCAGGGTCAGGCGGCCGCCATAGAGCGCAGCCAGATCGGTGACGATCGACAGCCCGAGCCCCGACCCCGGCTTGGATTCGTCCAGCCGCTGGCCGCGCCGCAGCACCTGGGCGCGCTCGGCCGCCGAGAGGCCGCGGCCATCGTCATCGACCACGATCCGCAGCATCGGCGAGGCCCCGGACTGGGCCGGCGGCTCCACGGTGAGCTCGACCGAGACCCGCGAAGCCGCCCATTTGCAGGCATTGTCGACCAGATTGCCGACCATCTCCTCCAGATCCTGGCGCTCGCCGCGAAACCTCGCGGCGGGATCGGCGGTCGCCTCGACCACGATGCTGCGGTCGCGGTAGATCTTTTCCATGGTGCGGCGCAGCGCCTCGACGGCCGGCGCCACCTCCGTCACGGTGGACACGATGGTGACGCGCGCGGCGATCCGCGCCCGCTCGAGGTGGTGAGCGACCTGGTCGCGCATGACGTCCGCCTGCTCCATCACCTTGGCCGCGAACGGGTCCGCCGCATGGGTCGCCGCTTCGTTCACGATGACCGAGAGCGGCGTCTTGATGGCATGGGCGAGATTGCCGACATGCGTGCGCGCCCGCTCGACGATCTCGCGATTGGCGTCGATCAGGGCATTGGTCTCGCGGGCCAGCGGCGCGATCTCCACCGGAAACTCCCCTTCCAGCCGCTCGGCGCGCCCGGACCGGATGTCGGCGATCGATTCGGAGATGCGTTTCAGCGGCGCGAGGCCATAGCGGACCTGGAAGATGGTCGTGAGCAGCAGCACGATCCCGAGCGCGGTGAAGGTGCCGCCGAGGTAGTAGTCGAAGCTGCGGGTCTCGTCGAAGATCTCCGAGGCATCGCCGGCGACGCTGACCAGGAACTTGCCGTCGGAGCCGAGATCCACCGGGCGCTCGACCATGCGCAGGTCCTGGTTCTCCGGCCCTTCGACATAGCCGATCCGGATCCCGGCCGCCGTCAGCTCGATCCCCTGCTCCTCCAGCTTGGGCAGCTTCTTGTCCCACAGCGAGCGCGAGGCCCGTACCTCCGGCTTCTCGGCGTCGGTGCGGGTGATCTGCCAGTACCAGCCGGACAGCGGCAGCTCGAACAGCGGCTCGCCCAAGGACTGGAATTGGCGGTCCGGCGGATCGTCGGGGGTGGCGACCTCGGCGATCAGGGTGCGGAGATAGAGGTTGAGCCGGCGATCGAAGGCGCGCTCGGTCGCATTGCGATACACCGAGGACAGCACGATGCCGGTGATGGCGAGGATGACCACGAGCCACGCGGTCGCGGACAGGAACAACCGGGTGGCAAGTGAACTCTGGCGCATGACCGCAAACTAGCGAAACGGCCGGCGCCCGGCCACCTCGAATGGCTGGCTCCGGAAACGGATCAGGCGCCTGCGGCCGGCGGCGGGGTCAGCAGGTAGCCGAGGCCGCGCACGGTCTGGATGACGTCGCAGTCGAGCTTCTTCCTGATGCGGCCGACGAACACCTCGATGGTGTTCGAGTCGCGGTCGAAGTCCTGGTCGTAGAGATGCTCGACCAGCTCGCTGCGCGAGACGACGCGGCCGGAATGATGCATCAGATAGGATAGCAGGCGGTATTCGTGTGAGGTCATCTTGACGGGGTTGCCCGACACGCTGACCTTGCCGGTGCGGGTGTCGAGGGTGACCGGCCCGCAGGTCAGCTCGCTCTGGGCGTGGCCGGCCGAGCGGCGCAGCAGCGCGCGGATGCGCGCCAGAACCTCTTCCAGGTGGAAGGGCTTGGCAACGTAGTCGTCGGCACCGGCGTCGAAGCCCTGGACCTTGTCGCTCCAGCGGTCGCGCGCGGTGAGAATCAAGACCGGCATCGCCCGGCCATTGCGCCGCCACGCCTCCAGCACCGAAATGCCGTCCATCTTGGGCAGGCCGATGTCCAGCACGACAGCGTCGTAGGGCTCGCTGTCGCCCAGATAGTGCCCTTCCTCCCCATCGAACGCACGGTCCACGACGTAGCCGGCGTCGCTCAGGGCCGTGGTGAGCTGACGGTTGAGATCCGGATCGTCCTCGACAACGAGCAGACGCACGCTTGCCTCCAAAGCTGAACTGCACGATTTCCGCCCTCAAGATGAACCGGAAGGCCGTGAACCGTGCATGAACGGAACCCGAGCGACCAGGTTACTTTTTGGTCATCTCGATCGGGACCGCCGGCAGGGGCCGACAGAATTGGGGCGGATATAAGCTCTGAAAGACGGGCATGAGAAGACCCGCCGCACGGATGGCGGGGCTCGAACGCGGATCTGAGGGACGCGGACGGACGTTACCCGGCCACGCAATGGAGCGGATCGAACGGTCCTCGCGTCAGGTGCGGAAGAACACGAACCAGATCAGGCCAAGGACGAGCAGCGCCAGTCCGGTGGAGATGGCCAGGATCGCCAGGACGGACGGTCCAGGCTCGCCCTGCCGCGCTTCGGTGGGGGTCTCGACGATCTGCGTCGGTCGTCTGGCTGCCATGGTGCCCTCAGCTCACTGTTATTCGCATTCCGAGCGGTGAAGCGGTCTGTCACGCACTCCCGTTGGCAACGTCGGCAGCCAGATGATGTTCCGGGGCGGCGCCCCCTGCGACGGGTTAACGCCGATCCGAGAATCTGCCGGCCAGCTTGTTGAATCCGCAGCCTCGGGTGTTATCCTCGCGGCTGCCGCGAGAACGACGCCCGCAGCAGTCCGGTTCGGAGCAAGCCGTTAGTTCGGAGTTAAGTGGAGTAGGTCATGGCCCCGCGCGCCAATTGGAAGGGTTTTCTGCGCCTGTCGCTCGTGACCTGTCCGGTCGCGCTCTATCCGGCGACGTCGGAGTCCGAGAAGGTCTCCTTCAACCAGATCAACCGCAAGACCGGCCACCGCATCAAATACAGCAGGGTCGATGCCGAGACCGGCGAGGAAGTCGCCAATGACGACATCGTCAAGGGCTACAAGGTCGACACCGACACCTACATCGAGGTCACCAAGGACGAGCTCGAGGACATCGCGCTGGAATCGACGCACACGATCGAGATCGACGAGTTCGTGCCGCGCACCGACATCGACAGCCGCTATCTGATCCGTCCCTATTATCTCGTCCCCGACGGCAAGGTCGGCCACGACGCCTTCGCGGTCATTCGCGAGACCATCCGCAGCATGGACAAGGTCGCGATCGGCCGGGTCGTGCTCACCAATCGCGAGCACATCATCTCGCTGGAGCCGCTCGGCAAGGGCCTGATGGGAACGCTGCTGCGCTACCCTTACGAGGTGCGCAACGAGGAAGAATATTTCGACGACATCCAGGATGTGAAGATCACCAGCGACATGCTGGATCTCGCCAAGCACATCGTCGAGAAGAAATCTGCCGACTTCCAGCCGGAGAACTTCGAGGATCACTACGAGGCCGCGCTGATCGAGCTCATCAACAAGAAGCGCAGCGGCGTGACCATCGCCGCCAAGGCTGCACCGAAGTCGAGCGGCAACGTCATCAACCTGATGGACGCCCTGAAGCGCAGCCTTGCCAGCGAGGGTGACAAGGCGCCCGCCGCTGGCGCCCCCGCGCCGAAGGCCAAGGCCAAGAAGCCGAAGAAGCGCGTCGAAGGCCAGCGCGAGATGCTGCTGCCGATCAGCGGCAAGAAGGCCAAGGACGAGCCGAAGAAGGCCGAGGAGCCGAAGAAGTCGGAGAAGCCGGCACGAACCACCGCACGCTCACGCAAGGCCAGTTGAGGCTTCGATACGGCGAACGACATCTGAACCTTCGCGCGGCGCACGGGTCCCTGTGCATAACGGTCGCTCGACCGCGACTACGGCGAGTTCCAGCTGTTGCCGTGGGCACGCCATCGCGCGTGGTGTTGCGGGTCATCCACCAAGGACACCGCATCGATCGTCCCCCCAATTGGTGGAAAAAATATCTGCCTAGGTCAGGTAAGTCGATCCTGCGATGGTGGTCCGGCGATCAGGCGCGGATTTGTGATCGTTTCGACATCACTTCGATGCTTGCGGAATGATCACGTCGCACCTAGCTCTGCGGCGCGGGATGGTGATCCGGGCGTAAGCTTCCTGATGGAAGATTGATGTGCCTGATCGGTCGGGACGACGCTGGCGAAGTCGTCCCAGCCGCACGACGCGGCGTATCAGGGGGATGTGGATGTTTCAGCACGATGCGGACCAACGCCGGGCGCAGTACGCCTAGCGATGGCACGGGTTCAGCTGTCCGAGCTCTCCGCTTTCGCAGCCGTCGCGGATTCGTTGAGCTTCACCAAGGCGGCCGCTCATCTCGGCTGCTCCTTGCCGACCATCAGCCAGACCATCAAGAGCCTCGAGGAGCGGCTGGACGTCAGGCTGTTCAACCGGACGACGCGCAGCGTGGCCCTCACCGAGGCCGGCGAGCGCCTGCTGGCGGAGATCCAGCCGATTCTCGAACGGGTCGACCAGGCCATCGAGAGCATCAACGCGTTCCGCGACAAGCCGATGGGTACCCTGCGCCTGACCGTATCCCGTGTGTTCGCCGTGAGAGGGCTCGGGCCCCTGATCAGGTCATTCCTGGCCGAATACCCGGACATCCATATCGAACTGGCTGTCGACGACACCAACAGTGACATCGTGCGCAATCGCTTTGATGCCGGCATCAGATCCGGCCACCGGGTGGAGCGCGACATGAAGGTCATCCGCGTCTTCGACGAGTGCAGCTTCGTTGCGGTTGCCGCCCCCGGCTATCTCGCGGCGCATCCCGCGCCGGCCGTGCCCGAGGATCTCCAGGCCCATAATTGCATCCGACATCGGGTCCCTGCCGACGATACGCTGCAGCCCTGGATCTTCGAAAAGGGCGGCGAGCGCACCGAGATTGCCGTGGACGGCTCCCTTATCGTCAACGACTTCGATCTCGCGCTGAATGCCGCGCTCGACGGCATCGGCGTCGCGTATCTCGTCGAGCCGATGATCGAGTCGCATCTGGCCGACGGACGGCTAATGCGGCTGCTGCCCGGCTGGCGCTACGCGACGCCCGGACTGTTCCTGTACCATCCGAGCCGCCGGCAACCGCCGATGCCGCTGCAGGTCTTTCTCGACTTCGTCAAGCGCTGGCGCAGCGGCGTCACGCTGGACGCAATGTCGCGCGCGGCGGATTACGACGCACGCGGGTTGGTAGCAGCGACGTCACATCGAACGTCGATTCACGTCGAGCCCAACCGTCGCTGAGATCGCGTTGCGAGGCTGGAGAGGTCAATCGCGCGTCGGCAGCGGCGCTGCGAACGCGCCATGATGTACGCAGCTTTCGATGTGCACCGGGATTGTTCGGGATTCCCATCTAACCTATTCACGATTATCACCATTAACAAATCGACACCGCGAGGCCAAAACCGCGGCGTGACTGCGTCGATGCTGGTGCGTGCGAGCAGCGTGTTAACGACGATCGAGTGGGCTTCGAACAAAGCAGAGCGCATTCATCAAATTGAAATTGGCTCATGCACACTTCATTCAACCATTCCGCCGGCCGCGCTGATCGAGCCGTCGTCGGAATCAGAGGTGTGGGAGCGGCAATCTGGCGAAGCCAGGGGCGACACGCGGGGGGCCGTGTGCATCGCCATCAACCGGAGAAACGGGAAATGAAGACGTTGAGGGGCCTGCTACTCGGAACGGGAGCAGTGATATTGTCCGCCGCGGCGGCGCAGGCTGCGGATCTTCCACTGAAGGCCAAAGCCGTCGAATATGTGAAGGTGTGCTCGCTGTACGGCACGGGCTTCTACTACATTCCCGGTACCGACACCTGCATCAAGCTCGGCGGCTATCTGCGCGCCGAGACCGCGCTGTGGACCAACAGCAACTATGGTGGCGCCTATTCAGGCCAGGCCGGCGCCGATAACCGCCTGAGCAACCGCTATCAGACCCGTTCGCGCCAGGATCTGAACATCGATACGCGCACCGCGACCGAATATGGCGTGGTGCGTACCTATTTCGAGACCGTGCTGAACTGGACCTCGGGCTCCTATGGCGGTGCGGGCGCCGGCGCGACGTCCTACACCGGCGACGCCATCTCGGGCGGCATCGTCGGCGTCTACTACGCCTTCATCCAGTTCGCCGGATTCACGATGGGCAAGGCCGTGTCGACCTTCGACGCGCCCTGGACCAACTATCCTGGCAACAATTTCGACGGCCTGGTCGGCGGCAGCGGCTCCAACAACGGCGTCAACCAGTTCACCTACACCGCCGATTTCGGCCAGGGCATCACCGCCGCGGTCTCGCTGGAAGACCAGACGCAGTTCTTCACCACCAACATCTGGAACACCTCGGGCATCACCGCGGCCGGCGTGCTCGGCGGCAATTATGGCTCGAGCAGCTTCGGCGGGACGGTGTCTCCCGACATCATCGGCATGGTTCGCGTCGACCAGGCGTGGGGCATCTTCCAGGCGTCGTTCGCCGCGCATGACAATCATGCCGCCTATTACGGCGCGTCCGAGACCTCGGGTCATCCCTCCGACAAGTGGGGCTGGGCCGCGCAACTGGCGCTGTCGATCAAGAACATCCCGACCGGTCCAGGCGACGTCGTCAACCTGCAGGCGGTCTACACCGACGGCGCGAGCCGCTACAACTTCCAGAGCCTCGCCAACACGACCTATTCGATGTATGGCAGCACGGGCGTAGCCGGCGCCTATCAGAGCATCGGCTTCGCCGGCGTCGGCGACGCGGTGTTCGGCACCGGCACGGGCCTGTCGACCGTGCAGACCTGGGGCATGCGCGGCGCCTTCACCCACAATTGGGATCCGCGCTGGAATACGGCGCTGTATGGCGCCTATGCCCAGGTGCGCTATGGCCAGACGGGATCGAGCCTCATCTGTGCCGGCATCGCCGCCACCGGGATGCTGACCGCGGGCTCGACCTGCAATCCCGACTTCAATCTCGGACAGATCGGCCTCATCACCCGATGGACGCCGGTCAAGGGCCTCACCTTCTCGGCCGACGTGACCTACAGCCACCTCGACCAGAAATATTCGGGCACGGCGATTGCTCCGGCCGTCACGAGCACGGCAAAGCCGGCCGCGATCTACCAGCTCAAGGACCAGGACACGGTGAGCATGCTGCTGCGCGCCCAGCGCAACTTTTGAAGCTGGACTGTTGAACCTCTGACTGCTCGACGAGCTTCCGGCGATGCCCCCGCCGGAAGCTTCGTTCGTGGAGACAGGCGGCGCGTCGCACGCAACAGAATGGGATGGGGCACAATGCAGCAGGCGTCGTGCACAATCACGACGCCTGTGACTTGATCGGCCAATGAGTTGATCACGCGCCGACTTGATCGCGCGGCAATTTGACCGGCGGGCTCTACTTGATCGAGGTGTTGATCGCGGTGAACTTGCTGCTCAGTCCCGAGCCCAGGCCATTGACGGCCGCCAGGATCACGATGCTCAATCCGCCGGCAATGATGGCGTATTCGATCGAGGTCGCGCCAGCCTGATTCTTCAGGAAGCTCGCAATCAACTGCCGCATCTACCTCTCCGGTCGGGCTCGATCATCTGACGCGCCGGAAGGGCGCGCCGAGGCCGGGATGGACGCCCCGCCGGAAACCCTCCGTCATCGGCTTGAACAATCGGTTAACCCGATGAGGTACCTGCGCGGCCCAGATTCGGAGCCGGCATTCCATCGCAGGCCCGCCCTCGCCCGACCTCCGAGATCCGAACCGGAGTGCAAGCAACTGAACTTGCTTCGCTTTATTCTCAGTCCGCGGCCCCCGGCCGGTTGGCGGCAAAGCCGAGCCGCTGAATCCTCGTCCGACACATTCAGAAAAAATTCGGCTTATCCGCCAGATGCCACGTCATGATCTGGGTCAACGGCGATGGCGTGGACCGCCTTAAAGGTTATCCTGGTCGCTATGAGCACAACAGATTCCGCCCGTCCCCAGCTCAAGATCCGCAGCGTCGCGCTCGACACCGGCCGCGAGAACGTGGTCGTGATCTCCCGCCGCTCGAAGGCGTTGCGGCCCGAGGTGTTCCGCGGCTTCAGCCGCGTCGAGCTGCGCTGCAACTCGCGGACGCTGCTGGCGACCCTTCTGATCACCGACGACGACGCACTGGTCGGCCCCGACGAGATCGGCCTGTCGGAACCGGCGATGCGGCGCTTCGCCGAGCCGGCCGGCACGCGGGCGACGGTGTCGCCGGCGACCCCGCCCGAGAGCATGGAAGCGGTGCGCGCCAAGATCCGGGGCGAGACCTTGAGCGACCAGGCGATCGCTGCCGTGATCGAGGACCTCACCCACTACCGCTACTCCGACATGGAGATCGCGGCTTTCCTGATCGGCTCAGCCAGCTTCATGAGCTCCGGCGAGCTGCTGGCGCTGACGCGCGCGATGGCCAATGCCGGCACGCAATTGAAATGGCCCGAGCCGGTGGTGGTCGACAAGCACTGCATCGGCGGCATTCCCGGCAACCGCACCTCGATGGTGGTGGTGCCGATCGTCGCCGCCCACGGCCTGACCATTCCAAAAACCTCCTCGCGCGCGATCACCTCGCCAGCCGGCACCGCCGATACGATGGAGGTGCTGGCGCGGGTGAATGTCGGCGCCGACGAGATGAAGTCGATCGTCGCGGCCTGCAACGGCTGCGTGATCTGGGGCGGCCACGTCAATCTGTCGCCGGCCGACGACGTCCTGATCTCGGTCGAGCGCCCGCTCAGCCTCGACACCCGCGAGCAGATGGTCGCCTCGATCCTGTCGAAGAAGCTGGCCGCCGGCTCGACGCATCTGCTGCTCGACCTGCCGGTCGGGCCGACCGCCAAGCTCACCAGCGGCGCGGAGGCGATGCGGCTGCGCAAGCTGTTCGAATTCGTCGGCGACCGTTTCGGGCTCAAGGTCGAGGTGATCACGACCGACGGCCGCCAGCCGATCGGCAACGGCATCGGTCCGGTGCTGGAGGCGCGCGACGTGATGGCGGTGCTGGGCAACGAGCCGTCGGCGCCTGCGGACCTGCGCGAGAAGTCGCTGCGGCTCGCCGCGCATCTGCTCGAATATGATCCGAAGCTGCGCGGCGGCGCCGGCTATAACAGGGCGCGCGAGCTGCTCGACAACGGCGCGGCGCTCAAGCAGATGCTGAAGATCATCGATGCGCAGGGCCCGCCGGAATGCCGCAGCGAGCTCGGCGATCTCGCCTTCGACGTCAAGGCGGAGCGCGACGGTGTCGTGTCCGCGATCGATTGCCTGCGGCTCAATCGCCTGGCGCGTACCGCCGGCGCGCCGGTGAACAAGGGCTCCGGGATCATGCTGTTCAAGAAGATCGGCGATCGTGTCGATCAGGGTGAGCCACTCTATCGCGTGTTCACCTGCGATCCGTCGGAGCATGATCTGGCCGCAGCCGCAGCCGCCGCCAACCACGGCTATGGCTTCGCCGACGGCGCGAATGGTCGTTCGTGATGAACCGTCGTCGAGCATCGATCCATCGTCCTCGGGAGACCGCCGCATGAGTGTGACCGTTCGCTTCTGCGGTGCCGCGCATACCGTCACCGGGTCCTGCTATCTGGTCCAGACCGACAACGGCCAGATGCTGATCGACTGCGGGCTGTTCCAGGGTCCGAAGACGCTGAAGGAGCTCAACTACGGCGACTTCCCATTCCGTCCCGCCGATATCGACGCAGTGCTGCTGACGCATGCGCATATCGACCATAGCGGCCTGCTGCCGAAGCTGGTGCGCATGGGCTTCGACGGCAAGATCTTCGCCACGCGCGGCACCATCGATCTCTGCTCATGGATGCTGCCCGATGCCGGCAACATCCAGGAGCAGGAGGTGCTGGCGCTGAACCGCCGCAACATCGCGCGCGGCCGCGGCGAGGTCAGCCCGATCTACACCCAGGCCGACGCCATCGCCGCTCTGCAATACTTTCAGCCCGTCGCCTACGAGACCTGGACCGACGTCATGCCGGGCATTCGCGCCCGCTACTGGAATGCCGGGCATCTGCTGGGCTCCGCCTCGATCGAGATCGAATTCGCAGGACAAGGCGCCGATGGCGGACCGCTGCGGTTGCTTGCCTCCGGCGATGTCGGGCCCGACGCCAAGCTCTTGCAGCCGGACCCGAAAGCGCCGGAGGGCTTCGACTACGTGATCTCGGAGGCGACCTATGGCGACCGGATTCGCGAGCCGACCACGCCGGAGCTGCGCCGCGGCCGTCTGGCCGGCGAGGTGCGCGACGCGGCGGCGGCCAAGGGCGCGCTATTGATCCCGGCCTTCGCGGTCGAGCGGACGCAGGAGCTGATCGTCGATCTGGTCGGCCTGATGGAGCGCGGCGAGATTCCGGCCGCGCCGGTGTTCCTGGACTCGCCGCTGGCGATCCACGCCACCGAGGTGTTTCGCGCGCACACCGAGAGCCTCGACGGCGGCAGCGATGTCGGCCGTCTGTTGTCGTCGCCGCATCTGCGCTTCACCGAGACGGTCGATGAAAGCAAGGCGATCGCCAAGCTGACCGGATTTCACATCGTCATCGCCGCCAGCGGCATGTGCGATGCCGGTCGCATCCGCCATCATCTCAAGCGCTGGCTGTGGAACAACCGCGCCACCGTGCTGCTGGTCGGCTATCAGGCTACCGGCACGCTGGGGCGCTTCCTGCAGGACGGCGTCAAGGCGGTTCGCATCCAGGGCGAGGAGATCAAGGTCGCGGCCCGCATCCGCATGATCGACGACTATTCCGGCCACGCCGACGGCGCCGAGATCGCCCGCTGGATCGCGGCCCGCCGCCCGATCGCGCGCGGCCTTTTTCTGTCCCACGGCGAGGATGCCGCGATCGCGGCGCTGGCAGCGCGCGTCGCCGAGCGGATCGTGCCGACCGCGAAAGTGTTCTCCCCCCTGCTCGACGACGTCTACGAGCTGACGAGCGCGGTGCCGACGCCGCTCGACGTCGCGCGCCGGCGGCGGCTGGCACCGGAGGCGGTCACCCGGCTGGACTGGCACAACGACATGTCGGGCCTGCTGCTCGACATCCACGAGCGGATCGAGCAAGCCGCCGACGATCGTGCCCGCGGCGTCATCATCCGCCGCCTGCGCCGGGCGCTGGAAGAGTGATGCGAGCGGCGTAGCCGCGAAGGCTGCGCGCCTGCGATGTTCGTCGTCGAACGGTCACACTTTGATCGCACCTTGAGGACCATCAGGTGCGGTGCGAAGCTCGCAGACGGCGACGCTCTCGCAGCTTGTGCATATTGAAACACACAACGTGCCGACGGCTGGTCTCCGAGAGCTGTTCTGATAGGCTCGACACGTGGTTCATGACAACGGAACGATCCGGGTGAACCGGGCGCAGGTGGGGAAACGAGGGGCTCTCACATGCATCAACCATCGAAATGGTGGGCGGGACTGATCGCTGTTGCCGTGCTCTGGCTCGCGGCCGTGAGCTTCAAGACGGCTGATGTCGAGGACGACATTGGGCCGCGGGCACGCGCCGCCGTCGCGGCCGCCGTCCCGGACACAGCCGCGGCCCTCAAGGTCACGGTCGCGGGCCGTGACGTTCGCATCGCAGGGCCGGAGTTCAGTCCCGATCAGTCGACGAAACTGGAGGACGCCGCATCGGTCAGCGGCGTCCGGCTCGTCGAGGGCACCTACGACAAGCTGCCGACACCGAAGCCCTATGCCTTCCGCGCCACGCGAAACGGCGGCCAGCTCGTGCTCGAAGGCGCGGTGCCGACGCCCGCCGTTCGGAATGCCGTGCTCAATGCCGTCCGTTCGTCCGGCGGTGAAGTGGTCGATCGCCTCTCCTATGCGCTGGGAGCTCCGGCCGACTTCGCGGCCATCGCGAGCCATGGATCGGTCCAGGCCGCCAAGCTCAATGGCGGCACGTTCGCGCTCGCGGACAAGGCCTATTCGATCGCGGGTGCCGCCGCCTCATCGGACGTCTATGAGGCTGCCGTCGCGGCGACGCGGCAGCTGCCGGGCGGCGCCGTGCTCGACAAGGTGGCGATCCTGCCGCCGGAGGCAAAGCCGTTCATCTGGAGCGCGGTTCGCGAGGGCAACACGCTGGTGATGTCCGGCGTCGTTCCGAATGACGATATCAGGCGCGCGCTCGAGGCCGCCGCGATCAAGGCCTGGCCCGGCGCGTCGGTGATGCATCACATGCAGATCGCGCGTGGCGCGCCTACTGGCGATTTTGGCGCCTACACGTCCTATGCGCTGGCGGAGCTTACCAGGCTGAGCACGGGCCGCGTCGTCATCTCCGACGCCACCTACACGATTTCGGGCGAGGCGCCCTCCACCGCCGCCTACGATGAAACGATGGCCGGGATCGGCAAGCTGCCGACCGGGCTGAGCTTGGCGAAAGCCGAGATTCTGCCGCCGGAGATCAAGCCCTATCGCTGGTCGGCGGAGTTCGACGGCACCGGCTTGAGCCTCACAGGTCTCGCGCCGAACGGAGCGGCCCGCGATGCGATGCTGGGCTCCGCCAGTGGACAGTTCGACGGCAAGCCGATCAAGAGCCAGATCGGCATCGCCCGCGGCGCCCCGGATGGCGACCTTGCCAAAGCGAGCGCGAGCCTGCTGCAGCAGCTCGCCAGGCTGTCGCAGGGGCGCGCCGAGATCAGCGACACCCAGGTCTCGCTCAGGGGCGTCGGGCTTGCCAACGTCACCGGCGCAGCCGTGCGCGAGCAACTGGCCGGCGCCCTGCCCGCGCCGTTCGCGCTCGCGTCCATCGACGTCCGCGACGGCCCGGTCTCGCCTTACGCGTTCGGACTGCAGAAGCAGGACGGCCGTGTTATGCTGAGCGGCTACGTGCCTGATGACGCCGCCCGCCGCGATCTCGTCGACGCCGCCACGACGACCTTCATCACCGAGACGGTCGAGGACGGTCTGAAGATCGGCGACGGTGCGCCAAAGGATTACGTGCAGTCGCTGAAGGCGACGTTCCCGGCGCTGGCGCGGCTGTGGTCCGGCGCGCTGACGGCAAAGGACGCGGCGATCACGGTCGACGGGCTCGCCATCTACGACAAGTCGGCCGAGCAGGTCCGCAAGGAGCTCGCCGAGGCGGTCGGCAGCGGCTTCAAGCTCGACGACGTCAAGATCGGCGTCAAGCCGGAAGGCCCGCCACTCGCGGTCGCGGAGTGCCAGCCGGCGTTCAACGGGCTGCTCGCCAAGGGCCGCGTCCGCTTCAGCACCGGCAGCGCCGAGCTGAGCCGCGCCTCGCTGGCGCTGCTCGATCACCTGATCGAGGTTGCGCAGCGCTGCAAGGATGCCGAGATCGCGATCGAAGGCCACACCGACAATGTCGGCGACGAAGCTGACAACATGGACCTCTCCAAGCGCCGGGCGGCGGCGGTGGTCGGCTATATCGGCGACGCCGGCATCGACACCTCGCGCATGACCTCGGAGGGTTACGGGCAGACCAAGCCGGTCGCCTCCAACGACACGGCCGAAGGCCGCGCGCAGAACCGCCGCATCGAATTCGTCGTCAAGTGAGGCGCTGACATCATGATGTACGACCTTGCGACATTTCCGTTCTGGATCATCCTCGCCGTCGGCATCGGCGGCTTTGTCGGCTGGCGCACCTGGTCGGACGAGCCGCGGCCGGACTGGCTGAGAAGCTGGCTGCTGCCGGCGACGCTCGCCCTCGTCATCGGGATCCTGATGGCGCTGCTGACAGTGCTGCCCGGACGTGCCGGCCTGTGGCTCGAGGTCGGCCTGCTGATGGTCGGCGCCTATGTTCTCGGCTGCCTGATCGGCGGACAGCTCAGGGAATATGTCGGGCTGGGTGACACCAGTGCGATGTCGCCGGGCGGTCCTGGAAACAGCGTCGCGTTCGCCGGCGCAACCGCGGCGGCTCGTCCTTGGGCGGACAGCCCATCCCCGGCTGCGCAAGCCGCAGCCAGCGTCGAGGCCGATCGCCTTGCCACTGAAGCTGCCGCGAAAGCCGAAGCCGAACGTGTTGCGGCCGAAGCCGCTGCAAGGGCGGAGGCCGAGCGTCTAGCCGCCGAAGCGGCCGCAAAGGCCGAGGCTGAGCGGCTCGCCGCGGAAGCCGCGGCAAGGGCCGAGGCTGATCGCCTGGCGGCTGAAGCCGCAGCGAAGGCCGAAGCCGAACGTCTCGCTGCCGAGGCGGCGGCGAACGCCGAGTCCGAGCGCCGTGCTGCGGAGGCCGCCGCGAAAACCGAAGCCGACCGCCTCGCTGCGGAAGCAGCCGCGAAAGCAGAGGCCGATCGTGTTGCGGCGGAAGCGGCTGAAAAGGCCGAAGCCGAACGCTTGGCCGCCGAAGCAGCGGCGAAAGCCGAAGCAGACCGTCTTGCGGCAGAGGCCGTTGCGAAAGCCGAGGCGGAAGCCCGGCGTCTCGCGGCCGAAGCGACCGCGAAAGCCGAGGCCGATCGCCTCGCCGCCGAAGCGGCCGCACGCGCGGAAGCCGATCGCCTTGCCGCCGACGCCGAGGCGGAACGGCTTGCCGCCGAGGTCGCCGCATCATCGGCCCCGGAGAGCCCGGCCTCGGCCGACGACAGGCCGCCGGCCCTGCCCGCGCCCGAGGGCGCCGCTGACGATCTCAAGCTGATCAAGGGCATCGGACCCAAGAACGAGCGCATCCTCAATGACATCGGCGTGCATCATTTCAGCCAGATCGCGGCATGGTCGCCTGACCATGCGAGCTGGGTCGGCCACCACATGGCCTTCCCCGGCCGCATCGAGCGCGAGCATTGGATCGCGCAGGCCAAGCTGCTCGCCGCCGGCCTCGACACCGCGCATTCCAGCGCGGTGAAGTCCGGCGCGATCACCATCGACGAACACGCCGACGCGCCGCTGAGCGAGGACGAGGCGAGCTACCTCCTGGCCCACCTGCCGGCGCTGATGCCGCCCGTCGAGAACGAGGACGTCCATGGCGGCGCCCGCCCGCTCGGGCTCGTCGCGCCGCGCGGCGGCCAGGCCGACGATCTCAAGCTGATCAAGGGCATCGGCAAGCAGAACGAGGCGCGGCTGCACGGCCTCGGCATCTGGCATTTCGCGCAGATCGCGGCCTGGACCGCCGAGCACGCCAAATGGGTCGGCTCGTATCTGGCGTTCGCAGGACGAATCGAGCGCGAGCAATGGATCAGTCAGGCCAAGGAGCTCGCAGGCGGCGCGACCACGGAATTCGCCCGCCGCGTCGAGGCTGGTCTGGTCAAGTCATCCGCCGACGACGGCTCCCGCGGGCAGGACAACGTCGAGATCGTGCAACCACGCGAGTAGCGGCGCCAACTGGAGCATGATCCGGAAAAATGGAAACCGGTTTTCCGAAAAGATCATGCTCAAACAAAGAGATGAGATCATGATGCGCTTCCGTGGAATCGCATCATGATCTAAACGAATCGTCGGGTATGCAAAGGCGCTGACTTGCCCTCTCGTCACGCGCGATGGTGATGGCGCCGTGCCCACCCTGCTTTCCTACTCGGCGAGCTCGACCGCCTCGCTGCGCGACGGGCCGGCCAGCGGCCGCTCCTCCATCAGCATCATGCAGACCGAGGCGCAGGCCAGCATCGCGGTGGCCGCGGCATAAACGAAGCGGAAGGCATGGATCATGTCGGCTTCCGCGATGCCGCTGACCGCGCCATGGGCGCCCTCCGCCAGCGAAATGTCGGCGCCCAGCGCCATCAGCAGGATGGCGCTGAAGGCCGCAACCGTGAACGAGGACATCATCGAACGGAAGAAGTTCATCGCGCCGGTGATGGTGCCGATCTGGGAGCGGTCCACCGCGTTCTGCAGCGACACCACCGAGATCGGGAACGCGGTGCCGAGCCCGATGCCGTAGATCGACAGCAGCACCATCAGCCCCCACAGCGACGGCGTCGTCACCGTCATGACCGCGGCGGCGATGGTGCCGATGATCGTGCCCACGATGGCGACGCGCTTGTAGTGCTTGACGCGGGCCATGGTGCGGCCGGCAATCGCGGCACCGAAGGTCGAGATCGCCGCGATCGGAATCAGGCCGAGGCCGGCCTGGCTCGGGGTCAAGTGATAGACCAGCTCGTAATAGAGCGGCAGATGGACCGTGAGCCCGATCAGGGCGCCGAGTGCGCAGCCGCTCGCCAGCATGCCGTAGGGCACC
Source organism: Bradyrhizobium sp. SZCCHNRI2009 (assembly GCF_032485115.1). NCBI lineage: Bacteria > Pseudomonadati > Pseudomonadota > Alphaproteobacteria > Hyphomicrobiales > Nitrobacteraceae > Bradyrhizobium > Bradyrhizobium sp. SZCCHNRI2009. Next base: position 147,234 of record NZ_JAUEUH010000008.1, read on the forward strand.
ACCGTTCCGCCCATCAGCGACAGCGGCAGGAACGGCTCATCGGCCCGCTTGGCGTGCCAGACGAAGGCCAAGCCGAGCGCCACCGCACTGCCGATCATCGCCAGCAGCGTCGGCGACAACCAGGCCAGCTTGTGGCCACCCCAGGTCAGCACCAGCATGAACACGACGGCCGAGGCCATCAGCAGCAGGCCGCCGGCCCAGTCGACCTTGCGCAGCCGGTGGTAGACCGGCAGCCGGCCCATCTTGGGCAGCAGCAATGCGAGCGCCGCGATCGCGAGCGGGACATTGATCCAGAAGATCATCGACCAGTGCAGATGGTCGGCGAAGAAGCCGCCGATCACCGGCCCGAGCAGGCCGGCGAGCAGCCAGACCCCGCTGAAATAGGCCTGGTACTGGCCGCGCTCGCGCGGGCTGACGACGTCGGAGATCACGGTCTGGACCACCGGCATGATGCCGCCGCCGCCGAGCCCCTGCAGGCCGCGGGCGAGGATCAGCACCGGCATGTTCGGCGCCAGCGCGCAGACCACCGAGCCGACCACGAACAGGCTGAGCGCGGTGATGATCATCGAGCGGCGGCCATAGATGTCGCAGAGCGTGCCGAACACCGGCGCCACCGCGGTCGACGCCAGCAGGTAGGCGGTGATCACCCAGGAGAGATTGGTGACGTCCTGAAACTCGCGGCCGATGGTCGGCAGCGCGGTCGCCACGATGGTCTGGTCGAGCGCGGCCAGGAACATCGTCAGCAGCAGGCTCATCAGGATGGTGCGCACCTCGGCCTGGGTCAGCGGCACCGGCGGCGCAAGCGACGGCGCATCCTCGATCGCCTGAACCTGCGGCGGAATGGCCGGCAGCTCGGCGGCGATCTCTTCGGGCAGGGATTGGGACGCGGCAGGGTAATGCGTCTGCCGATCAAACTTGTTCATGGGATGAATGCCGTGCCCGGGCGCGACGACGCCGCGCGGATTCGCTGTCTGGCGAACTACTTAAGGCATAATTTTCCCGTGCGGCAGCGGGTCGGGTGCATGGGTGCATTCCGACAGCACGGGAACGGTCGCATCATCGTGACTTGCTGCGGGTGCGAGGTGATCGCGCTATTTCGGCCGTCGCTTCAACTTGGCCCGCTTCGGCAGCAGCACCGGCCACTGCACGATGTGGTCCTCGAGCTGGTCGTCCGGAACGTCGTCCTCGGTGCCCTCGACCCGGCCGCGCACCGAGACGCCGGCTTCATGGACCGTCTGAGGATCGCCCGAGATCAGGGGATGCCACCAGTAGAGATCGCGCCCCTCAGCCACGAGGCGGTAGCCGCAGCTCGGTGGCAGCCAGGTCAGCGTGCGGACGTTCTCAGGTGTCAGGCGAACGCAATCCGACACCTGTTCGGAACGATTCGGGTAGTCCTTGCAGGCACATAGCCCGGCATCCAAGAGCTTGCAGGAAATGTGGGTGAAGTAGATGTCGCCGGTATCCTCGTCTTCCAGCTTCTCCAGGCAGCAGCGCCCGCAGCCATCGCAGAGGCTCTCCCATTCCACCTCGGACATCTCTTCCAAGATCTTGGTTTTCCAGAACATTCCCTCCTGGCCCGAGGGACGTTTGAGCGGTGCGGTCATCGGGCGATTCTCAAAGAGGGCGTGAGGTGGCCGCCATCTAGGTGCCCGGCCCCGAGCCGCGCAAGGGGCTTTGCCGATTACGGCGGCACGTTAGCATTGTGCATCAAATTATGAGCGGAACCATTGGTTTGTGACCCCCGCTCGGCTAGATAGATGATTGAGTCACTCCGGCGGCGGCGCCGGCAATGCGGCTTGGGGTCAGGTGCTCGGGTTCGGGCGGCTGACTGTGCAGTGCCATGGGTTTGCCGCAACAATCGCGCAAGACCCTTCGATGGCCCCCAGCCCCACTTGCTGAGTGCTTTCGAAGCCAGCTGACACGCTTTCGAAACGACCAGGGTTCCCGTGCGGCAGATCATTCCAGACGATTGGAAGAAGCGGATCAACAATTTCCGCCTGGATCTCGACGCCCGCTTCGATTCGGCGCTGTTCTCCTCCCTGCGCGGCACCCGCGAGCTGTATGAGCGCTATTCGGCGTTCATGGACCGCTTCTATGTCGGCGGCTGGAAGCGCTGGGTGTTCGTCGAGCCGTTCTCGGAGGCGGCCACGATCGGGCTCGGCTGCCTGGTGCTGATGCTGGCGCTCGCGATCCCCGCCTTCCGGGAAACTGCCGATGAGGACTGGCTGAAGAAGTCCGACCTCGCCGTCACCTTCCTCGACCGCTACGGCAACCCGATCGGCAGCCGCGGCATCAAGCACAATGATTCGATTCCGCTGGAGGACTTCCCGGACAATCTGATCAAGGCGACGCTCGCCACCGAGGACCGCCGCTTCTACGACCATTTCGGCATCGACATTGCCGGCACGGCGCGCGCCCTCGTCACCAACGCCCAGGCCGGCGGCGTCCGCCAGGGCGGCTCCTCGATCAGCCAGCAGCTCGCCAAGAACCTGTTCCTGTCCAACGAGCGCACCATCGAGCGCAAGGTCAACGAGGCGTTCCTGGCGATCTGGCTGGAAACCCGGCTGACCAAGAACGAGATCCTCAAGCTCTATCTCGACCGCGCCTATATGGGCGGCGGCACCTTCGGCGTCGACGGCGCGGCACACTTCTATTTCAACAAGTCGGTGCGCGACATCAACCTCGCCGAAGCCGCGATGCTTGCCGGGCTGTTCAAGGCGCCGACCAAGTTCGCCCCCCACATCAACCTGCCCGCCGCCCGCGCCCGCGCCAACGTCGTGCTCGACAATCTGGTCGATGCCGGGTTCATGACCGAGGGCCAGGTGTTCGGCGCCCGCCGCAACCCGGCCTTCGCAGTCGACCGCCGCGACGAAAGCTCGCCGAACTACTTCCTCGACTACGCCTTCGACGAGATGCGCAAGCTGGTCGACACGTTCCCGAAATCCTACACCGAGCGCGTCTTCGTGGTGCGGACCTCGATCGACATGACCGTGCAGCATGCGGCCGATGAGGCGATCGAGAACCAGTTGCGCCAGTTCGGCCGCGACTATCACGCGACCCAGGCGGCAACCGTCGTCTCCGACCTCGACGGCGGCATCCGCGCCATGGTCGGCGGCCGCGACTATGGTGCCAGCCAGTTCAACCGCGCAGTCGACGCCTACCGGCAGCCAGGATCGTCGTTCAAGCCTTACGTCTACACCACCGCACTGCTGAACGGCTTCAAGCCGACCTCGATCGTGGTCGACGGCCCGGTCTGCATCGGCAACTGGTGCCCGCAGAATTATGGCCATTCCTATTCCGGCTCGGTGACGCTGACCCAGGCGATCACCCGCTCGATCAACGTTGTCCCGGTCAAACTGTCGATCGCGCTCGGCGGCAAGGAGGGTCCGAAGGCCGGCCGCGCCAAGATCATCGAGGTCGCGCGGCGCTTCGGCCTCAAGGCGCCGCTGCCCGACACCCCGTCGATGCCGATCGGCTCCGACGAGGTCACGGTGCTGGAGCACGCGGTCGCCTATGCGACCTTCCCGAACAAGGGCAAGGCGGTGACGCCGCATTCCGTGCTGGAGGTCCGCACCGGCGCCGGCGATCTGGTCTGGCGCTGGGACCGTGACGGGCCGAAGCCGAAGCAGGCGATCCCGGCCTCGGTTGCCGCCGACATGGCGGGCATGATGAGCCACGTGGTCAGCGAAGGCACCGCACGCCGCGCCGCACTCGACGGCATTCCGACCGCCGGCAAGACCGGCACCACCAACGCCTATCGGGACGCCTGGTTCGTCGGCTACACCGGCAACTTCACCTGCGCGGTCTGGTACGGCAATGACGACTATTCGCCGACCAACCGTATGACCGGCGGCTCGCTGCCGGCGCAGACGTGGCACGACATCATGGTCGCCGCGCATCAGGGCGTCGAGGTGAAGGAGCTGCCCGGCGTCGGCATGGGCGAAAAGCTGCCGCAGTCGGCGTCCGCCGCGATGGCACAGGCCGGCCAGCCGAAGACGCTGGAGATCAAGCCCGGTCCGCCGCCGATCCTGACCCGCCGCGGCGCCGAGGTGCTGGTTCAGGTCGAGAAGATGCTGGACGATGCGGCGCGCCTCGCCGAGAAGGCCGCGCCTGCCGATCCGCGCAAGCCCGGCAAGCCGGTCTCATCGAGCGCGCTGGCCTTCCCTGAGAACTACGCCGCGGCAACGGCCGACGGCGTCACCACCCCTGCCCTGCGCAAGAACTGACGTCAGCGATCCCCGTGCGGCTGCTCTTCATCACCTTGGTTACGCTCCTGATCGCCACCGGCGTCGGCATCGGCGCGACGTGGATGACGACGACCCGCGGCACCGAGTTCGGTACGCTGACGATCGGCGCCTGGACGGCGCGTCCGAAAACCGGCACGGCCGATGTCGACCCCTATGCGCGCGCGACCATCACCCGCAATGGCGAATTGCCGATCGGCACCGGCGACGGCGTGGCCTTCACCGCCACCACGGACGACAAGAGGAAGCCGCTCGACGGGCGCTGCGACATCCTGGTCAGCGGCGTCACGCCACCCGCCCGGTTCTGGACGCTCACGCTCTACGACCGCAAGGGCCACCTCGTCGCCAACACGCTGCAGCGCTACGGCTTCACCAGCCAGGAGCTGGTACGAGGTGCCGATGGCTCCTTCGAGATTCGTGTCGCCGCGCGCTCGCGCTCCGGCAACTGGCTGCCGACCGGCGGCATCGAGCGCTACGCGCTGATGCTGCGGCTCTACGACACGCCGGTCGGCGTCGCGACCCGCACGCAGCGCGACGCACCGATGCCGTCGATCACGACAGTAGGTTGCCCATCATGATCCGGCTGCTGTTCACGGTCGTGGTCGGCGTGCTGCTCGGCGGCGTGGTCCATCTCGTCAGCGTGCTGGCGCTGCCGCGGATCTCGACCCAGGACGCCTACTCCCGGCTGACGCCGATGACCAAGCTGAACGCCGTGACGCAGTTGCCATTGGCCGATCCCGGCAATTCACCGATGCCGTTCATGGATCCGGCGTTCGCCATGGCGATCTGCCGCTATGATCTGTCCGACGGACCGCTCAAGCTCACGGTTCCGGTGAGCCAGGCCTATACGTCGGTATCGTTCTACACGCGCAACGAGATCGCCTACTACGCCATCAACGACCGCTCCGCCGGCAAGCGCGTGATCGAGCTCAACCTGATGACCGAGGCGCAGCACGAAGACCTGCCCGAGGACGAGGAGATCACGGCCGCCGACCGGCTGATCATCGATTCGCCGACGACGACCGGGTTGATCGTGCTGAAGGCCCTGGCCGCCGAGCCCGGTCTCATGCCGCAGGCGCAGGCCTCCCTTGCAGCGGCAAGCTGCGGCGTACAGACCGAGGCACCGGCCAAGGCCGAGAAGCCGCGCGGCAAACGATAAGTCAATACGACGTCCTAGACGAATTCGACAACACTCTCTTCATCCTTGGTGGCATAGTCGTTGTCGCGCGCCGCTGCTATGATGGATCAGGACGGCGGCGCTTCGCTCAACATCAGGTCATGCCTCTCGAAATCGAACGGAAGTTTCTCGTCAAGTCCGATGCTTGGCGGGATCAGGCGACGCACAGTGAACGCCTTCGCGACGGCCTCGTCGCACGTCAGGACGGCCTCAAGGTCCGCGTTCGCTGCTATGGCAACCGGACGACGCTGTGCGTGAAGAGCGGCCGCCGCGGCCTGATCCGAGATGAATTCGAGTACGATATTCCCGCGGACCACGCCGCGATGCTGTTCGCGCATTGCAGCGGACGCATCCTCGAGAAGACGCGTCACTATGTGCCGGCCGAAAGCGGCGTCTGGGAAGTCGACGTCTACCACGACGCGCTCGAAGGCGTCGTCATCGCCGAGATCGAGCTGCCGACCGAAACGACCATCGTGACCCTTCCCGACTGGGTCGGCGACGAGGTCACCGGCGACCCGCGCTACAGCAAGGCCAACATGCTGACGGAGCGCTCGCGGGCGGCGAAAGTCCGGGAGCTGCGGCGCGCGCGCCTTGCAGGGCTGTGATGCACGCACGGGCCGTTGCGGCTTGACCCCTGTCAAATCACCCGTCGAGGGCACACCTTAAACAGCGCGGACTTGGCGGTCTGAACGATCGCGCATGGAGTTTGCACGATGAGTTCATCGCAGGTGATGTCACAGGCGCTGCGCGCCAAGATCATGTCGGCCGACGAGGCGGCCGCGCTGGTCGAGCCCGGCAACCATGTCGGCATGAGCGGCTTCACCGGGTCGGGCTACCCGAAGGCGGTGCCGCTCGCGCTGGCGCGCCGGATCGAAGCCGCGCATGCGCGCGGCGAGCCGTTCCGCGTCGGCGTGTGGACCGGGGCGAGCACCGCGCCCGAGCTCGACGGCGCGCTCGCCCGGGCTGATGGCATCGACCTGCGCCTGCCCTATCAGTCCGATCCGGCGACACGACAGCGCATCAACGCCGGCAGCATCGACTATATCGATCTGCATCTCAGCCATGTCGCACAGTTCGTGTGGTTCGGTTTTCTCGGCCATCTCGACGTCGCCGTGATCGAATGCGCCGGCATCCTGCCCGACGGGCGGCTGATCCCCTCGACCTCGATCGGCAACAACAAGACCTGGCTCGATCTGGCGGACCGCGTCATCATCGAAGTCAATTCGTGGATGAACCCGGCGCTGCTCGGCATGCACGACGTCTATTACGGCACCCGCCTGCCACCGCATCGCAAGCCGATCCCGATCCTGGCGCCCGGCGACCGCATCGGCGAGACCACCTATCGCTGCAATCCGGACAAGGTCATCGCGGTCGTCGAGACCCACGCGCCCGACCGCAACACGAGCTTCGCCGCCCCCGACGACGTCTCCGGCGCGATCGCCGGGCACATCCTGGAGTTCTTCGCGCACGAGGTGAAGCAGGGCCGCCTGCCGCGCAATCTGCTGCCGCTGCAATCGGGCGTCGGCAACGTCGCGAACGCCGTGATGGCCGGGCTCGACGACGGGCCGTTCCCGCATCTCACCGCCTACACCGAGGTGCTGCAGGACGGCATGCTGAACCTGATCCGCTCGGGGCGGATGGATCTCGCCTCCGCGACGGCATTGTCGCTGAGCTCGGAAGCGGCGATCGAATTCAACCGCGAGATCGAGTTCCTGCGCGACCGCATCGTGCTGCGGCCGCAGGAGATCTCCAACCACCCCGAGGTGATCCGCCGGCTCGGCGTCATCGCCATGAACGGCATGATCGAGGCCGACATCTACGGCAACGTCAACTCGACCCACGTGCGCGGCAGCAGCATCATGAACGGCATCGGCGGCTCCGGGGACTTCGCCCGCAACGCCTATCTGTCGATCTTCATGACGCCCTCGACGGCGAAGAATGGGACGATCTCCTGCATCGTGCCGATGGTCACCCATGTCGACCACACCGAGCACGACGTGCAGGTTCTGGTGACCGAGCGCGGCCTCGCCGATCTGCGCGGCCTGTCGCCCAAACAGCGCGCCCGCACCATCATCGATCAGGCGGCGCATCCAAAATTCCGGCCGGCGCTGGCGGATTATTTCGAACGCGCCTGCCGCGATTCGACCGGCAAGCACACGCCGCATCTGCTCGAGGAGGCGTTCCGCCTGCTCAGGCCGGAATGAGCGCTGCGGCCCGATCACCGCAGCGGCACGCCTCGTAGGCGACGGGATCGTGGCTGTTCACGATCGTGACCCGGTCGCCATGGTCGCATTTCAAGCGCCGCAGCCGCTCCTGGTTGGCGATCCGCATCGTGCGATCCTGATCGCCCTTGCGCTGGAACAGCCCGAGCAGCAGCGGCATCCGTGGCCGCGGATCGAGCTGGCCGTGGAAGAAATAGGCATCGCCGGCGTGCAGCAGCCATTTGTCGCCGCGTCGCACGGCGACGCCGCAATGGCCGCGGGTATGGCCCGGCAGAGGAACGATCAGGATGTCGCCGCTGCGATCCACGGCAGCGCGGACACCGCGAAAGCCGAACCAGTCCTCGCCGTCGTCGCCGTAGAACTGCCAGTCGGGACGATGCCGCCATTGGCCGGCGACATAGCGACCGCGCGGCGGCGCCGGAGACCCCTCGACGGCCATCGCATGCTCCCCGCGATGAACGTGCACCTTGGCCTTCGGGAAATCGCCGATGCCGCCGGCGTGGTCCCGGTCGAGATGCGTGAGCAGGATGTGCCTGACGTCGTCGGGCGAGAAGCCCAATGCCTTTACCTGCTGCAGCGCCGTCTCCGACGCATCGAGAAGCGGCGCAGCCTGCCTCACCCAGCGTGCCCCCAATCGTGCGGGCGCCGCGATGTCGCCGGTGCCGATACCGGTGTCGACGAGGACCAGGCCGTCATCACTCTCGATCAGCAGGCAGTGGCAGACGAGGCGGGCGCGCGCGAACAGGCCGCCGCTGCCGCTCACCAGCCGGCCGCCGCGTGGGCACATCGTGCCGGTGTTGAGGTGGTGGACGCGCATCGATCTTCTCCTTCATTGCCGATATCGGGCGCATCCTTGCGGGCCGGGCAGAGATAAGTAAAATATTGATCAGTGATACGCATCATAGGCTGCTCCTATGGATATCCGCGAGCTCCGCTATTTCTCCGCCGTGTTCGAGGAACGCAGCCTGACCAGGGCAGCGGCGCGCTGCTTCATCTCGCAGCCATCGATTTCGCTGGCGATCGCCAACCTCGAGGCCGAGCTCGGCACCGAGCTGTTCCTCCGCCACCGCAAGGGTGTCGTGCCGCTGGAGGCGGCCGAGCGCCTGCAGCCGATCGCGCGCCGGATCGTCGGCGAAGCCGATGCCGCCCGCAACCTGTTCCGGCACGGCGCGCCGAAGCAGGCGCTCAAGCTCGGGCTCATGCGCACCCTCGACGGCCGGCGCGTGACCGCGCTGCTCAAGCCGCTCACGGCGCGCGAGGATCTCAGGCTTCACATCGTCGGTCCGACCGAGCGGGCCGACGGACGCATCGTCTCAAAAAGCCTGGTCGGCGACGGCGAGCATTTCCTGCCGCTGTGGAGCGAGCGCTATGTCGCGGCTTTGCCGCTTGCGCATCCGCTCACGCTGAAGCCGCGCCTGCGCGCGGCCGACCTCGCCGACGTCGCCATGATCGACCGCTGCCATTGCGAGCACAGCGCGCTGGCGCGACGCAGCGGCGGGCCGCGCGAGATCGCCGCCATCGCCGAAACCGAGGATTGGGCCCTGGCGCTGGTCGCAGCCGGCGTCGGCGTCGCGATCGTTCCCGAAGGCGTCGTGCACGGCCGAAGCGACGTTGCGGTCCGCGAGATCGAGATGACGTTGAAGCGCCAGGTCGGACTCGCCTACTCCGCCGCGCGTGCTCCATCCGAGGCGCTGAAGATCTTGATCGCGACGCTGCGCGCGGCAGCGCCGCAGAAGCTCCGTGCGACAGCAGGGCGGCAAAAGGGAGCACCGGCCAAGCCAGGCCGGCGCCGGAGCAAGGTCGCGCCGGGCTAGCCCCGCGTCGTCAGCGGCCGTTCGATCAGGGGCCGCGCGGCGACCGGCGGATTGGCGGTCTGAGCCGCCAGTTCGTGGATCAGGCGATCGGCCTCGGCGGCCATGCCGTCGGGCGCCTGCAGCACCAGGCGCTCCAAGGCCCAGCGGTAGGACGAGACGCGCTGCTCCAGGCTGATCTGCACCCATTGCACGATCAGCGAGTTCTCCTGCATGCGCGCGACGGCATCGGCTTGCTCGCGCGGCGAGAGCTCGGTCATGTATTTCATGCTGGCATCGCGCTTGCGATCGAGATCGATGACGCGGATGGCCGACGCGAAGAACGGCTCGAAGCGGGTGATGTCGTCGCGCACGTCGTCGATCAGCTGGGTGTAGCGCGAGGCGTGCGAGCGGTGCGGCTCGTCGATCAAGGCCCGCCCATAGGCTGTGCGGTCGAACACGACCTTCTGGCGCCACGGCGAGGCCGACGGCTGATAGTCGCCGAACACGCTCTTCCAGGCAGGGCGCGAATGCGGTGGCTCGATCAGCGGATAAGCGAGATCGCGCAGCTGGCGCTCATTGTCGGTCAGTTGGAACTGCGACGGCTTGACGCCGACGCTGGCGGTGGCTTCCGCCCCGATCCATTTGTGCATGTCGTCATTGCGCATGTCGGCGCGGGTGCGGCCGAAATCGCCGCCGCTGCAGGCGCCGAGCAGTCCGCCGACGAGAACGAGTGCGAACACCGGCAGCGCGCGCCGGACCGGATTCACGATGGCCGGCATTCCCCTTTCCCCCGACCTGTCAGCGGCGACGGCGACGGCGGCTTGGCGCTGTGCCCTCGCGGGGTCCGCTATCGTCGGTCGTGGTCTCGCGCTCGATCCGAACGACGGGAAGAATCAGGATCGTTCCCATGCCCTCCTGCGGCGCGCCGGTCACGGCAGGCCGCGCGCGACGCGCAACGTCCGCCGGGAATTCAATGATGGTCGCCATGTCCACTCTCTTTCGTGCCCGAAGTTCTTACCCCCTGAAAACTCCCCGTCGCCCGAACTTCGCAGGCAAGAGGGCACGCAGAACTGACGATCACGAATGCCGGCGCATGAAGCTGCACGTTGGCATTCGGCGCGGCGAAGATCAGGCTGGCCGCGTGACGCGGCCAAGGCGAGATCATCGAACGGATCGATTAAGATCAGGACGTGGTTAAGAGGATATTAATGCGCGGGCCGCCCGACACGGATCGCGTGCACCGGCGGGAGAGAAGGCAAGCCAGCGTTGCGCCTTTGTCTCACCGGGTCATTTCGGCCCATCTTCACCGATTGTTTTCCTTAACGCCGTATTAAAACAACTCCGCTCTAATCGGCGCAACGATTGCCGAAGTTGCGTACCCCGACATGACAAGATCATCGCTGTTCCCCGGCTTCGACGGGTTGCTCACGCTCTCGCGCCGCGAGGGCGTCGACATCAAGCCCACTCTGCTGCGCGTCCTGACCGACCTCTATGTCCAGGCGAACGCGCATTCCGCCGACGAGGAGCGGCAGTTCGTCGAATTGGCCTCCCGTCTGGTCGACGACGTCGACGATGCGACCCGTGCGGCGGTGCGTGCGCGGCTGGCGATCTATCCGGCGACGCCGATCGAGATCCTGAACAAGCTGGGCTTGCGCCCGGCGCAGAGCGAGCCGACGCCGCCGCTCGCCGGCCCCATTCCCGCATCGCTTCGCTCGTCGCCTCCGATCCCGCCGCGCGACGACGCGGCGTCCGGATTGTCGATGCAGCCGAAGGATGCCGCCGAGCTCAGCGAGATGTTCATGCGCGCCGCCTCGCACGAACGCATCGCCATCCTGCAGAACCTCGCCACCACGCCGCTGAGGCCCGCCGCGCCGACGCCGTTGCACCGCGCGGTGCATGCGATCGAGGCGCTGGAGATGGCCGCGTTCAACGCCGACGTCGAGACGTTCACGATCGAGCTCGGCGAGAGCCTGATCCTGCCCTCACGCATGACCCACGAGGTTGTCAACGATCCCCATGGCGAGCCGCTGGCCTGCGCCGCAAAGGCGCTCGGCATGCCGGCGCCGGTGTTCGAGCGCGTACTGCTGTTCCTCAAGCCCGAGATGGGCCAGTCCGTCCAGACCGTGTTTCGGCTGTCACGCTTCTACGAGCGGCTCAGCGAGCGCGCGGCGCTGATCATGCTGGCGGCCTGGCGCGGCTCCGGGATGGCCGCGATCAGGGCCAAGCATCGCACGGCGCTCTATGACGACGAACGTCAGCACGTCCGTGGCAGCACGGCGCGGGCCGGCACCGCGACGAGGCCGATCGTGCGCACGGGGACCGATGGCTTCAAGCGCTGACGCGCGATCGCTGTCCCGAATCTTAGCGATGATCAGGGACGCTCGCGCACGAGATCGAGAAAATGACGGCCCTGCCTGTCCTCGGTCTCGATGATCCAGGCGTCGGGATCGAAGCGCAGCTCCTTGACGAGCCGCTCCTCGATCTGCGCTTCCGCGATCGGCTGCGGCGATATCGGTACGAAGAAGCGGTCGATCGGCTGGCTGTCGTCATAGACGGTCTGCGGGGCGGGGACATAGAGCTGGGCCGTGCCATCCATCATCGCGACCTTGACGAAGACCGCGCCGGCTTCCTCCGCGCCACGGTGGCGGATCGCGCTGAACGCGCCGGCCGACTGGCAACGCCGCAGATAGGCGCTCACCCAGATGCTGCTCTTCAATCGCATGATGGTTCGATGCAGGTGCAAGCGCGCTGCACGTCGCAGCCGCCCCTGCTCTATTCGATCGGATGACCGATGACAATCGCAAGCTCGCGCACCAGGCGGTCCGACACCTGGCCCGTTACCGGCAGCTTGCGCTCGCGCTCGAACTTCTGGATCGCGGCCAGGGTGTCGGAGCCGACCATCCCCGTCGGCTTCAACTGGCCATAGCCGTATTCGGTCAGCGCACGCTGGACCGCGGCGACACGACGGACATTGCCGCCCTGCTGCGTCGGTTGCGGACGCGGCACGTTGCCCTGACCGCCGCTGACCGAGCGGACGAGATCGGCCAGAGGATCGGCATATTTCTGATCCGGACGCGGCTCGGTGGCGCGTTGCTCGACCGCCCTCTGCTCCGCCGCCCTGGTTTCGGCGGGCCGCGTCTCGATCACCTTCGGATCCAAAGGCGAGATGTCCATCGGCCGGGGCCGCGGCAGCGGATTGGAGCTCGTCAGATGGGGCGGAATGGTCACAATGGACCCGAACATCGGCGCCGGATGCGGTCCCGATTGCAGGAACACGGCATTGACGACGATGGCGCTGCCAGCCGCGCAGGCCAGCAGGCCCGCAAACAGATCCTTCGGACTGTAGAGCATGGCCCGCAGCAGCCAGCCGCGCCCCTCCGCCACGTCGACGACGGCCGCAGCGGCGCGCTTGCGACGGCGCGGCGGCGCCGGATCATCCTCTGCAGCTCGTCTAGGCACTCTTCTTCACCTGCATGACCTGCCCTGGCTGGGCGGAGCGCGAGGGTGACAGCGGCGTGACGGTGGCGCCCGCAGCGGCCTCGGCCACGAAGTTGATCGGCAGCGCGATCGTGACCGTGGTCCCCTCGTCGATCTTGCTTTCTATCGACATTTCGCCGCCGTGCAAGGTCACGAGGCTCTTGACGATCGACAGCCCGAGGCCGGTTCCCTCGTGACGGCGCTGGTAGGTCTTGCCGGCCTGGAAGAACGGATCGCCGATGCGCTTGAGATCATCGGCGGCGATGCCGACGCCGGTGTCGGTGATTCGCAGCAGCAGGCGCGCGCCGTCGACGCCCGCCGAGACTGTGACATGGCCGCCGCGCTCGGTGAACTTGATGGCATTGGAGACGAGGTTGAGCACGATCTGCTTGAAGGCGCGCGGATCACCGGTGACCATCGGCAGGTCCTGCGGCACGTCGGCCGACAGATCGACACCGTTCTCGCGCGCCCGCAGCGCCAGCAGGTTGCAGCAATTGATAAGCGCCACTCGCGGCGCAAACGGCTCCGGCGTCAGCTCGAAATTGCCGGACTCCATCTTCGACATGTCGAGGATGCCGTTCACGACCGACAGCAGATGCTGGCCGGAATCATTGATGAGCTGCGCATATTCGCGGCGCCGCGCCGCGTTCAGCACCAGCACCTGCTCCTGCATCAGCATCTCGGAGAAGCCGATGATGGCGTTCAAGGGCGTGCGCAGCTCGTGACTCATGGTGGCGAGGAATCGCGTCTTCGCGGCGTCGGCGCGCTCGGCGGCGCTGCGCGCCAATTCGAGCGCCTGCTCCTGCAGCTTGCGATCGGTGACGTCGCGCATGACCGCGACCACCTCCTGCTCCGACCCGCCCGGCGCCACGCCGATGCGGTCGAGCGGGCGGCAACGCATTTCGACCCAGATGAAATCGACCGGATGATGAAAGCCGCGGCCCTCGCCCGGCGCATCGCGACGCAGGCGGAACTCGACACTCGAGGCTTCGCTGCCGCCCGCCGCTTCCGACAGCGCCGTGAGATAGGCCGGCCGGTCGGCGACATGGACCCGTTCGAACAGGCCGTGGCCGTGCAGCTGCGCGACCGGCGCGCCGAGCAGCGTCTCGGCCGCCGGCGAGATGAACATGACCGCGCCGTTGCGGCGGTGACGGGAGATCACGTCGCTCATATTACGCGCGAGCAGGCGATAGCGCTCCTCCTCCATCGACAGCAGCGTCACGCTGGTGCGCGCGAGCGTGTCGGCGGCAAACGCGAGCACGGCCGCATAGAGCGTGGCTGAGGCGACGCCGAACGCGAGCAGCCCGGTGCGCAAGGCGGGGTTGGTCTCGGGCTTCGGCAGCCAGCCGAAATGACCGATGAGGATCAGCAGCAGCGCGCAGCACAGTGCGAGCCCCGCGGAGAACACGACGACGCGGCGCGAGGCCGAGAACGAGGCTTCCAGGGGGACGACGATCAGCCACACCGCGGCAAAGGATTCGATGCCGCCGGTCTCGATCGACACCGCCATGATCAGCGCCGACAGTGCCAGCGACGACAGCGCGCAGGCGCTCTCGTAGCGGCCGGTGCGCGACAGATACCAGGACAGCAGAATGGGCGCGATCAGCCAGGACAGCGCGCCGACCTCGAGCGCGCTCGGCGCACCGCGCATCGCGAGAAAGGCAGGAAACACGGCGAAGGCGGCGAGGCTGCCCAGCAGGCGCGGCGCGATGAAGGCGCGATGGCGCGCGCGCGTCATCGCATCAGTTCGAGCCGATGGATGCAATAACGCATCGAGACAATCGCGGATGATACTCAACACACTCACGGCTCTCGCGCCTCGGCCTGTCGGTGGTTCTCACAAAGAGAACGCGCCGGGACGCCCCCTGTCGTCGGAAGTCACCGTGTCAGACTCGCATTAAGCGAACGCTAAGGGCCAGACTGCGGTGAGCCCGCCATTCGGCCGGGATGGTGAATGCATCGTTTCCGGCCGGGCCTGCGGTTGCGAAAGCGGCGCGATCTACAGCCGGTTGCACGGCGCGTGCGCCCGGCGCCAATGAAAAATTTACTCCGAAAAAAATCCAGCGCCCGACTTCGCGAAATCTCAACCAATTAAGCCCAATGCAAGCAGTCGCGACATAGAACAATCAGCTGCGATCCCGTTGCGCGACTTGAGCACGCGAGATCAGCAGCACGGTCGGGGTTGCGTGATGTTCTTTCTGCTTCGGATGGCATTCTGGCTCGGACTCGTGCTGGTGCTGCTGCCGCGCGAGAAGAGCCCGGACGCCGACAAGCTGCCGCAGATCAATGCGCACGAAGCCGTGCAGGCCGCGACCGCGGCCGTCTCCGACATGAGCCAGTTCTGCAAGCGCCAGCCGCAGGCCTGCGAGGTCGGCGGCCAGGCCGCGACCGTAATCGGCCACCGCGCCCAGGAAGGCGCGCGCAAGATCTACCAGATCATCACCGACAAGTCCGACGCCGCGGAGAAGCCGGCCGGCGCCGACAAGTTCATCGGCCCGGTGAAGCCGGCCAGTCTCGACAAGCGCGGCAACGATCACACCGGCTCGATCGACGCCCCCGTGCTCGAGGAGATTCCGCCGGGTGACGCGCCGGCCGATACGCTCTCGGCCGACGATCTCGCCGCCGAATGGCATCTGCCGCCGACGCCCTGAAGCGACGGAACCGACTGTCGCTTTCGTCCTCCCGAACGCCTATATGAAGGCCGACATCGGGACCGAAGAGCATCATGACGATCGACGACATCCGCGACAATTTCGCCCTGCTGGACGACTGGGACGACCGCTACCGCTACGTGATCGAGCTCGGCCGCACCCTGGCGCCGATGCCAGAGTACGAGCACTCCGCCGCGAACAAGGTGCAGGGCTGCGCCAGCCAGGTCTGGCTGTCGAAGCACGTCGATCACAGCGGCGCCGTGCCCGTGCTGAACTATCTCGGCGACAGCGACGCCCACATCGTTCGTGGTCTGATCGCAATTCTGCTGACACTGTATTCCGGGCGGACTCCGCAGGAGATCATGACCATCGATGCGCCCGCGGTGTTCGACGAACTCGGGTTCCGCGAGCATCTGACGCCGCAGCGCTCCAACGGCCTGCGCTCGATGGTCGAGCGCATCCGCGCCGACGCTCGCGAGGCGCTCGCCACGGCGTCCTGATCGGTTCGGCTACTTCTCCCGCTCGGGCCGCTGCTGGCCCAGGCCCATCTTCTTGGCGAGCTGCGAGCGGGTGACCGCGTAGTTCGGCGCCACCATCGGATAGTCCGGCGGCAGGTTCCATTTGTCGCGGTATTGTTCCGGCGTCATGTTGTACTGCGTGCGCAGATGTCGCCGCAGCGACTTGAAGCGCTTGCCGTCCTCGAGACAGACCAGATAGTCCGGGTGAATCGATTTCTTCACCGGGACCGCTGGCCGCGCCGGCTCCGGCGCGGGCTCGCTTCGTCCCGCTGCGACCCGCGTCAGCGCCGCATGCACCTGGCTGATCAGAGAGGGAATCTCCGCCGCCGGTGTCGGGTTGTTGCTGAGATAGGCCGACACGATGTCGGCCGTCAGATCGATAAAGCTCTTGCCGACCGCTTCGGTCATCGAACCCTCATCCCGCTCCGCCCTGCGACCGTCGATCGCAAAGTATCCCTCGATCGCAAGTATCACTCGCGCCGAGTGGCAGCGTTGTCTCGCGATTCTGCAAGCAATATGGGCAAATGACTGGCAAAATAACAAGATAGTGAGGACTTCTTCTTGAGAAGTCTGTCACCCGCCAAGTACTGCGTACCGTACGCCAGCCGAATTCAACCTGACCGTGTGATCCGGCCGCGTCAGGTCCGGCCTTCGAGATGGGTGCGCAGCTCGTCGATCGACGCAAAGCGCATCATCCCTTCGGGCATCTGCGCCTCGATCGAGCCGTCGGAATAGAGCGAATAGGCCATCCCATCCACCACACCCGACTTGACGATGCTGACGGCCGGCGCGTCCAGGTCCTTCGGCTCAGGCAGCGGCGGGGTTGGCTCGGGTTCGACGAAGGCCGGGGCGGCCCGCGCCAAACGCCGCGGGAACGGCGGGCGCAGAGGCTCCGGCGTCCGCTCCGGTCGAGACCAGCCGTCCGACGGGCCCGACTCGGTCGCGGCAGGCTCGTCCAGCGGCACGGGCGGCGGTGCGCTGAGGGGCGGTGACCGGAAATCCGTCGGCAACGGCTCGGCGCCGCGCTTCTCCGCGCGCTCCCGTTCCCGCCGCGACGACGACGCAAATAGCAGGTTGCGCTTGGGCCGCTCGGCGGGTTCGGCTGGCGGCTCGTCCGGCGCCGGCAAGGGCTCGGAGGCGCGCAGCGAGCCTGACAAAGGAGACGAGGACAGAGGCGACGACAACCCCGAGGACAGGGGAGACGACAGGTCCGGCATGCGGGGACGCGGACGTGGCGAGCCCCCCTCGCGCCAGACGTCCTCCGTCGGCGGCACCGGGGCGGTCTCGAAGTCGGTCTTGCTGGCGCCGAGCGGGAGCTGCAGAGGCTTGGCCTCGGACTCGGCGCCCGGACCCGACCTCAGCCGGCTCGAAATCACCTTCAGTTCGCTGAGGACGGCCGCCAGTCCGAACAGGATCAGCCCGCTGCAGACGCCAAGGGTCCCCGACAGGATCAGCGTATTGCCGACGCTGAACTCCTTGACCGGAATTCCCCAGGCGATCGCCCCGAGCCCGGCCAACACGGCGAGGGCTCCGGCGGCCAACATTGCACTCATCATCGAACTCATCCCCTAATGCGCCGGTTCCGGACGGTGTCCCGACCGAAATCACATTAGATAGCTGCGGTTGCGCGCGTCCTTGAATCCGGTTTCTAGTCCAAATCCGCGACAATTTGCAGCGGAAGTTCGGCCAATCCTGCTGAAGTTCTCGTCCGCCGTGCAGCCATCGTCATGATGTCGCCACAATATACATCGGCCAACCCTCGGCATTCATTGAGGTTCCTCCCGGGCTCTTCCGGCCCCTGTGGTTCAGCGGGCGTTCATTTGACTGTGCCAATATGGCGCTCAGCAGCCGAAATTCGGGTCCCCGCTGCGCTGCGAGAAGCATACCTTCCCATAATTCCGACACCTCGGAAGCCGGGACGCGCTATACGGAGGCGGGGAACACAGGCCTGAAACGCGGAAGCGGGGTCGCCAGGGGACGCCGGGTCACACTCAGCCATGACAACGATAACCACTTCGGTTCTTGAGACCCCGACGCGGCGGTCCCTCGAGCGGACGTATGACGATCTTGCACTGTTCGTGCTTGCCGCGGTCGCGGTGGTGGCCGGACTGACCTTCCGGGATTACGGCCTCGGCTGGGACGATTACACCCATGCCGAATATGCCGATCTGTTGCTGCGCATGTACGGCTCCGGTTTCAGGGACCAGGCGGCGCTGTCGTTCGCCAACCTGTATATGTACGGTGGCGGCTTCGACATGGTTGCAGCCCTGCTGCACAAGATCCTGCCGCTGGAATTGTTCGAGACGCGCCGGCTGGTCGGGGCCGTCGTCGGGCTGATCGGCCTTGGCGTGACCTGGCGCCTGGCGCGTCGCATCGGCGGTCCGGTGGCCGGCCTCGCCGCGCTGCTGCTGCTGGCGCTGTGCCCGATCTTCTACGGCCACATGTTCATGAACCCGAAGGACGCCCCCTTCGCGGTCGCCATGGTGGTGCTGCTGATGGGTCTCGTGCGCCTTGCCGAGGAGTACCCCTACCCCTCGCCGCGCACCATCCTGATCCTCGGCCTCGGCTCCGGCTTTTCGATCGGCTCCCGCATCCTGGGCGGCATGGCTGTCGTCTATGCGATGGTCGGCTTCATGCCGCTGTTCTTGGAGGAGTACCGCACGCAAGGGCCGCGCGAGACGATCCGCCGCTTCGCCCACGTGCTCTATGTGCTGATCCCCGGCCTGATCCTGGGCTACCTGATCATGGGGCTGATCTGGCCCTGGTCGATCATCGAACCGGCCAACCCGTTCCGGGCCCTGACCTATTTCTCGCACTTCTTCGAGAAGCCGTGGAAGGAGATGTTCGACGGGGCGCTGGTCTCGGTGCCGGACATGCCCTGGTCGTATTTGCCGACGCTGTTCGCGCTGCAACTGCCCGAACTGATGATCGCGCTGTTCGTCGCCGGCGTCGTGGCCTCGATCATGTCGCTGTCGCGGCCCGACGTGCCGGCGCGCCGGAAGAGCATCCTGCTGATGCTGACGCTGGCGGCGACGCTGCCGATCCTGATCGCGATCGTCAAACGCCCGGCGCTCTACAACGGCATCCGCCACTTCGTGTTCGTGATCCCGCCGATGGCGCTGCTCGGCGGCATCGCCTTCTCCTGGCTGCTGTCGTGGCTCAACGCCGACGAACGCCGCAGCTGGCAGCCGGTGGCAATCGCCGCGTTCTGCTTCGGCCTGCTGCTGCCGCTGGCGGAGATGATCCGGCTGCATCCCTATCAGTACACCCACTTCAACTTCATCGCCGGCACCGTGCGCGAGGCCGACACCCGATTCATGCTCGACTATTGGGGGCTGGCGCTGAAGCAGGCCTCCGACGGGCTGAAGGAGCAGCTCGACGAGCGCCAGGAGGTGCCGCCGATCGGGCACAAATGGAAGGTCGCGGTCTGCGGCCCGCAGCGGCCGGCCCAGGTCGCGCTCGGCCCCGATTTCACCATCGGCTGGGACAGCCACGCGGCCGACTTCGCCATGACGCTCGGCGAGTTCTACTGCAAGGGACTGACTGCCCCTGTCATGGTCGAGATCAAGCGCGACGACGTCGTGTTCGCCCGGGTCTACGACATCCGCGGCCGCAGCATCTCCAGCCTGCTGTCGATCCCGGCGCCGTGAGCGGCCTGCTCAGCCGCGCGACATGACTGCTCCCCCTGCCCCGCGCCTTGTCGCGCGGCGGCGGGCCGCCTAGGCTCGGGTCAGCCCTGGAAATCGGAGAATGCCATGTCGCCCGCCGAAGCGCGCCTCAAGGAAGTGCCGTCGAACATGTCCGAGGCCGAATGGTCGCAGCGGGTCAATCTCGCCGCCGCCTATCGCCTGGTGGCACTGTTCGGCTGGGACGACCTGGTGGACACTCATATCTCGGCCCGCGTGCCCGGCCCCGAGCATCACTTCCTGATCAACCCCTACGGCCTGCTGTTCGAGGAGATCACCGCCTCCAGCCTGATCAAGGTCGACCTCTACGGCAATCAGTTGTCCGAGAGCGAGTACAGCATCAATCCCGCCGGCTTCACCATCCATTCCGCGATCCATGAGGTCCGCGAGGATGCCGGCTGCGTGATCCATCTGCACACGCTCGACGGCGTCGCGGTGTCGAGCTGCGCCGACGGCCTGCTGCCGCTCAACCAGATCGCGCAATACGTGACCCACGACCTCGCCTATCACGACTACGAGGGCGTGGCGCTGGACCATGACGAGCGGCCGCGGCTGCAGCGCGACCTCGGCAGCAAGAACCACATGCTTTTGCGCAATCACGGCACCCTGACGGTCGGCCGCTCGGTCGCCTCCGCCTTCGAGCGCATGTATCACTTGGAGCGTGCCTGCTCGATCCAGGTCCGCACGCGCACGCTCGGTCCCTCGGCCTATCCCGTGCGCGACGAGGTCATCGACAAGAATGCGAAGCTGTTCGACAACGAGGATCGCGTCGAGCTGCGCTCCACCCAGCTGGTCTGGCCGCCGCTGCTGCGCCGGCTCGATCGCCTCAATCCGGGCTACCGCAATTGATTGTCGCCCGCTGATCGGCTAGTCTGAACCCATCACCCTCTACGCTTTTCGGAATGAAACGCCGCCCAATTCCGGGCGGCGTTTTTATTCGTGCGATGACGTGCCCCGTCAGCAGCATCCTGCCCGAGCCATGCCCTGCCGCTCGGACGGGCCGTGCAGTTGCTGCAATTCCTCGGCCAGCCGCCGCTCGACGAAGCGCCGCTCGTGCTCGGCAAGGCGGGTGGCGAGCAGCTTGCGATAGCGCCGCACATTGGCCTCGCGCGAGAACCGCAGGCGGGCGGCGGGCCGCATCCTGCGGCTCGCGGCGCTGTCCATCGCGGCGCCATCGGCTTCGACATCGACGCGCGGAACGATGCGCATGGCCGCCCCGCCGCGTGGGCGCGGCGGCTGATCCTCGCGGTCGAGCTGACGCAGCGCGCCGAGCACGTCGGCCAGATAAAGCGGCCTGGCGATACCCGGGATCTTGCGCAGGCCCGGCTGCGACTCGACGGCATACATGTCCGACGCCCAGGACGACAGGATCAGCCGCTTCTCGGCCAGTGACAGCTTGCGGTCATTCAGCAGGTCCGCCGGCGACTCGTAGTGCGAGACCGGATGGAATCCGGCACTGCCCGCGGTGATCGAAAAACGGTGCTCGCTCATGGCGTCTCTCCTCTTCCACTCCTTTCACCAGAGACAGATGCTGCAACGGCGCGGGCGACACGCCGCCCGCGCCGTAGCTCGAACAAGGCGTCAGGCCGCCTTCTGCTGCGCGATCTTCTCGACCGGCGCCGTGCCGATGGCGATGCGGCGCGGCTTCATCGCCTCGGGAATCTCGCGCACGAGCTCGATCCGCAGCAGGCCGTTGTCGAACGCCGCGTTGGTCACCTGCACGTAGTCGGCGAGATTGAACTGCCGCTTGAACGGCCGCGACGAGATGCCCTGATAGAGGTATTCGCGGGTCTCCTTGTCGCCCTTGCGTCCTTCCACCGTGAGCACGTTGTGCTCGGCGGTGATGGACAGTTCGTCCGGAGCGAAGCCCGCCAGCGCCAGCGAAATCTGGTAGCGGTCGTCGCCGATCCGCTCGATGTTGTACGGGGGATAGTGGTCCTCGACCGCGCGCTGGGTCTCGTCGAGCAGGTCGAACAGACGGTCGAAGCCGATGGTCGAACGCCACAGCGGAGAGAAGTCGTAGGTCCTCATAGCCAAGTCCTCCTAGGAGCAAGATGGATACGAAGGAGCGCCGAGCCGATGCGGACTTCAAAGTCCCGGAGATGTCCGAGTACCAAGAGACTTCTGAGTACCAGACAACCGGTCAGCGCCCAGATTTCGACCGGGCCCTGATGGCACCCGGCGCCGCCGAAGCGGCAGCAGACGAATTAGAAAAGCCGGCATCCATTTCAAGAGGAACGGATCGATTTTTTTCGCAGCCTTTTTCGCAGCGCAAAACCCGTCAGGCGGCCACGGCGGACAGCCGCTGCAGCCGCATCGTCGCCTCCCGCAGCACGCTGACCAGCCGGTCGCGCTCGCGCTGATCGATGTCGCCACGCGACAACACGGCCTGGCAGTGCGCCACCACGCGTTGCTCGCTCTCGATCAAGAACCGCGTCAAGCGACGGGGATCGCCCATGCTCATGACGGAGGTCGGGTTGGGCGGCGGATGATCGTATTGCCAGGCTGGCATGATCGGGCCTGCGAGCTCGCGCTGCTGATGAGACCGGGCGGCGCGGCAGCGCTCAACCACACCTCCCGTCGACCGTCGGTCCGATCACAGCCGGCTCACTGAACGCAATTGTGGCCGGTTCTGGACGAACTGCGATCGCCAACCTGATTGATAGCTGCCCGTTGTGGCCGATCCACGACCGCACAGGGCAGCGATCAGTTGTTTGTAGATATTTCCTTCAGGCAGCCGAGGCTGGCTGCGGCCAGCCCCGGCTTCATCAGATCAGAAGTCCATCGACGGCGCGGCCGCGGCGGCGTCCGCCTTCTTCGGCTTGTCGGCCACCAGCGCCTCGGTGGTGATCAGCAGCGAGGCGACCGAGGCCGCATCCTGCAGCGCGGTACGGACCACCTTGGCGGGGTCGATCACGCCGGCCTGCACCAGATCCTGGTACTCGCCGGTCGCGGCGTTGAAGCCCCAGCTGTAGGTATCCTTCTCCAGCAGCTTGCCGACCACCAGCGAGCCGTCGTCACCGGCGTTCTGCACGATCTGCCGCACCGGCACCTGGATGGCGCGCCGGACGATGTCCACGCCGGCCTTCTGGTCGGCGTTAACAGTCTTGACGCCGTCGAGCACCTTGGTGGCGCGCAGCAGCGCGACGCCGCCGCCGGGCAGGATGCCCTCCTCCACCGCGGCGCGGGTGGCGTGCAGCGCATCGTCGACGCGGTCCTTGCGCTCCTTGACCTCGACCTCGGTGGCGCCGCCGACCCGGATCACCGCGACGCCGCCGGCGAGCTTGGCGAGCCGCTCCTGCAGCTTCTCGCGGTCGTAGTCGGAGGTGGTCTCCTCGATCTGCAGCCTGATCTGCTGGGTGCGCGCCTCGATGTCCTTCCTGGCGCCGGCGCCGTCGACGATCGTGGTGTTCTCCTTGTCGACCACGACCTTCTTGGCGCGGCCGAGCATCGACAAGGTGACGTTCTCGAGCTTGATGCCGAGATCCTCGGAGATGGTCGTGCCGCCGGTGAGGATCGCGATGTCCTCCAGCATGGCCTTGCGGCGATCGCCGAAGCCCGGCGCCTTGACGGCGGCGATCTTCAGGCCGCCGCGCAGCTTGTTGACGACCAGGGTGGCCAGCGCCTCGCCTTCGACATCCTCGGCGACGATCAGCAGCGGCTTGCCGGACTGCACCACGGCTTCGAGCAGCGGCAGCATGGTCTGCAGACCCGACAGTTTCTTCTCGTGGATCAGGATGTAGGGATCCTCGAGCTCGACCCGCATCTTCTCGGAATTGGTGACGAAGTACGGCGAGACGTAGCCGCGGTCGAACTGCATGCCTTCGACCACCTCGAGCTCGGTGTCGAGGCTCTTGGCCTCCTCGACCGTGATCACGCCCTCATTGCCGACCTTCTGCATGGCCTCGGCGAGGAAGCGGCCGATCTCGTTGTCGCCATTGGCCGAGATGGTGCCGACCTGCGCGATCTCGTCATTGCTGGTGATCTTCTTGGCGTGCGACTTGAGATCCTTGACGATCGCGTCGACGGCGAGATCAATGCCGCGCTTCAGATCCATCGGGTTCATGCCGGCGGCGACCGACTTCGCGCCTTCCTTGACGATGGCCTGGGCGAGCACGGTGGCGGTGGTGGTGCCGTCGCCGGCGAGATCGGCGGTCTTCGAGGCCACCTCGCGCACCATCTGCGCGCCCATGTTCTCGAACTTGTCCTCCAGCTCGATCTCCTTGGCGACCGTCACGCCGTCCTTGGTGATGCGCGGCGCGCCGAACGATTTCTCGATCACGACGTTGCGGCCCTTGGGACCGAGCGTGACCTTCACGGCATTGGCGAGGATGTCGACGCCGCGCAACATGCGATCGCGCGCGTCGGTCGAAAACTTCACGTCCTTGGCAGCCATGTTCGTCGTCTCCTTTCTCTCGATGACTGTCAGTTGAGGGAATCACGCAGCCTTCTTGGCCGCGACGGGCGTGTCGATGATGCCGAGCAGATCGCTCTCCTTCATGATCAGAAGATCCTTGCCGTCGATCTTGACCTCGGTGCCCGACCATTTCCCGAACAGCACCCGGTCGCCGGGCTTGACGTCGAGCGGCACCAATTGCCCCTGCTCATTCCGCGCGCCAGGACCCGCGGCAACGATCTCGCCCTCCTGCGGCTTCTCATTGGCGGTGTCGGGAATGATGATGCCGCCCTTGGTCTTCTCCTCGGCATCGATACGGCGCACGAGCACGCGGTCGTGCAATGGACGGAAATGCATGCACATCCTCCTTTACAGATCAGCGATGTCATAAGCCTCGGGTCCCATCAGGCCCCCGAGCGAGCAACGACCTAGGAAAGCCGAACTTTTCGTTCAAGAGGGTCACGTAAATTTTTTGGCACTCTCGGGGAACGATTGCCAGTGCGGCTCTTGAACCGGGCCGGCCGCTTTCCCAGTTCTGTCGTCGCCAAAAAATCCTGATCGCGCTTGTTGGGGATCACGATGCAGCTTCCGCCTTTTCTCCGGGCCGTCCTGGCGCCTGCCATTCTGCTTTGCCTGATGACCGGGCCTGCCTTGGCCCAAATTCCCGATCTCAAGCTCGGCCGGGTGCCGACGCTGGCCCCGCTGGTCAAGGAAGTGACGCCCGCCGTCGTCAACATCTCGGTCGAAGGCAAGGTCCGCCAGGACAATCCGCTCTACCAGGACCCGCTGTTTCGCGAGTTTTTCGACGTCCCCAAGCAGGTCGAGAAGCAGATCAGCGCCACCGGCTCGGGCGTCATCGTCGATGCGCAGCGCGGCTACGTCATGACCGCCAATCACGTCGTCGAGCACGTCACGACAGCGCAGATCCGCACCAAGGATGGCCGCAAATTCGCCGCCCGCCTGGTCGGGCGCGATCCCGCCACCGATATCGCGCTGCTGCAGATCAGGGACCCCATCGACCTCAAGGCCATCGCGCTTGGCGACAGTGATGCGCTCGAGGTCGGCGACTTCGTGATCGCCGTCGGCAACCCGTTCGGTCTTGGCCAGACCGTCACCTCGGGTCTCGTGAGCGCGCTCGGACGAACCGGCCTCGGCAAGCAGGGCTACGAGGATTTCATCCAGACCGACGCTGCGATCAATCCCGGCAATTCCGGCGGCGCGCTGATCAATCTGCGCGGCGAGCTGGTCGGCATCAACACCGCGATCATCTCGCCCGGCGGCGGCAATGTCGGCATCGGCTTCGCCGTCCCGATCAACATGGCGCGGCGGGTGATGGAGCAGCTCGTCGCCAACGGCCGCGTCGATCGCGGCCGCATCGGCGTGACCCTGCTCGACCTGGATGCGCCGGCCGATGGCCGGATTCAGGGCGCGCGCGTCGCCGACGTCACCGTGGGCTCGCCGGCCGAACGCGCGGGACTGCGCAAGGGCGACATCATCGTGAAGGCGAACGACATGCCGGTGCGCAGCGCCACGCAGGTGCGCAACCTGATCGGCCTCACACCGGTCGGGCAGCGCGTCCGTCTCGTGTTCGAGCGCGACCGCGCGCTCGGCAATGCGACGGTGGAGGTCGCACCGGTCACCGAAGAACGTGCGCGCGCGAGAACCTCGGGCTGAGAATTCAACTTCAGTTCGTTGTTAGCTGCGCATACCACGTGGAGTAAATTTTTACCGTGCATCAAGCATGCAGCGAGACGCCGATACCTCTCTAAACGCCTGTTAAGTGCTATCGCGCTTATTGCAACCCCGCGGAGGTATTGAAATGCGGGGTGATGGTTTGGCGTTCAGTTTGCCACGCTGGCGCGTGACGCGCTGGCTGGCCGACCCGGGATATCCGGTGTCATCAGATATCCGCCGCGCATTGACGCGTGAGCTCTACGGCTGCTGGTCGGTGTTCGCCGGCGGCGCCATCAACACCGTTGCTGTCGCCGCAGCGCTCGCACTGCGTACGCCGAGCCCGCTCTTCATCACCTGGTTCGTGCTCGAAGTCGCGATCTGCCTGTCGCGGCTGATCGTGATGATCATTGCCTACCGCCGCGCCCGCGAGCGGCTGGCGACGCCGACCGACATCCACATCCTGCTGTCGGTGGCCTGGAGCGCCAGCGTCGGTTTCGGCGTCGGCATCAGCCTCGCGTCCGGCGACTGGGTGGCCGCGTCACTGACCTGCATCTCCTCGGCCGCCATGGTGGGCGGCATCTGCTTTCGCAATTTCAGCGCGCCGCGCCTGGTCGGCACGATGATCCTGTTCAGCATCGGCCCCGTCATCCCCGGCGTCGCGACGTCGCATGAGCCGTTGTTGTTCGCGATGTATCTGCAGATGCCGGTCTACTTCCTCGCCATGACCGGCGCGGCGTTCCGGCTCAACAAGATGCTGGTGGCGGTCATGCAGGCCAAGCGCGAGAGCGACGAGCGGGCGCGGCTCGATCCACTCACGGGCCTGTCCAACCGCGCCGGCCTGGTCGATGCGCTGCAGAGCAGGCTCGACGCCGGCGGCGATCGGAGCTTCGCCGTCCTGTATCTCGATCTCGATGGCTTCAAGCCGGTCAACGACACCTTCGGTCACGCCGCAGGCGACGAGCTGCTGAAGATCGTCGGCCGGACGCTGCGGCAGACCGCCTCTCGCGGCGACGTCATCGCCCGGATCGGCGGCGACGAGTTCGTGGTGCTCGCCGGCGATGATGCGCTCGACCACGCGCTGGCGCTCGGCGAGCGCATCATCGAGGTGATGACCTCGCCGATGGCCCTGCCGGGCGGCGCGCATGTCCAGATCGGCATCAGCATCGGCATCGCCGTCGCGCCCGAGCACGGCACCGATCCGGAAGCCCTGCTGTTCGCGGCGGACGCCGCATTGTATGAAGCCAAGTCGAGCGGGAAATCCTGCTGGCGATTGGCTTCGGCCGAAGCCAATCTCGCAGCGCTGCGCAAGATCGCCGGCGGCGATCTTGCGGCGAAGTCGGTCGCCAGCGCGGCGTGAGTTCAGCCTCGTGCAAACAATCAGCGCCGTCGCGGTCGTAGCCCGGACGAGCGCCTGCACTACCGTGGCATCTCCGCGAGCGCGGCGAGGATGCGGGCCCAGGAGCGGATGCCCTTGTGATAGCTCTTGAGGTCGTATTTCTCATTCGGCGAATGGATGTTGTCGTCGTCGAGACCGAAGCCGACCAGCAGTGAATCGAGACCGAGCGTCTTCTTGAAGTCCGTGACGATCGGGATCGAGGCGCCCGAGCCCATCAGGACGGTCTCCTTGCCCCACTCCTCGGTCAACGCCTGCCTGGCAGCCGCCAACGGCTTCATGGTCCAGTCGAGCGCGATCGCAGCGCCCGCCGAATGATCGCCGAACTCGACCGAGCAGTCGCCGGGGATGCGCGCCGACACGTAGTCGCGGAAGGCCTTGCGGATCTTCAGCGGGTCCTGGCCCTCGACGAGGCGGAACGAGATCTTCGCATGCGCCAGCGACGGAATCACGGTCTTGGAGCCCTCGCCGATATAGCCGCCCCAGATGCCGTTGATGTCGCAGGTCGGCCGCGACGAGATTTGCTCGATCAGCAGACGATCCTTCTCGCCGGCGGGGATCGACAGGCCGATCGGCTTGAGGAAGCTCTCGGGCGTCAGGTTGAGCTTCTTCCACTGCTCCAGGACCTCCGGCGGCACATCCTTCACGCCGTCATAGAAGCCGGGGATGGTGATGCGCCCGTCGGCGTCGAACAGGCCGCCGAGGATCTCGGTCAGCACGCGGATCGGATTGCGCGCGCCGCCGCCGAACACGCCGGAATGCAGATCGCGATTGGCGGCCTTGATCTTCACCTCTTCATAGAGCAGCCCGCGAAGCGAGGTCGTGATCGCCGGGGTGTTCGGGTCCCACATGCCGGTGTCACAGACCAGCGCGAAGTCGGCCTTGAACTCGTCCTTGTTGGCTTCGAGGAACGGCACGAAGTTCTTGGAGCCGACCTCCTCCTCGCC
The DNA here is from genome assembly GCF_032485115.1 of Bradyrhizobium sp. SZCCHNRI2009. Taxonomy (NCBI): domain Bacteria; kingdom Pseudomonadati; phylum Pseudomonadota; class Alphaproteobacteria; order Hyphomicrobiales; family Nitrobacteraceae; genus Bradyrhizobium; species Bradyrhizobium sp. SZCCHNRI2009. The sequence continues at coordinate 175,412 of NZ_JAUEUH010000008.1, forward strand.
TTCGATCAGCATCGTGATGTCGAGCGGCAGCGCGCCCGTCACCTTCTTCCAGGCGCGGCAGGCCTCGACGAAGGTCATCAGCTGGCCCTTGTCGTCCTCGGCGCCGCGCGCGACGATGATCTTGCGGCCGTCGGCATGGTCGGCGACCACGGGCTCGAACGGCGGCCGATGCCACAGCTCGAGCGGATCGACCGGCTGCACGTCGTAATGGCCGTAGAACAGGACATGTGGCTTGGCCGCGCCATGGCCGTTGCTCTTGCCGACCACGGCCGGATGGCCGGCGGTCGGCCGCACTTCGGCGGCGAAACCGAGCGTCGCAAGATCCTTGGCAAGATGGTCGGCTGCTGCCTTGCAATCCCCAGCGAAGGCCGGATCGGCCGAGATCGACTTGATCCGGATCAGCGCAAACAGCCGCTCCAGGCTATTGTCGAAGTCGGCGTCGATGTGGTCGAGAACGGATTGAAGCTGCGCATTGGCCATGGCCACCGGATCCTTCGCATGTAACGGCTATCGGCCCGCTTGTAGCTCCGTTGCGCGGTCCGGGCCAGCCTCATGCAAAGGCAGCAAATGCCGCCTGCCCCCCAATCGGCGCAGATGACATGACAAGGCCATCACGCCGACCGGGAACACGACACCATATCAACGCCGCAGCAGTCCACCTAGCGCGCCACGCACGAGGGAGCGGCCGATCGAACTGCCCAAGGAGCCGCCGACCTGCTTGCCGAGATCGGCCGCGATCCCGCCCACCACCTTGTCGGAGACCGAGCGGGCGACGTTGCGCGCGATCACCTGCGTGGTCGAGAGCTGGCCGCGCTTGACGTTGGTGCCGAAAATCGTCGCGGCGATGTCGCCGATCTTGCCGAGCACGCTGCCGGAGGAGGCTTCCGTCGTCGCGGCGGTTCCGCTGATCCGCTTCTGCAGCAGCTCGTAGGCGGACTCGGCGTCGATCGCGGTGTCGTATTTGCCCTTGACCGGGCTCGCGGCGATGATCGCCTTGCGCTCCTCGGGCGTGACGGGTCCGATGCGCGCCGACGGCGGCCGGATCAGGACGCGCTCCACCATCGCCGGCGTACCGTTGCCCTCCAGGAACGACACCAGCGCCTCGCCCTTGCCGAGCTCGGTGATCACCTTGGCGGTGTCCAGCTTGGGATTGGGGCGGAAGGTGTCGGCGGCCGCGGCCACCGCCTTCTGATCGCGCGGCGTGAAGGCGCGCAGCGCGTGCTGCACGCGATTGCCCAATTGCCCGAGCACCCGGTCAGGAACATCGAGCGGATTCTGCGTGACGAAATAGACGCCGACACCCTTCGACCGGATCAGCCGCACCACCTGCTCGATCTTGTCCATCAGCGCCTTCGGCGCATCGTTGAACAACAGATGCGCCTCGTCGAAGAAGAAGACCAGCTTGGGCTTGGCGAGATCGCCGACCTCCGGCAGCTCCTCGAACAGCTCGGACAGCATCCACAACAGGAACGTCGCGTAGAGTCGCGGGCTCTCCAGCAGCCTGTCGGCGACGAGGATGTTGATCATGCCGCGGCCGTCGCGGTCGGTCTTCATGAAGTCGGTGAGCGCCAGCGCCGGCTCGCCGAAGAACTTCGTGCCGCCCTGGTTCTCGAGCACGAGCAACTGCCGCTGGATCGTGCCAACGGTCGCGCGCGTGACATTGCCGAACGACTGCGCCGCCTTCCGGATCGGCGCCAGCGGATCGGCCTCCGCATCCGCACCCTTCTTGCCGGCCTCCGGAATGATCGCGTCGAGCAGCGCGCGCAGATCCTTCATGTCGATCAGGGCGAGGCCGTTCTCGTCGGCCACGCGGAACGCGACGTTGAGCACGCCTTCCTGGACATCATTGAGGTCGAGCATCCGCGCCAGCAGCAGCGGTCCCATCTCGGTAACGGTGGCGCGCACCGGATGGCCCTGCTCCCCGAACACATCCCAAAATACCGTCGAGAACTGATCGGGCTGATAGGTGAGGCCGAGCTCGGTGGCGCGCTTGAGGATGAAGTCCTTCGCTTCGCCGGTCTGCGAGATGCCCGAGAGATCACCCTTGATGTCGGAGGCGAAGACCGGAACACCGGCACGGGCAAAACCCTCGGCCATCACCTGTAGCGAGACTGTCTTGCCGGTGCCGGTCGCGCCGGTGACCAGTCCATGGCGATTGGCAAGCGCAAGCGTCAACCAGGCCGGCTGCTCTCCGGCACCCACGAAGATCTTGTCGTCGGTATCAGCCACGGGTTTTCCGGATGGTGCCATGATGATCCATCTTTCGAGAGAGAATGTTTCGCATCACACGTGGTGCGGAGCATCGCGCGCGATAACATAGTTGAGTTTCGCGAGTTGGAACCAGCGTCAGGGTGCCTCACCTCTTCGCACGGCACGCACTCTTCTTAGCATTGGTGCTGCGCGATGCGCACGTTTGATCCGTGGATTCAACATCCGGTCTTGCATCGCTGCAACAGTTCATCGTCGATCGCGAATCGATTCGCGCACCGAGCCGGCTCCTCGCTTGTAATTCACGGATCGTCCGATCAAGATGAATTCAGCGAGAGGACATCCGGTCGTGGGGGACCGGATGAGACGGGGTTCACATGAACGAGTTGATTGAGCCGCTGGCCAGAACGGCCGGCATCAGTAAAGTCGTGGCTGAAATCATCGGCATCGGGCCTGACTTCCTTAGCGGCAATGGACGGCAATGGCAGGCGCCGCAGCCGTCAGCCGGTGAACTTTTTGCGTTCGGCCGCGACCAAATCGAAGCCGATCAGTTGGCACGATCGCGACAGGCACACCCGGCCTGAGCCCGGTTGCCCCAAGCCCGACCGCCCGGGCCATATCACCTGAAGCACCTTCGCGCGCGCCGAGTATCATGACATATCCGATCACCGAACTCGAAGGCATGACGACCTTCTATGCCGCCAAGCTGAAAGCTTTGGGCATCCGGACCACCGACACATTTCTCGAAGCCGCCCGGACCGTGAAAGGGCGTAAGGCGCTGGCCGCCAAGACCGGCATCAGCGAGCAGCAACTGCTCGATTGGGCAAACGCCGCCGATTACATGCGCATTCCCGGCATGGGCAAGGCCAAGGTCTGCCTCGTCCGCGCAGCCGGGGTGACCACCGTGCGCGAGCTGGCGCACCGCAATCCCGCCCGGCTGGCGCAGAACATCAAGGAAGTGAACACCCGGCGAAAACTGGTTCGGATCCTGCCGTCGGAGAAGTCGGTCGGCCAGCTCATCGAAAGGGCGCGCCGGCTGGAGCCGAAGATCAGCTATTGACCAGCCTCTAGATTGACCGCGCTTGTGCAGCGCGACACCTTGACTTGAGGGTGGCAACCGCGCAAAGCGGCGCCTATGAGCGCCATTTCGCCGCACTCCGCCCCGGACCTCGCGTCGAGCCACCCGCTGCTGCGGAGCTGGCTTTCGCGTCCATTCCCGGCGGTGATGGGCATTCTCAACGTCACACCGGATTCGTTCTCGGACGGCGGCCGTTTCGATGCACCGGAACGCGCCATTGCGCAGGCCGAGCGCTTGATCGCGGCCGGCGCCGACATCATCGACATCGGTGCCGAGTCCACCCGGCCCTACAAGGGCGCGGTGCCGGTCACGGCCGAGGAGGAACTGGCGCGCCTGCAGCCGATCCTGCCCGCGGTCGTCGCACTCGGCGTGCCCGTGTCGATCGACAGCATGAAATCTCAAGTTGCAGGCTACGCGCTGGACCATGGTGCTGCGATCGCCAATGATGTGTGGGGTCTGCAGCGCGATCCCGCGATGGCCGATGTCGTCGCCGCGCATGGCGCGCCGATCGTGGTGATGCACAACCGTGCTGCCGTCGATCCGGAGATCGACATCGTCGCCGACATGATCGGCTTCTTCACGCGCTCGCTCGACATCGCGGCCAAGGCCGGCATTCCCCGTGGGAACATCGTGCTCGATCCAGGCATCGGCTTCGGCAAGACGGCGGAGCAGAGCATGATTGCGCTGGCCCGGCTCGATGCATTCGCATGCTTCGGGCTGCCGCTGCTGGTCGGCGCATCGCGAAAACGTTTCATCAGCACCGTGGTGGCGTCGGAGCCGCAGGAGCGGCTCGGCGGCTCGATCGCGGCGCATCTGATTGCGGCTCGGCGCGGTGCTGCAATCATCCGGGCGCATGACGTCGCCGAAACGGTTCAGGCCGTACGCGTGGCCGCGGCAATCGAGGCACTGCGATGACCGATACGATCTTCATCAAGGGCGTTCTCATCCACGCGCGTCATGGCGTGATGGAGCATGAGAGCGAGGTCGGCCAGCGCTTCGTGATCGACCTCGAGCTCTACACCGACCTTTCGGACTCCTCGCGCAGCGACCGCCTCGCCGACACCGTGTCCTATTCCGACGTGGTGGAGACGGCGACGGCGGCGTTCAAGGACTCCAACTACCGCCTGCTCGAACGCGCGGCCGGCGCGGTGGCCGATGCGATCCTGTCGACCTTCGCCCGCATTCGCGCCGTCAAGGTCACGGTGCACAAGCCGCATGCGCCGATCGCCGCCATCTTCGAGGATGTCGGCGTGGTGCTGACGCGCTCGCGGCATCCATGACGGCGATGGCGAGCGCGCTGGTTGCTCTCGGCGGCAATGTCGGCGACGTCAGGGCGACGTTCCGGCGCGCCATTCCGGAGATCTGTGCGCGCGCGTCGGCGGCGCTTATCGCGCGCTCGTCCGACTACATCACGCCGCCATGGGGCGAGGAGCAGCAGCCGCCCTTCATCAATGCCTGCATCGAGATCGCGACCGCGATGCCTCCACGGCCGCTGCTCGGCGTTCTGCACGCGGTCGAGCGCAGGTTCGGCCGCAATCGCGCGCAGGAGACGCGGTGGGGTCCGCGGACGCTCGACCTCGATCTGATCGCCTATGACGATTTCGCGATCGACACCCCCGATCTCACGCTGCCGCACCCTCGGCTGTTCGAACGCGGCTTCGTGCTGGTACCGCTGGCCGAGATCGTGCCGGCGCGACAGATTGCCGGCCGCCGCGTCGATGAGGCCGTGCTCGCCGTTTCGCGCGACGGAATCCGGCCGTTGCCGTCAGCCGAATAGCTGACATCTCCGGCCAAACAACCGTTTGGCTTGGCCGTCCTGACGTGGCATTTTGCGCCACAACAATCGCGATAACAGACGCCCGGGAGACGCGATCCGCATGACGACCGAGACCGACGATCTGCGACTGGCCGCCGATTTTGCGCCGGCCGGCGAGGCGGACTGGCGCAAGCTGGTCGATGGCGTGCTGAAGGGCGCGGCCTTCGAGAAGCTGGTCGGCAAGACCTATGACGGGCTCGAGATCCAGCCGATCTATCCGCGCGCCAAGCATGCCGCGCCGGCCGCCGGCCGCGCGCCATCGGCGCCTTGGCAGATCATGCAGCGCGTCGATCATCCCGATCCGACCAAGGCCAATGCGCAGGCGCTGATCGACCTCGAGAATGGCGCGACCGGCTTGTCGCTGGTGTTTGCCGGGTCGAATGCCGCGCACGGCTTCGGCCTCGCCGCCAGCCCCGACGCAGTGGCGCGCGCGCTCGATGGCGTGCATCTCGATGCTGCGATTGCAATCGAATTGCACCTCGGCGACTCGCTCTCGCGCGCCTCGCTTCTCGCCGACACCGTCAAGCAGCGCGGCATCGAGGCCGCGGCCTGCGACATCCGGTTCGGCCTCGATCCGATCGGGCATGCGGCCGCTCGCGGCGCAAGCTCGCATGACGCATCGACGCTCGGCGGCAACTCGGGCGCGCTGGTCAAGCAACTGCACAAGGCCGGCTTCAAGGGCCCGTTCTTCGCCGCGGACGGCCGGGTCGTGCACGACGCCGGCGGATCGGAGGCGCAGGAGCTCGCTTTCGTGCTCGCCTCCGCCGTCGCCTATCTGCGGGCGCTCGAAGCCGAAGGCATCGCGCTCGAGACCGCGCGCGGCATGATCTATGGCCGGCTCGCCGCCGACACCGATCAGTTTCTCACGCTGGCGAAATTCCGCAGCCTGCGGCGGCTGTGGGCGCGCATCGAGGAGGCCTGCGGCCTGGCGCCAAAGCCGCTTTTCATCTCGGGCGAGACGGCTTGGCGCATGCTCACCCGGCGCGATCCTTACGTGAACATGCTGCGCGCCACCATCGCGACGTTCGCGGCCGGATTGGGCGGCGCCAATGCCGTGACGGTGCTGCCGCACACGGCCGCACTCGGCCTGCCCGACGCGTTCGCGCGCCGTGTCGCCCGCAACACGCAATTGGTGCTGCTGGAGGAAAGCAATCTCGCCCGCGTCGCCGATCCCGCCGCCGGTGCCGGCGGCATCGAGGCGCTGACCAGCGAGTTGTGCAGCGCCGCCTGGGCACTGTTCCAGGAGATCGAGAAGGCCGGCGGCGTCGTTGCGGCGTTGCAGGCGGGCCTCATCCAGGCCAAGGTCGCCGCGGTGAAGCAGGCGCGCGATGCGAACATCGCCAAGCGGCGCGACGTGCTGACCGGCGCCAGTGAGTTTCCGAATCTCAACGAGGCCGAAGTCGCCGTGGAAGCGGTCGCCCCTCTGGCCGCGCCGCTGGCGGCCAAGGCTGCGCTCAGCTTCGCACCGCTCACGCCGATCCGCCTCGCTGAAGGATTTGAGCGGCTGCGTGACCGCTCCGACAGCCTGCTGAAGAGCCAGGGACAGCGCCCCTCGGTCTTCCTCGCCAATCTCGGCACCGCCGCCGACTTCACCGCCCGCGCGACCTTCGTCCGCAGCTTCTTCGAGGCCGGCGGCATCGCCGCGATCGACGGCCAGGGCGGCGCGGATCCGGCCGCGCTCGCAGATGCATACCGCGCCTCCGGCGCCGCGATCGCCTGCCTCTGCTCGTCGGACAAGGTCTATGCCGAGGCCGCGGTTCCGGCGGCCAAGGCCCTTCAGGCCGCGGGCGCACGACATATCTATCTGGCAGGCCGGGGCGGCGAGCGGGAAGCTGCGTTGCGCGAAGCAGGCATCGGCAGCTTCGTGTTCGCCGGCGGCGACGCGCTGAAGACGCTCGAGGACGCCTATACGCATCTGGAGTGAGCATGACCGACGACACCAAGCCTCTCCTGACCGGCGGCTGCCAATGCGGTGCCGTCCGCTTCGCGTTCAAGACCACGCCGAACAAGGTCAGCATCTGTCATTGCCGGATGTGCCAGAAAGCCTCCGGCGCGCCGTTCGCCTCGTTCGCTGAGATCGACCGCGAGCACTTCGCCTGGACGCGCGGTCAGCCCGCCGCGTTCCGTTCATCCACGATCGCCGAGCGCTTCTTCTGTCCCGCCTGCGGCACGCCGCTCGGCTTCGGGCGTATTGATGGGCCGCGGATCGAGATCATGACCGGCAGCTTCGACCGGCCGGACCGGGTGGTGCCGACGCGACAATATGGCTCGGAGTCGCGACTTGGCTGGGTGGTCGCGATCGCCAATCTGCCGAGCCAGACGACACAACAGAACTATGGACCTGAGAAGATGGCGACCATCGTCAGCCATCAGCATCCGGACCACGATTGAGACGAGGACGCCGGACCATGAGCCGCATTCCCGATTTCACCGCGATCGCGTTCGAGCCCACGGCCACGCCGGCTCCCGCAGGCCCAGCCGAGCCGTGGCTCACGCCCGAAGGCATTCCGGTGAAGCCCGCCTATGGCGAGGCCGATCTCGCCGGCATCGACTTCCTCGACACCTGGCCCGGCATCGCGCCCTATCTGCGCGGCCCCTACCCGACCATGTATGTCAACCAGCCATGGACCGTCCGGCAATATGCCGGCTTCTCGACGGCCGAGGATTCCAACGCCTTCTACCGCCGCAACCTCGCCGCCGGCCAGAAGGGCCTCTCGGTCGCGTTCGATCTCGCCACCCATCGCGGCTATGATTCCGATCATCCGCGCGTCGGCGGCGACGTCGGCATGGCCGGCGTCGCGATCGACTCGATCTACGACATGCGCACCCTGTTCGCCGGCATTCCGCTCGACCAGATGAGCGTGTCGATGACCATGAACGGCGCGGTGCTGCCGATCCTGGCGCTGTTCGTCGTCGCCGCCGAAGAGCAGGGCGTGCCGCCGGAGAAGCTGTCGGGCACCATTCAGAACGACATTCTGAAAGAGTTCATGGTGCGCAACACCTACATCTATCCGCCCTCGCCCTCGATGCGGATCATCTCCGACATTTTCGCCTTCACCTCGCAGAAGATGCCGAAGTTCAATTCCATTTCCATCTCCGGCTATCACATGCAGGAGGCCGGCGCGACGCAGGATCTCGAGCTCGCCTATACGCTCGCCGACGGCGTCGAATATCTGCGCGCCGGCATCGCCGCCGGACTCGACGTCGACCGCTTCGCGCCGCGGCTGTCGTTCTTCTGGGCGATCGGCATGAACTTCTTCATGGAGGTCGCCAAGCTCCGCGCGGCGCGCCTGCTGTGGGCGAAGCTCTTGAAGCCCTTCAACCCGAAAGACCCGCGCTCGCTGTCCTTGCGTACGCACAGCCAGACCTCCGGCTGGTCGCTGACCGCGCAGGACGTCTACAACAACGTCGTGCGAACCGCCGTCGAGGCGATGGCAGCCACGCAAGGCCATACCCAGTCGCTGCACACCAACGCGCTCGACGAGGCGCTGGCGCTGCCGACCGACTTCTCCGCCCGCATTGCCCGCAACACCCAACTGTTCCTGCAGCAGGAGAGCGGCACCACCCGGATCATCGATCCCTGGGGCGGCTCGTATTATGTCGAGCGCCTCACCCGTGACCTCGCCGCCAAGGCCTGGGGCCACATCCAGGAGATCGAGGAGCTCGGTGGCATGGCCAAGGCGATCGAGGCCGGCGTGCCGAAGCTGCGCATCGAGGAGGCCTCGGCCAAGACCCAGGCCCGCATCGACACCGGCCGCCAGTCGGTGATCGGCGTCAACAAGTACAAGCCGACCGACGAGCCGCCGCTCGACGTGCTCAAGGTCGACAATTCCACCGTGCGCCGGCTGCAGATCGACAAGCTGTCGCGGCTCAAATCCGAGCGCAGGCAGGCCGAGGTCGATGCGGCGCTGTCGGCGCTCACGCGCTCGGCCGGCGACGGCAACGGCAACCTGCTGGCGCTCGCGATCGACGCGGCGCGCGCCAAGGCCACCGTCGGCGAGATTTCCGACGCGCTGGAGAAGGTGTTCGGCCGCCATCGCGCCGAGATCAAGTCCATCACCGGCGTCTACAAGCGGGAGATCGCCGCCATGTCCGGCAAAGCCGAGAAGCTGCAGGCGCTGATCGAGGCGTTCGAGGAGGCTGAGGGCCGCCGGCCACGCATCCTGGTCGCCAAGATCGGCCAGGACGGCCACGACCGCGGCCAGAAGGTGATCGCGTCGGCCTTCGCCGACATCGGTTTCGACGTCGACATCGGACCTTTGTTCGCCACCGCCGACGAGGCGGCGCGGCAGGCGGTGGAGAACGACGTGCACATTCTCGGCGTCTCATCGCTGGCGGCCGCGCATCTCACCGCGGTGCCGGAGCTGAAGGCCGCGCTCAAGAAGCAGGGCCGCGAGGACATCATGATCATCGTCGGCGGCGTCGTGCCGCCGCAGGATTATGATGCGCTGTACAAGGCCGGCGCCGAGGCGATCTTCCCGCCGGGCACCGTCATCGCCGACGCCGCCGAGGAGCTGATCCAAAAGCTCAATGCGCGGCTGGGGCACAGCGAGGCGGCGGAGTAGTCCGACTGCGTCACACCCCACCGTCATTCCGGGGCAAGGCCAAAGGCCTTGAACCCGGAATCTCGACATTGTCTTGCGTCCATTCCCGAGAGCGTCGAGCTATTGACGCGCTGTAATCAATCGCCGCGCGTTCGATCTGGGCACGATCGAACCTTTGCGGTACGTGCGCGCACAGACAACCAAACCCGGATCACAAGCCTCATGTATACTACCAAACTGCTTGTCGCCGCCCTGTTCGGCCTGCTCACCCTCTCGCCGGCGATCGCCGCCGAAGCCAAGCCCGATGCGTCGATCAAGACCAAGGCCGCCGAGGCCAGCGTCACGCTGAGTGCCGACATCAAGGCCGATCCGGCGCTCGCCGCGAATTGCCTCGCCGAAGGCCGCAAGTGGATGGACAAGCAGGCCGCGGACGCCGCCAAGGACTACAAGGCGGACAAGGAACTGTTCCGCGACGGCCCTTACACCTATGGCCGCGACTATTCGGTGCGTTCGATGGTCGCCGATCGCTATGTCAGCGTGCTGCGCAACGACTACATGGACACGCATGGCGCCCATCCCAACCGGACGGTCGACACCATCCTCTGGGACAAGGCCGCCGCCAAGCGCATCTCGATCCGCCCGTTCTTCAACGAGACCGCCGACAACGGTCCGACCATGACCGCGATCAGCAAGGCGATCATCGCCTCGCTGCGAGCAGAGAAGAAGGCGCGCGACGCCGGCGACACTGACGAGTGGTGGTTGAAGAGCGTCGAGCCGAAGCTGCTCGGCATTGGCGCCGTCACGCTCGCGCCCTCGACGCTGGCCGGCAAGAGCTCGGGCCTCACCTTCCACTATCCGCCCTACGCCGTTGGCGCCTACGCGGAAGGCGACTATGTCGCCTTCGTGCCCTGGGAAACGCTGAAGCCCTATCTCAGCGCGGAGGGGCAGGCGATCTTCGGCGGCGCGAGGCCGAAGGGGGATGCGGAGGAGAACTAGCTGGCCGGGCCGCTCGCATCCGCTATAACGGGCGCATGTCCTCTCGTTCTCCTTCGCCAAATACCACGACCTTGGCCGACGATATCAGCGCCGGCAGCCGCGCGGCGCTGGCGCGCGCGATCACGCTGGTCGAGAGCCGCCGCGCCGACCATCAGGCCGCCGCGCGCGAACTGGTGCAGGCGCTGCTGCCACGGACGGGGCACGCGATCCGCGTCGGCATCACCGGCTCGCCCGGCGTCGGCAAGTCCACCACGATCGATGCTCTCGGCATGTTCCTGATCGGACAGGGCCACAAGGTCGCGGTGCTCGCGGTCGATCCGTCCTCGGCGCGCACCGGCGGTTCGATCCTCGGCGACAAGACGCGGATGGCGCGATTGTCCCATCACGAGCACGCCTTCATCCGCCCCTCGCCCTCGTCGGGCACGCTCGGCGGCGTCGCCGCCAAGACGCGCGAGGCGATGCTGCTGTGCGAGGCCGCAGGCTTCGACGTGATCCTGGTCGAGACGGTCGGCATCGGCCAGTCCGAAACCGCGGTCTGCGACATGACCGATTTCTTCCTCGCCCTGATGCTGCCGGGCGGCGGCGACGAGCTGCAGGGCATCAAGAAGGGCCTGGTCGAGCTCGCCGACATGATCGCGATCAACAAGGCCGATGGCGACAACGTCAAGCGCGCCAACATCACCGCCGCCGACTATCGCGGCGCGCTGCATCTGCTCAGCCCCCGCTCCGAGCACTGGCATCCGCCGGTCGTGACCTATTCGGCGATATCAGGCACGGGCATCGCCGAGCTGTGGCAGAAGGTCCTGGATCATCGCAAGGCGATGATCGCCTCCGGGGAGTTCGCCGCGCGGCGGCGCGACCAGCAGGTGAAATGGATGTGGACCATGCTGGAGCAGCGCCTGATGGCGCGGCTGCGCACCGATCCATCCATCCGCGCGAAGGTGAAGAAGCTGGAGAGCGACGTCGCCGAGGGCCGCGTCGCGCCGGCGCTCGCCGCCGAGCAGCTCGCGGAGATGCTGACATGAGCGAGCGGCCGCGCATCCTGATCACCGGATTCGGTCCGTTTCCCGGCGCGCCGTCCAATCCGACCATGCCGCTGGTGAAGCGGTTGTCCGAGCTGCGGCGGCCAGCGCTGGACGACGTCGCCATCAGCAGCCACATCTTTCACGTGACCTATGCGACCGTGGATCGCGAGCTGCCCGCGCTGATCGCCGAGCGGCACCCGCATGCGCTAATGATGTTCGGCCTCGCCGGGCGAACGTCCTATCTGCGGATCGAGACGCGCGCCCGCAACGCGATCACCACGACCTTCCCGGATGCCGACCGCCACGTCGCGCGCAAGGGCGTGATCGTCCCGGGTGCACATCCGATGCCGTTCGGCCCGCACATGGCGCGGCTGCTGCGCGCGGCGCGCGCCACCGGCATCGATGCCCGGGCCTCGCGCGATGCCGGCAGCTATCTCTGCAACTATCTGAGCTGGCGCGCGATCGAGGCGACCAAGGCCGCCGAAGGGCCGCGGCTCGCCGCCTTCATCCACATTCCTCCCTTGCCGCGTGCCGGCACGGCGTTGCCGCACGGCAGTTCGCGCATCACGCTGGAGGGGCTCGTCGATGCCGGCGAAGCGATGCTGACGGAGCTGGTCAAGCTCGTGCGACAGGCGTCCTGTCGCACGAGCTGACGCCGATGGTGGTATGACCGCTGACGGTCAGCGCGGGATATCAGATGCTCCAGCGGCGCCGACCGCCAAATCCCCCACCGATCAAGCGCAGCAGGAGCAACAGGACCACGGCGCCGATGAAGGCGTTGATGATCGCGGCGACCAGTCCGACACCCAGATGAATGCCGAGCTGCGGCAACAGCCAGTTGCCGATGAAGGCACCGAGGAGGCCGACGATCAGGTCGCCGATCAGGCCGAAGCCGCCGCCTTCCATGACGCGGCCTGCGAGCCAGCCCGCGACAATGCCCACGAACAGAATAACCAGTAGACTCTCATTTGACAGATGCATGACCCTCTCCTCGCCGATCCATTGCGGGAACAATGTCCCCGAGTCCCATTGGTTCCCTCGGGAGAGGCTCACCGGTTCGACGGGCAACCCACGCCGGCGGGCGATCTGACGTGAAGATTTAACCCTACCGCCAACAATCCCGGGCGCAGGCGCTCATCCTCGGCATCAGCATTGAGACTTTCAGCTTAAGTCGTGGCCGCACATCATCTTTTGCGCGAGACGCTGACCATGGATGTCAATCGCCGCCGCATTCTGGCTGGATCGGCTGCCGGCGTCGCCGGGGCATTGGCCCTGCCGGCGGATGCCGCGCAGGCCACCCTCCTGATCTCCACACTCGGCCGCGACGCCACGCAATATGGCATCAAGCCCAACAGTCCCGACGACCAGACCCGCGCGCTGCAGCGTGCGATCGACGAGGCCGCCCGCGCCCAGGTGCCGCTGGCGCTGCCGCCGGGCACCTACAGGACCTCGATGCTGCGGCTTGCCAGGGGCAGCCAGATGGTCGGCGTCCGGAGTGCCACCAAGCTCGTGTTCACCGGTGGCGGCCCGTCGATGCTGTCAGCAGAAGGCGCTGACGGCCTCGGCGTCAGCGGCGTCGCGCTCGACGGCGGTGGCATTGCCCTGCCCCAGCGGCGCGGCCTGCTTCACGTTGCAGCCGGCAACGATGTCAGGATCCATGATTGCGAGATCACCCGCTCCGGCGGCAGCGGCATCTGGCTCGAGCAGGTTTCCGGCGACGTCAGCGGCAACGTCCTCACCGACATCGCGGTCACCGCGATCGTGTCGTTCGATGCCCTCGGGCTGATCGTGTCGCGCAATACCATCAAGGGGACGCGCGACAACGGCATCGAGATCCTGCGCACCGCGATCGGCGACGACGGCACGATGGTGCTCGACAACAGCATCACGGACATCAAGGCCGGCCCCGGCGGCTCGGGCCAGTACGGCAACGCCATCAACGCCTTTCGCGCCGGCAACGTGATCGTGCGCGGCAACCGCATCAGGAACTGCGACTACTCGGCAGTGCGGGGCAACTCGGCCTCGAACATCCAGATCGTCGGCAACAGCGTCAGCGACGTGCGCGAGGTCGCGCTCTACTCTGAGTTCGCATTCGAGGGCGCCGTCATCTCAGGCAATACGGTGGATGGTGCCGCCTTCGGCGTCTCCGTCTGCAACTTCAACGAAGGCGGCCGCATCGCGGTGGTCCAGGGCAACATCATCCGCAATCTGATCCCGAAGCGGCCGATCGGCACAGCACCCGACGACGATGCCGGCATCGGCATCTATGTCGAGGCGGACTCCGCGGTGACCGGGAACGTGGTCGAGAATGCCCCGTCCTACGGCATCGTCGCCGGCTGGGGTCGATATCTGCGCGACGTGGTGATCTCCGGCAACGTCGTCCGCAACGCTCTGGCCGGCGTCGGCCTCTCGGTCGTGCCGGGCGCGGGCACGGCGCTCGTCAGCAACAACATCATCTCCGGCACGCCCCGTGGCGCGGTCATCGGGCTCGATCACATCAAGCCGGTGACATCGGACCTGACGCAGGACGGTGCGCAGCGATTTGCCCATCTGACTGTCAACGGCAACGCCGTCAGCCGGTAACAGACTAATAAGCGACCGCCAGCGCTGGATAGCGGCGCTCGATGGCATCGAGATCGACCACCGGCTCGTCATACTCGGCGTCGGATTGAATGCCGATGCTCAAGGCCTGCTCCAGGGCGAACATGTCGATGCGGGACGGCGCGACGGTCGGCTCCGGCGCGATGTCGTCTTCGGCCACATAGTCGGGTTCGATGACGTCGTCCAGTTCCAGATCATCCGCGGCCAGCTCGATCTCGGGCTCGACGATGATCTTGGACTCCGCAAGGATGGTTTCGAGCGAAGGCGGCAGCGCAATGGGGCGCCGCTCGATGGGATGATTCTCATGCAGACGGAGTTTGATCGGCTCAGGCTCGGCGGGGCGCGCGGGCGCCGGTGGCGCAGCCACAACGGCAGCCGGCCTCTGGCTGGGCACGATGCTCACCTGCTCGGGCTCGGCGCGGGATAGCGCCTGCCAGGTCTGCACCGCGGCCTTGGCGTGCCGGATATCGTCGAGGAGAGACTGCTCGGTGTAGTAGCGGCGCCAGCGGCCGCTCTGGAACAGCTCGGTCAGATGGTCCAGGCGCCTTTCAGCAAGCGCGCACCAGCGTGCAGCCAGTTCGCGGCTGCAAGCCACGTCCGGTCGATGTGTCATGGGGGAGCCCGTGAGATAAGGGGACGGACGCACTCGGCACGAATCAACGCAACGTGACGTGAATATTTTGTGGAAAAGGTTAACAAAGTCTAGCTAATGCCATGTTGTTTGGCGGCCAAACCGTAGTCGTGCGGAAATTCTGTCCGTGTTTTTTCGGGCTTTGGCCAGGCGCGGAGCGCGAACGCGACCAACGGCATCCCTAGACAACCCAAGGATGTTCGACTCGGGGTGCGCGAGACACTGCCGGATATCGACGTTGCCGGGCTTCGACCTCGCCTAAAATGAAAGACCCGTCCGGGGGGACAACCGGACGGGTCGAGCCATATGGGCGCTTGGGGTGGATGGGCGCTCGCGCCGTATATAGCCTTGGGGAGGGGATCACCGCTCCCACATGCTTTCTGTCGTGATCGCCCCGCTGCACGTTCAAGGCGAGCGGGAGATTTTCGGAACGTTCACGAAAACGTTGGCGTCATTGCTGCGCGGGCCGAAGCGCGTCGCCGGCTGGAGATGCCTCGGTCACCGCGGCCGACGCCGGGCGCAACTCGCGGGCCGCCGCGGGCTCCGTTTGCAGCCCCGCAGAAGGCACAGCAGCAGCAGGCGCATCCTGCGGCGCGGCCACGGCCTGGACCGCCGCCAGGGCATCCGCCTGCCCTGCCCCGAACAGATCGTCGCGTCCGGGCGGCCCGAGATCGCGCGCGGTCCCGGTCAGCACGGTCCGCACCGTCTCCGGCTTCAGCGCCGGATTGCGCTCGAGCACCAGCGCCGCAAGCCCGCTGACATAGGCCGCGGAAAACGAGGTGCCCGAGATGATCTGATATTTTCCGTCCGGCGCCGGCAGGAAGATCTCGGCGCCGGGCGCGGCCAGCGCGATGTAATTGCCGCGGTTCGACGCCGGCAGCAACTGGTCCCTGTCATCGGTCGCACTGACGGCGATGACGTTCGGATTGCCCGCAGGATACAGCGGCGGCGACTTGGCCCCGGCATTGCCGGCCGCGGCGACCATCACGACGCCCTTGGAAGCGACGGCCGCGATCGCGCGCTCGATCACCGCATCCTTCGGGCCGGCGAAGCTCATGTTGACGATCTGCGCGCCGTGCAGAACCGCGTAGTCCAGCGCCTTCAGGATCACATAGGAGCTGCTCTCCGGCCCGCCGCCTTTCTTGGCCATGCCGAAGGCGCGGATGGCGATGATGCGTGCATAGGGCGCGCTGCCCATCAACCGCTTGTGCGACACGATCACGCCGGCGATGCCCGTGCCGTGCACATGCGGCCCCTCGTCACCGCCGAGTGCGTCGAACGCGTCGAACGACGCGTCGGCGAATTCCGGGTGCTTGAGATCGACCGCGGAATCGATCACTGCGATGGTGACGTTGGAGCCCTGGGCCAGCCTGTGCGCTTCGGGCAGCCGCAGCTTCGCCAGCGCGTATTGCGCGGGATCGCCCTCGGCGGGCGGTGCGTTCTGCTGCTGCAGCGTGTAGCGGTAGTTCGGCTGCACCGAACGCACCCTGGCATCTGCCGCGAGCGCACGGCTAACCGCCTGCACCGAGCGGCGATCGGTGATCCGGAACAGACCGATGGTGGCGCCGATCAGCGGAAAGCGCTGCGAGCTGATGCGCTGCAGGCCATGGCGGCGCGCCAGCGCGTCGGCCTGATCGGCCGAGAGCCCGTCATCGATTTCGGCGACGATCTCGTTGGCGATGGTCCGCGGGTCGACCGCGGCCGCAGCTTTCGGCTCGCCCCGCTGCGTCACCTTGGCGGACCTGCCTTTGTCCAATCTTCCTTGGGACCGCCGGCCCTGCCCGTCCGCCGTCACCGGCCGGCGGTCGAGACATTCACCCGAGGCGCTGCGATCCGCCGGGTCGCAGGAGGTCTGCAGGTTCGGTGCAAATCGCGCATTGGGCAAGGTCGGGCGCACGGTCATCGCCGTCGGCGGCGGCGCACGCATCGCGGTGCCCGGGTTGATGCTCGGCACCCGGCTCGGGATGTTGATGTTGGGCGAACGCATCATCGCCTGGGCATGGGCACTGAGGTCGCCACCTGCGAAAGCAGGCATTGCGACGACAATCAGCATCGCGACCGATCTGGCGAACTGTAGCGGCGAAGTAGACGACATGGAGCCTCCGAATGACGTTCGGACGGCACGGGCCTATTGCGCGGCCACCGCGAGGCTGACGATCTTCTCGCGCGCCAGACGGCCGATCAGGCTGTCGGCCTCGGCCTTCGACAACGGCCGGTCGCCGAGTTGCAGCTTGAACAGGCCGCCCTTGGCGCCCTCGACGATCGAGGCCTGGTAGCTGTCGAGCAGCGCCGAGATGTCGGCCATGCGCGCATCCGGCGCGAACCGCACCAGCGCATAGGCGGGCGCGGTCGATCCGGCGACCTGCGGTCCAAGGCCGCGGATCAGCGGTGCGGCGGGGGCCGGGGCCGGTGCTTCGGCCATCCGCGAACGCGTCATGCTCTCGGGCGCCCGCTCCGCCGGGGCCGGCGCAGCGGCGCTCGGCGGCGGCGGCGCGGCCATCGGCCTGCTCGCGGGCTCGGGCGCCGCGGTCTTGTCCTGGACCGAGGCGGTCTGATAGGTCGCAGTCTGCGAGCGCATCAGCACGGCGCCGATCACGCCGGCCTGCGCCAGCACCAGCAGCGCGCCGAGGCTGACGGTCCACGCCAGGGTCCGCGGCGACAGGCTGTCGAAGAAATCCATCAGCCGCGCGCCGAAGCCGCGCGGCGCGGCAGGCTTCTGCACCGGATCCGCCTCGATCGCCGCGAACAGCTTCTGCATCGCACGCATCGACGGCGCGCCGAGGCTTTCGTTCAGCGCGATGGTCTCGGCATACTCCTTCTGGATTTCCGCATACTGCCTGGCGAGATCGGCATCGTTGGCGAGAGCCTCCTCGACCCGGCGCATGTCGCGCGCGCTCAGCGTGCCGGCGGCGTACCACGGCAGCAGGAGTTCGATCTCTCCGGGCTCTTGCTCCAGCATCTTGCTCAAAGCCATCATGGCCAGCCTCTCTCAATGCCGGCCGCTTTCAGGAGTTCGGCCAATTTCTTGCGCGCATAGAACAGGCGCGTCTTGACGGTGTTTTCCGGAATTCCGACGATCTCGGCCACCTCCTCCACGGACTTCTCGTGGTAGTAGACGAGATCGACGATCTCCCGGTGATCAGGCGAAAGCGCCGTCAGGCACTTGCGCAATGCTTCGCCGGTATTCTTCTTCTGGACCGCGACCTCCGGATCGTCGGAGGTATCCTCGATCGCGTTCGCGGCCTCGTCTTCCAGCTCAACGTCCTTCCGGCGCCGAAGGGCCGACAGGGCCTTGAACCGCGTGATCGCCAGGAGCCAGGTGGAGACGGCAGAACGGCCTTCGAACTTGCCGGCCTGACGCCACACGTCGAGAAAGACCTCGCTGATGAGGTCTTCCGCGACCTGCTCGTCCCGCACGAGCCGGAGCCCGAAACGGTACACCCTGACATGGTGCCGTCCGTACAGCACCTGCATGGCGAGCCGGTCGCCTTGAGCGATCCGGGCAATCAGGGTTTCATCTGACGCCGCTGCTGTCACGCTCAATGGCCGTCTCGCAAGATTGGTCTGGAGGATTGACGTCGCGGTTCGAACACAACCGCAAAAATCTTCAAAATACCGGAAAGATACGTCCCGAAATGTGAGTTGGCGCACAGACTTGCAGATTTCGCTGCAGCGCCCAGGTCGATCGTGACCAGCGGGTTCCCGCCTACCATGTTCCGCCCGTTCCCGCCAACTGCACGCCCTGAAAGCCGTAGATTCCCCGTCGCAGCACGACGCCGGCGGCCTCTTCGTCCATGCCCATAGATACCAAAGTTAAATGCTTTCCCACGTAGATTTTAAGCCAACGACGAAGAATCGCGAGCACATGGGCACGACGGCACCGCCTATTCCCAGTCCGAATGTCGCTGAGGCCGGGGACGCGCAACCGTCTCCGGCCAGCGACCTGCGCGCGCGTCGTGCCGGGCGGCGCCGGCAGATGCTGGCGCTGGTCGCCGGATGCTACCTGATCGACGCCGTCATCCTGCTGATCTACGCCGAGGCGGGAACCGTCCCGGTCACGATCGCGCCAGCCTACGCAGCGACCGGCATTCTGACCGTCGCGCTGTGGACCGCCCTGTCGGAGAGCGGCTTCAACGACCGTTTCCGCGACCACTACCTCGTGGTGCCGCAATCGCTCGCCAGCATGATGATCACGGTCGCGTTCTGCTACATCGCGCCCGAAGTCAGCATCCTCTTCCTGTGCACGCTGTACATCGTCGTCGCCTTTGCCTCGCTGCGGGCGACGCCGCGCCAGAGCGCGATCTGCTGGACGTTCCTCGCGATCGGGCTGGCGGGATTGTTCCTGCTCACCGACAAGCCGCTCGGCATGCCGCACGACAGCGGCCTCGAGCGGCTCGCGACGCTCCTGGTCTTCCTCCTCACCATCGCCGGCTGCATGTTCCTCGGCATCTTCTCCAGCGCGCTGCGCGAGACGCTGTACCAGCGCGGACAGAAGCTCAAGGAAGCCTATCGCCGCATCGAGGAGCTGGCCGAGATCGACGAGCTCACCGGCGCGCTGAACCGGCGCTCGATCATGGATGTGCTGGACGAGGAGATGGCGCAGGCGCGGCAGGGCGGCCAGCCCTGCTCGGTCGTGCTGATCGATCTCGACTGGTTCAAGCGCATCAACGACACGCATGGTCATCCGACCGGCGACGACGTGCTGCGCACCTTCGCCATCACCATCTTCGCCAACATTCGCGGCAGCGACCGCTTCGGCCGCTACGGCGGCGAGGAATTCCTGCTGGTGCTGCCGGGCGCACCGGCCGATGCCGCGGCGCGGCTCGCCGAACGATTGCGCCAGATCATCGCCGGCCTCGACTGGAGTGCGTTTTCGGCCGGCCTGCAGGTCACGTTCTCGGCCGGCGTGGCCACCCCGCGCGGCGACGAGACCGCCGATTCGCTGCTCGCCCGGGCCGATCGTGCGCTCTACGACTCGAAGGCGCAGGGCCGCAATCGCGTCACCAGCGCCTGCGCCGTCCCGGCATGACCCCGAAACCCGCCCCGAACGAAAGCCTGCTCGACGAGCTCGAGGACACGCTCGCGCACGGCACCGTCGCCCGGCGGGTCGAGACCCTGCGCAAGGTGACGGACCTGTTCGTCGACGGCGCGACGGACTTCGCCGATGACCAGGTCGCGCTGTTCGACGACGTGTTCGAATGCCTGATCGAGCACATCGAGATCTCGGCCCGCGCGCTGCTCGCGCGGCGGCTGGCGCCGCTGGCGTCGGCGCCGCCGCGAACGCTCTACCGGCTGGCCGATGACGACGCCATCGATGTCGCAGGCCCCGTGCTGTCGAAGTCCGAACGGCTCGACGAGGCCGCGCTGATCCGCACAGCCGAGACCAAGAGCCAGGCGCATCTGCTCGCGATCTCGCTCCGGCGCGTGCTCAGCCGCGCCGTCACCGACATCCTGCTCAGGCGCGGCAACGACGAGGTCGTTCACAGCACCGTCAGCAATCCCGGCGCCGACGTCTCGGAGGCCAGCCTCGACACGCTGGCGGATCGCGCCGCGCTGGACGAAAACCTCGCCGCGTGCCTCGCCATGCGGCCCAATCTGCCGCGCCACCTCTATCTGAAGCTGGTCGCCAAGGCGTCGGCCACGGTCCGCGCGCGGCTCGAGGCGGCAAACCCGAAGCTCGCGCAGGAGGTCTCCTCGGCGGTGCGGACGGCAGGCCGGCGGGCGCGATCGAGCGCGGTGGCGCTGACCAGCCAGACCGAGATCGCGCACGCGCTGGTGCGCTCACTGCATGCCGAGGGCCGGCTCGACGATCGTCTCGTCGTGCAGTTCACCGAGCAGCGCAAGTTCGACGAGGCCAATGCCGCCGTGGCAGCCATGGCCAACGTGCCGGTCGCGGTCGCCGAGAGCATCATGATCGAAAGCCGCGCCGAGGGCGTCATGATCCTCGCCAAGGTCGCAGGCCTGTCATGGCCAACGGTGAAGTCGATCATCCTGATGCGCGATGGGCTCGCCACCACCGCGACGACCGATCTCGACGCCTGCAAGGCCACCTATGAGCGGCTCCGGCGGTCCACCGCGCAGCAGGTGCTGCGCTTCCACCGCGTGCAGGACGCCGCAACGCCGATGCAGGTGTAGTCGCCTCCTGGGCTAATAGCGCAGCACCCTCGCGCCGATGAGCGCCCCGAGCCCGGCCACGATCAGCGCGGCCACCGTGTACCAGGTGGCCACGAACAGCGGCGAATCGTCGGTGCAATGCGCGGCATAGAGCGTCGCCGCCATGCCCGCCGAGACCAGCCCGGCGATCGCGCCCGTCATCGCCGGACGCGACGGCGCGCCATGGCGCAGGCCGAACAGCGCGGCGGCCAGCAGCGGCAGCGACAGCACGGGAATGGCGCTCATGCACACCATCGAATTGTGGCCGACCAGCCGCGCCATCATCGGCGTGCGCTGCGGCAGCATCATCTCCGCCGCCATGCCGCCGACGAGGACGAGGATCGGCGCGATCAGGAGCCAGCTCCAGCCCTGCAGCGAAGCTTCGGGGCGCGACAGATGCAGGCTGATGACCAGCGCCGGGATCGCCAGCGCCGTGGTGACGACGAACTTCAGGTCGAAGAACGGATTGCGCACCGCGAGCCAGATGTCCGGCCGGACGCCGAGGCCGATGAGCAGCATTGCGGTCGAGACCGGCGTTGCCGCCATCAGGGCCAGCGCCAGCACGATGCCGACCGGCTGCGCGCGCTGCGCATTGTCGGCCGAGAGGGTGCGGATGAGCTGATCGGTGTCCATGGTCAGGTATCCCGTAGCTTGGCCGTGAGGCTTGCGAGTGCCCGGTGCAGCGCCACCCGCACCGCGCCCTCGCTCATGGAAAACTTCTCCGCGGTCTGCTTGATCGAGGCAGCCTCGACTGCGATCGACTGCAGCACGTCGCGCTGACGCTGCGGCAGGGTCTTCAGCTGCGCCTCGACCTCGCCGGCCGAGACGGTGGGCGCCGGCGGCTCGTCGGCCAGCGTCTCCGAGAAATCGTCGATGTCGACGAACACCCGCCGGCCGCGCCGGCGCAGCATGTCGATCAGCTTGTTGCGCGCGATCGCGAACAGCCAGGGCGCGAACGGCGCATGGACGTCCCAGGTGTGCCGCTTGAGATGAACCGCCAACAGAATTTCCTGCACGATGTCCTCGGCCTGGTCGGGGGGCTGACCGGCGCGCGCCAGCCCGCGCCGTGATGCTGCGCGCAACACCGGCGTGATCGCCCTCAGCAGGCGATGATAGGCCTCGTCGTCACCGGCGACGGCCTGGCGCATCCAGCCCGTCCACTCGTCGTCACGCTCGCGCAACTCCGCTCCACCCCCAGCAATTCGCCCGAATCGTCAGTTTGTTACTCTCGCGGCATCCTGATCACTAATTCGTGATGCGGACATTGGCCTCGGAACCATCCGAGTTACGCCACAACGAGAGCACGCCACCGGGCAAGTCTTGGAACCGCTCCATAGCACCGAATCGAAAGGCGCATGATCAGGTTTAATGGGCCGCGCCGCAAAGTGCGGCGCCGCCCAGCTTTTGCCGTGAGCGGCAGGAAGATACCCATTTTCTGCCCCGTTCTCGACATCTGTCGGGGTCTCACTCCGGCCTGGGCTGGCGGGATGGGGAGAGAGCCGACGATGACGATCCAAGCCAGTGGACGTTCAGCATTGATCATTGCCGCCGCGTTCGTTCTGGGCCTCGTTGGCACTGGATTCGCCCGCGCGGCCGAACAGCAGAGCTACAGTCCGTTCTTGCCGGTCGGCTCCGAGAGCGCTCCGGCGGCGAAGCAGGACGGATTCCCGGCGCCGATGCCGGTCGAAGCCCAGGCTCAGGCCGCACCCGCGGCGGAATCGGCCGACGCCGCCCCGAGCGATGCGCCAGCGGCCTCGGACGTCACCGTGAACATGGTCACGGTCAGCAATGACGACAGCTCGGGCTGGGACAAGGCCTCGATCATCGGCAAGATCTTCATCGCCTGCGGCACCCTGCTCACCCTGGGCTCGGCGGCACGAATGTTCATGATCTGAGGCGCCGCGCGGCGCTGCACCTACTTGATGCGCACCGATCCAGCGGGCACATTGCCCGCTGTTTTGATTTGTCGGGGTGGGATCATGAGCGTTTACGAGCACATCATCGTCGAAGGCAAAGGCGCGGTCGGAATCATCACCCTGAACCGGCCGAAGATGCTCAACGCGCTGTCGTTCGGCGTCTTCCGCGAGATCGCCGCCGCCGTGGATGATCTCGAGGCCGACGACGCCATCGGCTGCATCGTGATCACCGGCAGCGACAAGGCGTTCGCCGCCGGCGCCGACATCAAGGAGATGCAGCCCAAGAGCTTCATCGACATGTTCTCGAGCGACTTCACCGCGATCGGCGGCGACCGCGTCGCGCGCTGCCGCAAGCCGACGATTGCGGCGGTCGCCGGCTACGCGCTCGGCGGCGGCTGCGAGCTCGCGATGATGTGCGACTTCATCATCGCCGCCGACACCGCGAAATTCGGCCAGCCCGAGATCACGCTCGGCACCATTCCGGGCATCGGCGGCACCCAGCGCCTGACGCGCGCGATCGGCAAGGCCAAGGCGATGGACCTCTGCCTCACCGGCCGCATGATGGATGCGGCCGAGGCCGAACGCTCCGGCCTCGTCAGCCGCATCGTGCCGGCCGACAGGCTGATGGATGAGGTGATGGCTGCGGCCGAGAAGATCGCATCGATGTCGCGCCCGGCAGCGGCGATGGCCAAAGAGGCCGTCAACCGCGCCTTCGAGACCCCGCTGTCCGAAGGCATGAATGTCGAGCGCAACCTGTTCCACGCCACCTTCGCACTGGAGGACCGCGCCGAGGGCATGGCCGCGTTCATCGAGAAGCGCAAGCCGGTGAACAAGAACCGCTGAGATTGCTGCGGGTCACTCGCAGCTGAACGAATCGATCTGCCTCTCATGTCGCCGGGTGCACCTCACCCGCTTACCAAGCGCATATCCGCGCGCCGGGCCGCAGCACTGCGACAAACGGTCTGTGGCGAGCACGCCACAACAAACCATGGAAAAGCCCGCCAGATTCCACATCGGCGGTTTGTGTGTGGCCGCCATCCGCCCTAAACAGGTAAACAACTGGTTAAGACAGTGAGACGCGGCGGAGTCGGATGGTGGGTCGAGCCAAAGAATTTGGCGTCGGCAAGATGCGTGTGCGAAGGATCGGCCTCGGCCTGACCCTCGCGGGCAGCCTTGTCGTCGTGTGCTCGCCCGCGCGCGCCGAGGATCTCGCCGCCGCGCTCGCGAAAGCCTATCAGACCAATCCGGCGCTGAATGCGGAGCGCGCGCGCCAGCGCGCCACCGACGAGAACGTGCCGCAGGCGCTGGCCGGCTATCGTCCGCAACTGATCGCGAGCCTCGGCGCCGGCCTGCAGGCGGTGCGCAATCTGCTGCCCAACAACACGATCCAGACCGCGACATTGAAGCCCTGGACCATCGGCGTCACCGTTACGCAGACGCTGTTCAACGGCTTCCGGACCGCCAACAGCGTCCGCATGGCCGAGCTGCAGGTGCAGTCGGGCCGCGAGGCGCTGCGCAATGTCGGCCAGGGCGTGCTGCTCGACGCCGTCACCGCCTACACCAACGTGCTCGCCAACCAGTCGCTGGTCGAGGCACAGCGCTCCAACGTCGCCTTCCTGCGCGAGACGCTCTCGGTCACGCAGCGCCGTCTCAATGCCGGCGACGTCACGCCGACCGACGCCTCGCAGGCCGAGGCGCGGCTGTCGCGCGGGCTGTCCGATCTCAACGCCGCCGAGGTCAACCTCGCCATCAGTCAGGCGACCTATGCCCAGGTCATCGGCATGGCGCCGGGCCAGCTTCGCGCGGCCGACCCGATCGATCGCCTGCTGCCGCGGAGCCGCGAGGACGCGATCGCGCTCGGCAACAAGGAAAATCCGGCCGTGGCCGCGGCGAGCTTCGACGTCGACGTGGCCTCGACCTCGATCAAGGTCGCCGAGGGCGCGCTGCTGCCGAGCGTGACCCTGCAGGGCGGTGTCAGCCGCAGCCGCGATTCGGATCAGACGCTGGGTACCTTCGGCACCGACCAGGCCTCAATCGTCGGCAGCATCACCGCGCCGATCTATGACGGCGGCACGGCGGCGTCGCAGACCCGCCAGAGCAAGGAGCTCGCGGCGCAGAGCCGCCTCGTGCTCGACCAGGTCCGCAACCAGGCGCGAACTGCGGTGGTCAGCGCCTGGGTTGCCAACGAGGGTGCCAAGGTCGCCGTCAGCGCCTCCGAGGCCGAGGTGAAGGCCGCCACCATCGCGCTGCAAGGCGTGTCGCGCGAGGCCCAGGGCGGCCAGCGCACGACGGTCGACGTGCTGAACTCGCAGGCCGATCTGATCCAGGCCAAGGCACGGCTGATCGGCGCGCAGCGCGACCGCGTCATCGCCTCCTATACGCTGCTCAGCGCGATCGGCCGGCTCGACGTCAAGAACCTCAATCTGAATACGCCGGACTATCTGCCCGAGGTGCACTACCACCAGGTGCGCGACGCCTGGCACGGCCTGCGCACGCCCTCCGGACAGTAGTGCGAGCGGTCATCGCTCAAGGCCGACGACCTTGCTTTGCCGATATTGCCGGATAGTCTGACGCACGACCGACTCCGGGGCTGTCATGACGGCATTGCGTTACCTGTTGCTTGTTCTCGTTCTCATCAGTTCAGGCAGCACCGCCGCGCTGGCGGACAAGCGCGTCGCGCTGATCATCGGCAACTCCGCCTACAAGACTGTCGCCAGGCTATCGAACCCGGCCAACGATGCGAAGCTCGTCGGCGACATGTTCCGCAACGCCGGCTTCGAGCGCGTCGACGTCAGGCTCGATCTCGGCGTGCAGGAGATGCGCCGGGCCTTGCGCGAGTTCGGGGCGCGGGCGCGCGAGGCCGAGGTCGCGGTGATCTACTACGCCGGCCACGGCATCGAGCTCGACGGCACCAACTATCTGATCCCGACCGATGCCGCGCTGGAGGCGGACAGCGACGTTCTCGACGAGGCGATCGCGCTCGAGCGCGTGCTGTTCGCGATCGAGCCGGCCAAGCAGTTGCGCCTCGTCGTGCTCGACGCCTGCCGCGACAATCCGTTCGCCAAGACGATGAAGCGCAGCGTCGCCTCGCGCAGCATCGGACGCGGCCTCGCCAAGGTCGAGCCGTCGAGCCCGAACACGATGATCGCATTCTCGGCCAAGGCCGGGTCGACCGCCGCCGACGGCGACGCCAGCAACAGCCCGTTCGCAACGGCGCTGGTGGCGCATCTGCCAAAGCCCGGCCTCGATCTGCGCCGCGCGTTCGGCTTCGTCCGCGACGACGTGCTGAAGGCGACCGGCTATCGCCAGGAGCCCTATGTCTACGGATCGCTCGGCGGCAACGACGTGGCGCTGGTGCCGGTCGTGCAAGCTCCGAGCGCGGCGGCCGATTCCGACGCGGCGATGCGGCGCGACTACGAGCTCGCCGAGCGCATCGGCAGCGAGGCGGCGTTCGATGCCTTCATCGAGAAATATCCAAGCGGATTCTACGCCGCGCTCGCCAGGGCGCAGCGCGCCAAGCTCGCGCCGGCGGCAGCCGACGTCGCCGCGCCCGCCGCGACCGACGTCACGCGCAGCCCGCCCGAAGCGTCAGGGCAACGTGCGGACAAGCCGCCCGCGGCGTCGGAGCCTGCCAAGCCCGCGATCGTCGCGGCGTTGCCGCCGCCCGCGGACAAGGTCGCGCCGCCGAACCTGGCACGCGAGCTTGCCGGCGAGCTGCGGCGCGTCGGCTGCAGCACCGCCGACAGCGACGGCACCTGGGACATCAACGCGCGCCGGGCGCTGGAGCGCTTCAACAAGCAGGCCGGCACCCGGTTCGATACCAAGCTCGCCAGCCTCGACGCGCTCGACGCCGTCAAGGCGAAGACAGCCCATGTCTGCCCGCTGCTCTGCCCCAAAGGCCAGCGCGCCGACGGCGAGAGCTGCGTCGCCATCGCCTGCCCCGCCGGTCAGGCGCGCGACGGGGATGGCGATTGCGTGAGGCGCAAGGACGAGCCGATCGCGAAGAAGCCGGACGAGGCGCTCAGGCACGACGAGCCGGCGCGCAAGAAGGAGCCACCGGTGGCGGCGCGCTCCGAGCCGGAGCCGAAGCGCGTCAGCGGCGGCGGCCGCTGCACCAGCATCAGCCAGCGCTGCGCGATCGAGATCGGCGGCCGCTGCAATCCCGCCACCGGCCATTGGGAATACGGCCGCAACGGCGCCGGCGGCAACACGATGTCGTTCAACAACTGCATCGGCCGGATGATGGCCGGGCGGCGCTGAGCGGACGGCCGCGTCCGGAGACGAGACAACCGGGGCGATCTGGAACAGGCGCGCGAACTCGCCCACAATGGGCGGCAACCGGAGGCGCGCATGCTGTTCATGGTGATCGAACGTTTCAAGGACCGCGATCCGATCCCGGTCTACCGCCGGGTGCGCGATCCCGGCATCACGTTTCCCGATGGGCTCAAATATCTCGGCAGCTGGATCGAGCCGAACTTCGACCGCTGCTTCCAGCTGATGGAATGCGACGACGCACGCCTGCTGCAGCAATGGATCCTGTCCAACGCCCGCGACACCGGCATGACCTTCGAGATCGTGCCGGTGGTGACCAGCGCGGAGACGCGCGAGGTGGTGGCGCCCTTTTTGGATGAGAATCCACTCGCGGGCGGACGATGCTCGACATCCTGACGCAGGTGCTCGCCGCATGCATCGTCTCCTACGCGATCGCTGTTCTAATGCCGTCGTGGCGGGCGTTGCTCGTGGCGACGCTGATCGTCGTGCTGCTGACTGCGTTCGACGGGATACGGCATTGGTGGTCGCCAGCGTCGGATCGTTGTCACAGCACCTGTACACTCAACGATCTGCTCGCCATTCCGCTGCTGCCGATTGCGAGAGCAGGCTTCTTGACCGGAGCAGCGATCCGCGCACTGACCTTCCTTCCGCATGCCCAAAGACTGTCGTCGCGGGCGATCATCATGATCTTGGTTGCCGGAGGGCCCATCGCCATCGCAATCGTCTTGTTCGCGCCGGATGTTGTTTTCTGGCACCCGCCCCGGCTGGGCTAGGCTCAGTCGATCGACACGGCCCTGCCCGAATTCGCTACCCCTCGAACGAAAACAGCTCGATCGGGTCGCTGAAGCCGCGTACCGGAAATTCGCCGACGCGCTCCAGCGCGAACGGGCCCTCGACGAGCTCGGCAAACGCACGCGACATCAGCACGGGACGGCCGACCTGCTTGGTCAGCGCCTCCATGCGCGAGGCCATGTTGACCGCGGGTCCGATCACCGTGAAATCCAGACGTGTCTGCGAGCCGATGTTGCCGTACATCACGTCACCGACATGGATGCCGATGCCGTAGCGGAGCGGCGCCCGGCCGCTCTCGGCGTGGCGTGCGTTCAGCTCCGCCATCGCCTGCCTGGCGCCAGTCACGGCATGCAGCAGGTTGGCACAGGCTGCGGGCTCGGTGAGCGGAAAGATCGCGAGCAGGCCGTCGCCGATGAACTTCAGGATCTCGCCGCCGTGCTGCGTGATCGGTTCCACCATCGCGTCGAAATAGCCGTTGAGCAGATCGATGACATCGTCGCGCGGCCAGTTGTCGGAGATCCTGGTGAAGTCTCTGAGGTCGCAGATCATGATCGCCGCGCGCACCGTCGTGCCGCTGCCGCGCCGCGTCGCTCCCGCCAGGACCATCTCGGCCGCATGCGGCCCGACATAGGTCTCCAGCAACGTCCGCGCCAGGCGGTTCTTGATGCGAATCTCGCTCACCAGCGCCAGCACCGGCAGCAGCCGCTGCAGCGCGTCGATGTCGGCCTGGTCGAAGCCACCGTGGCGATCGGTCGCGAACGTCACGAAATGCCGCTTGCCGAGCGTGTGATATATCGGCCAGGCGACGTAGTCGGTCAGGCCCTGCGCCCGCATCTCGTCATAGATCGCATGCTGACGGCCGAGCCTGGGATCGCGCGCCAGATCTTCGCGAATCTCCTCGGCACCGCCGTAGATTTCGGCGCCGGGGCTGCCGATGAATTCGGACCGCTCGCGGACGTCGTAGTCGATGCGGGCGATCTCGGCCCCTTGCATGCCGTCGCTCCACAGCATCCGGGCGCCGAGCCATTGCGGATGGTTGATCTGAACGTGCAGCGAGGCGCGCTTGAGCGGAATGCCGGCGCGCTGCAGCCGGATGCACATCTGCGCGAAGATGTTGTCGATGAAGCGCTCGTGGCGGGTGCCGTTGGTGAGCCAGTCCACGACCTCGTCGCCCAGGCGCTGGCCAGGGGCGAGATGGACGTCTGTTGCGGTCATGGCGATCTCCTGGCGGCTCGGCGTCGCGGTCCAGGAGATGTCGTGCCGCAATGCGAAAGAGTCAATCGACGTCATCGCATCGCGGCCCACCCGGATGGGCAGGATACGCCAGCTCCTCATCGGATCGGCGAGCCGGGACAGCCGAGACGCCTCGCGCAGATGGGGCGGATGCTGCACATCCACCCCATCGGCTCACGTCGCAAGATCAGAAGTGGACGACCGTCCGCAGGCCGAGCACCACCGCATTGCCGGTCTTCAAGCCGGCGGCGTTGAAGCCGCGTCCGCCCGGATTGATGACATACTGGGCGTCGAACTTCAGGTTCATCCAGCCCGTCGCCTGCCAGCCATACCAGGCCTCGATCGGCACCTCGTTGCCGCCCGCATTCGGCGTCAGCGCCGCCGAGTTGACATGCGTGGTGCCGACCGCGAAGCCGACCTCGTCGTCGGGACGGAACGAGAAGGTGCCGGTGTGCTTGACGCCCCAGGAGATCTGGTAGTCCTGATACGCGGTGCGGTGATCGGCGACGCTGGTGTTGAGGAAGGTGTACCAGCCCTGCGCCTTGGGACCCTCGACCGTCAACCGCTGCAGGATCGATTCGTAGAAGCCGTAGCGGCCGCGCTGGCTGCTGAGGTTCTGATCGCCGACGCCGGGGCCGCCGGCATACACGCCGGTGATGCCGGGCAGACCGCCGTCGATGGTCGAGGCGCTGTCATACCAGCCGCCGACGCGCCAGGTGCCGTTGAGCGGACCGCTCGGTTCATACACCACCTCGACCGGCACCAAGACGCCTGCGGCCGGATTCGAGCGCGGAATGCCCGGCGCGAGATAGACGCCCGCGTCCGACGTCGTCAGATAGTTCGGATTGGCGTCGTAGACGCCGACCGACAGCTTCCACTCCTTGGTGAAGTTGTAGTGCACGACGCCGGCCCACTGGCTCACCGGCCAGTTGTAGATGTAGCCGCCCTGGATGTTGCCCGGCTGGCCGCCGCAGAAGGTCAGGTTGATGAACTCGCACTGGCCGAAGAAGAAGTCGGAGCCGACCGGCAGCCGGCCGCCCTTGAGCACGAGGCGATCGTCGAACAGCTTCTGCTGATAGTAGAACTCGGTCAGGCGCAGGATGTTGCCGCGGCCGAACACCTCGTTGGTCAGTTGCAGCGCCGGAATGCCGGCCTCGCTGTTGAGATTCTTGCCGAAGCGATCGACCAGCGTCACGCCGATCATGCCGCCCTGGATGCCGGCGAGCTTGGCCATGTCGAACTTGGCCTCGAACCACAATTGCCCGGCATTGGCCGCGGTGTTGCGCGAGCCACCCGACAGATTGGTGACGGCTTCGTCGCCGAGCGTGAGCGCGAGCGAGATGCCCTGCTCCTTCAGCCTGGTCCGGCCGAGATCGCCGAACAGATACGGCCGCGTCCAGAAATCATCGACACCCGCATAGGGAATCGGCGGCGCCTTCATCGGCAGATCGGCCGCGACCGCACCACCGCCACCCAACAAACAAGACAAAGCAACCCCTACGCCGCACATGCGCGCGGTCGTCGCAAACCCACTCATTTTTCCTGCTCCTCGCAGCGTCCCCAGGCTCTGGATGTTGTTCTGTCGCGCCCGGCCCAGAGCCTCCGTCCCGGCACGCGCTTCCCCACGGCTCATCCCCGGCAGCCGCCCATTCGAGGGGCGATTTCGTCAACCTGAGATTGGATGGCAATCCTAGCAAGCGCCGAGGCGCCTTTGAATAGTCATATTATATTTGGGAGTCGGTATAACCGTAACTGTGACATCAGCGTCACATGCCGCATTGCGGAATATCTGCTGTTCAGATCCGACCACGTGAAGCCGGCCGTATGTCGCTACGCTCACGAGCGGCTCGCCTGGAAGCACGATGTCTCCGCGCGTCATTGGAGAGGAGCTGCGAGTTCGAGAGCTCTCGGGCCGAGACAACTTCCTAGCGAGGCTGCGCATCTTGAACGAGGGCATTCCACTCATCGCGAACGGCGTCCCGAAGCAGACCAGGAGGGATCGCGCCCACGTTCTCTGGCGCAAGATGACTAGGCTGTGGGCTGCATGTCTCGATCAGGAAATTGACGGCATCGTCTGTTGTCTCAACCCCAGCGGCTTTGGCCGTCGGTGCATACGTGCGGACGCAGGCTTTGAGGTTAGAGACCACTTGACGCAGTCTGTCGTTCTCAGCCCGTGCTGATACTAACAGCGCAGCGGCAACAAGCAGCAATGCAATTGCCGTTCTCAAGGCATCGATCCCCATGACATCCAGCCCATCAGAATTGCATCGGCAGTTATGCGGTTTAAGTGTGTAAACACCAGTTACGCGTCAGCCGAGGGTCAGCCAGCTTCGGAGAAAAAAACTGCCTTGTGGCGTCACTGCAAGCTTACTTCCAGTTGCACCCTGATAGCGTAAACTTCCGCCGCGGACCGAAAGGCCCGAGACGGGCCAGAAGCGCCCTTGGTCTCCGGGTGAAGTCGAGGCATGATCCGGCCGTGAGGAACGCGTCGGACTTGCACTTGTCGTTGTGGAAACAGGCGCTCGGCGCCGTACCGGATCATGTCTGGGATCGGACGAACCTGCAATCGCTCGTGCTGGCCGACAATCGCCTGGTGGAGCTCTCGGACAGGGTCGGCGAGCTACACGCCCTGAGAACGCTGGACCTGGGCCATAACCTGTTGCGGCAGATTCCGGCTGCGCTAGGCGAACTCGTCGGCCTGAGCGACTTCCTGTACTTGCACGACAACGTGCTGAAAGAGCTTCCGCCGTCGTTGGGGCGACTTACCCGGTTGCGCTACCTCAACATCAGTGCAAACGAATTCGAGAGGCTGCCCGACGCGGTTACCGAGATGTCGGGACTTCTCGAACTTCGCGTGACCGACAATCGCCTGACGACTCTGCCGACGACCATTTCCAAGCTGACGCGGCTGCGTGAGCTGCATCTCAGGAACAACAGCTTGACCCATTTGCCGGAAGAGATCGGTTCAATGGTGGAGCTGCGGCAGATCGACTTGAGAGGGAACCCTGTCGCCGCATTGCCGGAAGCGCTGCTCAAGCTTCCACGCCTCGAAAAGCTCGATCTGCGCTGGGTGACGACGATTTCCCACCCGGACTGGTTCGCTGAGCTCAAGGAACGAGGTTGCGCGATTTACCTGTAACGCTTGCGTTTGCAACGTCCGCACAAGCCGCCGTCTCGAACGTTTGAGCGCGAGGGCCATTGTGCCGCAGACGGCCGCCGACTTGCTGCGCCGGGCGAGTCGGAGCGATCGGGCCAAATTCGGTCGTGACCTGTCGTCGTTGATTTGCCCGACGAGCAGCGTCCCGGCCGTTCATGCAACGAAATTGGTCTCGGCCACCCCAAATCGGCCTTTGCCGGAACGGCGCATTTCATCAGCAGCTTCAACGCCATCGCCCGTTTCAAGAGCTTCGTGCAAAAATAAACCACTTCCGAAAATCAGCAAATCATGTCTATTCTCTCCACGTTCCGGTCTGGATGAGGGGCGTACGCGTCGTCACGACACGTTGGGCCGGCAATGCGGTGGACGTGAGGGCATCAGCGCGCTTCATGCGCGGACGATTGATGCGCTCGCGGACGTGAAGTCGCGTGGTCCTGACACCCCGAAGCTGGTGTCCCCGCGGCGGCGAGCGAGACGCGCGTCGTCGCGCACGGTGGCCAACAAGCCCGGTGCACCGAGGAGATCGCGTATAAGCGTTAAAACCGCCGCGCAGGGAATGCCGGATGAACCGGCTTTGCCTGTGGTACCTGCCGCCTGCATTTTTTCAGCAGGCGGGCCATGGGTGAGGCCCTCACCCGGCATTCCCTGCGCCCTCATCACTATCGAGGGCGGACGTCTTCCGCATCTCCTGGGTGCAATCGCGCCGCGGGATGGTGCGCGCGCGCCCGGCTGTTTGACTCGTTGGAAGATGGAATGAGACGCGCGCCTGCTCTGCGCCTGCCTTCGCCAACGACGTACGGAATCCGCGCGCCGCCCCTACCCGTCCGTCTGGTCGTCGTGCTCGGCCTGCGACAGCTCGGCGAGGGCGAGGTCGCCGGAATCGGCCATGCGCGCCTTGGCGATGGTCCGGACATGCGCGGCCAGCGCCGGCATGCGCGCGATGAGCGCGTGGAAATCCTGCGCGTCGAGCAGCAGCAGCCGGGTCTTGCGCGTCGCCGTCACGGTGCCCGAGCGCTTGGTCCGGTGCAGCAGCGCGATCTCGCCGAAGAACGTGCCGTCGGCGAGCTTGACGCATTGCGTCGGCAGCTCGATCTCGACCTCGCCGGCAGTGATGAAATACATCGACGAGGCGGCATCGCCGCGCCGCACCAGCACCTCGCCGGATTCGATCGTGCGTGCACGCAGCAGCCGCATGATGTCGGCGATTTCGGACGCCGAAAGATGCGAGAACAGCGGCACCCGCGCCAGCATGCCCCAGGTGACGACGAAGTCGCGCCGCTTGATCTCCTCGGCGAACGCGGTGGAGATGATCGCGACCGGCAGCGCGATCATGGCGAAGCCCCAGATGATCGCGAACACCGTGATGATGCGGCCGAGCGGCGTCACCGGCACGACATCGCCATAGCCGACGGTGCCGAGCGTCACGATCGCCCACCACATCGCGTGCGGGATGGTGCCGAACTTGTCGGGCTGGACGTCGCGCTCGACCGCATAGAGCAGCGAGGCGAACAGCAGCACCGCGCCGGCCAGGATGACGAGGCAGCCGATCAGGATGCGCCGCTCGGCCTGCACCGCCGACAGCAGCGAGCGCAGCGCCGGCGAATAGCGCACCAGCTTGAGGAACGGCAGCACGATGCACACCGCTTCCAGGCTGCGGTCGCCGAGCACGAGCGCAATCGCGGCCGGCACGAAGGACAGGAGATCGATCAGGCCGAGCGCTGACAAGGCGTAGGCGAGCCGCTCCCGGTGCGGCGACTGGCGCCGCGGCATGTGCCCCGCCACGCTCCAGAGCCGAGCGACATACTCCGCGGCAAACACGATCAGCGAACAGACCTTGATCGCTCGCAGCAATCCGCCAATGGCGGCCGCGATGTCCGGGTCGGAGGCCAGCACCACCGCCAGCACGTCGAGCGTGATGACGAGCACGATGAACTGGACGACGCGCGAGCCGTGCGTGCTCGGCAGATGGTCGTGCTCGAGCAGCTCGTACAGCCGGTCGCGCAGATCGGGATCGCGAACGCTCTCGCCCGGCCCGAGCGTCGGCACGGTCAGCCTGCCTTGCTGATCGCGCTCTCGATCGCGGCCAGCGCAGCCTCCGCCTTGGAGCCGTCGGGACCGCCGGCCTGGGCCATGTCGGGACGGCCGCCGCCGCCCTTGCCGCCGAGCGCCTCGGACGCAGCCCGCACGAGGTCGACCGCATTGAAACGCGAAGTGAGATCGGCGGTGACGCCGACCACGACCCCGGCCTTGCCGTCCTCCGAGGTCGCGACAAGCGCGACCACGCCGGAGCCGAGCTGCTTCTTGGCGTCGTCGGCCAGCGATTTCAGATCCTTCATCTCGATGCCGGAGACCGCGCGCGCCATCAGCTTCACGCCGCCGACGTCGCGGACGCCGGCAGCAGGCGAGCCATTGCCGATCGAGGTGCCGCTGCCCATCGCGAGCTTCTTGCGCGCGTCCGACAGCTCGCGCTCGAGCTTCTTGCGCTCCTCCATCAGCGCGGTGATGCGGGCCGGCACGTCCTCGACCGTGGTGCGCAGCTCGGCCGCCGCCGCCTTGGCGAGCGAGAGGTTGTGGTTGGCATGCGCACGGGCGCCGCGCGCCGTCAGCGCCTCGATGCGGCGGACGCCGGACGCCACCGCACTCTCCGAGGTGACCGCGATCAGGCCGATGTCGCCGGTGCGCCTGACATGGGTGCCGCCGCACAGCTCGACCGACCAGCCCAATGTATTAGAACCTTGGGCGTTATTGCCGTGATCACGCGCGGCGTTGCCCATCGAGACGACGCGGACCTCGTCGCCATATTTCTCGCCGAACAGCGCGCGGGCGCCGGCCTCGCGGGCGTCGTCGAGCCCCATCAGGCGGGTCGTAACCTCGGCATTCTCGAGCACGACGTCGTTGGCGATGTCCTCGACGCGGGCGAGCTCTTCCGGGGTGATCGGCTTCGGATGGACGAAGTCGAAGCGCAGGCGGTCCGGAGAGACCAGCGAGCCGCGCTGGGCGATGTGGTCGCCGAGCACCTGGCGCAGCGCCTCGTGCAGGATGTGGGTCGCCGAGTGGTTGGCGCGGATCGCCGAGCGCCTGGTGTGGTCGACGTCGAGCTGCAGCGCCGCGCCGAGCTTGAGCGTGCCCTGCTCCACGGTGCCGATGTGCGCGAACAGGTCGCCAGCCTTCTTCTGGGTGTCGGTGATGCGCACGCGGACGCCGTCGCCGGTCATGAGGCCGGTGTCGCCGACCTGGCCGCCGGACTCGCCGTAGAACGGGGTCTGGTTCAGGACGATGACGCCGCTCTCGCCGGCCTTGAGGCTGTCGACCTCGGCGCCGTTCTTGACCAGCGCGGTGACCGCGCCTTCGGCGGTCTCGGTCTCATAGCCGAGGAACTCGGTGGCGCCGAGCTTCTCGCGCAGCGGGAACCAGACGGTCTCGGTCGCAGCCTCGCCGGAGCCGGCCCAGGCGGCGCGCGCCTTGGCACGCTGGCGGTCCATGGCGTCGGTGAAGGAAGCCTGGTCGACGCTGATGCCGCGCGACTTCAGCGCGTCCTGGGTGAGATCGAGCGGGAAGCCGTAGGTGTCGTACAGGGTGAAGGCGACGTCGCC
This sequence comes from Bradyrhizobium sp. SZCCHNRI2009, assembly GCF_032485115.1. Lineage (NCBI taxonomy): Bacteria > Pseudomonadati > Pseudomonadota > Alphaproteobacteria > Hyphomicrobiales > Nitrobacteraceae > Bradyrhizobium > Bradyrhizobium sp. SZCCHNRI2009. The sequence continues at coordinate 211,427 of NZ_JAUEUH010000008.1, forward strand.
GTCGAACATGTCGCCCTTCGAGAGCGAGGCCGACTTCTCGTCGAGGATGGCCAGCCCGCGCTCCAGCGTCTTACGGAAGCGGGTCTCTTCGAGCCGCAGCGTCTCCTTGATCAGCGCCTCGGCGCGGATCAGCTCCGGATAGGCCTGGCCCATCTCACGCGAAAGCGTGCCGACGAGCTTGTGCATCAGCGGCTCGCGGGCGCCGAGCAGTTGGGCGTGGCGCATCGCGCGGCGCATGATCCGGCGCAGCACATAGCCGCGGCCCTCGTTCGAGGGCAGCACGCCGTCCGAGATCAGGAACGACGAGGCGCGCAAATGGTCGGCGATGACCCGGAGCGACGCCTTCTGCGGGCCCTGCGGGTCGGCATTGGTGAGGTCGGCGATGGCGCGGATCAGGGCGACGAACAGGTCGATGTCGTAATTGTCGTGCTTGCCCTGCAGCACCGCGGCGACGCGCTCCAGGCCGGCGCCGGTGTCGATCGACGGCTTCGGCAGCGGATTGCGGACCCCGCCCTCGAGCTGCTCGTATTGCATGAACACGAGGTTCCAGATCTCGATGAAGCGATCGCCATCGGCCTCCGGCGAGCCGGGCGGGCCGCCCCAGATCTTGTCGCCGTGGTCGTAGAAGATCTCCGAGCACGGGCCGCACGGGCCGGTGTCGCCCATCTGCCAGAAATTGTCCGAGCCGGCGATCCGGATGATGCGCGATTCCGGCAGGCCGGCAATCTTCTTCCAGAGCCCGAACGCTTCGTCGTCATCGATGTAGACGGTCGCGGTCAGCTTGTCCTTCGGGAGGCCGAACTCCTTGGTGACGAGCTTCCAGGCGAGCTCGATGGCGTTCTCCTTGAAATAGTCGCCGAAGGAGAAGTTGCCGAGCATCTCGAAGAAGGTGTGGTGCCGGGCGGTGTAGCCGACATTGTCGAGGTCGTTGTGCTTGCCGCCGGCGCGCACGCATTTCTGCGACGTCGTAGCGCGGTTGTAGGGCCGCTTCTCGACGCCGGTGAAGACGTTCTTGAACTGCACCATGCCGGCGTTCGTGAACATCAGGGTCGGGTCGTTGCGCGGCACGAGCGGCGAGGACGGCACGATCTCGTGGCCGTTCGCAGCGAAGAAATTGAGGAAGGTCGACCTGATCTCGTTGACGCCGCTCATAGCAATCCAATCGAAGAAGTCCGGGAATTCGGCGGCAATGCTTTTAGACAAGGCGACTTCGCGTGTCCAGAAACTGTGCAGAAACATCATGGGCTTGCTGCACGGCTCCTAAAGCTGGTTGAAAGCCGCCGTGACGCGTTGACAGCTTGCGCGGGCTGGTGTTTGGTCCCGGACATAGACGACAGTCGCGTCGGGAGAGACTGGCCTTTTGAGGTTCTGGTTGAACGTCAAGGGTCGGCGCCGAAGGAGCAACCGCCCCGGAAACTCTCAGGCAAAAGGACCCTCGCGACTGATACTGCATCTGGAAAGAGACGCTTGTCCGGTTTTGACCGGGACGCGTCCGCCGACGGGATAATACTCTCAGGCACAGCGACAGATGGGGCTTCGGTGGCGTTTTTCGGGACTGGTCCCGAGGAACCGCGCGAGGACCCCTGATCGATGGCTGAACCGGCTGCCCCCCCTTTTTTGAAGCGAACGCCGCTCCATGCGCTGCACGTCAGCCTTGGCGGCAAGATGGTGCCCTTCGCGGGCTATGAGATGCCGGTGCAGTACGCGCCCGGCGTGCTCAAGGAACACCTCCATACCCGCAGCGCGGCCGGACTGTTCGACGTGTCCCACATGGGCCAGGTCGCGCTGGTGCCGAAATCCGGCAAGGTCGCCGACGCCGCAGCCGCGCTCGAGCGGCTGGTGCCTCAGGACGTCATCGGCATTCCCCCGGGCCGGCAGCGCTATGCCCAGTTCACCAATGCCGAGGGCGGCATTCTCGATGACCTGATGGTGGCGAATTTCGGCGAGCACCTGGTGCTGGTGGTCAACGCCGCCTGCAAGGACGCCGACATCGAGCTGCTGCGCGACGGGCTGTCCGACGTCTGCGAGGTGCAGCCGCTGACCGACCGGGCACTCCTGGCGTTGCAGGGGCCGAAGGCCGCGAGCGTGCTGGCGAAATTCTGCGCTGATGCCGAGGGCATGCGTTTCATGGATTCCGGCCCGCGCACGGTCGACGGGCTCGCCAGCTACGTCTCGCGCTCCGGCTACACCGGCGAGGACGGCTACGAGATCTCCGTTCCCGCCGCCAAGGCCGAGCAGCTCGCCGAAGCGCTGCTGTCGGACAAGGACGTGCTGCCGATCGGACTGGGCGCCCGCGACAGCCTGCGGCTCGAGGCCGGGCTCTGTCTCTATGGCCACGACATCGACACGGCGACGACCCCGGTCGAGGCCGCGCTGGAGTGGTCGGTGCAGAAGGTCCGCCGCAGCGGCGGCGCGCGCGCCGGCGGCTTCCCCGGCGCTGACAAGATCCTTGCCCAGTTCGATGGCGGTGCGACACGCCGCCGCGTCGGCTTGAGGCCCGAGGGCCGCGCGCCGGTGCGCGAGGGAGCTGCGCTGTTCGCGTCGGCCGATTCAGCCGAGCCGGTCGGCCAGGTCACCTCTGGTGGCTTCGGCCCGACGCTGAATGCTCCGGTCGCGATGGGTTACGTGCCGACCACTCTCTCTGCGCTCGACACCCCGTTGTTCGCCGATGTGCGCGGCCAACGCCTGCCGCTGCGCGTCGCCGCCATGCCCTTCGTTCCCAACACCTACAAGCGCTGAAGGACGTCCATGACCACGCTCTACACCTCCGACCATGAATGGCTCAGCATCGATGGCGACACAGCCACCATTGGCATCACCGACTATGCGCAGGCCCAACTCGGCGACGTCGTGTTCGTGGAGCTGCCGCAGGTCGGCCGCGCGCTGAAGAAGTCGGAAGCCGCCGCCGTGGTCGAATCGGTCAAGGCCGCCTCCGACGTCTACGCGCCGATCACCGGCGAGGTGGTCGAGGTCAACCAGGCGATCGTCGACGAGCCGGCGCTCGTCAACACCGACGCCGGCGGCAAGGCCTGGTTCTTCAAGCTCAAGATCGCCGACCGGGGCGAACTCGGCGGCCTGATGGATGAGGCCGCCTACAAGGCGCATACGGCGTGAGACGCGCGGTGCGTAGCCCGCATGAGCGGAGCGATGCGGGACCGGCGGTCCCGGGTCGCTGCGCTCGCCCGGGCTACGGTCTGCCGATCTCGCCGTCGCTGTTTACTGGATGCCCCGCCGTCGCGGGGCATGACGAGGCATAGAGGATTTGCTCATGACCACGCCGCTCAAGCCGCTCGATGATGCCGCCACCAGCTTCGCCCGCCGCCATATCGGTCCCTCGCCGCGCGACGTCGCGGCGATGCTGGAGACCGTCGGCGCCAAGAGCGTGGCGGAGCTGATGGCGCAGACGCTACCCGGCACGATCCGGCAGACGGCGCCGCTCACCCTCGAGCCGGCGCTGAGCGAGCCCGAAGCATTGTCACACATGCGCGCACTCGCCGCACGGAATCAGGTCTTCACCTCGCTGATCGGCCAGGGATATTCCGGCACGCTCATGCCGGCGGTGATCCAGCGCAACATCCTGGAGAACCCGGCTTGGTACACGGCCTACACTCCCTATCAGCCGGAGATCAGCCAGGGCCGGCTGGAGGCGCTATTCAACTTCCAGACCATGATCTGCGATCTCACCGGGCTCGACGTCGCCAACGCCTCGCTGCTCGACGAGGCCACGGCGGCGGCGGAAGCGATGGCTCTGGCCGAGCGTTCGGCGCGGGCGAAGACCAAGGCGTTCTTCGTCGATCGGAACGTGCATCCGCAGACGCTGGCGGTGCTGCGCACCCGCGCGGAGCCGCTCGGCTGGCAGCTGATCGTCGGCGACCCCGCCGAGGATCTGGACGGCACCGAGGTGTTCGGCGGCCTGCTGCAATATCCGGACACGACGGGCGCGCTGCGCGATCCGCGCGCCGCGATTGCCAAGCTGCATGACAAGGGCGCGCTCGCGATCCTCGCCGCCGACCTGCTGGCGGTGACCGTGATTGCCTCGCCGGGGGAACTCGGCGCCGACATCGCGATCGGCTCGGCGCAGCGCTTCGGCGTGCCGATGGGCTATGGCGGACCGCATGCGGCCTACATGGCGGTGCGCGATGCGCTGAAGCGGTCGCTGCCCGGCCGCATCGTCGGCCTCTCCGTCGATTCACGCGGGGCTCCCGCCTATCGGCTGGCGCTGCAGACCCGCGAGCAGCACATCCGCCGCGAGAAGGCGACCTCGAACATCTGCACGGCGCAGGTGCTGCTGGCGGTGATTGCCGCGATGTACGCGGTCTATCATGGCCCCGACGGGCTGAAGGCGATCGCCCGCACCGCGCATCGGCGGACCGCGGTGCTGGCTGCAGGGCTGCGCAAGCTCGGCTTTGCGCCGGAAAGCGAGGCCTTCTTCGACACGGTCACCGTCGAGGCCGGCGCCAAGTCCGAGTCGATCATCGCCCGCGCGGAAGGCGAGCGGATCAATCTCGGGCGCGACGGCAGCAGGCTGCGGATCGCGCTCGATGAGACCACGACGGCCGATGTCGTCGAAGCCGTCTGGCGCGCTTTCGGCGGCGAGCTCTCCTACACGACGATCGAGGCGGAAGCGCGCGAGGCTCTGCCGGCCGAGCTCAAGCGGCAGCGGCCGTTCCTGACCCATCCGGTGTTCCACGCGCATCGCTCCGAGACCGAGATGCTGCGCTATCTGCGCAAGCTCGCGGACCGCGACCTCGCGCTCGATCGCGCGATGATTCCGCTCGGCTCCTGCACGATGAAGCTGAACGCGACGACCGAGATGATTCCACTGACGTGGCCGGAATTCGCCAGCCTGCACCCGTTCGTGCCGCGCGCGCAGGCCGCCGGCTATCATACGATGTTCGCCGATCTGACCGACTGGTTGTGCCGGATCTCCGGCTATGACGCGGTGTCGCTGCAGCCGAACTCGGGCGCGCAGGGCGAATATGCCGGCCTCCTGGCGATCCGCGGCTACTACGCCGCCCGCGGCGAGGGCCATCGCACCATCTGCCTGATTCCTTCCTCCGCCCACGGCACCAACCCGGCCTCGGCGCACATGGCCGGCATGGAGGTGGTCGTGGTCGGCTGCGATGCAGGCGGCAATGTCGATCTCGCCGATCTCAAGGCCAAGGCGGAAGCGCATAGCGCCAAGCTCGCCGCCATCATGATCACCTATCCCTCGACGCATGGCGTGTTCGAGGAGCACATCCGCGACATCTGCGACATCGTCCATGCCCACGGCGGACAGGTCTATCTCGACGGCGCCAACCTCAATGCGCAGGTCGGCCTCGCCAGACCCGGCGATTACGGCGCCGATGTCAGCCATTTCAACCTGCACAAGACCTTCTGCATTCCGCATGGCGGCGGCGGCCCGGGCATGGGCCCGATCGGCGTGAAGGCGCATCTGGCGCCCTTCCTGCCCGGTCACCCTGCGACCGACGGCGCGAGCGCGCATCCGATCGGGCCGGTCTCGGCCGCCCCCTACGGCTCGGCCTCGATCCTGACCATCTCCTACATCTACATGCTGCTGATGGGCGGCGACGGCCTGACCCGCGCCACCGAGATTGCGATCCTCAACGCCAACTACGTCGCGGCGCGGCTCGATGCGCATTTTCCGGTGCTCTACCGCAACGAGCGCGGCCGCGTCGCGCATGAATGCATCATCGACCCGCGGCCGCTCAAGCAGAGCAGCGGCGTCACCGTCGACGACATCGCCAAGCGGCTGATCGACTACGGCTTCCACGCGCCGACCATGAGCTTCCCGGTGGCGGGCACCTTGATGATCGAGCCGACGGAATCGGAGTCCAAGGCGGAGCTCGACCGCTTCTGCGACGCCATGATCGCGATCCGGAAGGAGATCGCCGAGGTCGAACAGGGCCGCTTCGGAATCGAGGCCTCGCCGCTGCGCCACGCGCCGCACACGGTGCACGACATCGCCGACGACGATTGGAACAGGGCCTACCGGCGCAGCGAGGGCTGCTTCCCCGCGGGCACCTCGCGCACCGACAAGTACTGGTGTCCGGTCGGCCGCGTCGACAACGTCTACGGCGACCGCAATCTGGTGTGCTCATGCCCGCCGGTGGCGGACTACGCCCAGGCGGCGGAGTAAGCCTCCTCACACATGTTCCAATGGATCGGGCGCCACGGCTCGCGACAATCAATGACGTGAGGCGTGCCGGGATCCGGAGCGATGAGCACCGCATGCCAGCGCCAGAGATTGGCGTTGATCAATTCGGTGCCGCCCCACCAGCGCCGGATCGGATTATGGCTGCTGAAATCCTCCTCGCCGGCCAGGATCGCCTTGCCGAGCGGCGTCAGCGACAGCGTGCTCGCCTTGTAGCGCTCGAGGCGTTCACGGCTGTCGTGCATCTCGACCGAGAACGGCCGTTCGGCGAGGCCCGAAATTGCCGGCGCCGGCGCCAGTGCCAGACCGTCGAGCAACGCGCCTCCCTCCCAATAGTCATAGACGCGGCGTTGAAAGCGATCCCGATGATGCGGCAACAGGTCGAATGCGTGCTGATAGCCGGCTGACAGCAATTCGAGGATTCTCAGCTCCGATGCTCCGAGGCCAGTCGCAACACCGGGAAGCTCATCGAGCATCTCCTGCACGCAGCGGCGAAGCTGCGGCAGCGCACTGAGATCCTGCTTCAACAGATCGAACCAGGCTTGCGGCGTCGGCGCCCGAAACGCCTGCCATGCCAGATGGCCCAAATCGAGATGCTCACGCGCAAGCTCTACGCCGGCAATGGTCCGACCGGCGAGTCGCCCGGCCGGGGCATCGGATAGCGGAACATCGACATGCCGCAATACGATCTTCGTCGCGATCTCCGCGTGATGGCGCAGATAGTCCAAGAGCCAGATCAGCACCAACTGGTCGTTCGGACGGGTCCCCATCCACAGCTCGACGCTATCGCAACGGTCGACAAGTTCGAGAAAACTCTGACTCCGCCCGCCGACCGCCATGAAGTCGCCACGCGAGGCGAAATCCAACCAATGCCCGCGCTTCGGTCGCGCGGTGCGCTGGACGAGATAAGCCGATAACTCGGCATCTGATGGCAACGGTCCCCATACGAAACGATGGAGAATTGGCACCACCAAGTCGGCAAACCCGCCTCTCCGAAGCGCTCCGGCGCTGGGATCATCGGCCGCTAGAATCAAACGCGTCATGCTGTTGGCTCCGGCACGACCTGATTGGCTCAAGACGCTATCAACACGTTCGCGATCGGCTCCCGGCGCCCAGGACTGGCGTCGGAAGTGTCGGTGCCGCCGCGCGGATCCGGTCTGCTCGTCCGCGCGCACGCTTTCGATTATTCGCGCTGAAGATCGTATCCGGCGCTCGGAAACTCAGGCTCACTGCATTCGGTCATGCAGCAACCGCAGATTTCGGCAGAACACCACACATCTGCAAACGGGCGCCGGAACGTCGGCAACGCAACGTCCACGGCACCCGCTGCCGTCTTACCTCTACTCCTCCGCCGGCTCCTCGCCGTCGGCGTCGGCGTCGCGCTCGGCGTTGCCGGCCAGGATCTGCTCGGCGATCAGGCCGGAGTTCTGGCGGATCGCGGCTTCGATCTTGGCGGTCATGTCCGGATTGGCCTTGAGGAACGATTTCGAATTCTCACGTCCCTGCCCGAGACGCTGACTATCGTAGGAGAACCAGGCGCCGGACTTCTCGACGATGCCGGCCTTGACGCCGAGATCGAGGATCTCGCCCATCTTGGAGACGCCCTCGCCATACATGATGTCGAATTCGACCTGCTTGAACGGCGGCGCCAGCTTGTTCTTCACCACCTTCACACGGGTGGAATTGCCGATCACCTCGTCGCGCTCCTTGATCGCGCCGATGCGGCGGATGTCGAGGCGAACCGAGGCATAAAACTTCAGCGCGTTGCCGCCGGTGGTGGTCTCCGGCGAGCCGTACATCACACCGATCTTCATGCGGATCTGGTTGATGAAGATCACCATCGTGTTGGACTTGTTGATCGAGGCCGTCAGCTTGCGCAGAGCCTGGCTCATCAGGCGGGCCTGCAGGCCCGGCAGCGACTCGCCCATCTCGCCTTCGAGTTCGGCCTTCGGCACCAGCGCCGCCACGGAGTCGACCACCAGCACGTCGACCGCACCGGAACGCACCAGGGTGTCGCAGATCTCCAGCGCCTGCTCACCCGTATCCGGCTGCGAGATCAGAAGCTCGTCGATGTTCACGCCGAGTTTGCGCGCATACACCGGATCGAGCGCATGCTCGGCATCGATGAAGGCGCAGATGCCGCCCTTCTTCTGCGCTTCTGCCACCGTGTGCAGCGCCAGCGTGGTCTTGCCCGAGGATTCCGGCCCGTAGATCTCGACGATGCGGCCCTTCGGCAAACCGCCGATGCCGAGCGCGATGTCGAGCCCGAGCGAGCCGCTGGACACCGTATCGACATCCATCGAACGGTCGTTCTTGCCCAGCTTCATCACCGAGCCCTTGCCGAACTGACGCTCGATCTGGGACAGCGCAGCGGAGAGCGCCTTACTCTTATCCATGGAGGAACCTTCGACGATACGCAGGGCGGTGGCGGACATTGGCGCTCCTTATGGCGGGGATTCGCGGGATGGACAAACGGTTAACGAGGTCGGCCAGCAATCTTGAGGTGAATGTACTCCATCCGTTCTTTGTTCGCAATATGTTCTTCTCGACATTCACACCTCTCTTTCACAAACCCCTGACAACCCGCGGGAGACACGCCTGCCGCTCGAGGGCCGAGGGCCGGCGCGCGGTGCACCGCGCACCAGCGAGGGAGCGCTGCCCGATCAGCGCGCCCGGAAGCGAAGTACGGCATGCGGGATGCTGGATGACGGCGACTGCGAAGGGATCCCGATCCGGCTGGAGGCGGAAGCCATGCGCGCGAACGGCGCGGCCGCCGACCGGTGATCGCGCGGACTACGACCAGCCTGCGCGAGCGCTCCAACCTCGCTTTCCACGCCTGCGGCATACACAAAATCAATTATAAGTAGTTATTGTCGTCTCGGCCGTGCCCTATCATCCTGCTGGTCCTTCTCTCTGAGCCTCGCAGACCGCTTCCAATTTTCGGAACCAGCATGACCGGATCCAACAACGAACAGACCCTCACGCTGTGGCGCCCTGTCGGCCCAAAGGAGCTTGCCTTGATCGAGGCGTCGGGCATGCGTGCGTTTCCGCCGCGCCTTCCGGAGCAGCCGATCTTCTACCCGGTGCTGACCGAGGACTATGCCGTGAAGATCGCACGGGACTGGAACGTGCCGGCGAGCGGCGCCGGCCACGTGCTGCGCTTTGCGATCCTGCGAGGCTTCATCGACACCTACGAGGTGCGCGAGGCCGGCGGCCGCAAGCATCGCGAGTACTGGATTCCCAGCGAAGACCTCGCCGACTTCAACGCCGCAATCGTTGGACCGATCGTGCTTGTCAGGTCTTTTCCTTGAAACTACCAACTCCTACACGCGTGCGTAGATCGCACATTCCGTGGTTCTCCTGAGAGGAACGAAGTTCCATCGCCTCTTCTGCTTTTGTTCGGCTCGTCGTGCGTGCAGGCGCACGATTTCGATGCAGACGCGCAGCCGCGCGCAAGCGGCGGCCGGCCATCAGGTTCCGCATCACGTGGCGTGCAAGCACTCGACGGCCACCATATGACGGACGACAGATGAAGCGACGAACCTCGGACGCCCCCGTGTCGGACCCTGCCCAAGAATGCGTTAGCGCGCCATTGGCGCGGCTCCTCATGCCGGCCCGAGGAATGGCCCGGAAAAAACCCGCGTGATCCGCATCACGCGCGCCGGCGCTCACGACATCTTCAAGCCACAAACCATTGTCATAAACTTTGGGTTGCGTTATAGAATCGTGGTTGTCGTACGTCTGAGCAGATTTTTGATCAGCCCCGGATTTGTTTGTTCGTTGCGATGATGGTCGCCGCACATCGTCTAGTTTATCGCCTTTGGTGTGCCGTCGACCGATCCCTTGCAGCCTGTCAGCTCCCGCACTTGCAGGCTCCGTCACACGTAGGCGCACGGCCCTGAAACCATCCGCGCCGAAAGAAAGCCCCGGACGACGTCCGGGGCTTTCGACGTTGATAGCTCCGCTCGGGATGCATCTCCCTCCGTCATTGTCGTGATGTCGGGGAACGGATCGCGTGCGTTGCGCTTCATATTGGCGATGACAACAAATGACGTGACGTGCCCGTCCTGCAGGGCCGGCCTTCAAAGGATCGAGCTTCACTCGCAGCAAGACGCCGCGGGAGAGAGGCGTTGTCCGGCCTGCGATGAACTCTTGGAAATGGTCGACGGCGCGACGCAGATCGCCTACCGACTGACAGTCGTGCCGGAACGGATCTTCGACCACAGCCAGGTGCGCGTCCCACGGCGGCCGATCGAGATTGCAACCTTGATCTGACGCAAGGCACGCCTACAGATTTCGCACTAATTTAATCGTGTCACTGCCGAACTGCCCTCGCTGGGAAGCTACGACGTTGACGCCGAGCCTCGGACCGCAGCGGTCCGAGGCTCATTCGTTGGCCCGCGATTCGTCCGGTTGCGCCGCACATCACCAACGGCAATCAGCCTAACCGAAGCGATCAGCGCGACCGACCGTATTTTACCGGAATTGATCCGAGTGGGTTTTGCGCTTCCATTTGTGGTGCGTACATCAAACCCAGCGGCCTGGGGCGGTCAGGGCTCACCGGTTTTGGCAATGCCGCTCTATTTCTTTCGTATCCGCAACGGCCACTTCTCAGGCGCGTCCGAGTATGGGACCGAGTGCGCCGACCGCAACGCAGCCTGGAAAGAGATGACCACCGTCTGCGCCGACATGGCCAGCAGCATCTCGCGCAAGCTCGCCGAAAACTCCGAATGGCAGATGGAGCTGCTCGACGAGGCAAGGCAGCCGGTCTTCCGCATCCGGATCGTCGCCGAGTCGCTGGATCAGGCCTGACGGCTCGCCACACCTCTTGTGGATCGTCGCAGGCGAAAGATGCAACCCAAGATTGTAGTCAACGAGGTTGACTGCGCGTCATTTCGGCAGCCGAACTTGATCGAGATCAAAATGCCTGTCTGCATCTTGGCAGACATTTAAATTTGTATGGGTAATCTGATCTTCAAATGTCCGCGAACGGGGATGAACGTGCAGCATTGGCTGGAAGAGCCGAAGCCGGGCGATCCCACGTGCTCCTATGAAACCGTGGTCTGCAAGGCCTGCACGCGGCTTCATTTCATCAATCGGGATACACGCAAGCTTCTTGGCGAAAAGGAATGAGGCGCTCGCGGCAATCGTTCAATCGGCGCTGGGAAGCCGCCGCATCGTGAACTCGATGGCCCCATCGGGAAGCTCGCGCCAGCTTTCGACGGCGCTCATGTAGCCGGCCTTGGGATAGCGGGTCAGATAGTCGCGGGCCTTGGCGCGCGCTTGCTCGCGCGGCAGCGTGAACGTGTCGCGAACGTAGCCGTCGCGAGCCCCCACGGCGCCCTTCTGGCGCCGGGCCGCCATCCGGCTAGCAATGTCCCGGGGGCGCATCCCCATCGACGAACTCCAACGCGCTGCCACACCGTCAATATAGACGGGGCCGCGAGGAATCCGAGTCCGCAATCGGCAAGCGGGCCCGGAAGGGTCAGAGCCCGCCCGACCCGAGCGTGATAAATCTCAGTTGGTGCTGCCGGCAGCCTTCGGCTTCTTGGCCGCGGTGGTCTTCATGGCAGGCGCCGCCTTGGGCTGCTCGGCCGCCCGGACGTTGCCCCAGGGATCGGTGCTCGTCTTGGCGTCCGGAATCTTGCGCATGGTGTCCCTGTAGGCCTGCTCCCGCGCCGCTTCGGCCTCTTTCTCCTCGGGCGACTTGGAGGGACCGTCGGCGAGAAGGTTGATGTTGGGCATCTGCGCCATTGCGGGAACCGCCCAGCCGGCCAGCACGGCGACCGCCATCGTCACGATCAGCTTCTTCATTGGTTACTCCCCGGTATAGGCGCCTTATACCATCGCTTCGCCATGCGCCAAGCCCGCGGCACTGTGCCGGAACGGTGGAGCGCAGGTCGGGATGTTCACGGCCGCATCGTCTGCGCGCACCTGCCGTCTGTTCCACGGCGTGCCATCATCATAGTTTTCCAACTCCGGCCTTTTCAAGCCGCCGCTCTGCGGCAACATTCCGGCGGCTCCGCCGATCGCGGCGAGGCAAGTCGATGCCGAGACACGTCGATGACACGATCATGGAAGGACCTCCGCGCGTGCCGAACGAGACCCTGAACTTCACCACCGACGACGCGAGGCGCATCCTTGATGACGTGTTCGCGCCCTGGATCAAGGATCTTGGCTTGATTGTCGAGGACATCGCGCCGTCTCCGCAGGGCGAAGCCGGCGCCATCCTGCGCATGCCGTTCTCGCCGCGGCTCTGCCGCGACAATGGCGTCGTCTGCGGCCAGGCGCTGATGGCTTTTGCCGATACCGCGATGGTGATCGGGATGGTCACCGCCAGCGGCGGCTACCGGCCGATGACCACTGTCGACCAGACCACGCATTTCATGCGCGCCATTGCTTCCGCCGACGTGATGGCCGATGCACGCGTGGTGCGGATGGGCCGCACCATGAGCTTCGGCCGGGTCACACTGACCAGCGCCGGCGATGGCAAGCCGGTGGCCATGGTGTCGAGCGCCTTCGCGATGCTCTGATCCGCGGCCTGCCGGGTTAACGAAACGTGAAGGCGACGGCCCTGGCTTCGCACGCCGGATTCATCTGATCGAAACGCGAGCCTGATTTATTTTAGGTGCTTTTGACGCGAAAGGTGACGCCGTCCGGCACCGGAATACAGGCCATGAGCGAGACGAGTGACAAGCGCATTGCACCGAGGCATCGGGTGCTGAAGCAGGGCAGGCTGGCATTCGACGGCGGCGGCGCGGTCGATTGCATGGTCCGCAACATGTCCGACACCGGCGCCAGGGTCGAGGTGGTCAGTCCGGTCGGTCTGCCCGAAGCCTTCACGCTGGTGATCCCAGCCGACAAATTCACGCGGCGCTGCCACGCAGTCTGGAGCCACGACAAGCGGATCGGCGTGGCCTTCGACTGATAGCGGTCCGGCGGGCTAGACCCGCCGCAGGCGCCATCGCCACAACGTCACCAACAGGCCGACCAGCACCCCGGCCGCGAGCAGGGCGCCGGCGGCGAACCGTCCGCCCGGACGATCAATCGTCCGTGACCATAGCGAGGGACCTTCGCCATCGCGCGCCAGCCGAAACGCCACGACGCTGTCGCCGAGCGACGTTCCCGCCTCCGAATGGCCGCCGGCTGCGATCACCACGAATTGCTCGCCCTTCCATTCATAGGTCATCGGATTGGCGACGCCCGGCGCGGGCAACCGGCCCTGCCAGAGCTCCTGACCTGAGACAGCATCAAAGGCGCGCAGATAGGCGTCCATTGCGCCGGTGAAGACGAGGCCGCCGGCTGTGACCACGACGCCGTTGACGAGCGGCGTACCCCATTTGAACGCCAGCCCGAGCGGTGCGCGATCCTCGGTGGTGCCGACGGTCGAGCGCCACAGGATCTTGCCGGCCTTGAGATCGACCGCGACCATTTCGCCCCATGGCGGCCGGTTGCACAACAGGCCGAGCTTGGACATGGCGACCACCCGCGTCACCGCGAACGGCGACCCGCGCTGCAGCCCGACATCGGCACCACGCGGCGGCGTCATCCCATCAGCTTCCGCGCGCGGGATCAGCCGGACGATGTGGATGGCACGGCTGACATTGGCGTAGAGGATCTGATGGACGGGATCGAACGCCGCCCCGCCCCAGTTCACGCCGCCGCCGGTCATCGGAAACAGCAACGTGCCCTGGATCGTGGGCGGCGTGTACAAACCCTCATTGCGCAATGGCGCGAGCTGATCGTCGCAGGAGGAATCCAGGACGCGCGGCACGGCCCTGAAAATATCATCCGCTGCGAAGCGCTGATCGAGCAGCGGCGGCACATGGGTCGGAAATGGCTGCGTCGCCGATAGAACCTCACCCTCGGCGGCGCCTTGCGGCACTGCGCGCTCCTCCACCGGCCAGACCGGCGCGCCGGTGTCGCGGTCGAGCACGAACACGAAGCCCTGCTTGGTCGGCTGTATGACGACGTCACGCGCCCCCTGCCCGGCATCGATCCGCGCCAACGTCGGCTGCGCCGGCAGATCGTAATCCCAGACGTCGTGGTGCGTGGTCTGAAACGACCAGGCCAGTTCGCCGCTTTCGATCCGCAAAGCGACCACGGAATCGGCATGCCGGTTGTCACCCGGACGCGCACCGCCGAAGAAATCCGGACTGGGCGACGAGGTCGGAAGGAAGACGAGGCCGCGCGCCTCGTCGACCGACATCGGCGCCCAGACGTTCGCATGTCCCGCCGCGATGCCGTCATGGATCAACGGATCGAAACTCCAGCGCAGCGCGCCGGTGCGCGCATCGAAACCGCGGACCGTGCCTCTGGGCGCATCGACCCGCACATTGTCGCCGATCGATGAGCCGACCACCACGACACCCCCGCCCACCACCGGCGCCGAGGTGATCTGGAACTCGCCCGGCCATAGCAGGTCCTTGGAAATGTCGATCCGCACTTCGCCGTCCGATCCAAAGCCCGCGCAGGGCTGTCCTGTTTGCGCGTCGAGGGCGATCAAGCGAGCATCGACCGTGCCCATGAACAACCTGCTGCGGCATGCCGCGCCGGCCGGCGCCTGCTCGTCCACCCAATGGGCAACGCCGCGGCAGGCATAGCGATTGGCCGGGCGCCGCCCGTCACCGACCGTGGGGTCGAAGCGCCAGCGCTGCACGCCGGTGCCGGGATCGAGCGCGACCACCTCATTGAACGGCGTGCAGAATACCAGGCTGTCCTCGACCAGGATCGGCGTCGCCTCGAACTTGGTCCGCAAGGCTGCCGCGGGCGGCCGGCTCTGCAGATCCCCGGTGTGATAGTCCCAGGCAGGCACCAGCCGATCGACATTGGAAGGCGTGATCTGCGCCAGCGGCGAGAACCGCGTTCCACCGGCATCGCCGCCCCAGTGCTGCCAGCCAAGGGCCGGCACGACCATCAACTGGCTCCCGACGAGGACCGCGCAAACACCTGCTCGACGCAACGACATGACCCTTCCCTCCCGCAGACTGCATCCGAAGCGACGCACCGGGACGATGAAAGCAGCCTTCGCGGGCGGATCGAGCGGGATGGGACGGGCGGCGGCATCCGCGGGACGAGTGGTGAGGAGCGATGACGAATGGCAGAACCGAGAGGATGACCCGAACGAACGTCCCCCGCCAAACATCAGTGGCCGCCCTTGCGGGCGGCCACATCGATGCGCAGACGTCAGCCAGCTTCAGTAGCCATAGCCGCGCCGTGTCGGATAGTTCTGAGGTGCCCGCCCATAGCCACCGCCATAGCCGCCGCCGATGCCGATCCCGATACTGACCGGCGGCGCCACGCGCACCGGCGGTCCATAATACGCGCGCGGCGGAGGCGGTGGCGCGTAGACGACGACATCGTCGTCAGGGTCGCGTCGGGGCGTGCGGCCGGCGCGCTTGGGAGGGTCCTCGTCGCGCTTCCTCGCCGGCTTCTCTTCGACCCGCTTCGGCGTCTCAGACTTCCGGGCCGGCGGAGGCGTCTGCGAGCATGGGCAGGTCGGGCCTGCCGCCGCTACGGCCGGCACGACCGGCAGGGTTGCCGAAGCGGCGGCCGGGATCGCCGCATTGGCGGCCGCCACCACCGACGTCACCACGGGCCGGTTGCGCAGGCGCTCGATCAGCTTGCGCGCGGTCGGGGTCAGGTCGCTGTTCGGATAGCGGTCGAGAAAGCCCTGATAGGACGCCACCGTATTGATCAGCACCGCCTCGTTCCAGGCTGCCATCCTGTTGTGGAGGTCGAGCCATTCCCGCGCCTGCGGGCCATAGGGCGGCGCGGTGTAGAGCGTCACGAAGGCCTCATACGCCTCGACGCTGCCGTCGCCGACGATGATTTCGTTGGCGGCCTCGATCGGCTTGCCCTCCAGGCTGCGCTTCCATTCGTCGACGCTGCGCTTGGCGACGACCGGCCGCGCGCCGGCATTGGCAGCGCCCCCATCCGCCGCCCCGACGAAGCGAAAATCCTCCGTCAAGGACGACGAATCCCACGGCGTCTGCCGGCCCTCGGTGACCTTGTTCACCGCAACGCGCACGCGCTTGAACGCCTGCTCGATGGGAAGGCCCGGCTCCCGCGCCGCCTGCAGCAGTGCCGTGGTATAGGGGCTGTTGGCGCCGGTGCCATCCTCGGCTTCCGCGCCGGGCGAGGTCGAGTAGGACAGGAAGGTGCCCGGCGCTCCCGTCTTTGTGTCGACCAGCGCAAGGCCGCGGCCCGCGTTCTGGCTGATGGCGGGAAACGGATTGTTGCGGCAGGCATCGAGCAGCAGGATTCGCATCCGGCTCGGCACCGAATTGAGCGTGTTCAGGAGATCGTTGAGACGCACGGCCTGCAGCGGAATGTCCGCTTCACGTCGCGGATCGACGTCCACGGGTACGAGATAGTTCTCGCCGTCGATCTGCAGTCCGTGGCCGGCATAGAACACCAGCGCCACCGTGTCGGGTCCCTTGGCCGCGATCTTGGCGGCGAAGTCGCCGACCTCCCTGTTGAGGTCCCGCTGCGACAGATCGGCGGCGGTCGTCACGTCGAACCCCGCTTCACCCAGCATCTTCGCCATTGCCTTGGCATCGTTGGCGGGATTCGGCAGCGCCGTCACCGAACGATAGGCCGACTGCCCGATCACCAGCGCCAGCCTGCTGCTTTCAGCCAATGCGGGAGCAAGGCCGGCAAACAGGCCGCCGGCGAGCAATGCAGCCCTGAGAGCGTGCCGAAACATGGGATCTCCAATCTGCTCATGGCGTGCCTGTTGGTCGAGCCGGTTCGCGGCCCGGTTCATCCCGACGAGCACAATCCGGTGAGCACGATGCCGGACGGCCGGCGCCGTTCGGGCGCGCATGACTGCCGCCGGCCGCGACCGGACATCGTTGCTGCACGAGTTTCCCGCAGCAATGCCTCGATCTCTCGCTAGCGTGCGCGCCGCAATGGGGGACGATGCGGCATGCGGCGGATTGCGTCACGCGTGGGGCTGCTCTCGGGGCTGCTCTCGGCCCTGCTCCTGATCGGCTGCGCCGCCGACAGCAATGCGCGCCTGCCGGCCTTCATGCGGGCCAAGGCGCCCGAGCCGCCGCAGCCCGAAGCCGCGCCAGATGTCGCGCTTCTCGTGCGCAAGAATCTCGACATGATCTTCGTCGCAACGACGCTGCCACGTGATGTCGAGGCCACATCCGCCCGACATGCCGATGCCGGCGATACATGGACCGCCTGCGTGCGGGCTCAGATCATATCCGCCAGTGGGACCGCGCTCCGGCGCCAGACCTATCGGCTCTTGATCAGGCACAACGAGATCATCGACCGGCGGCGCGCGGCGGCCGGCGACGACTGTGTTTCTGAAGATTACAAAGCCGTCCTGCCGACGAAGTAATTCCTCCGAAGGCGAGCTGGATCCGCCACGCCGACTGGAACTCGTCCCGTCGGTGGGCGTGCAGGAACGGGCTACCACACCGGTCGCCGATTGTTAGTTCTTAGCTAACGCAAATCCGCAACCGCACAGCGAACGAATGGCTCAAATTTAACAATTCCTGCGGAACATCGGGGCCTAAACGCGGAATGACCCTGGACCTGGTTTTCCATGAACGTTCACCTCGTCGGCGATGACACGGCCAAGCTCGCTATGCTTCGCGGCATGCTGGCCGAACGCTGCTCGCTCACATCTGAACTGATCGGTGATGCCGACTTCAAAGGCGGCGATATCGACGCGATCGTCGTGGCCGCCGATCTGCGCCACGTCGACAACATCACCGCATTGAAGGAGATCTCCGAGCGGCTCTCGCGTATTCCGCGGCGGATCTTCCTGACCAACAACAAATCCCGTCTGTCGACGGTCCAGGCCTATGCGCTCGGTGCGACAAGTGTATTGTCGAGCACGCCGAGCCGCAATCAGTTGCTCGGAAAGCTGCTCGATGTGCGTCCAGGTTCTGCGGCCAAGAGCATCGCGGTCGACGACCGACAGGCCGCATTTGCCGGCGCGTCCTGCATCGCCTCGATGTTTGCAGCCGTGCTGGGCGGTGCAGCGATCGACGTCGAGGAGACCCGGCGGGCGGGCAAGCGGATCGCCGACTGTATAGCGGAAAACGGTCTGTCCGATTGGCTTGCCACCGTTCGCCGCCATCACGAAGGCACCTATCAACACTGCCTGCTCGTGACCGGCATCACCGTGGATTTCGGCTTGAGCCTCGGCGTTCACAGTTCCGATCTGGAGCGTCTCTACATGGCCGCGATGTTCCACGACATCGGCAAGGCCAAGATCCCGCTCACCATTCTCGACAAGCCGGGCCGGCTCGACGTCAAGGAACGCACGCTGGTGGAAACCCATCCGGTGGCCGGTTACGATGCACTAAAGGACAACGCAGCGATCACCGACGAAGTGCTGAAGGCGGTGCGCAACCATCACGAATTTCTCGACGGCAGCGGCTATCCCGATGGGCTGATGGCCGACAGCATCCCGGACCTGACGCGCATCCTCACCATCTCCGACATCTTCTCGGCGCTGATCGAATATCGCAGCTACAAGCCGGTGATGACGCGCGAGAAGGCCTACGAGATCCTCCAGGGGATGGAGGGCAAGCTCGAGAAGCCGCTGATCGGCGCCTTCCGCAAGGTGGCGCTGATCCGCTGACCGCATCAGGCGACGTGCTGAACCGGCCGTTAACGCATCGATTCGAATTGTCTGCCAACGGCAAGTGTCTCTTGTCAGCTTTGCGCTAGTGTCGCCCGCGGTGTGGGTTGTCCGCGCCGCGAGGGGACCATCGGGACGTGGCCGAGATCATCGATCGCGCGATTGCGACTGCTTCATCGACGGCAAGGAACCAGCAGGCCGGTCCGCTCGAACGCGTGCGCGCCGCTGACCTGGTGCCGCTCGATACCGTTTCACCGCAGGCGTGGCAGGATCTGGCGGAGCATGCGCGGGAGCCGAACGGCTATTACCTGCCCGGCTGGGAACGCGCGGTGAACGCCACGGCGCGCGGCCGCACCGGAACATCGGCGCTGTGCGCATGGGATGACGATCAGCCCTGGCGTCTCATCGGCCTGATGCCCACGACCTCTCTATGGCATGCCTGCAGGCTTCCCCTGCCCGCGCTCGCCAGCGGCCATCCCTACGGCACGCTGTGCACGCCGCTGCTCGACGGAAGGAGCGCGGAGCGGGCTGCGGCGCAACTGCTCGACGCTGCGCGACGAACAGGCGCGCGCGCCCTGCTGCTGCGAGACATGTCGCTGGCAGGCTCCGTGATGCAGGCGTTCGAGGCGGCGCTTCGTCGCGGGCATCTGCGCCCGCGCGTGCTGCAATCCTATGAACGGGCCCTGCTCGATGCGAGCGGGGACGCCGACACGGTGCTGCATGATGCGCTCGGCGCCAAAAAGCTGAAGGAGTTGCGCCGCCTGCGACATCGGCTGGCCGAGCATGGCGACGTCCGCTTCGAGGTCGCGCGCTCTCCCGGCGACGTCTCCACCGCGCTGGAGACTTTTCTGGTGTTGGAGGCGAGCGGTTGGAAGGGGCGTCGCGGCACTGCGCTGATCCAGCACGACGGCGACGCGGCGTTCATCCGACGCGCTGCACCGGCGCTGGCACAGCACGAGGCCTGCGAGATCATCAGCCTCATGGCGGGCGACACCACCGTCGCCGCAGGCGTCGTATTGCGGCATCAGGATCGCGCCTTTTTCTTCAAGCTCGGCGTCGACGAGCGCTTCGCGAAATACTCGCCCGGTGTCCAGCTGACGCTCGACCTGACGCGGCACCTTTGCGCAGATCCGAAGATCAACGCCGCCGACTCCACCGCCGGTCCCGACCATCCCATGATCAACCCGATCTGGCGCGAACGCCTTGCCATCGGCGACGTGATTATCCCGCTCTATACGCGCGATCCGGTCGTCGAGCTTATTCACGGCGCATTGACTGCGCGACGCGAAGGCCTCGCCGTGGCACGCCGCGCGGTGCACGCGGTCCGCGCCATCCGGAAGCGCCGGCCGACTACTCAGCCGCCTCGGCGTTGACCTCCGCCGACACCTGCCGGATGGCGCGCGCCAGCATCTGCGGATCCTGCGCACCGGAGACGGCGTATTTCTGCGCGAAGACGTAGGTCGGCACTCCGGAGATGCCCTTCTCTGCCGCCTCCTGCGCCTGGGCCGAGACCAGCGCCACATCCTCGTCGGTCGCCAGCATCTTGCGGACCACCTCGGCATCGAGCCCGCACTCTGCTGCGGCCTGTACCAGCACCTCGACATCGGTCAGATCGCCGCCGTCGCGGAAATACAACTCCATCAGCCGCTGCTTCATCTCGGGCGCCTTGCCGATCTCGCCGGCCCAGCGGATCAGGCGATGACAATCGATCGTGTTGGGCTGACGGGCGACACGATCGGGATGATAGCTCAGCCCCTCCTGCTCAGCGGCCGCGACCACGCGGCCTGCGATGCCCTTGTAGGCTTCGACCGATCCGAACTTGGTCGTGAGGTACTGCTCGCGGCTGATGCCCTCGCGCGGCACCCAGGGATTGAGGAAGAACGGCCGAAAGTTCACCTCGACCGGCACGTCAGGCACGAGCTTCAGCGCCTCCTCGATGCGCTTCTTGCCGATGTAGCACCAGGGACAGACGACATCGGAGACGACATCGATGATCAGCGGCTTCAAGGTGCTCATGCGCGTGCCTCCAGGTTCCCATGGCTGCGCCCAAGATAAGCCCGCGCACGGCCAACACAAGCGGGGTCACGGCGAGGTAACCATCTCCTTCAGCCTGAGCGCGGTGAGCTCATCGGCCGGAAAGAAGGTCTCCAACGCCAGCTCCGACAGCGTGATATCGACCGGCGTGCCGAACACCATCGTCGTCGAGAAGAAGCTCAGCACATCATCGCCGACCCGAAGCCGCAACGGGATCGCGACGCTGTCGGCCGCGAGCGGCGCCGATCGCGCGGGGATCGGATAGGACTTCAGCTCCTCATAAAGCTTGAGCAAGCCGGCATCGGCGGTCGCCTCGCATTGCCGGTGCAGTCTCTCCAGCAGATGGCCGGCCCATTCGGCAAGGTTCACCGTCCGCGCCGCCAACCCCTCCGGATGCAGCGCCACGCGCAGCACATTCAGGGGCGGCGCAAGCAGCCGCTCGGAGACACCGGACAGCAGCGGCGCGATCATCCGGTTCGCCGCGACCAGGTTCCAGTGCCGGTCGATCGCGAGCGCAGGGTTGGGCTCGTGGGCCTTGAGCACGAGGTTCATCGCCTCGCGCGCTTGCTTGAGCGCCGGATCATCCAGCGGGCGCTGCTGGAAGGCGGGCGCGTAGCCGGCCGCCACCAGCAGAACGTTGCGTTCGCGCAGGGGCACGTCCAGTCGCTCCGCCAGTTTGAGGACCATGTCGCGCGACGGCGCGGCGCGGCCGGTTTCCACGAAGCTCAGATGGCGCGCCGAGATCTCGGCATCGAGCGCGAGATCGAGCTGGGACAGATGCCGGCGCTGCCGCCATTGCCGCAGGTGCTCGCCGACATGAACGGGTCTGGCGCGGTCGGCGCGCGCCGAAGCAAGCTGTGCATTCATGAGCCAAGACCTATCACGCTGACGTCAGCACCTCCATGACCTGCCAGGTAATCGAAATGCCTCCCGGCGCAGGTCATCGTCCTCACCACAGGAGATGACGATGAGCAGGCAGCGCAATCTCGAGACCCTTCCGTTCACCGCCGCCAGCCAATGGCTGGCGGGTCTCGCGACATCGCTGCTGGCGCGCTCGCTCAACATGCCGGAGCCGCTGCTGTACGTCACGGGCAGCCTCGTCTTTGCACAGGTGTACGCGATCGAGACGAGAGCAGCGCGCACGCTGCGCCCGGCGCGCCTGCGCCGTCAGCTCCTGGCCTGGTTCCGTTGAACCGCCCCCAACCGAAGGAGACCCGACATGATCACCTCATCCGCCCTGCTCCGCCGCGCTCTGCTCGCCGATGCCGCCTTCAGCGGCGTTGCCGGGCTCGCGCTCACCTTCGGCGCCTCGCTGCTGGCGGCGCTGCTGCAACTGCCCGACGCGCTGCTGCGCGAGACCGGCCTGTTCCTGGTCGTCTACGCGAGCTTCGTCGGCTGGCTGGGCTGGCGGCCGGTGGCGCCAAGGCCGCTGATCGTTCTGGTCATCGCCGGCAATGCGGCGTGGACGGTCGGCAGCATCGCGCTGCTGTTTTCGGGCCTGGTCGCACCGAACGTGCTCGGCGAGATCTTCGTCGCAGTGCAGGCGCTGGGCACCGGCCTATTCGCCGAATTGCAGTACATGGGCTTGCGCCGGAGCACCGTCGCGGTCACGGCCTGACCGGTGGTGAGCGCCGGGCTTCATGATCGAGCGGCCCGGCGCTCACGGCCAAACCGATATTTGGGCATGCGCGGCGAACGCATCTTCTGCATAATCGGAGATCGACGGGAGATCGGAGCGATGCAGCCTCAGGTGATCGGAACGGAAGGCTACGCCACCGAGGCCGAGGATCTCTTCGTGCGCTACGAGAGCATCCCGTCGGAACAGGTTCATGCCGCCGTGCTCCATCTGCTGCCCAACGCGCCCGCGCGCGTGCTCGACATCGGCGCGGGCACGGGCCGCGACGCCGCCTGGTTCGCGGGCCTTGGACATCGGGTGGTGGCCGTCGAGCCGACCGAAGCACTGCGCGTCGGCGCCATGCAACTGCATGCCTCGCCGGCGATCACCTGGATCGACGACAGCCTTCCGGAGCTCGCCGTGCTGGCCGCTCGTGGCGAGCAGTTCGACCTGGTGATGCTGACCGCCGTCCTGATGCATCTCGATGAGGCACAGCGGCGACGCGCGCTTCCCAACATCGCGGCGCGGATTGCTCCCGGCGGACTGCTGATCATGACGTTGCGGCATGGTCCGGTGCCGCCGGGCCGCCGGATGTTCGAGATCGCGGCCGAGACGATCGTTGAGCCCGCGCGGCAGCTCGGGCTGACGCTCCAGCTCAATCGGCATGGCGAGTCGCTCGGCGCGGAGAACCAGGCGGCCGGCGTCACCTGGACGACGCTGGCCTTCGGGAAGCCGTCCTGAGAGATCCGGACACGAGCCGATTGGATCAGGCCGCCTTGGCGCGGCTGGTCTGCGTCTTCGCCGGAGTGGATTTGGTCCTGCCACGATTGCCGGCAGCCGGCCGCCGGGTCTTGGCTTTGCCGCGAGCCGCCTCGCCCGATTGGGCTCTGGCCTTGGGCCGCTGCTTGGCCTTGTCCTTGACGAGCTTCTCGGCCTTTTTCTTCGCCTTCTTCTCGGCCTTGCGCACGTCCTTCGCCTTCACCTGCGCCCGCTCGGCGCGCGCCTCGGCCTTCTTCTTGGCCCGCTTCTTCTCGCAGGCGTCGCATTTGCAGCCGATCGGCTTCAGATAGGCTTTGAAGTAGTCCGTGCCGTAGTCGTAGTTGATCTCCTCGCCGGGCTCGATGTTCTTGATGGCCCGGATGAAGATCTTCTTCTTGCGCGGCTTGACGTCGGACTCGGCGTTCGGCTTGCAGGAATGATTGATGTAGCGGGCGACGTTCTCTCGGATCGAGCCGTCGATGGTCCAGCGCTTGTCGAGCTCGAACAGATATTTGTTCTCGATCGCGTCCTCGTCCGCCTTCTTCGAATCCAAGAGCGGACCGAAATAGCGGATGATCTTGGTGCCCTTCTTGATCGGCTGGGTGGCGAACAGACCAAGCCCCGTCTTGGAGCGGCCGATGCGATAGGGTTTGGATTGCGGAATGACAGGCATGAGTGATGAGAAGACATGGACCTCGCGAGGCCGCCGTTCTAGGATAAATTCGCGACGATGTCAGGTGTTTCCCGCCGCCGTTTCGCGCCGTCCCCAGTTTGCAGCGTCCTGCGCAGGGACGAATTCCGGTCATCAGGGGCCCTCGCATGTCCGAATTCCTCCCACATCGCGTCGTGGCGCGACGAATCGGTGTCGCATTGATGCTCTGCACGGCGTGGATCGGACAGGCGGCTGCAGAGACCATCGCCAGCGCCTATACATCGGCCGCCGCCAAGGACTGCCGCACCATCGGCGGCAAGCAGGAGGATGACGGCTCGACTGAGACCTGCCCTGGCAAGGACGGCCTGATTCTGCTCGTCAACGAAGGCGATCTTCGCCAGACCGTGTCTGTGGGGCGCAATGTCCGCGCGGCCGCCAAGGAGCCGGCTGCTCAGACCTGGTTCGGACCGTTCAACTCCGCCGGCAACGCTGTCGAATGGAGGCTGGCTGACGGCAAGCCGTTCGCGATCATCCAGCGCTGGCAGATCGCCGACAACGACGATCAAGGCAGCAAGGGGCCGAAGGACAAGCCGATGCTGGTGGTGACCCGGCTGCCGCCCGGACCAGTGTGTCATGTCGCCTATGTCGACGCTGCCGCCAACTCCAATGCCAACGAGCTGGCGCGGCAGGCGGCTGACCAGACGGCGCGAGGCTTTGCCTGCGGCAAGGACAGGGTGAAGATCGTCGGCGCGCGCGGCCGGGCCGTCGATCTGGCGTTGCCGCCCAATTAGCGCGCCGACTTCCGTCCGGACTTTGCGGTCTTGCGCACGGCGGATGTGCGCCTGCTCGCCGTCTTCGATGCGCCCTTCCCGGTCTTCGATTTCGCCGCCCGCTTGCGGCCGCTGGTCTTGGTCTTTGCCGCCTTCCTGGCCGCGACGCGCATATTGTCGACCAGGTTGGGATAGCGCCGCCCGGCCCGACGGGCGCGCGCCTTGGCCGCCGCCTTTTCGGCCGGGGTGAGACGGGTGGAGGCCTTGCCGGCGCGCTTGCGCGGATTGGCCCTGCTCCAGGGAGCGCGTGGGGTTCGTGCCATGCGTTGCCAACGCATGATCCCCCACCCGGTTTCCGGTGCGTCGAACTACGCGCCCGGCGGCAGCTTCGGCACGGTGGCCCGGAGCATCGCCTCCAGCAGCGATTCGGCCGTGGTGCCCGGCGGCGAACGGCGCAGAATGTCGGCAAGGCGGCCGTCGAGCAGCAGCATCGTGTAGCCATGCACCAGCGACCAGGCGCGGGCGATCGCCGCCGACTGATCGAGCGACAATTCCTCGTCACCGACCGGGCCTTCGCTGCGCGCGGCGACCGACCCCGCGAGTCCGGCAAACGAGGCTTCCGCGGCCTCGTGCAGCGAAGGGCGCGAATAATCCAGACGCTCGGTGCGGAACATCAGTCCGTACATGCCGGGATTGGCCTGTGCGTAGGCGACATACGCGCGGGCCCGCGCCATCGCCCGCTCGATCGGCGTGCCGGGCTGCTCGCCGGCCGCTTTCATCGCCGCATTGAACCGCGTGAAGCCGATCGCCGCGAGCTCGCTGACCAGCCCGGTGAGATCGCCGAAATGATGCGTCGGCGCCGCATGCGACACGCCGGCCTCGCGCGCCACCGCGCGCAAGGTGAGTCCGGCCAGCCCGTCGCGCTCCAGCACGCGCTCGGCCGCTTCGAGTAGCGCATCGCGCAGCGCGCCGTGATGATAGGGCGCCGCCGGCTCGCCCGCGCTCACCGCGCGGCGCGACCGCGTCCGGGCCACCGCCGTAGCCGTCCGGTGCCTGCTCAGTCTTGCCTGTTCGATCTTCGTCATGCCTCTCCTTATACAAGCAATTTTGACAGCGTAAAGATTAGCCTTGACCTGCAGGCGCTCGGCCGGTAGCTTTATCTTTACATCGTAAAGATAAAGCCGGATGCAAGGGGAAGGAAGCGCCATGAATGGACAGTCGATGATCGGACCGTTGCACGACACAGCCCGCCAGCGCCCCACACCGCGCGACAACATCGCGCCGATCCCGTTCGAATGCGACGCGCCGTTCCTGAACGTCACCGGCGAACTGCCACGTGAGCTGAACGGCACGCTCTATCGCAACGGCCCCAATCCGCAATTCGACTCGCCGGGTTCGCACTGGTTCGTCGGCGACGGCATGCTGCACGCGTTCCATCTGGAGAACGGCCGCGCGTCCTATCGCAACCGCTGGATCCGCACCCCGAAATTCGAGGCCGAGCGCCGCGCGGGGCGCGCGCTGTTCGGCGGCTTCGGCCGCAGGCTGCCGGACGCGCCAGCCGAGGTCACCGATGGCGGCGTTGCCAACACCAACATCATCGCCCATGCCGGCCGCCTGCTCGCGCTCGAAGAGGCGCATCTGCCGACCGAGATCGAGCCCGGCACGCTCGCCACCCGCGGCTATCACGATTTCGGCGGCCGCCTGCGCGGCGCCTTCACCGCGCATCCGAAGACCGATCCGGTCACCGGCGAATTGCTGTTCTTCGGCTACAACGCCGCCGGTCCGCTGACGCCGGCGCTGTCCTACGGCACGGTCGATGCGGCCGGCAAGCTGACGCGTCTCAATCGTTTCGAGGCGCCCTATGCCAGCATGGTGCACGACTTCATCGTCACGGCCAATCACGTGCTGTTTCCAATCCTGCCGCTCACCGGCAGCATCGAGCGCGCAATGTCCGGCAAGCCGCCTTATGCCTGGGAGCCCGACAAGGGCGCCTATGTCGGTGTGATGAAGCGCAGCGGCGACATCAAGGACATCGTCTGGTTTCGCGGTGACGCCTGCTACGTCTTCCACATCATGAATGCCTGGGAGGACGGCAGCCGGATCATTGCCGACGTCATGCAGTTCGAGGAAGCGCCGCTGTTTCCGCATCCCGACGGACGTCCGACCGATCCGGCCAAGTCGGTCGCGCGGCTGTGCCGCTGGAGCTTCGATCTCGCCGGCAACACCGACCGTTTCACGCAGAGCTATCTCGACGACCTCACCGGTGAATTCCCCCGCATCGACGACCGCCGCGCCGGGCTCAAGAACGGCCATGGCTGGTACGCCTGCGCCAATCCGGACGGCCCGCTGTTCGTGGCGCTGTCCGGCCTCGTCCATGTCGACGGCGCCGGCACGCGCCACGCGACGCATCTGCTGCCCGCCGGCGACACCCTGTCCGAGCCGGTATTCGTGCCGCGCAGCCGCGATGCCGCCGAGGGCGACGGCTGGCTGCTGACCGTGGTCTGGCGTGCCGGCTCCAACACCAGCGACCTCGCCGTGTTCAACGCCACCGACATCGGCAGCGGTCCGGTGGCCCTGGTTCATCTCGGCCACCGCGTGCCCGATGGCTTCCACGGCAATTGGGTCGGCGCGGACGAAGCAAGCCATTGATAAAGCTTAGCTAAATATGTTGCTTCACAAAATTTTGACACTGTCAAGATTCGCTTGACCCGGTTCCGCCGGGATCCTACTAATCTTGGCAGTGTAAAGATTGGCGAGTTCTATGACGATCTTCCTCATCCTTGCGCCCTACGGCGTCTACGCGGCGCTGATGATGGTGGTCTCGGCCACGCTCAGCTTGGCCGTGGCCACGGCGATGTGCCTGGTCGTTGTCGCGGTCGACGTCGTCAAGGGACGCTCGATCAAGATTCTCGGCCTGGGCTCGGCGATCGTGTTCGCAAGCGTAGCCGCCTACCTCGGCCTCATCGATCCGACCCTCAGCGCATCCGCGGTGCGTCTTGCGGTCGACTGCGGCATTTTCGCGCTGTCGCTCGGCTCGATGCTGCTGCGCGCGCCGTTCACGCTGCAATATGCGCTCGAGGCCGTACCGCCGGAAACCGCGGCGATTCCGGGCTTCCTGCGCGCCAATTACGTCATCACCGGCGCCTGGACCGTGTCGGCGCTGCTGATGATCGTCGGCAACCTGATGACGCTCTACGTGCCGGGCCTGCCCTATTGGACCGGCCTCGCCATCGCCTTTGCCGCCCGCAATAGTGCACTTTATTTCACGCGCTGGTATCCTGACTACCGCCGAACAAAGGACGTGGCAGCGCAGACTGCCGCCGCAATGTCCGGCCAAAATTCGTGACCGGGGTCTGCTCCAGGAGACGTGCGTGAAAATCGTGTTTGCCAAGCTGATTGCCGACTTCCTGTCGGCCGCGGTGTTCTTCATCCTGTACATCGCAACCGATGATGTCGTGCTGGCCACCGCCGCCGCGGTCGCCGTCGCCGTGGTGCAGGTGGTCTGGGCGCGCATCAGGGGCGTGAACCTCAGCTTCATGGCCTATGCCAGCGTCGGCCTCGTCATCGTGCTCGGCGGCGTGACGCTGTTGACCAATGACCCCCGCTTCATGTTCGCCAAGCCCGCGATCGGCCATTTCGCCATCGGGCTGATCATGCTCAAGCGCGGCTGGATGCTGCGCTACGTGCCGCCGATTGTGTCGGAGACCATTCCGGAATACGTCACCATCGCCGGCTATGCCTGGGCGGCGCTGATGTTCGCGCTCGGTCTCGGCACGATCGCGGTCGCCATGACCGGCGACATCAAGCTGTGGGTGCTCTACATCACCGTGGTCGCGGGCGGCGCCAAGGTCGCGGCCTTCGCGCTGCAGTTCATGGCCTTCCGCTTCGTGGTCGCCAACCGCCTCAGGGCGGCGCGGGCCTGATCGCTGCATCCGATCGCCGCAATGGGCTTACGCGCAAAGATGCGCTATAGGGGCGGCCGAACGCATCCTCGAGGTCGTTGCCTCGAGGTCCGCAAAATCGCAATGCCAGGAGAACGATCGATGGCTGTGGACGGCAACTGGAATCTGACCTTGAACACGCCCATGGGCGAGCGCAGCGCGACCCTGAGCCTGAAGAGCTCGGGCGCGACGCTGACGGGGACCCAGGCCGCGGAAGGCGATTCCGCCGAGATCTTCGACGGCACCGTCAACGGCGACGACGTCGCCTGGAAGGTCTCGATCACCAGCCCGATGCCGCTGACGCTGGATTTCAAGGGCAAGGTCGCCGGCGACACCATCTCCGGCGAGATGGGCATCGGCTTCATGGGCAGCTTCCCGTTCACCGGCGCGCGGGGCTGATCGCTATTCTTTTGCGTGGGCACGTCGCATCGACACTCTCCGCTGTCGTCCCCGCGAAAGCGGGGACCCATACCCGCAGGGAGTGGTTCGAGGCACGCTGGCAATTGGCTTTTCGCCCGTCACGACGGCCGCGGCGTATGGGTCCCGGGTCGGCGCCACGATCGCGCTGTCGCGCGCTCATGGCTTGCCCGGGACGACACCGATTTTTAATCGCAGCAGTCCCGCTTCACATCTCAAACAGCCCGGACAAGCGGACGCAGCCTCGCGGCTGATAAGGCCCGAGTGATGCAGCGGCATGTCCCTCTCCAAATGCAGAGGGCGCAGGGAAGGCCAGGCGTCGGCTGACGCCTGCGGCCCGCCTGCGAAAGAAATGCAGGCGGCAGGTACCACAGGTGCAGCCGGAAACGCCCGGCCTTCCCTGCGCGATGGCTTCACGCTTATACGCAGTCTCCCTGGTGCGCCGGCTTGTTGGCCACCATGATCCGCGCGATGCGCTCAGCACCGCACGAACGTGACACCAGCTTCGGGGTGTCAGGACGCTGCGACTTCGCGTCCGCGCCAAGCCGTTCGTCCGCGTATCCGAAGACACGCTGCGGCTCCATCGCGGCCATCGCCTCCCCGCCTCGCGTGTCGTGACGATCGCGCGCAACGCCCCTCCGCAGTGAGGCGGGACGGCGAGATAAAATCACGATTTCCGAAAAATCGCAAGCGATTTATTTTTTCCGGAAACACACGACGGCTTCGCCTCCCCGGCCGGCATGACGCAACACGCTCTCCTCCGTCGTTCCGGGGCGTGCGCAGCACGAGCCCGGAATCCATCGCGCTGCAATGCGCCCGGCGAAATGGGTTACGGGCTCGCCGCACTGGGTGATGTCCGTATTTATCCCCTGATGTCCTAGTTTGATTTTGGGAGTGTCCTAAGTTGCCTTATGGTTGCGCCCAAGACGAACCGCAATCGGAGCGCCAAATGTCAGCTTGGAACGACTTTTCCGACAGCGAAAAACTGGCGTGGCTAAGGTCGAGGCTAGCCAAGCTTGAACAGTCTTTGGGTGCCCTTACCCACCACGTTGAGGAGATTGGCAACGCGGTGGAAGAGCTTGAAGCCAAGCAGCAGGGTACGAAGTAGGCCACCTCAGTTGGCGGCCTACTTCATTGTGTCTTGGGCTTCAATAGCTCCAGAATGCCTTCGTATCGCACAAGCATTTCTTTAAGCGTCTTGAGGCCATCGGCATCAACAGTTGCAGCAATCTCTAGCCGCCCATCCTTCAAGAGGACGCTGATGTCTGCGTTACTATTCACAGCGTCCGTGACCACAGGCGGTGTTGGCGTGATCGGTTTGGGTGGTGGGGCGGCCACAACACTCACTTCATTCATTGGAATACCCGTCAAACTGCCGTGGACGCGAAGATGGTTACCATCTTCGGAAATCCACATAACCCGAGCCGGGGGATCTAACTGATCGACGCCACCTGATGTCCATTGAACGATATCGCCCAATTTCACCTTCGGAGCTGGCGGGTCATCCACCTTAATGCCCAGATCAAGTTCAGGAATCTTATCATCACCCTTGAGGTTCGCAAAGGCGATATTTTCCTTGTAAATTCCCAATAATGCCCGCGCTGATTGCTCGCTCAGACCGCGGTCCACCTTGAGATGACTTCGCGCCAAAGTATCCGCTGGTGGCTGAGCCCCCCAAGCATTCCATAGCGAGCGCATCATAGGCGGCTTGCGCGCGAAGCCTTGAAGCAACTTATTGCGCGGCTCGTCCCGCTCGTCACGGAAGTAGGCTAGCGCATCCTTGGAGAGTTGAATTTTTCCCGGCTGCGGTGCCAAAAGCAATCCATAAGCTTTCAGCGCCGCGACCGTTTGATGGCCGCCGCTGCTTTTTTCGCTGTATCCCCAAACCGAGAACGCACCAGCGATGGACATTTCGCCGCCGCGCTGGTCGGCGCCGTAAAGCTCGCTCGCCCGACCTATTGCCTTCTCCACGTTGATAAAGGGGAAGCGCTGCCCCGATTCCACGTCAGCCATAGTGCCCTCCTGTCGGAGAGACATATATCCGACCCTTGCGTTCCGTGCCAGACTGAAATTCAAAACTTAAGGGAAAAAATTTCATACACCCTTGACGGAAGATTTCAGGACATGCAGTATGCGCGGGCTGGAATGGAGACTGACATGTTCAGGAGGGTTTGAGCCCCCGATGCGCTAGCCGAGCTAGGGGGCGGGAGAAAAGGAAGGGCCGCTGCGCTACCCCTGAGAAAGGAACGCAAGCGGCCCTGCAATCGGCTCTAGTTTTCAGGGCTCGTCTAACGGCAGGACACCCGCCCCTACAAGCGTGGAAATGCCGGTCCGAATCCGGCGCCCTGAGTCACCGAATAAGTGGGACCGCTTTGGTTGCAGCCTCAGCGATCCCTAGCCACCCACCCGAGATTGCGCCCCGGGCCGATGACCAAATCAGAATATACGCTTTGCAGAGCGTGTTTTCCAGAGTCGCCCCAGGCCAATCCAAACGAGGATTGCGCCCTCATGAACGTTCTTTCCCGCGAACAGCAGATCACCATCATTGCCTGCCTCACCGAAGGCCAGAGCATCCGCGCCACTGAACGCCTGACTGGCATTCACCGCGACACCATCATGCGCCTTGGCGAGCGCGTTGGGCGCGGCTGCGCCGAACTGCACGACCGCATCATGGTCGGCATCCGCACCGGCCGGTTGGAACTGGACGAAATTTGGGGCTACGTCGGCAAGAAGCAAAAGCGCGTTGAGCGCCACGAGCTGGCCCACAAGGGCGACCAGTACACCTTCGTTGCCCTGGCCTCCTCCGCTAAGGCGATCATCGCCTATCGCACTGGCAAGCGCGACAGCGAGAATACGGACCTATTCGTGCAGGACCTTCGCCAGCGGGTCAGTGCGCGCACTTGTTTGTATTTCGCCCCCTGGCAGGCATCGAAGCCATCAACCGTGAGGCGGGGACTTCCTATATCCATCGCTACGGCTGCCGCAATGGCTCAAGCGGTCATCGTTGCGGTCGCGATCGGAATCTGATTGGATCACCTAACTCACATTCGAGCTAGGAATTGGGTAATCATAGTCCAACCTGCTTCATTGGAACTACAATGAGATATCTCTTACTTCTTTCGGTACTACTTTCCGGTACCGCCGCGGCAGAGGCCGCTCCGCAATCGAGTTGCGCAGCCAAGTTTATCGGTGACTGGCGACACTCAGGCAGTGGCAACAGAGGTACGCTACTCCCTGACGGCAGAGCATTGTGCAGCGAACACCCGGCTTGTGTCCAGGGTACGTGGACCTGCTCGGGAAACGTGTTGACCTATACGAACAGCGCGGGGACATGGAACTACACGCTCGAGCCGGACGGAAAGTCCATGTCCACGAATGGCGGGGCCGCCACCGCTGTCCGCATCGGAGCGGTACCGGCAAACGCTCGTTCCCGGGATCTTGGCTCTGCAGCGAAGAATGTGACCGCTGACATTCTCGGCGTGGACAGAACGCAGCCGAATCCGGCAGCAACTCCCATTACCAAGCCCGTTGCCGAGCCATCATCAAGCGTAGTTCGACCGCCGCGGACAGTCAGTTCGGCCCCACAATCAGATCCAAGCCAGTGCGTGGTAGAGAAGGCGTGGCCGAAAGCTCCTGGGGTCAACTGGTACAGCCTGAAGAACAGCTGCAAGCGGCGGGTGACGTTGGATTATGACGACTGCGACCTGAATCTCAGCACGAACATGGTTCAGTGCTCAACAAAGACGCTCCCTCTTGCACCACGCAGCGAATTCGGCCCGGTGCCCAACCACAAGCACCCGCTCAACGCACGCGATTTCCGCTAGCAGCATCTCGAAATTCGACGGCCTAGCCCTATGCAGGGATAAGCGGAAACCCGTCCGTTGATCGCTTACCCCATGTACGCCAGCCCTCCACGCTGAAGCAGGTGTGGGACAAACTTGGCCGGGCCGCCCCTCAAAACCAGATCTGCATCGGCACGCCATGCGCGTCGCGCGGCGCAGCTTCTTCCGGTACGCAGCCCGCGCAGTCGCGAGCGGCCAGCGCGACCGCGCAGGCGTCGAGGACGTCGTCGGGCTTGGCACCGGTGCCGATACGGGCGCGGGTCATCCAGTCGTCGATGGCGGCGAAGCCTGCAGAAACTAACAAGTCGCGCCGCAGCCTGACGCCATGTTCCGTCTTCTTCGACGGCAACGGCGCGCCGTGGAGGCGCAGGAACACCAGTTCGGGATGGGCCTCGCGGATGTCGCGGTCGCGATGCGCACGGACGAAGGCGTCGACCTCCATGATCTTGCGGCCGAGATGCCAGAGCTGACGCGAGGCGCGCGTCTGCCCGCGCCGCGACGCCTCGATATTGGCCTCATCTGGGTCCTTGTAGTTCTCCCACAGCCAGCGCCGCGCGCCGGTGAACACGCGCGAGCGATGCGGCGCGAGTTTGTCGCGCGCGAGCTTGTCGCAGGTTCTGTTGCCGCCGTCGGTCATGCCGATGGGGATGTCGATCGCGGCGCGGGTAAAAGGAGCCGATAGTGCCGTCGAAACGTCGGCGGGAAAGGCGATGTCGCGCCGGTCGCCTGCAATCGACACCGCGACCCAGCCGCGGGAGAAGCCGTCGAGACCGATGATGCGGTTGGCGTGCATTACATCAGACTACCAGTTGCTTCGTTCAGCATCGTGCTCCTCTTGCCACGAACGCACGCTGAGTCCCACGGTAGTCGGAGCCGAGCTGGCCCCACAACAGCAGTGAGCTCCCCTCCCCCTTGCGGGGAGGGGAGCGCACCGTCGGCGTGCGAATTCGGTTGCCACGCTACGCGCTCAGGCGAGATGGGCCTCCCCCAAACACCAACGGCCGGGATCGCTCCCGGCCGCCGCAACAAACATCACGCCCGGCTCACCTCAGCCGAGGTTCAGCTCCTTGAAGAAGTCGTTGCCCTTGTCGTCGATGATGATGAAGGCCGGGAAGTCCACCACTTCGATGCGCCAGATGGCTTCCATGCCGAGCTCGGGATATTCGACGACCTCGACCTTCTTGATGCAGTGCTCGGCGAGGTTGGCCGCGGCGCCGCCGATCGAGCCGAGATAGAAGCCGCCGTGCTTCTTGCAGGCCTCGCGCACCGCCGGCGCGCGGTTGCCCTTGGCGACCATCACCATCGAGCCGCCGGCCGCCTGAAACTGGTCGACGAAGGAATCCATGCGGCCCGCGGTGGTCGGGCCGAACGCGCCGGAGGCGTAGCCGTCCGGGGTCTTGGCGGGGCCGGCGTAGTAGACCGGATGGTTCTTGAAGTAGTCCGGCAGCGGCTCGCCGCGGTCGAGACGCTCGCGCAGCTTGGCATGCGCGGCATCGCGCGCGACGATCATGGTGCCGGTCAGCGACAGCCGGGTCTTGATCGGGTTCTTCGACAGAGTGGCAAGGATGTCCTTCATCGGCTGGTTCAAGTCGATTTTCACGACCTCTCCGCCAAGCGCCTGCTCGACCTCCGGCAGATACTGCGCCGGATGATGCTCGAGCTCCTCGAGATAGACGCCGTCCTTGGTGATCTTGCCGAGCACCTGGCGGTCGGCCGAGCACGACACGCCGAGACCGATCGGCAACGACGCGCCGTGGCGCGGCATGCGGATGACGCGGACGTCATGGCAAAAGTACTTGCCGCCGAACTGCGCGCCGACGCCGAGCGACTGCGTCATCTTGTGGATTTCCTGCTCCATCTCGAGATCGCGGAAGGCATTGCCATCCGGGGAGCCCTGGGTCGGCAGCGCGTCGAGATAACGCGCAGACGCCAGCTTCACCGTCTTCATGCACAGCTCGGCCGAGGTGCCGCCGATCACGATGGCGAGGTGATAAGGCGGGCACGCCGCGGTGCCCAGCGTCAGGATCTTTTCCTTGAGGAACGCCAGCAGCCGGTCCTTGGTGAGCACCGAGGGCGTCGCCTGGAACAGAAAACTCTTGTTGGCCGAGCCGCCGCCCTTGGCCATGAACATGAACTTGTAGGCGTCCTCGCCCTCGGCATAGATCTCGGTCTGCGCCGGCATGTTGTTGGCGGTGTTCTTCTCCTCGTACATCGACAGCGGCGCGACCTGTGAGTAGCGCAGGTTCCGGCGCAGATAGGCGTCGCGCGCGCCTTCGCTCAGCGCGGCCTCGTCGTCGCCATCGGTGATGACGTTGCAGCCCTTCTTGCCCATGATGATCGCGGTGCCGGTATCCTGGCACATCGGCAGCACGCCGCCGGCGGAGATGTTGGCGTTCTTCAGGAAGTCGAGCGCGACGAACTTGTCGTTGGGGCTGGCCTCCGGATCCTCCAGGATGCTGCGCAGCTGCTTCAGATGGCCGGGACGCAGAAAGTGGTTGATCTCGCCGAACGCGGCTTCCGACAAGGTCCGCAGCGCCTCCCGCGACACCACCAGCATGTCGCGGCCCAAGACCTTCTCGACCCGCACGCCGTCGGTGGTGATCTTCTTGTAGGGCGTGGTGTCCGGCCCGAGCGGAAACAGCGGCGTGTGCTTGTAGGGCGGGACGGGCTTGGACTGGTCGGGAAAGGCGGTGGGCGCGTTCATGGCGAGCTCGTGGGGTTCTAGAAATGGCCGCCCAAAGCGGTCTTGACAGGTCTGATACGCTACCCGTCGGAAGCCTTGCAAGACATGTCTCGGCACAGCGGCAGAGGGGTACGATCATGGCAAGTTTTGTCCTGATTCCAGGAGGTTGGCACGGCGGCTGGATGTACGCTGCGCTCTCGGCCAGGCTCCAGCAGGCCGGCCATGACGCCTATGCGGTGACCTTGAGTGGATTGGAGCAGACACCGGCCCGCGCCGCCCATGCCGTCAATCTCGACACCCACATCGCTGACGTCATTGATCTGCTGACGATCGAGGACCTGTCCGAGGTCATCCTGTGCGCGCACAGCTATGGCGGCATGGTCGCGACCGGCGTCGCCGACCGCGTGCCGGAAAGGCTCGCCGCACTGATCTATCTCGATGCCTTCGCACCCGAGAACGGCCAGTCATGGTGGGATCTCGCCGGTGATGCGTATCGCCGGTTCGTGATCGAACGTGCCGGGCATGACGGGCTGACGGCGCTGCCGCGCGAAGGCTCCGATCCGCGCCGCCGGCCGCATCCGCTCGGGACCTTCATCCAGGCCCTGAAGCTCCACAGTCCGGCGCCGGCGGCTCTGCAGCGCACCTTCGTCTACGCCAGCGGATGGAGCGCGACGCCGTTCACCGCGCAATATGAGCGGCTGCGCAACGATCCCGCGTGGCGCGTGCACGCATTTGCGTGCGGGCACGATGTCGTGCAGCACGCACCCGACGAGACGTTCGACCTGCTGATCGAGACGGCCCGCGAGGTCGCCGCAACATGACGCCGCGACCGGCGCAATGTCGTACGGCGAGATCAATTGCGATCCGTCGCCGAATTATGTAACCTTAGATTGTTGACCTATTCATTTTCCTCCTGGAGGCGTCATGAAACGAGGTCTCTTCGTTGCCATCACAATTGCTCTTGCCCTGATCACCATGGCCCCCGGCAGCGCCGGCGCGGTCGGTCCCGGTCGTGCGTGCGGCGGATTTGCCGGCATCCCTTGCAATGCCGGTCTTTATTGCGAATTCCCGGCCGGCCAGTGTGGCCGGTTCGACATGATGGGTGTCTGCCGCCGAAAGCCGACGTTCTGCAATCGCATCTACATGCCGGTGTGCGGCTGCAACTTCCAGACCTACGGCAACGACTGCGAGCGCCGCGCCGCGGGCGTATCGCTGTCGCATCCGGGCCGCTGCTGGTTCTGACGAAGCGATCGCGCCGCTGCCGCCGGTAGGTGACCGCGGCCCGTCAACACGCGGTCACGTCGGCCGACGATCTTGTGCGGCCGCGGCGCATCGCGCTTGCATGACCTCCGCGCGCAGGCTTCAATGGCGCGGGGGTATTTGGAATGCAGTCATCGCTTTGCTCATTTGGCCGCTTGGCCGGTTTTGTTTTTCTCGTTGCGTTGAGCAGCGCGCTGCTGCCGCAGGCCGCGCAAGCGGATCGCTGTGACGACCTCGCCAAGGAATTGAAGAACGGCATCGACGGCGTCCGGATCGGACAGACCGCGGCGGGCACCGTCTATCTCGCCCATCCCAAGGCGCGCGAGATCACGCTCGGCTGCTCATCGAAGAACGTCAGCAATCAATTGTTCGGAAAATCCGAGCGCAAGCCGACGCCGGCCTTCATCGAGCTGATGGCGAGCGCGGCGGCGATCGTGTTCACCTTGCCGAAGGACGACATGCAGCGCGGCGTCACACGCTGTTACCGCCGGCTCGGGATCTTCCGCGGCGACGACGTCGCCAGCCGCTACCGCCGGCTCGACATGCGCTGCGCCCGAACCAAGACCGAGTCCTCGATCACGATCAGCCGCAGCAAGGACCAATAGGCCGGGGTGAAGCGATAGCCCTGTCGCTTCTACGCCGGCGGCAGCGATCCGTTCACTATTCGCCGCGCCACCGACAGTTGCAGACAATTCGAACGATCTGATTGACGAAGTTTTCGTGAGCGATGGCCACGCTTGTCGCAACACCAAGCGAGGAGCTGGACAATGTCCGTTTCGAGCGTTTCGTCGTCATCGCCGCCGCCCTCACCGCCGCCGATCTCGACCGAGACGACCAAGCCGCAGACCCAAGACACGCAGGCGCGGAACCAGACGCAGCAGAGCCAGGCCGTCAATCCCGCCAAGACCGGCGACGAGGCGGCCGCGGAGAAGCAGGCCTCGCGTCCGCCGCTGCCGCCCGGCCAGGGCACCCGCGTCGACATTCTCGCCTGACGATCCCACACCCTCAGGCCAACTTCGTATAGCGGCGGCGCCTCAGGCATCCGCCGCTATACGTGTGATGGCATCGCCGATACGACTCCATCCCTGTCCCATAATGTCGAACTGAAACTTGTTGCCCGGGAAGACGAAGCCGTCATGGACCATCCGCAGATGCGTGCCGCCCTCGGCCGGCGTCAACGTCCAGGTCACGACGCTGTCGAGCCGTAAGCCGTAGGCCGGATTGGAGTCCGAACCGCCCTTCCAGGAATAGCTCAGCAGATGCGGCGGCTCACAGGCGAGCACCTCGCAATGAACGACGCCATCCCAGTCGCCCACCGGCTTGGTGCGGAAGGTGAAGCGATGACCGGTGGCCGCGACGAAGTCGTTCGGCATCAACCATTTCGCGATCAGGTCGCTCGTGGTCAGCGTGCGCCAGATCTTGTCGGGCGAATGGGGCAGATGCTTCTCCACCACGATCGCATGCGTCTCACCCATCACTCGGTCTCCTTCAACAGTGCCTCGAGGCCGGCAATGCGCTCATGCCAGAATGCGCGGTAATGACCGAGCCAGTCGACCAGCGGCGCCAGCCCTTTTGGCGCGACGCTGTAATAGTTGTGGCGGCCGTCGCGCCGTTCGCTGACCAGTCCGGCGTCGCGCAGCGCCTTGAGATGCTGTGAGATCGCCGGCTGCGATACCCGTGAGCCCTGCACCAGGCCGGTGGCCGCCACCTCCCCCTCGCGCGCGATGCGCTCGAACACGGCCCGCCGCGTCGGGTCGGCAAGCGTCTTCATGACGGATGTCAACTGGGCTTCGACGGTCATGCGGAATGCATAAGTCAACACTTATACATTGTCAACGGGTGGCGCCGCGGAGCCTCGCCTCACGCATCCAGCGCCTTGTAGTGGCGGAAGATGCCGTCCTCGTTGAAGGCGATGCGGCGCTCGCTGCCGAGATAGGCTGATATGTTGGGCCTGCTGGCGACGCGGTCATGCAGCGCGATGAGGCTCGGGATGTTGCGCTCGAACGCCCTCATGCGCTTCGGGAACGCGTAGCGCAGGCCGGCGACGATCTGGAACAGCGACAGGTCCACATAAGTGAGCCGGCGCCCGGTGACGTAGGCGCCACCGCTTTTTGATAGGAGCTGCTCGAAATAGCCGAGGAATTTCGGCACCCGCTCGCTCCAGAACTCGGCGGTGCGTTTCCTGGCCGGCGCGCGCTGTTCCTCGTAGTACAGCGTCGGCCCCAGCGGATGATGCGTGTCATGGATCTCGACCACGAAGTCGGTCACGGTGAGCTGCAGCTGATGCACCCAGAGCTGGCCGGCTTCGGCCTTCGGCGCGAGCCCATGGCGGCTGCCGAGAAACAGCAGGATGTTGGCGGTCTGGCCGATGACGCGGCGGCCCGCTCTCAGGAACGGCGGCGCGAAGGGCGGCGTGTCGCTGACCGCCTCCATCATCGCCGTCATCGTACCGATGCCGTCCTCGCGCGCGACGTCGCGATAGGCGGCGCCCGCCTCCTCCAGCGCGAGACGCACATATTCGCCCCTGCCCTGGATCATCGGCCAGTAATACAGCTGATAACGCATGGGCCCATCCTCGTTGCCTGTTCATCGCGGCACGCCACTATAACCACGCGCAAAGCAAAAGCGCCGCGGATTGCTCCGCGGCGCCCGATGAGGATCTCAAGTCAGGCTCAGCTGACCTGCTGGATTCCCGACAGCTGCCAATCGGCGCCGGCGTGGCGCAGGAAGGTCCAGATCTCCGTGACCTCCTGCGGCTGGTCGGAGCCGTCGACCACGCGGCCCGAGGCGCGCTCGATGGTCTTGTCGGCCAAGGTGAAGCGCATCGCGACCGTGGCGTAGTCGGCGCCATTCTCGCGCCAGGCTTCCGCGAGGTCGCCCTGCAGCAGCTTCACGGCGCTGACCTTGTTGACCACCCCGCGGGCCTGGTTCTGCTCGAGATCGCGCTCGAAATACGAGGCCATCTCGGGCGTCGACAGCAGCCGCAGGCGGCCGACATCCTCGTTCGACCAGGCGGACTGGATCTCGCCGAGCAGCCGCTCGAACGCCTCATAGTCGGCCGGCAGGATCTGTAGCGGCGGCGTGTTGCTGCCACCGCCGAAGCCGCCGAAACCACCAAGGCCGCTCAGGCCCGAGCGCAAGCTCGGCTGGCCGTCGGTGGGCGTCGGCGCCGGGCCGGCGGCATAGGCCGGCTGGTTGCGGCGCTGCCACCAGGCCATCCCCATGCGCACCAGGAACACCACCAGCAGGACCTGGAGGATCAGGCCGATGATCGACGCGAAGCCGCCGAGCCCCGAGAACAGCCCGCCGCCGAACAGCATGCCGAACAGGCCGGCGCCGAGGAAGCCGGCAGCGAGGCCGCCCAGCAGGCCGCCCGCGCGGCCGCCGAACAGCCCGCCACGCGCGGGCGCAGCCGTGTTGAAGCCGCCGGGCTGGCCCGGCTGGGTGATGGTGCGGTTGAACTGCGACGCCGATCCCGGCGCGGTGGCGGTCGGAGGCGGCGCGGAGAAGGTACGCGTGCCGCGGGAGCCCGAGCTGGAGCCGCCGCCGATCCGGGCGTCGGCCGCCGAGACGGCGAGCACCGTCGGCAGCGCCAGTGAAAGGGCCACGGCCATCGCCTTGAGGAGGCCGCTTTTGCGCTGCATGAAGCTCATCTGTGTTTCCCATAACTCCCCGGAATGGGGATGCCTGTAAGATGGGCACAACCCGCGAAAAAGGAAGGCGGCACGAGGCCGCGCGGCTGCGGCGCGGGGTCGCGGGATGAACGCGCCCGGCCGGCTTGCCAAGGAATTTGCCAAGGAACTCCGGTAACCTATTGCGGCGCCATGGTTTCCTTGACCGCCGCCACGAGCTGGCTGAGCGTGAAGGGCTTTGGCAGGAACGCGAACTGCTGGTTCTCCGGCAGGCTCTTCTCGAACGCATCCTCCGCATAGCCCGAGACGAAGATGATCTTGATCTCCGGATTGCGCTCGCGCATCGCTTTGAGCAGCGTCGGCCCGTCCATCTCTGGCATCACGACGTCGGACACCACGAGATCGAGCACGCCGTCGCACTCGTCCAGCGCCTCCATCGCCTCGACGCCGTTCGACGCCTCGATGACGCTGTAGCCGCGCGAGCGCAGGCCGCGCGCGTTCAGCGCCCGCAGGCCCTCCTCATCCTCGACCAGCAGGATGGTGCCCTGCCCGGTCAGGTCGGCGCGCGGCTTCGACGCTTCCGCGACGGCCGGCTCCTTGACGGCGCCGTTGGCCGCGTGCGGCTCGGCCTGGACCTCCGGCACGACGGTGTGGCGCGGCAGGAAGATCTGGAACGAGGTCCCCTTGCCGACCTCGCTGTCGACGTAGATGAAGCCGCCGGTCTGCTTGATGATGCCGTAGACGGTCGACAGTCCGAGACCGGTGCCCTTACCGACCTCCTTGGTCGAGAAGAACGGCTCGAAGATCTTCTCGCGGATCTCGGCCGGAATGCCGGTGCCGGTGTCACTGATCTCGATGCGGACGTAGTCGGCCACCGGCATGCCCTTGTAGGCGGCCTGCGCGACCTCGTCGGCCGAGACGTTGGCGGTGCGCACCGACAGCTTGCCGCCATCGGGCATCGCATCGCGGGCGTTGACCGCGAGATTCACGACCACCTGCTCGAACTGCGAGACGTCGACCTTGACCGGCCACAGGTCGCGGCCGTGAACCAGGTCGAGCTTGACCTTCTCGCCGATCAGCCGGCGCAACAGCATCGTCAGGTCGGACAGTGCGTCGCCGAGATCGAGCACCTGCGGCCGCAGGGTCTGGCGGCGCGAGAACGCCAGCAGCTGCCGCACCAGCGTCGCGGCGCGGGTCGCGTTCTGCTTGATCTGCATGATGTCCTGGAACGACGGGTCGGTCGGCTTGTGCGCGTTCAGCAGGAAGTCGTTGGCCATCATGATGGCCGAGAGCACGTTGTTGAAGTCGTGGGCGATGCCGCCGGCGAGCTGGCCGACCATCTCCATCTTCTGCGACTGGTTGATCTGGTTTTCCAGCGCGCGGCGCTCGGTGGTCTCGAGCAGATAGACGATCGCGGCCTCGGTCTCGCGCTCGTCCTCGTCGACGGCGGTGACGAAGAACTGGCCGAAGCGCTCCTTCGCGCCCTCCAGCATCACCTCGACCGGCGGAATGTCCGCCTGCCCTTCCGAGGCCTGGTTGATCGCGGCGATCAGGAGGTGCCGGTCGCGCTGGCTGACGGTGCGGAAGATCGATTTCGCCGCGGCCACGTCGCCGCTGACGCTCTGCGCCAGCTTGGCGTAGCGCGCATTGGCCCTGACCACGGCGCCGCCGCGGTCGACGGTGGCGATTGCCATCGGCGTATGGTCGAAGAAGCGCATGAAGCGCACCTCGGCGGCGCGCTCCGGATCGGAGCGCTCGTCGCGGGCGCGGCTGATGACCAGGGTGCGCGAGGCGCCCGGCTTGCCGTCGGCGCCGAAGGCGAGCTTGTGGTAGAGCCGCGCCGGCATGGTCTTGCCGCCGCGCATCTTCAGGTCGATGTCGAACACCTCGGTGCGGACCTCGCCGGGCACCGCCACGATCGAGGTCAGCAGCGACGCGCCGTCGCCGGAGACGACGTCGGCGAGCTTCAGGCCGCCCGAGCCGATCTCGGCGAGATCGTAGTCGAGCCAGTTGGCGAGCGTGGCATTGACGTAGACGAGGCTGCCTTCCGGATTGACCGAGAAGAAGCCGCACGGCGCATGGTCGAGATATTCGATCGCATGCTGCAGCTCCTGAAACACGTCCTCCTGGCGCTCGCGATCCCGCGTGATGTCGGCGATCGACCACACCGCGTAGCGGGCGTGGCGCTTGGTCTGGCCGAGCGGGCGAACGCGCATGCGAAGCCAGCGCCCCTGCGCGCCTTCGGCCGCGGTGATTCGTACCTCTTCCTGCTGCCGCTTGCCCTCGCGCGCCGCCTTGAGCAGGCGGAACACCGCTTCGGAGACATCGGGATTGCCGATGAAGACACGCTCGACGGGACGCGCCTCCTGCGCGGTCGCCGCTCCCGTCATGTTGAGATAGGCGGCGTTGGCGTAGACGACATGGCCGCGCGGATCGGTCACCGCGAG
Organism: Bradyrhizobium sp. SZCCHNRI2009; assembly: GCF_032485115.1. Taxonomy (NCBI): domain Bacteria; kingdom Pseudomonadati; phylum Pseudomonadota; class Alphaproteobacteria; order Hyphomicrobiales; family Nitrobacteraceae; genus Bradyrhizobium; species Bradyrhizobium sp. SZCCHNRI2009. The sequence continues at coordinate 254,243 of NZ_JAUEUH010000008.1, forward strand.
GCCATCGAAGGCGTGATCGGCGATCGCGCCCAACACCGGATCGTCGGTCGCCTTGTCGGCGAAGCGGACGATGCCGGCGGCGAACGCGAACAGATTGAACAGGCCGACGGTGGCGAGCAGCGACAGCAGGCCGAGAATATAGGGCTGCGCCTGGGCGCGGCCGATCGTCATCAACGCGATCGCGACCGCGACGAGACCGAACGCCACCAGCAGGATCAGCAGAATGCTGCCGCTGCGGCGCGGCCGCTCCGGCAGGCCCACCTGATCCTGTAACCCATCGTTGTCGGAATCGGCGCTCATGGCTCGGGGACGCGACCTGTCGGCTGGGAGCCCCAGCCCGTTCGCGCGGCTCCCCCTTCCACCTGCCTGAATCGACGGGTCAAGCGCAAGCCCGTCAAGCCGATATTCCATGATTTATCCGTATTTTGCGGTCCGTCCATGGACCGAATCGGTTGTCATCGCGGGCGCCCCGAGAGGTTGCGCCGCAGCCCCATCACGTAGCCGATGATCTCAGCGACGGCATGATAATGTTCCACCGGGATCTCCTCGTCGATCTCGACGGTGGCATAGAGCGCGCGCGCCAGCGGCACGTTCTCGACGATCGGGATGTCGTGCGCCTTGGCCACCTCCCGGATCTTGAAGGCGATGTTGTCGACGCCCTTGGCGACGCAGACCGGCGCCGACATGCCGCGCTCGTAGGACAGCGCGACCGAGTAGTGGGTCGGGTTGGTGATGATCACGGAGGCCTTGGGAACCGCGGCCATCATGCGCTTCTTCATGCGCTGCTGGCGGATCTGCCGGATGCGTCCCTTGACGTGCGGGTCGCCTTCCGACTGCTTGAACTCCTCCTTCATCTCCTGCACCGACATCTTCTGGCGCTCGTACCATTGCCGATACTGGAACAGGTAGTCGCCGATCGCGACCAGGGCGAGCAGCGCGACCACCGAGCCCATCAGATGCGTCGTCAGCGAGATCGTGACGCCGAGCAGCTCGCTGACGTCCATATGCAGCAGCGATTCGAGGCGCAGCCGCTCCGGCCACAGGATCATGACCATGACCGTGCCAAGCAGCACGAGCTTGAAGAGGCCCTTGGCGAAATTGGCCGCAGCCTGCTTGCCGAACAGGCGCTTGGCGCCGGCCAAGGGCGAGATCTTGCTCAGGCTCGGCTTCATCGGCTCGCCGGACCAGACCAGGCGATGCTGCATCATGTTGCCGGCGATCGCCGCCAGCATCACCATCAGGATCGGCACGCCGATCGCCGCGATCACGGCGAACGACAGGCTGCGCGCCAGCGCCAGCAGGCCGGCGCCGTCGGTGTGGATCATCCAGGAATTGGCGATCAGGTTGCGCATCGGCACCAGCACCGCGGTGCCGATCGAGCCCGAGAAGGTCGACATCACCAAGGTCGCGGAGGCGATCACGAACCAGGTGTTGAGCTCCTGGCTCTTGACGACGTCGCCGCGTTCGAGCGCCTGGTCCAGCCGTTTTTGCGTCGGGTCTTCTGTTTTGTCTTCGGAATCGGCCTCATCGGACATCGATCGGCCCCCTCACCGCGGCATCATCTCGTGCATGACGCCTTCGAAATAGCCGAGAAACGTTCCCATCATCGCGGTCAGGACCAGCGCGAAGATCAGGAAGCCGATCAGGATCGAGAGCGGCGCACCGACGAAATAGACCTGCATCTGCGGCATCAGCCGCGCCAGCACGCCGAGCCCGATGTTGAAGACCAGTCCGAACACCAGGAACGGCGCCGACAATTGCAGGCCGATCTTGAACGCCGCGGCAAACGCCTTGGTCGCCAGCGAGGCGACGTCGCCGCTCGGGATCAATTCGCCCGGCGCGAAGATCTTGTAGCTGTCGCTGAGTGCGGCGATCACCAGATGATGGCTGTCGGTCGAGAACAGCAGGGTCACGCCGAGCATGGTGAGGAAGTTGCCGATCAGGACGCCCTGCTGTCCCTGCGTCGGATCCACCGCGGTGACGAAGCCGAGTCCCATCTGCTGCGCGATCACGGAGCCCGCGACCTGCAGCGCCGACAGCGTCACCCGCGCCGTCGCGCCGAGCACGATGCCGATCACGATCTCGTGCACCATCATCACCAAGAGCGGCGACAACGCCTGCAGGTCGACCTGATAGGCCTGACGATGCAGCGGCAGCACGATCATCGTGAGCAGCAGCGCGGTCGCGAGCTTGATGCGGACGGGGATGTTGACCTCGCCGAGGCCCGGCAACAGCATCACCATGGCGCCGACGCGCGCGAAGGCCAGCATGAACACGGCGGCCAGCGCCGGAAGGAAGGATATATCGATGCGCATCGTCCGCCGTCACGGCCCTTTCGACCGCATGCTGGTGCGGCACGACGGTCTTTGAAGAGACAGCCTCCGAAGAGACAGCCTCCGACGAGGCAACCTGCGAAGAGGCAGCCTGCGAAGAGCTTGCCCGAAAGGCTGCCCGCGCGCGCCTGAAAGCAGCAGCGCCCCCCGCACTGCTCCTTACGACCGCTCGCAGCGCCCTCACGCAGGCCTGCCCTGCCGCCCCGGACATTGCCTCATCCGCCGATGATTCGCGACGAGATCCGCATCATGTGCGAATGCAGCGCGTCGGCCATGAACGGCAGCGCCAGCAGCAGCGTCACGAAGATCGCGATGATCTTCGGCACGAACACCAGCGTCTGCTCCTGGATCTGCGTCAGCGCCTGGAACAGCGAGACGACCACGCCAACCACGAGGCCGACCACCATCAGCGGCGACGACACCAGCACGATGGTCCAGATCGCATCGCGCGCCACATCGAGCGTTTCAGCTCCCGTCATGTCCTGTCGTTCCTCACTGTCGATCGGCTCCGGTCCGGCACCCGCCTCATCGCGGGCGGTCGCGGCAGACGGCAAATCCCCTGGGCGCATCAGGCAGTGGCGGCCTGAAGCGTTACGAGCTGCGCCTAGATCGTCATCTTCATCACGTCTTCATAGGCCTGGATCACGCGGTCGCGCACCGACACCAGCGTCGACACCGCGACGTCGGTTTCGGCGACCGCCGTGACGACATCCATGACGTTTGCCTTGCCCGCGGCCATCGCGACCGCCTGACTGTCGGACTTGCGTCCGGCCTCCATCACGCTGCCGATCGCGTCCTTCAGCACCGCGCTGAATGACGGACCACCCTTGTCGGCGCCGTTGCCGCTACCGAGCACGTCGCGCACGCGCCCAAGGCTGCCGAAGGCACCGCTCGAGCCGCCGGTGTCGAGCACGCGCGCGGAATTCGCGTAGGCATTCGCTGCGGAGATTGGGGAGGCCATGACTTTCGTTCCTGTCCTAGGTCTTCAGAATGTCGAGCGTGCGCTGGATCATGCGGCGCGTGGCGCCGATGATGTTCAAATTCGCCTCGTAGGACCGCTGCGCATCACGCATGTCGGTCATCTCGATGAGCGGATTGACGTTGGGGTACTTGACATTGCCGGACGCGTCCGCGGCCGGGTTACTGGGGTCGTATTTGACGCGGAACGACGATTGATCGGGCACCACCTTGCCGAGTGCCACCACCTTGGCGTCGAGCGCACGATCGAGTGCCGAGGTGAATGTCGGGACCTTGCGGCGATACGGATCGCCGCCCGCCTTGGCAGCGGTCGAATCGGCATTGGCGATGTTCTCGGAAATGACGCGCATACGTCCCGCCTGCGCACGCAGGCCGGAGGTCGCGATGCTCATCGAGCGGAGGAAATCGCTGGAGTCGTTTGCCATGCTTGTCGGTCTCTGTCCTTAACCCGAGCTCAGCCCTTGCCGATCGCCGTCTTCAACAGATGCAGGCTCTTGCCGTACAACGAGGTCGCCGCGGCGTAGTCCATCTGGTTGGCGGAGACCTTCAGCATCTCCTCTTCGAGGCTCACCGCGTTGCCGGCGGGCCTCGTCTGAAATCCGACCTTGCGGTTCTGGTCGAAGCTCGCGCTCTCGCCCGACGACGGGGCGATGTGCGCGGTGCTGGTCCGGGTCAGCGACAGCGGCGCAAAGCCGCCGACCGCCTGGCCGGTTGAATCGAACTTCGGCTCAACCAGATCCTTCGGCTTGAAGTTTGGCGTATCCGAATTGGACACGTTCTCGGACAGCACGCGCTGGCGCTCCTGATGCCATTGCATCTTGGTCCGCAACGCCGACAACACGGGGAGATCGTTGATGGACATGGCGCTGCTCGGTTGTGTCCGACTACCGGACGGTTTGGGTAGGTAGAAATTGCCGTGCATATGGTTAACAGGGAGTTAAGAAAGGGTGCGATGCCCACCGGGACTATCCCGGTGTCTTGACGAATTCTTAGGAAACTGCCGGGGTCCCAGCCGACCGATGCATCATTCCGGGACGGCGCGGCTCGCCAAGAAGTCGTTTTGGCCCGGCCGATTCATGGGTTATTAAGAGGCGGAGCGGCAGTTCCTGCCGTCATGCGTTAACAGGTTGGTTCCGGTTCTGAAGCTCCGTTCGCTGCCGGCGATGCGTTGGACAGACGAAAGACTTCGAAAGGACGCGGTATTTGCCGGGGACAGAGATGCAGGCACTGACGTTCTTTTTTGCATTCGTGGCGGTGCTGGCGCTGATCGGCCTCGCCGCTTGGCTGGTCCGTCGATTCGCGGGCAATCGTCTCGGGACCAACCCGAATCGCGGCCGCATGCCCCGGCTTGCCGTGATCGATGCCGCCGCCGTCGATGGCCGCCGCCGTCTCGTGCTCGTGCGCCGTGATAACATAGAGCATCTTCTGATGATCGGCGGGCCGACCGACATCGTGGTCGAATCCAATATCGTGCGGGCCATGCCGGCGCGCGAGCAATTGCCACAGCGGCCGGGCATCAGTGCCGAGCCGCCGGCGGCTCGCATCGCGCCGCTGCCGGATGCGCCATCCTGGGCCGACAACGAGCCGAAGACCGAGGCCGCCGAGCATGCCGAGTTGCAGATGCCGGAGTCGCCGCAGCGCCCGATGCGGCCGTCGTTCATCGATGAGGTTCGCCGCACGGCGCCGACTGCCGCAGAGCGGCGTGAGCCAGCACCGGCATTTCCGCCGGAACCACCGCTTCCTCCGCGCCGTCCCGACCCCCGCCAGGACCTCCGGGCGGACGTCCGTGGAGAACCGCGCGGCGGAGACGAAGCCCGCCTGGAGCCGCGCCCCGAGCGGGTGGCCCGCGGTGAACCAGTGATGCCGCGCCCGTTGCGCCCCGCCGAGCCGCAGCGTCAGGCCGAGGCGCAGCGCCCTTCCGAGGGGCCCCGGCTGCCGCCGGTGCGGAGCGCTGAGCGCGCAGCCGAGCGCGTCGAGCGCGCGGCGGCGCCGCCGCTGCCGCCGGTGGCCCAGATGCCGCCGCCCCCGCCCCCGGCTGCCCCGCCGCCCGCAGCGGCCGATTCGAGCGCCGAAGCCAATCTGGCCGAGATGGCGCAACGGCTCGAGGCCGCGCTGCGGCGTCCATCAGCCGATCCGTCGGCTGCTCCGGCCTCGGGTCCCCCGGCGCTCCGGGCGGCCGCGCGCAACGAGCCGCCTGCGGCGCAAGCCGCGCCGGTCAAGACCAGCTTCGAGAATCTGGAGGACGAGATGGCCTCGCTGCTCGGACGTCCGAAGTCGTCTCAGTGAGATCGCTGCTTCCCCCGCGTAGAGTTGTCTTCACCGCTGTTCTGACTGCCGCCGGTTTACTGGCGGGACGTGCTGCTGCGCAGGACATCAGCATCAATCTCGGCGCCGGCGGTGGCGGCGTCACCGAACGCGCGGTCCAACTGATCGCGCTGCTCACGGTGTTGTCGATCGCGCCGTCGATCCTGATCATGATGACGTCGTTCACGCGCATCGTGGTCGTGCTGTCGCTGCTGCGCACGGCGATGGGCACAGCGACCGCGCCGCCCAACTCGGTCATCATCGCGCTCGCGATGTTCCTCACGGCGTTCGTGATGGGCCCGGTGCTGCAGAAATCCTATGATGACGGCATCCGGCCCCTGGTGGAAAACCAGATCGGCGTCGAGGACGCGCTGCAGCGCGCCTCGGTGCCGCTGCGCGGCTTCATGCAGAAGAACGTGCGCGAGAAGGACCTGAAGCTGTTCATGGACCTCTCCGGCGAGCCGCCGCCGGCGACGCCCGACGACCTGTCGCTGCGCATCCTGGTGCCGGCTTTCATGATCTCCGAGCTCAAGCGCGCCTTCGAGATCGGTTTCCTGCTGTTCCTGCCCTTCCTGATCATCGACCTCGTGGTCGCCTCGGTCCTGATGTCGATGGGCATGATGATGCTGCCGCCGGTCGTGGTGTCGCTGCCGTTCAAGCTGATCTTCTTCGTGCTGGTCGACGGCTGGTCGCTGGTGGCCGGCAGCCTGGTGCAGAGCTACGGCGGGTAGGTTTCACCTCTCGGTGTGAGCGAAAGCCAGTCGGTCGTGACTTTCCATTGACACGTGCCCTCGATCAGTTCGCCCGGATCGGGCTTGCGACGGGGCGCGATGTGGGGGAGCCGCGCAACTCGATGCGAGCTCGCTGTATGATGTGCCAGCCACCGCTCGAACCAAGCGCGGCCATGTTCGCCGCCACAATGAGATCCGGCCATGCCGTGCCGGTGCCGAACACACCGGCTGCGGCCGCGAGTACGGCGACGTTGCCGATCGCATCGTTCCGGGAGCAGATCCAGACCGACCTCATATTCGCGTCGCCGATCCGGAAGCGGTAGAGCATGAGGGCCACGCCCGCATTGGCGACAAGGGCGAGCATGCCGACGATCCCCATCGCCTTCGCCTCCGGGAGGGTGCCGGTCACTGCGTGCCAGACAGTGGAGGCAAGGACAAGGACGCCAAGCAGGACGAGCGACCAGCCCTTCAGAAGGGCGGCGCGCGCTCGCCAGCTCAGCGCCAGTCCCGCCACTCCGAGGCTGATCGCATAGTTGGCCGTATCACCGAGGAAGTCGATCGCGTCCGCCTGCAGCGAGGCCGACCCGGCCGCCACGCCTGCTGCGATCTCCGTCAAAAACATGGCTCCGTTGATAGCCAGCGCAATCCAGAGCGCACGACGCCAGCGGGGGCTGTCCAGTTCCCTCGGAGGGGAAGAGGAACAGCAGTCGTCATGACAACTAGGCATATCGTCGCCTCTTACAAGATGATGCGACGTCCTATATGGACCCTGTAGCCACTATAGGGTCAAGCCATGTCACGACTGACCATCGGCGACCTCGCGAAGCGGACCGGCACCAAAGTCGAAACGATCCGCTATTATGAGCGGATCGGTCTGCTACCTCTTCCGGCGAGAACCGAGGGCAATTACCGAGCTTATGACAACGACCAACTGGGGCGACTGAGCTTCATCCGGCGTGCCCGCGACTTGGGCTTCTCCATCGACCAGGTCCGTGACCTGCTGGACCTCGCCGATCAGCGAGACCGCTCGTGCGACGCGGTCGACGTCATCGCCGGCCAACACCTGGCAGAGATCGAACGCAAGATCGCGGACCTCGTGGCGCTGCGCGACGAGCTTGCCGATGTCATCGGGCGCTGCAAGCACGGCACCGTTGCCGACTGCCGCATCATCGAAGCGCTTGCGCCGCATCGCTCTGACTGAGCGAACGAGACAATGGCGTCGCAAGGCAGTCTCGAGCTTTCGTCTGGACGCGCGTCGGGCGGATTGCGGACAGCATCGCGATGAGCTCGGCTTCGGCCTTGGTCGGCTCATCTGGTGGCTCTCCGGCTCTGCGTGTGGCGCCGAAATCAACGGCCGGCGATCGCCTGCTTGACGCCCTGGATGCGCGGCAAGGCGCCGGTCGCTTCCGACGGGGCCTTCGCGGCGTCCTTGCCGCCGTCCGGCCCTTTGCCGGTGGCATCGGGGAAGCGCGCCCGCATGTCGCGGAGGAAGCCGTCGAGCGTGTCGACACTCGCGGCCATCTTTGCGATCTGCGCGAATTCGGCGCTGGAGCCGCTCGCCGGCTTGCTGGCGACGTCGAACGCGATCTTGTCCGCCTCGCCGGTCATCAGCGGCGCATATTTCTCGCGGAAGCGGGCGAGGCCGATGGCGTCGTCGGCGAGCGCATAGCCGACCACGGCGCGCAGGATGTCGCCGCGCTCCGCCGGATTGAGCGGGCGGAAATCGCGCCAGCGATCGCCGTAGTAGAGCTCGATCTGCTCGGACGCCTCGCGCCAGCGCCGCGACGCCCAGTAGATGTCGGAGCGCAGCCGGATCGCCTCGCGGCCGCCGATGTTGCTGATGATGTCCAGCCCGAGGTCGTAACGACCGATGTCACTGTTGGCGCGCGCCTCCAAGAGCAGCCGCTGCTGGCGCAGCTCGCCCGCGAGATCGGCGATGCGGGTGGTGCGCAGCGCCTCGATGGCGCGGTCCGGCTTGCGGTTGGTGAGGTAGACCATGGCGAGACGCGCGGCGACCTGGGCGCGTGCCGCACCTTCGAGGCGGTGGTCGACCTGGTATTGCAGAAGTTCGGCGGCCTGGTCGAGCAGATCGATGCCGACCAGGCGGTCGGCGAGCTTGCGGATCATCTCGTCGCCGCGGCGGCCGATCGGAGTCAGCTCGCGAAACCCGTAGAAGATGCTGAGCGCATCGACCGGCGGAAGCTCGTCGGCCTTGCCGCTCAGGAACAACTGCGAGAACAGGCGGGAGGCTGCATCCTGGGCCTGCCGCGCCAAGTCGGAGTTGGGCATCAGGCGGGTGGCCTGGCGCGCGGCCTCGAGCGAGTCCGCGTAGCGCCCGGCCTCCTCGTAGAGCTGCGCCATCATCTGCAACGTCTGCACCTCGATGGCGTCGCCGCGCCAGATCGCCTGCAAGGTCTCCAGCTCCTTCAACGCGTCGGGCGGCTTGATCTCGCCGCGCTTCTGCAGAAGCTTGATCTCCAGCAGCTTGGCCTCCGCGGCCGCCATGCGGTCGTCGGAATTGACGGCGAAGCGATAGTCGTCGAGCGCGTCCTTCTCCTGCGCCATCGCCTCGGCGAGCCGGCCGCGCAGCACGGCGATGTCGGGCTTCATGTCCGCGGGCACGCCGATCACGTCGAGCTCGGCGCGCCGCTTCGCGGCGCCAGCGAAATCCTTGATCTCGAGCGCCGACTTCATCGCGTCAGCGATCACGACGCGCTGCAGATCGAGCGGCAGCGAGGCGATGGCGAACTCGACGTTCTTCAGCTTCTCGCGCGCGTCCGCGAACTTGCCCTGCCGGGCGAAGGCGAGGCCCTTCCACATCTGGGAGTCGAAATTGTTCCCGATCGACGGCGTGGCGAGATCCTTGAGCCCCTGGTCCGGCCGGCCCATCAGGATGCTCGCCACCGCATGGATCATCAGCATGGCGGTCTCGTCGGTGCGCGGGTCGGCGTCGGAGATCATCAGATTGGTGACACCGCGCGCCTCCGGGTACATCGCTCGCGCCATGTAGAAGCGCGCCAGCGCCAGCCGCGCCTGCGCCCGCCGCTCCGGCTCGGCGTTGGCCGCGGCCTTGATCAGGAGATCCTCGCGCGGCACGAACGGCTGGGTCTGGTTCTGCTGCCATTCGTCGATGTCGAACATCGGCCTGACAGCGGTCGGCGCCCGCTCCGGCGAGAAGCCGATCGACGACAGCGTCAGCCCGCCCGGCCGGCCCAGGATCACCTTGTCGGGCGCGATCTCGACGGCGACGTCATCCGAATTCGGACGAACCGCGATGCCGTGGATGGAATCGAGCAGCGACAGATCGACGAAATCCTGGCGCTTGATGAAGCCGCGGATCGGCGGCGGCGCCGTCACGACCAGCAGCGTGTCGCCGGCATCCGGGTCGGTCACCCGGTGCAGCATGCCGGCTCCGGGATTGGCGAGCGGCACCATCACATTGGCAAGCGCGGGATCGGTGACGTTGCGCATCACCATCAGCGGCTGCTGATTGGCCTGGCCCTTGTCGGCGAAAGACAGCATCCAGCTGCGCCCGCCGTCATCGCTGCCGAGCGAATGCATCTGCGGGCGGTTGAGCCGGATCCGGATGGCCTGCCCGTTATCGAGCGACATCCTGTTGACCTCGCCGATGATGGCGCCGCCCTTGGCGCGGATGGGCTCGACGTCGACGGGCTTGGTCGAATCGAACACCATCCATACCGTATCGCCGCGGCGGAACAGCGCCGCCGGCGTGACCTGGCCGAAGCCGAAGGTGAGCCGCAGGCCCTCACTGTCGCGCAGGGCCTCCAGGGTGGCGGCTCCATTGGCTGCCTTCTCGGCCGGCTTGGTTTCGGCAGGCTTGGTTTCGGCAGACTTGGTCTCGACGGGCTTGGCGGCTTCGGCTTTGCCGGCCTCCGGCTTCATCGCCTCGGGCTTCGCTGGTTCGGATTTGGCGGCTTCGGATTTGACGGCTTCGGGCGCAGCAGCTTCAGGCTTGGCGGCCTCGGGCGCGGCTTCGGCCTTCGCGGCGGCGGGCGCGGCAACAGCCGCTGCCGACGGCGCCGGCTGGGCTGCGGGCTCGGTGGCCGGCGCCGCGACCGCAGGCGCCGGCTTGGTCTCCGCCTTCATCTCCTTGGCGATGGTGTCGGAGGTCGGCGGCACGATCTCGGGCTGCGCAGCCTGCTTGGGCTTGTCGCCATTGGGTTTGCTGCCGTTGGGTTTGTCGGCCGCGGCCGCCTTGGCGCCCGGCAGCGTGTCCGAGGAGACTGCGGAAACCTTCTTGTCCGGCTGCTGATAGGCGACGTCGATGTTGTAGTTCTTCTCCTCGCGGAAGGCGCGAACGTCGACCTCGCCGACCAGGCCGAGCTCGACGACGGTCCTGCTGCCGTCGATGCGCTGGTTGATCGCGGCGACGTTCGGCGGCGCGACGAGCTTGGCGTCGGCGAGATCGAAGGACAGCGGCGCGGTGAAGAACAGCGACAGCTTCTGGTCGTTGAGCACCGAGGAGATGCCGACACCGTCGGGGATCTCGAACACGAAGCGCACGAAGGTCGGCTGCACCAGCGCGCGGACGCGGATCGGCGGCCGCTTCTTCGATTCCGCCTCGGCGCGCTGCAGCCGCAGCGCCTTCTCGGCGGCGCGCGCGCGCTCGGCGAGCTCGCGCACGACCTCGGCCGGCAGCGGCGGCGGCGGGCCGGTCCAGCTGTCGGGCAACAGGTCGATGAAGACGCGTTCGCCCGCGGTCATGGTGTTGACGCGGACCTTGCGCGACAGCGACAACCGCAGCGCCGAGCCGTCGGGGTCGCCGCGGGCCGATGAGATATAGTCGGGCGCCGCATCCACCCAGCGGTCGATCGGCACGGTGGCGGCGCGATCGAACCTGATCAGCAGAATCGAGCCGGCGGTGGTGACGTCGGCGCTGACGTCCTCGGCGAATTTCAGCACCAGCCGCGCATAGCCGTCCTGAGCCGACAGGCTCGCCTCGCCCGGCACCGGCGCAGCGCCTGCCGCGACCGTGGACAGCACCAGACCGATGACGATGGCCGACAGCAGGGCAAGGCCGGCGCGCGCCCGTGCGCGGGCCTTCGACCGCAATCCAATGGGAGTCGTGCGCGCCATGGTCACAAGCTTCCGGTTCGACATCCGCAACTTGACGGATACGCCTGCCCCGCCACGCCGGAAATCTAGGTGCCGGCGTTTAAGGGCGCATTAAACATGCGGCTCAATTGCTCTTCACAGGCACGATCTTGCCCTCGATCTTCGGCAGCTCGGCGCTGGTCTCGGGCCTGTCGGCGCCGGCCCGGCGCGCGAGCTCGACGGTGAGCCGCTCGGCGGCCTCCGGCGTCATCAGACCGAGAATGTCCGACATCTTGCGCGGGGCGATCTGCGAGGCGATCTCGATCAGCACCGACATCTCGAGCCGGTCGAACACCTTGGCGGCATCCTTCGGCTTCATGCCCTCGTACATCGTGACGATGCTCTTGAAGCGGGCGTTGTCGGCCTCGGTCTTGGCGGCCTGCGCGCCGGAAATGCGGCCCTCGATCGCCTTCATCTCCTCGGTCTTGGACTGGATGCGCTGCTCGGCGGCGCGCAACAGGCTCTCGCGGATGTCGATCTCGCGCGCGCGCGCGTCGAGCTCCTGGCGACGCGACTGCAGCCGCTCGAGGATCGCCTTCTCCGCCGGCGACACCTGCTGCTGGTTCTCCTCGGGCTTGATCACCACGCCCTCGGGCTTGGTGTCGGGAGCGGCGGGCTTGGGCGCCTCCTCCTTCTTCTCCTTCGGCGCGCCGTGCGTGGAGCCGGTGACGATGTCGTTGTCCTCGCGGCCCGGATAGCCCAGGTTCTCCTGGGCCCAGGACCGCTTGGTCGGGTGAGGGTCATAGTCGAAAACGTAGCCGCCATCGATCACGAGACCGGCCACCTTCAGGACCGCAAGGCAGGCCACCGCGATCAGGACGACGGGAATGACGCGGATGTTACGAAACGCATTCATGCGGCAAGGCCACCAGTCCTTCGACGTTCGGAGAATGCCTGGGCCGCGGCGGCAACCGCCTTGGCACCGGAGACGCGCACCGGCTCGGTCGTGATCGCCGGCACAGGCGCAGGCGCCGGCTCCGGCGCGGCTTCAGGCGAGGTGATGGGTCGCGCGGCGCTGGCGATGCGCGACAGCCGGCGCACCACGCCGTCGCTCTCGGCGAGCTGCTTGCGCAACTGGTCGGACATCTGCGTCGCGGCGGCGAGCTGATTGCCGAGATTGTCGTTGACGTCGCGCACCGCGAGCTTGAGGCCGCCGATCGCCCGCTCGGCGATCTCGGTCGCGGTGATCAGCTCCGCGATCACGGCCTTGAGCGAATGCTCGTCCGCCTTCAGCCGCTTAAGCCTGGAATTCAGCAGCATGCAATAGCCGATGGTCAGCACCAATAAGACCGCCACCAGGCTTTCGATGATCAATCCGAGGGAGTGGTTCATTGGGCCTCCATCAACTTGTTCTGGCCTTCTGCGCCTTCGAACATCGCAAGCGTCGTATTCGGCTTGCGCAAATTCTTGGTGACACGGATCGCGACGCGGTCGCCGACCCGGCCCATCCGTCCTTCCGTCAGCATGGTGCTGCCGCAGCGGACCGCGACCAGCGCATCGGGACGGATGTCGAGCGGCAGGGTGTCGCCGACCTTCAGCTTCATGAGCTGCTTCAGCGGCACGTCGGCCTCGTAGAGCACGGCGTCGACGGCGATCTCGGCCTTGGCGATCTCGGTGGCGAAGTGGCCTTCCCAGACGGGATCGCGGCCGAACTTCTCACCCATGAACATCTGCAACAGCACCGGCCGGATCGGCTCGATCGTCGCGTAGGGCAGCAGCAGCTCGATGTTGCCGCCGCGGTCTTCCATGTCGATCCGCAGCTTCACCAGGATCGCGGCATTGGCGGGCCGGCTGATCGCGGCGAAACGCGGATTGGTCTCGAGCCGGTCGATGGTAAAGCGCACCGGCGACAGCGGCCGGAACGCCTGCTCGGCATCGCTCAGCACCACCTCGATCAGGCGCTTGACCAGGTTGGTCTCGATCGTCGTGTAGGGGCGACCCTCGACGCGGAGCTGGGTGTTGCCGCGGCGGCCGCCGAGCAGCACGTCGATGATCGAATAGATCAGGGTCGAGTCGACGGTGGCGAGCCCGAAATTCTCCCACTCCTCCGCCTTGAACACGCTGAGCACGGCGGGCAGCGGAATCGAGTTCATGTAGTCGCCGAAGCGCACCGAGGTGATGCGATCGAGCGAGACCTCGACGTTGTCGGAGGTGAAGTTGCGCAAGGACGTCGTCATCAGCCGCACCAGGCGGTCGAAGACGATTTCGAGCATCGGCAGACGCTCGTAGGAGACCATCGCCGAATCGATGATCGCGCGAATGCCGGAATGGTCGTCGAGACTGACCTCGCCGGCGGTGAAGCCGAGGAGATTGTCGATCTCCTCCTGCGACAGCACCCGCTCGCCGCCGTTCTTGGTGGCGCCGAAATCGCGGCTGCCGTCCTCGACCATCGCGGCCCATTGCAGGGCCATCGATTCGGTGAGTTCATTGGCTGCTGCGGCTTCCGCGGCCTCTGTGGGATCCTCCGAGTCGAGCGAGGCTTCCCATTGCGCGGCTATCGCATCCTGGTCGACTTGATCGTTGCCCGCCATGATCGTTGAGCTTCTTTGCCTTACTGGACCACGATTTCCTTGAACAACACCGCGTTGACCTGGTTGGGCGCCAGCGCGACGTTGACCCGCTTGGTGAGCTCCTCCTTGAGCCGGAACAGGCCCGCCGAGCCGTTGAGGTCGCTCGGCCGGAGCTCGCGCAAGTACGTCTGGAAGATGTCGGTGACGCGCGGCAGCGTCGGCTTGATCGACTCGACCTGCTTCTCCTCCTTCACCTCGAGCACGATCTTCACTTTCAGATATTGGACGCGGTCACCGGGATTGCCGACCAGGTTGACGAGAAGGTCCGGCACCTCGACGAAGGCCGGCGGCTTCGGCGGCGGCGCCGCCTCGGCGTGATGCTCGTCGTTCTTGTGGCTGAAGAAGAAGAAATAGGCCGCACCACCGACGCCGAGCAGCGCCAGCGCGCCGACGACCATGATGATCAGCTTGAGCTTGCTCTTCGGCGAGCCTGCTTGCTCCTCGCCTTCGCCTGCTCCGGCGTCGTTCTCGGCCATAGCTTTCGGATCCTTCCGGAAAATCGAGCCGATGCCGCCAGAAAGCTTAATGACGCGAAACCAACGCTCCCAGCGCATCTGCGCTTTGTTGAGTGAACGCTACGGTAACAATGGTTAACGGAAGCTTTCTTTTGCCGAGGCGGTGGGAAAATCTTGCCGGGCAATTATGGTTAGCGAGACGTTATTGCCGGGCGTTTCGGACGCCATCGAAACTCTAATTCATTGATAAGAATACGATTTTCATAGTGGCACGGCTTTCGCTGTACCCCTTGCGAACCCGCCGGCTTGGGAGAGCTGAACGGTTCGTTGAAGACCCGGTCGAGACCGCCTTGGGAGAGGTGCCGCGAACGGGATTCGTTAAGAGGGGAGATCGACCGGTGGAGAACGCGCTTCTCATCGGATTGTCGCGACAGATGGTGCTGGAGCGGCAACTCGACGTCGTTGCCAACAACGTCGCCAACGTCAACACCAACGGCTTCAAGGCCGATCAGCAGCTGTTCGAGGAGTATCTCTCCTCCGGCGCGCATGAAGACAATTTTCCGGGCGCCGCCCGCAGGGTGTCCTATGTCCAGGACCGCGGCACCTATCGCGACTTCTCGCAGGGCTCGATGCAGCGCACCGGCAACGCGCTCGACGTCGCCGTCACGGGCGACGGCTTCCTGACGGTGCAGACCGCGGCCGGCGAGCGCTACACCCGCGACGGCAATCTGCACATGAACAATCTCGGCCAGCTCGTCACCGCCGCCGGTGACCTCGTGCTCGGCACCGGCGGTCCGATCGTGTTTCAGCCGACCGACCACGACATCAACATCTCGCCCGACGGCACCGTGACAGTGGTCGAGGGCGTCAACCGCACCGACTCGATCCGCGGCAAGCTGCGCATCGTGAACTTCGCCGATCCGCAGGCCGCGCAGAAGCAGGGCAACAACCTCTACGCTGCCGCCGGGGGCGCCATCCCGCAGCAGGACACCAAGTCGACCGTGCAGCAGGGCTACATCGAGAAGTCGAACGTCAGCGCGGTCGGCGAGATGAGCAAGATGGTCGAAGTGATGCGCGCCTACACCCAGGTCGCCAACATGCTCCAGGTCCAGAGCGACCTGCGCAAGAACGCGATCGAGAAACTCGCCGACGTTCCGGCCTGACAGATCTTGAAGGAGACGTGACATGCAGGCGCTTCACACCGCTGCGACCGGAATGGCGGCACAGGAACTCAACGTTCAGGTGATCTCCAACAACATCGCCAACCTGCGCACCACCGGCTTCAAGAAGCAGACGGTGGCGTTCCAGGACCTGATCTACGAGCACATGCGCCGCGTCGGCGCGCAGTCGTCGGACCAGGGCACGATCCTGCCCGTCGGCATCGACATCGGCGGCGGCGTCAAGACCGTCGGCACGCCGCGCTCGATGACGCAGGGCACTCTGTCGCAGACCGGCAACGATCTCGACCTCGCGATCTCTGGCGAGGGCTTCTTCAAGGTGCTGATGCCCGACGGCACCTTCCAGTACACCCGCGACGGCACCTTCCAGATGGACAATCAGGGCCGCATCGTTACCGCCCAGGGCAACCCGGTGCAGCCGACCATCACGATCCCGCAGAACGCCTCGGGCATCACCGTCAACGCGCAGGGCCAGGTCTCGGTGACGCTGCCGGGCTCGACCACCTCGAACATCATCGGCCAGCTCCAGGTCACCCGCTTCATCAACAAGGCCGGCCTGCAGCCGGTCGGCAACAACCAGTTCACCGACACCCCCTCCTCCGGGCCGCCGCAGGACGGCGTCGCCAACCAGGACGGTCTCGGCAGCATCACCCAGGGCAGCCTGGAGCAGGCCAATGTCGACGTCGTCAGCGAGATGAGCGAGCTGATCGCCGCGCAGCGCGCCTACGAGATGAACGCCAAGGTCATTTCGGCCGCCGACCAGATGCTGCAGTCGACCACTGCGCTGTTCCGCTGAGGTTCGAAGGGAGATCGCCATCATGACCCGTACCGTCCGTCCCTTCCTGCTTGCGGCCGCCCTGCTCGCCTCGACCGCGCTGTCGGCGCTGGCCGGCGAGGCCGACGACCAGATCAAGGCGCCCGTGCTGCGCTCCACCGTGAACGTCACCGGCGACATCGTTCGCGTCGGCGACCTGATCGACAATGCGGGCGTCGCGGCCAACATCGCCGTCTACCGCGCGCCCGACCTCGGCACGACCGGCGTGCTGCCGGCCGCGCAGGTGATCGCGACCCTGCGCACCCACCAGGTGATCGGCGTCGAGGTCCGCGACATCAAGGAGGTCGCGGTCACGCGGCTGGCGCGCGCTATCGACGCCAAGGAGATCAGCACGACGGTGGCCCAGGCGCTCGATCACCGCAACGGACTTGGCGATGCCGCCAACCTCAGCATCAGCTTCGACCAGCCGGTGCAGGACCTCAAATTCGAGGCCTCGACGTCGGGCACGCTGGCGCCGACCAGCGTCCGGTTCGACCCGCGCAGCGGCCGCTTCGACATCACCTTGGAGCTCGGCCATGCCAATGGCGCTGGTACAACCAAGCTGCGCTACACCGGCACGGCGATCGAAACCGTCGAGGCCGTGGTGCTGACCCGCAACATCGACCGCAACGAGATGATCCGCTCAGGCGACCTGCAGACCGAGCGACGGCCGCGCGCCGAGCTCGGCGGCGGCGAACCCGCCACGCGCGAGCTCGCAGTGGGCATGCAGATGCGCCGCCCGGCGCGCGCGGGCCAGGCGCTGAGGACCACCGACCTCGCCAAGCCCGACCTCGTGCAGCGCGACCAGGCGGTCACGCTGATCTTCCAGACCGCCGGCATCTATCTCACCACGCGCGGCAAGGCGCTGGAGTCGGGCACCGAAGGCGACGTCGTCAGCGTGCTCAATCTGCAGTCCAAGCGCACCGTGACCGGTCGCGTCTCGGGTCGCGGCCAGGTCTCCGTCGACATCGCCGTCGCCAAGCCGGCGCAGACCTCCGAAGCCGACATCGCCGCACCCGTCGCCGTCGCCAGCCGCCTTCCCACCTCCGCCACCCCGAAAGCCGAGTAAGTTTCATGTCGAAGTTCAAGTTTGATGATCGGGGCGTCTCGAGCCTGCGCCGGGTCGCGCTGATCTCGGTTTCCTTCGCGGTGCTGTCGATCGCCGGCGGATGCTCCTCGATCGACCGTCTCAGCCAGATTGGCGAGCGGCCGAAGCTGACGGAGATCGACAATCCGACCACGCAGCCGGGCTACAAGCCGGTGCAGATGCCGATGCCGAAGCCTGAAACCGTGTCCTACGCGCCGAACTCGCTGTGGCGCAACGGCTCGCGCGCCTTCTTCAAGGACCAGCGCGCCCGTCAGGTCGGCGACCTCCTGACCGTCACGGTCAGCATCTCCGACAAGGCTAATTTCGCCAACGAGACCCAGCGCAGCCGCACCAACAAGGAGGATTCGGGCATCACCGACTTCATCGGCGCGAAGACGCTCGGCGTGCAGGCGCAGAAGGTGCTGCCCGGCCGCATCCTGACTGCCGACGGCACCTCGTCCTCGGACGGCAAGGGCACGATCCAGCGGTCGGAGTCCTTGACCACCAGCGTCGCCGCGGTCGTGACGCAGGTGCTGCCGAACGGCAACCTCGTCGTCGAAGGCAAGCAGGAGATCCGGGTCAACTACGAGATCCGCGAGCTGATCGTGGCCGGCATCGTGCGGCCCGAGGACATCCAGAGCGACAACACCATCGACTCCACCAAGATCGCCCAGGCCCGCATCTCCTACGGCGGCCGCGGCCAGATCTCCGACGTCCAGCAGCCGCGCTACGGCCAGCAGGTGATGGATATCCTGCTGCCGTTCTGAGGCAAACCTCAGCATCAATGACCGGGCGGAGCCCGCCCGGTCGCTCAGGAAGCCGCCCATGCGATGACCTCGCAAGGCGCAAATCGAAACGAGGACCAGGACACACGACCGAAATCCCTCCCCGCGCGAGAGGGTCGGACAAGGGATGGCCGAGCGCGATATGGGTCACGGCGCATGACCCCCGCAGCCGCCGCCCTTCTCTGAAAACGAGCTCCCACATTGCCCAATGCGAACCTAGGCGCGGCGGGTGATGTATACGCGGCCTCCGGTAGCTCCCCTGCCGGAGGCCGCGTTCGTTTTGGCTGTCACACCCGAGCTGACGGACCCCAGCTCAAGACGTTCCGGCCCTACCTCGGCTCACCCGAACGTCGCCTCGACCACACCGAGGCCGTCCAGCTCCATCCTTACCCGGTCGCCGGCCTTGAGCCAGATCGTCTTGACCAGGCTGCCGGTCAGGACGAACTGCCCGGCCTCGAGCCCGTCACCACTGGCGGCGAGATGATTGGCAAGCCAGGCCAGCGCATGGACAGGATGTCCCAGCACATCCGCGCCAGTGCCCTCGCCGACCAAGGTGCCGTTGACGATGGCACGGCCCTGCACCGCGGCCAAGTCCGCTACGGCAGCGCGTGGGAGCGCAGGGCCGAGGACACAGCCGGCAGCAAAGAAATCGTCGGCGACGAGCGTCGGCGCGCCCAGCGTCTGCCATTGCACATAACGGTCGTCGACGATCTCGATCGCCGCGTGACAGTCGCCGATCGCCTCGACGACACGATCCATGGTGAACGGCGCGTCCAACGGCAGCAGGTCGTGCTTGAGCCGCACGGCGATCTCGCATTCGACGCCCACGCGGACGAAGTCGGCCGTGCGCAGTTCGACACCTGTCTGGTGAATGCCGGACGCGAACACTCCGCCGGAACAGGGATGCGGAATGCCAAGATAGTCCTGCATCACCTTGCTGGTGCAGCCGATCTTGTAGCCGGCGAAGTCACCGGCCTGTTCGGCGAGCAGCCAATGGACTTCGCGCTGGATCTCATAGCCGGCAGCTTCATCCTTCGGCTGAAGCTGAGGCGGCAGAGCCCCCAAGGGCGCCCGTTGCTTGCGGGCATCTACGATCAGTCGCGCAGCGGAAAGTATCTCGTCTGCTCCCATGGCCCTTCAACTCCCTTGGCCCGCGGTCCGAACCGGCATCGCAGGATCTATGGTGAACGGATTGTTTATAAACGAGTTTTGGGCTCCCATCTCAGCTTCATCAACAATTTGAGACGACGCGGCCACAGCGCAAGCGGCTCGTTCAACCGATTTCACGTCTCACGATGCCGAGTTCGAGCAGACTTTCCGCAGAGGCGACGATCGCGTCCTCGTTGGAGCGCGAACTCCAGCCGCGCAGCGTTTCGCGCACCGGCGCTCAGCTCGCCTCCGTTGCGGCCACCGAACTCTCGCCAGGCGTCTTGAGCCAGGGCAGCTCGAACTGGCAGGTCAGCCCGCTCTCGGCAAACGTCCGCTGCAGATGCCTGACCGTGCGGGTCAGCAGCCGGCTGCCGAAGCCGACCACTGGCGGCTCCGTTGCCGGCGGGCCACCGCTTTCCTGCCAGCGAACATGCAGCGCGTCCTGCGCCAACGACCAGCTGACATCGACGTGGCCGTCGGGCGTGGTGAGCGCGCCATATTTGCTGGCGTTGCAGGCCATCTCGTGGATGACGAGAGCCAGCTGCGTCGTCAGCTCGACCGGAACCAGGATGGCGGGGCCGCTGGTGGCGAGTTGATCCGGTGTGCTGGCGAACGGCACGACCTGACTCCTGATGAGGGCGGCGAGATCGGCGCCCTGCCAGTCGTTCTCGGCAAGGCTCGTGTGCGCCGTCGCCAGCGCATGCAGGCGCGACGTGAAATCGCGGACCTTGGCGTCGTGCCGCGGCAGCAGCTGATGCGCCAGCGATTGCACCACGGCAAGGCTGTTCTTGACGCGATGGGCCAGCTCATGCACGAGCAGTTCGCGCTTGCGGTCGGCTTCCTTCGCGGCCGTGACGTCGATGTTGACGCCGATCATGTACGGATCGCCGCCGCCCTCGCCACCCAACATGCGGGCGCGCGCCTCGATCCAGCGGATCGAGCCGTCGGGCAGCGGCACCCGCCATTCCGAATCGAGCTCCCCGGTTGTCAGCGCCTGCTTGTTGTCCCGGTCGGCACGCGCCTGGTCCTCGGGATGCACCAGCGCCAGCCAGGCGTCATAGGTCCCGGGGAACGTGCCCGGCGCAAGTCCATAGAGCTCTTCGATCTCATCGGACCAGTGGCTGGCGCCGGATCTGCCGTCCCAGGTAAAGGTGCCAAGCCGTCCGTATTTCGCGGCGAGTTTGAGCTGCCCGGCCGTGCGCGACGCATCGTCCCTGGCTTGGGCGAGCATCCCGAAATTCTCCTGGATGACGCGTGCACTCTCCGCCTGCGCCTTTTCGGCCGCAGCTAGTCGGGCGTTGAGCGCCCGGACCTCCGGGGGATCGGAGGGCGCGGCCTCGCCGGGGATGGCGCGCTTGACGGCGATGCTTTCGAGCGGCCGGGCGATGCTTCGGCCGATGCCGGCCGCCAGCAGCAGCGCCAGGGCACAGATCGTCGTCGCCACGATGGTTGCGGTCTGGACCGTCGAGGAGATCGCCTGGGCGAAAGCCGCCTGCTTGATGCCGACCCCGACAGTCCAGTCGCTCAGTTGGGGACGCGCATTGGCGTTGATGATCCGATCGCCCTCGATCGACGGAAACTCCGCGATCCCCTCAGCCTTGGCAGTCGCCCGCCATCCGGCCGACGCCGGCTGCCCGGTCGAGGTCGCGTTCTTCGGGATGCGCGAAATGTAGCGGCCCTGGCCGTCCATGATGCCGACCAGCCAGTCGGCCGGCAGCTGCTGCTGGGCCAGCAGCCGGGTGTAGTTCGCGGCTGGCATGGCAATCGAAAGGCAGCGGAACGGCTTGCCGTCCCTGAAGACGGGGACATCGACGGTCGCCACCCACGCGCCGGAATTGGGACCGGTGAAGATGTCGGAGATCGACGGCCTTCCGGACTGAAAAGCGCGCTCCTGCGAGCCCCAGCCTTCGGGCGCGCGCTCGCCGAGCGGCTTACCCGGCGTCGCCCCGGTGTTGAGCAGGATGCGGCCGCTCGCGTCCGACACGATGATCCAGCCTTCGCCGCTGACCGCACCGACGCGGCGCGCCTCCGCCTCGAAGTTGCTGAGATCGGCGGCACTGAGATCCGGAGACTTGCCCAGCACCTCGGCGAGCGCGATGTAACGCCGCAATTCGGCGTCGACGGCACCGGAGATCGTCTGGGCGGCATAGGACAGGCCGCGCCGGATCGAGGCGTCGGCGGATTGCGCCATCGATACGATGACATAGGCGATCAGCCCGACGCAGGGCAGGAACAGAATGCCGGCCAGGAGAAGGAGGCGCCCCTTGATGCTCAAGGCGCCATAGGAACGCTGCATCGTTGCCAGCGCGCCCCTGGCTATGTCCGGCTCGCCCATGATTCCCCGCGGCGTTCCGAGATGGAACCGCCGATAATTCAGCAGCGGCGAAAAAGTTCCGGACGCTTGGAAAACAACAGCGCTAGCGGTCGTGCCGGCATTGCCGGCCCGCAGACCGCTCAGGTGACGAGTCGACCTCGCGCACACCGGCGCCGTCTCAGCAACAGACGCTGCGGCCGCACCAGGCAAGCGGCCGCAATCCCCGCTCGTTCAGGTCAATGTCGCGACCTACTCGTCGCGATAGACCTTTTCACGCTTCTCGTGGCGTTCCTGCGCCTCCACCGACAGCGTCGCAATGGGACGGGCCTCGAGCCGCTTCAGCGAAATCGGCTCGCCGGTCTCCTCGCAATAACCGTAGGTGTTGTCCTCGATGCGCTGGAGCGCCGCGTCGATCTTGGAGATCAGCTTGCGCTGGCGATCACGGGCGCGAAGCTCGATCGCCCGATCGGTCTCCGACGACGCGCGGTCGGCGAGGTCCGGATGGTTCACGTTCTCCTCCTGCAGAGCCTGCAGGGTGAGCTTCGATTCGCGCAGGATCTCCTCCTTCCATGCCAGCAGCTTGGCGCGGAAATAGTCGCGCTGGCGTTCGTTCATGAAAGGCTCTTTTTCGGAAGGTTTGTAGTTCTTCAACTTTTCCAAGGTCAGCCCATCTGTACGTGCTGGCGCCGGTTTCGGCACCGGCGGACGGAATACGCCCGTTCGCGGCCGCGTTATATAGCGGCCTCATGTGACAGACAATATTTCCATCGGCACGGGCGCCCCGCCGTTCGGGCCGTTGCACAGGCAAATTCGGCCCCAGCCGGCGGGACGCCGTGGACGGCGTCAGTAACCGACCGTGAAACGGGCCCGCCGGTGGGCTGGACGCTCGATTTCGTCGGCCATCGCGACCGCGAAGTCCTCGAAGGTGACGAAGCTCTTGCCGTCGGCATCGACCAGCAGCTGATCCGTTCCGAGCCGGAACTTGCCCGTCCGGGGGCCGAAATCGATCATCGCAGAGGGCGACAGGAAGGTCCAATCGAGCTCCTTCTCCTGGCGCAGGCGGTCGAGGAACGCGGCGCCCTTCTCCGCTTCGGCCTTGTAGGCGGCCGGAAAGCCGGGCGTCGTCACCAGCCGCACACCCGGCGCGACCTCGAGCGAGCCGGCGCCGCCGACCACGAGGTAACGCGATACGCCGGAGTCCTTGGCCGCCCCGATCAGGGTCTCGACATCGCTGGCCGAGAAATGGATCGCGCTGATCGCGACGTCATGGCCGGCCCAGAGTTTCGCCAGCGCGGCGCGGTCGTTGGCGTCCCCCCGCACCGCCGTGACGTTGGCGTGCTTCTCGATCTTGTCCGGGTTGCGGGCAATGCCGGTGACCTGGTGGCCGCGGCTGGCCAACTCGGCGGTGATGCGGGACCCGGCACGGCCGGAGGCGCCGGCGACGGCGATCTTCATGGGGAAACTCCTATGTTCGAGATCACGAGGTCGGATCCGAGGTCTGGACGAAGTCGCCTCGGTATCCGATAGTGACTAGATAGCGGAACGAATGCTGGTGTTAAGAGCGCACTTTAAAATCACCTGGTCACGCCGGAGTAACCGATGAGAGCCGCGAACGTCTATTCGGCCGACTGCCCAACGCGACAGATCCTGGATCGCGTCGGCGACAAATGGGCCGTGCTGATCCTGATCCTGCTGCGCAACGAACCCTTGCGCTTCAATCAGTTGCGGCGGTCGATCGAAGGGATTTCGCAGAAGATGCTGTCCCAGGTGCTGAAGAGCCTGGAGCGCGACGGCCTGGTGCGGCGGCGCGCGATCGCGACCGTCCCGGTCACCGTCGAATATTCGATCACGCCGCTCGGGCTGACGCTCGCCGCCGCGGTCGATCCGCTGCGCGACTGGGCCGAGCGTCATCTCAAGGAGGTCACCGCCGCGCAGCGGCGCTACGACGCGCAACAGCCGTCGAAGGCGGCTTGAACACGCGAAGCGTCTCAGCTCCGCCCGGCCTTGGCGAGCTCGACCTCGACGCGCAGCTCGATCTCGGAGAGGATCGCATCCAGTCCCGGGTCGCCCGAGGTCTGCTTCAGGTCGGCCGCGGCATCGCGAAGCCGCAGCGCCATCGCAGTGTCGAGCTTGCCGGACAGCAGCGTCAGCTTGAGATCATCGAGCACGTCGAGCGCGCGCTTGCCGCGCTGGACCGAGCGCTTGCGGCGCTCCGCCGGCTCCTCCTCGATGCCCTGCAGCGCCAGCAGCGCATCGATGTTCGCCGTCTGCTTCGGCGCGAGGGTCGCGCGCGTGTCCTGCGTGGTGCCGACGTCAGGCAGCTTGAAGCCGGTGGACGAGGCCTTCCGCGTGCTGCTGGTTGACGAGCCCAGGGTCGTGCCGTTCGGTCCGTAGATGCGCATCGATGGCTCCCGCAAGCTTCGCGTGTCGAGCGGGAGATTGGCTCCGCCGTGGTTAACGGTGCGTAAACGGCCCGGCAAATTCTGCCGGGGCGGCAGCTTCGTTCCCCCGGAGTAACCCTGGACCGCGACAAAGCTTCGAGTCGATTTCACACTCTTTCAATGAGTTAGCCCGGAGCATCGCTGTGGCACGGCCCTCGCATAGTTAATGCCGATCATGCGGTCATGGGAGTGGCCGAGTGATCACTTGAAGAGTTCGAGGGGAGCATAGGATGCGACGCGTCCGAACTACGCGCCTGTTTCAGGTCGCCTGCGCCGCGGTGCTGGCGCTGGCATCTACCGTCATGTCTGCGAATGCGACCTCGCGGATCAAGGATCTCGCCAATATCGAGGGCGTGCGCCAGAACCAGCTGATCGGCTACGGCCTCGTGGTCGGCCTCAACGGCACCGGCGATACGCTGAACAACATTCCGTTCACCAAGCAGTCGCTGCAGGCGATGCTCGAGCGCATGGGCGTCAACATCCGCGGCGCCACCATCCGCACCGGCAACGTCGCCGCTGTCATGGTCACCGGAAACCTGCCGCCATTCGCCACGCAAGGCACGCGCATGGACGTGACGGTCTCCGCGCTCGGCGACGCCAAGAACCTGCAGGGCGGCACCCTGCTCGTCACCCCGCTGCTCGGCGCCGACGGCAACGTCTATGCGGTGGCGCAGGGCTCGCTCGCGATCTCCGGTTTCCAGGCCGAGGGCGAGGCCGCCAAGATCGTGCGCGGCGTGCCGACGGTCGGCCGCATCGCCAACGGCGCCATCATCGAGCGCGAGATCGAGTTCGCGCTGAACCGGCTGCCGAACGTGCGGCTTGCGCTGCGCAACGCCGACTTCACCACCGCCAAGCGCATCGCGGCCGCGGTCAATGATTTCCTCGGCGTCAAGACTGCCGAGCCGATCGATCCGTCGACGGTGCAGCTGAGCATCCCGCCGGAGTTCAAGGGCAACGTCGTCGCCTTGCTGACCGAGATCGAGCAGTTGCAGGTCGACCCGGATCTCGCCGCCAAGATCGTCATCGACGAGCGCTCCGGCATCATCGTGATGGGTCGCGACGTGCGTGTGGCGACCGTCGCCGTGGCCCAGGGCAACCTCACCGTCACGATCTCCGAAAGTCCGCAGGTCAGCCAGCCCAATCCGCTGTCGCGCGGCCGCACCGTGGTCACGCCGCGCACCAGCGTCGGCGTCACCGAGGAAGGCAAGAAGTTCGCGGTCGTCAGGGACGGCGTGTCATTGCAGCAACTGGTCGACGGCCTCAACGGCCTCGGCATCGGCCCCCGCGACCTGATCAGCATCCTGCAGGCCATCAAGGCGGCCGGCGCGATCGAAGCCGACATCGAGGTGATGTGATGGCGACGTCCTTCATCGACTCCTATCATGGCCGCGTCGCTCTCAGCATGCCGACGGCCGCGGCCGTCACCGCGCCGCGCACCGATCTCGATCTCGCGGCGGCTCTGACCAAGGTCTCGCCCAAGGCACAGGCCAGGGCCAAGGCGACGGCAACCGACTTCGAAGCCATGTTCCTCAACAGCATGTTCTCGCAGATGACCAGCGGCGTGAAGGGCGAAGGTCCGTTCGGCGACACGCCGGGCACCGGCGTCTGGCGCTCGATGCTGACGGAGCAATATTCCAAGAACTTCGCCAAGGCCGGCGGCGTCGGCATCTCAAACGACGTCTTCCGCACTCTCATCCTGCAACAGGCCGGCAGCAGCTCCGGCGCCAACGGCAAAGCGTAGATGTTCGCGTGACGAGCGCGTGGGCGGCAAACGCTCACGCCGAAGGGAGTTATGAAATGACCGCACAGGGACAAGCGAAGAAGACGACCTACACGGCCGCCACCAGCGCCGCAGAGGCACGCGCGCTCGCCGACGAGATGGTGAGCGTCATGAGCGAGCTGATCGCGGTCATCGAGCAGGAGACCGAACTGGTCCGCGCCGGCAAGCTGCGCGAAGGCATGGCGTTCGGCCCCAAGAAGACCGAGCTGTCCCGCCACTACGTCACGACCGTGGGCCGCCTCAAGGCGAGCCAGAATTTCATGAAGCAGACCGCGCCGGAGCTGCTCGCCACCCTGCATCGTCACCACGACACCTTTCGCGCCATGCTGCAGGTGAACCTGACCGTGCTGGCGACGGCGCACGCGATCTCGGAAAAGATCGTGCGCGGCGTCAATGCCGAGGTTCAGCGCAAGAACATCCCCAGCACCTATACCGCCGGCGGCCGCCGCGCCGCCCCGGGCGCGCGACACCTCACCCCGCTCGCCGTCAGCCGGACGCTCTGAGCCTCACCGCCAGCCCCCATCTGCATCGCCGCGCCGCCTCGAGGGCCGCGCGGCCGCCGCCGTTTAACGCTCGGATAAGCTTAAAAGGCCGGCGCGAATCACAACGCGGTGTTCATCCTATTTCCTAACATAACGTTGATTGGTCATCGGCATAGTTGCAAGCGGGATGGGTTGGGAATTGACTCGATGGCCATGAGGAGGCTGCCATGAGTTCCGATTTCAGCGTAAGACCGGTAGGGACGCCTGCGTCCGTTCCGATAATTCCGCCGTCGAGCCAGGCGGTGGTGAGCGCTGTTCCGACGGACCTTCCTCCCAGCCAGACCGTGACCGCGGCCGAGCCCGGCGTCCCCGTGCGCAACGACATCCCGGTCAACATCGCAAACGATCTGTCCGTGTCACGCCAAGCCTATTACGATCGCGCCGCTGCCGCTCTGGTGTTCCAGGTGGTCAACCGCAAGACCGACCAGGTCGTGACCCAATATCCAGATGAGGCCGTGCTGCGCCGCCGGGCCTACTTCAACACGCTCGACCTGCAGAAGGATATGCAGAGGGCCGACGTGCCGCGCGTCGTGGCGACCGATCGCACTGCCTGAGCCCCCGCGGAACCGGGCCGCTTCATTCCGCCGCCCGCACGCCGCCCCACCGGGCGGCGTTGCCGTATCGAGCCGCGCAGCTTTGGCGGATCAACGGCTCCGTATCGCGTAGGCGGTGTCGAGATAGGTCTGGCCCGAGGCGGCGTCGGTGACCACGTTCTTGATCTGGGCCTTGCCGTTGCCGGCCGGCGTGAACTTCGAATCGCCGATCCTGAACGCATGAGACCGGGAACGACTTCCCGTTGGCATGTCTTCCGCTCCAGCCGCCCGATATAGAGCGTCGGATAGACGGCCACGTATCTGCTGTTGCTTCGCGCCGTACTGCGCAGGTTCGACTTGTAGGACGCAGACAGGATGCTGGCGATATCGGTCACGACGACGCGCCTCCCGCCCTGCCCCCGACGGTCAGCTCCGCCCGGACAACCCCGCGGCGATGTGGCAGTTGATGTCGATCAGCGACTTGAGCTTCGCCGGATCCGGGTCCATCTGCATCTCGATCGTCTGCTTCATCACGAACACGCCGATATTTGCGATGTTCTGGCGGATGTCGAGCGGATTCGGATTGTCGTCCGCCTCCATCGCGCTCATGAAGATCGTCCACAAGCGACGATTGAAGAGCAGAGCCTTGTACATGTTGCGATCAGGGCCGTTCCAATTGGCCTGGACTTCCTGCAGCTGCCGTGCCGCTTTCAACAGAGCCTGAGCTTCGATCTCCCGTGGTGATGCCGTCGTCTGCGACGTGCGGGCATAGGCTTGAGCGGCATATGACATCAACTACTCCGGACTGACGCAGGGACACGACCAAACTGCTCAGGTTTTGTACTTTGTGTGCCTTTAAAATATGGTTAGCGGCCGTTAGCGGAATTTGTTTCGTAGCGTCACGGAGCACCGGAAATCGCTTTGTTTGGTGCACCTCTTAATTTCTTGCGAACGCGGTGATTCAAAATGTCCGGACGAAGCTCGTACGTTGTTCATCCCGCCCGAGCGGCGCGAACTACACGAACAACGGCGTTCTCACAGAGCTGACTCACTGCCCCGACATCGAACGGAGACCAGTGCCGGCACGCTCGGCATAGCCTAACGCAGAAGCGGCGGGCATGGCCCGCCGCTTCGATGAGATATTATTCCGGTACGTTCGCGCGTCAGCGCAGCAGCTGCAGCACGCTCGCCTGCGACTGATTGGCCAGCGCGAGCGCGGAGACTGCGATCGACTGGCGCGTCGACAGCGCCTGGCTGTTGGCCGCCTCCTCGTTGGTGTCGGCCAAGGTCAAGTTCGACGAGCCGGTCTGCAGCACGTTGATCAGGTTCTTGTTGAAGTCCTGACGGATCTGCACGATCGAGAGGTTCGAACCGAGCGACGACGCTTCAGAGCGGATCGCGGTCGATGCACTGTTCAAGGTCGTGAGCACCTTGTTGGCCGAGTTGCTGTCGAGGAAGTCGCTTCCGACCACCAGCGCCGACAGGCCGAGACCGGTGCTGTTGAAGGTCACGCCGGTGATGTTCAGCGTGGACCGTCCGGTCTCGTTGAACACCAACTTGAGCGTGTCGCCGTTGAGCAGGTTGATGCCGTTGAACGAGGCGTCTTGCGCCGTGGTGTTGATCTGCGCCAGGACGTTGTTGTACTGCGCGATCAGGCCGGCACGCGTCGTCTGAGAGTTGGTGTCGGCCACCGGGGTCGAGGCCGTCACGCCGTTGAAGGCCATGCTGGCCGCGGTCGAAGAGCCGGCGACCGCGCCGATCGTCGACGATGCCGCTTCGTTGGTGGTGAGGATCGTAAGCTGGCCCGTCGTGCTCAGGCTGGCCTGCAGGTTGTTGGCCGCGAGCGCCGTATTGAGCTGTGCCAGCGTCGAGATCTGCGAAGCACCTGTGCCGAACGTTATGTTCGTTGCGACGCCGCCCCCTGTCGAGGCAATTGTCAACGTCTGTCCTGTCAAGGCTGGCGGATTTCGTGTGGTCGTGCCGGCGGTCAATCCGAGCTTGGCCAGGGCCGTGCCCGATACTGTCAGATCCTGCGCCGTGCCTGTCGCCAGCTGGATCTTGCCCGCTGCCACCGTGGACGGCGTTGCGGTGGCTCCGGTCACCGAATCGATGGCAGCCAAGAGGTTGCTGACGGTGTCGCCGACGCCGATATTGGTACCGGCCGAGACCGAGCCGGCCACGAAGGTGAACACGACACCGTTGACCACGAGCGTATCGCCGGTGGTGACGCTGCTCGCCAGGTCGTTCGAGGTCGAGCTCGCCGTACCCGACAGCCTGGTGGATCCGGTGATTGCAACGGCCGAGCTGAGGTTGTCGTTGTTGACCGTGCTGCCGGTCACGAAATTGTTTGAGGAGCTGCCGAGCAGGTTGTTCGCCGTCGCCCCTGAGATGACCGCGGAGGTCACGCTCGACTTGGTAGTGTATCCCGTCGGCGCCTGAAGCACTTGGCTTGCGATCGATTTGGCGCTGTCGACAAGCTTCTGAAGTGAGGTGAGACCGGTATTCGCAGCCTGGAGAACCTGGACACCGTTGCCGATGCTGTCGAGCAGATTCGCAATGTCGCTCGCGCGGTTGTTGAGCGATTGCGAGGTGAAGAATTCGGTGGGGTTATCGAGCGCCGTGTTGACCTTGTTGCCGGTGGCCAGGTTGTTTTGAGTCGTGGCCAGCAGCGATGCGGTGTTTTGCAGCGCCAGCAGGTTTTGGCGAACCGAAGCCGAGAGAACGATACCGGACATGTGTGTGAAACCTTCCTAGTTATTCACCAGGGGGTTCTAGTCCACCCACTTTTAAAACATGGTTAATGGCACTTTAAATTTCTTGCTTAACGACTGGTTGCGATCCTAGGCTCCACTCGCGTCCGGTTCCAGACCAGTATTGATACGGGCCGGACGGCCAAACCAGGCGAAAAAAAGCGGCGGGGTTTCCCCCGCCGCCTTGGTCGTCGAGATGCGATGCTTGTGGATCAGCGCAGCAGCTGCAGCACGCTCGCCTGCGACTGGTTGGCGAGCGACAGCGCGGACACCGCGATCGACTGACGGGTCGACAGCGCCTGGCTGTTGGCCGCTTCCTCGTTGGTGTCGGCCAGCGTCAGGTTCGACGAGCCGGTCTGCAGCACGTTGATCAGGTTCTTGTTGAAGTCCTGACGGATCTGCACCACCGACAGGTTCGAACCCAGCGTGGAGGCTTCCGACCGCAGCGTCGAGCTCGCCGAGTTCAACAGGGTGATCACCTTGTTCGCCGAGTTGTTGTCGAGGAAGTCGGTGCCCGAGGTGAGGTTCGACAGGCCAAGACCGCCAGTGTTGAAGGTCACACCGGTGATCGAGAGCGTCGACTTGCCGTTCTCGTTGAAGGTCAGCTTCAGCGTATCGCCGTTCAGCAGGTTGACACCGTTGAACGAGGCGTCGGCCGCGGTCGTGTTGATCTGCGCCAGCACGTTGTTGTACTGCGAGACCAGGCTCGCGCGCTGCGTCTGCGCGGTCGCATCCGCCACCGGCGCCGCCGCCGTCAGACCGTTGAAGGCCTGGCTGGATGCAGCCGACGTACCGCCGATCGCACCGATCGTGGCCGAAGCCGCGTCGTTGGTCGTGGTGATCGAGATCTTGCCGGTGGTATCGATCGAGGCTTGCAGGTTGTTCGCCGCGAGCTTCGCGTTGAGATCGTTCAGCGACTTGACCTGCCCTGTCCCTAGACCGAACGTGACACTCGTCGCCGTGCCACCTCCTGTGGCGCCGATCGTCAAGGTCTGACCTGACAAGCCGTCGCCGACAGCAGTCAACCCGAGCTTGCCCAAGGTGCCGGTGCTGCCCGAGAGCGTCAATCCCGCCGCTGGCGGCGTCAGGGTGATCGCCCCCGCGGTGATCGACGCGGTGACGCCGGTCTGGGTCTGGATCGCCGACAGCAGGTTGCTGACGCTGTCGCCGATGCCGATGTTGGTGCCCGTCGAGGACGTGCCGGTGATGAAGGTGAAGGTGGTGCCGTTGACGACCAGCGTCTCACCGGAGGTGATGCCGGAGGCGAGGTTGTTCGACGCGGTGCCTGCCGTGCCCGACAGCTTGGTCGAGCCGGTGATCGCCACCGCGCTCGAGGTATTGTCGTTGTTCACGACCGAGCCGGTCACAGCCGTCGAGCTGGAGCCGAGCAGGTCGGTGGCGGTCGCCCCGGTCAGAGCCGCCGAGGTCACGCTCGACTTGGTGGAGTAGCCCACCGCGCTCTGCAGAACCTGGTTGGCGATCGACTTGGCGCTGTCGACGAGCTTCTGCAGCGAGGTGATGCCGGTGTTGGCGGCCTGCAGCACCTGCACGCCGTTGCCGATGCCGTCGAGCAGATTGGAGATGTCGGAAGCGCGGTTGTCGAGACCCTGGGCGGTGAAGAAGTTGGTCGGATTGTCGAGCGCCGAGTTGACCTTCTTGCCCGTGGAGAGATTGTTCTGGGTGGTGGCGAGGAGCTGAGCCGTCGACTGAAGCGAGAGCAGATTCTGACGCACCGACGCCGAGAGAACAATACCTGACATTTTCATACCCTTCTGGTGTGAAACAAACGGCCCGATCCATTCAGGATCAAGGCGAAGCCCGTCGGTGACTGCACCACCGGGCGACGGGCGTTAAGGTAAATGCGAGCGGCTAACAAACAGTGAAGTCACGACCGCTCGCGGTCCCCGATGCGTGGCATCGGCACGGCCGCGCATCGGCGATTCGCCGCGGATCACCTTGAAAACACCGTATATTCGCCAGGCGGGCGCGGCCGTTTACCGTCCGTTAACCATGATCGGAAAGGATTGCTGCGCACCGACCGATCGAGCGCGCAGACTCCCCGCGCGATCTAGACTGGCAGCTGGACCCGTCATCGGCCTCGACGCAGCAGGTTCGGCGCCACGCCGATTGCGGCAACGGAGAATGAGAATGGCCCTGAAAGTCGAACTGAAGCCGCATGAGCGCATCATCATCGGCTCCTGCGTGATCACCAACACCGATCAGCGCGCGCGCCTCCTGATCGACGGCGAGAACATTCCGATCCTGCGCGAGAAGGACATCCTGACGCCGGAGACGGCCGACACGCCGGCCAAGCTCGTCTATCTTGCGGTCCAGCTGATGTACATCTCGCCGGGGGCAGACGCGGATCACGGCACCTATTTCAACCTGCTGCGCGACATCATCACCACGGTGCCGAGCGCCTGGCCGATTATCGAGGCGATCAACGGTCATATCCTCAACGGCGATCTCTACCAGGCGCTGAAGGAAGCCAAGAAGCTCGTCGCCTACGAGAAGAAGCTGATCGAGCAGGCTGAAGCCGAACAGCAGGACAAGCCGGTGAGCTCGGCGGCCTGAGCTTTCGTCTCCTCACCCGACATCGAAAGGCCCGGCTCGCCAGTCGCGAGACCGGGCTTTCCGATTTTTGCGCGCTCGCCAAGCTACGCCGCAGCAATGTCGGACCTTTCCTCCGATAAAAAGGCGGCGGGGTTTCCCCCGCCGCCCTGGTCGTCGAGATGCGATGCTTGCGGATCAGCGCAGCAGCTGCAGCACGCTCGCCTGCGACTGGTTGGCGAGCGACAGCGCGGACACCGCGATCGACTGGCGGGTCGACAGCGCCTGGCTGTTGGCCGCTTCCTCGTTGGTGTCGGCCAGCGTCAGGTTCGACGAGCCGGTCTGCAGCACGTTGATCAGGTTCTTGTTGAAGTCCTGACGGATCTGCACCACCGACAGGTTCGAACCCAGCGTCGAGGCCTCGTTGCGCAGCGTGGAGCTGGCGGTGGTGAGCACGCCGATGACCTTGTTCGCCGAGTTGTTGTCGAGGAAGTCGGTGCCCGAGGTCAGGGTCGTCAGCCCGAGCCCCGCGGAGTTGAAGGTCACGCCGGTGATCGACAGCGTCGACTTGCCGTTTTCGTTGAAGGTCAGCTTCAGCGTATCGCCGTTCAGCAGGTTGACACCGTTGAACGACGCATCGCTCGCGGTCGTATTGATCTGCGCCAGCACGTTGTTGTACTGCGAGACCAGGCTCGCGCGCTGCGTCTGCGCGGTCACATCCGCCACCGGAGCCGCCGCCGTCAGACCGTTGAAGGCCTGGCTGGATGCAGCCGACGTACCGCCGATCGCGCCGATCGTGGCGGACGCCGCGTCGTTGGTCGTGCTGAGGGTGATCTTGCCGGTCGACGAATCGATCGAGGCCTGCAGGTTGTTGGCTGCGAGCTTCGCGTTGAGATCGTTCAGCGACTTGACCTGTCCTGTCCCTAGACCGAACGTGATGCTGGTCGCCGTGCCACCTCCTGTGGCGCCGACCGTCAAGGTCTGACCTGACAAGCCGTCGCCGACAGCAGTCAGCCCGAGCTTGCCCAAGGTGCCGGTGCTGCCCGAGAGCGTCAATCCCGCCGCCGGCGGCGTCAGGGTGATCGCACCCGCGGTGATCGACGCGGTGACGCCGGTCTGGGTCTGGATCGCCGACAGCAGGTTGCTGACGCTGTCGCCGATGCCGATGTTGGTGCCCGTCGAGGACGTGCCGGTGATGAAGGTGAAGGTGGTGCCGTTGACGACCAGCGTCTCACCGGAGGTGATGCCGGAGGCGAGGTTGTTCGACGCGGTGCCTGCCGTGCCCGACAGCTTGGTCGAGCCGGTGATCGCCACCGCGCTCGAGGTATTGTCGTTGTTCACGACCGAGCCGGTCACAGCCGTCGAGCTGGAGCCGAGCAGGTCGGTGGCGGTCGCCCCGGTCAGAGCCGCCGAGGTCACGCTCGACTTGGTGGAGTAGCCCACCGCGCTCTGCAGAACCTGGTTGGCGATCGACTTGGCGCTGTCGACGAGCTTCTGCAGCGAGGTGATGCCGGTGTTGGCGGCCTGCAGCACCTGCACGCCGTTGCCGATGCCGTCGAGCAGATTGGAGATGTCGGAAGCGCGGTTGTCGAGACCCTGGGCGGTGAAGAAGTTGGTCGGATTGTCGAGCGCCGAGTTGACCTTCTTGCCCGTGGAGAGATTGTTCTGGGTGGTGGCGAGGAGCTGAGCCGTCGACTGAAGCGACAGCAAATTCTGGCGCACCGACGCCGAGAGGACGATACCTGACATTTTCATACCCTTCTGGTGTGAAATAAACCCCGATCCCTTCGAGATCGGGGTGCAGCCCAGGTCGATTTGAACGACCCCGGACGACGGGCGTCACGGTGAATGGCAGTGGCTAACAAACGCTGAAGGGTTGTGGTGCGCAGCCGCCTCAATCAGCGGAACAGGCGCATCGGCGCGGCTCATTGCCGCGTCATCGCGCAAGAACGCCCTTTGAAAAGGCTCGTTGATTCAACAAACGCGCCCGTCGTTCACAACGCGTCAACCACCTTTGGAAAGGTTTCGACGCGCGGCGACATTCTGCCGGCGGTCGTCATCAACCAGCGGACGACGCCGAGATGCGATTTGCGCTCAGAGCGCCAGCGGCGGCGCATCGACCTCGATCAACGGCGTGAGACCGGCCGCGCGCTGGCGGCCGAACATGAGGACCGCCGCAATCAGCCGGTCGATGTCGCTCGTCCCGGTGCGATGATTGACGATCGCGGCACGGATCGCCAGCCGTCCGTCGAGCATCGTGGTCGACGGCGCGGCGAGGCCGGATTCGTGGATGTCGGCGACGATCTCGCCGTTGAGTGCATCGGCATCGTCGGCACGATAGCGGAAGCAGACGATGTTGAGATTGACCGGCGCCAGCAGCTCGAGCTCGGGCTCGGCGCGCACCCGCGCCTCCAGATGGCGCGCGAGCTCGCAGCTTCGCGCGATCACGGCGCCGAGCGCATTCGTGCCGAACGTCCTCAGCGTGAACCATGTCTTCAACGCCCGGAAGCCGCGCGACAGATCAGGACCGAGATCGCAGGGCCACTCGGCGCCCGCCGCGAGACCACGGGTTTCCCGGCGCAGATAGGCGGCCGGCGAGGCGAAGGCGTCGCGATGCTTGGTGCCATCGCGCACCAGCAGGAAGCCCGCATCGTAGGGCACCTGCCCCCACTTGTGAAAATCCAGCGCAATCGAATCCGCCTGTTCGATGCCGGCGAGCTTCGGTGCGAGCTCCGCTGACAGCATCGCGAGCGCACCGAAGGCGCCGTCGACGTGAAACCAGAGCCCCTCGGCACGGCAGAGCTCGGAAATATCAGCGAGGTCGTCGATGGCGCCGATATCGACGGTGCCCGCCGAGGCGACGACGAGAAACGGATGCAGTCCCACGGCGCGATCGCGCGCGATCGCGGTCCGCAGCTCGCCGACGTCGATGCGATGTGCGGCATCCACCGCGATGCAGCCGAGCGCGTCGCTGCCCAGTCCGCAGATGTCCATCGCCTTGGCGATGCAGCCATGCGCCGCCTTCGACGTGTAGGCGCGCAAGCGCCGCCCCTCCTCACCGAGACCCGCCGAGCGAACCGACGCGCCGAGCGCGTTGCGGCGAGCGACCAGCACCGCCATCAGGTTGGCCATCGAGGTGCCGGTGACGAAGATGCCGCTGGCGCTTGCCGGAAAGCCGAACAACTGACGCGTCCAGTCGACGACCTGCCGCTCGACCTCGATCGGCGCGTGGTCGCGGCCGCCGAGATTGGCGTTCAATCCGGCAGCCAGCATCTCGGCGAGCATGCC
The DNA here is from genome assembly GCF_032485115.1 of Bradyrhizobium sp. SZCCHNRI2009. NCBI lineage: Bacteria > Pseudomonadati > Pseudomonadota > Alphaproteobacteria > Hyphomicrobiales > Nitrobacteraceae > Bradyrhizobium > Bradyrhizobium sp. SZCCHNRI2009. The sequence goes on from NZ_JAUEUH010000008.1 coordinate 289,940, forward strand.
GACCACGGTGCCGCCGCCATGCACCCAGCCCATGAATCCAGGATGCACGTTGCCGGTCGCGTAGGGAACGACGAGCTCGCTGAAATCGCGATAGACCTCGGCGAGATCGGTCGGCGCATGCGGCAGCGCGCTGCGGAAGCTCTGCCGTGTCGTCGGCGACATCGGCTGCCACACCGGCCGGTCGCGGATATCGGCGACATAGTCGATCATGTCATCGAGCATGCGATGACCGAGCGCGCGCATCTCGTCCCAATGTTGCGGATCGAGCGTCTCCGCCGTCCGCGACGCAGGATCGATGCGCAGCCCGGCGGTCACGCCGCCTGCTCCGCCCGCGACGCGGCGCGCTTCTCGATCATGGCCGCGAAGGCCGCGAAGATCTTCTGCATCTGCGGCGGCTTGTAGGGGAAGACCTCCGGCGAATCCATGTTGTGGACGACGGCCGTATTGTCGGCCTCGAACACCAGCAGCGTGCCGTCCCTGGTCTCGGCGCAGTCGATGATGAAATAGTCGAGACCGACGCGCGCGGCGATCGCATCGAGCACGCTGCGATGACGGCGGCCGAAGCCGATGTCGAAGGTCTGCATGAAGGTCGCCTCTTCGAGGCGCTTGCTCTCGCTGCCGGCCATGTTGGCGTTGAGGTACCAGATGTCCCAGCGTCGCGCGATCGCCATGTGGCAGGCGTAGGCCGTGCCGTCGACGAACACGATGCGGTACTTGCGGAACTGCCCGTCCTCGCTGGCATAGTCGACGAAGCGCGAGACGAAGAACTCCTGCTCGCTGCGTTCGTCGAGATAGAGCGACAGCTCGAGCGGCTCGTCGACCTTCTCCAGGCCGACGCCGGCATGCGAGCCGCGCGGCCGCACGATGACCGGGAAGGCGAGCGAGTGGTCGACGTCCGTGATCCATTCGCGCTCGTCGGCGATCCCGATCAGGCGCTCGCGGTCGACGGGAATGGTCGCCGGAATGGTGAGCCCGTCGATGCCGGCGAGCCGCGCATGCAGCTTGTCGCGATCGAGATGCCAGATCCGCTCCGGCGGATTCAGCAGCGGACGCGGCCAGCGCGCCGCGACGGCATCGATCTCGCGCAGCGCGTGCTGACAATCCTCGGAATCGGACGCGATGACGATGGCGACGTCATGAGCGGGCAAAGGCGCCAGCAGGTCCGCGCCCGGAACGACATAGAGCAGCAGCAGCTCGAAGTCGGTGTCCTCGAGCAGGAATTCGATCGGCGTGTTGCTGCCCATGTCGGTGGCCGCCGCGAGCGCGAGCACGCGCAGCCGCGGCGTCGCGCTGTTGCAGGCAACGCGGTAGAGCTGCTGCGACTGCAGAACGTCGTGCTGGATCGCGAGCCCGGACGATTTCTCGCCGATGAGCTGCGCGATCAGCGCGAGATCGAGCCCCTCGCCCGGCTCCGCGCGGCCGTCGAGCAGCTTGGCGAGCAAGGCGGCCCACATCGGTTTCAGGTCCTGGCCGTCGAAGGCGGCCTTGGCGAGCTTGGCCATGCCGATCCGGTCGGCACATCCTGCGTCGGTGGCGTCGGCCAGCGCGAGCAAATCAGTCGGCATTGCAGATGTCCCTGAGATCCTGGCTGCTCAGATCCGATACGAGCAGCTCTGTTTTGGCAACGATGTCGGCGACGCGGTCGATGTCGGATTCGAGATTGACCCGGGCCGCGGTGACGTCGTCGCACCATGCGTCTGTCACCTGGCGCGCGCCGATGCACAGCCGCAGCGCGGCCGACGGCGCCTCGCCCGCGCGTTCAATCCGCACCGGCTGGCCGATCAGGCACTGGCGCGCGGCAATCTCGGCTGCGCGTCCAGTGAAGCGGCTGCCGAGATCGCGCTGCAGCGCGCGATACACCGCCTGCGTCTCACCGAGGCCGAGCGGGCCGCCGTCACGCTGGAGCGCGAACGGGAAGATGGTGGGAAAGCCGAACTCGCCATCGCTCCCATCCGGCGCAGGCGCGCGGGCGGCGATCGGACGCAGCACCGGCGACAGCATCAGCAGGCTTTCGATGGACTCGCCGAGCTGCCGGATCGCCATCCGGCGGAACGTCTCGGGCACGGCGTGATACGCGGCGATCTCCTCCAGCGCGGCCTCCCAGCGCAGCCACTGGCCGATATTGGCGCGCGGCGCCGTGCGCGCGCGCAGATCCGTCCAGGCGAGCGGCCAATCGCTGCGATTGACATAGTCGAACAGGCCGGGCGCGATCGGATGTCCGCAGCGCAGCGCAGCCGATGCGGCCGCGGGCACCAGCAGCGCGCCGCTGAAGGCGGGCCCGCCGAAGAACTTCGAGCCCGTGACGAGCACCAGATGGCCGCGTTCGAGATGATCGCGCAGCCGCGCCGCGCCGAGCCGCATCTGGCAGGCATCGACGACGACCTGCACGCGCCCCGGCCAGCGCTGCGCCACCTCGTCCAGGCAGGCCATGTCCGGCGCGCGCCAGCCGAGCTTGGAGGAATCCATGACCTGCAGCAGGACGCCACGGCCCCTTCGCGCCAGCGCCTCGACGCTGCCGAGCATCTCGGCATCGATATCAACGCGCGGCTGCATCGATGCGCCGTCGAGCAGCGGCAGCGACACGGCGTCGCCCGAGAGCCCCTCGATCGGCGTGTTCGTCCGCACCGCCAGACCGTTCGCCGTCCGCGTGCTGAAATGGTGTCCCCGGGCGCTCGCGGCGGTGCCGCTTCCGGTCTGGTCGCTGCCGACGACGATGCTCGTGACGGCCTCGCCCAGCACCGCCCGCACCAGCGCCAGCGCATGCAGTTGCGAGTCGGTGCCGGACGGCGAGAACACGATGTCGATCTCGTCGGCAAGGCCGAGATATCCGCGCAATTCGCAGCGCATCTCCTCGGTGCGCCGGTCGAGCGCGGCGTCGAGGCCGAGCGAGATCGCCGCATGCATCAGCTGCTCGCGCGCCAGCTCGACGCGCGCATAGGCGCGTTCTGAAATCGGCGAAGCCGTGCTCGATGCGAAGCACAGCACATCGGGTTCGGGCGACGGACCGCAGCCATAGACGTTGCGGCCCCAGGGGCGATCGAGCGCCAGGCGGGTATCGCCGCCATCGATCAGGAGATCGCCGAGCAAGGCAAAGAGATCGCGCAGTCCGGTCGCGGCGCCCTGCTCGCGCCGGTCGATCCGGGATGACTGGGATATCTGCGACCGGGTTACCGCCGGGGTCATCGCGCGGATCGTCAGGCTGCGTCGGCCGCAGCGGCGGTGGGAACCGCCACCGCCGACGCGAATTGCGAGGCGACATTGCCGTGAAACACGGACGGACCGACGTGATCGAGCCGGCTGTCGAGATCGGCCCAGATCTCGCCGCCGAGATCGGTCCATCGCCTGCAGAACGCGAAATCCTCGCTGAGATAGGTCCCGGTCGCCGGGTCGATCATGCATTCGAACAGCGCGAAGCGGTTCGGACTGCCGGCCAGCGCATCCTGCGAATGCTCGCGGAAGAACTGCAGCGGCGCGTAGGCCGGATGCGCGATCATCGTCTCGATGACGCGGCGGCGGACCATCAGGAAGCCGGTGCCGGCATAGCGCACGCGGGTGAAGCCGTTGACCACCGCAACGTGATCCGGATTGTCGATCTCCAGCACGTAGTCGAGCGATGCCGCCGGCACGTCCATGCGGTTGGAATTGATGGCGCGGCGCGCCTTGTTCCAGTTGACCTTCTTGACCGGATAGACGCCGGCGACCATGTCGCCGCCGGACGCGATCAGCCGGAACACCTGCTTCGGCGTGAAGCCGATGTCGGCATCGACGAAGAGCAGATGCGTGGCCGAGGGATCGTTGAGGAACAGGGTGACGAGATTGGCCCTGGCACGGGTGATCAGCGCATCGCCGTCGCGCATGTGGACGGTGAGGTCGACGTTGGACGCGGCGCGCAACTCGCGCTGCAGGGCGAAGATCGAGCTCGCATAGATGCTCGACACCTGGCCGCCGAAGCATGGTGTCGCGACCACCAGATGAATGCGCTCGTCGGTTCCGTCACTCACGTCCGCCTCCAGACAAAGAGGCTCTCGCCCCAGATCTGAACAAAAGCTAAAGAGACGTGGTTAACGAAAACCTAACCGCCGCCCCCGGGGCGCTACAGATATTTCACCAGCGTCAACTGGGCCAGCATCGCCGTCGTCTGGTAGGACGCCTGGAGGTTGGTCTGCAGCTGCAGGATCTGGCTCGCCACCTCCTGCTGCGAGATGCCCTCGGTCTGGTCGACCATGGCCTGCATCGCCGCCTTGGCCTGGGTCTGGCGCGCCGTGGCGTCCTTCATCGTGGTCTGGGCGTTGGCGAACTCGGTCTGGATATCCGAGATCGCCTGCTGGCCGAGCTGCGGCGTCAGGTTGGCGGCGATGCGCTGGCTGAGCGCACCGATCTGCTGCGGAGCATTTGCTCCCGCTGGCGGCGTGTTGACGGCGGCATAGACCGCGGTCTGCTGCACGAGGTTGCGGATCGCGAACTCGTTGCCCTGGGCGCCGAACTGAATGCTCTGCGCCGTGTCGATCCGGATGCTCGCGCTCGACCGCGCCGAGCCGGGACCGCTGTTGCCGGTGTACCAGGCGACGGTGTTGGCCGAACCGTTGACGAGGCTGGTCGCCGATCCCAGCGGCGAGCCGGAGACGCGCAACGGCGGCGTCGGCGCCGTCACGGTGCCGGAGAAGCCGAGCGCCCCGAACGCACCCGCGTTCGAGCTCGACACCGAGAAGCCGGCGGCGTCGTTGGTGCGCAAGGTGATCACGCCGCCGCTGACCGTCGACGGCGTCGACGTGCCGCTGAGCGTATCGATCTTCGACAGCAGCGTCTGCACGCTGTCGCCGACATTGATCTGGTTGTTGCCGCTGGCGCCGGAGGCGACGAAGGTCAGCGTCTGCCCGTTGACGGTGATGGTGTCGCCGGTCGCAAAGCTGGTCGCGATCGAGTCGGAGCCCGCCCCGCCCGACAGCAGCGTCGCTCCCGTGATCGGCGCCGGCGTTGCGAGCTTGTTGTTGACCACCGTTCCCGACACGGCGCTCGCCGTGTTGAAGAAGTTGTCACCGGCGACGACCGCCGAGGCGGCGGTCAGCGAGGTATTGGCCAGCGTCGACAGCGCCGTGTTGAGCGCCGCATTGAGATTGGCGGAGGTGGCCGCCGGCGTGGCGCCGATGGCGAACGTATTGGTCGGCGCCGGCGTCGTGGTGGACGCCGTCAGCTTGATCGATTCCGAGGTGCCGTCGGGCAGCTTGAAGGTGAAGCTGATCTGGTCGCCCGCATTCGGATTGCCGGCGGTGAGATCGACCGAGATGCCCGCGGGCGAGCCGGACGGTCCGGTCACCGTGGCATTGGTCAGCGACGAGGTGACGCCGCTCAGCTTGAAGCCGAACGGAGAGCCGGCGACGTCCTCCGCCAGCGTGATCGGCATCGTGGCCGACGCCGACAGGTTCAGACGCCCGAGACCGTTGAGCCCGAGATCGGCCTGCTGCCGCTCGGCGATGACCTGCTTCAGGCCGGCCTGCGTCGTGGTGCCGTTCAGGATGTCGTCGGCCGATGCGATCGCCGGCCGGTCGGTGGCGCTGCCGGAGAAGATGTAGCGATCGCCGACCTGGGTGTTGAGGATGCCGGTGATGGCCGACAGGTTGGACAGCGCCGTCAATTGTCCCGTGGTCTGGCCGGTGCTGGTCAGGTTCTGCGGCGTCGCCGAGGCGCCACTCTGGACCTGGTCATGAATCTTGGACAGCGACTGCAGCGAGGTATTGACCGCGCCGATCACGGTATTGACGTGGGTCATCGTCAGCGTGAAGGCCGAGATGTTCGAGAGCTGCGCCCGCGCCGCGATCGCGAAGCCCTCGTCGGGGCCCATGCCGGCGTAGTTGTTCGCCTTGACGCCGCTCGAGAGCTGCGTGGAAAGGTCCGCGAGCTGGTTCGAGATGTTCCGCACGGACAGGCCGAGCAGAGAATTTCCGTAGTTGACACTGCTGATCGACATCTTACACGCGCCTCACTAAAATGCCTGGAGCAGGCTCTGCATCATGCTTTGCACGACCGACATGATATGGGCGTTGGCCGCATAGGTGTTCTGGACCTGGATCAGGTTGGACATCTCGCTGTCCATGTTGACCCCCGCCGTGCCCTGGAACTTCTCCTTCAGCGTGCTGACCACGACGGCCTGGCCCTGGCTGAGCTGGGTCGCCAGCGTCGAGGCACTGCCCTGCTGGCTGACGAACTGCTGCAGATAGCCGGACACCGTGCCCTGGAATGGCTGCGCCGCCGAGCCGAGGCCGGTGGTTGGCGAGTAGCTGAAGGTCGCCGAGGTGAGCTGCGCGAACAGGAAGTCCGGTCGCGTCGCGTCGCCGGCCGCGGTCTGCGGCGAGGTCGAGTAGGTCGACAGCTTGGTCGGATCGTTCAGCAATGCCGGGTTGACGTTGAGCCGTCCCGCGAGCCCCGTCATCTGCGAGCCGGTCGAGGTGATTGCGCCGGTGTAGAGCGCGCCGCCGTCAGTGAAAACCGGCAGTTGCGCGTTGCCGCTGGCGAGCGTCTGCACCGTGGTGGTGGCCGAGGCCGCCTTGACCGCCGCCTGGCTGGTGCCGTCATCGGTGATCCGCAGCGTGGTGCCGGAGGGATTGGAAAACTGCAGATGCGCGCCACCGAGCGCGCTGTTGAGCTGCGACACCACCGAGGCCATGCCGAGCGAGAAGTCGACGCCGACATAGGACGGGTTGGCGCCGGAGGCGTTCTTCAGCGGCAGCGCCGCGGGATCGTTGACGTTGACGATCTTGACCTGGCGCTGGACGTTGCTCGAATCCGTGTAGGTCAGGTTGATGGTGTTGCCCGCCAGCAGCCCGCTGGTCGAGACGTCGAAGCCGGCCGGAGGTCCCGCCACCGCGGTACCCGCCGTGGTCTTGTCGGACAGCGCCGAGGCCATCGTCGCCGCGAGCTGGTCGACCTGGGTCTGCGCCTGCACCAGGGTCTGGTCGCGCAGCTTGAGGTCGGCCGCGATCTGACCCGAGTTCAGGAGATTGTTCGACACGACGTCGAGCGACACGCCGTTCGACAGCTTGATGTTGAGCTGCCCGACGCCGGTCTTGGTCGGATCGCTGTTGTAGAGCGAGGTGGCGTCGAGCGTCCCCGGCGACGAGAAGGTGAACTCGGAGCTGAGGCCCGCGCCGACCAGCTGGATGCCCGAATTGGTGAATATGCTCGTGCCGTTGGTCGGGTCGGACACGACGCGGATGTCGACATATTTGGCAAGCGTGTTGATCGCGTTGTCGCGCTGGTCCTGCAGGGTCGCCGCCAGCGGGTCGGAGCTGTCGAGGCCCTGCAGCTGCGTGTTGAGCGTCGCGATCTGCTTGATCGCCGCGTTGGCCTGCGTGACCGAATTGCCGATGTCCTGCTCGACATTGGTGCGCAGGGTCTGGATGCCCTTGGTGGTCGCGTTGAGCTGCAGCGCCACGCCCTGCGCCGCCGACAGCGCCACCGACTGCGCCGACTGGTTGCTCGGATTGTTCGACAGCGACTGCAGCGCCGTGGTGAAATTGTTCAGCGCCGTCTCGAGCGTGCCGCTGCCGCCGGGCGTACCATACACGGTCTGCAGCTGGCTCAGGATGTTGGCCATCTGATTGGCATAGGTCCCACCCGAGGTCTCGGTGCGGAGCTGGTTCTGGACGAACAAGTCGAGCTGACGGTTGACGCCCGTCGTCGTCACCGTCGAGCCGAAGCCGCCGCTGGCGACCTCGATCTGGTTCGGGTTCTGCGCGACGTAGCCGGGCGTGTTCGCGTTGGCGACGTTCGATGAGATGATCGAGAGCGCGGCCTGCGTCGAGCGCAGGCCGGACATCGCGGTGGCGAGGGCAGAACTCAAACCCATGTTCGGTAGCCTTATGTCAATTCAACTGCCACGTCTCAGCGCGATCAGCGCAGCACGTTCAGAAGATCCTGCACCATCGAATTGGCCGTCGTGATCACCTTGGTGTTGGCCGAATAGGCCTGCTGGGTCACGATCAGCTTGGTGAACTCGTCGGCGATGTCGGTGTTGGAGCCTTCCAGCGAGCCGCCCGAGATCTTGCCGGTCGCGCCGATGATGGCCTGGCCGGACTGGTCGGTCGCCTCGTAGGCGCCGCCGTCGAGCGCCTTCAGGTAGTTGGTGCCGTTGAAGTGCGACAGCGTGACCTGCGCCAGGTTGATGGTCTGGCCGTTGGAGAAGGTGCCGGTGACGACGCCGCTGTTGTTGACGGCGACCGACTGCAGCTGGCCGGCGGCGAAGCCGTTCTGATTGATCTGGTTGATCGTCGCCGAGCCGATCGTGCTCGCATATTGCGTCAGCGCGCCCGAGGAGATGTTGAGGCTGACGGTGCCGAGCGTGGTGCCGTCGACCACGACGTTGGGAATGGAGATGTTGGAGGTCGTCGGCGACACCAGCGAGCCGTCGGAGGCGAACGTGAAATTGGTGCCGACGTTCTGCCAGGCCACGGTCGAGCCAGTGGCGCTGGAGTTGGTCTGGTAGAACAGGTTCCAGGTGTCCTTGTGGCCCGTGCCGAGCGTCGAGCTGTCGACCTTGCCCCAGCGCAGCTGCACGTTCACCGGCGTGCCCGACGAGTTGTAGGCCGTGACCGCGCCGCCCGAGATCGTCTCGTTGTTGAAGTTGGTGAGATCGTTGCCGATCACGATGCCGGTGCCGGGACTCGCCGTGCGCGTCAGTGCCACGGGTGACGTGAGGCCGAGCGCGGTGAAACCCGGCGAGGCACTGCTCAAGTTCCAGTCCTCGCCGCTGCCGGAATGCAGCGTGATCTTGCCGGCGGTGATGGTCGGCTGCACGCCGGTGACGGCCGCGATCTTCGCCAGCAGCGTGCCGACGGAGTCGCCGACATTGATCTGGGTACCCGAGGCGCCGGAGGCGACGAAGGTGAAGGTGACGACGTCGCCGGCGCTGCCGGTCATGGTGATGGTGTCGCCGGTGGTGAAATTGCTCGAGATCGAATCGCCGCTGGCGCCGCTCAACAATGTCGAGGTCGTGATCTGCGCCGGCACCTTGTTCACGGCGGTGGCGCCGGTGACGGTGGAGTCGGCGTAGAAATTGGTGCCGACCGGCAGCGGCACGTTGGAGAGGTCGGCCGAGTTGAGGCCGCCGGCCGCGACCAGCGTGCCGGTCGCAGCGTTGCCGCTGGCGGCGGTCTTCGGCTGCGTCGGCAGGTTGGCCGCGTACTGGATTGCGGTGGTCGCCTGCGCCGGCACGAAATTGTTGGCGAATTGCAGCACGGTCGGCACGTTGCCGGTGGCGTTGCCGGTCTTCGGATCGACCGCAACGCCCATCAGGTAATAGCCGGCGCCGTTGATCAGGTTGCCGTTGGCGTTGAGCTGGAAGTCGCCGCGGCGGGTGTAGTTGGTGACGCCGGTGAAGACCGGCACGTTGTCGACGACCGAGGAGGCCTTCTGCACGTTGAAGAAGCCGTCGCCGTTGATCGCCATGTTGGTGGCGACCGAGGACGTCGAGACGGTGCCCTGGGTGGTGATGGTGGCCTTGGCGAAGGCGGTGACGCCGCCGGCGTTCTGGCGCGTCGGGTTGGTCGCGTTGGGAATGAGGTCTTCGAAGCTGGTGCCGATGCCCTTGTAGCCGACGGTCGACGCGTTCGCGATGTTACCGGAAATATTCTGCAGCGCGAATGATTGAGCGGACAGACCGCTCACCGAAGTGTTCATCGCGTCGAAGATACCCATACCAATCTCTCCACTGTGATGCCGGTGGCGGGTCGGCCCGCACCGCGTTTCGTGGAGAGCTGTCGCAATCGCTGTGCCAGATGAGAAAATGCTTTGAAATCAGCGCGTTGTAAAACAACAACGTAAAAAAACCGGCGTCAAAACTGGTGAACAATTGCCGAGCCGGCAGTTCTTGCCGGGCCGGACGCGCCAAATCGCGCTCCGGCGCGGCCGCTCGTCACGGCTACCGGCGCGTCCTGAAGACCCCCATCGAGCCTTGAACGGACGAGCCGGAATATCCTGGCGCAAATTCCTGTCAGGTCGACGACGGATTTGCCGGGTGGAACGTGAGCGAGAGCCCGTCCATGCAGTAGCGCAGGCCGGTCGGCTTGGGGCCGTCGTCGAACACATGGCCGAGATGGCCGCCGCAGCGGCGGCAATGCACCTCGGTGCGGACCATACCGTAGGTCTTGTCCTGGCGGGTCGCCACGGCATTGTCGAGCGGCTTGAAGAAGCTCGGCCAGCCGGTGCCGCTGTCGAACTTGGTGTCGGAGGAGAACAGCGGCAGGTCGCAGCCGGCGCAGGCGAAGGTGCCCTTGCGATGCTCCTTCAGCAGCGGGCTGGTCCAGGGCCGCTCGGTGCCCTCCTCGCGCAGGATCTCGTATTGCTGCGGCGTCAATTGCGCGCGCCACTCGGCCTCGGTCTTCTCGATCTCGAACTTCTCGGCGGCGCGGGCCGGCGCGGAACCGCCGAGCCAGCGCAGGGCGGCGAAGCCGAACAGTCCGGCGGCGGTGGTGAACATCATGCGGCGGTCGATCATGGACGTCTCCGTGCGGCGTTGGGTTACCGGATCTACGGACGGGATCCCGGGAAGTTACGTCGGGCGCGGGCGCGACGGCTCACTTTCTTGCGAGGTGTCAGCCCTCCCCGGCGTCGGGACGGCGGTTCAGATCGGACGGCTGCGGCCGCAGCGGCAGCCGCGAGCCGGGCCGCTCGGCCGCCCGGCGCCGCGCTTCGGCCGCCTTGATCTCGCGCACACGCTCCTGCGCGCGGACGCGCTCGCGGTGCCGCGCCAGCGTCCCGGCCGCGGCGGCGCGGCCGCGGATCCACAGATTGACGACATGGCCGGCGACCCGACCGCTGACGCCGCCGGCCCAGACCAACTCGAACGGCGAGAACAGCTTCCAGCGGTCGTCGCCGGCGAGGATCGCCTGCGCGATCAACTGCCCGGCCATCGCCGAGGTGTTGAGGCCCTGCCGGCCGAAGCCGCTCGCAACCCACAGGCCTTTGCGGAGCTGGCCGATCTGCGGCATGCCGTGCACGGTCTGGCCGGTGACACCGCCGAAGGTCTCGGCGATCTCGACGCGGCCGAGTTGCGGGAACACCGTGCGGATTCGGCGCTGCAGCGCCGCGGCAAATCCGCTGGGCCGGGCGTCCCAGGTCGTCTCCGGGCTCGCCCACATCAGCCGGTCGCCGTCGACGACGCGGAAATGATCGATGCCGTCGGTGTCGCTGACCGAGCCCCGGAAGGCGATCGCATCAGCCAGCCGCTCGCCGAGCGGCGCGGTGACGCCGCCATAGCGCCACACCGGCAGCAGCGTATCGGACAGCTTCTGCAGCGGCGCGCCGAGATGGATGTTGCCGGCGAGCACGATGTGCGAGGCGCGCATCCGCGCCGACGGCGTCACGATGCGCTTGCGCACGCCCGACGCGTCGATGCTGACCACCGGCGTGTCCTCGAAGATCCTTGCCCCGGCCCGGTGCGCGAGCCGCGCCAGCGCGTGAACGTACCTGCGGCCGTCGAGCTGGAACGCCTTGGGGTAATGGACGCCATGGAAGTAGCGGTCGGTCTTGAGCTCGGTCCTGACGCGCTCGACCTGCCAGCCCTCGACCTCGGTGTCGAAATCCTCATGCAGCATCTGGAGGCGGCGGATCAAGGCGTCGCCGGCGTCGACATTCGAGACTTCGAGCGCGCCTTCGCTGAGTCCGATGCCCGGCATCGCCGCGGTGGCCTGGGCGCGGATGAACTCGGCACCGGACCAGGACAACGCCCATAGCGCCCGGGCATGCGCGAGCCCGACGCGCTCGATCAGATCCGGCAGCGGCAGGTCGAACCCGGGCATGACCGTGCCGATCATGTGACCGGATGCGTTCCATCCGACCTGGCGGCCTTCCAGCACCGCGACGCTCGCCCCCTGCCGGGCCGCGCACAACGCCACCGTCAAGCCGGCCAATCCCGCCCCGACGACGCAGACGTCGACATCGAGGTCGAAATTCAGCCTGGTGCGGCCGTGTGCACCTGCGGCATCCGCGTCATCGTTCACGCTTGTGGAAGTCTCGTTCATGGCGTTTTCTTAGCGAACCCTGCGCCGGACGTCATGACGCTTTTAATGGCGATAAAGAGACGTGGTACAGGCTGACCCAGCCTGAACGATTCGAGACGGAATTCCATGCGCCGATTGATGCTGCTGCGCCACGCCAAGACCGAGACTGACGCGCCGACCGGCCGCGACCAGGACCGCCGTCTCGACGAGCGCGGGCACCAGGATGCCGCCATGATCGGCGATTTCATCGCCAGCCACCCGCCGGTGCCGGAGCTGGTGCTGGTCTCGACCGCGGTTCGGGCGCAGCAGACCTGGGACCTCGCGCTCGCGGCAATGAAGGACCGCGTCCCGCCCCCGCAGGTCGAGACCGTTCCCGAGCTCTACGGCGCCGAGCCGATGCAGATGCTGCATCACATCCGCCTTGCGGCAGCGCATGATCCGAAGCAGCTCCTGCTCGTCGGGCACAATCCCGGCATGCACGAGCTGGCGCTGGCGCTGACCGGCGAGGGCGATTCCGAGGCCCGCCACGAGCTGATGCGCAACATGCCGACCGCGGGACTCGCGGTGCTCGATTTCGACACCGACGATTGGGGCGATATCAGCTTCACCCGCGGCCATCTCCTGAGGTTCGTCACGCCCAAGCTGCTCAAGCACGGCTCGGTCGATTGACAGGCAGGTCGGGTCCGGCGCGTAATGCCGGCGGACAGAGAGGAGGACCTTCGATGTTCAACTCGATTCTGGTGCCGATCGATCTGGCCGACACCGACCTCGCCAAGCCGGCCATCGCCACCGCGGCCACGCTGGCGCAGACCTGGAGCGGCACGGTGCATCTGCTCAACGTGATGCCGATGACGCCGGTGATGCTCGCCGAATACGTCCCGGCCGATTTCGATGCGCAGCAGCGCGAGACCGCCGAGGAAGCGCTGTCGATCGTGGCGCGCGAATCCGGCATCCCGGCCGAGCGCATCAGCTACACGGTACGCCAGGGCGGCATCTATCACGAGATCCTCGAGGAGGCGGCCAAGGTCAACGCCGACCTGATCGTGATGACCTCGCACCGCCCGGCGATGCGCACCTACTTCCTCGGCTCCAACGCCGGCCACGTCGTGCGCTACGCCAAGTGCTCGGTGCTGGTGGTGAGGCCTTGAACGTCAGCTCCCCTCGATATCAAGACTTGGCTGATATCAAGACTTGGCTGACGCAAACGGGTTCCTTAAGCTCGGCAGATGAAACGGTCGGTTGCGAATTCGAGTGCAGATACCCCATGAGCTCCCCGTCAAGACTGGATTCCGCATTGGCCATCCTGGCTGCAACCGGCATGTGGCGAAGCAGTTACGAGCCTCCGCTTTATCGCTTGCTCTGGCGCCTCGGATTGCCCTTGCCACCACCGCATTTCGCCAGCTTCGGCTTCAACTTCGCCTTTACGGCGGCGTGGTTTGGCACCGCCTGGGGAGCCATCATGTGGATATTCGTTTGGTCCAAGGTGAGCGGGTCCGGTGTCGTGGCGATCACCGGAGCCGTCGTTGCCGGGGTTCTGTTCGGCTTGATCATAGCGGCCTACTATCGTTATGGCGCTCGCAAATATAAGCTCCCTCTTTGGTCTGAAGTGAATGCTGGCCCGTAACGGTGCAGGCGTCCAAACGTTCTGCATGTCGGGTTTAATGGATTCAATTTGGTGCTAACCGTCATTGCGAGCGAAGCGAAGCAATCCAGGGCTCCGCGAAGATTCTGGATTGCTTCGTCGCTTCGCTCCTCGCAATGACGGAGCTTGTTGCTGCCATTCCGGCTTCCTCTGAGATCACGGCCACTCCGCGATGAAGCCCTTCGCCTTGTACGGCGCGATCTTGTCCCATTCGCTGAGCACGCGACGGCGGAATTCGGGATGGGTGTGCCAGAGATGGCGCGGGATGCCGAAGCCGTCGACCGTGAGCAGCATCTTCTCCACCTCGGGCCAGTATCGCTGCAGGGTCATCGCGTAGCGCCGCGCGGTCCAGCTGTTGCCGAGGCAGATCACGCTGCCGACATTGGCGAGGCCGAGCGCGGCGTCGATCACCGGCAGCGCGAGCGCGACGTTCTCGCCGGTATTCGTGGCGTGGTGCTCTTCGAGGATGCGCTCGGCCGGAATGCCGCGCCTCACCATGGCGGCCTTGATCAGCGTACACTCCGAAAGATCAGCGCCCGGCGTGATCCCGCCGCTGACGATGGCGTGGCGGAAGTAGCCCTGCTGCCACAGCTTCACCGCCGTCTCGGCACGCAGCTCCTCGTCGACGCGGGTCCCGAACACGAACAGGAGATCGGCCGGCCGCAGCGGCGTATCGGCGAAATGCCGCGCGTTGACCGCGGCGATCTCGGCGTCATCCGGTCTGCGCAGCGCGCGATCCTGCATCGTCCCACTCCGAAGGCGACTCGCTCAGTCTGGCATGGCGCGCGAAATCTGCATGATCACATTCGGTGACCGGCGATGAGGTTGCGTGATCACGGCAGCAGCGCGGCCGGAATCTCCGTGAACGTGTAGCTGCGCGGCCTGTTGCGGGTGATGAAGCCGCCGACATACCAGGCGAACAGCGCGGCGAAGCCGATCAGGAACAACGCGCCCGACCATTCGGCGATGACGAGCGCGCGCACCAGAAGCCCGGCCATCGCCACGGCGAGCAGCGCAATCGCGGCGAGCGCCGCGCCGTAGGTGAAGCGGCCGAGGCCCGCAGTCAGCCGTACGTTGCTGCCGCTGAAGGCGAGCCGCGCATGCAGGCCGAGGATGAAAGCACGATAGGCATCGCTCTGCGGCGCCATCAGGGCCGCCGTCTGCCACGAGACGGAGATGATGCTGAGGCGGCGGCCATCGCGATGGGTGATGTCGGCCCGAAAACGCCTCGCCTGCATCGACACCGGTCGGTAGGACAGCCGGATCGCGGCGATGTCGGCGTAAGGCCACAGGCCGGTCCGGCCGGCGAACCGCCACGACAGCCCCTGCCCGGTCAGCTCGAACTGGTGCGCGGCCCCGATCAGCGACGCCTTGTAGGCGTAGCGGATCGCATCATCGCCGGCCGTGGTGGTGCGCTCGGAAATGGATCGGTCCTGTTGCGTGTGGCGCGCGCCTTATCCTACAAACGGAGCATGAGCGAAACGATCTATTTTCCGCGCCACCTGATCCTGGCCGGAGCGATGGCCGCCGGCGTGCTGCTGGCGCTGGCGGTGCACATGCTCGGCGCCCGCTACGGCCTCGATCTCGGCGGCCTGTGGCAGACCGAGAGCGGCGCCTTCATGCCGGCGGGATCGGCGATCGCCTGGTGGCTGATCGCCACCGTCGGCTTCTCCTCGGGCTATTTCATCGCCAACATCATGCACAGCGCGGTATCGGGCGAGATCCCGCAGCGGATGCGCAACTTCCTGGTCGTGGTCGGCGTGCTGATGCTGGCCGGCATCGGCCAGGCGATCTCCGGCCCGAGCCCGGTGCCGTCGGCCTCGGGTGTGCTGGCCGGCCTCGCCGCGCTCTGCCTCGGCGCCCTGATGGCGTTCTGCGGCGCCAATTTCGCGTTGCGTAAGAGCTGACGCGCGGCATCCGGATGC
Source organism: Bradyrhizobium sp. SZCCHNRI2009 (assembly GCF_032485115.1). Classification (NCBI taxonomy): domain Bacteria; kingdom Pseudomonadati; phylum Pseudomonadota; class Alphaproteobacteria; order Hyphomicrobiales; family Nitrobacteraceae; genus Bradyrhizobium; species Bradyrhizobium sp. SZCCHNRI2009. The sequence continues at coordinate 305,500 of NZ_JAUEUH010000008.1, forward strand.
GACGACGCCGCGCGGGATGTCCGCGCGGCGTTTTGTCTCATCGGCTCTGGTGACGCGATCAGCTCGCAGCACGCAGGTTGACGCCGCTCTCGGCGAGCTTGGTCAGCTTCATGTCGGTCGCCTTCTCCTCGTCGAGCGTCTTCTGCAGGACGGCGGCACAGTCGCTGCGGCCGAGTTGCTTGGCCCAGGCGATCAGGCTGCCATAGCGGGTGATCTCGTAGTGCTCGGCCGCCTGGGCGGCGTTGATCAGCGCTGCGTCCAGCACCGCCTTGTCGTCGACCTCGCCGGCGACCTCGTCGGCCTCCTCGATGATGCCGTCGATCGCCGGACAGTCGACCGCCTTGGCCGCGATGCCGTGCATCTTGAACACCTGTTCGAGACGCGTCACATGCGTCTTCGTCTCATCGAGATGGGTCAGAAAGCCCTGCTTGAGCTTCTGATCCGTCGCCTTGTCCGCCATCTTCGGCAGCGCTTTGACGAGCTGGTTCTCGGCGTAATAGATGTCCTGCAGCTGATGAACGAACAGATCGTTCATCGTCTTGATGTCCTTGGTGAACAGTCCCATTTGTTTCACGTCCTCTCGGTTCGGAACATGGCAGGTCCCTCCCCTGACCGATCGTCGCCATGTTCGCTGTGCGCTAACCGGCGGCTACGGCGGTTGTTCCGGCGTGCCGCCCCTGCCGAACCGGTCGCAGGGACGAGGGTTCTCGTGAACCGCGCGGGCGACCAGTTGGACCGAATTGAGGCGGACGGGCCACCAGCTATGTGACCGGAGTGTGACAGACCTGCGCCGCATGGGTCGGAGCTGAGCTGTGTCAAGGACTGCACAAGGCGCGCATTTTAGCATAAGGAACAAGCTGTCACGAATTGCCCGCCTATCGATCAATGGTTTCGCCTCTTTTCCAAGATCTAGTACCGCCCCGCCGGGAGGATGAATGCAGCGCCTGCTGACCACGCTTGGGCGTGGCTTCAAGAAATGGATCGGCTGGAAGCGGCTGGGGATTGCAGCGAGCCTTGCGATCATCGCCTTCGCGATCACGACACTCGTGCGCACGCTGAAGGGCGTCGATGCCGGCGTCATCCTGACCGCGCTCACCGAAATCCCGCCCGGTCACATCGCCCTCGCGGCCTTGTGTGTGGTCGGCGCGTTCTGCACGCTGACCTTCTATGACTATTTTGCACTGCGAACGATTGGCAAGAAACACGTGCCCTATCGCATCGCGGCGATGAGCGCCTTCACCAGCTATTCGATCGGCCACAACATCGGCGCCACCGTGTTCACCGGCGGCGCCATCCGGTTCAGGATCTACTCCGACTACGGCCTGTCCGCGATCGACGTCGCCAAGATCTGCTTCCTGTCAGGCCTGACCTTCTGGCTCGGCAATCTGTTCGTACTCGGCATCGGCATGACCTTGCATCCGGCCGCCGCCACCGCGATGGACCAGTTGCCCCCGGCGGTGAACCAGCTGATCGCGATCGGCATCCTCGGGGCGATCTTCGCCTATCTCGGCTGGCTGACCGCCGGCAAGAACCGGCGCCAGCTCGGCCAGAACGGCTGGAAGGTGGTGCTGCCCTCGGCGCAGCTCACGCTCGTGCAGATCCTGATCGGAGTGGTCGACCTCGGCTTCTGCGCGCTGGCGATGTACCTCCTCGTCCCCGCCGCTCCGCCGATCGATTTCCTGTCGCTGTCGGTGGTGTTCATCCTCGCCACCCTGCTCGGCTTCGCCAGCCACGCGCCTGGCAGCATCGGCGTGTTCGATGCCGCGATGCTCGTGGCGCTGCCGCAGTTCGGCCGCGAGCAGTTGCTGGCCACCCTGCTCGTTTTCCGCGTGCTGTATTTCGTGATCCCGTTCGCGACGGCGATCTCCATCATGGGCATCAGGGAACTCTGGCTGAACGTCGTGAAGCCGTGGCAGGAGCGGCGCCGGCTGAACTCAGCCTGCGAGGACGAGGTCGCCGCCAAGCGCGCCGCGGCCACGGCGCCCGCCGCGGTTCCCCAGCGCATCAAGCGCCACTCCCAGCGCTGAGCAGCAATCGTCTCGCGGATGACGCGACGGTTCGACCCTCGACCGGTTGAACTCGCGTGCGATCCTCTTATTTCCGCCCCACCGCTGACGTGAATCCTTGCGCATGACCCGAATGCCCCTTCGTCCGCTGCTCGCCGCCTGCGTCCTGGCCGGCCTGCTCGCCCCTCTCGCCGCCACCGAGGCGGCCGCGCAGTTCGGCGCAGCGCCGCTGCAGATCAGCTGGGAGGTGCGCAACCGCTTCCGTCTCTTCCGGGAGGAGCGCGACTTCCTGCTGCATACCGAGAGCACGCGCGACCGCTCCATTCTCGCCGCCGAGCAGGCGTTGGCGGTGCAGAGCGACGGCCGCGGCTGGGCCCGGAACGTCGTCAACCGGCTCTGCATCGACCTCGCCGGCCGCATCAACGAGCCGTGCACGCGCGACAACGTCAAGGAAAGCTATCTCACGCCGATCGACCATCCGATCACCGTGCGCCTGACCGGCCCGGTCCCGGTCGGCGCCACCTGCGCGTGGTCGTTCGACGACGGCGACGGGCCGCAGACCTCGACATTCGACTGCGCCGAACCGGTCAACCTGCGCGTCCGCTACGGCCGCCAGACCGTCGCATCCGTCGATGTCGCCAGCCCGGAAGGCACGCAGCAGGTGTCGACCGGAATCCAGGTCCGCGACATCCTGATCGCCGGCCTCGGCGACAGCATCGCCTCCGGCGAGGGCAATCCCGACCGCCCGATCGCGCTCGCCGACGACGGCTTCTGCTTCCGCTCCTATCTCGGCGGCCCGACCGCGCAATATTATCGGCCGAGCCGGGCCGGCTTCAAAGGCGGCCGCGCCTGCGAGGCGCCGGACACGCTGCAGAACTGGCAGAAGCACAGCGCGGTCTGGCTCAACGCGGCCTGCCATCGCTCGCTCTACAGCTACCAGACCCGCACGGCGCTGGCGCTCGCGGTGCGCTATCCGCACGTCGCGGTCACCTACCTGCCGCTCGCCTGCACCGGCGCCACCATCGCCGACGGCCTGTTCGGCAGCCAGCGCGCGCGCGAATGCACGCCCGGCCGCGCCGCGACCACCTGCGCCGGCAGCGTCAACGGCCAGCTCGGCGAGCTGCGCGAGGCGCTGACCGCGGCCAGGCGTCGCCAGCCGGACCGCAAGCTCGATCTGATTCTGCTGTCGATCGGCGCCAACGACATCAACTTCTCCGGTCTCGTCGCCGACGTCATCGTCGATACGCCGACCGAACGCACGCTGTTCAAGCGCTCGGGCGTGATCGGCTCGGTCGAGGAATCGCGCAGCGAGCTGGCGCGCGACCTGCCGCAGGGTTTTGCCAAGCTGCGCGAGGCGCTGAAGCCGCTGGTCGGCGACCTCTCGCACGTCATCTACACCTCCTACGGCAACCCGGCACTGAGCGGCCCCGGCACGCCCTGCCCGGGTGGTCCGGCCGGTTTCGAGGTCCACCCATCGTTCAATGCCAATCCGCAGCGGCTCGCCAAGGTCGCGGGCTTCGTCGAGAACGAGTTCCTGCCGTCACTGCGCGGGCTGGCGCAATGTACCGCGGGAGTCCTGTGCCGCGATCCGCAGGCCGACCGCATGACCTTCGTCGATGCGCATCAGGCCGCGTTTGCCGATCACGGCTTCTGCGCCCGCTCGACGCAGGATCCGCCGTTCGACCGCGAATGCTTTTCGGCCGACGGCGCCAGCTTCGATCCGAACATCGTCAGCGCCGCCAACGAGCCGCTGCTGTGCGGCCGCGGCGCCAGCGAGTATCGTCCCTATCTGCCGCGCGCGCGCTGGATCCGCGATGCCAACGACAGCTACTTCTCGGCGATGACCTATCCGCAAGGGCTGCCGGCGGCGATGCAGCCGTCCGACATCCACGATGCGAGCTGGGGCGTGCTATCCGCGGTCTATGGCGGCGCCGTGCATCCGACGGCGGAGGGCCATGCCGTGATGGCCGACGCCGCCTTTCCGGCCGCGGCGCAAGTGCTCAACCTCGATGCGGCCGAGCCCAACGTCACCAGCCAGCCGCTGCCGCCGGCGGGCGTGGTGAGGCAGTAGTCGGCCATTCGGGTAGGGATCGCAGAGGAAGAACGGCCTGAAGCGCTCCGCTCCGCTCACCGTCTTTCGGGACGCCCCTCCGTGAGCGGGCGCTCAGGAACAAGGGCTGCGGGGCGGCGAGATCGCGGACCTCATGGTGAGTTGGGAGCGGATGGAGAGCCGGGCCGCCTTGGAAGAACGTGTCGGCCTCGCCGTCCCAACGCTCAGCGCGCAAATCGACGGCGACCACCGCCAAGCGATCCTGATTGTCGTTGTGCCCAATATGGGTTGTTCCCGCACATGGCCGCGAGGCCCCGGCCTGCCCTTCGACACTGATCCCAGGACGTATAGGTGCATTCGACATAGGTGCTACCACCCCATTCCCACCTTTGTAGGCAGACAGGATAATTGGAATCATAGGTTTGAGCAGCGGCGATCGGGATCATGGAGATGGCCGCGCTCCCCGCGATGATCCAACGCAGCATCAGTATCGCTCCCTCGTCGAATTCCAACCGCTGCGGCCAATGGCCTGCACGATCACCGGCAAGCAACGCTCGAATAATCATGGAGACCTTGTCCTCGACCACGCGGTTGATCTGGATCAAGCTTTTCGCCGACGCGGTGTCCGAGATCGCGATCCCTTGTCGGCCAGGAGCGAGGACGGTCGCAGTTCGGAAGCAGTCTACTTGACTGCAGCCGGCTTCTTCATCATCGGAGGCGCCTGCTTGGTGGCGGAGCCGGTTGCCGTCGTCGCCTGCGAGGGCAGATATTTGGCGAGGATCGCAGGATCGATCTGCGCCATGTTGCTGTCCGGCAGGCGGGTCCAGGTCTCGTCCTTGCCAAACAGCGAGATGCCGAGATAGCCGTGCAGGATCAGCGTCTGCCCGTCAGGACTGACCCGCATATTGGCCTTCCAGATGTTGCCGTCGCGCGGATTGAGCACGTTGCCGCCTTCGTATTTCAGGCCCTCGCGCTTCATGTCGCGCACGAAGGAGATGCCGAGCACAGGCGCATTCTTGCGGTCATCGCTGCACTTCGAACAGACCTCGTTCGGATTGTCGCCGGGACGCGGAAACGTCTTGGCGATCACGCCCTCGAACACGCCGTCGTGGTCGATGAAGAGAAACCAGCCGACGGGCCTGCCATCCTCGACCTTCTGCCACAGACCGGCCGCGGTCGGCTCAGCCGCGAGCGCAGGCCGCGTCAGCAGAGCACCGGCAACGACGAGCGCGCCGATCGCGAGCTTCGTCACACCAGGCACCAGCCGAAGTCGGGGAAACGCATTGCGCATCATCATCTCACCTTGACCAAGTCACAAAATGAATGGCCGCACAGTACGGCCGTTTCATGCATCGTTCCAGCCCCATAACAGGTCTGGCGCGCCGGTGAAACCGGCACGCGCAGGAAACATTTCTTCACATTTGAGTTGGTCCGGCGGCGGAAGGTTCCATACCGCCGACAAATTAGTTGACGCCGAGCTTCTTCTGCAGGCTCGACGACGACGTCGTGTACTGGAACACCAGCCGCTTCTCCGGATACACGTAGCGGTGTGCCTTCTGCGCCATCAGCGCGCCCTCGTGGAAGCCGCACAGGATCAGCTTGATCTTGCCGGGATAGGTGTTGATGTCGCCGATCGCGAAGATGCCGGGCACGGAGGTCTCGAAGGCAGAGGTCTCGACTGGAATGAGATTGTGCTCGAGCGCGAGGCCCCACTCGGCAACCGGACCGAGTTTCATCGTCAGTCCGAAGAATGGCAGCATCATCTCGCAGGGGACGGTCTCGACCGCGTTGTCGTTGCCCTTGATCGTCGCAGCCGACAGCTGGCCATTGGCGCCTTCGAGCGCCGTCACCTGGCCGATGCGCAGATCCATCTTGCCGCCGGCGACGAGCGCGCGCATCTGCTCGACGCTGTGGGGCGCGGCACGGAAGTCGTCGCGGCGATGAACGAGCGTGATGCGCTTCGCGATGGGGTGCAGGTTGAGCGTCCAGTCGAGCGCGGAGTCACCGCCGCCGACGATGACGACATTCTTGTCGCGGAACAGCTCCATCTTGCGCACGGCATAGAATACCGAGGTGCCTTCATAGGCCTCGATGCCCGGCACCGGCGGGCGCTTGGGCTGGAACGAGCCGCCCCCGGCCGCGATCACCACGACCTTGCACTCGAACACCTTGCCGGCATCGGTGGTGACGCGAAAACCGGGATCGCCGATCTTTTCGACCTTCTCGACCATCTCGCCGAGATGGAAGGTCGGACTGAACGGCTTGATCTGCTCCATCAATTGATCGGTGAGACCCTGCCCCGTCACCATCGGCACGCCGGGAATGTCGTAGATCGGCTTCTCCGGATACAGCTCGGCGCATTGGCCGCCGACCTTGTCGAGGATGTCGATCAGATGCGCCTTGATGTCGAGCAGCCCCAGTTCAAAAACGGCAAACAGTCCGCAAGGGCCCGCGCCAATGATCAGCACATCGGTCTTGATCGCTTCGCTCATGTCGCTCTTCTCGTTGGAGGCGCCGCTCGACGGATGGCGGCAGATGGCGGTTCCGAATTTGTAGCCAACGGGGTGGCCGCAGGGAAGGCACAAAAGCCGCCCCTGGCTCGCGCGCGGCTTGCAGCGGTGGGCTTAGCCGGGTTTGAAGGGGACATGAATGATGGAGATCAATCGGTGACAGAGACGGCCCGCCGCGACCACGCGCCACGCCTGGAGGACTTTCCCTATCGGCTGACGGACAATGTCCGCTTCGGCGACCTCGATCCCAACCAGCACGTCAACAATGCGGTCTACGCGACCTACTTCGAGACCGGCCGGGTGACCTTGATGAAAGACCCGCGCCATGGCCTGACCCAGGACGGGCTGGCCTGGATCATGGTGCGGCTGGACATGCATTTCCGGGCCGAGCTGCGCTGGCCGGGCACGATCGAGCTGGGACTGGGGGTCGTAAGGCTGGGGCGCACGTCGGTGACCTGCGAGCAGGTCGTGTTCTCGGACGGGCGCTGCGTGGCGTCGGCCACCGCGGTCATGGTCCTGATCGACGAGGTGACGCGCAAACCGGCGCCGCTGACGCCGAATCTCATTGCTGCGCTACAGCCGTGGGTCCGCCGCGGCATGGCGATCGCGCCGCCGGCATAGGCCTGGCGGCGATCAGCCGAAGCGCGGCGATGAGGGCGCGAGACGAACGGTCAGGCCTGACGCTCGGGGGTGGAGACGACGAGGCCGTCGAGTTCGTCGGAGACCTTGATCTGGCAGGAAAGACGGGAATTCGGCCGGACATCGTAGCCGAAATCGAGCATGTCCTCTTCCATCGGGGTCGGCGGGCCGACCTTCTCGCGCCAGGCTTCGTCGACATAGACATGGCAAGTCGCGCAGGCGCAGGCGCCGCCACATTCGGCCTCGATGCCGGGAATGGCGTTACGGATCGCCGCTTCCATCACGGTCGCGCCGTTCTCGATCTCAACGGTTCTGGATTCGCCGGTATGGTCGACAAAGGTGATCTTGGCCATGTGTGCTCGTGCTGCGCAGGGAATGAGGTCGGGCTGTCCTATAACGGACCGCTCCGCTCCGCGCTAGTGCTGCCGCCGGCCGCTCAGGCCGCGCCGAGCATCTCCGAAATCGCCGCGCGGGCCTGCGCGATCGCCGTGCCGAGCCAGGCCAGCGCATCGGCCGGGTCGCCCGCCCGCAGCGCCGCTTCGAGCCCTTCCGCCGCGTCGGCGACGTCGAGCGCGCCGACGGCGCGGGCCGAGCCCTTCAGCGTGTGGGCGACGGTGGCGGCGTCCTCGGGCAGCACCTGCAACCGCTCCAGCAGGCGGACGGCCTGGCTGGAGAACATGGCGAGCACCTCGCGCTCGAGCGCGCTGTCGCCGAGCGTCATCCGGCGCAGCAGGTCCAGGCTGATCGGCCCGTCGTCGGGAACCAGCGGGGGCGAGGGCATCCATTCGATCCGTGAAAGGTCGGGAATCATGGCGGCAATCCGGTCCGGGCGCGCCGCGCGCGCCTGTGGTAAGCCAAGCACGACAATGGTTAATGCATTGTTACCGGCCCAATTGCCGCGGGTTTGCCGCGATTTGGGCCCGGCTCTGCCCCAATCACGGCAGAAACGGGAATTCGCAGAACTTCTAGAGTGTTAACGGCGGCTGCTGTTAACGATGATTAAGAATCTCTTAACCACGGCCATTTCTTTCAACAGGCACAGCCAATAGGATGATGCCCGGATGGAGTGGGTCACCTGGCGGAATTTGCCACCCCTGGTGCCTGCGAGGGATGACGTCCGGTTCGAGCGTTGCGAGAGGGCACTCGTACGCGGCTCGCCGGATCGAAATTAAGACGAGGGCTCGGACTCAACATGGCGAACACTCCGAAAAAGGTCAAAGACCCGACTGAAGTTGCGCTGTCCGCCATTCAGGAGGCTTTGAACATCAGCGATTCGTCCGCGCCCACGGACTCGCAGAGCTCGGTCCACGCCGACGGGGCTCCGCCCGTCATGCCGAACGGCGTGTCCAGTCTGGATTCGTTCGACTCGCGTCCGGGCATCGACCGCAGCAGCCTTGACGAGATCGAGCCGCCGCCGCTCGCCGCGCGCCGCCCGGCCAACGACGACCGCGAGACCATCGGCCAATTGCTGCAGGCGATCCAGAAGGGCCGCCCGTCACGCGGCGTCTACACGCTGGCAACCGCCTTTGCAGGCATCTGGATCGTCGGCTGCGTCCTGCTGACCATCGGCTTCCTGCCCGCTTTGCAGACCTTGATCGGCCAGAGCGGCGGCGTGCTGGTCATGGCAGGCCTCGCCGCAGTGTTCTTTGCCCCGGTTCTGCTGTTCTATTTCCTCGCGAGCCTCGCTTGGCGCGGCCAGGAGCTGCGCATGATCGCGCAGTCGATGGCGCAGGTCGCGATCCGCTTCTCCGAGCCGGAAGGCGCCGTCAGCGATTCCATCGTGACCGTCGGCCAGGCCATCCGCCGCGAGGTCGCGGCGATGGGCGACGGCGTCGAGCGCGCGATCGCGCGTGCCGGCGAGCTCGAGATGCTGGTCGCCAACGAGGTTGCGGCGCTCGAGCGCGCCTACAGCGACAACGAGGTCCGCATCCGCGCCCTGCTCCAGGACATCGCCCATCAGCGCGACAACCTCGTGGGCCAGGCCGAGCAGGTCCGGAGCGCCATCTCGGGCGTCCAGATCGACCTTCGCCACGACATCGCGCTGATCTCGGACGCGATCGCCTCGCGGGTCGACGAGGTCGCCAAGAGCATCACCGGCGCGCTGGAAGAGCGCGGCGCCCACATCACGGCCGCGCTCGGCAACGCCGGCGACAACATGATCCTCGCGCTCGGCGAGCGCGGCGGCGATCTGCTCGACCGGCTCGAAGAGGCCAGCGCCGAGACCACCCGCGCCGTGCTCGACGCCTCGGAGCGGCTCACCACCAGCCTCAATTTCAAGACCGGCCACGTCCACGACGAGTTTGCCGACCTGTCGGACCGAGTCCACGAGATGCTCAACGAGCGCATCGACCGCATCACCAGCGAGTTCGAGCAGCGCACGGCGGCCATCGTCGACGGCATCTCGGTGCGAACCGAGCAGGTTCACGACCAGCTCAAGGCGTCCGGCGAGTCCCTCCTGCTGGAGCTCGAGCTGCGCAGCGGCGATCTCGTCACCAAGATCGACGAGGCGAGCCAGCGCATGTCCGGCCACATCGTCACGTCAGGCGAGAAGGCGAGCGAGTCGCTCGATGCGACCGTCAATTCGCTGGTCGCCAAGGTCGTCAGCCAGACCGAGAGCACCCACGACACGCTGTCGATCCAGATCAGCGCCTTCGACGAGCTGGTGAAGAACCAGGGCACCGAGCTCGCCGAGCGCTTCGCACGCGACAGCTCGACGCTGGGCGCGCTGATCACCCGGCACATCACCGAATTCGACCGCACGGTGAAGACCTATGGCGGCGAGATCGTCGAGCGCATGGGCCAGCGGACCCAGGAAATCTCCGACAATCTCAAGTCCTATGTCGATACGTTCGATACGCGGCTGTCGTCCAACAGCGGTGAGATCACGGCGACGCTGGATCAGCGGCTGAACCAGTTCGAGACCAATCTGCAGGCCCGCATCACCACCCTCGACACCTCGCTCGATGCGAAGATCAAGACCTTCGACGACAGCGTCGAGGGCCGCCTCAAGTCGCTCGAGGAGAACTTCGACAACCGCGCGACCTCGGTCACCTCGACGATCGAAGGCCGCCTCGGCACTCTGTCCAACTCGCTGACCGACGGCGCTGCCCAGGTGCTGCACGCGATCGACTCGCGGCTGACCGTGCTGACCTCCTCGCTGACCGATGGCTCGGCGCAGGCGATCCAGTCGATCGATTCCCGCCTCAACATACTGACCTCCTCGCTGACTGACGGCACCGACAAGGCGCTCGAAGCGATCGATCAGCGCATCCACAGCCTGTCGAACATCATCGACGGCCGCAGCTACGAGCTGACCGAAGCCGTCACCGCGCGCTTCCAGGACATCCATCAGGGCATCGAGACCCGCGTCGGCTCGATCGCCAAGGACATCGACCATCGCGTGTCGCAGTTCGAGGACCTGCTCGGCTCGCGCGTCGAGGCGGTGGCCGGCCGCATCGAGAGCAGCGGCCGCCAGGCGAGCGACGAACTGATGACCCGCGCCGAGCTGCTGTCCGCCAGCATCAAGTCGCATGTGGAAGATGCGGAGCGGGCGCTGACCAACCTCGTGGTCAACACCAGCGAGACCATCCAGACCGGGGCCCGCTCGGCACAGCAGGCGCTGCTCAACGTCTCGACCGACGTCGGATCGCAGTTGAAGAACACCTCCGCCGAGGTCGAGCGTGCCCTGTCGAACGCAGGCAGCAGCGCGGCCGAGGCCGTGCTGACCAGCGCACGCGAGGCCCAGGCCACGCTGGTCGCGGCCTCCGGCGAGACCGCCGACCAGATCAAGTCGCTGTCGGCCGACGTCGAGCGCACGCTCACGGCGGCAGGCTCGACCACCGCAGCCTCGATCCTCGCCGGTGCGCGCGAGGCCCAGAACACGCTGGTGTCCGCCTCCTCCGATGCCGCCACCCACGTCAAGTCGCTCGCCGTCGACGTCGAGCAGGCGCTGACGGCCGCCGGCTCGGCCACGGCAGCCTCGATCCTCGCCGGTGCACGCGAGGTCCAGAACACGCTGGTGTCCGCCTCCTCCAACGCGGCCGAGCACGTGAAGTCGCTCGCAGCCGACGTGCAGCGCTCGCTGACCAGTGCCGGGACGGAAACGGCCGAAGCCATCACGGCGGGCGCCCGTGATGCCCAGCATGCCCTGCTCGCGGCATCGAGCGAAGCGGCCGAACAGGTCAAGGCGCTGACCGTCGACGTCCAGCGCTCGCTGTCGATCGCGGGGACGACCACCGCGGAAACGATCACCGGCGGCGCCCGGGAAGCGCAGAGCACGCTGATCAGCGCTTCGTCCGAAGCGGCCAATCACGTCAAGTCGCTGGCGGCCGACGTCGAGCGCACGCTCGCCGCGGTCGGAACCAGCACGGCTGCAGCGATCGTCGACAGCGCCCGCGACGTCCAGTCGAAGCTCGTCACCGCCTCGACGGAAGCAACCGAGCACGTCAAGTCGCTGGCCGTCGACGTCGAGCGGACGCTGTCGTCCGTCGGCGCCGATACCGCGACCTCGATCCTCAACAGCGCGCGCCAGGCGCAGATGTCGCTGACCGCCACGTCGGCCGACACCGCGGCCACCCTGGTCGGCAGCGCACGCGAAGCCCAGGCGGTGCTGACGACGACCACGACCGAGACGGTCGCGGTGATCGTCGGCGGCGCGCGCGAGGCACAGAACCTGCTGACCGCCACCTCCACCGACACCGCGGGCCAGCTCAAGGCGATGTCGTCGGAGATCGAGCGCGTCATCAATTCCGTCGCGGCGAACACCACCGATGCGATCCAGAGCAGCGCGCTCAATGCGCAGAGCGCGCTCGTCGCCGCCTCCAACGAGGTCTCCACGCGGGTCAAGTCGACCTCGACCGAGATCGAGCGCTCGGTGCTCGCCGCCGGCAACTCGTTCGGCTCGGCCATGACCGGCAAGACCGACGAGATCGTCACCTATGTGCAGCAGCAGAGCGAGCGGCTGTCGCAGATGCTCGACGGCAAGCGCGGCACCCTTGTGGAGGCACTCAACTCGAAGACCAACCAGCTCACGATCGAGATCGACCGCGTCACCACCGACGCGCTGAAGGCGATCGAGGTCCGCGGCCAGAACTTCGCCCAGAGCGTCAATGGCAACGGCTCCGAGGTCGCCCGCACCATCACCTCGGCGGGAGAGCTCGCGACCACCGCGATCACCAAGTCGCTCAAGGAGCTGGAGCAGGCCTCGCGCGCGGCGATCGAGCAGTCGCGCCAGGTCTCGGTGGCCGCGGTCACCGAGATGCAGGAGACGAGCAAGATCCTGCGCACCGATACGGTCGCCCTGTTCGAACGTCTGCGCGAGGGCAACATCCTGCTGCAGGAGGTCCTGACCGGCGCCCACGACAACCTCAACTCGCTGGAGCGGGCGCTGGTCACCCGGGTGGCCGACTTCGTCACCGCGATGAACGACGTCACCGCGCGCAACGGCACCGCGACGCAGACGCTCGAGGACCAGCTCAACGTGTTCAACTCCAAGACGTCGCGGGCGCTGGAGGATCTCAACTCGCTGTCCGGCCAGTTCGACGCGCATGGCAAGGCGCTGATCGAGGCGGCGGCCATCGTCGAGCAGAGCAACCGCGATGCGACCGTCTCGATCTCGGATCGCAAGACGACGCTGGAATCGCTGGTCACCACCATCGATCTGCGCACCGCCGATCTCGACCAGCGTCTGACGCGCTTCACCACTCTGCTCGACGAGTCCTTGGCGGCCGCCGAGGAGCGCGCCCGCGACATCGCCCGGGTCGTGGCGGAAACGGCGGGGGCCGGCTCGACCGCGCTCAGCCGCCAGTTCGAGGCCATCCGCGCCAACGCGGAGGAGGAACGCCGCCTCACCACGTCGCAGATGCAGGAGATCTACCAGCAGAGCACGCAGGAAGCCGATGCGATGTTCAAGCAGTCGGCGGAGAAGTTCGCCACGCTGGTGTCGAGCATGAAGCAGATGACCGCCGAGATGCATCGCGAGCTCGAGGCGACGCGCAACGAGCTGCGCCGCGGCGTGCTGGAGATGCCGCAGGAGGCCGCCGAGAGCACGGCGCAGATGCGCAAGGTCATCGTCGACCAGATCGAGGCGCTGGCCGAACTCAACCGGATCGTCGCGCATCACGGCCGCGGTCTCGACGTGGTCAGCGCGTCGCGTCCCGCCGCGGTCGCCGCCCCCGCGGCCGTGATCCGTCAGGAAGAGCCGATCGTCGCCGCAGCCGTCGGCGGCCGGCCGGACATGCGCCTGCGCGAGCCGGCTGCGACCAGCGTCGCCAACCTGCCGCCGCCGGATCTCGGCATGCAGCCGCCGGCCCCGCCGCCGCAGCCACGCCGGGTCGAGGCGCCGCCGATGGGTCCGGTCGCCGATCAGCGCAGCGACAACTGGTTGTCCGACCTGCTCAACCGGGCCGACAACAGCACCGCCGGCCAGCCCCAGCCGCCGCGTGGCCGCGGTCCGGCGCAGCAGTCGGGCAATCCGCTGGAGTCGCTGTCGCTCGACATCGCACGGCTGATGGACCGCAATCTCGCGGCCGAGATGTGGGACCGTTACCAGCGCGGCGAGACCAAGGCGTTCTCCAAGCGTCTCTACACCCCGGCCGGCCAGAAGGCGTTCGACGAGGTCGCCCGCAAGTACCGCGCCGACCGCACCTTCAAGCAGACGGTGGACCGCTACATCACCGAGTTCGAGCGGCTGCTCGACGAGGTCGCACGCGACGACCGCAATCCGCAGGCGCTGCGTGCCCAGCTCACCTCGGAGACCGGGCTGGTCTACACCTTGCTCGCCCACGCCGCCGGAAGGCTGGCGTGACGGGAGCAGCGAACAGCGACTAGCGGATGGCGAGGAGCCGACCGCGATGAGAATAGACAACGGAGGCCGCGAGGCCTCCGTTTCGCTTATCGGGGTCCAGTGAAGCGTTTTCGGATTTGCCCGTCGCCGGCCCGACCGGCACGGCAGCCGTCGTTGCAGGCGCCCGGGATGCCAGTCAGCATGAGACGGGACAATGCCAAGCCGAGCGTGGAGCAATCGGTGCATCGCCGCGGAGGGCACCGAGGCGCTGCCTCTCGCTACGCCCTGCGCCCGCCCGCCTCCCTCACCGCCGCCCGCTGGTGGGCGCCGCGGGCGCGGGCTGCGAGGCCTGGGCGTTGCTCGGGCTAGCGTTGCTGGCCCCGAATAGGACCCGGGTCGGATTGCGGTCGAAATTGTTCACGGCGCGGCTGATGTCGGACAGCGTGCGCCGTCCATCGGCCATCAGCGCGCCGGAGCGCTTGTCCAGATCCTCGGCGAGCTCTCGGATCGATTTCACCGTCAGGAACAGCTCGCCGCCATCCTTGCCGCCGGCCAGCGTGTTGAGACCGAGCATCAGGGTATCGGCCTTGCCCATGATGCCGTCGACACGGCTCATGACGCCATCGATGCGCTCGGAATTGCGGGCCAGCGACTGGGTGAACACCTCGAGATTCTTGATCGAGTTCTTCACGGCGTCCTGGTTGTCCGCGACCACCTTGTTGATGTTCTGCAAGGTGGCTCGGATCGCTTCGGTCACGTCCTGCAGCCGGGTCGGATCGGCACGCAGCACCGGCACGCCATCCTCGTCGAGCGGCGGCGGCGGCGCAGCCTCCTCGCCGCCCTTCAGCGAGATCGCGGCGACGCCGGTCAGGCCCTGGAACTCGAGCCCGACCAGGGTGTCCTTGCGGATCGGCGCGTTGTTCTCGACCATCGCCAGCGCGACGACGCGGCGCGGATTGTCGAGCTTGACCGAGATGACCTCACCGACCCGGATACCATTGAAGTTGACGCTGCCGCCGTTGCGCAGACCCGCGGCCGGACCCTCGAACACGACCCGCAGCGGGCTGCGCTGCTTGGTCGTGTGCAGGCTCTGAAACCAGAGGACAAATCCGATCGCCGAGGCAATCACAGCCAGCGTGAACGACCCGATCAGGACGTAATTCGCCCGCGTTTCCATTACCAACTCCGGTACCGGCACGTCGCGGCGGTCATCCGGCCCCCGCTTCCGTGCACTGTCGGTTGGCGCCGGACAGCGGCACCCACCCCATCAACTTTGTCGCGGCAGTCCCCACTCCCGCTCACAAAAATCGTCCCTGGGGCGCGTCGCGCTACCCCATCACGGCTCGGGCACGCTTGCCGTGGAAATACTGTCGGAGCCACGGATGTTCGGAGGCCTGCATGTCGGCCATCGATCCCGCGGCGATAATCTTGCCGTCGCCCAGCACGGCGATGCGGTCGCACGCCGTATACAGGCTGTCGAGATCATGGGTTACCATGAAAACCGTCAGTCCCAAAGTGCGCTGCAGGGTCCGGACGAGCTCGTCGAAATCGCCGGCGCCGATCGGGTCGAGCCCCGAGGTCGGCTCATCGAGGAACACCAGCTCCGGATCGAGCGCGAGCGCGCGTGCCAGCGCCACGCGCTTGATCATGCCCCCCGACAGCTCGCTCGGGAAACGATCAGCAACATCGGGCCGCAATCCGACCATCACCAGCTTTGCGATCATGATCTCGTCGAGCAGACGCTGCGAGACCTTGAGATACTCCCGGACCGGGAACTGGATGTTCTGCCGCACGGTGAGCGAGGAGAACAACGCGCCCTGCTGGAACAGCACGCCCCAGCGCCGCTCGACGGCGCGGCGGCCGGCACGATCGGCGGCGTCGAGATCGACGCCGAACACCTCGATGTTGCCCGACAGCTTCGGCACGAGGCCGATGATGGTGCGCGTCAGCACCGACTTGCCGGCGCCGGATGGACCGACGAAGCCCAGGATCTCGCCGCGCTTGACGTCGAGGTCGAGCCCGTCGAGCACGCGCGTCTTGCCGAACTGCACGGTAACGTCACGCACGCGAATGATCGGATCGGAGACCTCCTGCATCATCTCAGCTCACATCCCGACCGCGGCGAAGAAGATCGCGAACACGCCGTCCATCACGATGACGAAGAAGATGCCCTTCACCACCGACGAAGTGGTGTGGCACCCCAGCGACTCGGCACTGCCCTGCACTGCCAGTCCTTCGACGCAGGCGACGATCCCGATCACCGCCGCCATCACAGGCGCCTTGAGCAGCCCGACCTTGAAATGATCGATCGAGATCGCATCGCGCAGGCGCAGCAGGAAGGCCTCGGGATCGACGCCGCCATAGAACCAGGCCACCAGCCCACCGCCATAGAGCGCGGCGATGTCGCCGAGGAAGGCCAGGATCGGCAGTGCGATCACCAGCGCGAGCATGCGCGGCAGGATCAGGACCTCGATCGGATCGAAGCCCATTGTGCGCAGCGCGTCGATCTCCTCGCGCATCTTCATCGAGCCGAGCTCGGCCGTGTAGGCGCTACCCGACCGGCCCGCGATCATGATCGCCACCAGCAGCACGCCGATCTCGCGCAGCACCAGCACGCCGAGCATGTCGACGACGAAGATGTCGGCGCCGAACCTTCGGAAATGGAAGATGCCCTGCTGAGCGATGATGCAGCCGATCAGGAAGGTGATCAGCACGATGATCGGCACCGCGCGCCAGCACACCTGCTCGAGATGATGGATGGTCGAGGTCAGCCGGAAGCTGCGGGGATGAATGAGGACCCGGCCGCTGGCGACGATCACGGCGCCGAGCATGTCGATCAGCGCGGCGATCGTGCCGAAGATGCCGGCGACACTGAGGCCGATCTGGCCGAGCATGCCGGTGATGGTCACCATCGTCGCGTCGCCATTGGGCGCAGTGCTGACGCGTCGAACCTCGTCGACCAGGCTGGCGTAGTTCGCAGAGAGCCCATCGATCCGGACCTCGACGGTTCCGGTCGTGAAGCTGCGGCGCAGCCGCTCGATCAGCCAGGCGCCGAACGTGTCGAGCTTGGAGACTTGGGAGACGTCGATGGAGACATCGATCTTCTTGCCGGCGAGCTTTTCGGCATCGGCGACGAGCCGTTCGAGCGACGGCGCAAAGGGCGCAGTCCAGGCGCCGGTCGCGCGCAGCGACAGCGCGTTGCCATCGCCACTGCGCTGCAAATCAGGGCCGCCCTTCACGACGGCCATCCTCGGAGCCTTGGACGTCCGCTCCTTGACGAGAAAAATCCCACCGCGTCGCTACCACCTTGCCGGAGACCACTATCAACAGCCATAGTCGGTCAGATCGCGCAAGTCCCAAGCGCCTCATTCCGGTTCACAAAGCGCCAGACTTTCAAATGACTTCCAACGGTTTTCCAATACTGGACGCTCGGATCGGCCACTGGCCGATCGCCGGCAGCTTCACGATCAGCCGCGGCGCCAAGACCGAAGCCGTGACAGTGATCGCGGAGCTGCGACACGGGACGATGGTTGGCCGCGGCGAATGCGTGCCCTATCCGCGTTATGGCGAAACGCCCGATGCGGCGCTGAGCGCCCTGCTCGCGATGCGCGATGCGGTCGCCTCTGGTCTCGACCGCAACGCCCTGCAGACGGCGTTGCCGCCGGGCGCGGCGCGCAATGCGCTCGACTGCGCGCTGCTCGACCTCGAAGCCAAGCGGAGCGGCCGGCGCATCTGGGACCTGCTCGGACGTCGCGCACCGGCACCGTGCGTCACGGCCTACACGATTTCGCTCGGGAGCCCCGATGTGATGGCCAAAGCTGCGGCCAAGGCCGCGCATCGCCCGCTGCTCAAGATCAAGCTCGGCGGCGACGGCGATCCTGCGCGGATTGCAGCCGTGCGAGCGGCGGCGCCGCAGTCACAACTGATCGTCGACGCCAACGAGGCCTGGACCGAAGCGAATTTGGAATCCAATCTCGCAGCCTGCGCCATCGCCGGCGTCACGCTGGTCGAGCAGCCGCTGCCCGCAGGGAAAGACGAAGCGCTCGGAAAGATCGCGCGCCCGCTCACCGTCTGCGCCGACGAGAGCGTGCATGACCGCGACTCGCTCGAAGCGCTGCGCGGACGCTATGACGCCGTCAACATCAAGCTCGACAAGACCGGAGGACTGACCGAGGCGCTTGCGATGGCCGAAGCCGCGCGCGCGCTCGGCTTCGACATCATGGTCGGCTGCATGGTGGCGACATCGCTGTCGATGGCACCGGCCATGCTGCTGACGCCTTTCGCCCGTTTCGTCGATCTGGACGGTCCGCTGCTGCTCGCCGAGGATTGCGAGCACGGCCTGCACTACGAGGACAGCCTGGTCTATCCGCCCGATCAGGCGTTGTGGGGCTGAAACGACAGGCTTCGGTGCGCGATCCACATCAGGACGCCGCCCGCTCCGGCCATCGCGGCCATCACGTAGTAGACACCGGGTCCATAGGCCGCATAGACCGGCCCAGAGAGGGCCGATGCCGCCGAGCCGACCACTCCGCTCGCAGCCGCATAATAGCCCTGCCCGCGCGCCGTCAGCTGCGCCGGCACTTGGCGGACCAACAGCCCCATGGTTCCAACCAGGGTCAGCCCGAAGGTGAAGCCGTGACTGATCTGGACCGCGGCGAGCCCACCCGCATGGGGCTCCTGGGCCGTGAGGCTCCAGCGCAGCACGGCCGCCATCGCGCCGATCATGACCAGGCTCGCGGGCGCCAGCGTGAACCGGGGCGACAGGGCGAACACGACGATCTCGGCCAGCACGCCCATGGTCCAGAGCCAAGCGATGGTCAGCCCGCTGAAGCCCTGCGCCTTCCACTCGATGGCGGAGAACGTGTAGTAGGCCGCATGGCTTGCCTGGATCAGCGCCGAAGCGGCGATGATGCAGAGGAAGCTCGGATTGCCCAGCAGACTGCGCCCGTCCCGGGCCAGGCCGGCGCCATGCGGCAGCGGCGGCAGCGCCTGCAGCAGCAGGCTGCTTGCCGCACCGCACAGCGCGACCGAGACGATGATCCAGATCAGCTCGGACGACGGCGCGAAGTCGACCAGCCCGCCGCACAGCAGCGTTCCGGCGATGAATGCGGCCGATCCCCACAGCCGCAGGCGACCGTAGTTCAGGCCATAGCTCATCACGCCACGGAGCGCATAAGCGTCCGTCAGCGGGACAACGGGTGTCCAGAGACAGCAGGTTGCCACGTAGACCAGGAATACCAGCCAGGGTTCGCGCTGGAAGGCAAGAGCCACAAAGCCCGATGCCGTTGCGAAGGTGGTCAGCCGCATCGCGGCGCGCAGGGCCTGCCGGCGCTCGGCAACCGCGGTGATCAGCGGCAGGACGGTGAAGCGGGTTACGGCGGGAACCGCAACGATGACCCCAATCCATGCGGCATCCAGGCCGATCGCCCGTAGCCATACGGGAAAGAACGGCAGATGCGTGCCCGAGAGCACGAACACAGCGCCATAGAACAGCCCCAACCTGTCCGCGAATCGGCGCGACAATACCGGCGATGTGGTGGAGATTTGTCGGGACAGTGGCATCAATTCAATTGCGATTCGATCAATATCATGGTGATCGTTATGCCAACGCGCAGCAATGTGCGCGATAGGTTTGCCATGGTCGATGAAGTCTTCGCCCTCTCGCCGATATCCGCCCGTGCGGCTCAGCCGAACGAGGCCGATTACGAGGCGATCCGCGACGCCTTCATGGAGACGTCCCGAGGCCGCTGGTTCCTTGGCGAATACGCCAAGCGCAACCGCAATGCCGACACCAGCATGGTGCTCGACGCGGTGGCCCGCATCGAGCATGCGCTGGCCTCACAGCGTCAGCAGCAGCAGGAGTTCGAGCAGGCCGACAGCAAGGCACTGCCCGAAGCGCTGGCCGCGATCCGCGCCACGGTCGAAGACGCCGCACTCGCCGCCGCCACTGCGGTCGACAGCATGGCCCTCGAGCAGAACCTGGCGCCGGTGCGCAAGGGCATCCGAATCATCAAGGAAATTTCCTGGCGCTGGCGCGAGATCGGTGCGGACTCGCGGATCTGCGACCTGATCGATTCACAGGTCACGTCGATCGAGGCCGCCTGCGACCAGCTTGCGTGCGCCGACCCCAAGGTCGCGCTGCTTGCGGCCTTCGAGATCATCAAGACGCGGCTGAAGGAGTTCGACGCGGAGAAAGCAAGCATTCCGCCCGCGGCTGACGAGATCGAACCGGCGACCGAAGCTGCGGCCCCGCCGACACCCGATGTCGCATCGGGTCCGACTGCGGCGGCGACGGTCTCGGCTGAGCCACAGGTGGCTCCGGAGCCGCAGCCCGTGCCGGAACAGATGGAGGCGGCCCAAGCCGGGCTTGAGATGACCATTCCGCTCGTTGCCGCAGTGGCCGCGATCGAATCGGTCGAGACATCCTCCGGCGCTGATGCTGTGATCATGGCGGCTGCAGCGGTTGAGGCCAGGATGGTCGACACCGCCGCTTCGGCGGTGGTGCAGCCCCCGGAAGCTGCGACCGAGCCGTCGGTGGACGAAGCCCTGCTCGAGATCGAGCAGCACGCCGCGGCGGCCCTGGATGACGCCGTCGCCGCAGAAGCCCACGACGAAGCCATCCTGGAATTGGTCGCGGCGGAGATGGGTGCCCCCGATCCGATCGACGATGAGGAGTTCAGCCGGGCCAGGACGCTCGGCTTCGACATTGAGGAGCCGACCTCGGTCGACGACGACATCGTCGCGAGCTTCAGCGAGACAGCGCCGTCGGAGCCGGATCTCGTGCTGACCACGGCAGAAGCCCCGGTTGCCAGCGCGGCGCCGGCTCCCGCTGCGCCCACGATGTCGGCTCCGCCGATGCCGGCCCCGCCCGCGGCGGCCCCGCGCATGGCCTCGCCTGCAGCCCCGGCGCCGGTCCCCAGCGTGCCCGTATCGCCACCGCTTCCGGAGGCGATCACCATCGAGACCCTGGCCGCCGTGGCGGCTGCGGTCGCAGCTCAATCTCCCGCAGCGGCCCCGAAGGCTGACGTTGCGCCGATCCAGCAGGTCCGCCCGACCGCCGCCGCGGCTCACAGCACCAGCGCGTCCGCGATGCCCAAGCCTGCCTACGAGCCGTCGCTGGGATCGACGCTGCTGTCGAACGGCCTTCTGCAGCGGCCGCAGGCACCCGCCAACGACTCGTTGGCGCCGATCCGTCGCATGACCCAGCCTGAGAAGATCGCATTCTTCTCGTAGGGCGAGTGCATCTCGGCCGCCTCCTGTTGAACCTCGATCGCTGAGCACCGAAAGGTGCCGCGTTGATGGGTGACGCGGATCACGTACGCTGCTGCGTGATCTGCGTAGCCTGATCCTCAAGCCATTCGCTTTGCGCATGCTCGAGGAGAACGCCGTGTCCGTTCCGAAATTTCGCGCTGTAACATCCGCCTGGAAATCCCTGCTCATGTCCGCGCTGCTGGGCCTGATGGCCTGGGTCGGCCCGGACTCGGCGTTCGCCGCCGGCAGTGAGCTCGACAACCTTCACACACCACCGCGCGCGCTGGCAGCTCCCTCACCGGCCAAGGAGAGCAACACGCCCGCCGCGATCCCTCAAGGAGCCGAGCCACGCGTCGCGCTCGTGATCGGCAATGCGAGCTATCAGAACGCGCCGCCGCTGGAGAACCCGGACAACGACGCCCATGCTGTTGCCAAGCTGTTGAACTCGGCCGGCTTCGAGGTGATCACGGCGACCGACCTGACGCAGAACGAGATGCTCAAGGTCGTCGAGGATTTCTCGAGCCGGGTGGCAGCACACGGCCCGAACACCGTGGCAATGGTCTACTACGCCGGCCACGGGGTTCAGCTCGCGGGCGAGAACTATCTGATCCCGATCGATGCCCGTATCTCAGCGCCCTCCGACCTGACGACGGGGACCATCCGTCTGGTGGACCTGATGGCAACGCTCGACGCCATCCCGAGCCGCATGCGGATCGTCGTGCTGGACGCCTGCCGCAACAATCCATTCCCTGCCATCAACGATGCCGGACGCGGACTTGCCATCGTCGACGCGCCGAACGGCTCCATCCTCGGATACTCGACCTCGCCCGGCGCCGAGGCGCTCGACGGGCGTGGCGAGCACAGCCCGTACGCGCAGGCGTTCCTGAACCTGGCGCGGCAGCCGAACCTGCCGATCGAGCAATTGTTCAAGCGCATTCGCCTACAGGTGAACCAGAGCACCGACGGACGACAGACGCCATGGGAAAGCTCCTCGTTGACCAGTGATTTCACCTTCTTCGGGGATACGCTGGTCGCGGCGGCGCGCCCTGCCGAGAATACGCCGGTGATCCAGATGGCGGCCAACCTGCCGAGCCGTTCCGTGCGGCAGGCCTATGACTACGTGCTGTCGGAGAACCGTCCGCAATATTATCGCGAGTTCATCGAGCTGTATCCGCGCGATCCGCTCGCCGACCGCATCCGCGCACTGCTCGCCGGCCTCGTGCAGGCCGCGGCGTGGCACCAGGCCGTGCTGGCGAATTCGCCGGCCGCCTATCAGAGCTTCCGTGAATCCTATGCCGACAGCCCATATGCGCCGGTCGCACTGCGGCTGCAGGGACAGCCTCGGCCCATCCCCGTGCTGCAACCGAGCCGTCTCATGATGCCACCGCAACTGGCACCGATCGCGCGACCGTTCAATCCCGGTCCGCAGATCCAGAGCCATCCAGCCCCGCAACCGACGCTGCCGGCCGCCACCGTGCCGCACGGACCGCTGCCGCCAACGGTGGTCACGAAAGGCAATGCCATCAACAACGCGGGTCCCAACAAGGTCGTCGATCCCGGGCCTATCGCTCAGACCAAGTTGCGCGACAGGATCGTGCCGCCGACAAATCCGCCCGTGGCTACGAAAATCCAGCGCGATCCACTGAAGCGCAGTCCTGGGCGGCCATTCGACGCCCGCGAAGTGCGGCGTCCCTTCCCCGGCAATTCCGGACCGTTCAAGCCGAACATCAACGCGTCGCATCCGTCGATGGCGCGTGGCCAAGGCGGGATGCAGGGCGGCCCGGCGCGGAGCACGCCGCACGTCGCGCAGTCCGGACTGCGGATGGGCGGCGGGGGATTTGCAAAAGGCGGCCTCAGCTTTCACTGAGGCTTGATCGTCAGGCGATCAGCCTGGCGTAGAGCTCAGCATCGACATTGCCGCCGGACAAAACGATCACCACCGTCTTGCCCGCCACATCCAGCCGGCCGGCCAGCAATGCTGCAAGCCCGACCGAACCGCCGGGCTCGACCACGAGCTTCAGCTCCCGGAAGGCAAAGCCGACCGCGCGCCCCACCTCCTCATCCGAAGCCTCGACCGCGGCCGACAGCAGTTGGCTGTTGATGGCGAAGGTGATCTCGCCTGGAATCGCCGCCATCAGCGCGTCACAGATGGTCCGGCCCTTTGCGTCGTGCGCCTCGCGGTGGCCGGCCCGTAGCGAGCGCGCATGGTCGTCAAAACCCTTTGGCTCGGCCACGACCATCCGGGTGTTGGGAAAGCGCGCCTTGACCGCGGTCGAGACGCCGGCAAGCAGTCCACCGCCCGAAGCCGGGACGATCACCAGATCCGGCGACAGGCCGAGCGCCGCGAGATCTTCGGCGATTTCACGACCGACGGTGCCCTGCCCTGCGATGACGTAG
This sequence comes from Bradyrhizobium sp. SZCCHNRI2009, assembly GCF_032485115.1. Lineage (NCBI taxonomy): Bacteria > Pseudomonadati > Pseudomonadota > Alphaproteobacteria > Hyphomicrobiales > Nitrobacteraceae > Bradyrhizobium > Bradyrhizobium sp. SZCCHNRI2009. The sequence continues at coordinate 329,137 of NZ_JAUEUH010000008.1, forward strand.
GGATCGTCATAGGGCGGCACCACCGTCGAGCCGCGCTTTGCTGCGATGTCGCGCGCGATCGCTTCGCGGTCCTCGCGATCGCGATCATAGAGCACGACGTCGGCACCGAACGCCTTGGTGCGCTCGCGCTTGGCCGCTGGCGCATCCGAGGGCATCACGATCGTGGCGTCCATGCCCAGCAATGTGGCGGCATGGGCGACGCCCTGCGCATGATTGCCGGAGGAGAATGCGACGACGCCGTTGCCGCGCGCTGCTTGCGGGATCGACGCCAGTTTGTTGTAGGCGCCGCGGAACTTGAACGAGCCGGTCCGCTGCAGCACCTCCGGCTTCACGAAGACGTTCGCTTTGAACCGCTCGTTGAGCACGGGGGCTGGCAGCAGCGGAGTCCGCACGGCCACGGGCGCGAGGACGCGTGCCGCCGCCTCGATGTCGGCGGCGGTCACGGGCAGGATCGGGGAATGAGCTGTCATACCCCTATTTTACCGCGCCCGATTGCCGAGAGGCAAGGGAACCGGTGTCAGGCGGCGCGGGCGGCCAGCTGCGGAACCGGCGCGGGTTGCCGCTGCGGATCGGTCCAGGTCAGGATCTCGAAACGGCCGTCCTCGTGCTCGACCAGCGCCGTGCAGCTCTCGACCCAGTCGCCGCAATTCATGTAGCGAATGCCGTCCTGGTCGCGGATGACGGCGCAATGGATGTGGCCGCAGATCACGCCATCAGCGCCATGCCGCCGCGCCTCCGAGGCCAGCGCCGTCTCGAACGCGCCGATGTAGTTGACGGCGTTCTTGACCTTCTGCTTGGCCCATTGCGACAGCGACCAATAGGGAACGCCGAACATGCGACGGAAGAAGTTGACCAGACGGTTCATCTGGATGGCGAAGTCATAGGCCTTGTCGCCGAGATGGGCGAGCCAGCGCGCATTCTGCACGACCAGATCGAAGATGTCGCCGTGGATCACCAGATAGCGTTTGCCGTCGGTGCCGGTGTGCAAGATGTTCTCGACGACGTCGATGCCGCCGAAATGCGTGCCGTAATAGCCGCGCAGGAACTCGTCGTGATTGCCGGGGACATAGACGATCTTGGCGCCCTTGCGGGCCTTGCGCAGCATCTTCTGCACCAGGTCGTTATGCGACTGCGGCCAATGCCAGCTCGATTTGAGCGCCCAGCCGTCGATGATGTCGCCGACCAGATAGATCGTGTCGGCATCATGGTGACGCAGGAAATCGACGAGGAGATTGGCCTGCGAGCCGCGGGCTCCGAGATGAACGTCCGAGATGAACAACGTCCGAAAGCGCCGAGCCGGGCTTTCTTCACCAGCAGTCTCAAGTCCCATGCGCGCCCACCTAACAGTCCCTGATGACACCGCGATGACGAAACGCCGCACCGGCAGAACCCATCCTGCCGGACCGCGACCGGACACCGCTCGTTTGACGACTCGCGATGTCCCTCGTCACTGCCCCGCGATACCAGCGGGGTGCGACAATCAGGCGACAGGCGGGCAGCGCGAACAGGGAAAATCAGCCTCCTATCTCGGCACGGTGACGACGCGCAGATTGTTGGTGGTGCCGGTCTGCGCGAACGGGATGCCGGCGACGACGACGAGCAGGTCGCCGGCTTCCGCAAACTCCTCCTGCACGGCGAAGAAGGTCGCGCGCTCGACCATCTCCTCGTAGCTCTGCACGTCCTGCGACAGCACGCTGTGCGCGCCCCACAACAGGCACATCCGCCGCGAGGTGTCCTCGTTCGGCGTGATCGCCAGGATCGGCAGGCTCGGCCGCTTGCGCGCAACGCGGGAGGCCGAGGTACCGCTCGACGTATAGGCCACGATCGCCTTGGCGTGGATCGCCGAGGCGAGATCGGCCGCTGCGGTCGCCACCGCATGCGGCGGCGTCTGCTCCTCGCCCGGCTGCGTCGCCTCGACGATCGAGCGGTACATCTTGTGGCCTTCGGTGGCCTTGATGATGCTGTCCATCATCGCCACCGCCTCGCGCGGATATTGCCCGCTGGCGGATTCCGCCGACAGCATCACCGCGTCCGCACCGTCATAGATCGCGGTTGCGACGTCGGAGACCTCGGCGCGCGTCGGCGTCGGCGTCGCGACCATCGAATCCAGCATCTGCGTCGCGACGATCACCGGCTTCACCGCGAGCCGGCAGGCGCGCACCAGCTCCTTCTGCTTGCCCGGCACGTCCTCGTTGGGAATCTCGACGCCGAGATCGCCGCGCGCAACCATGATCGCATCGGAGAGCTGGATGATGTCGTCGATCCGCTCCAGCGCCGCCGGTTTCTCGATCTTGGACATGATGCCGGCGCGGCCATTGATCAGGCCCCTCGCCTCCAGCACGTCGGACGGCTTCTGCACGAACGACAGCGCCACCCAGTCGACGCCGAGGTCGAGCCCAAAGGCAAGATCAGAACGGTCCTTGGCCGTCAGCGGCGATAGCTCCAGAATTGTGCCGGGCAGATTGACGCCCTTGTGATTGGAGATCGCGCCGCTGACGATCACCTTGGCCTCGATCCAGTCGTCGCCGAGGCCGGTGACGCGGACGCGCACGCGGCCGTCATCGATCAGAAGATCGTGACCGGGCGAGACTGCCGCAAAGATTTCCGGATGCGGCAACGGAATCGATGTCTTGTCGCCCTCGGTGCCGTTGAGAACAAATCGAATCGTCTCGCCGGCTTCGACCTGGATCTTCTTGTCGCGCAGCGTGCCGACGCGAATCTTAGGACCCTGCAGATCCATCAAGATGCCGATCGGCCGCTGCATCTCCTTCTCGAGGGCGCGGACCGCGGCATGGACCTTGGCGTGATCGGCCTGGGTGCCGTGACTGAAGTTGAGACGAAAGGTGTCCACACCGGCGAGGAACAGCGCTTTCAGCATCTCCGGAGAATTGCTCGCGGGACCGACAGTCGCGACGATCTTGGCTCGACGGTGACGACGCATGATGTGTCCTTTCTCCTTAAGCCGTGTCTCGCGTCTCTATGACACGCATGTGATTGGCATGCGCGGACGCAGCGGAAGCGCTGATATACGCCCCGCAGCGTCCATTGCAAGCGCGACACGGAACACGCCAGAATTGTGCAAGAGAACAGCACGCCTCAGGCGTTGGAGCCATGGATCGCGTCGATGACGGCGTCGGTCACCTGCTTGGTCGTCGCCGTGCCGCCAACATCGGGGGTCAGGATGCCTGCTGCACAGACTTTCTCGACCGCAGCCATCAGCCGCGCGGCCGCGTCCGTCTCGCCGAGATGCTCGAGCATTTGCGCGCCGGTCCAGAACGTCGCAACCGGGTTGGCGATGCCCTTTCCGGTGATATCGAACGCCGAACCATGGATCGGCTCGAACATCGACGGGAAGCGCCGCTCCGGATCGATGTTGCCGGTCGGCGCCACGCCGAGGCTGCCGGCCAGCGCGCCGGCGAGATCGGACAGGATGTCGGCATGCAGATTGGTCGCGACGATGGTGTCGAGGCTCTTCGGCTGCAGCGTCATGCGCACGGTCATCGCATCGACCAGCATCTTGTCCCAGGTCACGTCGGGGAATTCCCGCGCCACCTCGGCGGCGATCTCGTCCCACATCACCATGCCATGGCGCTGCGCATTCGACTTGGTGACGACGGTGAGGAACTTGCGCGGGCGCGACTGCGCCAACTTGAACGCGTAGCGCATGATGCGGGTGACGCCGACGCGGGTGAAGACCGCGACCTCGGTGCCGACCTCCTCCGGCAGACCGCGATGCGCCCGGCCGCCCATGCCGGCATATTCGCCCTCGGAATTCTCGCGGACGATCACCCAGTCGAGATCGCCGACGCCGACATTGCGCAAGGGCGAGGCCACACCGGGCAGGATCTTGGTCGGGCGGACGTTGGCGTACTGATCAAATCCCTGACAGATCGGCAGCCGCAGGCCCCACAGCGTGATGTGGTCGGGCACGTCGGGAGCGCCGACCGCGCCGAAATAGATCGCGTCGAACTTTTTCAGCTCCGCGAGTCCATCGGCCGGCATCATCACGCCGTGCTTCTTGTAGTAGTCCGAGCCCCAGTCGAAGGTCTTGACGTTGAAGCTGATGTCGCCCGCGCGCTTGGCGAGTGCCTCGAGCACGCGGACGCCTTCGGAGATGACCTCGGGGCCGATGCCGTCGGCGGGAATGGCGGCGATGGAATGGGTGCGCATGAAAGAGCTCCGTTGATGAGGTCAGGACGGCGTGGCTGCTTGGGCCTTCGCACTTTGTGAACGTGACAGCAACAGGGTCAGCACCGCCGATACCACCAGCAGGCCGGCGACAAAATAGAGCCCGCCATTGAAGCTGCCGGTCTGGTCCTTGATCCAGCCGATCATCGCGGGACCGACGAATCCGCCGAGATTGCCGATCGAGTTGATGGTTGCGATGCCCGCCGCGGCGGCCGAGCCGGACAGGAACATGGTCGGCATGCTCCACAGCGGCGGCTTCGAGGAGGAGATGCCGACATTGACGAGCGTGAGCGCAGCGAGGACGGCGGCGACACTGGTCGACAGCCCGGCCAACCAGAGCCCGACGGCTGCGGCCACGCAGGCCCGCACGACGTGCCAGGTGCGCTCGGCGGTACGGTCGGAATGGCGCGCCCACAGGATCATGACGACCACGGCCACGGTCGGTGGCACCGCGTTGAGGAAGCCGACGGTGAAGGACGACAGGCCGAACTGCTTGATGATCTGCGGCGCCCAGACGCCGAGCGTGTAGAGGCCGGCCGAGGTGCCGAAATAGACCAGCGCGAGCGCCAGCACGCGGATGTCGGCCAGCCCGCGCCAGATGCTGTGGCTCGCGGTGGCGGCCTTGCTCGCCACCTCTGCATTCATGGTGCGCACCAGCCAGTCGCGCTCGTCGTCGGCGAGCCAGCGGGCCTGCTCCGGACGATCGGTCATGTAGGCGAGCACGACGAAGCCGAGCAGCACCGCCGGCAGCGCCTCGATCAGGAACAGCCACTGCCAGCCCTTGAAGCCGAGAATGCCGTCCATCTCCAGCAGCGCGCCGGAAACCGGAGAGCCGAGAACCGTGGAGAGCGGCGCGGCGGCCATGAACAGCGCGGTGACGGCTGCGCGCTGGCGCGCCGGGAACCAGTAGGAGAGATAGAGGATGATTCCGGGGAAGAAGCCTGCTTCCGCAGCCCCAAGCAGGAAGCGCAGCACGTAGAAGCTCGTCGGTCCCTGTACGAACGCCATCGCGCCGGAGACGAGGCCCCAGGTGATCATGACCCGCGCGATCCAGATGCGCGCGCCGAACTTGTCCAGCGCGAGGTTGGAGGGGACCTCGAACAGGAAATAGCCCCAGAAGAAGATGCCGGCGCCGAACCCATAGGCCGAGGCTGACAGCCCGATGTCCTTGTTCATGGTCAGCGCTGCGAAGCCGACGTTGACGCGGTCGATGAAGGCTACGAAATAGAGCAGCATGATGAAGGGCACGATGCGCAACGTGATCCTGCGCAGCACGCGCGTTTCCAGCTCTCCGGCCATCGTCACCTCCCTGTCCCGTCTTGTCGTTGATCTGACAAGCGTAGGCGTCGAACCAGGCCGGCTTCAATGCTCGCATCATTATACAAAAAAATGATATAATCCGGCCCATCGCCTCTTCAGGACCCCACCATGGAATTGCACCAGCTCCGCTGCTTCGTGGCCGCCGCCGAGGAACTGCATTTCGGCAAGGCGGCGCAGCGGCTGCAGATGCTGCCCTCGGCGCTCGGACGCCAGATCAAGCTGCTGGAGGAGGATCTCGCGACCCCGCTGTTCGCGAGGACCACGCGCGCGGTGTCGCTGACCGAGCACGGCACGACCTTGCTGCGCGATGCCCGGGCGATCCTGGCCCGTGTCGAGGCGGTCGAAACCGGCTTCCGCCGCCGTACCCGAAGCACGAAGGCGCAGCGGCTGCGCGTCGGCGCCATCGACAGCGCGGCCGCCGGGCTGCTGCCGCAATTGCTGCACGATTTTCGCGCGCGGCATCCCGACATCGCGGTGCAGCTCACGGAAGAGAAGACGATCCGGCTGCTGCCCAGGATCCTGTCCGGCGCGCTCGACCTCGCCTTTGTCAGGCCGCCCGAGCGCACCGATATGAGGCTCGAATTCCGCGCGCTGCTCAGCGAGAGCGCCGTGGTGGCCCTGCCGCAGCGGCACCGGCTGGCCTCGCGTGCTGTGGTCTCGCTCGCCGACATCGCCGACCAGCCGCTGATCGTCCCGGACCGCCGGTCGCGGCCGCACAGCCACGACCTCACCATGAAGCTGTTCGCACAGGCCGGGCTGTCGCCGGCTATCGCGCAGTTCGCCGATGAGAAGCAGACCATCGTGCATCTCGTCGCCGCGCGGCTCGGCATCGCCATCGTGCCGCGCTGGACCTCGCGGCTCGCGGTCTCCGGCGTCCGCTTCGTGCCGCTGCGGATGACACGCGGCAGCACCGCCGGACGGCTTCCGCTCGCGGCCGTCTGGCTGCGCGGCTCGCGCGATCCGGCGCGCGAGGCCATGCTCGGCGTGCTCGACGCGAGGCTTGCGAAATACGCCCGCGGTGCCTGACCGCAAAATCCGCCGAACATCCTACCCCAGCGGCGCCTCCGCGACGTCGAGCAGCGCGCCGAGGCCATGGCGCAGGCCGCGCATCGGCTGCTGCTCCGACGACAGGCCGAAGGCCAGCAGCGATCGCCCGGTCACCGCGTAGACGTGGCCGAACGGGAACGACTGCGGCTGAGCATCCGGCTGGTTGGTGTCGAGCAGCGCCAGCCAATTGTGGCCTTCGGGCACGGACGGAAGCGTGAAGTTCACGACGTCGAAATGCGCGTTGTAGACCAGCAGGAGCGTCGCATCCGAGCCACGCCGCTTGACGCCGGTCTCCTGGGCGCGGCCGTCGAGCAGCATGCCGAAGCAACGCGCGTGATCGTCGGTCCACTGCTCCGTCGTCATCTCCTCGCCCGACGGGTCGAGCCAGGTCACGTCGTTGACGCCGAGGTCCTCATTGTGCGAGCCGATCAGGAAGCGGCTGCGATAGAGGATCGGAAACGCCTTGCGCATGGCGATCAGCTTGCGCGTGAATTCGCGCAACGCCCGCCCCTGCGGCGTGATGCCCATCCAGTCGAGCCAGGTGGTCTCATTGTCCTGCGCATAGGCGTTGTTGGTGCCGTTCTGGGTATGGCCGAACTCGTCGCCGGCAAGCAGCATCGGCGTGCCGTGCGACAGCAGCATCGTGGCGAGGAGATTACGCTTCTGCCGCTCCCGCAACGCGGTGATCTCGGGGTCGTCGGTCGGTCCTTCGACGCCGCAATTCCAGGAGTGGTTGTTGCTGTGGCCGTCGCGATTATCCTCGCCATTGGCCTCGTTGTGCTTGTCGTTGTAGGAGACGAGGTCGTTGAGGTTGAAGCCGTCATGCGCGGTGATGAAGTTCACGCTCGCCCAGGGCCGGCGGCCGCGCTTGTTGAACAGGTCGCCCGAGCCCGAGATGCGCTTGGCGAAATCGGCGAGCGTGCCGCCGTCGCCCTTCCAGAATGCCCGCGCGGTGTCGCGAAACTTGTCGTTCCACTCCGCCCAGCCCGGCGGAAACTGGCCGACCTGATAGCCGCCGGGACCGATGTCCCAGGGCTCGGCGATCAGCTTGACGCTCGACAGCACCGGGTCCTGACGACAGGCATCCAGGAAACTGCCGCCCTCGTCGAAGCCATAGGGCTCGCGCGCCAGGATGGTGGCGAGGTCGAAGCGGAAGCCGTCCACCCGCATCTCGGTCGCCCAATAGCGCAAGGAGTCCGCGACGAGCTGCAGCACGCGCTGGTGCGACAGGTTCACCGTATTGCCGGTGCCGGTGTCGTTGATGTAGTAGCGTTTCTGGTCCGGCATCAGCCGGTAGTAGCTGGCATTGTCGATGCCTTTGAACGACAAGGTCGGCCCGAGCTCGTTGCCTTCGGCGGTGTGGTTGTAGACCACGTCGAGGATCACCTCGATGCCGTTGGCGTGGAACTGGTTGACCATGGTCTTGAATTCGGTCGCGAACGGCGTCTTCAGATAGCGCGGCTCCGGCGCAAAGAATCCGATCGAATTGTAGCCCCAGTAGTTGCGCAGGCCCTTTTCGACCAGATAGCTGTCATCGATGAAGGCGTGGATCGGCAATAGCTCGGCCGAGGTGATGCCCAGGGAGCGCAGATAGGCCGGAATGTCCTGGTGCGCGAGACCGGCGAAGGTGCCGCGGTCGGCTTCGGGCACCATTGGATGCAGCTTGGTGAACCCCTTGACGTGCATCTCGTAGAAGATCGTCCGCTCCCACGGAATTTCCGGCTTGCGCGAGCCTCCCCAGGTGAAGGCGGGATCGATGACCCGGCACTTCAGCATCAAGGGCGCACTGTCTCGGTCGTCGAACGACAGATCCTTGTCGGCGTGATCGAGCCGATAGCCGAACAGCTCCGGCCCCCAGCGCAGGTTGCCGACGAGCTGCTTGGCATAGGGGTCGATCACGAGCTTGTTGGGATTGAACCTGTGACCGGCGTCCGGCTCGTAGGGTCCGTGCACGCGATAGCCATACACCGTGCCGGGCCGCGCGGCCGGCAGGTAGCCGTGCCAGACCTCGTCGGTGTATTCGGGCAGCTCGATGCGCTCGAGCTCGGTCTCGCCGGTGTCGTCGAACAGACACAGCTCGACCTTGGTCGCATGCGCGGAAAAGATCGCAAAGTTGACGCCGAGCCCGTCCCAGGTCGCGCCGAGAGGAAACGGACGGCCTTCGCTGATCCTGGTCTTGCGCAGATTGAACGCCGCCTGCGTCAAAGCGTCACCGAGGTCGGTGCGTTGGTCCATCCTTTGCCCCCTTCGTCCGAGTCCCCAGATCGATTGCCGGGGGTCTCGATGATCAGCGTCGATTGCTAGGTTGCCGCTGGCGTCTCGTCCGGCACGATGACTTCCGCCTTGGTCTCGGTCACCGTCACCGAGGCGATCACGGCTCCTTCCGGCGCAGCCTTCGCGGCCCGCTGCTGCGTGACTTCCTTGGTGATGGCTGCGATGGAGTTGCCAATGCGTTCGACCATCTCGGTCAATTCCCCGGGCGACATCTTCAGACGCTTGGTCACGACGCGGACCTGGGCCTGATCGGTCATGTCGAGCTTGTTGCGGGACGGCTGAATCTTCTGACGGCGCATCGGGAGTCCTCCTGCATGCCAGCTAACCTTGGCTGCGGAATTTGGTTCCCGCGACCGGCTCCCTCCCCCCTGGGCATCGCCATGAAGACGTGCGTCACTGCTCTCGCGGCGCCATGCGCCCGAGTGATGTCATCGGTGTTGCCCCCTGATCGGGCAGAGGGCGCAGGGAATGCCGGGAGCTGGCCGCCCCCATGGCCCGCCTGCAGAAAAAAAGCAGGCGGCAGTCACCACAGGTTCAGCCGAGACATCCCGGCATTCCCCGCGCGATGGTTTTCACGCTTACTTCGCGATCTCCCCGGTGTCCGGCTTGGTAGCCACCGTCGCCCTCGGGATCATCGCCCGACGACTTGGCGCCAGCATCGGGGCGCCAGGACCACGCGACTTCGCGTCCGCAAGCTGCCGTTCGTCCGCGCAAGTCGCCCCACGCTGCGGCACCCTGCAGCCACCGCATCCCGCACCCAACGTTCCGTGACGATCGCGAAGCGCCCCTCTCGAGGAGCACGGGACGGCGACAATCAAGCACGTATTCTGAAAACTAGCAATCGATTTATTTTTCTCAGAATGAAGACCGGATCCAATCAGCCGAGCAAGCATCGGATGGCACGTGCCAGCTCCGTTGAAGCTTGGGGTGTTGTCAGACCGCAACCGGCGCCTATCGGGGAGGCCGACGGCGGCTTGGCTCCGGCGGGCGTTGTGCATAGGGGTTCGGCAAGCACATGGCCGAAAGGCCCGCAGCCCCCGCTCTACACGCCTCCCACGACCGATACTGGCACGAGATTGTGCTGGAACCGCCCCATTCCCATGTCTGGAGGCACACCGGATCATTGCCATCGAACCGCTGAGCTGCGGCCGGAGCGGTTGCAAGCACGATGATCGAAGTCATGAGGAGAAGCGCGCGCATCATCACACATCATGGCATGAGGCTGACCAATCCGAAAGGGTCTGCCGGCGCGGCCACGTCCACGCGGGCTTGATCTGCAGGCGCGGCGGGTTTCGGTATCCGCGTTGTCAGGTGACCATCTCTTGCTCCGGTGCACACGCCCGCCGACCGAAGCTGATGGGGGGCTGCCCGCCGACGTATGGCTGTCCTGGGTGAAGCCGACCAGCCTTCCTCGACAGCGCCCCGAATCAGACATGGTCGGTCTGAGCGTCCCTGTATTCCTGTGATGCAATGGTCTCCGCTCAGTATTGTTAGTTGTAGTGAACCTCGCTCCCCCAAACACTTTGCGGTTTGTCCGTTCCAACGCGGTGGTCTAGATCTGCAATTCACTAGGCTCGCTCAGCACGCATCCAAAATGATGTTTCCAGAGCTTAGCTCCTAAGGTAGCTGATCGATCGAGGGACGACCCTACGCTGAGCCACTTCAGGAGCGTCGGCCTTAGGCCTGCGTCAAACAGCATGAAGCCCGCAGCCAGACAGCAGGTGTCGGCTTGTATGCCGCAGACGAGCACTCGGTCCACAGCAAGGTCCTTTAGATAGTCAATGGCGGCCTTAGGCGGAAGATAGCCGTGCTTGATAAAGACCTTGTCAGCAGGCACCAAACACTTGTCGTTTGCACTGGGGGTCCAGCCCAACTGACCTAGAAAGGGCGTGACGGCCTCGTTATGCCGTTCCACGGTGGCTATCGTAGGAACCTTCCGTGTGAGCTCGGTGATACCCGCGACGATCGCATCGGGCACATGAAAGCTCGGCTGAACATCAACTACGAGCAATGCTTGCTTCGAGAGATCCAACTCGTCACCTGTTTGCGGCGGTTTGCATCACGGCCGTGCGCGCACGCATTCTGACAGGAGTCAATCTTATGCGAAAGCGTCTCATCAAGCCGAGCAGGATTCCGCTTGTGGCCAAAGCCGCCGCATCCCGACCAAGACGATCGGCTCTCTGGCCTAAAGCTGAGCTATGCCGATTCAAGGCTGACAAATGGTCTCAACCCAACGCCGTCGTCAGGACGCTACGGCAGAGCGTCTCCATATCCGCAGGGCACCAAAGATCTCGAACTCGGGTAAAGCCCTTTGCCGCAGACGATGCTGCCGTAGGGTGGGCAAAGCGACGCCAAAGGCGGCGCGTGCCCACCATCGGCGGCGCTGGGTGCGGGCGGTGGACACGGCGCGCGCGAAAGCTCGCCCGACAAGACTGCAACGCGGCGCGCCGTTGCCCACCCTACACGGTCCCTCGTTAATCCAGCGCGCCATCAATCTTGACGCGGCACCGAGCTGGCGAAGCGGCGCGTGACTACCGTGCATCCGCGCCAACGCGCCTGCCCCAAACGGCTCCCTCGGTTTATGGGTCCCGGCGTTCGCCGCGACGACACCGTGCTCGTTGATCCAACGTGCCACCGTTCTTGACGCTTGCGTCGAGATGGCACGCCCTGCCGTCAGGCCGCGCGCGCCCACCATTGCCACCGCCCGAATGTGGTGGGCACGATGCGACGCGGCGTTGTCGCTTATGCTTCCTGGTCCCCGATGGATTGACGATCTACGTGGAATGGTCCTGCACGCACGGATGCAAGTGCGCTTGGCAACTCTCCCCTCGTCGTCATTCCGGGGCGCGCGTCAGCGCGAGCCCGGCATCCATACTCAGGATGCCCGTAGGGCCCGAGAAGCTCGTCGCCGCCGTCACGCACGCCACAGCAATTCGTGGTTATGGATTCCGGGCTCATCGCTTCGCGATGCCCCGGAATGACGTGGGGATATATCTTGGGTGCGGTGGGCAAAGTGACGTGCGGACGCGTTGCGCCGCATGGCACGGGCTCGCGAATGTCGCAGCCGCAATCCTGTCCCGCCCTACCCGAACAGATGCGCCAGCCAGAACGCGGCGCCGGCGGCGAGGCCGCCGACCAGCGCGGTCTGCAGCGCAGACTTGATCTTGTTGACGCCGGTGAAGTGGCCCTTGATGGCGCCGAAGATCAGGAGCGCGATGCCGGTCGCGATCACGGAGATCCGGAGCGCGGACGAGATGTCTTGGGCCAGCATGTAGGGGATCAGCGGGATCAGGCCGCCGATCACGTAGGAGCCGCCGATGGTCACGGCGCTGACCGGCGCACGTTTCGGATCCGGGCGTTCGAGACCGAGCTCGAAGCGCATCATGAAGTCGACCCAACGCTTGCGATCGGACGCGATGGCGTCGACCACGGTGGTCAAGGCCTGGCCTTCGAGACCATAGCCGCGAAAGATCGCGGCGACCTCCTCGACCTCGCGGCCGCGAAGATGCTCGATCTCGTCATGCTCCCGCGTCTCCTCGGCGGCATAATGCTCGGCGTCGGAGCGGGCGGCGAGATAGCCGCCGAGCCCCATCGCGATCGCGCCGGCGACGACCTCGGCGAGGCCGGCCGTGACGATCACGTCGGTCTTGGCGACCGCCGCCGAAAGACCGGCGGCGAGCGCGAAGGGCACGGTGAGCCCGTCGGCCATGCCGATCACGACGTCGCGGACGACCTCCGACGAAGTGAAGTGCTTTTCGATGTGCGGCGTTGCCGGCATGGCGGCCTCCGATGGCGTGATCGACGGAGGCCTTTTAGCAGGCCCGGATGACAGGGCCTATCACCGCAGTCCCGGCACCATCCGCCGCAGGGTGCGATCGTGCAGCCAGTAATGGTGCAGCAAGGCAGCGCCTGCGTGCAGGCCGATCAGGATCATCAGGCCATTGGCCAGCGCCTCGTGCATCTCCTTCATGTCGTGGGCGAAGCCGCGGTCGCCGACCCAGGGTGAGGCGATCTCGAACAGGCCGAACACCGGCAAGCCGTAGCCGCGGGCAAACTGGGTGACGATGCCGAGGACCGGAATGGCGAACATGATGCCATAGATCAGCAGATGCGTGATCTCGCCGACATGAACCGTCCACGGGCCGAGTTTGGTCGCTGCAGGCGCCGGCGGCGGATCGGCCAGACGCCAGGCCAGGCGCGCCAGCGCGAAGCCCAGCATCGCCAGCCCGAGCGAGACGTGCATGAACAGGCCCGTGTCATGAGAGGGACGCGGCAGCATGTCGCCGAGATGGCCTGAAATCCAGGCCGCCGGCACCAGCACGGCGACGATCCAGTGCAGTGCGATCGCGACGGAGCCATACGTCTTGGCGGAGTTTCGAATACGCATGATCAGCTTCCTTCGGCCATTTGGCCCCGCTGCCGGCAAGCCGGAGCGCGGGGTGGTAGGACCGGAGGAGATAGCTGACCGGGGGCGTCGCGCCGCTGACGCGGGATGTCAGCCTGCTGTCAGAATGGACGGCGCCGGGGTGGCCTGGGACGTCGCAGGCTGCGGCCAGCGGAGTGCCGAGACGATGGCCGGCGCGATCGTGATCCTGGCGCCGCCGAGCTGGGAACGGCCGATCTGCAGCCGCCAGCCATAGGCTTCGAGCACGTCCTGCACGATCGCGAGCCCCAGCCCGCTGCCCGGCCCCTGCTCGTCGAGGCGGCCGCCGCGCTCGAGCACGCGGCCGATCTTCGCGTCCGGAATGCCCGGACCGTCGTCCTCGACAGTGACGATCAGAGGGGTCGCACTGGCGACGATGCGAACCGTGCTCGCCGCATGACGCGCGGCGTTCTCCAAGAGATTGCCGAGCACCTCGGCGAGATCCGTCCGATCCATGCCGACGCGCAGGCTTGGGGGCACCTGGCCATCGAAGCTGACATGGGCGGCCGCCGGCGTGCGGCCGAGCGTCCCGAGCAGCGCATTCACCAGGGGCGCCAGCTCGGTCGCGGCCTCCGGCCCGCCGCGGGCCTTGCCGCGCAGCCGCGCCAGCGCCAGCTCGCGATCGACCTGCCGGCTCATCGCCTCGGCGACATCCTCGACATTGCGCGCCAGCTCGAGCTGGCCGAGCTCCCTCAACCGCGCGGCGTCGGCCGCGAGTGCGGCGAGCGGCGTCTTGAAGCCGTGGGCGAGATCGGCCGCACGGCTGCGCGAGCGCATGATCTCGCGGCTCTGCGCATCAAGCAGCGCGTTGACCTCGTCGACCAGCGGCGCCACCTCGGTCGGCACGTCCACGGGAAGATGCTGGCGCCGACCGCTGCGGATCTCGGCGACGCCACGGCGCAGCACGCCGAGCGGACGCAGGCCAAGCGTGACCTGAACCGACGTGCCGACGGCGAGGATGACGGCCAGCACGGCGAGCGCGATCGATAGATCCTTGGCGAAGGTCCGCACCGCGCTGGTGGCGCCGTCGAGGTCGTAGGCCACGGCCGCGCGCACGCGGATCTGGCTTTCCGGATTCATCAGGATGCCGCGCTCGGCGACCAGCACGTGTTCGCCATCCGGCCCGGCGAGCTCATGCTGATGCACGTCGCTCGGTCCGGGCTCGTCGATCGGCAGCGGCAGGATGGTGTCCCACAGCGAGCGCGAGCGCAGCAACTGGCCGTGATCGTCCGAGATCTGCCAGTACAGCCCCGACAGCGGGACCACGAAGCGCGGATCGGCTGGCGGCCGCGCGACCACGATGCGCCCTTCCGCATCGACCTCGAGGCCGTTCAGCAATTGGCGCAGGTGAATGTCGAGATCGGAGGCGAGCGTCCGCGCGACGTGGCGCTTGAACAGCACGACCATGCCGAAGCCGGCGACGCCGAGCGCGACCAGCAGCGCGATGGTGCCCGCCGCCACCAGCCGCAGCCGCAGCGAGCCGAGCCTCATTCCGCCGTCTCCGGGATCATGTAGCCGAAGCCGCGGCGGGTCTCGATGATCTCGGCGCCGAGCTTCTTGCGGACGCGCCGGATCAGCACCTCGAGCGCGTTGGAGTCGTGCTCGTGGCCGAGGCCGTAGACGTTCTCCTCCAGCTCATGCTGCGGCACGACGCGGCCGCTCTGCCGCAGCAGATAGGCGATCAGCCGGTATTCGAGCTGCGACAGCGTCACCGGCACGCCGGACAGGCTGACCTTCATCTGGCGCTCGTCGAGCGCCAGATCGCCGGACGAGAGCACCGGCGCCGCATGGCCGGCGGAGCGCCTCACGATCGCGCGCAGCCGCGCCAACAGCTCTTCATTGCGAAACGGCTTCGGCAGGTAGTCATCGGCGCCGGCGTCGATGCCATCGACCCGCTCCGCCCAGCTCGCGCGCGCGGTCAGGATCAGCACCGGCACGTGCCGCCCGGCGCCGCGCCAGCGCTTCAGCACCGACAACCCGTCCATGCCGGGGAGGCCGAGATCGAGGATCACGGCGCCATAGTCCTCGGTGTCGCCGAGAAACCAGGCCTGCTCGCCGTTGTCGGACGTTTCGACCAGATAGCCCGCCGCCTGAAGCGTCCGGGCCAGGTCGGACGCCAGCCGCGGATCATCCTCGACCAGCAGCACTCGCATCTATTTTTCCTCGATCCGTTCGATCTCGCCGCTGCGCGCATCGACATAGACCTCGCGCACGCGGCCATCGCGGCCGATCACCCGAAACTCATAGCGCCAGCGGCCCCGCTGGCGGTCGACATCGATTCCCATCACGTCGCCGGCGACCCGGCCGCGCAATCGCGGCAGGATCTCCGATAGCGGCAGGACGTCGCCCGCCTCGACGGCGCGACGCACGGCGTCACGGCGCTCGCGATCGTCCTCGCGCGCCACCGTCGCCGCGGATGCCGCCGTCGAGATCAGCATCGCAAATACCGTGATGCGCATGAACCGTCCGATTTGAGGCAAATGCATGATCTTCCCGGGGCCTGACGCTCTGATCTTCAAAGCTCGTCGTGATTTGTTGCGCTCTCGCCACTGTGTTCGAATTGCGGAGGTCGACTTGCGGGGGTCGACTTGCGGAGCGTTCGCAAATGCTAAGGAGCTGGTGCGGATTTTAGTTTGAACTTCCGATGTCGGAATTGCGCTCAGGCCGATGCGGGGGTGGGAAATTCCAAGGGATCGGCATCCTGCCCGAGACAAGCTGACGTCTCGCTGACTCAACCTGACAGGATGCTGTCACGCTCGTTGCGACATCATCGCGTCCGGACGGAGCGAGCCGGGGGCGCGGTGAGTTCGGAGACGAGAATGCGTAAGACGATGACATTGGCAGCCGTGCTGGCGGGGCTGGGCGGCCTCTTGGCCATGTCACAAGCCAGCCGGAACGCAGCGCCCACGCTGGTGCCGGTGGCCCGTGCCGTTGACGGCGGTCTTGGAGCTGATCTTGGAGTTGGTCTTGGAGCTGGTCTTGGAGCCTACCCGCATCTTGCGGCGCTGCATGCGCGGGCCGAAGGCGAGCCGCTGAGCTACGAGCCGGCCCGCCGGGAGCGCGAAGGCGACGACGACGATCAGGACGAGTCGCGGCGGTGAGGCAAACCGGCTCTGCCGAAGCACTGACCGGAGCTAAGCCGGCAGTCCCGCTTCGTACCAGCGACGCGTCGCCCTGACGATGCGCACGACCGAGAGCATCACGGGGACTTCGACGAGAACCCCGACGACGGTCGCGAGCGCAGCCCCCGAGTCGAGCCCGAACAGGCTGATCGCGGCGGCAACCGCCAGTTCGAAGAAATTGCTGGCGCCGATCAAGGCGGCCGGAGCCGCGACGCACCAGGCCACGCCGAGCCGGCGGCTCAGCCAATAGGCGATCCCCGCGTTCAGATAGACCTGGATCAGGATCGGCACGGCCAGGATCGCGATGACGACCGGCTGCTTCAGGATCTGCTCGCCCTGGAAGCCGAACAGCAGCACGAGCGTACCGAGCAGCGCCACGAGCGAGACCGGTTGCAGTACCCGCAAGGTGCGCTCCAATGCCCCGTCCGTGCTACGCAGCAACGCCCGGCGCCAGAGTTGCGAGACGATGACCGGCACGACGATATAGAGCAGCACCGACAGCAGCAGGGTGGTCCAGGGCACCGAGATCGAGGCGACGCCGAGCAGCAGGCCCACCAGCGGCGCAAACAGGAACACCATGATGACGTCGTTGAGCGCGACCTGGCTCAGCGTGTAGTGCGGTTCGCCGTCGCACAGATTCGACCAGACGAACACCATCGCCGTGCACGGCGCCGCCGCCAGCAGGATCAGACCGGCCACGTAGGACGACAACTGGCCTGCGGGAAGCATCGGCGCGAACACGTGGCCGATGAAAACGCTGCCGAGCAGAGCCATCGAAAACGGCTTGATCGCCCAGTTCACGACCAGGGTGACGCCGATGCCCCGCCAATGCTCCTTCACGTTGCCGAGCGCCGCGAAATCGATCTTCAGCAGCATCGGAATGATCATCAGCCAGATCAGAGCCGCGACCGGCAGATTGACCCGCGCCACCTCCGCCGACGCGACAGCCGCGAACAGCCCCGGCATCAGATGGCCGAGACCGATGCCGACGATGATGCAGAGCAGGACCCAGACCGTCAGATAGCGCTCGAAGATCGTCATCGGATCAGGCCACGTCGGAGCGGAACGACGTTGCGCCCTCGCCCGTCCCGATCTCGCGCAGCCGCGTGCCCAGCGACATCGAATCGATGCGACCGAGCGGCAGATTGATGAAGGCGTCGATCCGGTTCTTCAGATAGCGGAAGGCGGTCGTGAACGCCGCGAGCTTCGCCAGCTCCGTGCCTTCGGCCGCCGCCGGATCCTCGATGCCCCAATGCGCAGTCATCGGCTGCCCCGGCCAGATCGGACACGCCTCGCCGGCGGCGTTGTCGCAGACCGTGAAGACGAAATCTATCGCCGGCGCGCCGGCGGCGGCGAACTCACTCCAGCTCTTCGAGCGCAGATCGTCGGTCGGATAGTCCATGCGCGCGAGCGTCTCGAGCGCCAACGGATGCACCGCGCCCTTCGGCGTGCTGCCGGCGGAAAAAGCGTGGAAGCGGCCCGCGCCGTCCTTGCGCAGGATCGACTCGGCCAGCACCGAGCGTGCCGAATTTCCGGTGCAGAGGAACAATACATTGTAGATGCGGTCAGACACGGCTCTTCTCCTTGCGCTTCGGCGGACAGCACGGGGTGAGACTTGCGATGACGGGCGCGCAGACCTCCGGCCGGCCGCCGCAGCAGTCCTGCAGCAGAAACAGCGCGACCTTCTGAAACTGCTTGAGATCGGCCCGGTAGACGATCGAGCGGCTGTGCCTGATCGAACTGACGAGGCCGGCGCGCGCCAGCACGGACAGATGCGCCGACAGCGTGTTCTGCGGCACCTCCAGCAGACGTGCGAGCTCGCCGGCCGGCAGACCGTCGGGCTCGTGCTGCACCAGGGTGCGAAAGGCCTGCAGGCGCGTCGGCTGCGCCAGCGCCGCCAAGGCCAGAACGGCTTGCTCGTTTTCCATATATCCAGAACTATCGATATGATGATCCGGCGTCAAGGCTGACGAGTTCGAATGGTCAGTGTCGACGATCGGGAGACGCGGCGCCCGAAGGCTCACCGCAAGCGCAGGCGGGTGCCATCGACGGTGAGCTCGCCGTCCCGTTCCATGCGTGCCAGCGCACGATAGAGCGCCTCATGGGTGACGCCGAGCTCGGCGGCCCAGTCCTTCTTCGACCGGCCGAGCTCGACCTCGACGCCCTCCCCCTCGGTCTCGATGAAATGCACGATCCGCTCGCGCGCCGTCTTCAGGCTGAGCCGCTCCGACTGCGCCCGGACCTTGCGCAACTCGCGGGCGAGATGATCGCACCATCGGTCCCCGATCTCGGGACGACGCAACGCTTCGGCGAAGGCCTTGCGGTCGATCGCGAGCAGCGCTGAGTCCTGTGTCGCGACGGCGTCGCAATGATACGTTGACTGATCGAGGCTGGCCTCGGCGAGAAAGCCC
The DNA here is from genome assembly GCF_032485115.1 of Bradyrhizobium sp. SZCCHNRI2009. NCBI lineage: Bacteria > Pseudomonadati > Pseudomonadota > Alphaproteobacteria > Hyphomicrobiales > Nitrobacteraceae > Bradyrhizobium > Bradyrhizobium sp. SZCCHNRI2009. The sequence goes on from NZ_JAUEUH010000008.1 coordinate 347,922, forward strand.
CGGCGGGCCCGCTGCAGGACGATGTCGTCGCCGGCGCGCGAGCGGCGCACCAGCCTCACCTCGCCGGTCAGCACGAAGAACATCGCCCGCGGCCGATCCCCCCGGCAGAACACCGTGCCCTGGCGCGGCACCTGGATGCGCCGGGTCTGCAACCGCGCGGCCGCGGGCAGCGCGGCGAGCAACGGCGACAGCCGTGCAAGAGCGCGCCAGTCGAGCGACGGGCGCGTGCCCTCGGGCGAGAGATGGAAGGTCCTCGGCATATGATCAGGATCATATGCGCCGCCCGGCTGCGCGGTCTAGGGAAGACGCCACCGCGTTCGCCCGAATGGGAGGTCCTCATGCGCCTGCGTCTCGCCGCCATCACGCTGGCCCTTGTTGCGTCCGCCGGCATCGCCACGGCGCAGCACCACGGCCATCACGACCACGGCAGCCATGGGGCGCTTCCGCCAGACCAGCGCGAGCGGGTGGCGTTTCCGCCCGATCTCGCCGAGCACACCCTCGCCAACATGCGCGACCATCTGCTGGCGCTGCAGCAGATCAACGACGCGCTTGCGGCGGGCGAGCCGGACAAGGCCGGCCAGATCGCCGAGCAACGCCTGGGCATGAGCTCGCTGCGGCTGCACGGCGCCGCCGAGGTCGCCGGGTTCATGCCCCAGGGCATGCAGGAGGCCGGCACCGCCATGCACAAAGCGGCGAGCCGCTTCGCCATCGAAGCGCAGAATGCGGGTGTGACCGGCGACCTCAAGCCGGCGCTGAAGGCGCTCGGCCAGACGATGGCGGCCTGCGTCGGCTGCCATGCCGGCTACCGGCTGCGATAGCGCGCCGGACAACCGACCGCGCGCGGCGCGCACTCATGGATATTTCCAATATTCTAGAAATATCGTTTGACTCCGGCGGGCCGCATGCCGCATCCTCCTCACCATGAAGCTCGATGACGCCGCTGCCCGCCTGGAAGCCCTCGGCAACACCACGCGCCTGAAGATCTACCGCGCGCTGGTGCGCGCCGGGCATGCCGGGATGCCGGTCGGCCGGCTGCAGGAGCGGCTGAAGGTCCCGGCCTCCACGCTGTCGCACCACGTCAAGACGCTGGTCGCGGTCGGGCTGATCTCGCAAATGCGCGAGGGCACGACGCTGGTCTGCCATGCCGAATATGACGTGATGCGCTCCCTGCTCGGCTTTCTCGTCTCAGAATGCTGCGTCGAGGAGCGCGACTGCGGCACCGCGAGGCCGGCGGCCTGATGATTTCGCCCTTTAATTCGATTATTCTAGAAGTATAGGAGGACGTACATGACGGACGCCAAGACGGTCGCTATCATCGGCGCCGGCCCGGTCGGGCTGGCGGCAGCGGCCCATGCGCTGGCGCGCGGCCTGACCCCGGTCGTGCTGGAAGCGGGTCCGGAAGCCGCGCACGCGGTGCGGCAATGGCAGCACGTCCAGTTGTTCTCGCCGTGGAAGTACAACATCGATAGCGCGGCGGCGCGGCTGCTCGCTGCGACGGGGTGGAATTCGCCCGAGCCCGAGGTCTATCCGACCGGGCGCGAGCTGATCGAATCCTATCTCGCGCCGCTGGCGACGCGCACTGCGCTGCGCGACGTCGTCAGGACCTCGCATCGCGTCACCGCGATCAGCCGGGCCGGCTTCGACAAGGCCACGTCGAAGGGACGCGCCGATGCGCCGTTCGAGATCCGCATCCACAACGGCAAGGGCGAGGCGGCGCTGCAGGCCGACGCCGTTATCGATGTCTCCGGTGCCTGGTTCTCGCCCAACCCTGCCGGCCATAGCGGACTGCCCGCGCTCGGCGAAGCCGCGCATGCGGCGCGCATCGCCTACGCGATGCCGGACGTCCGAGGCGCGCAGCGCAGCCGTTATGCTGGCAGGACGGTCGCGGTGCTCGGCGCCGGCCACTCGGCGATCGGCACCCTGATCGACCTGGCCGCATTGGCCGAGGTCGCGCCGGGCACGCAGGCGATCTGGCTGTTGCGCGGCGACGATCCCGCGAAGGCGTTCGGCGGCGGCAGCGCCGACCAGCTCGCCGCGCGCGGCGAACTCGGCCTGGCCTTCGCCGCGCTGGTACGTTCGGGCCGCATCCGGCTCGAGCCCGGCTTCGGCGTCACGGGGATCACCGATGAGGACGGCCGGTTGCGGATCGCCGCGGACGGCGACCGCCGCATCACCGCCGACGAGCTTATCGTCGCCACCGGCTTCCGCCCCGATCTGTCGCTGCTCGCGGAGCTGCGCCTGCGGCTCGATCCCGCGATCGAGGCTCCTGTTGCGCTCGCGCCATTGATCGATCCGAACGAGCATTCCTGCGGCACGGTGCGGCCGCATGGCGCGCGCGAGCTGGCGCAGGCCGACGAGCCCGGGTTCTATCTCGCCGGCATGAAGAGCTATGGCCGCGCGCCGAACTTCCTGATGATGACGGGCTATGAGCAGGTCCGTTCGATCACCGCCGACATCGCCGGGGACAAGGCCGCCGCGCATCGTGTCGAGTTGAAACTGCCGGAGACCGGCGTCTGCACCCGCGGCGGAGTGGAGAGCATTGCAGCCCTGCCCGGCTGCTGTGGCGGACCGGCGCCATCGGGCGTAGACAGTTGCTGTGCCGATGACGCCAAAGCCAAGCTGGCTGGCCGCAGCGGCTGCGGCTGCTCATGACGCCGAGCCAAGGAGAGGTCGACGGGAATGCAGGCAAGACGGCTGGGCGTGGTCATCGCTCTCGGCACCGCCCAGACGCTGGCCTGGGGATCGAGCTACTATCTTCCCGCCATCCTCGCCGACCCGATCGCCAGGGATCTCGGCCTGTCCAACAACTGGTTCTTCGCCGCCTTTTCCGCCTCGCTGATCATCTCCGGCCTGTTGGGTCCGCGCATCGGCCGCCAGATCGACCGCGTCGGCGGCCGCCAGGTGCTGTGCGCCTCCAACATCGTGCTGGCGATCGGGCTCGCACTGCTCGGCCTGTCGCATTCGCTGTGGGTGATGGCGCTGGCGTGGCTGTGGCTCGGCGTCGGCATGGGGCTCGGCCTCTATGACGCCGCGTTCGGCGCGCTCGGGCGCATCTACGGCAAGGACGCGCGCGGCGCGATCACCGGCATCACCCTGATCGCGGGCTTCGCCTCCACCGTCGGCTGGCCGCTGAGCACATGGGGGCTCGCGACGATCGGCTGGCGCGAGACCTGCTTCGCCTGGGCGATCGCGCATCTCGTCATCGGCCTGCCGCTCAATTTGTCGCTGCCGCGGGCGACCGTGATGGCGCCCGGCGATATCCCGACGGGCAAGCCCAACATCCCGCTCGACCGCCCGATGGTGCTGATCGCGTTCGCGATGGCGGCGGCCTGGACCGTGACCGCGGCGATGGCGGTGCATCTGCCGCGGCTGATGCAGGCGTTCGGCGCGACGCCCGCGCAAGCCTTGTTCGCCGGCATGATGATCGGGCCGGCGCAGGTCGCGGCGCGCGTGTTCGAGGCCGGCTTCCTCAGCCGCTTCCATCCGCTCGCCTCGGCGCGGCTCGCCTGCATCACCCATCCGATCGGCGCCGTGACGATCGGGCTGTTCGGCGGGGGCGCCGCGGCGGCGTTCGCGCTGCTGCACGGCTCCGGCAACGGCATCCTGACGATCGCTCGCGGCACCCTGCCGCTCGCCATCTTCGGCCCCGTCAACTACGCCTACCGGCTCGGCCTGATCGGGGCCCCGTCGCGGATCTGCCAGGCCTTCGCGCCGCTGCTGTTCGGCCTGCTGATCGATGGGCTCGGCCGCGGCGTACTGATCGTGTCGGCGAGCCTCAGCCTGTCGGCGCTCGCCGCCCTGATGCTGCTGCCGGCCGAGCGCGCCGAGACGGCGGTGCCGCTCGACACCACCGACAAGGCGGCTTGAGCCGGTAGCCCTTTCTTAACCAGCTTTCTGCGCCCACCGCTCACCGTGCCGCTGCGGACGGGCATCCATGAGCGCATATACGGAAAGTTGAAGGTTGGATTGAAGGATACCCGTGGTCATACGGGGGTCATTCACGACACGATGGCATTGCAGCGCAAACACATGCTTCGCGTCGGGGCGGTGGCCGCCTGCGTCGGGATCTTCCTGGCCGGCGCCGATTTCGCCGTGACCGCGCTGATCGGCAACCAGACCGCGCGGCAGCTCAGCGAGCTCAGCAAGGTGGCGCTGCGCCGCTCCGAGGCGGCCATCGACTCGGCCGGATCGATCCTGAACCGCCTGATCGCGAAAGGTCCGATGGACTGCAGCGCCGTCGCGCTGCAGGCGCTGCGCCTTCACGTCTATCAAGGCACCATCATCAAGGACATCCGCACCGTCGACCGCGACGGCGCGGTCGAGTGTGCGGCCTATTCCGAAACGCTCGAATTCGACAATGGCTGGGCGCGGCGCGACGAGATGTTCAAGTCCGCCGACGGCGAGCTGCGGCTGTTCCGCGTCGAGCAGTTCACCGGCGCCGCGTTCGGCGTGATGCGCGACATCGACGCGCAACGGTCTCTGGCTGCGATCCTGCGCATCGATGGCAACCTGCTGGACGTGATGCCGGTCGGCCTGCGCGCCGAGAGCAACGTCACCCTGACCCTGCCCGATGGCGAGCAGGTGGCCGGCTATCATCCCGATGCATCCGCCAAGTCTCCGGCGCAGACCGTCGCGTTCACCACCGTGTCCGACCGCTATCCGCTGCAGGCCACGATCCATGTGCGGCCGCAGAGCCTGAGCACCCGCGGCGACCTCGCTTATCTCCTGACCATGCTCGCCGCCGGCACGCTGGGCGGCATGTTCGGCCTGCTGCTGGCGAGCTATCTCAGCCGGCCGGTGGACCCGGTCGCCGAGCTCGACCGCGCGCTCGCGGCCAACGAGTTCAAGCCCTACGTACAGCCGACCTTCCGACTGAAGACCGGCGACATCGTCGGCTGCGAGATCCTGGCACGCTGGGAGAAGCCGGACGGCCGGCTGATCCCGCCGATGAGCTTCATCCCGCTCGCCGAGACCACCGGCCGCATCGAGAAGCTGACCTGGCAGCTTCTCAAGACCGCCTTGCGCGAACTGCAGCCGGAGATGAAGCAGGACAAGCTGTTCAAGCTGTCCGTCAACATCACCCCGCGCCATCTGCTCGGCGACCGCTTCATCGACGATCTGCGCAAGACGGTCGCGTCGTCGTCGGTCTCTACCCGCCAGGTCGTGCTCGAGGTCACCGAGCGCGAGGAGCTCGCCGATCTCGCCAAGGCGACTGATGTCGTAAGGGAGCTCAGCGAACTCGGCTTCCGCGTCGCGCTCGACGACGTCGGCATCGGCCATAGTGGCCTGTCCTATATCCAGCGGCTCGGCGCGCGCATCCTGAAGATCGACAAGTTCTTCGTTGACGCGATCACCCGCGACCAGTCCGCCATCGTGGTGGTGCAGATGCTGGTGGCGCTGGCGCGCGAGCTCGACATGTCCGTGGTCGCCGAGGGCATCGAGCATCAGGAGCAGGTCGATGCGCTGATCGCCTGCGGCGTCGAGGAAGGCCAGGGCTACCTGGTCGCGCCGCCGCTGTCGCTCGGCCGCTTCAAGCAGTTCCTCGACGTGCGCCGGGCCTCGGCCGTTCCCGGCCAGGCCGGCGAGCCGGAACTGGCCGCGTGACGGCGAGCCCGCGCGCGTCGGGCACGCGCCTCACTGCCGGGTCATCTGTCCGCGGATCTCGCCGCCCGGATTCGCCTGGGTGTGGACGTTGGCGTACCATTTGCCGGCCAGCAGATCGGCCGCCTGCGCATCGGTGATCACGGCGGAGCCCGTGATCGGCGGCTCCGGGCTCTTGAACGGCAGCACGATGCCGGCATTCTTGCCGGGCTCGCTGGGACCGTGGAAATGCGCGCCGATCGGCGGCCCGCTGAGGCCGGAGAAGGTGACCTTCCAGCTCAGCGTCTTGGTTGCGGTGTCGAAGCTCGCTTCGGCCGCGCCCGACGCGGCGGACGCGTTCGGCGGCACCTCGTTGGCGGCCTTGAGCTCGGACTTCAAGACGACGGTTTCGGCGCGAGCCATCGGCGCGGCCGCGACGCAGACGACGGCGAGCAACGCCAAATGAACGAATGTCCGTCCCATGATTTTCCTCCTAATTCGTTATGTGCAGTTTCAGTGTTCGAGACCCCACGGGCAAGCTGATATTCCGTGGAACGCATTAACACCCCAGGCATGAGCAGCGGCCCCGGCCGCGTTGATTGAACAATCCCGACCCCTGTGCCAAACAGGACGGGAACACAAAGGCCTCGAAAGAAAGCCATGGCGGATCGAATGGTTGCTTCCAGGACGGCGCGCGGCAAGGTGGGGCGGCCTCCGCTCGAACGTGCCGGCGAGGTCGAGGAGCGCATTCTCGACGCGGCAAAGACGGTGTTCCTCGCAAACGGCTTCGAAGGCGCGAGCGTCGACGAAATCGCGCAGACCGCGCGCGCCGGCAAGCCGACCATCTACGCGCGATTTCCCAGCAAGGCCGCGCTGTTCGCGGCCGTCATCGGCCGCCAGGCCGCGCGCAACACGCAGTATGAGAACCTGGTGCCGCAGGGCCGCACCTTCCGCGCCCGGCTGATCAGCCTCGGGCTCACCTTGATCGAGCGCGCCTTCGTCGAGGACACGATCGGCCTGATGCGCACCGCGATTGCGGAAAGTCCGCGCTTTCCCGAGCTGACGCTCGAGATCCAGGACACGGCGCGCAAGCGCGCCACCTGCAATGTGAGCCACGCGATCGGCGAGCTCGCGCGCGCCGAAGGTCTCGCCGGCAAGGGCGCGTTCTCGGCCGACCGCATCGAGGACAGCGCACGGATCTTCCTCGATCTCGTCGTGTTCGCCGTGCTGATCCGCAGCCTGCTCGGCGAGGACATGCGCGCCCTGAAGAAGGAAGCCCAGGCGCATGTCGAGAAGCGCGTCGACTTCTTCCTCGCCGCGACGACGTGATCCTAAATCTTTCTGTCCTTGCGCAGCTCCGGAAAGATCGTCTCGTCCTGCAGGATCACGTCCGCGGTGCGCTGATAGTGCGCCGTGAGCAGCGCAACCGCGCGTTCGGTGTCGGCGTCGAGCACGGCGTTCACGATGTCGGCGTGCTCGTCGCCGACGGGGCGTGACGGAAACGCCTTGCGGATCGACAGCCGGCGGTAGCGATAGAGCTGGTCGGCAAGCTGGCCGCAGAACGCGATCAGCGACTGCGAGCCGCAGTTCGAGATCAGGACCCGATGATAGATCCGGTGCAGCCTCTCCCACTCCGGATTGTCCTCGAACGTTGTCGCGCTGAGCGAGCGCGGCGCGCGGCTGAGCCGATGCTGCGCCAGCACCAGTTGCTCTTCCCAATCGGGCGTCGCCGCCGCCATCGACTCGCGCAGCGCCAGCGCCTCGACCCAGCAGCGCGTCTTGGTCAGCTCGGCGAGCTCGGCGCGGCTGATGTCCTTGACGTAGAAGCCGCGCTGCTCGCGCACCTCGACCAGTCCGTCGGCAGTCAGGCGGTTGAGCGCCTCGCGCAGCGGTGTCTGCCCGGTCTGATAGGTCTCGGTCAAAAACCGCATCTGCAGCTTGCGCGACGGCGCCAGCCGGCCGGACAGCAGGTCCTCGCGCAGCCGGTCATACACATGACTCGCCTGCGTCGACGGGCCCTGCCCCTCGGCCTCCAAAACCGCATCCACGCCCGATCTCCTCTGAATCAGACGACATGTATAGAGCGAGGCTGCAGAACATAAAATTTATAAATTCTGATTGATTTCGATTTTTTATGTAATAAAAGGGACGAGCCGGTTTCGCCGGCCAGGGACAGAAACGTCGCGCGTCCTCATCCGGGCATCGCGCAGGAGGACACGCTCATGACCCGGTTTCCGGTCGCGGCTCTGCGCAGCGTCGATCTGGGCACGCCAGATCTCGCGCGTTCGGAAGCGTTCTATCGACAGACCTGGGGGCTGGAGCGCGTCGCGGAGGCCCACGGCATCGTCTACCTCCGCGCGACCGGCAGCGACCATCATGTCGTGGCGCTGCACCAGAGCGAACGCACCGAGCTGCAGGCGGTGACTTTCCGCCTCGCCGAGTCCAGCGATTTCGATGCCGTCAGCCGCAACGCCATCCATGAAGGCGCGACGCTGATCGCAGCGCCAGCGCCGAACCCCGGCCCCGACGGCGGCGTGATCATGAGCCTGCGCGGCCCCGAGGGCGGCGTGCTGCGCTTCGTGCACGGCGACATTAGGCACGACGCCAGGCCGCCGCGGCCCGAGCTCCCGGAGCGGCTCGCCCACGTCAATCTCAACAGCACCGATGTCGATCGTTCGGCGGCCTTCTACGAGAAGGCGCTCGGCTTCCGCCTGACCGACCGCTCCGCGGCGATGGCCTTCGTTCGCTGCAATTCGGACCACCATGCCGTCGTGATCGCTGCGGCGAAGGTCAACGGGCTCAACCATGTCGCCTTCCTGATGCCGACCTGGGAAGGCGTGATGCGCGGTGCGGGCCGCATGATCGATGCCGGCCATCCGATCGCGTGGGGCGTCGGACGCCACGGCCCCGGCGACAATGTCTTCGCCTACTTCATCGATCCCGTCGGGACCGTGATCGAATACACCGCCGAGGTGCTGCAGGTCGACGACGACTACGTCGTGCGCGGGCCGGAGCATTGGGTCTGGCCGCCCGGCCGCACCGATCAATGGGGCATCGCTCCGCCCAAGGCCGAGCACGTCAAGTCCGCGCAGCTCGCGGTCGGCTACGCCGCCTGACTCGTTTTCCAACTCCAGAGTTTCCAGATCCATGTCCGCCACGTCAGATCACAAGCATTTCGAGGCCGTGATCGTCGGCTTCGGTCCGACCGGCGCCATCGCCGCGAGCCTGCTCGGCATGCAGGGCATCAAAACGCTCGCGATCGACCGCGCTGTCGAGATCTACGACAAGCCGCGCGCGATCGCGCTCGATCACGGGATCATGCGGCTGTTCGACAATCTCGGTATCGCCGAACAAGTCAGCCGGTACGTCGCGCCGTTCCCGGCGTCCGAGCATTTCGGCGCCCAAGGGCAGTTGATCCGCCGCATCGACATGGTCGGCGAGCCCTATCCCCTCGGCTACACGCCGAGCATGGTGTTTACCCAGCCGCCGGTCGAGCAGGTGATGCGCGATCGTGCTCGCCGCTGTCCTTCCGTCACGGTCGAGCTCGGCACGACCCTCGTCACGATCCGGCAGGATGCGACGGCGGCGGCCGTCGTGCTGCAGCGGGCGGACGGTACAGTTCGCGAGGTCACCGCCGACTACGTGATCGGCTGTGACGGCGCCTCCAGCACCGTGCGCCAGCAGCTCGACATCAGCTTCGACGATCTCGACTTCGACGAGCCGTGGCTGGTGGTCGATCTTCTCGTAAATGACGGCGGTGTCGGCAAGCTTCCGGCCACCGCGGCCCAATTCTGCGATCCCGCGCGTCCGACCACCTACATCATCGGCCCCGGCAACCATCGCCGCTTCGAGATCATGCTGCGAGCGGGGGAAGACCGCCACGCGATGGAGCAGCCGGAGCAGGTCTGGCGTTTGCTCTCACCCTGGCTCAGGCCCGAGGACGCAACGCTGTGGCGCGCGGCAAGCTATCGCTTCCATGCGCTGGTCGCACGCCGCTGGCGCCAGGGGCGCGTCCTGCTCGCCGGCGACGCCGCGCATCAGCAGCCGCCCTTCATCGGCCAGGGCATGTGCCAGGGCCTGCGCGATGCAGCCAATCTGTGCTGGAAGCTCGCGCGCGTGTTGCGCGGCCAATCGACCGCGGCGCTGCTCGACAGCTACGAGATCGAGCGCAGCACGCATGTGCGCGAGCTGACCACGCGCATCAAGGCGATCGGCCGCGTCATCTGCGAGCAGGATCCGGAGGCCGCAGCGGCACGCGACGCGCGTATCCTTGCCGAAGGCGGCGGCGCGCCGCGCACCATCACCCGGCAGGAGATCGTGCCGCCGCTGACGCAGGGACTGCTCGCGACCAAGGCAAATGCGGCCAACGGCACGCTGTTTCCGCAGCCCTGGATCGCCGGTGATGGCGGGCGTGCCCTGCTCGATACCGTCGCCGGCACCGGATGGCGGCTGGTCCTCGACGGGCGGGGTGCGCTGAACTCGAGCGCGATCGACGCTGCGACCCGCGACGCCGGGATCAGTGTGATCGCCATCGGCGGTCACGGCCTGCACGAGGAGAGCGCCGTCGTCGCACGCTGGTTCGAACGCCACGGCTGCGGCGCCGCGCTGGTGCGACCCGACCATTATGTCTACGGCGTCGCGACGGACGCGCCAGAGCTCGCCGCGCTGCTGAGCGAGCTGAACGAACGACTGCACTCATCATAACAAGAGACTATCAAACGGGGAAACGCCATGACGACAACATCGGACACCGCCAGACCCAATGTGGGAGGACGCGCGATCGCCGTCCTCATCATGCTGTTCCTGTTCCAGACGCTGAACTTCTTCGACAAGCTGGTATTCGGCCTCTCGGCCGTGCCGATGATGAAGGAGCTGGGCTTGAGCCCGAAGGAGTTCGGGCTGATCGGCAGCAGCTTCTTCCTGCTGTTCTCGCTGTCGGGCATGGCGGTCGGCATGTTCGTCGTCGGACGCTTCCCGGTGAAATGGCTGCTCCTGATCATGGCCGGCGTCTGGTCGGCGACGCAGATCCCGATCTTCTTCTCCGGGTCGATCGCCGTGCTGGTGATCTGCCGCATCATCCTCGGCGCCGGCGAAGGGCCTGGGCTGCCGACCGCGCTGCACGCCTGCTACAACTGGTTTCCCGCCGACCGGCGCAGCGTGCCGAGCGCCGTGGTGCTGCAGGGCATCAGCGTCGGCCTCTTGGCCGGCGGTCCGATCCTGACCTATGTCATCGTGAGCTATGGCTGGCGCACCGGCTTCCTGTTCTGCGGCCTGCTCGGGCTGGCCTGGATGCTCGGCTGGTTCTTCATCGGCGGCGAAGGACCCTACTCCGCCCATGCGCCGGAGGCTGCGGCGGCCAAGGACAAGGCGTTGCCGGCGCGCGTGCTGTGGGCCGATCCGACCGTGATCGGCGTCATCATCATGTCGACCGCGTCGTACTGGATCGTCGGCATGTCCGCGACCTGGCTGCCGCCCTATCTGCAGCTCGGGCTCGGCTACAAGCAGGTCGATGTCGGCTGGATCATCTCAGGGATCTATCTGTTCCAGTCGCCGCTGCTGCTCGGCGGCTCCTGGCTGACGCAAGTTCTGCAGCGCAAAGGCTTCAGCTTGCGTGCCTGCCTCGGCCACGCCTCCGGTCTCGCGCTGCTCGCCGCCGGCTGCGCACTGCTGTTGAGCATCGTCACCTCGGGCCCGCTGCAGCTCGCCTGTATCGCGATCGCCTTCGCCGCACCGAGCCTCACCACGATCTTCGGCCCCGTCGCGCTCGGCGCCGTGGCGCCGGCGATCCAGCGCGGCCGGCTCATCGTCGTGATCTATTCCGGCAACGCGGCATCCGCGCTGGTGTCGAATGCGCTCACCGGCTGGATCGTCGGCGAGGCCGGCGGCAACGCGCCGCTTGGTTACGCCCACGCCATGACCTTCACCGCCGGCGTGCTGATCGTTGGCGCCATCTCGGCCTTCGCGCTGATCTTCCCGGAGCGCACCATCGCGCGCTTCGCGAAATCGGCGCAAGAACCGGCTTCTCCCTCCGCCGTAGCGGCGGTTTCGACCTGAGGACATCGGATGAGATTTGCAAGCTTCACCATCGACAATGCGCCGACCTGGGGACTGGTCGAGGGCACTGACATCGCCGATCTCGGTGCTATCCTGCGCGACCGCTTCCCGGATCTGAAATCGGCGATCGCAGCGGACGCGCTGAAGGAAGCGGCTGCAGCGGCCTCGGGCGCAAGGCGGTATCCGCTCTCGGCCATCAGCTTCCTGCCGGTGATTCCGAACCCGGACAAGATCCTCTGCATCGGCCTGAACTACGAGACGCACCGCAAGGAGACCGGCCGCTCCGAGGTCGAGAACCCCACGGTGTTCGGCCGCTTCGCCAACAGCCAGACCGGGCATCTCACCGACATCATCCGCCCGCGCGTCTCGACCGATCTCGATTTCGAGGGCGAACTCGCCATCGTCATCGGCAAGCCCGGCCGCTACATCCCGCGCAGCGAGGCTTGGCAGCACATCGCCGGCTATGCCTGTTACAACGAGGGCAGCGTGCGCGACTTCCAGCGCCACACCCACCAGTTCACGCCGGGGAAGAATTTTCCCGCGACCGGCGCGTTCGGCCCGTGGCTGGTCACGCCGGACGAGATCGACGATCTCGGTCCGCTGCGGCTGCAGACCCGACTGAACGGCGAGGTGGTGCAGGACGCCACGATCAGCCAGATGATCTTCGATATCCCGCGCCAGATCGAATACTGCTCGTCGTTCACCCGGCTCGAGCCGGGCGACGTGATCGCCACGGGGACGCCGGGCGGCGTGGGGTCGCGCCGAACACCGCCGCTGTGGATGAAGCCGGGCGACGTGGTGGAGGTCGAGATCGACCGCATCGGGCTGTTGCGGAACGGCATCGCCGACGAGGCGGTGTAAGCGCCCCTGATGTTCTTGACCGTCATTCCGGGGCAGCCCGTCAGGGCTGAACCCGGAATCTCGAGATTCCGGGTTCGATGCTTGCCATCGCCCCGGAATGACAGCCGAACAACAGTGCCTACTCAATGCGCCATCGCCGGCCCGCCGCCGAGCCTGACCTTGCGGAGCGTCAGCGCCAGCGGAATCGCCGACAGCGAGATCAGCATCAGCGCCCAGTAGACGTCGACATAAGCGAGCAGCGACGACTGCATCTGCACGGTCTGGCCGATCCAGGCGAGCGCCTGCTGCTGCGCCTGGACCAGCGAGCTGCCATGCGCGGTGAAGTAATTGGTCACCTGGTGCAGCGTGTCCTGATAGGCCGGATTGGATGGAATCGCATTCTCCACCAGCCGGCTCTGGTGGAACTGCCCTCGATGCGCCAGGATGTTGGCGGCCAGCGACACGCCGATCGAGCCGCCGGTGTTGCGCGCGGCGTTGATCAGCGCCGAGGCCTGGTCGGTCTTCTCAGGCGGAATGCCGTTGTAGGACGCGGTCGTGATCGACAGGAAGATCAGCGGCAGGCCAATTCCGATCAGCATGCGGGATTCGGCGAAGAACCAGAAATCCACATTGGCGTAGACCCGGGTGAGGTCGTACATCGCGAACGCCACGACGGCCGCGCCCGTCATGATCATGTATTTCGGCTGCACCTTGCCCGAGAGGCGTCCGACGACGAACATCATCGCCATCGTGACGAGGCCGCCCGGCGACAGCACGAGGCCGGCCCAGGTGGCGGTGTAGCCGAAATCCTGCTGCACCATCTGCGGCAGCATCTGCGTGGTGCCGAGCAGGATCGCGCCGGTCGCCAACATCACCAGGAAGCTGGCGCCGAACTGGCGCGACGCCAGCATGCGGACATCGACCGTCGGATTTTTCTGGTTCATCTCCCACGGGATCATGGCGATGAAGGCCGCGACGCAGACCGCGGCGGTCACCATGATGAATCGCGAGTCGAACCAGTCGTCCTCCAGGCCCCGGTCCAGCATCAGTTCGAGCGCGCCGAGAAATGTCGCGACCAGCACGAAGCCGACCACGTCAAAGCCATGCGCCTGCTTGCGCCGCTCGGCCGTGACCTCTTCAGGCTCCTTGAGGATGAGCCCGATCAGGATCATCGCGGCGACGCCGACGGGGCCGTTGATCAGGAAGCACCAGTGCCAGGAGACGTTGTCGGAGAGATAGCCGCCGAGCGTCGGACCGACGACGGGCGCGACCACGACGGCGACGCCGAACAGCGCGAACGCCTGGCCGCGCTTTTCCGGCGGGAAGGAGTCGGCGAGGATCGATTGCGCCACCGGCACCATGCCGCCGCCGCCGAGGCCCTGCATGATCCGGAACAGCAGCAGCACCTGCAAATTCCAGGCGAAGCCGCACAGCACCGAGCTCAAGGTGAACAGGCCGAGGCACAGCAGGAAGAAGGTCTTGCGGCCGAAGCGCTTGGCGAGATAGCTCGAGGCGGTCAGGATGATCGCGTTGGACACGAGATAGGTCGTCACCACCCAGGAGGATTCGTCCTGGCTGACGCCCATGCCGCCGGCGATATAGGGCAGTGCGACGTTGGCGATGGTGGTGTCCAGCACCTCCATGAAGGTCGCGAGCGCCACCAGCACCGCGATGATCCACGGACTGCCTGCGGATCGCGACGCGGCGAGAGGAGCAGCCTCACTCATGGCCGACCTCTCTCACAGCACGGCCTTCAGCCGCTCATAGAGCGACGGCTTGGGATCGACGCGAACGGTCGGCACCACCGACATGCCCGGGCCGAGCGCGACGTCCGTCGGCGGATCGTCCATGTCGATCTTGACCGGCACGCGCTGCACGATCTTGACGTAGTTGCCGGTCGCATTCTGCGGCGGCAGCAGCGAGAATGCCGGGCCCGAGCCGGACTGCACGCTCGCGACGTGGCCGCGGATCTCGCGCTCCGGATAGGCATCGATCTCGAGGGTCACGGGCTGGCCGGGTCGCATCTCGTCGAGCTGGGTTTCCTTGAAATTGGCGGTCACCCAGACGTCATCGGGCACGAACATCGAAAGCGCCGTCCCTTGTGCCGCGAACTGACCATCGGCGGCGCTGAGATTGACAATGCGGCCGGACTGCGCCGCGGTCACGGTCGTGTACGACAGATTGAGCTGGGCCTGGTCGCGCTGGGCCTGCGCCTGAGCGAGATTGGCGTCGGCGCTCTCGTGCTGCGCCTTCAGCGACTCCAACTGGCGTTGCGCGACCGAGAGGTTGGCCTGCGCCGAGGTCAGCGCCGCCTTCTGCTGCTGGAGCTGCGATGTGTATTGCTGCTCGCTCTGCACCGTGCCGGAGCCGGTGCGGGCGAGGTCCTGATAGCGCTTGGCCTGCTGCTCTGCGAAGGTCAGCCCGGCCTGGGCCTGCTCGACCTGGGCCTGGCCCGCGGTGATCTGCGCCTGCTGCACGTCGATCTGCGCATCGATGTTGCGGATCGCCGCCTGCGCCGACTTCACCTGCGCATCGGCCTGCGCCAGCGCGGTCTTGTAGTCGCGATCGTCGATGCGCGCGATCACGTCGCCGGCCTTGACGTGCTGGTTGTCGGTGACCGGAACGGCGGTGATGTAGCCGGAGACTTTCGGCGCAATAGAGAACTGGCGGGCCGCGATGAAGGCGTCGTCGGTGGTCTCATAGTGACCGGCCGCATCGTAGTAGACGTAGCCGCCGGCGCCGACGGCGAGCAGCAGCACGAGACCCAGCGCTGCCCCAAGCGGATGCCGCCGGATCAGGCTCCTCCGGGACCTCTCCTGGCGCTGCCCGTGCTCCGTCGGCGACGGGCCGGGCTCCGCCGCCGGCATCTTGGCCTCGACCTGCTGCCGAGGCTCGCCGGAGGCCCGCCCGCGCCATTGCTGCACGGCCCGATCGCGGGCCGAGACCGCCGGATCGTCGTTGGCCGCCGATGGGACCTCGGCCGATGACAGAGCTTGCTGTGTCATCACGTCTCCTTGAATAGAACGGAACCGTTTCGTTTCTAGAATTGGGGGTGAGGCAGGTGGGACGCAATGGCGAGCCGCGATGCGGACGGCTAAACTTTTCGTCATTGAAGGCCGCCGGCGCGCGTTCCGCTGCGCCTTCACCGCGGTCCGCCGTCAGCAACGTCAACTGCGTTCCGCCGCCGCGGTTGCAGTCTCACGTCATCGCGATGGCTCGATGAACTCGGGCAAATACAACACGCGCACACGGCTGCCGCCGACGGCGCCGGCACCGCACGTCCGGCCGGCGCGGCACCGGCCCCTGACGGCGTTCTCAGCGCGCCGGCTCCGGCCCGGCGAGACTCACGCCAAGCGCCAGCGCGGCAATGACCGGCGGCACGACGAAGCACCAGCTGCCCAGCCGCACGAACAGCAGCGCGGCGGCGCCGCAGCCGAGCGCAAAGGCGAGCACGTTGATGGCCATCTGCATGAGCCGCGCCGGCGGCGGCGCCTGGCCCTTGTCACCGACATAGATCCTGTCGGCGAGATCGATCATCACCTGCGTCGTGGTGCCGGTCATCAGGGTCGAAGGCGGCGAACTCGGCAGATGGATCCGGTGCACGGCATTCTGGATCGCCATCGCCGCGACCAGCACCATGCCGGTGATGATCGCCTCGCGGCTGTCGCCGTCATGGAACGGGCCGAAATGGATGGCGAGCACGGCGCCGAGGACGAGCAGCACCAGCTTGACGCCGATCAGGATCTCGAAAGCGCGTGACCACCGCCGGGACAGCAAGGTCCCGGTCAGCCGCGTCGCGATCACGACCACGCAGAACACCGGCAGCGCCAGCAGCTTGGCGGTCGCGCCCGAGGTCCCGAGCGCCAGCGCCGCGCCAAACGTCACGAAGTTGCCGGTGACATGCGCCGTGAACAGGCCCTGCAGCGCCAGGAAGCCGGCGGTGTCGACATAGCCGGCATTGACGCTGAGCAGCAGCGGCACCACGTTGCGGGACTCGAATTGCGACATGTCGTCCTACTTTCATTGCTCAGAGCGCGTATTTCAATTCGATGCCGATGTAGTCGGAGTCATGGCCGCCGGCGCGGCGCAGCGTCTCGCCGATCTCATAGTGCACGGCTTCCAACGCTCCGGTGAGGTTGGCGTTGAAGCGATAGTCGGCGCGCAACTGCGCATAGACGCCGGACCACGAGCTGCCCTGCCCCGCGGTGCCGGCGACCGCGACATTGGGCTGGACGTAGATCGCGTCCGCATCGGTCACGCGCCATTGCAGGCCGATCGCGGCCATGAATGACAGCGCGGCGGTCGGCTTCACCGTCAGCGACGGCTTGAGATGGATCAGGTTGGTGTAGCCGGTGAAGCCGGCCAGCGTGAAGTAATAGCCGTTCGGGAACAGCGGATTGAACGTCTCGACCCTGTTGTCGCCGGGATGGCGGTCGCCGGAGGCGCCGTCGAGCTGAAGGCCGATGCGCGGCTGCCAGGCGAGGTCGGCGAAGGTGTAGCCGGCGCGGGCGCCGGCGCCCCAGGCGCGGATCTGCTTCGCCCCGACCGAGCCCGCCTGCCCCATCGCCTCGAGATCCCAGTCGAAGCCCGCGAGCTTGCCGGCGAAGCGGATGTCCAGCACGTGGCGCTGCTCGAGGCCGGCTGCGTCGAGGAAACGCGCATTGTCGCGCTGATAGTAGGAATAATACGACGACAACTCGTTGGTGCCGAGCACCTGGCGCTCGACGCGGAAGGTGTGGAACAGGAACGATCCGTTCGACGTGTCGTCGAACGGACGCACCAGATTATATTGCACCGGCTGGCTGACGAAGCCGATGAAGCGCCATGGGCCGCTTTCCCAGTCGGCCCACAGCGCATCGAAGGACTGGCGCACGTTCGGTCCGTCGCGCGACGACACGAAGCGCTGCAGGTCGAAGTCGAAATCCTGCCGCCCGACCCGGGCCTTGAACGTGCCGCTGTCCGTCGTATTGACATAGGCGAGGAAGGCGAGCCGGAGGTCGAGCGGGTCCTGGTCGACGGACGTGATCTTGGCCTTGCCGAAGGCACGGTCGTCCTCCAGCTGGACGAACAACTGCCAGTTCTCGTTGAGATGTGCGTCGGCATGGATCTGCAGCCGTTGCAGGACATGCTGATCGGGTCGCGTTCCACCGATGCCGAAGCTCGCGGCATCCAGGCTCTCGAACCGCTCGCGCAGGTTCATGCCGAACGAGACGTAGCTCTGCGGATGGTCCTGCTGCAGCGGGATGTACTTGATCGGATCTGATGGCGCCGCGCGCAGCGCCGGATCGGCCAGCACCGACCAGTCCTCCTGCCAGCGGTTGGTGCGGATCGCCGGACGCGAGGCGTTGTCCTCGGCGAAAGCTGGCGTGGCTGCACACAGCGCGCTGAGCAGCGTACTCGCGACCAGGGTCTTTCTCAGGAGCCACGCCATCCATGACCTCTCAGGAATCGCCGCAGCATCCTACTTCAATGGCGCATGAATCTCCGCGACATAGCCGCCGGGAAACTGCACCACCGCCTGCTCGCGCCTGTCCGAGTTGAACGGCTCGACCAGCACAGTGGCGCCCGCTGCTTTTGCCTTGTCCAGGGTCGCCTTGAGATCAGTCACCTCGTAGCCGGTCGTCTCGCGTCCGAACGGATACGGCAGATGGCCGTCGGTGACGAGCACGGTCATGCCGCCGAACACCGACGCGATGCGGATGCGCCGATAGTGATCATTCGGACGGCCGATCTCGACGCCCGGCGCCCTGGTGTCATCGGAGATGACCTTGCCCTTGGAGAAGCGCAGGAAGGCGCGCGTGAAGGTCTCGGCGCGGTCGGCTGACACATAGACGCGATTCTCCGGAACGGTGTCGAACGCCGGATAGGACGGCTTGGTCGTGTGCCAGTACAGCTGCATGTTGACGCCGCCCGGCCATTGGATCACGGCATCACGTCCGATCGGATCGGGGAATGGCGCGACCAGCACGTCGGCGCCGGCGGCCTTGGCCGCCTCGATCGCCGCGTCCAGATCGGTGACCAGATAGCCGGTGCGTTCGGCCCCGAACGGATACGGAATTCCGGTCTTGAAGCCGAACAGCGAGACCGTGCCGACTGGCGTCTGCAACAGCTGCGAGGTCGTGCTGCTCGGAGCAGGCGTCACCGTCGCAACCACCTGCTTGGTGCTCTGGCCGCCGAAGGTGGCGAGGAAGCTGGTGGCGAACTTCTCGACGTCGTCCGGCGCGACATAGACATGCGTGGTGTCGTATTGCGCGCCCACGCCGATCAGCGGCGCCGCGTCCTTGGCGAACGCGGGCGCGGCGAGCAGCGTGGTGGCGATGACGGCGCCGAGCAGATGACAGGAACGGACCATGACGACCTCGAATGAGCAGATGTGGATCAAGCGCGGTGCGTGCGCCAGGAGATGATCGAGACGAGCACGAGGCCGGCGATCAGGCCGAGATGCTCGAAGAAGGCGTTCAGCGCCATGAACCGGTCATGGCCGGACATGTGCCAGAAATCATTGGCGGCGAGCATCGCAACGAGCGTGAGCACGCCGAGCGCGCCGGCGCCGAGCCAGACGAACCGGTTCGCGATGACGAGCACCGAGCCGATCAGCTCGACGGCGATCGCGGCCGCCGCCCACGGCTCCGCTGGCTGCAGGCCGAAATGCGCCTGCTCGGCAATCGCGCTTGGGAAGTCCATGAACTTCTGGACGCCGCCGATCAGATAGGCTGAAACCAGCGCGACCCGCGCCGCGTGCCACAGCCAGCGCCAGTCGAGCACCGCGGCGATCGGCCGTGGCGTGTCGGACATCCCCGCCATCTCAGACCGCCCAGCAGGCGCAGCCGAGCGCACCCCAGAAGCTCTTGAGATCGGAGACCGGCAGGCTGGAGGACCATGCCCGCGCGTGGTCATGGCCATGCACGCCGCATGCGCTGGCGCAGCCGCACATCTGCATCGCCTGGGCGCGGACGCCGCCGTGATCGTCCTTCTCCAGCCAGGCGCCGTAGCCGCCGAAGCGGCGCACCGGCGACCACTCCGGCATGGCCGGCGGCGGAGCGGCGTCGTCCAGCGGCTTGAACGCGGCGGCGGCGTAGACGATGCGGCCGCCGACCATGGTGAGGTCGCTGGTGATATCGGCGATCTCAGCCTCCGCACAGGAGAAGAAGTCGCGATCCGGCACGATCAAATCGGCGAACTGCCCGACCGCAATGCGGCCCTTCCTGCCTTCTTCGTTGGAGAACCAGGTGACGTTCTCGGTCCACATCCTGAGCGCGGTCTCGCGATCGAGGCAGTTGCGCTGCGGATACAGCCGCAGGCCACCGACGGTGCGGCCGGTCACCAGCCACGACAGCGACACCCAGGGGTTATAGGAAGCGACGCGGGTCGCGTCGGTGCCGGCGGAGATCTTGACGCCCTTGTCGAGGATCTTCTTCACCGGCGGCGTCGCCTCGGCCGCGCCGAAGCCGTAGCGCTCGACGAAGTACTCGCCCTGATAGGCCATGCGGTGCTGCACGGCGATGCCGCCGCCGAGCGCCGCGATGCGGTCGATCGATTGGTCCGAGATCGTTTCGGCATGGTCGAAGAACCAGTGCAGACCCTCGAGCGGCGTATCCTGGTTGACCGTCTCGAACACGTCGAGCGCGCGCGAGATGGTCTCGTCATAGGTCGCGTGCAGCCGCCACGGCCACTTGTTCTGGACCAGGATGCGCACGACCTCCTCGAGCTCGCCTTCCATCTCGGCCGGCATGTCCGGCCGCGGTACGCGAAAATCCTCGAAATCGGCGGCAGAGAACACCAGCATCTCGCCGGCGCCGTTGTGGCGGAAATAGTCGTTGCCCTGCTTGTAGGTCGAGCTCTGCGTCCAGCGCAGGAAGTCGTCTCTCTCGCCCTTTGGCTTCTGGGTAAACAGATTGTAGGCGAGCCGGATCGTGAGCTGGCCGTCATCGGCCAGCTTCTGGATCACGGCGTAGTCGTCCGGATAGTTCTGGAAGCCGCCGCCGGCATCGATCGCACCGGTGACGCCGAGCCGGTTCAGCTCGCGCATGAAGTGCCGCGTCGAGTTGAGCTGATAGTCGAACGGCAGCTTTGGACCCTTGGCCAGCGTCGCGTAGAGAATCGCCGCATTCGGCTTGGCGAGCAGCAAGCCGGTCGGATTGCCCTGTGCGTCACGCGCGATCTCGCCGCCCGGCGGCTGCGGCGTATCCTTGTCGTAGCCGACGGCACGCAGCGCGGCGCCGTTCAGGATGGCGCGGTCGTACAGATGCAGCAGGAACACGGGCGTGTCGGGCGCGACGGCGTTGAGCTCGTCAATCGTCGGCAGGCGCTTTTCGGTGAACTGATGCTCGGTGAAGCCGCCGACCACGCGCACCCATTGCGGCGGCGGTGTGATGGCGACCTGGGCCTTGAGCATCGCCATCGCGTCCGCGAGCGAGCGCACGCCGTCCCAGCGCAGCTCCATGTTGAAGTTGAGCCCGCCGCGGATGATGTGCAGGTGATTGTCGATCAGCCCCGGCAGCACGCGACGGCCCTTGAGATCGATGATCTTCGTTCGGGGACCGGCGAGCTTCATCACGTCCTGCTCGTGGCCGACCGCGGTGAAGGCGCCGTCCTTGATCGCCACCGCGCTCGCCGTGGGATTGGACCGATCGAGCGTCGTGAACAGGCCGTGATGGAGGATGAGATCGGGGTAATCGCTCATGAGGCCTTCTCATTCTGCACAGTAGAATTGGTCGTCTCTGCCCGGCCGTGGTGGCCAGGCAGCAGGCCGAAGATGTGCGTGGCGCAGGCCGCCTTCTGCCACGCGGCAGCAAGCGTGGTCCCGTTCAGGAGCTGCCTGCCCACGGGGATCACCTGCTCTCCGATGAGGATGCCGAGAAGGCCGACCAGCGCCACCAATGGCGGCGCCGGCGAGCGGACCTGAAGCAGGCTGTAGATCACGCCGACCAGCAGCCCTGCCCCGAGCGAAAACAGATAGATCTTCATCGTTCGTCCCGGGACTACTTGGCCCCGCCCTCCGAGGCGTGCTCTCCAAGCGCCCATTTGGAGAAGCGGATCTGGATGCCGTAGGGCGAATGCGCCTTCAGGATCTCCATCATGCCGTCATAGGTCTCGGCACGCGCCCAGTCCTGCTGCAGCTCGAAGGCGAACTGGCACGAGGTGATCGGCACCGCGCCGGCCTGCACCGCGCGGTCCATCGCCCTGTTGTGCGCCTCGAGCGACAGGTCGCCGCAGGCATCGGCCGGGATGTAGATCTCATAGCCTTCGCGCAGCATGTCGAGCGTCGGGAACAGCACACAGGCCTCGGTCCAGAGTCCCGCGATGATGAACTTCTTGCGACCGGTGGCAGCGACCTGCTTGCGGAAGCCGGCATCGAGCCAGGAGTTCATCGCCGTGCGGTCGACGATGTCGTGCTCTGGAAACAGCTCGGTCACCTCTGGCATGAAGGGACCGGAGAACGAGTCCTTGGCGACCGTGGTGAGCACGGTCGGAATCTTGAACAGCTTGGCCGCCTTGGCGACGATCTGGATGTTGTTGAACACGCCGAGGCGGTCATGAGACTGCACGCCCTGATACATCGCGGGCTGATAGTCGATCAGCGCCACGGCGCAGTTCTGCGGGGTCAGCATTTCGAGCTTGGACACGAGGTTCTCCTTGAAGGGTCGAATCGATCAGGTGAGAGAAGCTCGCGGCGCCAGCGTGGTTGGCGCGAAACGCCGCCACGAGAAGACACCGAAAGCAATGAACAGAGCGAGCGTGACGAGCTGAGCTGCGGCGAACGGCGGCTCGCTCTGCGTCGGCGCCAGGACATTGAGCACGCCGATCTTCTGGAACGACTGCACGATCGCGACGAAGACGTTGAGATAGAGCGAGAGCAGCGCGGTGACGACGTAGACCCGTCGCCACCATCCCGACAGCGCGAACGCATAGAGTGCGGCGCTGGCCGCAATCAACAGCGCGAGCACGATGATGCCGATGATGCGCGGCGGGTCGAGACCGAACGGCGGCAACGGAAAGCCGGTCACGCCGGTGAGGAAGGTCGTGACCAGGAACAGCGCCGCCCAGGCCGCCAGATGGCGGCCTGCCATCATGCCGGCGAGCATGACGAGCCCGGTCGCGATTCCGATCAGGCTCAGCACCACGTGGATCTGAAGAAACAGGGCCGTCGGAATTCCCCAGGTCATGCAAGCCTCCTCTGATCAGCCCTTGATGAAGGACAGCAGGTCGGCGTTGATGGTCTCCGCCTCCGTGGTCGGCATGCCGTGCGGAAAGCCCTTGTAGGTCTTCAGCACGCCGTTCTTCAGTAGCCTGGCCGACAGCGGCGCGGAATCCGCGTAAGGCACGATCTGGTCGTCCTCGCTATGCATGACCAGCACCGGCAAGGTGATCTTCTTGAGATCCTCGGTGAAGTCGGTCTGCGAGAAGGCGACGACGCCGTCGTAGTGCGCCTTGGCGCTGCCCATCATGCCCTGCCGCCACCAGTTCTGGATCACGGCCTCGGACGGCTTGGCGCCGGGCTTGTTGTAGCCGTAGAACGGCCCAGCGGCGACGTCGCGATAGAATTCCGCGCGGCGCGTGGCGACCTGGGTCTGAAAGTCGTCGAACACCGACTTCGGCAGCCCGCCCGGATTGGCCGCGGTCTGCAGCATCAGCGGCGGCACCGCGGCGATGATGGCAGCCTTGGCCGCGCGGCTCTCGCCATGGCGCGCGAGGTAATGCACCACCTCGCCGCCGCCCGTGGAATGGCCGACATGGATCGCGCGCTTGAGATCGAGATGCGCGGTCAAGGCCGCGAGATCGTCGGCATAGTGGTCCATGTCGTGACCGTCGGCGACCTGGGCCGAACGACCATGGCCGCGGCGATCATGGGCGATGACGCGAAAGCCGTGATTGAGGAAAAACAGCATCTGCGCATCCCAATCATCCGCTGACAGCGGCCAGCCATGGCTGAACACGATCGGCTGGCCGGAGCCCCAATCCTTGTAGTAAATCTCTGTGCCGTCATTGGTTTTCAGAACGGGCATGATTTTCTCCTGCGCGCCAGCCATGCGGTCGCACCAACGAATTTCGTGTCGCGATCGCCAATACCCGGTGCTATGCAATCTCATGTGCATCTGCACAATGACCCGAGGAGGCCAAAGCACTGGCCCCAGAAGGCCAAGGGATGGCTCAGCAGATTCGAACCACATCGTCGTCCTGGATGCGCGGCGTCGCGACGACGCTGAACGAGCAAGGTCTGGATGCGGCTGCGCTGTTCGCCGACGTAGGCCTCTCGATCGACGATCTCGACGATTGCGATCGCCGCTGGCCGACCGAGGCGCTGAGCCGGTTGTGGATGCTGGCGGCCGAGCGTTCGGGCAATCCGGACATCGGGCTGGCAAAGCTCGATGCGCCGCGACCTGACAACTATGGCGTCGCCGGCTATGCCATGATGTCGAGCCCCACGCTCCTCGCCGGGCTGACGCGACTGATCCGCTACATGTGCCTGGTGAGCGACGCGGTGACCATCACGCTCGAGCAGGGCAATGGCGGCCGTTGGGTGCGGACCGACGTGTTCGGCGGTGAATGCCCGATTCCGCGGCAGCGCTATGACTACGGCGTCGTCAATCTGCTCAATCTATGCCGGTGGATGCTGGATCGTCCGCTGACGCCGCTCGCCACGCGTTTCTCGCATGCGGTGCCGCTGTCGATCGCGTGCTACAACAGGGCGTTCCAATCCCCACTCGAATTCGATGCGCCATTCAACGGCTTCCTGGTGTCGGATCAGGATCTCGCCTGCAAGCTGACGACCTCGGCGCCCGAGCTTTCGGCAATCCACGATCGGATCGCCGACGAGGCGCTGGAGCGTCTGGTCAAGGCCGACACTGCGTATCGCGCCCGCGCAGCGATCGTCAGGCTGCTGCCCGACGGCAGCCCGCTGCGCTCGGCCATCGCAGCCGAGCTGGGCTTGAGCGACCGAACCTTCCAGCGCCGGCTGGCGGACGAAGGCCTCTCCTTCAGCGATCTCGTCGACGATGTCAGGCGCGAGCTCGCCCAGCGCCATCTCGCCGATTTCCGCATGACGCTCACCGACATCGGCTATCTGCTCGGCTATGCCGACCAGAGCACCTTCTTCCGCGCATCCAATCGGTGGTTCGGCGAATCACCGGGCGAATACCGCTCGCGGCTGATGGAGGGCGTGCGGCGGGAAGTCGCTGTCGCGCGCGGACCATGATCCGCCGGCGGGAGACGCCTTCAGGCGCGTTCTTCAGAACATCCCGTTGGGATTGGCCGACTGCTCGGGAACGGGCTGAACCGAATCCCAATGCTCCTCGATCTTGCCGTCCTTGAGACGGAAGATGTCGACGATGGCGTTGCCGCGTGTGCCGGGCTCGCGGACGGCGTGAACGCGCAGCACGACGAAGTCGCCGTCGACATGCACCTGCGTGATCCTGCTGTGCGACTGTGGAAATTTGGCCTTCAGAAATTCGATGAACTTGCGAAATCCCTCCGGGCCGTCCTCGGCATTCGGATTGTGCTGGATGTAGGTGCCGAGATATTTCGACGCCGCCTCGAAATCCTTGCGATTGAGGCCCTGCTCATAGAAGTCGAGCACGATCTCCTTGTTGCGCTCCTCCTGGGCCGAATAGGCCCGCTGAGCCAGCACCGGTGTTACGACCGTGGCGAACAGCACCGCGGCCACCGCGGCGAAACGCGTCATCATTCCGTCATCTCCCCCGGGGCGCAGACATGATGCCCACTCCAGCTATTTCGGCTGTCGCCAGCTAAGCGGACTTCCCACGGGAAGTGACCTCAAAGATGAGTGACCTCAATAATAGCGGTGGAGATGATGCACCGGGCCGTGGCCGTGTCCGACCGTGAAGCGATCGGCAGCCGCGATCGCGCCGGAGATGAAGGCCTTGGCGTTGCCTACGGCCGCCTCGAGGCTCTCCCCCTTCGCCAGCCCTGCGGCCACGGCCGACGACAGCGAACACCCCGTGCCGTGGGTGTTCTTCGTGTCGATGCGCGGCGACGGCAATGGGATGCTGGTTGCTGATGTGATCAGGTAATCGGTGCTGTCGGCGCCCTGCCCGTGGCCGCCCTTGATCAGCACGGCCGGACAGCCGAGCGCGAGCAGCCGGCGGCCTTGCGCCGCGATCGCCTCGTCCGAGGTCGCGACCGGCTCGTCCAGCAGCGCGGCCGCCTCGGGCAGGTTCGGCGTGATCAGCGACGCCCGCGGGATCAGCCCGCGGCGCAACGCGTCGATCGCATCCTCCGGCAACAGCCGCGCGCCCGAGGTTGCGACCATCACCGGATCGAGCACCACGTGCCGCGGCCGCCAGCGCGCGAGGCTTGCCGCAATGGCGTCGGCAATCGGCGCCTGCGCCACCATGCCGATCTTGACCGCGCCGACGGCGAGGTCATCGAACACCGCATCGATCTGCGCGGCGACGAAATCGGGCGGCACCAGATGCACGCCGGTCACGCCCCTGGTGTTCTGGGCGGTCAGCGCCGTCAGCACCGAGGCGCCATAGACGCCGAGCGCCGCGAAGGTCTTGAGGTCGGCCTGGATACCGGCTCCCCCGGAGGAATCCGAACCGGCGATGGTGAGTGCGACGGGGGTGCTCATGCCCCCTTCCTAGCGCGGGCCGGCCGCGCCCGGCAAGCAGGCCGGCCCACCGGAGAAAGCGTATCGACTTCGTCGGAAAACGCTATATTGAGGCGAAAGATGCCTTCCGGAGACAGCCCGCAATGGTTCCCTTCTTCGTCCAGATCAAGTGCAAGCTTGGCCAGTCCTACACGGTCGCCAATGCGCTGGCGGAAGCCGAGATCGCCTCCGAGATCTACTCGACGGCGGGAAATTACGACCTGCTGGTGAAGTTCTACGTCGACAATGCCACCGACATCGGCCACTTCGTGAATGAGAAGGTCCAGATCCTGCCCGGCATTCAGGACACCCACACCATCATCACGTTCAAGGCCTTCGGCGCCACCTGACGAGGCGCTTTCTCACCCGGCGCGGCCTGCCCGTCGGGCGCCTGCCTCAACACCTGCCTCACGACAAAGGCGCCCGTCGTGACCGACGGGCGCCGAGGTCCTGAAAATGGGTCAAGCATGGTTTCGTCATGAAAGACGGTGGCGGCCGGAGACCGTTGTCCGCCAATTCGCACCAGTGGGCCGGAAAGCCGGACCTTTCGATCGTGAGGGGCAATGGGGGGACCGTCGAACGGCCCGGCTTTCCCTTCGGCAACTTGGCGACAGGCGTTCTATAGCGGGTACGCGGAGCACCGGGTCAAGGCGGGCGGCCGATCCGATACGGTCGATCAAGAAGTTGAGACGAAAACTCAAGAATGACTGCGGCGCCGCGTGAAGAGTGAGATCAAAGCCGTTTCGTCCCTGCTGCCGAGCTACGGCTTTTGCGCCGAGCAGATGGACACCGAGGCGAACATTGCGGCGTGGCGCGAGGCCACGTCGACGTTCTTCGAGGTCGACCAGCTCGCGGCCGGCGAGGCCGCTCCGTTCAGCGCGGACGTGCTGTCCTATGCGCTCGGCTCCGTGCTGCTGGGATCGGCCCGTGCGAGCGGCCAGCGGTTCCGGCGATCGGCCGAAACCGTCGCCCGCAGCGGCGTGGATCACATCATCCTGCAGCTCTACGTGAACGGCAGCTATGAGGGCGTCGCGGGCGCCTCGCCGATCCGGGTCGAGGCCGGCGACCTCTGCGTGCTCGATCTCGCCCAGACACTCGAAACGCGCGCGACACCGTTCGAGAACGTCACGTTGGTGGTGCCGCGTCCGATGTTCGATGCGCGCCTGCTGCAGGTCGACGACCTGCACGGCCTGGTGCTGCCGCGCAGCGGCGCGCTGGCGCCGCTGTTGGCGCGGCATTTCGGCGCGCTGCTCGACTGTGCGCCGCGCATGAGTTTCGACGAGTGCCAGGCCGCGGTCGAGGGCACGATCGCGCTGATCTCGGCGTGCCTGCGCGGCGAGCTCGAACGCCGCGATGCCGACCGCAGCGTGACGCCGGACGCCTCGCTGCTCCGCGTCCGCCAATATATCGAAGCGCGGCTGTCGAGCCCTGAACTCAGCGCCGACGCGGTGGCGCTGCATTTCGGGATGTCTCGCGCGTCGCTCTATCGCCTGTTCGCGCCGATCGGCGGCATCGCCGACTACATCCGCAGCCGCCGCCTGCACCGCGCATTCTTCGATCTCGCCGGGACGGGATCGCGGACGCAGCGCATCAGCGAGGTCGCGCGGCGCTGGCAGCTCGGGACCGATGCGCATTTCACGCGGCTGTTCAAGGCCGCCTACGGCATCACGCCGAGCGCCGCGCGCGAGGCCGCCATGCTGGGCTCGCCACGCCTGCCGGTCGACGCGGACGCCGAAACCGCCTCGCCGCTCAGCCGTTGGATGCGAGGGATAGCAGCGCCCCGGACCGGGGAATGAGCGCGACGACGGCCGCCGAGTGCGGGTCGTCGTCCTCGGATGCGTCGTCCTCAGATGCGTCTTCGGCCGGCTGCGGCTCGTCGGCATCGGACGCAGCGCGCGCGATCTCCAGATGCTGCTCGAGCTGCTCGACCGGCATCGGCCGGCCCAGCAGATAGCCCTGCGCAAAGTTGACGCCGAGCGCGCGAAGTTGCACCAGCTGCTCTTCGGTCTCGACGCCTTCGGCGGTGATCTGGATGCCAAGCCCCCGCGCCAGCGTCACGACCGAGGAGATGACGGCGGCACTTTCGTCGCGCACGCTCAGATTGGCGACGAAGGACTTGTCGATCTTGATCTTGTTGAACGGGAACGCCGTCAGCGAACGCAGCGACGAATAGCCGGTGCCGAAATCGTCGAGCGCCAGCGAGATGCCGAGGCCCTTCAGCCGGTCGATGAAGCTCTCGTTCTCGGCCGCGCGCTCCAGCAGCACCGACTCCGTGATCTCGATCTCGAGACGCTTCGGATCGAGGCCGGACCTCGCGAGCGCCGACTGGATGACGTCGAACAGTTCGGCCTGCTTGAACTGGACGGGCGACAGGTTCACGGCGATCTTGACGTCGTCCGGCCATGCGGTGGCGTCGTCGCAGGCGCGCCCGATGATCCATTCGCCGAGCGGCACGATCAGGCCGGTCGACTCCGCAAGCGGGATGAACTTGTCCGGCGGCACCAGCCCCTTGACCGGATGACGCCAGCGCACCAGCGCCTCGACGCCGCGGCGCTCGCGTGTCTCGGCGTCGTAGAACGGCTGATAGTGCACCTCGAACTGGCACTGCGCGATGGCGTCGCGCAGATCACCCTCGAGCGTGTTGCGCGCCTCGAGCTCGGCCGACATCGCATCGTCATAGAGCGTGTAGCAGCTGCGGCCGGCGGATTTCGAGCGATAGAGCGCGAGGTCGGCCTTCTTGAGCAGGTGCTCCTGGTCGCGGCCGTGCTGGGGCGCGAGCGAGATGCCGATGCTGGTGCCGATCTCGACCCGTTGCCCGCCGAGCTGGAACGGCTCGGCGATCAGCTTGGTGATGCGCTGCGCAAGCTCGATCGCGGCGGCGCGCTGGTCGGCGGATCCGGCCTGGATCAGGGCGAACTCGTCGCCGCCGAGCCGGGCCAGCACGTCCTCGTCGCGCAGCTGCGATCTCAGCCGCTGAGCGACCTGCACCAGCAGTTCGTCGCCGGCGCCATGGCCGAGCGAGTCGTTGACGTTCTTGAAGCGGTCGAGGTCGAGCAGGAAGACGGTGAAGCGGCCGCTCTTCTCGTCGTTGATGCGCTCCATTTCCTCGAGGAAGAAGGCGCGGTTCGCAAGGCCCGTCAGCGCGTCGGTCTGCGCCAGCTCGAGCACGCGGCGATTGGCGAGCGCGAGCTGCAGGGCGTTGCGGCTCGACAGCGCGAGATACACGGCGAGGAAGATCGTCGTCGCCATACCGGCCGCGTACAGCGCCAGCGCGCGGTTGTGGCTCGCCATCAGGCTGCCACCGGCGGGCGCCGCCTGGAACACCCAGTCGGCGTCGCCGATGCGCAAGGTCGTCGACCAGATGCTGGGGTCCGCGGGCCAGCGCTGCGGGTCCACGCCGGAGGCGTTGATCACGCGCTCGGGCGGCAGAAGGTTGATCGCGAGCGCCGGGCTGTTGGGATTGTTCGCGCGCACCGACTGCAACAGCGTCGGCAGGTCGAACACGCCGATGATGAAGCCGCTGAGATTGCGGCGGCGGTCGGCGACCGTCGTGCGCGACGTCCCCTTGGCGTAGACGGGGATGCCGATCATCACGGCGTTGTTGCGCTCGTTCTGATTGATCAGGTTCTGACGCGTGCGCAATGCGCCGATCACGTCGTAGTCGCGCGACTGCTCCAGCACGGCGCGATGGTCGGGAATGCTCCAATAATCGAGACCGTAGACCGGCGAGGTCTTCGCCTCGGTGGAGAAGTAGACCGGATAATATTCGTCGCTCTCCGGCGCGACCGTGCCGTCGGGATAGGACTTGATGCGAAAGGCGGGAACACCATCGGTGATCGCCGCCGCCTCGTATTCGCCGCGCTCCTTGCGCTTGATCCGCGGCAGCCACGCCAAGCGCAGCATGCCGCGATGCGCCTCGAACAGGCGCGCGCTGAAGGTCTGGTACTCGCTGCGGGTGATGTCGTCGTTGGCGGATTCGAAGCGGGTGCGCAGCGCGGTCAGCCGGCTGACATATTCGTTGACACCGTTCTGGACCAGGATCGCCTGAGCTTCGGCCACGCCTTCGAAATCTGTCCGCGCCAGCCGGTTTTCCCAGCGTCCCACGGCAACCGTCCCGACGACCGACAGCACGACGCCGACGCATGCCGCGATGATCGCAGGACGATAAAGCCGGTATCGCGATAGCGACGCGCGCAGCCTCTCGCGCCCGCTACCGCTGCGAGCATCATCCTTTTCCTGCAGCGTCGGTGCGCTGTACTCTTCAACCTGCAATATGGCCCCCGCCAAACGGCTGCCCCTCACCACGATGCGGCCGATGCTGGCCGCGGTAAGTTAAGGACGGTCAAAGATGATCCGTCGTGGCGTACCAGAAACCGGGCTTGGTTAACGGCTGACTGTTGAGGGCCGCCCAAAACGCGATCAAGCGCGGGCCACGTCTTTAGCGAGGTCTTCATTCAACACGCCTAGACTGAGTTGTCATCAAGCGTACTCGTGCATCGAAGATCGCAATGAACTGGTTTTCAAGCCTTCGGATCTCCATCGTTCTCATCCTGATCGCCGGCGTGCTCCCGCCCGGGTCTGCGCGCGCCGACGAGCTCGGCGTCACCAACGACTCCATCATGTTCGGCCAGGTGGCGGCGCTGGAGGGCCCGTCGGCCGCGCTGGGCCAGGCGGCGCGCCAGGGACTGCTGGCGGCCTTCAACGAGCTCAACGCCAAGGGCGGTGTCTACGGCCGCAGGCTCAAGCTGGCGAGCCGCAATGACGGCTACGACCCCGATCGTTCGGTCGTCGAGACCATCAAGCTGATCTACGAGGACAAGGTGTTCGCGCTGATCGGCGCCGTCGGCACCCCGACCGCGATGGCCACCGCGCCGATCGCGGCGTCGAACGACGTCCCCTTCATCGGGCCGATCTCGGGCGCCGAATTCCTGCGGGCGCCCGAATTCCAGAACGTCGTGAACATCCGCGCAAGCTACGCGGCCGAGGCCGAAGCCACGATCAAGCATCTCACCGAAGAGCTTCACCTCACCCGCATCGCCATCTTCTATCAGGATGACTCGTTCGGCCGCGACGTGCTGGCCGGCGTGAAGACGCATCTCGATCGCCGCGGCCTCGAGCTCGCGGCCGAAGGCACGTTCGAGCGCAACACGCGCGCGGTCGGCGCGGCGCTCAAGGTCATCCGGCGCGCGGAGCCGGAAGCGGTGATCCTGGTCGGCACCTACGGCCCGTGCGCCGAGTTCATCAAGATGGCGCATCGCAGCGGCTTCAACCCGACGTTCTCGGCGGTGTCCTTTGTCGGCGGCAATGCCCTTGCAAAGGAGCTCGGTCCGGAGGGACGCGGCGTCATCGTCTCCGAGGTGGTCCCGTTTCCGTGGGACACCGACCTCCGCGTCGTCGCCGACTACCAGGCCGCGATGAAGACGCTCGATCCGAGCCAGACGCCGGATTTCATCGGGCTCGAGGGCTACATCACCGGCCGCCTGGTGGCCCGCGCCCTGGCGATGACCGGGCCGAACCCGACACGCGCCGAGCTGCTCCGCATCATCAACGAGGTCGGCCAGTTCGACATCGGCGGACTGGTGGTCAGCTTCGGCAACGCGCGCAAGGAGAATCCACCGCCGGTATCGCTGACGGTGATCCAGAGCGACGGCAGCTTCAAGCCGATCTGACCTGCGTGCGCGCGCTCGCCGAACTGATCAGCTTGCCGGCTTCTTCGGCTTCGGCGGGCCTTCCACCGGCGGCAGCGATTTCAGATAGACCGCCATCGCCTTGCGATCCTCGGGCGTGAGCTGCGAGGTGTTGCGGATCACCCGCGCCATCGAGCCGCCGGCGCTGTCGCCGTCGGGCAGCTGTCCGGTCTCGAGGAAATAGCTGATGTCGCTCTCGCTCCAGTCCGCCAGGCCCTTCTGGGTGATGTTCGGCACGAAGCCCTGACCTTCCGGATCCGGCCCACCCGCCAGACGCTGCGCCGAAACGATGCCGCCGAGCGCGTTGCGCGGGCTGTGGCACTCGGCGCAATGGCCGAGCGTATTGACCAGATAGGCGCCGCGATTCCACTCCGCCGGGCGCGCGGCGTTGGCGGCAAACGGCCTGTCGTCGAAGAACAGCAGCTTCCAGACCCCAACGGTGCGACGGACGTTGAACGGGAATGGCATGTCGTGCGCGCGCGAGGCGCCGGCGACCGGCGGCAGCGTCTTCATGTAGGCGAAGAGATCGCGGACGTCGTCGATCTTCGCCGCCGCGTAGGAGGGATAGGGAAACGCCGGGTAGTAGTGGCTGCCGTCCGGCGACACGCCCCTCACCACCGCATTGACGAACTCGGCCTCGCTCCAGCGCCCGATACCGTCAGTGGGGTCGGGCGAGATGTTGGGCGCATAGAAGGTGCCGAACGGCGAGCTCAGCGGCAGACCGCCGCCGAGCTTCAGTCGATCCGGCTGGTTCGGCACCGCGTGACAGGACGCGCAGCCACCGATGTTGAACATTTCCTGCCCGTTGGCGAGATCCGGCGCGCGCGTCGCCGCTGCGAGCGTGATCGTCGACGGTTGGGTCAGCCACCAGAACACCGCCAGGCCGGCGGCGCCGAGCACGCAGAGAGCAAGCAGGAGGCGGCGTAGCATGGTGGCTCCGTCACAGCAGGAGGATATCGTCGGCCCGGCGATCATCACCGGAGCTCGGCGGCGCCGTGATACGTCAGGACGCCCGCGCGGCGCAAACAAACGGGGGCGGACGCCATGTCGCGTCCGCCCCCGTTGATGGCTGGTCAGATCAACTGTTCTTGAGACGGAAGGTCTCGTGACAACCGCCACATTCCTTGCCGATGCCCGGCGCGGTCGCCTTCAGGCTGTCGAGATCCTTGATCTTGGCCTTGGCCTCGGTGACGACCTTGCCGAAGCTCTCGATCCTGGCCTTGAAGCCGGCCTGGTCTTCCCAGATCTTCGGCGACGGACCGTAATCGCCTTCGAACTTGGCGCCCTTCAGGCTCGCCGGATACATCGTCGGCAGCTTCTTGGCGGTCTCCTCGAGCTGCGCCAGAGCGGCATTGACGGCGGCCTGATCATACGGCTTCTCGCCCTTGACCATCGCGATCAGGACACCGCCGAGGTTCTTGGCGTTGGCCTTCATCGTGTCCTGGCTATGCTTGACCAGATCCTGCTGTGCCATCACGGCGCCGGCCCCTAGCAGCAAAGCTGCGACAGCCACGACAGTCCGCTTCATCAATTCGCTCCTTTGTTGTCACAATCCCGTCCAGCCCACCTGGACGGGTCGCTTGGGTGGTCAACCCCTCAGCCGGCGGGTTATTCCGGAATTGAGGCGGATATCGGAGGAGATCCGGGGGGGAGAGTACTCAGAGACTATGACGGCGATGCTGCTCCCGGATCGCGATCCAGACGCGCTCCGGGGTCGCAGGCATGTCGATGTGATCGATCTTGTACTCGCGCCAGAGGGCTTCGACGATCGCGTTGACGACGGCCGGACAGGAGCCGATCGCGCCCGCTTCGCCGGCGCCCTTGACGCCCATCGGGTTGGTCTTGCAGGGCACGTTGTGGGTCTCGAAGGTAAAGGACGGCGCGTCGGCGGCGCGCGGCAGTGCGTAGTCCATGAAGCTGCCGGTGACGAGCTGAGCGTCGGAGTTGCTGTAGACCACCTGCTCCATCAGTGCCTGACCGATGCCCTGCACCGCACCGCCATGCACCTGGCCGGCCAGCAGCAGCGGATTCAGCGTCACGCCGAAATCGTCGACGATGACGTAGTTGACGATCTTGATGATGCCGGTCGCCGGATCGATCTCGACCTCGGCCACATGCGTGCCGTTCGGATAGGTGCCATCGGCGCTGGCGAAGGCGGCGCTGCCGTTGAGCTTGGCGGGATCTGTGCCCGGACGCTTGGCGAGATCGGCGAACGAGATCGCGCGGTCGGTGCCGGCGACGCGGATCACGCCGTCGGCGATCTCGAGATCGCCGAGGCCGGCTTCGAGTGCTTCCGCCGCGATCTGCTTGAGCTTGTCGCCGAGCTCATGGGTGGCCCGCTGCACGCTGACGCCGCCGGAGGGAATCGAGGCCGAGCCGCCGGTGCCGAGGCCGGTCGCGATTTGGGCCGTGTCGCCCTGATGGATGTGGACGCGCTCCGGCGGCAGGCCGAACTGCTCGGCGACGATCTGGGCATAGGCGGTCTGGTGGCCCTGCCCGCTCGACTGCGTGCCGATCAGGATCGTCACGTCGCCGTTGGGATCGAGCCGCACATTCGCGGTCTCCTCGCCCATGGTGCCGCAGACCTCGACATAGCTCGCGAGCCCAATGCCGCGGATCAGCCCGTGCTTCTTCGCAGCCTTGGCGCGCTTCGGAAACTCCTTCCACTGCGCGATCTCCATCGCGCGCTTGAGGTGCGCGTTGAAGTCGCCGGAATCATAGACCTTGCCGGTCGCGGTCTTGTAGGGCAGCGCGCGCGGCGGAATGAAGTTCTTGCGCCTGATCGCATCGACGCTCATGTCGAGCTTGCGCGCGCAGGCATCGACCAGGCGCTCGATGACGTACGCTGCCTCGGGGCGGCCCGCGCCGCGATAGGCGTCGACCGGAACGGTGTGGGTGAAGATCGTGCGCACCCGGCAGTGGAACGCCTGGATGTCGTAGAGGCCCGGCAGCATGCCGGCGCCGCCGTGCGGGATGTAGGGCGCGAAGGTCGAGAGATAGGCGCCCATGTCGCCCATCAGGTCGACGTCCATGGCGAGGAACTTGCCGTCCTCGGCCAGCGCCATCTTTGCCGTGGTGACGTTGTCGCGCCCCTGCGCGTCGCCCATGAAATGCTCGGAGCGGTCGGCGGCCCAGCGCACCGACTTGCGCAGCCGCTGCGCGGCGACCGCGAGCAGCGCATACTCCCGGTAGGGAAACAATTTTGTGCCGAAGCCGCCGCCGACGTCGGGGCAGATCACCCGCATCTTCTCGGTCGGGATCTTCAGCACGTTCTGGCAGAGGATGTCGCGCAGCCGGTGGCTGCCCTGGCTGCCCGCCGTCAGGGTCAGATGATCGCGCTTGGTGTCGTATTCGCAGACCGCGGCGCGCGTCTCCATGAAGCTCGCCACCACGCGCGGATTGACGATGCGGATCTCGGCCACCGCATGCGCTTTCGCGAAGGCCGCCTCGGTCGCGGACTTGTCACCGATCGAAACGTCGAACAGCACGTTGCCCTTGTGTTCGGCCCACACCTGCGGCGCATCCGGCTTGATCGCGTTCACGACGCCGGTCACGGCCGGCAGCGTCGTCCACTCGACCTTGATCGCCTCCAGCGCGTCGCGCGCGTGATCCAGCGTATCGGCGACGACGAAGGCGATGGCATCGCCGACGTGGCGCACCTCGTTCTTGGCGAGGATCGGATAAGGCGGCGCGGTGAACGGATCGGTCTCGAGATTGAACAGGCAGGGCAGTCCACCGAGCTCCGCGGTGTCGGCGGCGGTCAGGATCAGCGCCACGCCCGGCAAGAGCCGCGCCTGGGTGACATCGAGGGTGAATTTGGCATGGGCATGCGGCGAGCGCAGCACCAGCGCATGCAAGGCGGCAGCCGGCGCCAGATCATCGGTATAGCGGCCCTTGCCGCGAATCAGCGCGTCGTCCTCTTTCCGGAGAACGCTTTGTCCGACGCCGAACTTGATAGGAGCTGCCATCTGGTTTCACTTCCCGCTTGCATTGTCGCGACTATTGGACGGCATATTGCAGCGGAACGAAGACTCGCGCAAACGCCATATGGCCGCCCCTGGACCACGCGCGGTCAACTCTCCGCAGGCATGCCACCAGCTCGATGCTGCAGCGCAAACGTCAGCGCCGCACCAGCGCCTTGAGCCAGCGCGGGCCGAACAGCACCAGAATGGCGCCGGCATAAATGACGGCCCCCACCACGATCAACAGGCCGAGAACGACTTCGTCCTGCAAGCGGCCGAGCGAAGCGAGATGGGCCGATGCCACCAACGCCGTCGCCCACAGCGCCGCCGCGAGCACCACGCCGGTTCCGGCAAATTTCAGCAGCGACATGGTGAGCCGCCGATCGAACCGCAGATAGCCCTCGTGCACGGCGAAGCCGAGCACGAGCAGCAGGTTGATCCAGGCGCCGACGGCCGTCGCCAGCGCGAGGCCGACCTGGGCGAGCGAGCCCATCAGCAGCACCTTCAGCACGACGTTGGCGGTCAGCCCGGTGAGCGAGGCCTTCACCGGCGTGGCGGTGTCCTTGCGCGCGTAGAAGGTCGAGACCGCGCTGCGGATCATCACGAACGGAATGAGGCCGACGGCATAGGCGGCGAGCGTCGCCCCCGCCGCCGCCGCATCGCCCTTGGTGAAGGCGCCGCGGGCGAACATCGCCCGCGTGATGACGTCGGGCACCGCGAGGAAGGCGGCGACGAACGGCGCCGAGAACAGCAAGGTGAACTCGAAGGCGCGGCGCTGCTGCTCCATGGCCCCTTCATGATCGTTCGCCGTCAGCCGCCGCGACATTTCCGGCAGCAGCACGGTGCCGATGGCGATGCCAATCACGCCGATCGGCAACTGGTTGAGACGGTCGGCATAATACAGCGCCGAGATCGCGCCGGCGGGGAGGAAGGTCGCGATGATGGTGTCGGCGAACATCGCGACCTGCGTGCCCATCGAGCCGAGCGTCGCCGGCCCCAGCGCCTTGAAGAAGGCGCGGATGTCGTCGTCGAGCTTGAGCGGCGCAAAGCGCGGCAGGCCACCGTGGCGGGCGAGGTCCCCGGCGAGCAGGAAATATTGCAGGAAGCCAGAGATCAGCACGCCCCAGGCCGCGGCATGACCGACGCCGGGGAAGAACGCCGCCAGCGCCAGGGTCGCCATCATCGCAAGATTGAGGAAGATCGACGCCGCCGCCGCGCTGGCGAAACGCTGCATCACGTTGAGCATGCCGCCATACAGCGTCACCAGCGTGATCAACAGCAGATACGGAAAGGTGATGCGGGTCAGCGTGATCGCAAGCTCGCGCTGCGCAGGATCGTCGGTGAAGCCGGGCGCCAGGATTGTCATCGCCTGCGGCATGAACACCCACGCGAGGACCAGCAGCACGATTTGCGAGGCCAGCAGCAGGGTGAAGATGCGGTCGGCAAACAGGCTCGCCGAGGCCGGCCCCTTCTCGCCATGGACATGCGCATAGGCCGGCACGAAGGCCGCGTTGAACGCCCCCTCGGCGAAGATCGCCCGGAAATGATTCGGCAGCCGGAACGCGATGAAGAACGCGTCGGCGACGGGCCCGGCGCCGAGGATCGCCGCCAGCATGATGTCGCGGGCAAAGCCGGTGAGGCGCGACAGCAGCGTATAGCCGCCGACGGTGAAGATACGTCCGAGCATGGGGGCTTCTAGAGCATTGGGGGGCGGGTTTGAAGCGGAGAACGCGGGCGATGCCTGCTTGGGGCTAAAATGTGGCGACAGGCTCGCTGTCACCTCGCCCTGCTTGCGGGGAGAGGTCGGATGGCATCGAAGATGACATCGGGGTGAGGGGGACTCTCGACGGGCGCGGTCTGCGAAGCAGCCCTCACCCTATCCCCTCCAGCCGTTCCGAGTGGTATTCACAGAGATGAACGACACGGCCAACGTCCTCGGTGCCGGCTGAGAGAGCACCATGCCCCACGTCAGAGCCAAAGCCCCCAACGGCGACGGCATCGTGATCGTGCCGGAGGCCGACTACGACCGGATGATCGAGGAGCTCGAAAACCTCCGCGACAGCCTGATGGCCCGGTGCACGCTCCGCGAGAGCGAGAGCGGCGAGGAGGAGATGCTGACCTCGGCCGAGGCCGACGAACTCCTGGCCGCAAAAACTCCCCTCGCCTTCTGGCGCAAGAAACGCGATCTGACCCAGGCCGCCCTCGCCGATGCCGCCGGCATCTCCCAGGCGTTCCTGTCCGAGATCGAGAGCGGCCAGAAGCCCGGCACTGCCGCAACATTGAAGAAGATCGCCAAGGCGGATCACAGTCGATGATTTGATCTAGGTCATGTACTCATAAATGGATTCCGTTAGCTGGCGAACGGTGATTCACTCCCCTTAAGTGATTTTTTTTGGGGGGGGGGTGGACATGGCGCGGTTTGACCTGAGCGATCGAGAATGGTCTTTGATCAAGCCCTTGCTGCCGAATAAGCCATGCGGTGGCGGTCGGGTCGACGACCGGCGGGTTCTCCACGGCATCTTCTATGTGCTGCGGACAGGCTCGCCCTGGCGAGATCTTCCGGAACGCTATGGTCCTTACACGACGGTCTATAACCGCTTTAACCGCTAGGCCAAGGCAGGCGTTTGGGTCCAGATTTTCGAGGTGCTGGCAGCTCGCTCGCCGCAGTCGATGGCGCTGATCGACAGTTCCATCGTCCGCGCCCATCAGCACGCCGCTGGGGGTAAAAAGGGGGCGAGGATCACGCCATTGGCCGCTCTCGTGGAGGACTGAGCACCAAGATCAATGCGGTCGTCGACGAGAACGGATTGCTGGTCCGGCTGACGCTAACCTCGGGGCAGGCCCACGATCTGCGTGCCGCGCCATTTCTGCTCCAAGGGCTAAAATGTCGTGATGTCGTGGCCGACCGCGGTTACGACGCCGACGCCCTCCTGCACATGATCAGAGCTGGCGGAGCTAGGGCTTATATTCCTTCCACCAGCCAGCGAGTAGTCCAACGTTCCGTCAGCCGACGCATCTATGGCCAGCGCAATCTCGTTGAGCGGTTCTTCTGCAAGCTTAAGCATTTCAGGCGCATCGCTACCCGCTTCGATAAGCTCGCACGCAACTTCCTCGCCGCGGTAGCTCTTGCCTCAGCACGCCTCTGGACAAGTGTTTATGAGTCCACGCCCTAGCCCGTAGGGCGGGATTAGCGCAGCGTAATCCGCCGCGCCCAGCGCAAAACTTCCAACGACATTGCATGTTCGTCCAGATCGTCTGGCGAGAGTATATGGACGTTGCCCATGCAAGCATTTGGCGAGCGAAATCGAGCCCAGCATGACGGCGGATTACGCTCCGCTAATTCGTGACGCAGTCGTACTGATACTACTGAGTACCGCCCCACGCTCGCGAAAGCATCGGGGACGGAGTTTAAAGCGGCGAACGCGCAGAAATTCCGCTTAGGGCCGAAGTGCGGCGGTTCGAGTTGCACTCTTGTGTCTTCGAAATCTGCCAGGATGTGCGAACGGGCGGTTCTGACCAACCGCCCGTCGCTGGATCTGAGCCCGATTGTGCTCAAAGGCCCTTTTGGAGCCTGTCGGGGAGCGTGGGACAGGTCCGGTGTCTTCCTTCAACCCGAACAGTTGCACGGGCTTCGAGTCCGCACCTTGCAAGGAAGGGAGCCGGATGATGGCACAGAATGATCTCGTTGTCGCGGTATCGATGTCGCCAAGGATAAGGTCGATGCTGGTACCCGAGCGCTTGGGTCCAAGCAGATGTTCGAAAGGACGGATGAAGGCCGGCGCGACTTCGTGGCGTGGCTGCGCCGGAACAAGATCGGCAAAGTCGTGATGGCGGCCAGCGGCGGCTATGGGAGTGGGCCAAGCTGGCGCGGGGCCGCCAAAGTCGACGTTCGTATCGTCGACCCAAAGCGGGTGCGGAGCTTCGCTCGATCGGCCGGGCGCCTGGCCAAGAACGACAGCATCGATGCGGACACGATCGCCTGGTTCGCCGAGACCTTCAATGAAGCTGCGGGTCAGGCCTACGATGCGGCCCGAGAAAAGCTTCAGCAGATGGTCAATACGCGCCAGGCAACGAAGGACATACTGGTTGGACTGACGAACCAGGGCGAGCATGAATTGCCTGTGGAAGTGCAGCGTCTGCACACGCGATTAGCCAAGGTGATCAGCACCGAGTTGAGCAAGCTCGAGGCCGAGATATCCGCCTTGATCGACAACACTGGCCTCCCGAAGCTGAGGTCAAGTTTACGCTGCTGCGGATAGCACGGCGTGGACGACGGTGGCTCCTCCACTGGTGTGGAGGGCGGGACGCAACGCACAGCTCCGGCACAACGCGCCGCGAGACCGTGACCGCGCGTCTGAGATTGGGCGTCCTGTGATGCGCCTGATGGGATGAGTGACCGATCGATGCAGCGCCCGTTGCTGGCATTCGCCGTCTCCCCCCTCCCCACCGCATTAACCAGCTGCTAACCATGTCGCGGGCAAGATCTGCCGCGCCGCGCTACGCAGCTGCGGCCGCTCGAATCGTCGCCGTCTTTGGCCGCACGGAGAAACAGCCTTGAGCACCGTAGGTTCGCGCGCCTTCCAGAAAGCCCGACAGGAGAAAAAGCAGAAGAAGCTCGCCGAGACGCTGGCACTGGCGTACAGGGCCTTCCAGGCCGGACGCCAGGCGGAGGCGCAGGCGCTGTGTGCGAAGCTACTGCAAGAGCTTCCGGACTATTTCGACGCCATACATCTGCTCGGCGTCTCACTGGTATCCTCGTCCCGATTCGCCGAAGCGACCGTGTTCCTAACCCAGGCCGTCGCGCTTGAGCCCAACTCGGCGGATGCGCACTCCAATCTCGGCTGGGCGCTGGTCAATTGCGAACGCTATGAAGAAGCGCGCGCCGCGCTGGAGCGATCGCTGGCGCTGAGGCCGAATGCGCCGATCACCCTGCGCAATCTCGCGATCGCCCTGCTGCGTCTGGGGCAGGGCGAGGCGTCGCTCGCCGCCGCGGCGCGTGCCCTCGCGCTCAAGCCGGACGACGTCGACGCCTGGTGCAATCGCAGCGTCGCTGAGCTGATGCTGCGGCGCTGGGACGCCGCCGCCGCCAGCGCCGAGCGCGCGCTGACGTTCAACCCCAGCCATTTCGAAGCCACCGTCAATAGAGGGCTCGCCCATCTCGAGCTGCATCATTTCGAGCTGGCGGAAGCGAGCTTCAATGCAGCGCTTGCCGCTCGACCCGCCCATGCCGAGTTGCTAGCGCATCGCGGCCGATTATACATGATCTCCGGGCGCACGGCCGAGGCCGAAGCCGACTTCGATCGCGCGATCTCGCTCGATCCGGACCTGCAGGTAGGCTGGCAGGGTAAGGCGCAGATCTGGCTGCTCAACGGCAACGTCGCCCAGGCGATGGCGGCCTGCAAGCGTGTGCTCGACACAAATCAGACAGCCCAGGCCGCGCTGACCCTACTCGGCGCCTGCCATGGACGGCTCGGGGACGTCACGAGTGCGATCGCACTGTTCGATCAGGCGCTGGCGGTGCAACCGGACTACGAAGAGGCGATCACAAAGAAGATCTTTTATCTCGATTTCCTGCCCGGCGCCGATTTCGCCGCGCATCAGGCCGCGCGCCGCTATTGGTGGGACATGGTGGGGTCCAGGCTGCCGCGTCGTCAGCTTGCGGCCCGCTCGCTTGACCCCGACCGACGTCTCGTCATCGGCTACGTCTCAGGCGACTTCCGCACCCATTCGGCCGCCTTCGCCTTCTTTCCGGTGCTGCGCGCCCACGAAAAGACGCAGGTCCAAATCAACTGCTATTCCACCTCGCGGTCGCGCGACCGCCTGACCGATGCGTTCCAAGACATCGCCGACGTCTGGGTCGATGCCGCCACTCTGTCCGACGACGAGTTCGCCGATCGCATCCAGGCCGATGACGTTGACATCCTGGTCGATCTCTCCGGCTATACGTTGGGCAACCGGCTGACGGTGTTTGCGCGCAAGCCGGCGCCGATCCAGGCCAC
Source organism: Bradyrhizobium sp. SZCCHNRI2009 (assembly GCF_032485115.1). Classification (NCBI taxonomy): domain Bacteria; kingdom Pseudomonadati; phylum Pseudomonadota; class Alphaproteobacteria; order Hyphomicrobiales; family Nitrobacteraceae; genus Bradyrhizobium; species Bradyrhizobium sp. SZCCHNRI2009. The sequence continues at coordinate 389,653 of NZ_JAUEUH010000008.1, forward strand.
CGGCTGGGGCAACGGAACCGGGACGGGCATGCAGACGATGGACGTGCTGTTCGCCGATCCGGTCACAATCCCTCCCGAGGTCCGCCCCCTTTTCGCCGAGCGCATCTACGACCTGCCCTCGCTCAACACGACCGATCCGATCACCGACATTCCGCTGTCGCCGGCGCCGCTGCTGCAAAACGGCCACGTGACGTTCGGCGTATTCAACCGCATCGACAAGATCTCCGACGCCGCGATCACACTGTGGTCGCGACTGCTGCGCGAGATCGAAGGCGCGAAGATGGTGGTAAAGCATCTGGCTCTCGACGATGCGCTGGTGCGCAACGGTCTAATGGCTCGGTTCGCGGCCCAGGGCATGCCGGAGGAGCGCGTAGTCTGCATGGGCGCGAGCGACCGGCGCAGCCACCTCGGCGCCTTTTCCGGGATCGACATCTCGCTCGATCCGTTTCCGCAGAACGGCGGCGCGAGCACCTGGGAGTCACTCTACATGGGCGTCCCGGTGGTCGCCAAGCTTGGCACCAGCGCCTCATCGCGGCTCGCCGCTGGCATCATCCATGCCGTCGGCCTCGACGACTGGATCGCCGCAGATGACAACGACTACGTCCGCATTGCCAAGACCTACGCAGCCCAGCCGGAGCGGATGGCCAGACTGCGTGCCGAGCTGCCAAATCGGATCGCGCGCTCGCCGGCCGGTAACGTCGCTAACTATACACGGTGCGTCGAGGCCGCGTATCGGCAGCTCTGGCGGGACTATTGCGCGAGGTCCGGCGGATGACGCTCACGGCCTCCCAGAGGACGGACGCACATCGAGCTGCGCCTGTGAGGCACACAATCTGTGCAATGACGAGCGGTATAACTACTTACCATGCCGGTTTGACACTGCCGAGCGCGGTGATGCCGCGGTCCTGCTATTTGCACGTGCGGCCCGCCGCAATCTAGCAGTCCGCTGAAATACCCGCATGAGGCCGACGGTTTGACTTTTGAAGTCTGAGCCGACGGGGGCGTTGCGAGGATCGCAAGACCGTCCGCCCGCGAGGGACGGTGTTATGCGGCGATCAGCTTGGGTATCCGAACGAGGTTATAGCCGATCAGGTTGAGCAGGAAGTCGCCAAGCACGCGTTCGCGACCACGGTGCTTGGTTTTGCGCATGGTTCCGTGCTGCTTGCCCCATTCGAAGATGCATTCGACCATGGCCCGGCATGTCTGAGACATGCCGTAACCGGCGTACCGGGTGGCGCGATCGTCGATGGCACTCTGGCGCCCAGTTGGGATTGCCACAGTTGTATTGGGCGACGTGCGGTGTGACATTCATCTTCCGCAGCCTGGCGACGTGCTCGGCGGTGTCATAGGCCTTGTTCTCGCCCACGGTGATGCGTCGGCCATCCTTGTTGGCTTTGGATTTGAGCATGGCTTCCGACGCGGAGCGTTCGGCGGTTCCGTTGGCATGGGTGACACGCCCATCGACCGCCAGGCCGTTCCGGTTCTCCATGGTGACGTGGCCCATGTAGCAGAGTCGGGCTTCCTTGCCCTGCGCCTTCCGATACAGTCGGCTGTCGGGATCGGTCACGCTGGCATGGGTGTCGTTCTTGCGCTTCTGGCCGTGGAAGTTCGTACCATCGTCGCCGTCGTCCGAGCCATCCTTCGGCCGGAAACTCTTATGCGAGGCCCAGGCCTCGATCAGCGTGCCGTCCACCGAGAAGTGCTCGCCGACAACAGCGGCTTCACCTCGGGATGGTTCAGCAGCTTCGCCATGAACTTGGCGAACACCTCGCCGTTTTCAAGCCGGGTACGGTTCTTCGTGAATGTCGTCGGGTCCCACACCCGATCGTCCGGCGCCAACCCCACGAACCAGCGGTAGAGCAGATTGTAATCCAACTGCTCCATGAGCTGACGCTCAGAGCGGATGCCGTAGAAAACTTGCAGCAGCAGAGCGCTGAGCAATTGCTCGGGCGGGATCGAGGGGCGGCCTTCCTTCGAGTAGAGCGCGCCCAATGCACGGTTCAGGTCGCGAAGAACGTCTCGCACCAGCTCCCGGATCTTGCGCAGCGGATGATCCTTTGGAACACGCGCCTCCGGCGAAATGTACGAAAACAGCCCGCCCTGATGCTCGAACTTGCCTCGCATCCGCGCCTCCGAGACTCGCTAAGATCGGTGAATCACAAAAATCCGACAAAAACGATAGTTTTTCAGCGGACTGCTAGTACCCACTTTCCCTGGCACGTTAGTCATGATTCAACATCGGCATGGTACCCGAAGCAAGAGAAGATAGACCGCCCATTCACGCCCCATAGGGACAGGATTGTCGTTTCGGACCATCAGCGGGGCAGATCAGCTGCCTGCGAGCCCGCAAGCTAGCGAAGACCTCAGCCCGCCACAGCGCCGCGGACGACGTCGATGATGCGAACCTGCGTCGGCTCGTCGAGATAGGCGTGCATCGGCAGGCTGATGACGTCGGCGGAGAGCTGCTCGCTGACCGGCAGGCCGCCATCGACGCTCGGGAAGATGCGGTACGCCGTCTGCTGATGCATCGACTTCGGATAGTAGATCGCGGTCGGAATGCCCTGCGCCTTCAGCGCGGCGGCGAAGGTGTCGCGGTCGACGCCCTTGGGCAGGCGGATGGTGTATTGCGCCCAGACCGAGGTGCAGCCGTCAACGAGGCGCGGCACCTTCACGACGTCGGCCAGCGCCGCCGTGTAGCGCTCAGCGACAACATTGCGCGCGGCGATCTCGTCGTCGAAGATCCTGAGCTTCTCGAGCAGCACCGCGGCCTGGATGGTGTCGAGCCGCGCGGTGAGGCCGAGGCGGACGTTGTCGTATTTGTCGCTGCCGCCGCCATGGGCGCGCACGCTGCGCAGCCGCTCCAAGAGGCCAGCATCGTCGGTGAGGATGGCGCCGCCGTCGCCGAAGCAGCCGAGCGGCTTGGCCGGATAGAAGCTGGTGGCGGTCGCGAGCCCGAAGGTGCCGATGCGGCGGCCCTTGTAGCTGGCGCCAAAACCTTGGGCGGCGTCGTCGAGCACGAACAGCCCTTCGTCCCCAGCGATCGCGGCGACCGCATCATGGTCCGCGCTCTGCCCGAACAGATCGACCGGAATCACAGCCTTCGGCTTGAGGCCGAGCCGCTTCGCGGTGGCGATGCCGCGGCGGAGCGAGGCCGGATCGATGTTGAAGGTGTCCTCCAGCACGTCGACGAACACAGGCGTGGCGCCGGTCAGCGCCACCGCTTCGCCGGTGGCGCAGAAGGTGAAGGACGGACACAGCACCGCGTCGCCCGGGCCGATACCCTGGGCCATCAGCACCATCAGCAGCGCATCGGTGCCGCTGGAGCAGCTCACGGCGTATTTGGCGCCGCAGAATTCAGCCAGCTCCTTCTCGAGCTGGATGATTTCGGGGCCGCCGAGAAACTGGCAATGCGCGAGCACGCGGGCGACGGCGTCATCGAGCGACTTGCCGAGCCGCTGGCGCTGCGCGGCGGTGTCGATGAACGGAATGGGCTGATGACGCAGGTGCTGGTTCATGAGCTCTGACACATGTTCGCAAACGTAAATGAGGATGAAGCGAAGGCCGGGCCGGCTAGCCGGCCGCGCGCAGCTTGGTGGCGGCGGCCTCGGCCGGACGATGGCTCGAGGTTTCCAGGCACTGCGTGGCGATCGCCAGACTCGCGACGCCCTCGTCGCCGGTGACGGCGGGCGACGTGCCCGAGCGCACCGCATGCAGGAATGCAATCAGCTCGGCGCGCAGCGGCTCGTCATGGCCGACCGGGAGATGCCGCATCGAGTAGCTGCCGTCCGGCTTGAAGCCGAAGCATTCGGTGACCTGGCGCGTCAGCAGGTCGCCCATGATGTACTTGCCGCGCGTCGCCACGGTGACGTTGCGCGCCTTGAACGGCGTCAGCCAGTTGGTGTTGATGTGGGCCAGCACGCCCGAGGCGGTGCGGAACTGCAGAAGCGCGATGTCCTCGCGCTCGGCCACCGCGCTGGAGAGTTGCGGCTGCACCTCGATGATGTCGGACTCGGTGAACCAGCGGATGAGATCGATGTCATGCACGGCGAGGTCGATGACGACGCCGACATTGGACATGCGCGGCGGGAACGGGCCGACGCGGGTGATCGCGATCGACAGGATGTCCTCGCCCGCGATCGCCTTCTTGATCGCGGCAACCGCCGGATTGAAGCGCTCGACATGGCCGATCATCAGGGTGACGCCGGCGCGGTGCGCGGCCGAGACGATCTCCTTGCCTTCCTCGACCGTGGAGGCGATCGGCTTCTCGACGAGCAGATGCACCTTGCGGGCGATGCAGGCGAGCGCGAGCTCGTGATGCAGATGGGTCGGCGCGGCGATCGTCACGGCGTCGACGCCCTCGGCGACGAGCTCATCGAGCGTCTCGAAGGTCGGGCAGCTCGCAAGCTCGGTGACGCGGCTGCGATGCGCCGGCAGCGGATCGACGACGCCGACGAGGTGCACGTCGGGCAGACCGGCGAGCACGCGGGCATGATTGCTGCCCATCACGCCGGCTCCAATCACGCCGACTCGCAGCGCCTGCCTCAGCTCGGCCTTGTGGCCCGCCCCCTTGGAACTCATGTCATCGACCCCATCAATGTCCCCGGATTGCGACGTCACGGATTGGCCGCAACGGTTAACGAACGGCAAATCACCGGTCGAAGCTCTCCTAGCATGCCGCTTGAAGCGAGGCGAATGCGGAAACCTTTTTCAGGACACGATTTGATTCAGAAAGTTACATCGGGTGCGGACGAAAAGCGCTGTCTTTTGAACGGCGTGCACGATGCCCTTCACGTGTGGCGAGCGCCCTGCTCACGCGTCACGACAGGCCGCGAAGGTAACCGTCGATGCGTCTTCACGCCTGCGTGTTGGCTACGGCAGGAGGTAACACGGTGGATCCCGCCGGCGAAGGAGATCACGTCACATCGCGGGAGAACACCCATGACCCTCAGCCTCGCTTCGCTCCGCTACGCCTCATCCTTCGCCGTGCTGCTCGCCTCGCTTGCCCCGTGGTCGCCGTCGGCGGCCGCGGTGGATCGCCTTGTCGTCATCGAGCTCTTCACCTCGCAGGGCTGCTCCTCCTGCCCGCCTGCAAATGCCTATCTGAACGAGCTGGTGCGGCAGCGCCGCGACGTGCTGCCGCTCGCCTTTCACGTCACCTATTGGGACCGGCTGGGCTGGAAGGATCCATTCTCGTTGCCGGCCGCCACCGACCGCCAGGCCCGCTACGGCAGCCGCTTCGGCGACGGCTCCTACACGCCGGAGATCGTCGTCGACGGGGTGACGGGTCATGTCGGCTCGAACAGGGCCGAGGTGGGAGCCGCGATCGATCGCGCCAGGGGCGCGAGCGCGACGGCGGCGCGGCTCAAGCTCGCGCGCAATGGCGACAGGCTCACGGTCGAGGTCGGCGGCGGTGAAGGACGCGGACGCCTCCTCCTGGTCGGCTTCGATCATCGGCACGAAACGGCGATCCGCCGCGGCGAGAATGGCGGCCGCACGCTGGAGGAGCTCAACGTGGTGCGCTCGGTGCGTCCGCTCGGGGATTGGAGCGGCACCGCGCTGCGCCTCACCGAGCCGATGCCGGAGGGCGAGGATGCCGCCGTGATTCTCGAAGCGGCGGACGGGCGCATCGTCGGCGCGGCGCGCTGGTAGTTGCGGAACGGTCAGGCGGAGGTGCAGTACCGGCGCCAGAACTGACGGTACCCCTCCTCGACCTTGCGCGTGTAGGTCTCGACATTGCCGGCGGCGGAGCTCAGGATCATCTGTGGGAGCTCCGCACGCAGCTTCGCCAGGCCCTCCGGATCGCCGGCATGACGGTGTGCGATGGCGAGGTAGCCTTCATCGTCCTCGGCGGCCCAGTCGCCGAGGCCGACCGCGGTCACGACCGCACCGCCGGCGCGCGCCGACGGCGTCGACCCGAGCTTGGTGATGACGGGCACGCCCATGTGCAGCGACTCCCAGGTGCTGGCACCACCGTTCTGCGGGAAGGGGTCCAGCGACATGTCGATCGCAGCGAATTCCGCCAGATGCTCGTTGCGCGCGCTGGAGCCGAGACAACGGACGCGCTCCGCGGCGATGCCATGGCTGACGAAGCGACCGATCAAGGTGTCCCGCAGATAGGCGTCATCGAGCGCACCGTTCTTGATGATGATCCTCGCGCTCGGCATCTCCTGCAACAGCCTCGACCACACGGCCAGCGCGGCGTCGGAGATCTTGTCGATGCGGTTGAAGACGCCAAAGGTCACGTAACCGTTCCGCAGCATCGGCAGCGGCGTTTGGGCGACGCCGACGATCGCATCCATCGTCACCATGCACGGCAGATCGTAGATCTGCTCGGCGAAGAGGTGCCGGACCGCCGGCGGAATCGAGACAGGGTCGGCCAGCACGTAGTCCATCGTTGGCAGTCCAGTGCCGGTCGGATGCCCCCAGGCGCTCGCCTGGATCGGAGCCGGGCGCCGCGCAAAAACCGCAAGACGATTGCCGGCCGAGTGGCCGGAGAGATCGACCAGAATATCGACATTGTCGGCCTCGATCCGGTCGGCCAGTTCGTCGTCCGCCAGCTGGCAGGCATCGACCCAGCCGTCGGCGAAGGACATGAACTGCTCCGTCACGCCATCGCGCAGCGGCGAGCTGGAATAGCAGATGACCCGAAAGGCCTTGTGGTCATGCAGGCGGAGCACCGGCATGAACGAGAGCGCCGCCGAATGGCTCCGGAAGTCTGACGACACGTAACCGACGATGATCAGCCGCTCGGGATCGAGGTTGCGGTCCTTGAGATGACGGCGGGGCAGCGCGGCGCCGATCCGGTCCCACCATTCGCGTCGGGCCGCCTGCTGCATGGCGAAGTCAGCCTCGGCAATGAAATCGAGCGCGAAGATCTTCTTGAGGATAGCGTCCTCGAATGTCGGATTGATCTCGAGCGCGCGGTCGAAATGCTGCATGGCGCCGGCCGTGTCGCCCTGCTTCGCCAAGCACGTGCCGAGCCAGATCAGCGCCACCTCCGACGCCGGATTCTGCTCCAGCACCCGCTTGCAGGCGAGCATCGCCGGAGCGATCCGCTCGGTGAGCACGCAGACATGCGCCTTGCCGAGCAGCGCCGCCTCGAGCCCGGGGTCGGTCGCCAGCGCGGCATCGAAATCGGCCTCGGCCTCGGCGAACCGTCCCATCTGCACATAGAGGCGGCCACGCTGCGCGATGACGGCCGCCGTGCCCGGCTTCATGGCAAGCGCGACGTTGAAGGCGGCGAGCGCCTGCTCGAGGTGCCGCAGATTGATGCTGACCAATCCCTTGCCGAAGGTCGCCTGCATGTGCCGCGGCGCCAGCGCCAAGGCGCGGTCGAAGCTCTGTCTGGCCTCCTCGTTGCGCAGCAGGAGCAGTTGCGCCATGCCGCGATTGCAGTAGGCGTCGGCGAAGTCGGGCTTCAGCGCGATGGCGCGGTCATGCACCTCGATCGCCTGCGCGAACAGCTGCATGTTCATCAGGGTGTTGCCGAGGCTCGTCAGCGCGGTGGCGAAATTGGGCTTGAGCGCGACGGCGCGCTCCTGCACCGCGCGCGCCTCCTCGTAGCGCTTCATGCTGAACAGCACGAGGCCGAGATTGGCCAGGGCCTCGGCATTGCGCGGCTCCACCGCGACGGCGCGGGTCAGGGCCTGCTCGGCGAGGTCGAGCCGACCGCTATCGAGCGCCGAGGCGCCGAGAAGGTGAAGAGCGTCGAAATGATCGGGCACGAGGGCCAGCGCCTGACCGCAGATGGCCTGGGCATCGGCATGCCGGCCCGCCCTGTAGGCCTCGACGGCCTTCGGCAGCAGGCCGTCGGCCTGCTTGCGGTTCTTCTTCTGCAGGCGCGCGTTCTGGAACGCGCGCGATCCGATCGTGCTTTGCAAGGAAGCTCTCCGGCGTACGACGTCCGGGGCTATCTAGCACGGCTCGCGTGATTCGCGGCGAGACCCCGCCCTACTCGCGACGGTAATCGTCCTCGATGCGGATGATGTCGTCCTCGCCGAGATAGGACCCGGTCTGGACCTCGATCAGTTCCAGCAGGATCTTGCCCGGGTTCTCCAGCCGGTGCACCGCGCCCATCGGAATGTAGATCGATTCGTTCTCGTGCACGGTCTTGACCGTCTCGTTGATGGTGACCCGCGCCGCGCCGCGCACTACGATCCAGTGCTCGGAGCGGTGATAGTGCTTCTGCAGCGACAGCCGCTGGCCGGGCTTGACGATGATGCGCTTGACCTGGTGACGCTCGCCATTGTCGACCGACTGATAGCTGCCCCAGGGCCGATGCACCTTGATGTGCGCCTCGGTCACTTCGGGCGCGACGGTCTTGAGCTTGGCGACCAGCCGCTTCAACCCGTTGGCATCGCGCTGGCGCGACACCAGCACGGCATCCTGCGCCGCCACCACGACGAGATCGTCGACGCCCTCGAGCGCGACCAGCGCCTTGTCGGTGACCACGTTGCAGTTGCGGGAATCCTCGAACACGGCGGTGCCGCGCGCGGCATTGCCCTGCCCGTCCTTGTCGGACAGTTCCCAGACCGCATGCCAGGAGCCGACATCGGACCAACCGCACGACACCGCCACCACGGCGGCACGTTCGGTCTTTTCCATCACGGCATAGTCGATCGAGATCGGCTTGGCCGCCGCGAAGGCATCGGAGTCCAGGATGATGAAGCTGAGGTCGCGGCCGGCCTTGGAGACAGCGTCGATCACCGTCTGCACGCTGCCCGCATCGAACTTGCGGTATTCATCGAGCAGGACCGATGCGCGGAACATGAAGTTGCCGCTGTTCCAGAGATAGCCTTCGCGAATGTAGCGCTCGGCGGTCGGCTGATCCGGCTTCTCGACGAACTTCGCGACGGCCCGCACTTCCCCGGATACCGATGCACCCGGGCTGATATAGCCATATTCGGTGGCCGCGCGCTCCGGATTGACGCCGAAGGTGACGATGCGGCCGGCCTCGGCGGCAGCGAGCCCCTGCCGGCACGCCGCGAGGAAGGCCGCAGTGTCGCGGACGACGTGATCGGCCGCGAGTGCCAGCACGACAGCGTCCTGATGGCGCGACTGGGCGAACGCAGCTCCGGCTGCGATGGCCGGGCCAGAATCACGCCGCAGCGGCTCCAGCAGGACGTCGGCCTCGATGCCGATCTCGGCCAGTTGCTCGAGCACCATGAAGCGATAGGCCAGGTTGGTGATGATGATCGGCCGTTCGAACAAGTCGGCATCGGAGACGCGCAGCAGCGTGTCCTGGAACGTGGAACGGGCGCCGAACAGCGGCAGGAACTGCTTTGGGCGAACCTCCCGCGAGGCCGGCCACAGCCGAGTCCCGGCGCCGCCGCACATGATGAGAGGAATGATGCGTCCGGTCATGAATCAACCCGTTAAATTCGGTGATAGTCGCGGTACCATTTCGCAAAACGTCCGATGCCGTCGGCGGTCGACGTCGCCGGCCGGAAGCCGATGTCGCGTTCGAGGTCGCTGACATCAGCATAGGTCGCCTCGACGTCGCCGGGCTGCATCGGCAGCATTTCCCTGATGGCCGGCCGCCCAAATTCCTTCTCCAACAACGTTATCACGTCCATCAGCTGTTCGGGATGATTGTTGCCGATATTGTAAATCCGCCATGGCGCCCGGCTGCTCGACGGATCGGGCCTGTTTCCATCCCAATCCGGGTTTCCCTGGGGCGGGCGGCCGATCAGGCGGACGATGGCCTGCACGATGTCATCGACATAGGTAAAATCACGCCGCATCCGGCCATGATTGAACAGCTTGACCGGCCGTCCGGCGAGGATGGCCGTGGCGAAGATGAACATCGCCATGTCGGGCCGGCCCCAGGGACCGTAGACGGTGAAGAAGCGCAGACCGGTCGCCGGCAGCCGGTACAGATGGCTGTAGGAATGCGCCATCAGCTCGTTCGCCTTCTTGCTCGCCGCATAGAGGCTGATCGGATGATCGACATTGTCCTTGACCGAGAACGGCAACTTGGTGTTGGCGCCATAGACCGACGAGGACGAGGCAAACAGCAGGTGCTCGCAGCCGTGATGGCGGCAGCCTTCGAGGACGTTGATGAAGCCTTCGAGATTGGCGTCGACATAGGCGTGCGGATTTTCCAGCGAGTAGCGCACGCCGGCCTGAGCGGCGAGATGCACCACGATGGGAAAGCGATGCTGGGCGAACAGCGCCTTGATGCCGGCGCGGTCGACGAGATCGAGCTTGTGGAAGGTGAAGCCGGGCTGCCTCTTGAGAATGTCGAGGCGCGCTTCCTTCAGCTTCGGATCGTAATAGGCGTTGATGTTGTCGATGCCGACCACCTGCCGTCCCTCGGCGAGCAGCCGCTGCGATAGGTGAAATCCGATGAAGCCGGCGGCGCCGGTCACGAGGATGGGATGATCTGCCATGGTCGCTCCGTCAGGGTCGCCACAGTTCGATGGCGGCGGGTTTGCTCGCGCGGTCGAGCTTCATCTTCACGTCGAGCACGAGGCCGCTCTCCTCGCGCAGCAGGCCCTGCACGAGAGCCCAGCCTCCGGCGAGATACTGATCGTGCGACACGGCCAACACCACCGCGTCGGCTGGGCGCAGCGCCTCGATCGCCGTCAGGCCGATGCCATACTCCTCGTGCACCGCCGCTGCATCGGCGAGGGGATCGGCGATCTGCACCTCGACGCCGAACGACTGCAATTCGCTGATGATGTCGATCACCCGCGAATTGCGGATGTCCGGCACGTTCTCCTTGAACGTCATGCCGAGAATGGTGACTACGCCCCCCCGGCCCTTCCGCCGCAGCAATCCGCGGATGCATTCGCGCGCGATGCGCCGGCCCATCTCGTCATTGATGCGGCGGCCCGCCAGGATCACCTCGGGATGGTAGCCCGCCTTCTCGGCGCGGTAGGTGAGGTAATAGGGATCGACGCCGATGCAGTGGCCGCCGACCAGGCCGGGGGTGAACGGCAGGAAGTTCCACTTGGTCGCGGCAGCCGCGAGCACGTCGCCGGTATCGATCTCCAGTGCCTGGAAGATCAGCGACAGCTCGTTCATGAAGGCGATGTTGAGATCGCGCTGGGTGTTCTCGATCACCTTGGCCGCCTCGGCGACCTTGATCGAGGGCGCGCGATGGATGCCGGCGGTGACGACCGAGCCGTAGACGGCGGCGACGATCGCGAGCGTCTGCGGATTCTGTGCCGAGACCACCTTGGTGATGGTCTCGAAGCGATGCGTCTTGTCGCCGGGATTGATGCGCTCCGGCGAATAGCCGACGTTGAAATCCGTCCCCGCCTTCAGCCCCGAGCAGCTCTCCAGTAACGGGACGCAGTCTTCTTCCACGGCACCCGGGTACACGGTCGACTCATAGACGACGATGTCACCGCGTTTCAGAACGGCTCCCACCGTGCGCGTCGCGGCCAACATGGCGCCGAGATCGGGCCGCCGCGCGTTGTCGATCGGGGTCGGAACGGTGACGATGAAAAAATCGGCAGTCGCGATATCGTCCGGCTCGCTGGTGAAGCGCAGGCCCGGCCGGCGCAGATCGGCCGCATCGACCTCGCAGGTCCGGTCCCTTGCGTCCTTCAGCTCCGCGACCCGGACCGCATCGATATCGAATCCGATCGTGGGCCAGCCTGTCCGCGCGAACGCAGCCGCGACCGGCAGGCCGACATAGCCAAGGCCTATCACCGCAATCTTCCGGCCATGAGACATAAATTGATATTCCGGTCGTTTCGGAGGCCATTGACGCCACCCCTGCGACTGTTTAGCCACCGGGGCATCAGGACCGCAAGGGGCGGCTAAGGCTCCCCTCGACCGGGGTCCGGCCTTGCCAGGACGGGAGTTGCGCGTATCGCACTCGGCTTGGACCGTTTCAACCAAGAGCGAAGCCAGCCTGGCATGCGTGCGTTTTTGATTCTTCTCCTCCGGATCGTGGTGTCGCTGGCCCTGCTGTATCTCGCTTTGCGCGGGATCAACTTTGCGGCGATCCGCGAGCGGCTCAGCCAGATCAACATCGGCTGGATCGGGCTGGCGGTAGCCATCACGCTGGTGCAGATCTTCATCGGCGCCCTGCGGTGGCGCGAGATCTCCGCGCTGTGCGGCGCGCCGCTGACGGACATGCAGGCGTTCCGCTACAACATGATCGGCGCCTTCTTCAATCAGACCCTGCCGTCCTCGATCGGCGGCGATGCCGTGCGTCTCTGGCTGATCGGGCGCACCGGCGCCGGCTGGCGCGCGGCCAGCTACTCGATCCTGACCGACCGCGCCGTCGGCTTCATTGCGCTGGCGCTGATCATCGTCGCGAGCCTGCCGTGGAGCTATGGCATGATCGCTGACGAGCACGGGCGGCTGGCCCTGGTGCTGGTCGACGCCGCCGCGCTGGCGGCCGGCGTCGGCTTCCTCACCATCGGCCATCTGCCGGCCAAATGGATGAAGGCGTGGTGGCCGACGCGCCACGTCTATGCCTGCTCGGTGATCGCGAACAAGGTGATCTTCGGCCGGAGCACGGCTGCAAAGATTGCCGCGCTGTCGCTGTCGATTCACGTGCTCGCCGTCGTCATCGCCTGGTGCGCGGTGCGCTCCATCGCGGCGCCCGCGGCGTTCGAACAACTGTTCCTGCTGACTCCGCCGATCATGCTGATCACGATGCTGCCGATCTCGATCGCCGGCTGGGGCGTTCGCGAGGCGACGATGATGGTCGCGTTCGGCTATGCCGGGCTCGCTCCGGCCGACGGCACGGTGGTCTCGATCCTGTTTGGTACGGTCTATTTCATCATCGGAGGCATGGGCGGCGTGGTGTGGATTTTCAGCGCCGAGAAGGGCGCAGGCCGACTGGCCGTGCCGGCAATCGCGGAAGACTGAACTATTAGGGACGGGCCCACGCGTCGTACCACGCCTCGGCCATCAGGACGTTCCACAGCCAGTAGGAATGGTTGTGGCGCCGGCTGAGATGCTCGTCGAACATGCGTGTCACCCGGATCGGATCGAACAGGCCCTGCCGCTTGAGGCGAGCCGGTGACAGCAGGTCTGCGGCCCATGATTTCAGCGGGCCGCGCAGCCACGTATCGAGCGGAATGCTGAATCCGGTTTTCGGCCGATCGATCATCTCCGCCGGCACGTGCCGGTACAGCACCTGACGCACCAGCCATTTGCCGCGCCCATCACGGACCTTCATCCGAGGAGGAACCCTCGTTGAGAACTCAACGACGTCCTTGTCGAGGAAAGGCACGCGTGTCTCCAGCGCCACCGCCATCGCCGCACGATCCAACTTCTGCAGGATGTCATCGCTTAGATAGCTCAGGGCATCGGCGAGCGTCATGCGATCGAGCGGATCGAGCTGAGCAGTCAGCTGCATCTCATTCTCTGCCCAGCTCGGACGCTCCGCGCCTCCCATCACCGTTGCGGCCGGATCCTGGTCGATCGAGCTCAGCGTCCGATACAGCGCATCAAGGCCATCGGCGGCAATGATGCGCCCGAGCTTGGCGACCTGGTCGCCGGCATGGCGGACCTTCCATCGGGCCGGCAACACGGGCTGTAGGGCGTTGAGAATCGTATCGGCCGGCTCCGGCGCTAATGCACCAAGCGCGGCACCGATCGCACGCCGCAACGGCATCGGCAGGAGGCCGAGACGCGCCTGCAGCCCCCCGCCCCAGACATGGCGGTTATAGCCACCGAACAATTCGTCACCTGCATCGCCCGACAGCGCGACGGTGACATGCTGGCGCGCCAGCTGCGCCACCAGATGGGTCGGAATCTGTGAGGAGTCGGCGAACGGCTCGTCATAGATGCGCGGCAGCTTGGGTACGACGTCCATGGCGGTGCGGGCATCGACATAGAGCTCGGTATGATCAGTGCCAAGATGTTGGGCGACCCTACGCGCGTCCTCGGCCTCGTTGTATCCGCCCTCGGCAAAGCCGATGCTGAAGGTGCGGACCGGCCGGCTGGCCTGCGCCTGCATCAGCGCGACGATGGTCGAGGAATCCACGCCGCCGGACAGGAACGCACCGAGCGGCACGTCGGACAGGCACTGCCGTTTCACGGCTTTGGATAGAAGCTGCTCCAGCCGTTCGATGGCCTCGCTCTCACCGCTGATCCGGTCGCCCTGCGCAGCAACGACATGGTGGCGCAGCGACCAGTAAAGCTGCGGCTCGAACCAGGTCCCGGGCGCAGCATCGGCAGGGAAGCCGACGTACGAGGCCGGCGGCAGCTTGCGTATCCCCGTCCAGATCGTGGCCGGCGCGGGCACGCAGGAGAAGCGCATGAATGCCGTCAGCGCCGCGCGATCTAGCGCTGGTGCCCATGACGGATGCGCCGCCAGCGCCTTCAGTTCCGACCCGAACACCAGATCGGCGCCGCTCCAGCCATAGAACAGCGGCTTCTCGCCAAAGCGATCGCGCGCCAGGATCAGGCATCGTGCCCCGGCGTCCCACAGCGCAAAGGCGAACATGCCGACCAGGCGCTCGAGCGCGGGCTGGACGCCCCATTGCCGGATGGCGGCAAGCAGCGTTTCGGTGTCGGAATGGCCGCGCCAGTTCGGCGCAACGCCGCACGCCTCCAAGTCGTCCCGAATCTCGAGATGGTTGTAGATCTCGCCGTTGAAGGTGATGGTGTAGCGCCCGCACGAGCTGCGCATGGGCTGGGCGCCGGCCTCGGAGAGATCGAGGATCGATAGCCGCCGATGACCGAAGGCGATGCCGGCCTCCGCAAGGATAGATAGTCCCCACGCGTCCGGCCCCCGATGAGCCAGCGCTTCGGTCATCCGCCCGGCACAACCACCAAGTACACTTTCATTGGCGCCGCGAGGGCGAAAAAGGCCCACTATGCCGCACATAAATCGGCTCTTTCGGGCACGCGCAAGCCGCGGATCCTCGATAAGGACTTCTTTAATAGCCCCGATCCGCCGACAAATCCGACGGCTGCGCTGAGCGGGCAGGACTTCACACTACAGACCCTTCTTGCCGGTGCAGAGCGCGGCAATGTAATTGGCCATCTTATGAAAACCAGTGTGGATGACCTCGTCGTTCATACTAAACATGAACACGTTGTGGAAGTAATCCTCCAGCAGACGCCGCAGATCCGGACCGGTCTTGCAATTAATGTGACCGATCCTTGACTGAGCGGATGCATAGGGCTGGCTCTCAATGGACGGCATGCCGATAATCGCCGCTCCGTTGGAATCCAACGAAGCGAAGGCATTAGATAGGAATAGGCGCTCCTTGGCGGGCTCGATATGTTCGAGCACGTCGAGCGCGTAAACGGCATCGTAGTCCCCAGGAACGGGCCCATCGAGCATGTCGTGAACGAAAGCTTCGAACTGCCAGCGCGGCGCCATGCGCTTCTTTGCGTCCTCGATAAACACCGGATCGAAATCGATCGCGGTCATCTTGCCGACCTCGGCCTGCACGATGCGGGTCCCAAAGGCGTCGCCGCAACCGATTTCCAGCACCTTCTCGCGTCCCGAGAACATCTTGGACACGAACTTATAGCGGGACAACCGAAACACGAGGTGCTTCGGGTCCTCGTGCCAGCTCTGGCTGCCACGTAGCCCGAGCGTCTCGTATCCCCGCTCGGACGCAGCTTCGACCATGACCTGATACTGGGTTTCCTTGGTCCTCTTGTCCTCCATGAGCGTACCCTTCCCCAACGCTGATCCGATCATTGCCATCTTAGATCCTCACATCCCCGTCCTCGCCTACGACCCGGGTCTCGGGACACAACACAATGAAATGGCCACCCTTGCTGAGGTATTCCTGGTTGGTCTCAATGATCTTCTTCGAGTGCACCCAGGCCAGGATGATCGTGTAGTCCGGCATCCGCTTCACGAGCTCCGCCGTGGGCACAACCAGATTGCCGTCCCCGGAGGCGTAGCGTCCAACCTTCTGCGGATGATCATCCACGATGTAGTCGATCTTACCGGAAAGCCCCATCTGGATGATCAATGTCGGGCCGCTACGCGCCGCGCCATAGCCGGCGATGGTGGCGCCCTGCGCTTTTAGCTTGGCAACGAGCTCGGCTGTGCGGGTCCGCAGTTCCTTCACCTTTGCACCGAAGGCGTGCAGCGTTTCGAGCTTGTCCAGCCTGCGCTCGGTCTCAAGGGCGACGAGCTCGCGGACGGAGTCCTGAACTGGGCGTGCGCTGCCCTTTAGCTGAACGGTGCCGATCAGCGAACCGTGCTGAATGGCTGCACGCTCCACCGCGATCAACTGCAGCCCGTGACGGTCGAGGAACGAGATCAGGGGCTTGACCGAATGATGGCTCAGATGTTCGTGGAACAAGGTCGCGATCAGCATGCCGTCGACGATATCGAGCAAATACTGAGCCTCGAAGAAGAACAGACCGTCGGGCGCCAGCATTTCCCGCACGCAGTCGACCATCTCGCCCAAATCGTCGGCATGTGCGAAGACGTTGAACGCACAGATGATGTGGGCGGGACCGTGCTCCTCGCGGATCTTCCTGGCGAGATCCCTGGTCATCAGCGAGGTGATGGTCGGAATACCGGCATCATTGGCGCGTTTGGACGCATCTGTCGCCGGATCAATGCCGAGCACACGGTAGCCGGCGGCCTTGAACGGCTTCAATAGCGAGCCGTCATTGCTGCCGATGTCGACGACCAAGGCACCGACCGGCGCGGCCGCCGCCCTCACGGCTCTGGCAGCGACGTTCTGGAAGTGCTCCGGCATGCCTTTGGCATCGCCCGAGAAATAGGTGTAAGAATCCCACAGGGTCTTGGGATCGATGATGTCGACCTGTTGGACGTGGCCGCAATCCCCGCACATGAAGACATCGACGGGGTAGCGCGGCGCGCTGGCCGCCATAGCCCGATCGTAGGAGTAGTTCTCCGACAGCGGGATCGGCGAGAGCTCGACCACCCGCTCCACATTGCGGGACCCACACAGCCGGCATGTCTGGCGTCTTGTCACGGTCATCGCATTCAAGCCTTCTGTGCCCGGTAGTCAGTGATGAGGTCCTCGACCAGTGCGTCGAGCGGTTGCGGCGTGACGCCGCACAACTTGGTTGTGCGCTGCATGCCAAGCCCGCTATAGGTCGGCTTGAATGCAATATGGATGCCTTTTGCGGTCGCCGTCGTCGGCCGGATCATGTCGGGGTCGACACCGAGCCGTCGGGCGAGCTTAGCAGCAAAATCGACGTAGTTCACGTTCTCCGCGCCGGAGAGATGCAGGTTCCCGGCGACGCGCTGTTGGCCGATTTGCGCCAAGGCCTCACCCACGAATCGCACCGACATCGGCGCAAAGACCAGATCGGAAAAAGGCTCGATTGGCTGGCCCTTTTCCCAAGCCGAGAACCACGCTGGCAGAGGCGACACGCCCGCATTCATGATCTTGGTGAGACGAATGATATTGAGGCGATCCAGCGCACCCAGCCGCTCCGCGGCACGACGCACGACGATCTCGCTGTCGGACTTCTGCTTCGCGTAGGCGATGCCCGGTTGATGCGGGTCATCCTCCTTCGGCCATGGCAGCTCGCCACCGAAGACGGAATTGGTCGAGATGTAGGTCACGAACAGGCCTTGCTCCAACAGCGAAGCCACCGTGCGCGGGATCAGCTCGACGTTGATGATCCGAGCCATCGGATCCTTTTCGCAGCGACCATAGTTGGTCGCGGCCGCGATCAGGAAGGCATATTGCACACCAGGCGGAGCGATGAACGGCGCCTCGCTCTCGAAATCGAGCAGCACACGCTCCGGACCGACCGTATCCGGCCGCCGTGTGGTCTCAAGGGCGGTGTGCCCGCGCTGGCGCAACGTTCTGACAACACTGCCGCCGACGAGACTGTCGCCCCCGACAACCAGAAATGCTTGCTGATTGCTCATTATATCGCCTCGCCGCGGCTTTTCCCAGCAGCTGTCGAAAGATCGTGCTTCATCTCCGGCAAAATCCCTTTTCTCATCGGGCCTGTCACTTAGACGCGATCAGCGTTCCGGCTCCGCCTGGATAGCGACAACATCGCGCTACTGCAATAATCTGGGCAACGAGCCGACGCCGCCCCTCGCATCAAAATGTTGTATAACATCATCACAGTGGCCCACACACACCAGCAGTTCACGGCGACAACGACCATAGGCAACTTCTGAATGGATGAGGGCCGAAGAAAACGAAAAAAGAGCCTTTCGATTAATCTCAGCTTCCGTTTGAAACGACCGCCGACGAAACGTCCTTCCACTCGGTAGCCGATCCAGTTCGCAGGTAGGACCTCCTGAGTGTATCGCGAAAGCTCGCTAGAGAAATTGCTTCGTTCGAGCTCGGAGTTCTGGTGCTCGATGAATACTGCCAATTGGCCCCCGTGTGCCAAATGTCTATCGGCGATTTCGAGCCACTTCCTGAGCTGACGGATGTTCGCTCGATAGATGTGAATCAGGATACGGTCGTAGGCCTTGTGCGGACCTTCCTCGCCCACCGAGTTCGGCATCTGCTGGATGTCAATCGGGAGCCGCCCCGGAAGATAACGCGCCAGTGAGCTGTCAGCAGGACAGATCAGCAGGACTCGCCGCGGCTTCACCTGGATGACGTTCGCTACCCAATCGAGCACCAGGCACGAATCGAGCCAGAGGTGATTCCAGATACGAACATCCGGAAGTCGTCCGGTATATACCTGCGCCACGCGCAGCATCGCGTGATAACGTCCGACCAGATCCGTTCTCTTCCGAACCTGCACATTCCGCTTTTCGGGATCGAGAACCTCCGGAGGCCACGTCCATTTGCCAGACAGCGAGAACTTCAGGGAAGCCCAGGCCTCCAGGCCAGACGACCAGTACTCATGCCCCTCATGTGGCACAGCATTCGGCGTCATCCTCGACGCGACATCGGCCATGAACTCTCGAGCAAGCGCCTTGACTTCCGGCAACGCTTCCCCACCGGGGCCGCTGCGGAAAACGAGATCGACCTGCGCACAACGCCGATGTTCGCTGGTAGTCCAACGCGACAGTTCGGTTGCGATGCTGCCGACGCTCTTAATGCCGCAGCGAAGCAGCGCCTGCTCCTGCGCTTGCGGCTGCAGCTCCAACATGAAGAAATCGTCCGAATCGTCCATGAAGCCGATCTTGCCCGACGGAACCAGCTCCGGGACAAAGCCATAGTCGCAATAGGAATTCACGGGCGGCATCGGCACCTCGGGCTTGATAGCCAGCATAAAGATGAGGTGGTACCGAGCCAGCAGGGTCGCCTCATCAACCTGCCAATACATCTGGTTGTGGGTTTCGCAACTGACGAACTGCTGGGTCACGGTCTTCGCTACAGCCGTCGGATGCAAGTTCTCGAACGCGAGTCGCACCATCGAGCGCGGTGGGACGGCCAGGCAGTGCCCTTCGTCAGAAAGCGAGCTCGCCAGAATTGGCAGTGTCGGCTCCGCGGACGCACGTAAGGACGGCGCCATGATGCACGGATACCCCTCTCCTAGCTTGGATATGGTCGCGCGCAACGAACCGTCGGCCAGCACGAAGTCGGAGTTCATGAAAATAAAGTGCGTATTAGTTTGTTCTGGCCCGCTATCCATGATGCCGCGCGCGTAAGCGAGTGTCAGGGTCACACCATAGATACCGGTCGTGATCAGATCATCGATGAGAATGAACCGAACTGGACATAGAGCCCGCACCCTTTCCATGATCGCGAGTTCGAAGAAATGAGCCTGCCCCTCGGTTGAAGTCAGAATCAACATTTCAAGCTCGGTCTGGCCGGCAACATAGGGCAGATTTCCCGGCGCAAGATAGGACGGCAGTGAAAGCCTGACGAACTCGTCAATGTACCGAGTTCCCCAGATCACCGTCAGAAACTTGACTTTCATCGCTGCCCTTCAGTCCGGTCGCGTACCAACAGATCGTCACAATTAGCCGATGTGGGCGCCAAAGACTCCACTTTGCGAGATCGAAGGCAATTCCAGCCCACCCGCCGCGGTTGTAGTCCAAGCAGAAATCCGCAGCAAACTCTAGCCAGAAAGTGGCACAAATCTACCCGAATCAACATGCCGCAAAATTGGGCCGTGCGGAAGTAGCGCCGGAGCTGGTTAGCCTATGTTATGATACCCGCGATAGCAAATCCCGATGCCGGCAGCGGTTCTAACTCCGCAGCGACCGCGATCCAGAACTGGTGCGGTCAGCCGACTGCGCAGTGAGAATCCGTTTGGACAAGGACAGCAGCAAACTGCTACAGTGCGCGGGAAACCTCGCTTGGTGGCGGCGCATCCGAAAATTGTTCAGCGTCGTCATGACTGCAAGCAGGCCCCAGGCAAGCGCGGCTCCCGCCGTCATCGGCAGCCGCCGCAGGGAAACCGGCCATAAAAAGCGGTAAACTCCACGTTCGGCGCAGCGAAGGACGTATTTTATTTCACCGCCTGCGAATCGGGCGCGACAGTGGTAGTTGATCCAGTCCTTCGGCAATAACTGGTCGGCAAAGTACGGCAGTTCGCCAGAAAGATTCCCTCCATCGAGTTCCGGATAGCGATGCTCGACGAAGACCGACAGAACACCGTCCGGACCCAACCGTTTTTCAGCCGCCCGCAAGGTGTTCGCCATTCCGGCGACTCCCTCGCGGAGAACATGAATGAGAATGTCGTCGTATATAGCCTGCAGCTCGGGCACGGACGGTGTTGCGTCGCGAGTAACTCCGGAAATTAGCGCGGCCTCAGAGCAAACATCGATCGGGAAGTATAGTGGCAGCGCAGCGGCCAAAGGGCTGGCCGTACTACAGACGAGGAGCGTACGCGATCTCGATCGCGCCTGGACCTCGGCAATCCAAACCCGCAGCAAACACGAATCCAGCCACTGATAATGCCAAATCGGGACGTCAGGGAGACTGCGGCTCTGTCTCCTCATCCAGCCAATAAATTGGCTGTAGAGCCGAAGGATGGCGGATTTCAGGTCTCCCGCCTTGCCTACCGAGCTGTCTCGGCTGTCCAATTCCGGCGGCATTACGACAGTCTGGTGAGCAACGGCGAATCTCAACGATGCCCAATACTGAACGCCGGCGAGCCAATACGGATGGTTAACGTGGTCGATTGGTTCACGCGTCATCTTCGATTTCAGCTCGGTCATGAACTGCTCTGCGCGTGCGCGAGCCCGATCCAGTTCCGGGCCGGGATCTCCGGAATGAAAGACAACATCTACTTCGGCGAAGCGCCGGTGTTCGGCTGTGGTCCACTGACAGAGCTCGGCCGCGATTGTGTCCACGCTGGCTTGACCGCCCTTAACAAGGTTACGCTCGGAACTCGATGATTGCAGCTCGGCAACGAAGAATTCGTCGGAGTTACCGAGCAACGTGAATCTCCGCGACGGGACCAGTTCAGGCATGAAGCCATAGTCGCTGTACGAGTTCAGCGGCGTCAGCGGTACCTCGGGCTTGACCGCCATCATGAAGATCAGGTGATGGCGACAAAGCAATGTCTCGTCGTCCACCTGCCAGTAGATCTGGGTATGGCTGGTACAGGTGATGAGGCCCTGGGTGATGGTCTTGGCTGTCACGGTCAGATGCAGGTTGTCGAGGACGATGCGGACCAGATCGCGCGGTTTGAGCGTCAGCTCAAATCCGTCCGGCGAGAGCGCCTTTACTAGAGATGGCAGAGCGGTCTCCGCGACTGCGCGCAAGGATGGCGTCTTCACGCAAGGATGCCCCTCGGCGATCTTGCTAACGAGTGTTCGCAGCGATCCGTCTGCCAGCACGAAGTCCGAGTTCATGAACACGAAGCAGGTGTTGGTCTGTTCGCTGCCGCTGTCCATGATGCCGCGCGCATAGGCTGCCGTCAGAGTCACGCCGTACGCGCCGCCGGCGATCAGATCATCGATCGGAATGTAGCGAACAGAGCAAAGCGCCTTCAGCCGGGCCATGATCGGCTGCTTCTCGAAATGCGCCCGCCCTTCGGCAGACGTTAGAACGACGACTTCCAACTCGTTCGCCTCGGCCACCCAAGGCAGATTTTGGGGCGACAAATAGGAAGGGAGCGAGACGCGGGCGAACTCGTCGATATACCGAGCCCCCCATATCACCGTCAGAAATTTGACTTTCATTCCGTAAAAGCGCCTCGAAAAGCCTTCGTGCGACGGACTTGACACGCCTTCCGCTTGGCACGCGCAGCGAACGCCCGCCCTCGCTCGGTCACGGCAGCCAGGACCAACGCTCCATTTTCCAGGCAAGGTAAAGCAGAAACGCCGGTCAAACTCTAGCAAAACTCCGCATCGCGACGTTGCAGTGGACCCAAAAGTCCTTTATGCGGGCGGGCTAAAGCTCCGACCACCGCACGGCCCGGGTATCCTTCCGGGACCGCGCCATCGCCGGGGAGCTGTGGACAAGTCAGCGCATTTCTGGACGAATGCATGGACCAGCCGGACCACCGATTGCGCGAAGTTTCGCCCGAGGTGCTGTACTCGGATGGCGGTTTCCTCGGTGTCGACGACAGAATCGTGCAGCTATTGAAGAACAAGGCGGCGAAATCGCCCCGGCGGCGCTGCCGCCTTTGTTTTCACGCATCGTCGGACGATCTGCAACAGGAGATGCTGATCGTCATGCACCGCTCCTCCTATGTGCGCCCTCACCGTCACCTGCGCCGTTCCGAAACGTTGGCGGTCATTGAAGGAAACTGCGAGACGCTCCTGTTCGACGAAGATGGACAGCTGACGGAACGCCTGCCGATGTCGGCCGCGGCCGAGGGCGGCCGCTTCTTCTACAAGATGCCGCCGGGCATCTTCCACACCTTGATATTCCGCTCGGAATGGCTGGTGTTCCTGGAAACCACGATCGGTCCATTCGATCCGACCTCCAGCGAAGCGGCGAGCTGGGCTCCGCCGGAAACCGACCCGGCGGCCGGGCATTCGTACCTCGCCGGTCTTGAATCGGCTGGTGCCAGCCGGTAGTGGCCGCTGTTTACTCATGCCGCCAAGTCGGGCATCTAGCTACGGTCGTTAGAAGTCTCTGAAGAGGAATCGCGCACATGGCGTGTTTGGTTTGCGGTGCTCAGGAGGTCAAGCAGGCGCTGGACCTGGGAAGCCACCCGGTGGCGTCGTTCTTCCTGCCGGAGAGGGAGACGCCGGAACATGCCGTCGAACTGGTGCTCGGCCAATGTGCCACCTGCGGCACCATCCAGCTGATGAAACCTGTGTCGCATGAGGCGCTGATTCCGCCGTACGACTGGCTGTTCGCGCGCGAGCCGGAAGAGCATCTTGACCAGGCGGTCGAGCAGATCGTGGCGCTTCCCGGGGTGGCAACGGACAGCGTGATCGGGGCGCTGACATCGAAGGATGACACCACGATCGACCGGTTTCGCCGCAACGGGTTCGAACGAACCTGGCGGGTCACGCTCGACGGCGATCTTGGCCTCACCAACCCCGCCTGCGGCATCGAGACGGTCCAGAAACTGACCACACCTGAGCGCATGGCCGCGATCGCAGACAGGCGCGGTGCTGCCGATGTCTTGATCGTCCGCCACATTCTCGAACATGCCGAAAACCTGCATGATTTCGTCGGCGGCATCGCGGCGCTGGTCAAGCCCGGCGGCATCGTCATGGTGGAAATTCCGGACTGTACCAACAGCCTGCGGCTGCACGACTACTGCATGCCCTGGGAGGAGCATTCGCTCTACTTCACGCCCGAGACCTTCGCGCCGGTCCTGACCATGGGTGGCTTTGAGCCCATCCGCATGGATGTGTTCCCCCTGCCCTTCGAGAATTCTATCGTGCAGTTGGCGCGCAAGGTCGGCCTCCCCGGCCCGGTCAAGCGAGATCAACCGCCCGATGCGAGCCAGTTGCAGCTGCTCGAAAGCTACGCCGCCGATTTCGAGCCCACGCGTCGCGAACTGCGCGCGAAGCTCGCCAAGTTCCGCGCCGAGCAAGGCCCGATCGCCTTGTTCGGTGCCGGCCATCTCGTCTGCGCCTTCGCCAACTTCCTGGGCGTTGCCGACCTGATCGACTTCGTGGCCGACGACACGCCGCAGAAGATCGGCAAATATCTGCCCGGCGCGCGCCTGCCGATCCTCCCCTCCGCGGCGCTGGCTGAACGCGGCATCAAGCTGTGCCTGCTGGCTCTCTCGGTCAGCAGCGAGGACCGGGTGATCGAGCGCAACAGCGCTGTGAGCGCGGCCGGCGGCAAGTTCGCCTCGATCTTGCGGGCGAGCCCGCGCTCAATCTTCTCGCTGGCGCTCTGATCCGCTTGAAGCGACGTTCGTGTCAGCGCCGCGCGTGCCGCGCGCGGCGGAACCAGGCCGTCATGGCGAGCGCCCACAGCGACATCGGCCGCTCCTGCAGGACGAACCAGGCGAGAGCGATCATGCGTCCGGCGGCTCCGTCCAAAGCTGCGGCGAAATTGAGCGCGATCGGGCCGAGCGGCCCGCGCGCCAGTTGCAGGAGCGTGGCTTTCCGCATCGGCTGCGCGGAAATGGCGATGCGCGCTAATCCGAAGCGCCAGCGCCGCTCGAACAGCTTCGGATACCAGATTGGGAACGCCGGATCGGCCTTCATTCGCGCGATCGACTGGTTCATCACCTCGAAGCTGCGCGAGAGATCCGCCGCTTCCGAGCGCGAATAGCCCGACGGACTGATTTTCCAGGTCATGCCGACCGTTGGGCTAAAGCAGAAGCCATGCCGCAGGGCCAATTGCTTGAATAGAAGGCCGTCCGCAAATGACCGCAGCACGGGATCGAACCCGCCGGCATCGATGATGGCCGCACGTCGCACCACTGCCGTCCCGGCAAGCAGCCAATTGTCGGCGTAGCGCAGCAAGGCCGCGACCTCGCCCGGCCCGAGATAGGCCGCCTCGTAAGCCGGCACGATCGGCGGCCTGGGCTGCGCGCTGTCGGGGCGCGTCACGTCGACGGCGAGCCCTTCGGTACAGGCCAGCACCGCATCGGGATGGCGCTCCAGAGCGGACAGAGTGGCCTTGAACAGCCCCGGATGCGTGAAATCGTCGGCAGCGCCAAAATTGATGAAGATGCCGCGAGCAGCCTGCAAGCCGCGGTTCAGCGCCGCGACCGTGCCCTGGTTCTTCTCCTGCGCCAGAACCCGCAGGGTCGGAAACTCCGACGCCAGCGCGGACAGCCTCGCCAGGCTGTCATCGGTCGAGCCGTCGTCGATGACGATGATCTCGTCCGGCGCCGGCTCCTGTTGCGCAAAGGCGCGGATAGCATCGCCGACCAGCGAACCATGATTATAGTTCGGAATGACGACCGAGAGCCGCACCGAATCCGTTGACGGACGCTCGATGGCGGTGATCGGTGGTTCTGCCTGCGGCGAGTTGGTGGCGCTCATTCGAAGAAGATGAACTCGTGGTCGCCGGTGTAGCCGGAGCGCTTGAATTCGAAGGCCCATTCCTCGGGGGTGTGGAAGATGCGGCAGGTGAGCTGCCAGTACATCAGGTTCACCTTCTCGCGCTCGTTGCGATAGCCCTCGACGCAGAGATACTTGGCGCCGCGGCTGACGCGCTCCATCTCGCGCAGGGCGGCATCGAGATCGTAGTTGTAGAGGTTGTGCAGCGTGTTGATCGAGATGACCAGATCGAAGTGCTTGTCGGGGTAGGGCAGCTTGGCCGCGGTGCCGACCTGGCAGAACGGCTTCACGCTCTCCATCGTGTGCTCGATGCCGTAGGAGGAGACGTCGATGCCGGCGACCTCGAGATCCGGGATGGCTTCGCGGAAATCGTGTAGGATGAAGCCCTTGCCGGAACCGACGTCGAGCACGCGCATGCCGGGCTTGATGCCGTAAGTCGCGATCATCGCATCGGCGACCTTGCGCCAGCGGCCGTCATATTTGTAGCCGCCATAGCCGGTCTCGCGGCTGCCGTCCCAGTAGTCGTAGTCGTACTTGATCGCCATCTCCGCGACATCGGCCTTGTCGCGCTGGGTGACGCGCGCGAGATAGTCGCGCTTGGTCGATTTGTGGACGAGACTGACGAACTCGCGATAGGCCATGAAGATCTCCGGGCGTTACGATGTCGGTTAGTCGGATGTGGCGCCGATCAGGTCGAGCTTGGCGTCGGCCTTGGCGAGCTGCGCGGCGCAGCACTGCGCCCAGGCGCCGGTGTCGGCAAAGGCGCGCCGGGTGGCGCCGAGCGGCAGGAAGTCGTTCAGGATGATGCAGGTCCACTTGACCTGGTAGGCGTCGATCAGCAGCCGGCAGCGCGCGACGCTGGCCGCGTCCAGTCCGAGGCCATCCGTGAGCCGGTCGATGAAATGCTCGTGCACCGCCAGCGGCACCGGCACCTCCGGCTGGCAGAAGAAGTCGGAGACGAGCTTGGCCGGGTCGTCGCGGCCGGCATATTCGAAATCGAGGAAGGTGAGCTTATCAGCGTCGTCGATCAGCGCGTTGTGGAAGCCAAAATCCGACGGCGACAGGCAGACCTGGTCGGCGGGGATGGCGGCCTCCAAGGCAAGCCCTTCGGCCGCGGCGCCGCGCAGAATGGTCGCCTTCACCTCGGCCCAGGCCGGCTGCAGCCGTGCGGTCACGAACTGTCGGGCGTCGGCCACATGGGGCACGTCGCCATCAAGCGTCGCCAGCCGCGCCACCCGGCGCTCGACGGTGGCGAGGTGCTCGGCGAGGGAGAAGCAGGCCTCGGATCCGGCCGCCAGCGCCGGGCGGGGCGGAGCATTCACGGCGAGCACGAAGTCGATCGCGGCATCGACGTGAACTGGCGCCAGCTCCGCGACCGTCAGCTTGCGTCCCTCGACGAAGCTGTACAGTCCAGCCTGTTCGGCGCGGTCGCAGGCCAGGGGCTCCGGCACGACACGGACCCCGTGCGACCAGGCATGGCTGACAAAACTCCATTCGGCGCCGAGCCGGTCGCGGGTGTCGCGAGCGTCGGTGAAGTAGCGCTTGAGGACCAGCGGGCCGTCGGCCGTGTCGAGACGGAAGACCTGGTTGTTGCGGCCGCCGGCCAGCCGCGTCAGTCCCGTAGGGCTGGCCTTGCCGGCCTGCGCGGCGAGGCGCTGGGCGAGCGCCAGCAGGGCGGCGTCGGCGTTGGCCTCAGCCGCGGTCACGGACGACATCCGCCGCGATCTCGGCCCACGAGGCGCGGCGCTCGTAAGGGACGGCCGTGGTCGCGAACTGGTTCTCCGGGTCGAACAGCACCTTGCGCATCCCTTGCGGGAATCCGGTCATGCCCAGGATCTCCGGCAGGTCGTCGACAAAGACCTCGCAGGCCAGCGCATGCGCACGGGCGACCTTCTCGTCCTTGGTCAGCTCGAAGAACACCCGGTCCGGCGCGATCTGGCCGGGGGCTGACCCCATCAGTCCGCGGTCGGTCAGGAAGCCGCGCGCCGCGGCATGCATGTCGTGCTTCGGGCCGAGAATCGGATGCCTGGTCTTATGACTGACGATGAACAGGTCATGTCCGGCGCGGCGGGCCGCGGCGACGAACTCCGCGAAGCCAGGGTAGGGCGACACCAGGTCCATCCGGGCACCGTAGACATAGCCCTGGAGCTCGGTGAAGTCGTCCTTGCGCCCGGAGCCGTTGAGATGGTCGCGGACGCTGTTCTTGTCGCGGCCGAGGTCGGCCGGGATCAGGCCGCGCTCGAGCGCGGCCGCATGAAACACGCCGTCATAGCAGGCGATCGTGTTGTCGAAGTCGATCCCGATCCGCATGGCCTGGACTTAACGCAGCGACATGTCGATCAGCGGACGGCCGACCTTGCCGGCGGCCAGATCCTGCAGCGCCTGGTCGGCCTGGGCGAGGCTGTAGGGCTTCGACAAGAGATCCCGCACCGGGAAGCGGCCGGAGCTCAGCAGCCGGCCGTAGCGGCCGTAGTCGCGATCCGGAACGCTGTCGCCGCCCCAGGTGCCGAGCAGGCTCTTGCCCTGGTTGAAGACGCCGGGATTCAGCGTGAGCGCCGCGCCATGCTTGGCGTTGCCGATCACGACCGCGCGGCCGCCCTGCTGACGGGTGGAATTGATCGCCTGCTCCATCACGGCCGGAATGCCGGAGGATTCGACCGCGAGATCAACGCCCTGCGGCACGATCTTCTTGATCTCGGCCAGCACGTCGCCGGATGCATCGATGACATGAGTTGCGCCGTAGATCTGGGCAAGCGCACGGCGGGTCGGGTTCGGGTCGATGCCGATCACCGGCATCGCGCCGGCCAGCGCGGCGGCCATCAGCGCGTTCAGGCCGATGCCACCGGTGCCGAACACGGCGACGGCGTCGCCGGGCTGCACCTTGAGCACGTTGTAGACCGCGCCCATGCCGGTCGGCGCAGCGCAGCCGAGCAGCACCGCGACATCCATCGGCAGGTCCGGCGGCAGCAGGGTCAGGCGGTTCTCGCTGACGACAGCGTGGCGCTGGAAGGTGGTGACGCCGCCGGCGTTGACCTTCTTGCCATCCCAGTCATACACGGCGCCGCCAGCCTCGATGCCCGTGCCTTTGATCCAGGACAGCACGACCTTGTCGCCGACCTTGACCTTGGTGACGGCGCTGCCGGCCTCGATCACCGTGCCGGTGCCCTCGTGGCCGAGGCAATGCGGCACCCATTTGTCCTCGCCCTTGTCGCCGCGCCACTCCATCACCTGGGTGCCGCAGGCGCCGGAATAGGCGATCTCGACCAGCACCTGGCCCGGCTTGAGGGCGGGGGTCTCGATCTCGGCCAGCACGAGCGGCTGGCCGGTCTGGACCAGGAGGGCAGCTTGGGTCTTCATGTGATGTCTCAGCTCAACGCGTGGATGATCTTGTCCGCGATCTGGTGGCCGGTCAGTCCCAGCACCTCGCGGGCATATTCCTGCTCACCGGACTTCTTGAAGAAGGCGTCCGGCGTGCCGAAGCGCAGGAATTTCTGGTGCTTCGTCTCGGTATCGGCGAGCCATTCGGAGACGGCGGAGCCGAAGCCGCCGATCAACGAATGCTCCTCGATGGTCGCGACCAGCTTGAAGCGGCTGAAAGCCTGCTTGAGCTTGTCCTCATCCAGCGGCTTCACGGTGTGGAAGCTGACGACCTCGGCGGAGATGCCCTTCTCCTTCAATCTGTGTGCGGCTTCAATGACTTCCGGCAGCATGTTGCCGGTCGAGAGCAGGCAGACGTCGGAGCCTTCCTCGATCGTGATCGCCTTGCCGATCTTGAAATCCGCGAGGGGGCCCTTGTGAACGACGGGCTCACCCTTCTTGCCCATGCGGATGTAGACCGGGCGGTCCTGCTGCATCGCCGCGCGCAAGGCGCCGCGCACCTCGAAGGCATCGCCCGGGCAGATCACGACCATGTTCGGGATCGAGCGCAGGAACGAGATGTCCTCGCAGGCGTGGTGGGTCGGGCCGAGGCCGGAATAGGCGAGGCCGGCGCCGACCGCGACGATCGTCACGGGGGCTTCGTGATAGCAGACGTCGGTGCGGATCTGCTCCAGGCAGCGCGTCGTCACGAACGGGGTGATCGTATAGGCGACCGGGCGCAGGCCGTTCATGGCCATGCCGGCGGCGACGCCCATCATGTTGGCTTCCGCAACGCCGCAGTTGAAGAAGCGGCTCGGATGCTTGTCCTTGAACTTGTCGAACAGGCGGTTGCCGATGTCGCCCGAGAGCATGACGACGCGGCTGTCCTCGTTACCGAGCTTGGTCAGTTCGTCAGCGAACGCGTTTCTCATGACAGGCCGAGCTCCTTGAACGCCTTCGTCACTTCGTCTGCGGTGGGGGCGCGATAATGCCAGTTGTTGTCGTCTTCCATGAACGACACGCCCTTGCCCTTTACGGTGTGTGCGATCAGCGCCACCGGCTTGCCCGAGCCGTTCGGGATGTTCTGCATCGCTTCCGCCAGCGCGCCGACGTCATGGCCGTCGATCTCGTGCGCGTCCCAGCCGAAGGCGGCCCATTTGTCGCGCAGCGGTGCCAGCATCAGGGTTTCGTTGGAGCGCGCGGTCGCCTGCCACTTGTTGTAGTCGACGACGACGCAGACGTTCTCCAGCTTCTGGGCGGCGGCGAACATCGCGGCCTCCCAAACCGAGCCCTCATTGTTCTCGCCGTCCGAGAGAAGGGCGAACACGCGAAAACTCTCGCCTTTGATTCGACCGGCGAGCGCCATGCCGCAGCCGAGCGGCAGCCCGTGGCCGAGCGAGCCGGTGGCCGCCTCGACGCCGGGCAGCAGGTTCGCCGGCGGATGCTCGGCGAGCCGGCCGCCGTCCTGGCAGTAGGTGTCGAGCTCCTCGATCGGGAAGTAGCCCTTCATCGCCAGCGTGGCGAACAGCGCTGCGGCGGCGTGGCCCTTGGAGAGGATGAAGCGGTCGCGCAGCGGATCGGTCGGGTTCTTCGGGTCGATGTTGAGCACATGCCAATAGGCCGCGGTCATCGCATCGGCGCAGGACAGCGACGAGGCCAGGTGTGCGGCCTGGGCCTTGTGCGACATCTCGATGATCTTGCCGCGCAGCTTCGCCGCCTGCGCCTTCAGGGCGGCTGCGTCAGGCTTGGCCGCTGTGCTCCGGACTGCCACGTTCATCGTGCTCTCCAGTCGCGCTTCACCGGGAAGCGCAGGGGTCGATCAGGGTTTATGTTCGTACTTGGTCGGCAGTTTGGCCATGACATCCTCGAAGCGTCGCGCCCAGGCGATGACGTCGTCGATGCCCTGTTCCAGCGAGAACGTGTCGCGCCAGCCGAGCTCGGTGCGCAGCTTGAAGCTGTCGAGCGTGTAGGCGGTGTCCTTGCCCGGCCGCTCAGGGCCGATCTCGACGCAATCCTCGAACGACTTGCCGAGACGGGCCAGGATCATCTCGACCAAAGTGCGGATCGAGACCAGCTCGTAGCCGGAGATGTGATAGGTTTCGCCGAGCCTGCCGCTGCGGCCGATCTTCACGGTCGCATCCGACACGTCGGTCATGTGGATGAAGACGCGGACCGATTTGCCGCCGCCGTCGAGCCGCAGCTTCTGCCCGGTCATCGCGGCCACGATGGTGCGCGGCACGATGCGGTACAGCTGCTGACCCGGACCGTACACGTTGGCGGCGCGCGTGAAGACTACCGGGAACTGGTAGTTGGCGAAATAGGTCCGCAAGCTCATGTCGCCGGCGGCGCGCGACACCGCGTAGGGCGTCGACGGGTTGAAGGCTGCGTCCTCGCGCACCCAGCCCTCGGTCGAACCGTAGACCTCCGGCGTCGTGACGTGGACGTAGCGGTCGAGGCCGTCATAGTTGCGCAGGATATCGTGCAGGCGGACGGCGGAGACGACGTTGGTCATCATCCAGTGGTCCGGGTACAGCCAGCTCTCGCCGACCATGCTCTGCGCAGCGAAGTTCACGACGTGGGTCGGCCGCTCGGCCGCCAGCAGCGCCTTCAGCGCATCAAGATCGTGGTTGAGGTCGACGCGCTGGAAGCGGACCTTGCCGGCCCGCTTCTGCCATTTGTACGGCAGGAAGGCGTCATGCGGCTCGTCCGAGCGGCTGGTCGCGATCACGTCGTGACCGGCCGCAGCCAGGAAGTCGACGAAGGTTGCGCCCGAAAACGAGTTCGAGCCGAGGATCAGGTACTTTTCGTTCGCAGCCATCGTCCTTGCCCGTCAGACCTCGCGCGTCGTGATGATGTCGCCGCGCTGGGCGTACAGCCACTGCATGATCATGTGGCCGATCACCATCTGCGCGTCCTCGGCGATCTGCATGTCGTCGACCGCGAAGTGGATCGGCACGTCGGCGAGCGCCTTGGCCTTGCCGCCGGTGAAGCCGAGCACGGCATAGCTGGTCATGCCGATCTTCTTGCCCTCTTCGAGCGCCTTCAGGATGTTCGGCGAGTTGCCGGAGCCGGAGAAGGTGATCAGCACGTCGCCCTTGCGCGCAAGCACCGCGAGTTGCAGCGAGAACACCTGGTCATAGCCTTCGTCGTTGGCGAGGCAGGTGATCACGGACGGGTTCGACGACAGCGAGTGCACGCGCAGGCCTGAGCCCGGCGTCTTCGACAGCGCGTAGAGGAAATCGTTGGCGAGGTGGTTGGCGTTGCCGCCACTGCCGCCATTGCCGCAGAAGAACACCTGCCGTCCGGTCTGCCAGCAGTCGCGCAGATCATAGGCGAGCTTCTCGACCGGGCTCCAGTCGAAATCCTTCAGCACGGTGCTGAAGCGGCTGGTGTAGTCGGCGAACAGGCTGCCGGGGGTCTTGAAGGCCAGGACGTTCATTTCACGACCTCCTTCTCCATCCATTTCAGATTGTACCAGCGGTCGTCGTTCTTGAGCTGGCCTTGCGAGTACATGCCGATGATTTCCTTGATCGCGTCCTCCACCGTCTTCTTCGGCCGGAAGCCGGTCGCGAGCAGGCGATCGGAGTTGACGCGATAGCTGCGCGGGTCGTTCGAGGGCGTCACGATGACCTCGGCCGGCACGTGCTTGGTGACGAGCC
Source organism: Bradyrhizobium sp. SZCCHNRI2009 (assembly GCF_032485115.1). NCBI lineage: Bacteria > Pseudomonadati > Pseudomonadota > Alphaproteobacteria > Hyphomicrobiales > Nitrobacteraceae > Bradyrhizobium > Bradyrhizobium sp. SZCCHNRI2009. The sequence continues at coordinate 421,900 of NZ_JAUEUH010000008.1, forward strand.
TGGCGATGTCGAGGATCGAGATGTTCTCGAAGCCGGCATTGTAGATCCCGGTGTGCTCAGGATGATCGAGCAGGAAGAGATAGAGATCGGTGATGTCGTCGATGTGAATGTTCGGGCGAGTCTGGTCGCCGCCGAACACGGTGATGCGGCCGTTCATCAGCGCCTGCATCGTCAGCATGTTGACGGAGACGTCGAGCCGCTGGCGCGGAGAGTAGCCGCAGACGGTCGCGGGGCGCACGATCTGCACCACCATGTCGTCCTTGTAGGACAGCACGATGCGCTCGCCGCACATCTTAGTCTTGTTGTACTCGGAGATCGGCAGCAGCTCGAGATCCTCGGTGACCTGCTCCTCTTCCTTGACGCCGTAGACGCTGCCGGAGGAGGCGTAGATGAATCGCTTGATGCCGTGGCGATAGGCGCGATCGGCGAGCTGCATCGTGGCGAGGCAGGAGATCTCCCAGGTCAGCTTCGGGTCGAGATCGCCGCAGGGATCATTGGCGACGCTGGAGAGATGAATGATGGCGTCGACCCCGGTCAGGTCGATGGCGTCGGGATTGCGGACGTCGCCCTGGACGACGGTGAGATCCGGATGCGGCTCGAGGAAGTTGCCGAACCACATGATGTCGAATGCAACGACCTTGTGGCCGGCCTTCAAGAGCTTCGGCACGAGCACGCTGCCCTTGTAGCCGCACGCTCCAGTCACGAATATCTTCATCTGAGCAATCCCCGTGGCTCGCCTGTTGCTCACCCGATCTGGCCTTGGGCGCATCTGTCGACTATGGCAGGAAAACGCGATCGGCCCCAGCGACGACAGCCGCCCTCAACCGCCCCCACTATGGCGCGGCTTGTGCTTAAACTCCAAATGCGCCCGGCGCAAGCTTTCCGGGTTGCCGATATCCCGGTGATAACCTGCAGTTTCCACGCATAAAATTCGTCCCAAATAGTTCGGGATGATCTCGGTGGAGAGATCGACGACGGCTTTTCCGAGTGCTGCAATATCGTCGATCACCTCGGGTTCGAAAATATAGACCGCGCCATTGGCGAGGTTCCCAGGCGGGTTCGGGACTTTTTCGTGAAAGGCGATCACCCTGTTCTGGCAGTCCAATTCCAGAATGCCGCAAGAGCTCGGGTCGTCGGTCCGGAACGCGAGCATCGACATGATGCAGCCGGCCGGCCGTTTGTCGTGCGCCGCGATCAGGCCTGCCACGTCAAAGTCGGTCAGGTTGTCGGCGTGGGCGACCAGAAACGGACGGCTCCCGAACCATTCCCGGTTGGCAATCACGGTGCCGCCGGTCCCGAGCAACTTATCCTCGTGAACAAGATCGATGCGGGAGCGCCAGGGCGACTGCGCCACGTGGGCGCGGACCTGATCCGCAAGCCAATGGGTATTGAGCAACGCGCGTTCGATGCCGCCCTCGAAGACCAGATCGAGCCAATAGTCGAGCAGCGGACGATCGTGCACCGTAACCAGGCATTTTGGCGTGGTGTTCGTCAAAGGTCGCAACCGGCTGCCGATTCCGGCCGCAAGAAGGAGCGCGCGCATCAGAGCATCCGTCACTCGTGGCTGAAGCCAGCCTCGTCGATTTCGCGCACCAGCTCTGCCGTCGTCAACGGCAGGTTGCCGACGCGGGAAACCTGGAGGGCGGCCGCCAGCGATCCGAGATAGGAGGCCTGCCAGATATCGGCGCCCGCGCGCAGGCCCATCGAGCAGGCCATGAAGAAGCTGTCGCCGGCACCGGACACGTCCTTCGGGGATGGATTGAACGCCGGCAGGCGGTCCGAGGTGAAGGTGCCGTCCGCCATGGTGTTGATCAGCGCGCCCTCGGCGCCGAGCGTGATCACGAGGTTCTTGGTGCGGGCCCGTTCGACCAGCCGCTCGCTGATGACGGCGAGACCCGAAATGAAGTCGTTCAGTGCGACGCGCGCCTCGCGCTCGGTCGGCGTCAGCAGGGTCATGCCCTTGAAGCGGGAGACGTCGCCGGTCTGCGACGACACCTGGCTGTCGGCCGCCATCATCACGCCCTGGGCGCGGGCGCGATCGGCGATCGCGTCGACCAGATCCTGCGGCAGGCAGCCGTAGTTGAAGCAGGAGAACAGCAGCAGATCGCAGGTCTTCAAGGCGCGCTCGACCGAGGTCAGCATCTGCCGCTGCAGGTCGGCATCCGACGCGTGCTGGCGCAGGTGATTGACCCGCAGCAGCGTCTTGTTGAGCGCGCGAAAACGCTGCTTGCGCGTGGTCGGCCGGCTCTGGTCGGTGAAGGCGTTGAAGTTGACGCCATGCTGTTCGAGCGTGTTGCGGGCGAACCGCGCCGCTTCGTCGTCGCCGACCAGGGTGAAGAATTTCACATCGGCGCCAAGCCCGTGCGCATGCGCCGCAACCGCACCCGCGCCGCCGACGAAGGTGCGGGTCATCAGCGGCGTCACGACGATGGTCGGGTCCTCCTGGGACATGCCGACCGCATCGCAGGTGACATATTCGTCGACGATCAGGTCGCCGATGACGGCGACCCGCATGCCGGAGAGCTTGCGGAGCAGATCCTTCAGATTCGCGATCTCGAAGCCGTGGCGCCTGGGAAATTCCTGCGGCTTGCGGACCGTGGAGATGTCGATGTTGGCGTCGCGTTCCAGCAGCGACAGCGACGCAAAGCGCAATTCACCGGACGAGAAGATCAGCCGCCCGCCATAGGCGTCCACGGCCTCCTGCTCGGGATTGGCGCGATCCTCGAACTCCTTGCCCTTTACGACAACGGACGGCTGGAGCTGGCGGATGAATGTCATCGCCTCGGTCGTCAAGCGCACGACATGATGCACAAACGAGATCGAGCGCACGTTTTCAAGGCGCATTTCCTGCGCCAACGTCACGCCGGGTGCAGAATCGGGATTGACCCCCACAATGAGAACATCGGCCTGCTCGGCAGCGAACTTCAAAAGCCGCAAATGTCCTGGGTGCACGACGTTGAAGTTACCGGACACAAAGGCAAGGGTCTGCCCAGACTCACAGGCCGCCCGAATCGCCTGGCTAGCCTGTTCAACCTGGTCCGTATCAATCAACTGAGTCAAGAAACCGTCTCCACCGGCCGACGCAACCCGCACGGCGCCAAGTCCCTGCGGCGCCAGCGCGCTGCTGTCAACATCGCATAGCCCAACTCAGCAGCAGATAGAAGCACCAAACACCACTGCTCGCCATACGAGCGTCCGAATTTCTCGTAGGGCAGCGAAAGATTTGGAGTTAATGAGCTGAAAGCGAGATCTTTTCTTGCCTCAACTCGACGGAACAGGAGCCCGCCCGATCCAAGCGTCACCGGATCCACAAAGATCAAAGCGGTGCCCGTCCAATACGGGTCAGTGATCCAACCGCCGAGTCGGTGCGCCCGGCAGCATGACCTAACCGATCACGGGACAGCCTGTAGACGCCTCGTGGCAATGCGACCTTGCACCTGAATCCCCTTCCGTGAGTGCGCACTTTTGTTGCACCGAACCGCCGGCAGAACTGCAAGTCGCCCCCGCATCGACTGTCAACTTCGCCGATCCATTGGGCGAGGTTTCGATGTCGGGCTCAACCCGATTCTCCCCGCTGCCCTTCGATTTAGATCAGCGCTCGAAAGACAAAAGAAATCAGTCTTTTCAAGGCTCCTGAACCCTGGTTGCCCCTCCATGAGAAATGGCCTATAGACCCCCCGCACGATAAAGGGCAAAAAGCGCGGTGGGCATGACGACGGCAGGTTTGGACCGACCAATTGACAAGCCCATTGCGGAACGCGATATTCGTCGGGTGACTTATTTCGGCGCTGGGCGATCGCAGAGTTCGGCAGCGCTCGATGATCTGCTGGCCGGATTTCGACTCTGGCATCTGTGGATTTCGCTGGCCTCGTTGGACGTCAAGCAACGCTATCGCCGCGCTGTTCTCGGGCCGTTTTGGATCACGATCAGTATGTCCATCCTGGTGCTGACGCTCGGCACTGTTTACGCGGGGCTGTTCAAGCAGGATGTTCGCTCATTTCTTCCGTACGTGGCGGCCGGCTTCATCGTTTGGAACTTCTGCACCGGCGTTATTAACGACAGTACGACGGCGTTCGTACAGGCCGAAGGGCTGATCAAACAAGGGGGCCTGCCGATCTCCCTACACATCTTCCGCACGATCTTCCGGAACTTCATCATCAATGCGCACAATATTGTGGTAATGTTGTTTCTTTACGTCTGGCAGCCGTCGCTGTTGAACTGGCATCTGCTGTTGATCATTCCCGGACTTGCCCTGATGCTATTGAACTTCGCCTGGGGAGCGATCGTGATCGCGGTGTTGTGCACCCGCTTCCGCGATTTGCCGCCGATCATCGGAAACATCTTGCAGATCCTGTTCTTTGTCACGCCGGTCATGTACCGGCCCGAAACGTTGCCGTCGCATCTAAGTCTGTTCGTTCAGCTCAACCCATTCTACTACTTGATGGAGGCGGTGCGGTCACCGCTGCTCGGGAGCTTTCCTCCCGGTCATGCCTACCTCGCTCTCATCCTGATTTTCGTCATGGGATCACTGCTGACGTTCCGTTTCTATGCGCGGACGCGAGGCCGTATCGCTTACTGGCTCTAGGACAGTTTCATGTTGAGACCCGGCAGTTCTGCGCGCTTTCCGAGTTCTGTGACGTTCGAGCACGTCTCCATCGAGTTTCCGATCTATTCGGCGCATGGGCGTTCGGTCAAGCGCTCCATGTTGCAATACACGACCGGCGGCCGGATTGGCGTTGGGTCCGATCAGCGCATCGTCGTGTCATCGGTCAATGATGTGTCGCTGATGGCCGAGCACGGCGAACGGATCGGGTTGATTGGTCACAACGGCGCGGGAAAGTCGACCATGCTGCGCGCCGTATCGGGCGTTTACGAGCCGGTCCGCGGTTCTATCACTGTCTGCGGCCGGGTTGCCTCGCTGATCGATCTAACGTTGGGAATGGATTTGGAAGCCAGCGGCTACGAAAACATTCGGATCCGGTGCATGCTGCTCGGGTTGAGTTCCGAGGAAATCGCCCATCAGATCGACGGCATTGCCGAAGTGACCGAGCTAGGTGATTTCCTGGAAATGCCCATCCGCACCTACTCCAGCGGCATGATGCTACGACTCGCCTTCGCGATATCGACTTCGATTACCCCCGACATTCTGCTGATGGACGAATGGATCGGAGCCGGCGACGCCTCGTTCATGAAGAAGGCTCAGGCACGCCTGCAGGACCTGCTAGGCCGAACTGGTATTCTGTTTATTGCGTCGCATTCCGAAGAGATTGTGAAGAACAATTGCACCCGGGCGATCTGGCTGGAGAAGGGCGCGATTCGCGTGGACGGTACTCCGGCCGAAGTGTGGCGCGAATATCAAGAGTGGAGTACACGATGAATTGTTGCTCGCATTCGGCTGCAGCAGCTATCGTCAAAAAAAAGCAGCCGTAGCAAGAAGCTTCAGAAATTCGCCCTGATCTCGCGGCGACGCACCAACAGCAGAAGTTCTGAACCATCCGCATTTTTAGTATTCCGATCCCGAAACTTGCAACAAGTCTGGCGCAAAGCGGGAATTCGGAATCTGAGCATCAGGCTCAATTGGCCCCAAGGGCATTATGACGACCGCCTCTCCTCGCAGCATATCAACCGATGCGGGTAGCGTCTCTTGGTCCAATTAACCACTTGTTGTGACAGGATCGCATTTTGAAGTCCCCAGGTCCCGCCTCATCCTTCACAACTCCGGGGCTCGGTTTGCCGGTCGTTCCCCGCCATGTGGCTGCCCTTGACGGCGTCCGTTTCGTCGCGGCCTGTGCCGTGATGGTTTCGCACGCCACTTACCAGATCCATCCGCCGGGCGATTGGGACAACATGACGCTTGCCGTTTGGATGCTGACGCATCTGGCAAATGTCGGGATGACATTGTTCTTTGTCCTCAGCGGCTTCGTTATTCACTGGAACTACCGGCATAGCGTGCAGCGGCCAGGTGGCTTACGAGATTTTTTCGTTGCGCGCTGGTCCAGACTGTATCCGCTGTTCCTGATCGTCTTCGTGGTCGGATTTCTGTATGAGCTTGCAGCAAAGCAAGACACCACGCCGCTGGCGAGATCGACACCTTTTTTCCTGACCTTCACCACCACCTGGTGGTTTTGGCGAGTCGATGACACACGGTATATCTTTAGTGCGCTCTCCAATCCGCTTCTGGGGGTGATGTGGTCCCTCGCGACCGAGGCGCTCTTCTATGTTGCCTATCCATTCATTGCGCCTGCCGCAAACAGGCTGAGCAGATGGGGTGCCGTGACGGCGCTACTCGGAATCGGTGCCATCGGCGCGGTTATGGCGCTGGGATTCGTGAAATATAGCGATCTGATCCTCAATTTGGGCGTCACCTACGCGAAGGTCGATCAGTCAAGCGGATCATCCTTCCTGTTCTGGCTGGGTTATCATTCGCCCCTGATGAGGCTGCCGTCCTTCCTTATCGGCGTCGCGGCAGCTCAGTTGGTTCTTCTGGGAGGGCGCCCGCCTCGGGTATGGGCGGATGTTATTTTTGCGCTATGCGTGATCGGGATCGTGGCTCTTGAACAGATTCGATCGCTGTTCGCCATGGTCGACACATCGGCATGCGTGATCCTGTTCGCGGGCATATGTCTCGCGGCCTCGACCGACAAATCTTGGGCCGCGCGACTCATGAGCCTACCGCTCATGGTTTGGGGCGGGCAGGCAAGCTATTCGCTTTACCTGCTGCATGACCCGGTCATTTGGGCGATCTCGCGATCGACGGCGCATTTGGGATTTCCGCTGCCCGTCCTCTGGGTGATCGTGGGTGTAGCCTCTGCCGTCCTGGTATCGAGAGCTTGCTTCGTTTGGTTCGAAAGGCCCGCTCAGTCTCTGTTCAGGTCGTTCGGACGTATGCTGTTGCGAGTCCCGGACCCGAAGTTCTCGTAAGCGACCGGAAATCGTTGGCTGCGTTCGCCAGGTGAATGCTCTGCTCGTCTCGCGCTTGTGCGGCTACCTTAAGGAGGTCGACCGGCGATCCTCGTCGACGTTGGGCCTAAGCTGGGCACGGTGATAAATGCCGATTGACACCTTTTTGTCGGACTGCCAGGGAAATGCAGGATGGCGATCCACATCAGCCCACCGTCTTCTCAACCATGCGCTGTTCACCTTCCGTTTCGCTCGGAAAACCGGAAAACCTGGTGATCTTGACCGTTAGGCGGATAGGAAAAGCTACCAGCGATTAGCCATGAATCGCGATCGGATCCGGTTGATGCGCAACGTGCCGAGAATAGCTATTGGCCTCCGTATTTTGCCAGAGTCGGAGACTTACCTTGAAAGATATCTCTGAAATCACATCTGGTACGGCTGGACATGACTGGCTCGAGATCAAGGCAGCCGTCCTTAGGCTCGAACTTGAGAGACGTCAGGATCTAACTTTCGTCAAATCCGCCCTGTTCCTGAACACCGTATTATTCTGCCTGAATGTGATGTTTTTGGCGTTTTGGTGGCCGATCATCCTTTGGATAGTGGCAATCGTTGTCGGACTGGCTTGGACGATTTTCTTGACGACATTCGCTGTTGATGCGGCTTGGCGGTTCTGCCGAAAGAGCAGCTCCTAGGTGCTGTACTCAAACCCCTTGCGGGTGACGGGGCGGAGTGATTCGAGGCTTCCCCAAAGAGGAGGTCCCGATGGCTCGCTTCGACCTTTCAGACACGGAGTGGACAATCATTGCGCCGCTGTTGCCTGGAGCGGAGGGCAAGAAGAACGGCCGGCCGCGGCCGGATGACCGCAAGGTGCTCAACGGCATCTTCTTCGTCTTGCGCACTGGCACGCCGTGGCGCGATCTGCCTGAGCGCTATGGCCCTTACACAACAGCCTACAATCAATCGCTTTAATCGATGGGCCAAGAAGGGCATCTGGCTGCAGATATTTGAGGCCTTGGCAGCGAAGTCTCCACAGTCATTGCAGTTAATCGACTCCTCGATCATCCGCGCTCACCAGCACGCCGCCGGTGGTAAAAAGGGGGCCCGGATAACGCCATCGGCCGTTCTCGTGGAGGACTGAGCACCAAAATCAACGCCATCGTCGATCAGGCCGGCATGCCGGTGCGCATTATGCTGTCGCAGGGCCAGTCATCGGACAAGACCGTGGCGCCGCCCCTCATCGAAGCGGTCGAGCCAGGGCGCGATCTGGTCGCCGATCGCGGTTACGATGCCCGAGCCGTCATCGATCTGGTCGAAAGCCGTGGCGGGCGCGCTCACATCCGCACGCATCCGGTGAAGACCACAGGCGGAGCGGCCCGCGCGGATGGACGATTGATCGGAGCGATCAGGGAGCGGCAGGGATAGCGGTGTGCTTCCAGCTCCAGGGCAGCAGGTCGGTGATCCTGCTGGCCGGATGATCGGGCAGCCTGGCGAGGACGTCGGCAAGCCATGCTTGCGGGTCGACGTCGTTGAGCCTGGCGGTCTGGACCAGGGTGTAGATGGCAGCGGCACGGCGGCCGCCATCGTCGGAGCCGGCGAAGGTCCAGTTCTTGCGGCCGACAGCCACGGCGCGCAGCTCGCGTTCGGCCGCGTTGTTGGTCATGCACAGCCGGCCATCGTCGATGAATCGCGTGAACACCTCCCAGCGCTTGAGGCTGTAGTCGATCGCCTTGGCGGTCTCGCTCTTGCCGGAGAGCTTGGCGCGGCGCTCGCGCAGGAAGGTGTGAAGCTCATCGACGAGCGAGCGACTGCGCGCATGGCGCGCGGCTTTGCGCTCGTGCTGCGGCAGGCCATTGATCTCGCGCTCGATCGCAAACAGCGCATCGATCTGCTTGATGGCCTCGATCGCGATCGGCGCCTTCTTCAGCCGCGCGATCTCGAACAGCTTGCGCCGTGCATGCGCCCAGCAGCCGACCTCGGTGATCGGCCCCGGCTTGCGCGAGGCCTCGTAGAGCCGATTGAAGCCGGCATAGGCATCGGCCTGCATGGGTCCGGCATAGGTCGCAAGATGCGCCTCTGGATGGGTGCCGGAGCGGTCGGGCGAATAAAAGAACACGGCGGCCGGCGGCGCGTGGCCGGCGAAAGGACGATCGTCGCGGACATAGATCCACACGCGCCCGGTGCGCGTCTTGCCCTTGGCCAGAACCGGCACGGTGGTGTCGTCGGCATGGATGCGCTCGGCAGCGAGGACATGCGCCTTGATCGCCTCGACCAGCGGCATCAAGGTCGCAGCCGCCGCGCCGACCCAGTCCGCGAGTGTGGAGACATCGAGCGCGATGCCCTCATGCGCATACGTCGTGCTCTGCCGGTTGAGCGGCAAATGCAGCCCGTATTTGGCGAACAGGATGTGCGCCAACAGGCGCGGCCCGGCACGTCCCCGAGAGATCGGATGGAACGGCGCTGGCGGCTGGCTGATCGCCTCGCAGGCGCGGCACGAGAACTTCTCGCGCACATGCTGGATCACCTTCCACTGCCGCGGCACGAGCTCCAGCGTCTCCGTCATGTCCTCGCCGATCTTGCACAACCTGTCGCCACCGCAGCAGGCGCAATTGGTCGGGGCCGGATGAACGATGCGCTCCCGCGGCAGGTGCTCGGGCAACGGCCGCCGTGCCGGGCGCCGGCGCTCGAAAGGACGGACATCGACCTTGGCAGCCTTGGCCCGCTCGGCTGCCAGATGCGCCTCGGCTTCGGCCTCCGACGCATCCTCCTCGAGATCGGCGAGTTCAAGCTCGAGCTGTTCGAGCCCCGAGGCGCGCTCCGACGACGGCCCATATTGCTCGTGCTTGAGCTTGGCGATCGTGAACTTCATCTGCTCGATCAGCAGCGTGCGGGCTCGGACTTCGGCTTCGAGATTGCGCGCCTTGGCTTCCGCCGCGAGCTGCGCCGCCTGGCCGGCGAGCACCAACGCCTTCAGCGTCGCGACATCATCGGGGAGCGAATCGGCTGTGATCATCGACAGGGATGGAATCACAGCTCCGCCCGGCACGCATCAGTGCCGTGACGTTCGAGCGCTCAACCAACAGCTTCCGGGCGCCACGTCCGCTGCGGATGCCGCCAGTCGATGCCTTCGAGCAGATAGCCGAGCTGGGCCGGCGTGATCGTCACCGCGCCGTCCACCGCCTGTGGCCAGATGAAGCGGCCGCGCTCCAGCCGCTTGGCGAACAGGCACATGCCCTGGCCGTCGTGCCACAGCACCTTGATCAGCCCGCCGCTGCGGCCGCGGAACACGAACAGGTGAATCCAGCAAGGTGGCTGAACAGCCGCTCGGCTTTGCGGTCGGGTGCGTAGACGTAGGCGATGCCGGGGGGATCGAGCCCACCCCAGGGCCTGTCGTCCGCGGCATAGGCCCAGAGCTGACCGGTCTTGGTGCGGCCCCGACCGGGATCGAGCACCGGCACCGTCGTCTCGTCGGCGAACAGCTTGGACCTTGATCGAAGCCCCGCGAGAAGACGCTCATGCAGCGGGCGAAGATGGAAGGCCGCGTGCCCGACCCAGTCCGCGAGCGTCGAGCGGTCGAGATGGATGCCCTGGCGGGCATGGATCTGGGCCTGTCGGTAGAGCGGCAGGTGATCCGCATATTTGGACACCAGCACATGGGCGACGGTTGCTTCGGTCGGCAGCCCGCCCTCGATCAATCGGGCCGGAGCCTCGGCCTGCATGACGCCATCTTCGCAGGCTCGGCAGGCGTATCTGGGACGGCGGGTGATGATCACGCGGAACTGCGCCGGCACCAAGTCCAGCCGCTCGCTCTTGTCCTCACCGATCTGGTGCAGGTCACCCTTGCAGCACGGACAGCTCTTGTCGTCGAGGTCGACAACGATCTCGACCCGCGGCAAATGTGCCGGCAGTGCGCCGCGATTGTTGCGGCGCTTACGTGCGCGCACCGCTCGGCCTTCCGCCGCGGTCTCGTCCAGGCCAGCCTCTCTGAAGGCCTCGTCCTGCTGGACATCCTCAAGACCCAGCAGCATCTGCTCTTCAGGAAGCGTCTCGGCCTTCCGGCCAAAACGATGGCGTTGCAGCTCCTTGATGATCTGACGCAGCCGCTGGCTCTCGTGCCGCTCGGCCAGCAGCATTGCCTTCAACGTCTCGGGATCATCAGGAAGGTTATCCCTCACCGGTAAATCAGAGCATATTCGCCCCCGCCTGGCGACGTGCTCGATGCCCCTGATTCACTTCGCCGCAGCGATGCCAACGATTATCCGGCTTGGGTCGGCGCTACGGTCTGCCGCGCCTCGTGGACCAGCCGCCAGTCCAGGCCTTCGAGCAGTGCCGACAACTGCGCCGCGGACAGGCGCATCACGCCGTCCTCGATCTTCGGCCAGCGGAACGCTCCTTGCTCCAGGCGCTTTGCGAACAGGCACAAACCCGTTCCATCCCAGAAGATCAGCTTGATCCGATCCGCCCGCTTGGCGCGGAACACATAGACAGTGCCTGTGAACGGATCTGCGTTCATGTGCTCGCGCACCAACGCAGCAAGCCCTCCATTCCCTTGCGGAAGTCGACCGGCCTCGTCGCCACCACCACCCGGATTGTTCCGGACGGGCCGATCACCGGTTCGCCTTCAGCGCACGGACGATGGCCGCAATCATCGCCGCATCCGCACCGCGGCCGGCCCTGATCGTGACCCCGTCGACCTCGAGCGTGATCCCTCCGACATCAAAATCGGCTCAGGACGCCGCGCTCCGTTGTCGGTCAGATGCCGACGTTCCAGCGGCGATCACTGCAGGCACGAACTCAACTTCGCTCCCCCGGCTGTCAGCCGCATCTCTCAATTGCCGGCGCCAGCCAAATACCTGCTGTGGCAACAATCCATGGCGCCGCGCCACCGCGCAGACCGGCTCGCCCACTGTCTCTGCAACAAATCCGGGCCTTGTCTTCGTCGCTCCAGCGACGGCGCCGACCTCTGCCCGTGAACACTTCGAGCCGACGCACCGGCTCCGTGATAGCATTACGCTCAGTATCCATTCTAAGCTTTACGATCCAAAACGGACCGCAGACCTGGCAGACCAAGCCGTCAGCTGAAAGGTGGGGGCAGAACGACGCTTACCGTGAAGATCGGGATTGGCTGCAATCGTCACAGCGGCGAAGCCGGGCACGGCAGTCTCCTTTCCGCACAGCTGCTGGCGCCAGCGAAACACCTGGCTGGAATGCACGCCAAACGCGCGCGCCACGCCCAGGATCGTCGCACCCGGCTGCAACGCTGCAGCGACGATGCGCTCCTTGTCGGCCCGCGACCAATGCCGCCGTCGCCGCTCCGACGTGATCACTTCCACTTCCGCTTTGGCCATAGG
>NZ_JAUEUH010000009.1:0-294477 GCF_032485115.1 Bradyrhizobium sp. SZCCHNRI2009
GCCCCATCATGACCTTCAGTCCTGCCCACTAGACAGACTGAATCACCGATATCTCTGCGTCGCAACTGCTGACTTTTCAACAGAATCGGTCAAAAGCGGATAATCCGCTGATGCGGCCGCAAACGTCGGCTTTGGGTTAATCGTGTCGCCTCGGATCGACCTGGATCGTTTCTGTTCTTCATGGGAAAGCTGACCCGCGGGACTGCTTCGCGTTGTGATCAGTGCAGCCCCGCTCACAAGAAGCCATTGGCGCCTCGAAGGAAAAGGTCCGGGCCAGCCGCAATCCGGTCAATGCCCGTCAGCGGCTTCGCCGCGCGCTTAGGGCGAGCCTTGACGGGCTCCGTTAGCCCTGTAGCAGCCTTCCATGCGCGCATGGCTAGGTATGTCCCAATTCTGCGACCTAGTTCGCTAAGCTGCGATTAGTGCCATTCGGGACATTGATCTCTCAGGTCTTTCTTCCTCTAGCAACACTATGAGTGTTGGAGCAGTGCCGTGCTGCGATAAGTAACCTCAAAAACTTACGACCGCCGAGTCTACGCCGCGGAGAGGCGCTTTTATCTTGCCATCCAACCCGCCTCTGCTCGGCCATCTGCAATCCCATCCTGAACCGCGCTTACACAACGCCCGATAGCAACGCGAGCAGCGCTTGTCAGGCAGCATCGTTGCGAGATTTTAGATGGAGCCGTCGGCATTCGCGCGCGGCCTCCTGGCGATCAATCTGCATACATCGGAACAGTCGAACAGCATCGGCGATGCTCATTCGTCCGCAAATTCGATGCAGAAGGTCGGACGGCCGGCCAGCATCAGTTCAACATGGATCAAGCGAAAATTGAGCAGAGCCAATGCTCAGGTTAATGCAAGTTTGCAATACGAAAGGCTGAGCCAAGTGGCGGTCGGCGCCAGGTGCTCTGCAACTGTGCGCATTGCGGCTGTGACAGGGCGGGCTGCCGCGTGCAACATCGCACTATTCGGCCGTTCCACTTTGGTCTCGGGCATGCCACCTTCGCGGCACAGTGCGCAGTCCGTGGCCGCGGGGCTTAATCCGTTTTCGCGGGGCAACGGCAGAATGCCCTCCTGTCGGCACCACCGCCTCCGGGCATCTCGCTGTTTCTCTCCAGGTAGGAGTAGGCAGGATGCGCGATTCCAGTCCGGGTAGAAAACTCCTCCTTCCGGCCACTTAGGAAGAATGACCGGCCTTTCGGTCGCCCGTGCTTGAGCGGCGGGAACGCATGGAGCAATGCCTATGATGACCGGGTCCATTCCGCCTCATCCCTTCGATGATATGGAGGCACTCGCCTGGCTACGCTCGCAGCCCGACGGACACGTGACGGTAAGCGCCGCTGAGCTTGGACGCCAATGGGGCTGGAATAGGATGCGGACCAGTCGTCGCCTAAAAGCCTGGGAGCGCGCCGGCCTTATTCGCCGTAACGCTGAAGCGATCATCGTAACGGGGGCAGTAACACAGACCGTTACAGGTCCGGGCGCCGTTACGGAGTTGGCCGGCTTCACGGAGAGGTCCGAAGCGCAGGGAGCTCATCATCCCACGACACGGGTCAAGCTCGCTGCATTCGTTGTGGCTCTCGCCCTGGCGTGTGTCTCGGCTGCCTTTTCCATTGACGGGCTGACGGCGATTTTTGCCGGCGCCTTCTGGCCCGTCATCATTATGGGTGCCGTACTGGAGGCAGGAAAGCTGGTAGCTGCGGCCTGGCTCACCGAACACTGGAGCTCCGCGCCGCCCCTCCTTAGGTTCGTTCTCGTTTCGATGATTGGCCTGCTAATGGGTCTGAACGCCATCGGTGTGTTCGGCTTTCTCACCCGTGCCCACCTCGATCATATGGCATCAGTAGATCTTGCCCTCGCCGACAGAACCGCAGATGTCGAGGCCCGCTTCGGGATGCAGAGCCGAATGGTTGCCGACATTGACCGACGCATTGCCCAGATTGACGCGGCCGTCGACGAGGCAACGCGCAGTGGTCGGCCAGTCGGAGCGATGACGCTTGCCGACCAGAAACGCCGTGAACGTGCGGATATCGTGGCTGAACGCCAGCGCGAGTCCCAAGCACTCGCTAGTCTACAGATCGAAAAGGCCAAAATTGACGCGCAGCGCAGGCGTGCCGAGGCTGAAGTCGGACCGATACGGTATCTCGCCGAGCTGCTCGGTATACCTGCAACGGACTTTGAGCGAGCGGTCCGGCTGCTCACGCTGGCGCTCGTCGCTGTGCTCGATCCGATGGCCGTGGCGCTCCTTCTCGCTGCCGGCGTTCACGCTAGGCGTGTGGGGTCATCTTGACCAAATCCCGGGCCGTGTTGGAGCAAGCTCGGCAGGTCAATATAATCCGGCCGCCCCATAACGCATCGCGCCGGGCGAGCCCATGCATAATCACTTCATCGAGCTTCAACGGCCGGGTGACGGATGCAATGCTGAAAGAGGCGCTATCGCCGCCCAGCCCCGCCATCGCGTCCGATGGTAGCCAAGCCGGTTATAACAACGCTCGGCCACGCTCCAGCTGGCTAGAAGACGCCATCTCAATTCGCCAATACCTGAAGTAAGCATGGGGATTAGCCAATGCGCCCGAGGGGTCCGAGCAAGGCCCGCTGCTATAGCGTTCTGTTCATGGTCTCGGTGGGGCTTCTCGAGTAACGGAAGACGTCCGCACACGAACGGTGATGCAGGCATCAGGCAGAAATCGGTCAGTAGACCAGGATATTTATGCTAAGTTGCTCCGTCGCCCAGCTTGGATTGTGACGAGGACATTTTCCACAGGGGTAGGGATGATCGAGGAACTGCGCTATCGCTGGGAACTGAAGAAGTATCTTCAGCAGTATAAAGCAACGAGCAGAGCGTTCGAAGAAATGCCTGAGGACGACCCTGCAAAGCTCGGTGAGGAGCCTCGATACAAGTGGGCGACGGGCCGCGAGCTTCAATGGCAGGAGTTTGCGATCGCCCGGTTTAGATCCAAATGGCTAATCGAACAGGCGCATAGATATCACGTGCCGGTCCCGAAGGACGAGGATAGCTGGGAGCAGGGCGCTCGAACGGATGAGACCGTTTTGACTGCGGCTGCCGCACAGAAGCTGCGCGCCGACATTCGGGCCGAGCAGAAGGCTGATTGGGATTATTGGGCATCTCGGGTAACTCTGGGTCTGGCGCTTATCGGAAGCATCTTCGGCGTTCTAGCATTTTTCAAGAGATAGGCTCCACATGTGCCAGGATTGGTTCTCTGTCGTCGGGCAGATCCTCGATTTGATCGGTTTCTATATCATTGCCTGGGAGTGGTATCACCAACTCAGGCGCGAACATGACCGGCGCATAGGCGATCTGCAAAAAGCTTACGAACAGCAGATTGCAGAATTGGATGGTAGAGAATATTTTGACCCTGATTCGGATAAAGAGAACTGGCGTATTTACCAGCCACTGTTTTTAAAAGAGTGGGCGTGGCGCCGAAAGATGTTCGTTATCGGCGCCACTTGCTTCACTCTGGGCATCGTCGGGCAGGTGATCGGAAGCTGGCCGGGTCTTATTGCGAAGTGCAACTAGACAGGCAAATAAACGTTGTCGCGCTCGCGGCTCGACACAGCGCTGCACTCGGGGGCTCCATAGCGCTCTCAGCGCAAGCGTCTCGGCCTATCTATCTGAGTGTCTTGGCCTTTGAACGAGACGATGTTTTACCATTTCCCAACGTCGGTGTTTAATCATCTGGGAGAGTTGATTTCCCAAGACGATGGTCGTCCCTCAGGTCGGAGGCAAGAGGTCTTTTATACTGGCGCTTAAGTTTGCATTCACGGTGAAGCGATTTATGAGCTTAGAGATCAGGCTCTCGCGGGGCCTATACTTCAGGACCATGCGAGTGGTATGGCCGATGGGAGAAATCTCGACGCCGTGTTCTCCCTCGGCGAGGTATCCCATTTCGCCTAAGGCACCCAGCAAGTCGGGAATCGAGGTGATAGCTGGCACTATTTCGGAGTCGCCTAGAGGATGTCCCATTCTCTGGCACTCGGTGACGGCACGAATGATGTCTTCGCGGACAGTCAGCCCTTTATCCGTGACACCTAGGGCGACTTGGTCAGGGGCAGGGAAGAAATACTGGTAAATATCCAATTCGCGCAAGCGCCGCCGTATCTCGTCTGGTCGGTCGCCCCGCAAAAACAGCTCCCAATCCACAGGGCTGAACTCATAAAGAGGGACGGGGCAGACCCCGTATTCGCGGTCGATCGCCGTATTGTCGATTTGTAGTAGTCGTTCGAAGGAGATCGTTGGATCGTCGTTACCGTTCGTCAAATTTTCAAAGATGCCTGACCAATCGAGGTTGGCGGCTTGCTGAATAACATCCATGATCTGGTTGAGCGTCGGCAATGTTACATGCTTGAATGCCAGGACGGCGGGCTGCACAACTCTGTTGAGTTGACGGTTAACGTAGCGCTGACTGCGGGCCGGCTCGAGCTTTTGGAAGCGTTCCATCCGCGATTTGAACTCATTGATGTTGATCCGGGCGTCTTCAACGTTTCTGAAGACGTTTCTCGCGATCACACCAAGGTCTAAGACCACAGGGCGTGCGACCAGTACCCGCACATCAGGCATGGTACTTTGGACGTCGACCTGCATAAGAGCTGCGACTCTAGCGTTCTGTTCGGCAGAGACGATGAGGACACGCTTGCGTTTGTCATCCACCGCAATGGCTTGAACAGGATGTTCGAGGCCCGAGATGCCGCGAATCGATTTTGCCGGCCGCAATTCCGTGCCTACGGCGACGCTAAACGATGCCCAAAGCCTAGTTTGGTCCTTTTCATTGATCGGCGCGCTCTCTGGCGCGTCTGCAACGTGCAGGTTCATCGGAGTCCCGTCGGTAAGCTGCCCGAATCAGTTCCCAGTAGTTCCTGTATCGGTATAGCTGGTATGTATTTCAAGGTCGGGGAGCGGGAAGCTGATCTGAATGCGGTAATATATTGCAGGTTGTCCCCGACATTCCATGAATCCGTGACGAGGTGAGAACCTCAAGTGGGTCTGGATGGAAGAGCAGTACAATGTGGACGTCCTCGAACAAGTCTCGAAGCCCTCTTAGCCTGCTGGGAGAGACATCATGCCCACACTCAGCCGCGTCGGACTTGCCGTGCAGCCGGCGACGCGACCGTCTAGCCACGCGGTAAGAAGCTCGATCCTCTCGATGCCCGATTTGCGGGTCAAGAAGGACCGTAGGCGCTGTTTTCGGGCGCATTTTGTCCTTCGACGAAAAAGCCGGCTTGGTCTGGGTGCGGCCGATGGCGGAAAGGAAGGCTATCGGACGCTCTTGTAGCGGTCTCGATAAGGTCATCGCCGCCGTCGGTGCCAATGGCTGCGTGGTGGTGACGAACAACGAAACAGTCTTTGCTGGGCTTTAGATCATCAATCCATTGCGAGCAGGCTTTTAGGGGAAAATGCATGACTGGAGGGGCGCCTGAACCCATCGAGTATCAGCTCATCGGTCTGACTGAGGACGGCAATGCAGGCGACCTGCTGCTTGGGCTTGATCAGAAGCAAGGGCGCATTCGCCTCCAGGCCCTGATCTCCGAGTGGTTGCGTATGGAGAACCTAATCGTTCTGACGGGATCCGGCACGTCGGTTTCGGCTGGCGGGAAGACCATGGTGAACCTTGAAACCGCTGTTTTCGAGACGATTGAGGCTCTCTTCGACGCGCCGGCTTCTATCGAGCCTATCATCAAGGCGCGTCGGGATGCCATATCATTGGCCGACTTGCTCGATGAGCCCAGTATGGGGTTCGAGCAGTGGCTATCATTTGTTGCCAATTCCCTTGTTATTGGTAACTCAAAAGACGCACCTTTTTCTGGCGTCACCTGGCCGGGCACGCCAGCTCCAAGTCTTGATGACCTCCAATGGTTTGTTGATCGATTGCGCATGTCCATCTTCTCGGAGTGCGCCCTGTCCTTGCCTGACACCGCCAAAGCGAAGTCGGCAAGCGAGATCGCGCCGCAACTAGCTTTTTTGTCCAAGCTCGTCGCGCGTGACAGCAATCTTGGCCGAACCCATCTCTTCACGCTGAATTATGACACTCTGTTCGAGCAGGCGTTGGAGTTGCTAGGCATCCAATATTTCGACGGCTTCACCGGCCGAGCAAACGCTCGCTTCGATCCATCGGTTTATGGGCTCGATGTCTATTATCCAGGTGAAGTTGCCGAAGGACGGGTGCGGCGATTCGACAAGTTTCTGCACTTTTACAAACTACATGGATCAATTCATTGGTTTGAACAGGATGGTGAGATGCGCGCGCGGCACCCAAACCTTGTCCCGTTCCGAACCTATGCAGGTTTGAAGCCGGACGAGAAGGCAGCTGTGCTGGTCAAATTGACCGACGGAACGCCATCGGTTGGAATCCTGCCGACTGCCAACAAGTTCGCGCAGACTCTGACGATGCCCTATGCTCATCTCTTCCGGTCTTTTCAGGTGCGCCTCAGTGTGCCCCAGACGTTCCTGCTCGTTCTCGGGTACGGTTTTGGCGATGATCACGTTAGCCGTATTATTGAGAATGCACTCATGAATCCGTCGCTTGTGATGCTCGTGGTCGAACCCAATCCTGCCAGCCCGGTCATCGAGCGGGTGCGCCGCTATAAGGACCTCGGCAAGCGCGCCTTCGTGTTGTGCCCGACGGATGCCGCTTTTGCTGCTAGCAAGTTCAAACACGCGACGTTTGACGATTTCGCCCGCTCGATAATGCCCGACGTGCAATGGCTGGACGACTTCCTGCGCCTGCGGCGATTCGAAAAGCAAATAGCTTCGTCCGCATCGCCCGCTGAGCCAGCTTCGGGGGCGTAAGATGGATAATCCACGTCTCATCGGCCATATTGTTTCGGTTCAAGGCTTCCGGGTGAAGGTGGAATTGCTGCCTGAAACCAGATCGGCTCTGCGCGCGACTCTTGACGGGGTTCAGGCTGCGATTGCGATCAACGCGTATCTGACCTTTTCATTGGGGGCGGGCCAAACCGTCATCGGCATCATTACCGATCTTGAGGCACGTGAGAGCTTCGACCCCACCAGTGGCGATGAACTCAACCTGGAGCTCATGAAGCCGCGCCGGACCGCCAGCGTGCAGTTGCTGGGCACCATTGAGCATGCCGACGATGACCCGTCTTTCAGTCCGGGTATATCCATCCTGCCAACACTCGATACACCGGCAGAAATTGGCTCGCCTGCCATCTTGCGCGCCGTGTTCGAAATCCCGCCCCGTCGCAATAGGCCGGAGGGCTATGATTCGAGGGACTTTGACTGCGACTTGAAGATAGGATTTCCGACCGGCCAAGCGCGTAACGTCGTCCGAGCGTCCTACAATGACCTGTTCTCAAGGCCCTTGGCAATTGTAGGCAACACCGGGTCAGGCAAGTCATTCTCGGTGTCTAGCCTTATTCAGAAGGCCATGAAGGTGCTCGACGGCACCTCAGAAGAGCCGCATGTCTTCATTCTCGACATCAATGGCGAATATGCCAAAGCCTTTCCTGCCGGAAAAGCGGCGGTTCGCATGCCGGATCGCATCTATCTCAATGGCACAGAGTTCGGTCTCCCGCTCTGGTTCCTGAACGCGGAGGAGATTTGTGCTTGGCTAAGCGCGGCGGAACAGACACAGGAACCCGTGTTGAAGGACTGGTGGGCGATTGCGAAGGGCGGCAATGCCACAGCTGCGGCCAGTCTCGGTTCATTGCAGAATGCAATGAGTGCGCTCGATCAACTTCTCAGCGAACTTACAAAGATCAAGAAGAAGGCGGCCGGCTCTTATTGCGACGCCATTTCTGGCCATCTCGCGAACACCGATATCGATGTCACGGCGTTCGACAGGCTGTTTACCTCACACCGGTCCGCCAACGACTATAACACCGAGGTCATGAACAATCAGGCTGCGATCGCGGCCGAAGCAGAGAGGCTAAAGGACGCCATCCGATCCAAGATTGTTGGCGGGCGCGATACAGCGGAGGCTGGCGCTCGCACTGCGGACTCTCCACTTCCGATTGCGCGCTCGACATTAACTGATCCATCACTAATTAACCGCGCCGTATCGAAGGAGGACACCTTCCGTGTGGAGGCCCATCTCACCACGCTTAAGCTGCGTTTGAAGACGCGCCTTGATGACCAAAGGTGGCGTGCGTTTCTCAACTATGAAGACGCTGACACTGCTATTGATAGTTTGTTCGCCTGGTTCGCTCGTTTCGGATTGGGGGGCGCGACGGGTCCAAAGGTGTCGGTTCTTGATCTTTCGATGCTGAGCAACGAAGTGTTGCCCTATGCGTGTGCCGTAATCGGGCGTGTGTTGCTGGAGGCGCGGGAACGCTTGCCCGCTGGGTCACGCTACAAACATCCGTGGGTTCTCGTCCTCGAAGAAGCGCATAACTATGCTCGACCGGCTCGTGCGGACGAGGATCGAGGTCATCGGCTGGCGCGACTGACCTTTGAGCGTATCGCAAAGGAAGGGCGCAAATTCGGCCTGTCGCTCATCGTCGCCAGCCAACGTCCGAGCGAGATTAGCCAGACCATTATCAGTCAGTGTGCCAATTTCATCAGCCATCGTCTGCAAAATCCGGACGACATCGATCACTTCCGTCGCATCATCCCGATGCAGGCCAGGCGCTTGCTTGATCAGGTAACGATATTGTCGTCAGGCGAAGCGATAGTCTTCGGCAGCGCGTTCCACATCCCGACGCGAGTGCAATTCGATAGGCCCGATCCTAGCCCTTACAGCCAGACCGCGGCGCCTTTCCATGAGTGGTCGAAGGAGAAAGCCCCGTTTCCGCTCGCACAAGTTATCGATGCTTGGGGAGCCTAGATCAACGTTTCTGGATCCCGTTTACGGAGCTTGTCACATATCGACTATGCAGATCTGTTCTCCGTAGCAGTGATAGTTGAAGTAACGTGTTCGACGCGCTTTCCGTTGGATCTTAAAAGCAACACCTGTCAATCAGTGGCGAAAGTGTTCTATTGGGTCAACAAGCGGGCGGCCCAGATTGGAGCGCGTGGGTCAAGTAGGTCGACTGATCTCACTTGCTGTCGAAGTCTCGCGTCCTTGAGCTGCAAATCTAGCGCGGTCATTTCGACGTCCTTTTGACCCGCTAACACGAGCCTCGACCAGATCCTCGGTGGCGTGAGCGTCGTCGACGGCGGTCCAAATGTCGTACCGCACAGTTCCAAGAATTCGCTGCGAAAATGGTCCGCAGGGAACTGGTCCAGCGCTTCGGCGGCGCAGACCAACGCTTTGGGTGTGTCTCGTTGCCCTCCGCGCGGGCCATTAGCCTCTGGCGCCCTTGCTGATTTCAAGCTCCTCCGGCTTCCGCAGGAGCGCCTCGCGGTTGGTCGACCCGTTTCGATCGGAGTCCGGCGTGCCATTGGAAGTGGGCGGTTCGACAAGCTACTCCTGCATTACGGGATGCTCACAGCATCAGGCGAGGCGTCACCCTTAGCCTCGCAGCCCGGCACAAGTACCTCAGCAAGCCCGCAGACTGCTTCAATTAGCGAACGCATAGCTCGCGCGTCCCATTCGATCTGCTCGATAGGTGCCTCCCAGTAGTGGGACATCACATAGGCCGCATGACGGGCCTTGACGCCCAGTCCCTTGATTGTGCCCGCTGGGGTAGTCATGATTGCTCTCTCAATCGGGTAAAGACGAGCTAAGACGGCCTCCGTCTTTTCCGTTCGGTCTTCGTCATTCGTGTAAGACACGATTCCCACTTGAGCATCGGATCCACCGCGCGACCGGCCGTCGGGATCAATTGCTGTTGTGTCGCTTGCGTTCTGTGCAGCGAGCAATTCTGCGACAAGGCTGTCGAATTGAGCCTCAAGGGCGAGGAGAACTGCGTCGCTGTCCGTCGGCGGGTGGAGCGAACGTTCGGAATGCGGCGAACTGAAGATAATGCCATCTTGAGAGAACTGCTTGTCCTGCATCTTGCCCCCTGGTTCGATAACGCCGCGAAGGCTGGCGTACCGGCATCGTGGTTAAGTCCGTTCACGTTTCGGACCATTCTGCCGGCCATTTTTGTCTGTTTAAAGCGGTGGGTCAATAACAGACATCAATGTCTTCTTAGACATGGATTACCGCCATGTCTTCGCCACGAATCTCCGTCGATTCAGGACTGAGAAAGGATACTCTCAGGAAGCGTTGGCACATGAGGCGGGCGTAAACCGGACCTATATGAGCAAGTTGGAAACGGGCGGTAGTTTCGTGGGTCTCGAACTTATGGTGAAGCTCGCCAAAGTGCTTGAAGTCGAGCCTGCAGACTTCCTACGAGTTCCTTCGCGGAGACCGCGCAGGGGCTAATCCGGCCGACCAAGAAAACCGCTGCATCCGATTGACGTCGCGAGTCTAGAAGTCCGGCAACAATCAACAGGAGTTCTTGCCTAGCCCGCGGAAGCCTACGTGGGGCTGATGGCGTAGGCTGCCTCGAGCGGTCGCGGCAGGCCCATGTCTCTCAACCTCTAGGCTGCCGGGCGGTGCGCTTTTCTCGCGAGCAGCGAGCGGATGAAGCGGTCCCATGTGGCCATACCGGCACGCTTCTCGCGCATATAGTTCCAGCGGTCATAGCTCTTTGAGCTAACATCGTGAAGCGCATGATTCTGAATGCGATCGCGGATCTCTTTGGACACTCCGGCCTTGCCGGCTAGCGTCTTCCAGGTGCGCCTCAAGTCGCGATTGGTGACGATCGGGATTACCTCCCGCTCCCGCTGCCTCCACATGAACGAGTACAGTGTACCCGCACTCACGGGTCTTGTTGGATCCGTCGCGGACGGGAAAAACCAACCGTGTTCATTCGGTTCAATGCTCTCGATAAGATCAGCAGCCACCGAAGGAACGGGGATAGCGTGTGACTTTCCGTTTTTCGTTCTGGACCAATCGATGATGTGTTCCTGTGCGTCCCACTGATGGACATGCAAGCGCGCTATCTCCTCGACGCGCTGTCCGGTAAGCATTATGATGCGGACTGCCTGCGTGTACGGCGGGTGTACTGGCGCGTCAGGACATTCGAGCCAGCGGTAGAGCCGCAAAAATTCATCTTCGTCGAGCCAGCGCGTTCCGGCGACCTTTCGCTCAGTCGGTATGGCGACGGCAGGATTTGACACGAGATTGAACCGGCGCGGAGACGAACTCCGATAGTCGTGCTCCGACTTGAGCGCCCAGGAGAACGAGGCCCGAATATAGCAGCGGACGTGATCAGCCATCGATCGCTTGCCGCGCGCGTAAATCGGGCGGAGTACGGTGAGCACGTCGTCGGGCGTCACCTCGCGGGCCGGCACATGGCGCCCAATAACATCGGCCGCCTTATTGAGCTGCTGCTCCACGTCGGACCACGATGGTTTGTTCTCGCTCTTCAGATACGAAACGTAGCCAGCGAAAAGATCGGCAACGGTACCGGGGCGTTTATCTCTCGCGACCTTGACGCTACGCCCGTCAAGGATGAGTTGAGCATAGTCACGATCGAAGATTGCTCTTGCATCGGCGAGAGACATTGCCGGGTACCGTCCAAGCGTCGTTTTGATCCTGCGGCCATTGCGCCACTGTTGTGCCATCCAGGTTGCTGTGACGCGGGTAGGCATTGGCTTGAGGATGAGAGCCAGGCGGCCAGTGCCGTGGCCCTCGCCATCGACTAGCAGCCGCTGCTTGCCCGCGCTCCGTACTTCCTTCAGCGCACGCCGAATGATGCTCTCGGTGATGTTCGCCATCTCGCGCCGCACGCTCCGACTGGGGACGGTAAGTGGGGACGGTTACGTTCCCGTTCCTTTCTCCGAAGGTACTTCGGCCCAGACCCCGCAATCAAGAAATACACAATGATTTTAGGTGATTAAGCGTGACCGAACATGCACGTGGAAACGTGAGTGGGGTGGTTGTGCACCAGGATGATCGCAGTGGCCGACAATTCGAGCGCGCGCTTGATCACCTCGCGCGGATAGACCGGCGTGTGATCGACGGTGCCGGTCTGCTGCACCTCGTCGGCGATCAGCTGGTTGCGCTTGTCGAGAAATAACAGCCTGAACTGCTCCTTGTCGGCGAACGCCATGCTGGTGCGGCAATAGGTGATGACGTCCTGCCATGACGCCAGCGCGTGCTTCTGCCGCACCTCGCCCTTGGCGATGCGGTGCGCGGCGGCGGCGATCAGCTTGAGCTGGGTGATCGAGGCGTCGCCGACGCCGTCGATCTCGCGCAGCCGCGGCTCCGGCGCGTGGATCACCTCGGCGAACGATCCGAACGTCTTGAGCAGCGCCTTCGCCAGCGGCTTGACGTCGCGCCGCGGCAGCGCGGCGAACAGCACCATCTCCAGCAGCTCGTAGTCGTTGAGCGCGTCGGGACCGGCGCTGTGAAAGCGCTCGCGCAGCCGCTGACGGTGGCCGTGATAGTGCGGCGTGTCCGGCGGCGTATCGTTGGGAGGAGGGGCTTTCTCGGGCATCGGCGTCAGCATGCCGTGACGCCGCATTTTTGCAACCTCGAAGTGCTCGCGCCCCGCAGGGCGCGCCTTGCTAGGCCGCGCGTCCGGTCAGCACGATGGCGAGGCCGACGATGAGAGAAAACGCGGTGGGGTAGAAGGTGAGCGCAAAGCCGAAGGCGCGGCCCGCGCCGCCGCTGGCATAGCCGAGCCAGAACAGCACCCGCCCGAGGCCGAACAGGATCACGAGCGTGAGCAGCACCGGACGACGTCCTTCTCGTCCGTCGGGCGATCCTGCTTATGGCTGCAGACTGCCGATGAAGGCGTCGATGCTGGCGAGGGCCGGCCTCTGGTCGCCGGCGAACATCCAATGGTCGGCGCCGTCGAGCTCGACGAAGCGCGCGTGACGGATATGGCTGGCGAGATGCCGCCCGGCCCCGACGAGCACGGCGCGATCGTGGCGACGGTGCAGCACCAGGGTTGGTGCAGCGACCCGGGCGAGCAGGTGGCGGACGTCCGTATCCCTGAAGGCTTCGAGCAGGCCCTTGATGGCGCCGGGGCTGGATGCCGCGCGAAGCAGTCCGGCCCACCAGGCGCGCGCCTGGGGATCGCCAGCCAGACTCGGTGCGAATGTTTCGATGCCGGCGGGGCCGCCCCATTCGGCCACCAGCTGCCGCAGCCAGATGCCGTACTGGCTGGCCTGCAGCGCATGCGGATAGCCGGGCGCGGCGCTGCCCTTGGCGAGCGAGGCGAACAGGATCAGCCCGGCGACACGTTCGGGATGGTCGGCCGCGAAGGTGATGCAGGCCGGTCCGCCCTCGGAGGCGCCGAGCAGCACCGTGCGCCGGCTGCCGGCGGCGTCGAGCACGGTCGCGATGTCGCGCGCCGTCGCCTCCACGCTGGGGCTGAAACCGACCCGGTCGGAGAGCCCGATGCCGCGGCGATCGAACAGGATCAGGCGGCCGATTCTGGCGAGCGCGGACAGCAAGGCCCGGCAGTGCGGCTCCTCCCAGATCCGCTCGACATGCGAGACGAAGCCGGGCAGCAGCAGAATGTCCTGCGAACCTGTGCCGTAGGTCTGATAGGCGAGATGAACGCCGCCGCCCAGGACATAGCGCGTCGGCGGTGCGCTGTCGCCTTGCGCCGCAACGCCCTGCGCCAGCAGCGCCAGCGTCTCCGCTTCGGGAGCGACACCGAGCTCGTCGCGCAGGCGCTGCGTCAGGGCGTCGAGATGGCGCTGGGCGGCGGCGCGGTCGCCGGCCAGCATCAGGCTGCGGATCAGGGCGCGGCCATAGACCTCGCTGAGCGGGTCGAACGCGACGAGGCGTCCGGCGTGGACCGCAGCCGCGGCATGGTCGCCGGCCGCGCTGCGATCCCGCACCACGCGCTCCAGCGCCTGGACCGCCCGGCCGCGCAAGGCTTCACGCCGGAAGAACGCCCATTCCTCGAACTGCGGACAGTCGCCGGGCGCGAAGCCGTCCAGGAAGTCACTGGAATAGAGGCGGCAGGCCAGCTCGAATTCGCCGTGGTCGCACGCCGTTTCGAACAGCGCCGATTGGACCTCCAGCTCGACCGCTTCCGCCCACCGAATCGTCGCGCGATCGATGGTGAGGCAGCCGTCGCCGAGTGTGAGCTGGAGCCGGTGCAGCAGGCGGCGCAGCCGCGCCCGCGCGACCTCCTCGGAACACTCCGGCCAGAGCATCGTCGCCAGGACGTCCCGCGCGACAGGGCCTTTGGCCTCCGCCAGATAGACCAGCAGAGCGAGGCCCTTGCGCAGCGCCAGCGGGCACGGCTGGCCGTCGCGATGCAGCTCGGGAAAGCCTAATGTCCGGACGCGGAACTGAACCATCGGGGGTGCGACCTGGGTGGCTGCGTCCGGGGGACGCTCGGGGGACGGTCGATTGGTAAGGGCTCAGGCTCGCGCGAGACGCGACCGATCCCAGGATCTGGCGTCTCGATCACGGCCACGCCGTCCTCGCAGCAACAAGGAAACCTTCATGTCCGGGCGTCTCCTCATCATGCTCTACGCCGTCGCGAGCTATGCCGTCTTTCTTGGGTCGTTCGTGTGGGCGGTCGGTTTCGTCGGCAATTACAACTATCTCACGGCCAAGTCGATCGACGTGGGCGTGTCCAGCGCCGTGACCGAGGCCGTCGTCGTCGACGCGCTGCTGCTGGCGCTGTTCGCGATCCAGCACAGCGTGATGGCGCGGCCGGCGTTCAAGCGCGCGTTGACGCGCATCATTCCGGCGGCGGCCGAGCGCAGCACCTATGTGCTGCTGTCCAGCCTGATCCTGCTGCTGCTGTTCTGGCAATGGCGTCCGATCCCGAGTCCGGTCTGGCACGTCGAGGGTGTCGCAGCGGGCGTGCTGACCGGCGTGCATTGGCTCGGCTGGCTGATCGCGCTCTCCTCGACCTACATGATCGATCATTTCGATCTGTTCGGCCTCCGCCAGGCCGTGCTCGCCCTCCGCGGCAGCGCCGGGACGGCGCAGCCTTTCAGAACGCCGCTGCTGTATCGGCTGGTGCGCCACCCGCTGATGCTGGGCTTCCTGCTCGCCTTCTGGGCCACGCCGGAGATGTCGGTCGGCCACCTGCTGTTCGCCGCCCTCAGCACAGCCTACATCCTGGTCGGGCTGCAGCTCGAGGAGCGCGATCTGATCGCCCAGTTCGGCGACACCTACCAGCGCTACCGCCGGCGGGTGCCGATGCTGCTGCCGCGACTGATCGGCGGCCGGCGGACCGCCGAGACGGAGACGGAGGCGGAGGCGCGCGGCGCGCAGTAGCCGGCGCCGGCTCGACGTCCGCAGGGCTCGTCGGGCACGCTCGCTTTTGATCACGGCTTGCCCGGTGCCGCGCCCACGCAGACGTGAATTGGTGCGGGGACCTCAGCACCTATGTCGGGCTTGAATGCTGCGATGCAAAATCACAGCTCGACAGCCTCCGTTCTCATAAGGCCCTATGGCCTGCCTGTTCAGTCCGAGAGAGATCCGCGTTGACCACCATCACGTCCGATTCCGGCGACTCGCTGTCGGCCTGGATCACGCTGTTATTGGCCTTTTCCTGCGGGCTGATCGTCGCCAACATCTATTACGCGCAGCCGCTGATCGGGCCGATCAGCGCCGACCTCGGGCTGCGGCCGGCGCTCGCGGGACTGCTGGTGACGATGAGCCAGATCGGATACGGCGCAGGTCTCTTGTTCGTGGTGCCGCTCGGCGATCTCATCGAGAACCGCAAGCTCGTCATCATGACCATCATCGTCGGCGCGGCCGCGCTCGGTTGTGCGGCCCTGGCGACGAGCCCGTCGACATTCCTGCTCTCGGCGCTGCTGATCGGCTTCGGCTCGGTCGCGGTGCAGATCCTGATCCCCTATGCCGGGCATATGGCGCCGGAGGCGATCCGCGGCCGCACCGTCGGCAACGTCACCACCGGCCTGATGCTCGGCATCATGCTGGCACGGCCGCTTGCGAGTTTCGTCGCGGCGCATGCCTCCTGGCACGTGATCTATGCGGCCTCGGCGCTTGCCATGGTGATCCTGGCCGGGGTGTTGCGCCTCGCCCTGCCGCCGCGTGAGCCGCAGGCGCGGCTGAGCTACGGCCAGCTGCTCGGCTCGATGGTCGAGCTCTATCGCGACACGCCGGCGCTGCGCCGCCGCGCGCTCTACCAGGCCGCGCTGTTCGGCGGCTTCAGCGTGTTCTGGACCACGTCCCCGCTGCTGCTGGCCGGGTCCGATTTCCGGATGTCGCAGACCGGCATCGCCCTGTTCGCGCTGGCCGGCGTCGCCGGCGCGATCATGGCGCCGGTCGCCGGCCGCATCGCCGATCGCGGCTGGACGCGACCGGCGACCGTCGCATCGATGCTGATGTGCGCGATCGGCTTCGCGTTGACGCTTTCGGTTCCACTCGGAACGAACGGGTCGCTGGCCACGCTGGTGATCGCCGCCATCGCCATCGATTGCGGCGCGCAGCTCAGTCTCATCCTCGGCTATCGCGTGCTGTTCGTGCTCGGCGCCGGCCAGCGCAGCCGGCTGAACGGGCTCTATATGACCACCTTCTTCGTCGCCGGGGCGGCGGGCTCCGGGATCGGTGCCTGGGCATATGCGCATGGCGGCTGGACGGCCGCCGCCGCGCTCGGCACGGCGCTGCCGCTCGCGGCGCTGGCCTATCAGTTCACCGAGCCGAAATGATCAGAACGGGCTGCGCTTGAGCCCGGGCACCAGCGCCGCCAGCCGGTCCTTGATCCAGGGTGCGGGCGGCAACTTGCCAGTGGGCATCTCGACCGCGGCGGCCGGGTTGCGGCTTACGGCCAACCTGAGGGTCGCCAGATAGTGATCGCGCTCCTCCTTCACCGCGCAATGCGCGCGGTGTTCGGGATCGGCCTCGGTCGCGACGCGGTCGTTGGCATTGATGACGAGCCGTTGCTTCGGCCGTCCCGTGTAGTCGGGCACGTTGGTGTAGATGAACTCGTTCAGCGCCTCGGGAAAGAAGGTTTGTCCGGTCAGCACCGTGGCCTCGTCGACAAACACCCTGAAGTGGATGTGGGTGGCGCGGCCGGCATACCAGCCGGGATAGATGGTCCTGAAGCCGGCCCAGCCGGCGGCGTCGGCCATCTGCGTGCCGCGCAGGAACGTCTTTCCGCTCTGGTCGAGCTTGTGAGTGTCGCTCTGGCCGGGATAGCCCGAATAGATGCCGCGGGCATCGCAGTGCCAGATGTCGACGCGCGCGCCGGGGAGTGGCGCGCAGGAGCCGGCCTCGATGACGCGAAGGCGCAGCCTGAGCGGCACGCCCGGCCGGTCCTCGGCGATCTCGGCGCGCACCAGCTTGGGATCGAGATAATAGGGACCGGATTCCGACTGCGGCGTCAGGATGCAGGCGTCGTCGGCATTCGCCGATGCGGGAGCTGTCTCCGACGCGGCGCGCGCCGGCGGCGTCAGCAGCGCTGCGCCCGCCGAGAGCAGGCCGAGAACGCCACGGCGTGTTGCGTTGGTCAGAGCAGCCTCCCGCAGTCGAATGCGACGGAAGCGGCAGTCGATCAGCCGGGCATGGCAACAATCGGACGCCCGGCGGCCATTCGGCCAGGAGCCCGCTCACACCTGCGTCAGCGGCTTCTCTCCATGGCGCTCCGAGAGCGTGAAGATCTCGACGCCGTCGGCGGTGACGCCGACCGAATGCTCGAACTGCGCCGACAGTGAGCGGTCCCGCGTCACCGCGGTCCAGCCGTCGGACAGGATCTTCACATGCGGCTTGCCAAGATTGATCATCGGCTCGATGGTGAAGAACATGCCGGGCTTGAGCAGCACGCCCTCGCCGGGACGGCCGACATGGATGATGTTCGGCTCGTCATGGAACAGCCGGCCGAGACCATGGCCGCAGAAGTCGCGCACCACGCTCATGCCCTGCGGCTCGACGAAGCTCTGGATCGCATGGCCGATGTCGCCGGTGGTGGCGCCGGGCTTCACCGCGGCGATGCCGCGCATCATCGATTCGTAGGTGACCTCGATCAGCCGCTCGGCCTTGCGCGCGATCGGGCCGATCGCATACATGCGGCTGGAATCGCCGTACCAGCCGTCGACGATGAAGGTGACGTCGACATTGATGATGTCGCCTTCCTTCAGCGGCCGGTCGTTCGGCATGCCGTGGCAGACCACGTGGTTGATCGACGTGCAGGTCGAGTAGCGATAGCCGCGATACATCAGCGTCGCCGGATAGGCGCCGTGGCTGAAGGCGAAGTCCCGGACGAAATCGTCGATCCGCGAGGTCGGCACGCCCGGCTTGACGATGTCGGTGAGCGCATCGAGGCACTTCGACACCAGCGCGCCGGCCTTGCGCATGCCGGCAAAGCCGCTCGGGCCGTGCAGCTTGATCTGGCCGTTCTTGCGCGCAGCGGTGTCGGTCGCTTCGATATAGTTCATGGGCCTGTTTCGTTCTCAGGGGTGTCGCGGGGTGATCGCCTAATTTAATGATCGTGCCGGCCGGTGCAAGCCGGGTGTGCACGGCCGGATCTGCCGCCTAGCCGGTCGGCACCTCCAGCGTGGTCTCCACCGGCAGCGCACCTCCGCGAACGCGAAGCTCTCGCACCGGATACGGCACCCTGATGCCCTCGCGCTTGAAGGCCTCCCACAGCGCCAGCATCACCTCGCTCTTGACGCTGTCCATGTAGCTGGGGTCGGCGATCCATGTGGTCAGCGAGAACTTCATGCCGGCCTCGGTGAACTCGGTCAGCAGGCAGTTCGGCGCCTTCGATTTCAAGGTGCGCGGCGTCTCGGCCGCGATCTCGGTGGCGAGCTTGCAGACGACCCGGGGATCGGCGTCGTAGTTGGTGCCGAAATTGACCTTCACCAGCGTGTTCTTGTCGGTGTAGGTCCAGTTGGTCACCTTCTGGGTGACGAGGTCCTCGTTCGGGATCAGGAACTCGCGGCCGTCGCCGGCGGCGACCGAGATGTAGCGCGTGTTCATCGCGCTGATGCGCCCCGAGCTGTCGCCGATGGTCACGAGATCGCCCGGCTTCACCGATTTGTCGGCCAGCAGGATGATGCCGGCGACGAAATTGGCGACGATGCGCTGCAGGCCGAGGCCGATACCGACACCGGCGGCGCCGGAGAAGATCGCGAGCGCCGACAGGTTGATGCCGACCGCGCTGATCGCAATCGCGACGCCGAGGATCATCAGGCCCATGCGGACCATCTTGATCAGGAGCACCTGGATCGACGGCGTCAGGTCGGTCGAGCGCGTGATGCGGCTCTCGACGAAATTGCTGGCGATGTTGGTCAGCCACAGCACCGCGAGCAGCAGCACGCCGAGCTTGATCACCAGCAGCGGCGTCAGCCTGAGGCCGCCGAGCACGACCGAGATGGAATCGAGCGCGTCGACGACGTTGTCGAGCTGGCCGATGATGCTGAGCGCGGCCACCAGCCAGGCCGAGATCGACACGATCTGCACGATGAAGGTGCTGCGGATCACCGAGGTGATCAGCCGGATCACGAGCCAGGCGAGCGCCAGCTTGAGCGCGACGGCGAGCAGGTAGCTGCGGCTCGGCCAGGTCCACAGCAACATGCCGGTGCGGGCGATCCGCATCAGGATCACGAACACGACCGTGGTGACGCTCTCCAGCAGCACCCGTAGCAGCTGCCGCAGCGGGCCAGGCCAGCCCATCGCCAGCGAAGTCAGGTCGATGCGCGCACGCACGGCGGCGCTCGCCGCAAAGGCGATGCCGGCGCCGCTCAGCACCAGCCCGAGCTGAAGATAGAACCACGGCGAGGTGACCTCGGCGCCGATCGAGCGGCCAACGGTCTGCAGGAAGTCGAGAACGTCTTTCAGGTCGAGGTCCATCAGCGGGGTCTCGGAGGGGAACAGTGGCGCGGGTTGGCCGGATCAGCGGAATTTAGTTCGTTTTCGTCACAGGCGATTGCCGCGAAATATACCCCGAACGCGGGCAAGGATGGAAAAATGGGCATATCGCCGCGATAAGAGCAAATCCGGTTGGCGTGCAAGTGTGGCGACGATAAGGATGTAAAACTCGGATCCATCAACGTTTTTTCATGTCATCCCTCGACGCCGTCAGCATTGCGATCCTCCTCGGTGCGGTCCTCGTGATGGCCGGCATCCTGTCGAGCCTGCTGGCGTTGCGCTTCGGCGCGCCGCTGCTGCTGGTGTTCCTGGTGATCGGCATGCTGGCGGGCGATTCCGGCCCTGGTCATATCGAATTTCAGGACGTCCGTACCACCTATCTGGTGGGCTCCGTCGCGCTGGCGCTGATCCTGTTCGACGGCGGTCTGCGTACGCGCTTCCAGAGCATCCGTACTGTGCTGGCGCCCTCGATGGTGCTTGCGACCGTCGGCGTGCTCATGACCGCCTTCATCACCGCGCCGGTGGCGAAATATGCCCTCGACCTCGGCTGGACCGAGGCGATGCTGGTCGGCGCCGTCATCGCCTCGACGGATGCGGCGGCCGTGTTCCTGCTGGTCCACGCCCAGGGCCTGCGGCTGCGCCCGCGTGTCGGTGCCACGCTGGAGGCGGAGTCCGGCAGCAACGATCCGTTCGCGGTGTTCCTCACCCTGATGCTGGTCGAGCTGATCTCGGTCGGTCACGGGTCGTTCGGACATTTCGTGTTTGAGCTGATCCGCGAGGCGGTGCTCGGCACGCTGTTCGGCATCGTCGGCGGCCGCCTCGTCGTCATCGGCCTCAACAAGGTCGCGCTGCCGCAGGGCCTCCACGCGCCATTCGTGACCACCGCCGCGCTGGTGATCTTCGGCATGGCGCAGATCGCCCACGGCTCCGGCTTCCTCGCGGTCTATCTCGCCGGCCTCATCGTCGGCAACCGGCCGACCCGCGCGCACAACTCTGTCGTCACCTTCCTCGATGCCGCGACGTGGCTCGCCCAGATCGTGATGTTCGTGCTGCTCGGGCTGCTGGTGTCGCCGCAGCGGCTGCTCGACAGCCTGCTGCCGGCGATTGCTGTTGCGCTGATGCTGATGCTGGTGGCGCGACCCGTTGCGGTGTTCGTCTGCCTCTATCCGTTCCGCTTCAACTGGCGGGAGAAGGCGTTCATCGCCTGGACCGGCCTGCGCGGCGCGGTCGCGATCTTCCTCGCCTCGATCCCGCTGCTGGTCGGCCTGTCCAGCGCCTATCTCTATTTCGACGTCGCGTTCGTGGTCGTGATCATCTCGCTGCTGGCGCAGGGCTGGACGCTCGGCGTGGCCGCGCGCAAGCTGCACGTGGCGCTGCCGCGCACCGATCGGGGCCCGCGCCGCATCGAGCTCGATCTGCCCGGCCAGCTCGAGCAGCAGCTGGTCGGCTATTCGATCCGCTCCAAGAGCCTGTACTTCCGCCGCGGCCTGATCCCGTCCTGGTCGAAGCCGACCCTGGTGATCCGTAACGAGCAGATTCTGTCGCCGCCCGAGGCCGAGCCGATCGCGCCGGGGGACTATCTCTATCTGCTGGCGCCGCCGGAAAAGGCCGAGTCGCTCGACCGCTTCTTCGTCGACATGCCGCCGTCGGCCGCGCCCGACCCGCATCTGCTCGGCGACTTCATGGTCTCGGCCGAGCATACGCTCGACGAGGTCGCCGGCATCTATGGCGTCAAGCTCGGCGAGGGCGAGGACAAGCTGACGCTCGCCGACTATTTCGACATCCATCTCGACAACGCGCCGAAGGAAGGCGCGACCGTGGCGCTCGACACCATCGTGCTGGTCGCCCGCTCGATCTCCGGCGGCCGGGTCAACGTGGTCGGACTGCGTCTGCCGGAGGACGAGGAGGATGTGCCGGTGCTGACGCGCAAGGAGCGGATGAAGCGCAAGCTGGCCAGTGTCTGGTCGTCGGTCGCGGGGGTTTGAGCGTCATTCTGCCGCCGGCAGGACGGCGATCGAGATCGCATTCTCCGGCGCGCCGCTGACCTGCAGCACGAAAGGCTTTGATCCCAGCTCGTACTTCATGGTCTTGCGAATGCCGTCGCAATCGGTGGCGCCGCTGAAGCCGGCCGGCTTGAGGATCTTGCCGTCCTGCACCACGTCGATCCAGGCCGCGGCCGACAGGCTGATGGTGTAGACGCCGGCCTTGGGCGCTCCGGCGATCCGCGTGAGGCCGGCGAAGCTGCCGTCCCTGGGCGCGCGCTCCGGCGGCATCGCCAGCTTGGCGTCAGCCGTCGGACGCAGCTCCAGCACAATCCCGGTCGCGGGAATAGCGGCCATCTCGGCGCCAGATACGAGCTTCTCGCGGTCGGCTGCGGTCAGCGCGGCGCGCTCGCGCGCGATGTCCCATTTGAACTTGTCGCAGCCGCTCGGTTCGGCGGCAACCGCAGCCGAGCTCGCGGCCACCGTAACGAGGAAGGCGGTCGTGGCGGGACGGATCAGGATCATGACGGACTCGCGACTGTTACGCCGCGCAGCGGCGCGCGGCATCTTGATACCGCGATAACAGGAGGTGGAGGGACCGTCATCCCCTTCGATCGCCGCGCTGACGGCGCGAGCAATATCATCCTATGGCAATCGTCCCGCCGCTGCGACTCCCAATCACGGCAGCGTCGGCCGAATCAATTCTTGGCGTCCGGCGCATGCAGCACCGCTCGGCAGCCAGGCGGCAGTTGCGCCATCGTCAGCGGTTGCGGCGGCTTAGGGGGCTCTTTCGGCGGCAGCGGATGCAGCACCGCATCCGAGAACCAATAGTCGAGGTCGCCGCAGCCATCGCCGCCCTCCTGGTTGGTCTGGCCGTGGCAGTCCGGATTGCCCGGCGGGCACACCATGCGGATGTGGAAGTGATAGTCGTGGCCCCACCACGGCCGCACCTTGGTGAGCCAGCTACGGTCCCCCCTCGCGTCCCGGCACAGCGCCTTCTTGATCGCGGCGTTGACGAAGATGCGCTGCACCGACGGCTCCTGGGCCGCGGCGCGGATCACGGCGACGTGGCCCTTCGTGAACACCCGCGGATCGACATCGAGGCGATCAGGCCGAACCATCATGACCGCCGACATCTCCTCGCGCTCGTTGCGCGACAGCCTGTGGTCAGGCATCGGCGTCAGCCAGATGTCGGCGTCGAGCCCGATTTGATGGCTGGCATGGCCGGACAGCGCTGGTCCGCCGCGCGGCTGGCCGATGTCGCCGACCAGGATGCCGGGCCAGCCGGCATCCTTGTGCGCGCGGGTCGCCAGCCGCTTCAGCAGCGCGATCAGGTTGGGATGGCCGAAATTGCGGTTGCGCGACAGCCGCATCACCTGCCAGCCCTCGCCGTTGACCGGCATTCGCTCGGCTCCGGCGATGCAGCCGCGATTATAGGTGCCGATCACCCTGGTCGGTTGCGCCGACGGCAGGATCCTCCGGGCGAACAGCTCCTTGGCCGGCGTATTCGGATCGTCCGGATGCGCCAATGGCGGCAGGGCCTTTGGCTCGACGCTGCCCTTGTCCTGGGCATGGGCCGGGGCCGCCACGGCAATGACGGCCGAACTGATGATGGCGACCAGAATCAGGCGGACATGCATGGCGCCAGTGTAGCGTCTGCCGACCGGCCGAGTTGCCCAATTCTACGTCAACAGCGGGTCATTCGGGCCGTTTTAACCTGGCTCTAACCCTGCTGCCGGATTGGCGGAACCGGCTGAACACGGCTCAATTGCGTGACTTCGTTCGGTAAATGAACAATAAGCGCAGGGCCATTGCACGGTATGCGGGTCTTTTCTGGCCCGTGGCAACCGACGTCACTTATCGCTGGTTGTACAGCAGCCCTTGGTTGATCCTCCGCGCAAGTCTCAACTCTCCAAATGCGCGAGTGCATCCACCTGTTCCCGTAACCAGTGGCTGTCGCGCCCTGCATCAAGATACCATTTTTTCAGAAACGTGGCCGAAAACTGCCGTTCGAGAAGGAGAGTGAGGCACGCGATGCGGCCCGTTCGGCCACCCACGGCAAAAAAGCGCAATCGCGTGCCAAGCGCCCGCGATGCAGTTCACCCGGTCAAGCCAAGCCCGAGATTG
This sequence comes from Bradyrhizobium sp. SZCCHNRI2009, assembly GCF_032485115.1. Lineage (NCBI taxonomy): Bacteria > Pseudomonadati > Pseudomonadota > Alphaproteobacteria > Hyphomicrobiales > Nitrobacteraceae > Bradyrhizobium > Bradyrhizobium sp. SZCCHNRI2009. The sequence continues at coordinate 23,837 of NZ_JAUEUH010000009.1, forward strand.
CGTTGGCACAATTTGCGCAAGCTCGCCCCCGTCGATGAGATCGGCGGCAAGTGCGCCGAAGTGGCGATGGCTGAGGCGAAGAAGGCGCATGATCGGCTCATCGAAGCGATCGACATTCTTCCCGAGGGGATCGTGTTCCTCGACGCCGACGGCCGCTACATTCTCTGGAACAAGAAATACGCCGAAATCTACAACCGCAGCTCGGACCTGTTCGAATCCGGCGCCCGGCTGCAGGATACGATCCGGATCGGCGTTGCCCGCGGCGACTATCCGGAAGCCGCGGGCCGCGAGGAGGAGTGGATCGCCGAGCGGCTCGAAAAGCTGTTTCATCCGAGCGGTCGCCATGAGCAGAAGCTGTCGGACGGCCGTACCATCCTGATCGAGGAGCGTCTGACCGGCGATGGCGGCATCGTTGGCCTGCGCGTCGACATCACCGAATTGAAGCAGCGCGAGGAGTCGTTCCGCCTGCTGTTCGACGGCAATCCGGTGCCGATGATCGTCTGCGCGACGGATGACGGGCGCGTGCTCGGCGTCAACGAAGCGGCGGCCCAGCATTACGGCTACAGCCGGGACGCCTTCGAGCGGCTCAGCATCCGCAGCCTGCAGGCCTATGATAGCGAGCCGCCCTGGGCAGGCGAGCAGTCCAGCGAGGAGCAGGCGGCGCGCACCTGGAAGCATGTCCGCGCCGATGGCGCCCTGATCGATCTCGCGATCTATTCGCGCCATCTCGTCCACAACGCCCAGCCCGCGGTGCTGCTGGCGCTGATGGACATCACCGAACGCAAGCGCGCCGAGGCGCGGCTCGCCTTCCTGGCCCAGCACGACGCACTGACCGGCCTGCCGAGCCGCAACCTGCTGCGCCAGAAGATCGATGACAAGCTCACCCAGATGCGGCGCGGCTCCGAGAAGATCGCCGTGCTGGTGCTCGGCCTCGATAATTTCAAGTCGATCAACGATACCCTCGGCCACGCGGTCGGCGACCGGCTGTTGCGCGGGGTCGGCAAGCGGCTGCGCTCGGTCCTGCGTCAGGAGGACATCGTCGCGCGACTGAACTCCGACGAGTTCGCGGTGGTGCAGGGCGGGCAGGCGCGGCCGGAGGATGCGGCCCAGCTCTGCCGCCGGCTGCTGGAGGCGATCGCCGATCCCTATCTCATCGACGGCAGTTCGGTGACGATCGGTGCCACGATTGGAATCGCCATGGCGCCGAACGATGGCGACGACGCCGAGAAGCTGCTCAAGAATGCCGACATGGCGCTGTCGCGCGCGAAGAACGAGACGCGCGGCTCCTTCAGCTATTTCGAATCCGGCATGGATGCGCGGGCGCAGAGCCGGCGCAAGATCGAATCCGAGCTGCGCGAGGCCATCCAGCGCGACGTGCTGCAGCCGCATTATCAGCCGCTGATCGACCTCTCGACCGGACGCATCACCGGTTTCGAGGCGCTGGCGCGCTGGCCGCATCCAGAGCGCGGCATGATCCCGCCGTCGGAGTTCATCCCGGTCGCCGAGGAGACCGGCCTGATCTCGGCGCTCGGCCGCGCGATGTTGCGGCACGCCTGCAACGACGCCGCGAAATGGCCGGACGACGTCCGTGTCGCCGTGAACATGTCGCCGCTGCAGTTCCGCGTCGGCAACGTGCTGTCGCTGGTGATGGACGTGCTGAAGCAGTCGGGCCTGCCGCCGAGCCGGCTCGAGCTCGAGATCACCGAGACGCTGGTGCTGGAGAAGAGCGGCCAGGTGCTGGCCACCCTGCATGCGCTGCGCGCGCTGGGCGTGCGCATCTCGATGGACGATTTCGGCACTGGCTATTCCAGCCTGAGCTATCTGCGCAGCTTTCCGTTCGACAAGATCAAGGTCGATCAGTCCTTCATCCGCGGTCTCGCGGCCAATCGCGAGGCGCAGGCGATCGTCCGCTCGATCGTCAGCCTGGGCAAGGGGCTCGGCGTCATCATCACGGCCGAGGGCGTCGAGACCGAGGCGGAGCTGCGCTGTCTGCGCGCCGAGGGCTGCCATGAAGGGCAGGGCTATCTGTTCAGCCGGCCCCGGCCCAATGTCGACATCGTCCGGCTCTTGCAGGCGCAGCGGGATGCCATGGACGGTACCTCACCCGGCAACGCGCTGGTGGCTTGAGCGAGCGACGTTGGCCGCTGTTGGACGCGCCTCGAAGCGCCGCCGATAGGCCGCGGGCGACGTTCCGACGATGCGCCGGAAAGCGACGCGAAACGTTTCGAGCGACCGGTAGCCGCACTGCGCCGAGATGTCCGCCAGGGAGAGCGTCGCATTCTCCAGCAGCTCCCGCGCCCGCGTCATGCGCTCCTGCTGCAGCCAGGCCGCAGGGCTCGCGCCCGTGCTGTCCTGGAACGCCCGCAGCAAGGTCCGCTCGCTCATCCCGGCGCGTTTTGCCATCGCGCTGACCGCAATCGGCTGCGCCAGTCGCCCCCGTGCCCAATCCATGACGTCGCCGATCGTCCGTCCCGGGCGGGCCTGGACCGGTGCGACGACGTATTGCGCCTGCCCGCCGTCCCGGTGCGGCGGCATCACCAGCCGCCGGGCAACGCTGTTCGCAACCTTGCTGCCGAAATCGCGCCGGACCAGATGCAGGCAGGCGTCGATGCCCGCCGCGCTGCCGGCCGAGGTGATAACATTGCCCTCGTCGACATAGAGCGTGTCCTCTTCGACGCGAATATTCGGATAGAGCCGCTTCAGGTCGGGAATGTGCCGCCAATGCGTGGTGGCGCGCCTGCCGTCGAGCAGGCCAGCGGCGGCCAGAACGAACACGCCGGAGCAGATCGACAAGCACCGCGCGCCGCGCGCGGCCGCCTGCGCGATGGCGCGCAGCAGGCGCTCGGGCGGCCGCTCGGTGCGATCGCGCCATCCTGGAACGATGATCGTGCTGGCCTGCTTCAGGCGTGACAGGGGCGCGCCGGCCTCGACCACGATGCCGCCGGTCGCGCGGGCACGCCGCGCTTCGGCAGAGACCACCGTGAACTGATACCAAGGGAAGTCGAACTCCGGCCGCGGCAGCCCGAAGACTTCGACCGCGATGCCGAACTCGAACGTGCACAGCCCGTCATAGGTGATGACGGCGACCAATCCCGGATTCGGGTGTGGAGCATGGGTTGCGGCGCGGGGCATTGGCGGAAACTTACCGAACTTTGTCCGATCCGTCACTTGGGTCGCCCCGGGTAGCGCGCGAGATTGGAGGAGCTCACGCAACGTCGCAGGAGAGAGACGATGACGACCCATGTCACCGAGGTGCCCGCAGCCCCGTCAGCCCAGGCGCTCGCCCATTTCGAGGCGATGCTCTCATTCGAGACCGATTGCTGGGACGTGCACGAGAGTCTGCATGCAGCAGCTCCGGACTTCATCCTGGTGGATGTCAGGGGCCCGGCCTCGTTTGCCAAGGGGCACATCACCGGCGCCATCAATATCCCGCACCGGACCATGACCGCGGAGCGGATGGCCGAGTACGCGAGGGACATGCTGTTCGTGGTCTACTGCGCCGGTCCGCACTGCAACGGCGCCAACCGCGCCGCGATCCGGCTTGCGCGGCTGGGACGGCCCGTGAAGATGATGATCGGCGGCATCACCGGCTGGCTCGACGAGGGCTTTGCACTCGCGACCGGCGATTGAAGCGGAGGCCCGGCTGTTACCTCATCACCAGCGTCGTCCCCGCGAACGCGGGGACGACACCGATTTTGGAGCTCGCCGCCTTGGAAGGCTGCGAGCCAAGAGGGCGGGATGGCGAAAGTCGCTCGCTACGCCGCCTTGCACAGGCCGGCGAGGAAGGTGTCGACGCTCTTGAACAGGTCGTTCGCACGCTTGCCGAGGTCGCGCGTGGCGACCATGACGTGGTCGGCGAGCTCGCGTGACTGCTCGGCGGCGTCACTGGCGCCGACGACGTTCTGCGATACCTCGTTGGTCCCGGACGCCGCCTGTTGGACGCTGCGCGCGATCTCGCGCGTCGCCGAGTCTTGCTGCTCGACGGCGGCGGCGATGGTCGCGGCAATGCCACTGATCTCCTGGATCGTTGTGCTGATGCCGCCGATGGCGGTCACGCAGTCGGACGTCGCGGCCTGGATCGAGGTGACCTGGCCGGCGATCTCCTCCGTCGCCTTGGCGGTCTGTCCGGCCAGCTCCTTGACCTCGGCTGCCACGACCGCGAAGCCGCGGCCCGCCTCGCCGGCACGCGCCGCCTCGATGGTCGCGTTGAGCGCCAGCAGGTTGGTCTGGCTCGCGATCGCGTCGATCAGGCGCAACACATCGCCGATCCTCTCGGCGGCTGCGGCGAGGCTGCCGACCATCTCGGTGGTCTGGCGCGCCTTGACGACCGCGGCATCGGCCACCTTGCTGGAATGCGCGACCTGGCGACCGATCTCGGTCACCGAGGAGGCGAGCTCCTCGGAGGCCGCAGCGACGGTCGACACGCCGCTCGAGGCTTCCTCGGACGCGGCAGCGGCGGCCGCTGCGCGCTGCGAGGTGCCGTTGACGCTGACCGTGATCTCGTGGACGACGCGCTCCATGTCCGCCGTGGCCTTGGCAACCGAGGACACCACGCCCTTGACGTCGGCCTCGAACCGGTCGGCCATCTGCCGCTGCAGCGCCTGCTTCTCCTGCTCGGCGCGGTGTTGCGTCGCCTCCTGCGCCTCGCGCAGGCTGGCCGTCTCGATCATGTTGCGGCGGAACACGTCGACCGCCTGCGCCATCGTGCCGAGCTCGTCCTTGCGCTGGCCGCCGGGGATCGCGACCTCGGTGTCGCCGCTCGACAGCCGGTGCATGACGGCGGTGATGGCGACCAGCGGGCGCGAGATGCCGCGGGCGACGAACAGCGCGACGATGACGGCGAGCAGCAGGATTACGACCGTGCCGATGATCAGCTGCTGCTGCGCGCTGGCGGCGGCGGCCTCATAGGCGGTTGTGTCCTTGATCAGCTCCAGCACGGCGATCGGGTCGCCGGCGTAGTTCCTGATCTGCCCGGCATAGACCGCGGCGGGCTTGCCGGCCAGGGTGGCATCGCGCAGCAGCGCCGTGCCCTTGAACACCGCGAGCACCTCGTCCGGGGTGGCGACGGTCTCGTCGCCGAACGTCGAGGACAGCCGCTTCGGCTGGCCGTCGTTGATCCAGTAGACGGCGAGATCGATGCCGAAGCGCTGCTTGGCGCGCTCGACGAATTCCTTGCCGAAGGCGGCGCCGACGTCGACGGTCGCGATCACCTTGCCGTCGCGCACGATCGGGGTCATGCCGAAGATGCCGAGCGACAGCCGGCTCTGCTCGACGCCGGCGATCAGGCGGCCGGTCTGGTTGGCCTGCACCACGGTGATGCGGCGCTTCGAGGTGTCGTCGCCGAACACCTTGGGCTCATGCACGCGATAGAAATTGGTGGCCGGCGGCGCCCATACGTTCACCAGCGGAATGCCCTGCGCCTTCAGCGACGTCATGGCGCCGCCGAGCAGGGCGCCAAGCGCGTCGCGGTCGCCCTTGAGGTAGGCGTCGGCGATCGGGGGCAGCGCCGCCAGGGTGGAGCTGACCGCCAGCGCGGCGCGGCCTTCATAGTCGATGCCGGCCGACACGCTGTCGAACTGCAGCTTGAGTTGCTGCTCCAGCGCCAGTCGGGTCAGAGCGCGCTGCTGGATGACGGAGAAGGTGCCGAGCACGGCACAGGCGATGGCGACGGTCAGCGAGAGCGCGATGATCAGGCGGGCGGAGATCGACCGGAGGCGGGACATTCGGGGCATTCCTTGCTTTGCGGCAAGGGTCTCAGGATACCATTAAGGAACAGATACCGTAGTTGCACGGGAGCGCTGGTTCCGCTTTGGAATCCGGATTTTCTTCAGCCTATCATGCTGATGAAACCAGAGAGGGGGGCGGGCCCGCGCCTCAGCTATCCACCTTGAGGGCGGCGATGAAGGCTTCCTGCGGGATGTCGACCTTGCCGAACTGCCGCATCTTCTTCTTGCCTTCCTTCTGCTTCTCCAGAAGCTTGCGCTTGCGGGTGATGTCGCCGCCGTAGCACTTCGCGGTGACGTCCTTGCGCAGCGCGCGCACGGTCTCGCGCGCGATCACCTTGCCGCCGATCGCCGCCTGGATCGGGATCTGGAACATGTGCGGCGGAATCAGGTCCTTCATCTTCTCGACCATGGCGCGTCCCCGGCCTTCGGCGCGGGTCCGGTGCACCAGCATCGACAGCGCATCGACCGGCTCGTTGTTGACGAGGATCTGCATCTTCACGAGATCGGCCGGCTTGTAGTCGGTCAAATGATAGTCGAACGAGGCGTAGCCCTTGGAGACCGATTTCAGCCGGTCGTAGAAGTCGAACACCACCTCGTTGAGCGGCAGGTCGTATTTGACCATCGCGCGGCTGCCGACGTAGGTCAGCTCCTTCTGATTGCCGCGGCGGTCCTGGCAGAGCTTGAGCACGCTGCCGAGATATTCGTCCGGCGTCAGGATCGTCGCCTCGATCCAGGGCTCCTGGATCTCGGCGATCTTGACCACGTCGGGCATGTCGACCGGGTTGTGGATCTCGATCTCCTCGCCGTCGGTCAGCTTCATCTTGTAGATGACGCTCGGCGCGGTCGCGATGAGGTTGAGATCGAACTCGCGGGAGAGACGCTCCTGGATGATCTCCAGATGCAAGAGGCCGAGGAAGCCGCAGCGGAAGCCGAAGCCGAGCGCGGCCGAGGTTTCCATCTCGAACGAGAAGCTGGCGTCGTTGAGCCGGAGCTTGCCCATTGCGGCGCGCAATGTTTCGAAATCATCGGCATCGACCGGGAACAGGCCGCAGAACACGACCGGGATGGCCGGCTTGAAGCCCGGCAGCATCTCCGAGACCGGCTTGCGGTCGTCGGTGATGGTGTCGCCGACGCGGGTGTCGGCCACCTCCTTGATCGCGGCGGTGATGAAGCCGATCTCGCCGGGCCCGAGCTCGTCGACCTGCGTCATCTTCGGCGTGAAGAAGCCGACGCGCTCGACGTCATAGGCGGCCCCGGTGCCCATCATCCGGACGCGCTGGCCCTTCTTCATCACGCCGTCGACGATGCGCACCAGCACGACGACGCCGAGATAGACGTCGTACCAGCTGTCGACCAGCAGCGCCTTCAGGGTCGCCTCGCGGTCGCCCTTGGGCGGCGGCAGGCGGGTGACGATCGCCTCCAGCACGTCGGGAATGCCAAGGCCGGTCTTGGCGGAGATCATCACCGCGTCGGAGGCGTCGATACCGATCACGTCCTCGATCTGCTGCTTGATCTTCTCGGGCTCGGCCGCCGGCAGGTCGATCTTGTTGAGGACCGGGACGATCTCGTGATTGTTGTCGAGCGCCTGGTAGACGTTGGCGAGCGTCTGCGCCTCGACGCCCTGGCTGGCGTCGACCACCAGCAGCGAGCCTTCGCAGGCCGCCAGCGACCGGGAGACTTCGTAGGCGAAGTCGACGTGGCCGGGCGTGTCCATCAGGTTGAAGATGTAATCCTTGCCGTCCTTGGCATGGTAACGCAGGCGCACGGTCTGCGCCTTGATGGTGATGCCGCGCTCGCGCTCGATGTCCATCGAATCGAGCACCTGCTCCTTGCCCGCCATCTCGCGGTCCGACAGCCCGCCCGTCATCTGGATCAGGCGGTCGGCCAAAGTGGACTTTCCATGGTCGATATGGGCGACGATGGAGAAGTTGCGGATGTTGGGAATGGGGGCGGTCGTCATGGGTCGCGCAGATAGCACCCCAAGCCCCTCACCAGCAACCATATTGCTGAATTTCCAGGGGCTTTCTTCACGGCAAGCTGATTCCCCGCGCCGCCAAAACAGGCTACCGAGGGCGGATGTCGAGTACCTCTCTTCCGCCTCTCGCGGCGCGCATGCGCGGCCGTCTCGGACCGCGGCGAATCTCCGCCTGGCTGGTGGCGCGCGCCACGGCGCCGGCAACGTCGCTCTGGGTCGTCGTCACCTTCGCGGTCGTCCATGCCGTGCTGTGGACGGCGATCCTGACCAATCTGAAGGCGGCGCAGGACGTCCATATGGACGTCGCCGAGGCCTATGCCTGGGGCAGCCGCTTCCTGCTCGGCTACGGCAAGCATCCGCCGCTGTCGGGCTGGATCGCGGGGCTGTGGTTCGCGGTGTTTCCGGTCAAGGACTGGGCGACCTATGCGCTGGCGATGGCCGTGAACGGCAGCGGCCTCGTCATCGTCTGGCTCGCGAGCCTCAAGGTGGTCGACCGCCGCCGCGCCTTCTTCGTCGTGGTGATGGTTGCGCTGTACCCGATCTTCAATTTCAAGGGCTTCAAGTACAACGCCGACCTGGTCCAGCTGCTGACCCTGCCGCTGCTGGTGCTGGCCTATCTCAACGCGTTCGAAAAGCGCAGCGCCGCCTCCGGCCTGTGGCTCGGCCTCGCCGGCGCGGCGGCGCTGATGACCAAATACTGGGTGCTGACCATGATCGGCGCCATCGGCCTTGCGGCGCTGCTGCACCCGGAACGGTTGCGCTTCCTGGCGTCGCCCGCGCCGTGGGTCGCGATCGTCACCATGCTGGTGGCGATGATCCCGCATCTGGTGTGGCTGTGGCGGGTCGATTTCGTCGCCATCACCTATGCCGGGGATGTCTATACGCTGTCGGATCGCGGCCGCGCCGCCGAGCTCGTGCTCGGCTATGTCGGCCACAATCTGGCGCTGCTGGCTTTGCCGGTGGCGCTGGCGGCGCTGGTGATGGCCTGGCCGCCGCGATTCGCCTTCCGCAACTGGCGCGGCGGTCCCAATCCTGGCGTGAATGTAAGCCAGGCGATCAATGTTTGGCTGGTGCAGGCGATCGTTGCCGTCGGGCCGCCGCTCGGCGGCCTCGCCTTCACGATCTACATGAAGACCGATTGGGGCATCTCGCTGTTCTTCCTGGTGCCGCTGGCGCTGGTCGCAATTCCCGCGCTGCGGCTGCGATCGGTCATGCTGCCGCGGCTCGCCGCCGTCTGGCTCGTCCTGTCGCTGCTCACGCTGATCGCCTCGCCCTGGATCGCCCGGCGCGAGATGGCCGCCAATCCGAACGGCGCCACCGGCTATGGCGCCCGTTCGGAGCTGGCGCGGGAGCTGACCAAGGCCTGGCATGCCCGATTCGGCTCGCCCTGGCCGCTGGTGGCCGGCTTTGCCGAGATGAACACGCCGATGACCTTCTACAGCCCGGACCACCCAAGGCCGTTCACGGTGCCCACCACGCCCGAGGAGACCTGGAGTTCCGGCCTGAGCGCGCTGGAGGACCTCAAGCGCGAGGGGTTCATCGGCATCTGCGACACCACCGACAACCGGATCGCGGCCTGCGAGGCCTGGATGGCCAAGGAGGCCCCGACAGCCGAGCCGCTGGTTATGACCACGCAGCGCTTCTTCCACGGCCAGGCGGGCCCTGCAATCGTTTGGAAGGTGTATATTCAGGCATCGGGGGGATAGCTCCGCGGTCGTCCCGGCCAAGCGCTCCTGCGCGCGAGGCCTCCCGATCACCGGAGCAGGGAATCGAGCTGGCGGATCAGCTCTCCGACCCGGCCTCCTCCGGGCGGCGGACCAGGATAACGCCTGAGGACGTCCACGACCTCTCGAGAAGCAAGGAGCCGTGATCGCGCGAGGTAGTCAGCGCCGACGGCGGGAACGTCTCCGGCCGAGATTTCGAAAGCTCGCGCCGCGTGGCCGGCAGCTCCGAGGATGTGCTTGACCTGGGAAGGGTTCGCGAGGGGATGAAGGAAGCCCGCGCCCGCCGCGGCAAGGGCGGCGCGAGCGGCCTCATAGGCCGCGCGCAACCCTTCATCGCGGGCTTCGATTGCCGCCCGCTGCGCCGCCCACGCGCTATCCCGTAGGGATTTGCTCCGACTCCCGCCGCTCGCAAAGCTTCGGGCGGCCTGTATTGCGGCTCGTGCACGAAGATCATCCGGTCGGTCGCGTTCGAAGATCGCCAGCGCCGGATGTGCAGAGAGGGCCGCGTATTCAGCCACGGCTCGCAGGTCTGCCTCGCTCAGCCGAATAGTGCTACTGGACATGCCATCCTTACCGCGTCGCTATGCGAGGATAGGCGCAAATCGGGTAGAATGCCCCATTGCGGCATGGCGAAACGCGTTTCGGGAGGCCCTTACACGCCTTCTTCGTGGAACTTGTCGTTCACCAGGTCGGTGATCGCCTGCAGCGCGGCCTCCGCCTCGGGCCCGGTGGCGGAGACCAGGATCTTGGTTCCCGGCGCCGCCGCCAGCATCATCAGGCCCATGATCGAGCGGCCGCCGACGGTCTCGCCGCCGCGCGTCACCCAGACCTCGGCCTGGAACTTCTCGACCATCTGCACGAATTTCGCCGAGGCCCGCGCATGCAGGCCGCGCTTGTTGGTGATCAGCAGCTCTCGCGAGATGGCTCCGGCAGGGACAGCCGGGCCGGCGACGTTGTCCTGCTGAGCATCCTCGTCGCTCATTTGCCGGCGAGCACCCGGCTGGCGATGGTGACGTATTTGCGTCCCGCCTCCTGCGCCATGGCGATGGCGTCGGGCAGCGAGCGCTCCTCGCGCACCTTGGCGAGCTTCACCAGCATGGGCAGGTTGATGCCCGCGAGCACCTCGACCTTGGGCCGGCTCATGCAGGAGATGGCGAGGTTCGACGGCGTGCCGCCGAACATGTCGGTGAGAATGGCGACACCGTCGCCGGTGTCGACGCGGTTCACGGCTTCGATGATGTCGCTGCGACAGAGATCGGAATCATCGTCGGCGCCAATCGTGACCGCTTCGATTTGTTTTTGAGGACCCATGACGTGTTCCAGCGCCGCCCTGAACTCGTCGGCGAGGCGCCCATGGGTCACCAGTACCAGGCCAATCATCGGATACTCCTCGCGGGCGCCTTGGGTGCACCGCACGAACGCGCCACTTTGACCATCCGGAGCCCTCGCGCAAGAGGGCATATTCGCGAGTCTCCCGGATTCTGGCATACAGAATGGGAGGGGGCGGCGGTCTACTCGGTCGCGATAGTGGGGCTGATATGGTTACCAATTTGCCCCACACAATCGGCCGAAAGATTACCGGAACATGAAAGCTTGAGTGGTAATTAGTTCCGCTGCAACCAGCGGGAGGGGTGAGAAGCCCGGGCCGACAGGTATCCGTGGCAATTCGATACCGTTGAGATGAATCCGAAGCGATTCGGCGTTCGGCAGGCGGGCAGCGTCCTCGGCCATCAGGTCAACCACAAGCCCAAGTTTCGCCTCCGACACATGGTCGCAGGCGCGGATTCCAAGGCCGCGGATCTCGATCAGCCCGGCCAGAGCGGGCGCGGGGCTCACCCACATTTCCCCGCCGCGTGTGGCGAGATGAACACGGTCGTCGCCCACCAGAACCGTTGGCGGCAGCTGTCCCGCGCGTCCGGCGAGGATCAGATCGAAGGCGAGTCGGGATTTACCGGAACCGGAGGGGCCCCGGATCAGGACGGCCTGCTCCCCCACCTGGACGGCAGACGCATGGATGCTCGCCGTTTCGTTCGTCACGACGCCGGCAGCCGGACGACGAAGCGAGCCCCGGCCGAGGTCGGATGTCCGTCGGCGTCAACAGGGCCGGGCCGGTTCTCGGCCCAGATCCGCCCGCCATGGGCGTCGATGATCTGCTTGGAGATCGACAGGCCGAGCCCGGAATTCTGGCCAAAGCCCTGGTGCGGCCGGTCGGTATAGAACCGCTCGAAGATGCGCTGCAGGGCGTCCTCGCGAATGCCGGGACCGTCATCATCGACGGTGATCTCGATCTCCGAGCGCACGCGCCGGCAGGTGATGCGCACCTTGCCGCCGGCCGCGGAGAACGATTGCGCGTTCGAGAGAAGGTTGGAGATCACCTGGCCGAGCCGCGAATCATGACCGGGCACCGAGAAGGTGTCGTTGGCGCCGCGGCCCTCGAAGCGGACCTCGACGGTGACGTCGGTTCCGAGCTTGGTCTCGTTGGCGACCGAGGTCAGCGTGTTCAGCAGCCGGCGCAGATCGACCAGGGTCATGTCCTGGCGCTGCAGCTCGGCATCGAGCCGGCTGGCGTCGGAAATGTCGGAGATCAGCCGGTCGAGCCGCTTCACGTCGTGCTCGATCACGGCGAGCAGGCGGGCGCGGCTGTTGTCGTTGCGCGCCAGCGGCAGCGTCTCGACCGCCGAGCGCAGCGAGGTCAGCGGGTTCTTGAGCTCGTGGGCAACATCGGCGGCGAACATCTCGATCGCCTCGATGCGGTTGTAGAGCGCGTCCGTCATGTCGCGCAGCGCCCCGGAGAGATGGCCGATCTCGTCGCGGCGGCGGGTGAAGTCGGGGATCTCGACGCGGGTCTTGATGCGGCGGCGGACCCGCTCGGCACTGTCGGCGAGCCGGCGCACCGGACCGGCGATGGTGCTGGCGAGCAGCAGCGACAGCACGATCATGACGGCGGAGGCGACGCCGCCGACCTTCAGAATGGCAAGACGCTCGGCGGTGACCATCTGGTCGATGTCGTCGCCCTGTGTCGACAGCATCAGGGCGCCGTGGATGGTGCGCGAGCGCTGCACCGACACCGCGACCGAAACGATCACTTCGCCGCGCGAATTGACCCTCACCATGCTGCGCTTCTGGCCCTTCAGCGCGTCCGCGACTTCCTCGTAGCCGTTGCCGTTCTCGGGGCCATATTCGCGGTACAGCGGCAGGTCGCCGCGATTGAGCCAGGTGCGGACCGAGATCAGCGCACGCTCGACGAAGCCGGGCTTCTCGCTCGACGGCGGCGGCAGGTCGAAGCGCAGCACGTTCTCCAGGTTGCGGCTGTCGAGCAGGAGCCCGCCATTCGGATCATAGATGCGCGCGCGCGTCTTGGTCGGCGAGATCAGCGTGCGCAGCACCGGCGCGACGCGTTCCGGATTGATCGGGAAGTCGAGCGGCGAATATTCGTCCGGCGCGCCGTAGCTCTCGCCGGGCTTGAGATCGAGCAGGCGCTCGGGATCGATGGTGATGGTGTTGGTCTGCACCGTGGCCGAGGCGGCGATGGCGCCGGCGATGATCTCGGCCTGCACCAGGAGGCTCTGCGCGCGCGCGTCGATCAGGCCGGCGCGGAACTGCGACAGGTACAGGATGCTTGCAACCAGTGCGAGCAGGCCGGCGATGTTCAGCGAGACGATGCGGCGGGTGAGGCTCGAGAACGACAGCGCGAACAGGAACTGTCCGGCGCGGCGCAGCCAGCTCAGCGGACGCTGCCAGCCGGAGACCTGCGGGGTCTCCTCCGCCGCCTCGGACGCGATCGCGGCGGCGGCGTCGTGGGCATTCACGGCTGGGTCAAGCTGCGTGCGATCGAGCAATGTGAGTGCTCCGATTCCGAATTTCGTAGGGGTTGTGCGGCGAATTCCCGCGAGAACTCGACTTGCCGCACCCGAATTCGCCGCAACAATGGCCCCGTTCCGGCATCTGCGCTCGGACAAACGCGCAGGAGGCGTAGCCTATCCAATCGAGACCGCGACGTCAGCGCGCAATTTCGCATGACGTCGCGCAAGGCAATGCTTCAGGTCCCTTGCCGCAGGGCTTCAGGTTTCCTTGAAGCGATATCCGACGCCGTAGAGGGTCTCGATCATCTCGAACTCCTCGTCGACCATCTTGAACTTCTTGCGCAGCCGCTTGATGTGGCTGTCGATGGTGCGGTCGTCGACATAGACTTGGTCGTCATAGGCCGCGTCCATCAGCGCATTGCGGCTCTTGACCACGCCCGGACGTTGCGCCAGCGCCTGCAGGATCAGGAACTCGGTGACGGTCAGCGTGACCGGCTCGTTCTTCCAGGTGCAGGTGTGACGCTCCGGATCCATGCGCAGCAGGCCGCGATCGAGCGCCTTGGCGTCGTTCTCCTTCGGCAGAGCCGTCGGATCCTTCGGCTGCGAGCGGCGCAGCACGGCCTTGACGCGCTCCACCAGCAGGCGCTGCGAGAACGGTTTGCGGATGAAGTCGTCCGCGCCCATCTTCAGGCCGAACAGCTCGTCGATCTCCTCGTCCTTGGAGGTGAGGAAGATCACCGGCAGGTCGGACTTCTGGCGAAGCCGCCGCAACGTCTCCATGCCGTCCATGCGCGGCATCTTGATGTCGAGGATGGCGAGGTCAGGCTGGCTGGTCCGAAAACCGTCGAGCGCCGACGCACCATCGGTATAGGTCATGATCCGATAACCCTCGGCCTCGAGCGCGATGGAGACGGATGTCAGAATGTTGCGGTCGTCATCGACCAAGGCGATTGTGGGCATGAGCCTGCTTTCAGAGTCTGGTTACGCCGAGACTTCGAGAATCAAGATAAGGGCCGCATATTTGGGCTTCGAACATGGTCAACGAGCAATGCAAGCTGGGCTGAAGTGTGACCGAGTTCCACAAATACCATGGCAAAGTCTTGTGCCGCGCCCAGGTTTGTGGCCCGTTTAGCCGAAAAAAGGCCTTCATTGCAACTGGATGGACGAGGGAAAAGACGATGTCTGCGAGCTTTAACCCTAACCGCGTGACGCAATCCCTGCTGCGCCGAAGCCGGCAGGGCGCACTTGCGACCTTGATGGTTGGTACGGGCGATCCCTACTGCTCCCTCGTCAACGTCGCCACCGCGTCCGATGGTGCTCCGATCATCCTGATCTCGCGATTAGCTGTACACACCAGGAATGTACTTGCCGATTCGCGCGTATCGCTGATGCTCGATGAACGGGCGCCGGGCGATCCGCTGGAGGGAACTCGCATCATGCTGTCGGGCAAGGCCGAGCAGGCCACCGACGACAATCGCGAGATGATGCGCCGTCGGTATCTCAATGCGCATCCGTCCGCTGCGGACTATGCGGATTTCGCCGACTTCTCGTTCTTCGTGATTCGTCCGTCAGGCGCGCATCTCGTCGCCGGATTCGGCCGCATCGTCGATCTCAAGCCCGAGCAGTTTCACACGGATATCTCCGATGCTGATGAACTGATTCTGGCAGAGCAGGGCGCTGTCGATCACATGAACGAAGATCACCGCGAGGCGCTCGCCCTCTACGCGACGAAGCTGCTCGGCGCCGAAGCCGCGGAGTGGCGGTGTAGCGGCTGTGACCCGGAAGGATTGGATCTGATGGCCGACGGCAAGACGCTACGGCTCGGGTTTCCCGAGCGCGTAACCACGCCCGGGGCGTTGCGCAAGATGCTTGTGCGGCTTGCTGACGAGGCACGCGCGAAGTGAGGTGTAGTTCGAGCCCGCTTTGATGGCTGTGTTCATCCTCTCGTGACGAAAGACGACAAAGTTCACGCATGAACGCAGTTGCGGTGAAGCTCGATGTGCACGCTCCCCGTCCAGCAGAAGGTGAGCGCCGCGCAAACCCATGGCGTGGGCGCGAGTGAGCTCATTGACGTCGCGGCCGGGAGAATCGGATTAAGTGATCCCGCAAGCGCGAGGCAATCGTGAATGGAAGCTGGCTGATCGGGTGGGCGACGACACGGCTGATCACCGACGCATTCCGTCGGCTCGGGCGGCGTCCCTTGATCGGTTGCAGCGATGCGCTGCGACGGGCGTTGGCCGGATGCTCGGTCTTCGTTTTGGTCTTCGCTTGCCGGCGCGAATTCGTCGATTTGAGCGTCGTTCGTCGTTCTCGTGAAACCCAAACGCGCTGATATATCTGTTGCGTTGCAGCAACTCCGCGGGGCGCAGGCGGCTGCTGCTGGAATGTGCATGGCGCGGCAAAACATGAGCTACGTACATCACGGTTTGCCAATAACCAATTGGGCCGGATCGTCTTGGCAAGACCAGCGTTGATCAGTATTAGGTCGGCGACCGCGCTTCGATAAGGCGATGTAACGGCAACGGTCACCGCGCAACGCGCGCGACTGCGCGCAACAGATGCGGGCTCTCAGGAGGGATCTTCGTGCAAGAGACGGGTATTCGCAACGGCGCCTTCGGTGCCGACAAGTTCGGCTTAAAGAACCTCAAGCAGGTGCACTGGAATCTCGGCGCTCCCCAGCTCTATCAGTATTCGCTGGCGGCAGGCGAGGCGGTGCTGTCGGCCGACGGGGCGCTGTGCGCGGATACTGGCGAGTTCACCGGCCGCAGCCCGAAGGACAAGTTCACGGTGCGCGACGCCTCCACCGAAAAGATGTGGTGGGCGGGCAACCAGGCGATCACGCCCGCGCAGTTCGAGGCGCTGCATCAGGACTTCATCAAGCACGCCGAAGGCAAGACCCTGTTTGCGCAGGATCTCTATGGCGGCGCCGATCCGAGCTTCCGCATCAAGACGCGCGTCTTCACCGAACTCGCCTGGCATTCGCTGTTCATCCGCACGCTTCTGATCCGCCCCGAGAAGATCGAGCTCGACACCTTCGTGCCGGAGCTCACGATCATCGACATGCCGAGCTTCCGTGCCGACCCGAAACGCCACGGCGTGCGCTCGCAGAACGTCGTCGCGATCGATTTCGCCCGCAAGATCGTCCTGATCGGCGGGTCCTATTATGCCGGCGAGATGAAGAAGAGCGTGTTCACCACGCTCAACTACTACCTGCCCGAACGCGGCGTGATGCCGATGCACTGCTCGGCCAATGTCGGTTCGAACGGCGACACCGCTGTCTTCTTCGGCCTGTCCGGCACCGGCAAGACGACGCTGTCGGCCGATCCGAACCGCACCTTGATCGGCGACGACGAGCATGGTTGGGGACCGTCCGGCGTGTTCAACTTCGAGGGCGGCTGCTACGCCAAGTGCATCAAGCTGTCGCAGGAAGCCGAGCCGCAGATCTATGCGGCGTCGACCCGGTTTGGTGCGGTGCTCGAGAACGTCGTGCTCGATGAGGATACGCGCGTTCCCGATTTCGACGACGGCTCCAAGACGGAGAACACCCGCTCGGCCTATCCGCTCGACTACATCCCGAACGCCTCGCGCACCGGCCGCGCGCCGCATCCGAAGAACGTCGTGATGCTCGCCGCCGACGCCTTCGGCGTGCTGCCGCCGATCGCAAAGCTCTCGCCGGCGCAGGCGATGTACCATTTCCTGTCCGGCTACACCGCCAAGGTCGCGGGCACCGAGCGCGGCTTGGGCTCCGAGCCGCAGCCGGAATTCTCGACCTGCTTCGGCTCGCCGTTCCTGCCGCTCGATCCGTCCGTCTACGGCAACATGCTGCGGCAGCTGATCGCCGAGCACAATGTCGACTGCTGGCTGGTCAACACCGGCTGGACCGGCGGCAAGTATGGCACGGGCTCGCGCATGCCGATCAAGGTGACGCGCGCGCTGCTGACGGCGGCGCTCGACGGCAGCTTGCGCAACGTCGAGTTCCGCACCGACAAATATTTCGGCTTCGCGGTGCCGACCGCGCTGCCGGGCGTGCCGACCGAGATCCTCGACCCGGTCAACACCTGGAAGGACAAGGCCGAGTTCGACAAGACTGCGCGCGCGCTGGTCGGCATGTTCCAGAAGAATTTTGCCAAGTTCGAAGCCCAGGTCGATGCCGAGGTCCGTAACGCCGCGCCGGATCTGAAGCTGGCGGCGGAGTAGGGCTGCAAACGTCAAGGGGGCGGTCGCATTGCGGCTGACCCCACATTTTCCCGCTCCGCCCCGTTCAATGCACGAGAGGCGCGAGCTCAAGCCATACCCACAGCTGTCGTCCCGGCGAACGCCGGGACCCATAACCACAGGACGGCGTGGTTGAGGCGTGTTGGTCGCTCCAGCCTTCCAAAACTGGCGACGGTGGCTATGGGTCCCGGCTCAAGGCCGGGACGACGCCGTTTTCTTGGCTTGCGTCCCGGCTTTCACGCCTTGAAATACGCGATCTGCGTCGTCGTCGCGAGCAGCCGGCCGGACGGCGACCATAGCTCGCCATGCTGGTCCTGATAGCTGCGGTTGAAAATCTTGGCGTCGGCGGTCGCGAGCACGTGCGTGATGTCCTCGGCCGCGAGCTCGTCCCGGCTGACGTGGAAATAGGTCGTCAGCGACACCGTGCCGAACGGCACCAGCTCGCCGCGGGCGTGGAAGACGCGGCCGAAGAAGGCGTCCGACATCGACAGCACCGATAGGCAGTCGAGCTTGCGCGGCTTGCGGTCGGAGATCCACAGCCGGGAATAGCTGCTGTGCGGCTCCCCCGACGACGATGCACCAAACGCTGGACGGCCCTCGATGAAGCGGAAATCGTACTGCTTGGTCCAGGACATGTTCGTGTCGGGATGTCGCTTGACCTGATCGAACGGCGGCGCCTCGGGCTTTGTGGCCGGCTGATGCGACCAGGACGGCCGGCGCTCGGCGAACACGGCGGTGGCGAGCGTCGCCGCGTCAGAGTCGCCCTGGCTCAGCTCGACGCACCAATGCTGCGAGGAGCGGTTGGCCTTCACCAGCCGCACGTCGAGATCGAACGGCCCTTCCGCGATCGGCGCGCAATAGTTCACCGTCATCGCCAGCGGATCGCCCTGAATTTGCGGATGCTGGATCAACGCGCGCAGCACGGTCGCCGCCGTGACGCCGCCAAACGGGCCGACGAACGCCCAGTAATCCGGGCTGGTCCTTCCCTGCCAGCGGCTGTCGCCGGCGGTGACGCCGGTGGCCTCGTCGAACAGGTGGCTCGTGCTTTCAGGAGGCATGGTTCGTCTGCACCTCGACTGGCGTGCCGTCCCACCGCCGAAATTCAATCGTTTCGGTCGGTTCGCCGTATTGCTGATAGCTTGCAAGATCATCGGATGGATCATCCGAGATCCAGGCGTCTGTGATGTTGCCGCCGATACGCCGGACCGTGATGACGCTGATATTCGTCATGAGGTCGGTCACCAGGCGCTCGGTGGCTTCGGCCTCACTCAATCCGGACAGGTCCGCCAGGATGCTGCCGTGGGTATGCCAGGGGTAGCCATCGAACCCCATGGTCAGATCGCCGTCGGGGCAGATGACCAGAAACTTCAGCTGGCCGTCGGGGCTGACATATTCGCGCTCTTGCATCTACAGTGACTACTCTCGATCTCTGCCGTCATTGCGAGGAGCCCTTGCGACGAAGCAATCCAGTGTTCTTGTTCGGCCCTGGATTGCTTCGCTTCGCTCGCAATGACGACGGGTAGGTCTCACCGCTCACGCCCGCTGCGCTTGCACCGGCGCCATCGCCAGCCCGACCGGCACGTTCCAGATGTCGTCGGCATATTCGCGGATGGTGCGGTCGGAGGAGAACCAGGCCATGCGCGCGACGTTGAGGATCGAGGCGCGGGTCCAGGCCGGCACGGTCTGCCAGCGCGCATCGATGCCGCGCTGGGCCTCGTAGTAGGAATCGAAATCGGCCGAAACCATGTAGTGGTCGAGATGGCGCAGCGCATGGGCGATCGGCTCGAACCGGCCGGGTTCGTCCGGCGAGAACGCGCCGGACGCGATCGCATCGATCGCGCGCGCCAGCCGCGGTGACCGGTGGATCACGTCGGACGCGTCCAGTCCCTGCTTGCGGCGGAGCATGACCTCGTCGGCCTCCATGCCGAAGATCGCGATGTTGTCGGCGCCGACATTGTCGCGGATCTCGATATTGGCGCCGTCCAGCGTGCCGATGGTAAGGGCGCCGTTCAGCGCCAGCTTCATGTTGCCGGTGCCGGACGCCTCCATGCCGGCGGTCGAGATCTGCTCGGACAGGTCGGCTGCGGGAATGATCGTTTCCGCCAGGCTGACATTGTAGTCGGCCATGAACACGACCTTCAGCTTGCCGCCGATCGCGGGATCGTTATTGACGACCTCCGCGACGTCGTTGATCAGCTTGATGATCAGCTTGGCATAGCGGTAGCTCGCCGCCGCCTTGCCGGCGAAGATCTTCACCCGCGGCACCCAGTTAGCTTGCGGGTCGTCCTTGATGTCCAGATACAGCGCGACCGCTTCGAGGATGTTCAGGAGCTGGCGCTTGTATTCGTGAATGCGCTTGATCTGCACGTCGAACAGCGCGCCCGGGTCGAGGCGCACGTTCATGCGCTCGCCGATCAGACGCGCCAGCTGCACCTTGTTGTGGTGCTTCACGGCGCGGAACTTCTGGTGGAAGCCGGCGTCGGCGACGTAGCTCTCGAGACTCGAGAGCAAGGTCGGATCGTCGACGACGGCGTCGCCGCAGGCCTCGCGCAAGAGGTTCGTCAGCTTGGGATTGGCGAGGGTCAGCCAGCGGCGGAAAGTGATGCCGTTGGTCTTGTTGGTGATGCGGCCGGGATAGAGATGGTTGAGATCGTGGAACACGGTCTCCTTCATCAGGTCGGAATGCATCGCCGAGACGCCGTTGATGCGGTGCGAGCCGACGAAGGCGAGCTGGCCCATGCGCACGCGGCGGCCGCTCTTCTCGTCAATCAGTGACACCGAGGCGCGGTAGTCGATGTCACCCGGTGCGCGCTGCTCGGCGAGCGCGAGATGCTGCGCATTGATGCGATAGATGATCTCGAGATGGCGCGGCAGCAGCCGCTCGAACAGCTCGACCGGCCAGGTCTCGAGCGCTTCGGGCAGCAGCGTGTGGTTGGTATAGGACAAGGTCGCGATGGTGATCTTCCACGCCTCGTCCCAGCGGAAATTGTGCAGGTCGACCAGGATCCGCATCAGCTCGGCCACGGCGAGCGAGGGGTGCGTGTCGTTGAGCTGCACCGCGGCCTTCTGCGCCAGGCTGCGCAACTGGCCGTCGGAGCCGAGATGGCGCTTGACGAGATCTTGCAGCGAAGCCGAGACGAAGAAATATTCCTGGCGCAGCCGCAGCTCGCGTCCCGCCGGGCTCTCGTCGTTCGGATACAGGAATTTGCAGATCGCCTCGGCGCGCGCTTCTTCTGCCGAGGCGCCGAGATAGTCGCCGGAGTTGAACACGTCGAGCTTCAGCGGATCGGGCGAGCGCGCCGACCATAGCCTGAGCGCATTCACGTGCTGGCCGCGCCAGCCGACGATCGGCGTGTCATAGGCCACCGCCTGCACGGTCTCGCCTGGATGCCAGATCGCGCGAGCCCGGCCCTTGTCGTCGATGTGCTCGACGCCGCCGCCGAAATGAACGTGATAGACCACCTCGGGGCGCTGGAACTCCCAGGGATTGCCGAACGACAGCCAGACGTCGGGATATTCGTGCTGCCAGCCGTCGACGATGACCTGGCGGAACAGGCCGAAATCATAGCGGATGCCGTAGCCGATCGCAGGGATCTGCAAGGTCGACATGCTCTCCATGAAGCACGCCGCGAGCCGTCCGAGGCCGCCATTGCCGAGCGCGGCATCGGGCTCGCATTTGCGCAGGTCCATCAGGCCGACGCCCAGATCGCCGAGCGCGGTCTCGAACACCTTCATCAGGCCCATGTTGTTGAGCGCGTCGGTGAACAGACGGCCGATCAGGAATTCGAGGCTGAGATAATAGACCCGCTTGCGCCCGGCGTCGTAGCTCTCCTTGTCCGCGGTCAGCCAGCGATGCACGATGCGGTCGCGCAAGGTCAGCGCCGCGGCGTGGTACCAGTCCTGCTGCGTCGCCTGGCTCGCCTCCTTGCCGATGGCGAGGCGAAGCTTGGCCAGGATGTCGCTCTTGATCTCCGCGACCGCCAATTCGTCGACGGGCTGGCCGGTGCTTACGAAGCTGCGCTGGGACGGCTGATCTGTCACCTTGGAAACCTGTGATGCTACGAGGAACCGGTAAAAGCATACGATGGTTGCGCGCGGTCCGAAACCCGGGGAAAGGCTGGTCCGCACAGCAAGGTGATGGAAAATGATGCAAAAACGGGGCCGGAGTTCCGGGGGCGGAACGCGCTAGGATGGTGCAGGTGCGTCGTGGAGTTGAGGGCTCTCCCCATCGTCATCCCGGCGAAAGCCGGGATCCAGACTCACCTTGTGAGGCGAGCGACGAACATCTGCTCGATCCGACGGCGCCAATCCGGCTCGTATTCCGCGTTCATGCCTTCGGCCCGCAGCACGGCCGCGGCGAACGCCTGCGGAGAGGGCGGTTGGCCGTCCAGCATCAGGTCGTCCGCGGTGAGGCGGCTGCAAAAGCCCCAGTCCACGCATAGGCCGCGCAGCAGCCAGTCGAGACGCTTGCGCAGGGCTGCATCGGTTTCGGTGTTGGAATTCTCCATGAGAGCGGCGCGCCTCCTTTGAGAAGGGATGGACAATCGGCTAGGAACAAATTAAGAACAACTTAGCAAGCGATCGTTTATCCTGACAGCGATTCGATCCGCCAGCCCCCCGGCATCAGTGCATCCCGCGAGGACACCCATGTCCAATATCGCCTTCGATCCCCTGGCCCTGACCCGCATTGCCGACTTCGCGCGCAGCCTGACGCGGCTGCACAAGGCCGCGCGGCGGCGGGCCATCGACGACGACCAGATCGACCGCGCCTTCAACGCCGTCTGCATGTCGGTCTGGGGCTACACCACCGACGACATTTCCGACGATCTGTTCTCGGCCACCGACCACACCTTCCTCGATGGCCTCGACGAGGCGCGGGCGCGCATCTTCGCCGCCGAGCAGGGCTACGACCTGGTCGACGACGAGGGCATGCTGACCGATTGGTGGGGCTTCTGCTGGATGATCCTGGCCGAGAAACGCGGCCTGCTGACGCCGGACAACCGCGCCGCCGCGCGGGCGGCGATCGAGGAGAAATATCTGGAAGCGCCGAACGTCATCGGCGTGATCGTCGCGCGCTAGGTCAGCATTCCGTCATTGCGAGCGCAGCGAAGCAATCCAGGGTGGTGTGCGGGACTCTGGATTGCTTCGCTGCGCTCGCAATGACGAGTCCGGGCTCAATCCACATCCGCGCGCTTGGCGCGGCCGGTGGCCGGCTTCGGCGCGATCGTCAGCGGCGGCGCGACGCTGACATTGCTGGCGCTGGCCTCCGGCGGCGGCATCGCGGCGAGCGCATCGGCCGCCAGCATCTCGGCGCGCACCGGTGCGACCTTCATCTCGCTCAGCTTGGCCCGCATGTCCGAGTTCAGCCCGGGATAGGAGGCGACCGGCTTGAAGTCGGCCGGCTGGCTGCCGCCGCCGCGCGGGCCGGAATAGGCGACGAGCCCGTCGCTGGTCGCGACCACGTCGCCGGGCCGCAGCGAGGTGTCGAGCGACAGATCGACCGGCGCCAGCCCGGCCGGATCGCGGCCGTTGCAGGTGCAGTCGGCGCGCAGCGCCTGGCGATAGGCGAACGCGTTCTCGCTGTCGGCATAGCGCTCGCCGTTCGCCGCCGTGGCGTAGTCGATGTTGGAGCCGAAATAGATCTTGGTCGGGCTGGCCGGGCAGAACGCCTGGCACATCTGCGCCGGCGAGGCGAGGCCGCGGGTCAGCGGAAAATAGCGGCCGTCGCAGACGCGCACGCAGAACGCCGCGCCGGATCCGCCGCTCGCGGCGCGCGGCTGGGCGGGGGCCTGCGGGTTGGTGCCGAACGGATCGGCGAAGAAGCTGCCTTGCGCCGCCGGCCGCTGCGATTGCGGCTTGGTGAAGCCGCCGAACAGGAAGTCGAACAGGCCCTGGGCCGACGCCATTCGCGGCGCCAGCGCGCCAGCCGCGACGAGGCCGACCGTCGCCGCGACAGCGACGTGGCGGGACCTCCGCCGAAACGACAACACGCTACGCAACGCCCGCTCCATCGCCAGGATCTTCACCGCAAAGCCACGCCGTGACGCGGCAACCCGCGTCGCTCGATCATGTGCGATCGAACGTGCCTTGCCCAAGGCATGGCGCCATCAGCTTTGCGGTAACCTTAACGGGCGTTGGTAAATGAGCGGTATGCGCGGGCGGCGAATTGCGCCGCGCGCCAGGCGCCTCAGAGGAATTCGTGCGCCTTGTAGAGCGCCCGGAACGGCAGGCCGGCCTGGGCGAAGGTCTCGGCGGCGCCTTCCTCGCGGTCGACCATGGTGAACACCAGCGCCACCTCGGCGCCGGCCTCGCGCAGGGTTTCCACCGCCTTCATCGCCGAGCCGCCGGTGGTGGTGACGTCCTCGACCACGACGATGCGTTTTCCCGCCAGGGTCTCGTCGCGGGTCAGGCCTTCGATCGCGAGCCTGGCGCCGTGCTCCTTCGGCTTCTTGCGGACGAAGAAGGCCGCGATCGGATGGCCCTTGATCCAGGAGATCTGGGCGATCGCGCCGGCGAGCGGCACCGCGCCCATCTCCAGGCCGCCGATATAATCGAAGCCCTCGTCCTTCAGCGCCTCATAGGTGAGCTCGGCGAGCAAGGTGGCGCCCTCCGGGTCCATCATGGTCGGCTTCAGGTTGAAATAGAAATCGCTCTTGCGGCCGGAGGCCAGCGTGACCTCGCCACGGCCGAACGAGCGCCTGCGGATGATCTCGAGGAGGCGGGCGCGGGAGGCGGATTTGGACACGGCGTTTCCCCTGAGGGTGGATTCTTGGGTGGCGCAATCTATCGGGGGCGGGCGGCGGAGACCAGCCGCCACGATGTCCCATCAACAACGGTACGTTTGAAGCCGGATGCAGTTTCGAGCTAATGGAGCCCGCGACCAAGCAAGGACGGTTGGGAAGGATGCCCCGCATGACGATCGAGCTGTACACCTGGAACACCCCAAACGGGCGCAAAATCTCGGTCGCGCTGGAGGAGATGGGGCTGCCCTACCGCGTCGTTCCGGTCGACATCACCAAGGGCGCCCAGATGGCGCCGGAATTCCTGGCGATCAGCCCCAACAACAAGATCCCGGCGATCGTCGATCCCGACGGCCCCGACGGCAAGCCGGTCAGCGTGTTCGAATCCGGCGCCATCCTGCTCTACCTGGCTGAGAAGACCGGCCAGTTCCTGCCGAAATCCCTCGCCGAGCGGATCCCGGTCTATGAATGGCTGATGTGGCAGATGGGCGGTTTCGGCCCGATGCCCGGCCAGGTGCACCATTTCATCGCGCTGACCAACGAACAGGACCGTGCCTACGGGCTCAAGCGCTACATGGCCGAGACGGTCCGGCTCTATGGCGTGCTCGACCGCCGGCTGGCGCAGCACGAGTTCGTCGCAGGCGCTCTCTCGATCGCCGACTTCGCCATCGTCGGCTGGGCCTGGCGCCACCCGCGCCACAAGGTGGATCTCGCCGACTTCCCGAACGTCAAGCGCTGGTACGATACCCTGATGGCCCGCCCCGCCGTGAAGCGCGGCATGGAAGCGAAGCTGGACTGAGAAGCTCATCGGCCGTTCCTTGCCGACGATGACTTCCGAGATCTTTCGGCACGCGCGGTGCCCCCTCTCCCGCTCTCGTCCGCCTTTGCCGAGAGGCTTCGGCGGACAAGGCGGGGGAGCCGATGGAAATCACCCCCGCCGCGCCTCCAGCGCCATGCGCACCGCAAGTCCCGCGAGCACCGTGCCCATCAGATAGCGCTGCACGAGCGCCCAGCTCGGCCGTGTCGCCAGGAACAGGGCAATCGATCCTGCCGCCATGGCGATCATGGCGTTGACGCTGACGCTGATCACGATCTGGATCGCGCCGAGCACCACCGACTGCGTCAGTACGCTGCCGACAGCGGGATCGATGAACTGCGGCAGCAGCGCCAGATACAGCATCGCGATCTTCGGGTTCAGCAGATTGGTGGCGAGCCCCATCAGGAACAGCCTGCGTGGGCTGTCGATGGCGAGCGTCCTCACCTGGAAGGGCGAGCGTCCACCCGGCTTCACCGCCTGCCACGCCAGATAGAGCAGGTAGGCAGCGCCGGCGAGGCGCAGCGCGTCATAGGCGAACGGCACGGCAAACAGCAGCGCCGTGATGCCGAACGCCGCGGCCAGCATGTAGACCAGAAAGCCGACGGCAACGCCGCCGAGCGAGACCAGGCCCGCGACGTGACCCTGCGTGATCGCGCGCGAGATCAGATAGATCATGTTCGGCCCTGGTGTCAGCACCATGCCGAGCGAGACGAGGGCGAAGGCGAGCAAGGATGATGTGTGCGGCATCACTGGTTCGATGATCGGGATCTCTGCCGCTGCTTTAGCGCGGACGATCACGCATCGTCATCCGGTCAATTGCACCGAGAGCAATCAGCCCGCCGCCGGCGGCGCGACGTCCAGCGCAGGCAGCGGTCTGCCGGAGCGGTCGAACACACCGGCGATGCTCAACGCCAGCAGGACCAGCAGAATGGCCGCCGCGAACGGCACGGAGTGCCCGATCATGGCGAGCAGGCAGGCTCCCAGCGCGATCACGAGGCCGATCTCCAGCGGCGCGATCGGCTCGCCGGCGTCGCTCCGCGCCTTCCAGTGGAGCGCGATCCCCGCCGCCACCATCGGCA
The DNA here is from genome assembly GCF_032485115.1 of Bradyrhizobium sp. SZCCHNRI2009. NCBI lineage: Bacteria > Pseudomonadati > Pseudomonadota > Alphaproteobacteria > Hyphomicrobiales > Nitrobacteraceae > Bradyrhizobium > Bradyrhizobium sp. SZCCHNRI2009. Next base: position 49,916 of record NZ_JAUEUH010000009.1, read on the forward strand.
TGTCGTAGATCATCGCATAGGGCGTGGCGATGATGCTGCCGACCGCGACCAGCGCGATCGCCTGCTGCGTTGAGCCGCGTCGCCAGGCATCCCAGACCATCACGACGACGGAGCAGGACAACAGGAGCTGAACCAGGTAGCCGATCGGCGGCGGCGCGCCGAGCGCGTGCAAGCCAGCGATGACCGTCGGCATCATGTGATCGAGGCTGACCTGGTTGGCCTGCAATTGCGCCTGATAGCTCGGAAACTTCACGATCCATTCGAGCCAGATCCACGGATCGAGCGCAGCGCTGGTGACGACCGCGACGATCACGGTCGTGGCGATGGCCGAGAGGATGGCGCGCCAGTTGCGTGACGCCAGCAGCACGACCGGCATCAGCAGCACGAATTGTGGCTTGTAGGCGAGCAGGCCGAGCAGCGTGCCGGCAACGATCGGGTGGCGCGCGAGCAGGCGCAATCCGCCGATCAGCAAGGCCGCCGAGAGAAATCCGTTCTGGCCGGTAATCGCGTTGATGAGCGTCGTCGGCGCGGCGAGCAGCGCAAGGCCCGACAGTGTGCGCCAGTCGCGGCCGAGCGTCGCCAGGCCATACAGCGCGAACGTCAGCGAGATCCAACAGACATAGGCGACAGGCAGCGCCAGCATCCCCAGCGGGATCAAGGCCAGCAGGAAGGTCGGCGGGTAAGGATAGGGAAATCCGCCGCCGCCGAGGGCGGGATCCAGCGTCTGCTGGTAGCGCGCGAGCGCGACAGGATCGTAGATGCCGGCGCCGGACAGCGCGGCATATTTGCCGAACGACCACAGGCCGAAGAAGTCACCGAACGCCGGCTGCGGCGACGACAGCGTCCAGCTGACGAGATAGGCGCCGTTGTAGAGCGCCATCGCGACCAGCAGGATCAGCACCGCGCGCCGGTCGCGCGTCTTGGGGTGAGCTGCGGATGAGGTCGCGGTCATGGAGCTCTTCGTTCTGCGCCCTCGGCGCAGTCGTGGCATGGGGATGATCGGAGCTGTCAGCGATCGCTCGCGTGCGGTGCCTCTCCAACCTTGCCAGGGTGCGCTGCACGTCGTGTTACCGTCCGTCCATCCGGCCAGGCGCGATCTCATCGTGCCTAACGGGGGGTAAAATCGCCGCGTTCCGAGTGACCGTGAACAGGGGACGGCGTCATCTCTCCGCATCGGGCAACGCGATCGTCAAGATTTATATTGCTATTTTTCCGAAGTCATGCTCTATTCAGCGCATCCCGTCCTCATGCAGAGGGGCGTACGCGTCGTCACGATACGTTGAGGCGGGGAGCGGTGGCCGCGGGCCTGTCAGGTGCTTTTGCGCTGGACGATTGGCAGTTCGCGGACGTTCAAGCCGTGTGGTCCTGGCGCCCCGAAGCTGGCGCCAAGCCTGCGTGACATCACGTGTCGCGCTGGTGACGGGGGCAAACAAGCCGGTCCCCGGGGAGAGCTCGGAGCAGACGTTAAGCCCATCGCGCAGGGAGGGCCGGGCCTGTCCGGCTGAACCTGTGGTACCTGCCGCCTGCATTCTTTTGAGCAGGCGGGCCACGGGCCTCAGTCGGGGCCCGGCCTTCCCTGCGCCCTCTGCAAAATTCAGAGGGCGAACGACATGCATCCCTCGAGCAAATCATGCTGCGAGAAGGCTGAGGCATGTCTACGGCTCGCGTTGCAGCCAATGATCATCGTATCGGGGAGCATCAAACGGATGCGTATGAGGGCTGCGTTGCGAGGCACGCTGCCCACCCTCCCCTGGAGGGGGAGGGTCGCCTCTCATGAGCGCAGCGAAACGTGAGGCGGGGTGGGGTGATCTCTCCACAGGCGCCAGCGCCCGCGGCTCACCCCACCCCGCTCGCCCGCTTCGCGTGCGATCGACCCTCCCCCTCCAGGGGAGGGTGGCATCTCGCTCGTGGACGGATTTCGGCGCACGCGATGACGAAGCAGAGATCACCGCGATCAGCTCAATGCGCCTCGTCCCAATTGTCGGCGGCCCGCGCATCGACATGCAGCGGCACCGACAGCAGCACCGCCGGGAAGGGGGCGTCCTGCATGACGTGCTGCACCACCGGCAAGGTCGCGGCGACCTCGCCGTTCGGCACCTCGAAGATCAGTTCGTCATGCACCTGCAGCAGCATCTGAGCCGACAGCTTCTTTTGCGCCAGGGCCTCCTCGACGCGGATCATGGCGCGCCGGATGATGTCGGCCGCGGTGCCCTGCAGCCGCGCGTTGATCGCGGCGCGCTCGTTGAAGGCGCGCACCGAGGCGTTGGAGGCCTTGATCTCGGGGTAATGGCACTTGCGGCCGAACAGCGTGGTGACATAGCCGTGCTTGCGGCAGAACTCCTTGGTCGCGTCCATGTAGTCGCGAATGCCGGGGAAGCGCTCGAAATAGCGCTTGATGTAGGCCGAGGCCTCCTCGCGGGCGATGCCGAGCTGGTTGGCGAGGCCGAACGCGGAGATGCCGTAGATGATGCCGAAATTGATCGCCTTGGCGCGGCGGCGCACCTCGCTCGGCATGTCCTTGATCGGCACGCCGAACATCTCGGATGCCGTCATCGCGTGGATGTCGAGCCCGTCCTTGAACGCCTGTTTCAGCACGGGGATGTCGGCGATCTCCGCGAGCAGCCGCAACTCGATCTGCGAGTAGTCGGCCGACACCAGCTTATGGCCCGGCGTCGCGATGAAGGCGCGGCGGATCTTGCGGCCATCTTCGGTCCGCACCGGGATGTTCTGCAGATTCGGCTCGTTCGACGACAGCCGGCCGGTGGTGGTCGCCGCCAGCGCGTAAGTGGTGTGCACGCGATGCGTCTGCGGGTTGACATAGGTCGGCAGCGCATCGGTATAGGTCGATTTCAGCTTCGAGACCTGGCGCCATTCCAGGATCTTGCGCGCGAAATCGTTGCCCTGCTCGGCGAGATCATCGAGGATGGAGGCAGAGGTCGACCAGGCGCCGGTCTTGGTCTTGGTGCCGCCCGACAGGCCCATCTTGCCGAACAGGATGTCGCCGATCTGCTTCGGGCTGCCGACATTGATCGGCTCGCCGGCCAGCTCCTGCAACTCGGCCTCGACGCGCGCCGCGGTCTGGGCGAAGTCGCCGGACAGGCGCGACAGCACCTGGCGGTCGATCGAGATGCCGCGCCGCTCCATGCGCGCCAGCACCGACACCAGCGGCCGCTCCAGGGTCTCGTAGACCGCGGTCATGCGCTCCGCCGTGAGGCGCGGCTTCAGCACGCGCCAGACCCGATGGATGACATCGGCGGCTTCCGCGGAATGCGCGGTCGCGCGATCGATGGCGACCTGCTCGAAGGTCAGCTTGTTCCGGCCGCTCCCGATCAGCTCACCTTCACTGATCATGGCGTGTCCGAGCACGTGCTCGGACAGCGAGTCGAGCTTCTGCGATCCACGTCCGGCGTCCAGCGCGTAGCTCATCAGCTGCACGTCGTCGGTGTTGGTCAGGGTGATGCCGGCCTGCGCCAGCATCACGGCCGTGAACTTGATGTTGAAGCCGATCTTGAGCAGGCCGGCCGATTCCAGGATGGGCGTCAGGGCAGCGAGCGCCTCGCTGTCCCTGATCTGGCCAGGTGCGAGCCCGGCATCGAACAGGCCGCCGCCATCGCCGGCCTGGCGATGAGCCAGTGGGATGTAGCAGGCGTCGTTCGGCGCCAGCGCCAACGCGATGCCGCACAGGCTGGCCTGCATCGGATCGATCGAGCTGGCTTTGACATCGATGGTGACCCGACCGAAGTCATGGACGCGGGCGAGCCACGCATTCAGCTCCGGTACGGTGCGCACGGTCTGATATTTATCGCGATCGATCCGCGCGCTCTTGGCCGCCTCGGCCCTGGACTCGGCGAGGCTGGCGGGTGTGCCTTTGCTCATCGCCGACTTGTCGGTGCGCGGGTCACCGCTGCGAGGAGCGGCGGCTGGCTTGCTCAGTGTGCTCCCTCCCCCGCTTGCGGGGGAGGGCGGGGTGGGGGCTGCGGCCGGACTCGATCCCACCTTCAACTGTTCATCCGCCGACACGTCGGCCGGATCGATCTGCGAATACTCGGCGACGCGGCGCGTCAGCGTGGTGAACTCCATCGCCTTGAGGAAGGCGATCAGCTTGCGCGGATCGGGCTCGTGCACCGCGAGGTCGTCGAGTGGCACATCGAGCACGACCTTGTCGTCGAGCAGCACCAACTGGCGCGAGATCCGCGCCTTCTCGGCGTTCTCGATCAGAGCCTCGCGCCGCTTCGGCTGCTTGATCTCGCTTGCGCGCGTCAGCAGGCCTTCGAGATCGCCATAGTCGGTGATCAACTGCGCGGCGGTCTTGATGCCGATGCCGGGCACGCCCGGCACGTTGTCGGTGGAATCGCCGGCCAGCGCCTGCACCTCGACCACCTTCTCCGGCGGCACGCCGAACTTCTCGATCACCTCGGCGACCCCGATGCGCCGGTCCTTCATCGTGTCGTACATCGTGACGCAGTCGTTGACGAGCTGCATCAAATCCTTGTCCGAGGACACGATGGTGGTGGTGGCGCCGCGCTCGCAGGCAAGCCGCGCATAAGTCGCGATCAGGTCGTCCGCCTCGAAGCCCGATTGCTCCAGGCACGGCAGGTCGAAGGCGCGGACGGCCTCGCGGATCAGCGCGAATTGCGGGATCAGGTCGTCGGGCGCCGGCGGCCGGTGCGCCTTGTAGTCGGCGTAGATCTTGTTGCGGAACGTGACCTCGGACTTGTCGAACACGATGGCCAGATGCGTCGGTCGGTCGGTCTCGGGCATGTCGCGCAGCAGCTTCCACAGCATGTTGCAGAAGCCGAGCACGGCATTGACCTGCAGCCCGTCGGACTTGCGGTTGAGCGGCGGCAGCGCGTGATAGGCGCGGAAGATGTAGGACGAGCCGTCGACCAGGAACACATGGTCGCCGTTGGCCGCGCCCTTGGCGGCGGCAGGCACAGGGGCGGCGGGCGTGGCGGCGGCTTTCTGGGGAGCTTTGGGCATGGCCGCAATGTAGGGATTTTCGCTCGCATTGACAGCCGTGACGACGCCATGCGCACCGGATTTTTCCGCCCCTCAGTCCGGTCGGACGCAGCGGGTCAGGAACTCCATGACGGCGCGAATGAGGGGCGTGCGCCTGAGGTCGCGATGAACGATGAGCCAGATGTCCCTGCTGATGGCCGCGCCGGCTTCGAAGCGGGTGAGGTCGGGATCATGATCGCCGAGAAAATGCGGCAGGGCGGCGAGCCCCAGCCCTGCGCGCGCCGCTGCGGCCTGGCTCTCGAGATCGCTGCTCCGAAACACGATCGGGCGCTGCCCGGCGACCGCCTTCAGCCATTGCTGCTGGGGTGCCGAATCCATGCTGGCATCATAGGCGATGAATCCGAGCGCATGCTGCGGCGTCTCCTTGAGATAGTGCGGCGCGCCGTAGAGGTTGAAGCCGAAGCGGCCGATCTTGCGTGCGATCAGGCCGGGCTCGTCGGGACGGGACAGTCGCAGAGCGATGTCGGCTTCCCGTCGGTTGAGCGAGGCGCTGCGCTTCTCGCCGATCAGCTTGATGATGATGGCGGGATGCCGTCGGCGCAGCTCGACCAGCCGTGGCGCGATCAGCCTGTTGGCGAGCGTCGGCGGCGCGCTGACCGAGACCTCACCGGCCAGACCGGGACGCGATGCGACCACGGCGCGCTCGATCGCGAACGCGGCCTGCTCCATCGGGCCGGCGGCCGCGGCGAGGCGGCGGCCGTCCTCGGTCAGCTCATAGGCCCGCGCTCGGCGGTCGACCAGCTTCAGCCCGGTGGCCCGTTCCAGGGCCGCGACCCGGCGGGCCACCGTGACATGATCGACGCCGAGACCACGTGCGGCGGCCGACAGCGTGCCCTCGCGGGCCAGCGTCACGAAGTGGTGAAGGTCGGTCCAGTCGATCCGCATGTTCGAATATTCACAACAGGGGAGCCAAATTGGGCAATTCCGCAGAATGCCAACGCTGACCACACTGTCCGGATCAAGGCAAGATGTGTGGAGACGGGCATGGTTGCTATCGTTCGACTGAAGTCACCCGGCGGCGCGGAGAATCTGGTGCTCGAGAATGTTGAGCTGCCGGCGCCGGGCGCCAACGAGATCCGGTTGCGCCACACCGCGATCGGCGTGAACTTCATCGATATCTATCAGCGCAGCGGCCTCTATCCGCTGCCCGACGGAATTCCTGGCGTCGAAGGGGCGGGGGTCGTGACGGCGAAAGGCGCGGACGTGACAGAGTTGTCCGTCGGCGACCGCGTCGCCTATGCCGGCGCCCCGGTCGGCGCCTATGCCTCGGAGCGAAATCTGCCCGCCTGGCGCGCGATGCCGCTGCCCGACGCCGTGTCTGAAGCGAGCGCTGCGTCGACCCTGCTGAAAGGCATCACGGCGGCGATGCTGCTCAATCGTACCTATGCCGTCGGAGCCGGAACGACGCTGTTGGTGCACAGTGCCGCCGGCGGGCTCGGCCAGGTGCTGACGCGACTGGCTCGGCTGCGCGGCGCGACCGTCATCGGCACGGTGAGCTCGGAGGCCAAGGCGGAGCTCGCGCGTGCCGCCGGCGCGCGCCATCTGATCGTCGGCCGGGATGCTGACTTTGTCGATGCCGTGAAGCGATTGACCGACGGGCGCGGCGTCGATGTCGCCTATGATGGCGTCGGCGGCAAGACGCTTGCGCGGACGCTCGCCTGCGTCAGGCCGTTCGGGACGGTCGCCAGCATCGGTCAGTCCGGCGGTCCAATTCCAAGCCTTACCGTCGAGGAGCTGGGGCCGCGCCGCAGCCTGTCGCTGGCACGCCCGAGCGTGATGGCCCATATCAACGATGTCGCCGACTATCGCAGGGATGCAGCGACGGTTCTCGCCGCGCTCGCCGATGGCGATCTCGTCGGCCACGGCACCGCGTATCCGCTGGCGCGGGCCGTCGAGGCCCATATCGATCTGGAGAGCGGCCGCAGCCGTGGCGCGCTGCTTCTGGTGCCCTGACGGTGACGCTACTCCGCCGGCTGCAACACGGCTTTCGGCTTCGGCGGCGCGATCCAGAACGCGATCGGGCGCTCGAACAGGAAGCGTGCGCCGAGGCGCAACGCGAGGCGCCAGATCACGAGCGCGCCGAGCACGCCGGCGACGGTCACGAGCAGGGAGATCGTGCCGATGTCGGCGATGGCGCCCGTCTTCAGCAACAAGGTGCGGGTCGCCGCCATCGGCAGGAAGAAGGCGAGATAGATCACGATCGAATGCTCGCCGCAGAACCGCAATGCGTTGAGGAGCTGCGCGCGCGCCAGCAGCGTGCCGGCGATGATGATGGCGACGGCGCCGGCATAGCCGAGCATGAGGGAGACAGCCGGCCATTCGCTGACACCGAGGTTCACCAGCGATTGGTTGATCACCGCCCAGGCGAGCAGGCCGACGATGGCGAGCATCGGCTGCGCCCGCGCGCGATCCGACAGCGCGAAGATGGTGGGCGCGAACAGGTAGCCCGAATAGATGTAGACGAAGCGGGCGCAGAATTCGTCGACCACGGTCCAGCCGGTGACGATGTGCGCCATTTCCAGGCCGGCCGCGATGCCCCAGATCACCGGCGCCGGCAGCTTTCGTGTCAGTTTGATGACGACGAAGAAGATCGGCAGCAGATAGATGAACCACAGCGTGCCGAACGGCTCGATGAAGGATTCCAGGTACAGGTAACCGGCGTGCGGCCAGCCGGACGCGGCGGCGAAGCCGGGCGCCTTGAAGCCGAACTGGATGGTCACCCACAGCACGTAGAAGTAGGCGAAATGCACCACCTTGCGGTCGAGATAGGTACGCCAGTCCCGGTTGATCACCAGTGGCAGAAACAGGCCGGAAATCAGGAAGAAGTCGGGCATCCGGAACGGCTTGGCGAAGGCGACGACGGCGTGCATGAAGCCGGTCTCGCCGGCGGCGAGCTCGACGCCGAGCACCGAGTGCATCATCACCACCATGATGATGCAGATACCCTTGGCGTAGTCCACCCAGTCGATGCGCGTCTCGGTTCCGGCCGTTTTCGGCGTACCATTCGCGGTCATGCTGTCCCTCTTTGGCGCGGAGCTGCCGCATTGTCGGGCAGAGCCGTTAATACTCCTCCTTGTCATCCAAACGTCATGCCGTTTTCTAAATTCCCCTTGAACCGCAAATGGTTTAAGACGCGAAAGTATTAACCTTGAAGGATGGGTTTCGATGCGAATTGCGATGATCGGCACGGGCTATGTGGGTCTGGTGTCCGGTGCCTGCTTCGCCGATTTCGGTCACCAGGTGACCTGCGTGGACAAGGACGAGAGCAAGATCGCCGCGCTGCATCGCGGAGAAATCCCGATCTTCGAGCCCGGCCTGGATGCGCTGGTCGCGGCCAACGTCAAGGCCAAGCGGCTCGATTTCACCACGGACCTCAAGCAGCCGGTCGCGGAGGCCGACGCCGTTTTCATCGCGGTTGGTACGCCGTCGCGGCGCGGCGACGGACACGCCGACCTCACCTACGTCTATGCCGCCGCGCGCGAGATCGCGGCCTCGCTCACCGGCTTCACCGTGGTCGTGACGAAGTCGACGGTGCCGGTCGGCACCGGCGACGAGGTCGAGCGCATCATCCGCGAGACCAATCCGACGGCCGATGTCGTCGTCGCCTCCAATCCGGAATTTCTGCGCGAAGGTGCCGCGATCCGCGATTTCAAATGGCCGGATCGCATCGTCGTCGGCACCGCGGACGAGCGTGGCCGCAAGGTGCTCGGCGACATCTATCGCCCGCTGTCGTTGAACCAGGCGCCGATGATGTACACCGAGCGCCGCACCGCCGAGCTGATCAAATACGCCGCCAATGCGTTCCTCGCCACCAAGATCACCTTCATCAACGAGGTCGCCGATCTCGCCGAGAAGGTCGGCGCCGACGTGCAGGAGGTGGCGCGCGGCATCGGTCTCGACAACCGCATCGGCTCCAAGTTCCTGCATGCCGGTCCGGGCTTCGGCGGCTCGTGCTTCCCGAAGGACACGCGTGCGCTGATCAAGATCGCGCAGGACTACGACACGCAGCTGCGCATCGTCGAATCGGTGCTGGCGGTGAACGACAACCGCAAGCGCGCGATGGCGCGCAAGGTGGCGCATGCCGTCGGCGGCAATCTGCGCGGCAAGACGGTCGCGGTGCTCGGCCTCACCTTCAAGCCGGAGACCGACGACATGCGCGAGGCACCGTCGATCCCGCTGGTGACCGGTCTGCTCGACATGGGCGCCAAGGTCCGCGCGCATGATCCCGTCGGCATCGAGCAGGCCAAGAAGGAGCTGCCGGAGATCGCCTACTACGACGATCCCTATGAGTGCGCGACCGGCGCCGATGCGATCGTGCTGGTCACCGAATGGGTGCAGTACCGCGCCATGGATCTCGATCGCCTCAAGGAGGTGATGGCGCATCCGGTCGTCGTCGATTTGCGCAATGTCTACCGCCCCGACGAGATGGCCGCCCACGGCTTCGTCTACGAGAGCATCGGCAGGCCATCGGTGAAGGGCGGTTGACATGGCATTGTCATACCCCGCGCAGGCGGGGTATCCAGTACGCCCGATCTTCGTGATCCGCGAGATTTGCGCTTACTGGATCACCCGCCTTCGCGGGTGATGACGGGTTGCTGCTATTGCCCCTCCGCTTCGACACACCGCTGCCCATCGATGCCGTGCTGGACGACCTGTCCGGCACGCTCGAACGCAGCAACACCGCCGTGCTGGTGGCGCCGCCCGGCGCCGGCAAGACCACGCGGGTGCCGCTGGCCTTGCGTGATGCAGTCTGGGTTGGGGACAAGAAGATCATCGTGCTGGAGCCGCGCCGGATCGCGGCCCGCGCCTCGGCCGAGCGCATGGCGAAGTCGCTCGGCGAGCGCGTAGGCGACACCGTCGGCTACCGCGTGCGCTTCGGCTCGAAGATCTCGCGCGCGACCCGCATCGAGGTCGTCACCGAGGGCATCTTCACCCGGCAGATCCTCGATGATCCCGAACTGATCGGCGTCGCTGCCGTGCTGTTCGACGAATTCCACGAGCGCTCGCTCGACGCCGATCTCGGCCTCGCATTGGCGCGCGATGCGCAGCAGGGGCTGCGCGAGGATCTCCGTATCCTCGTGATGTCGGCGACGCTCGACGGCGCCCGCGTCGCCAGACTGCTCGGCAATGCGCCGGTGGTCGAGAGCGAGGGCCGAGCCTATCCGGTCGAGACCCGTTATGTCGGCCGCAAGCCGGATGCGCCGGTCGAGCGCCAGATGGCCGAGACCATCGCCAGCGCGCTGCGCGCCGATGCCGGCTCCGTGCTCGCCTTCCTGCCGGGCGCGGCCGAGATCCGGCGTACCCAGACCATGCTCGCCGAGCGCGTTCATGATGCCAGCGTTGAGATCGTGCCGCTGTTCGGCGCACTCGATTCCGCCGTCCAGGACCGCGCGATCTCGCCCGCCCCGAAAGGGCAGCGCAAGGTGGTGCTGGCGACCTCGATTGCCGAGACTTCGCTGACCATCGAAGGCGTCCGCATCGTGGTCGATTCCGGTCTCGCCCGGGTGCCGCGCTACGAGCCGGACATCGGCCTCACCAGGCTGGAGACGGTGCGGGCTTCGCGCGCCGCTGTCGATCAGCGCCGCGGCCGCGCCGGCCGCACCGAGCCTGGCGTCTGCTACCGGCTATGGGACGAGCCGCAGACGGCCTCGCTGGCGGCCTATACGCAGCCGGAAATCCTCAGCGCCGACCTGTCCTCGCTGGTGCTCGACCTGGCGCAATGGGGTGTCAATGACCCCTCCGCGCTGAGCTTCCTCGATCCGCCGCCGCAACCGGCTTGGAAGGAGGCAAGGGACCTGCTGCGCGAGCTCGATGCGCTCGATGCCGATGGCAGGCTGACCAACGAGGGCCGGCGGCTGCGGGCGCTGGCGCTGCCGCCGCGGCTGGCGCGGATGATCGTCGATGCCGCCGACCACGGCGCGGCGGCGCAGGCCGCCGACATCGCCGCCATCCTGACCGAGCGCGGGCTGGGCGGCGACAGCGTTGATCTCGAGGTGCGGCTCGATCAGTTCCGCCGCGACCGCTCGCCGCGCGCGCAAAGTGCCCGCGACCTTGCGCGGCGGTGGGCGCAGCAGGTGTCGTCCGCGTCCGCCCGCGCCGGAGACGCGGACATCTCCACCGGCCTGATGCTCGCCTTCGCCTTTCCCGACCGGGTCGCGCGCAATCGCGGCAATGGCAGCTTCGTGCTCGCCAATGGCCGCGGCGCCGCCGTCGACCCCGCCTCGTCGCTGGCGCGCGTGCCGTATATCGCGGTCGGTGAGCTGACGGGAACGGCGGCCAGCGGCCGCATCCTGCTGGCGGCGCCGCTGGCGATCGAGGATATCGAGCGGCATTTTGCTGCACATATCGAAGCGAGAGACGAGGTCAGCTTCGATCAAAACGCGATGGCGTTGCGGGCGCGCCGCCGGCGCAAGCTGCATGCGATCACCATGGCGGATGCGCCAGTCGCGCTGACGCCGTCGGAGGAGACCGCGCGCATCTTCGCGGAAGGGATCTGCGCGGCCGGGCTCGACCGGCTGCCCTGGTCGAAGGCCGCCAGGCAGTGGCGTGACCGCGTCACCTTCCTGCGCAAGGCGGAAGGCGACAGTTGGCCGGACCTGTCGGAGGCGGGCCTGGCCGAGCGGCGCGAGGACTGGCTGGTGCCGCTGCTCGCCGACAAGACCTCGCTCAAGGACATATCGCCCGGCGACGTCTCCGACGCCGTGATGGCGCTGCTGCCCTGGGATCTCCGCGCCCGGCTCGACCGGGAGGCGCCGACGCATTTCGAGGCGCCGACCGGCACCATGCTGGCGATCGACTACGAGGCCGAGCAGGGGCCCACCATCGCGGTGCGGCTGCAGGAGCTGTTCGGCCTGAACGTCCATCCCTCGATCGCGCGCGGCGCGGTGCCCCTGGTGCTGGAGCTGCTGTCGCCGGCGCAGCGGCCGGTGCAGGTGACGCGCGATCTGCCCGGCTTCTGGCGCGGTTCCTATGCCGCGGTCCGCACCGACCTGCGCGGCCGCTATCCGCGCCATCCTTGGCCCGACGATCCGGCCCATGCCGAGCCGACCCGGCGGGCCAAGCCGCGGGGGACGTAGCTCATGCAAATTGTACCGCCGCCGTCGTTGTCGTTAACGCTTCACTCATCGTTTTCGCCAAAATGGCGGCGGCAGCCGGTCGTTCGCAGTCGCCCGTCAGCGGCTTTGATGGTCAAATCGGTTGCGGGGTAAAGTCGGGCGTTTGCGTCATGCGTAACATAATGATCTTCGCGGCCGTTCTCGTCGGTCTCGGCACCTTCATGGCGCAACTGGCCGATCGCCTGACCCCCGCGTCGGCATCCGCGACGCCGTCCGCGCGGGTTGCCACGGCGGAACCGTCTGCTGCGGGCCAGCGCAGCCTGAGCATTCCGACCGACCGCCGCGGTCACTTCCGCGCCGACGGCCGCATCGACGGCCAGCGCATCAGCTTCATGGTCGATACCGGCGCCTCGATGGTCGCGCTGAACGAGAGCTCGGCCGCCCGTTTCGGCCTGCGTCCGGCGCGCGGCGACTACACCGCCACCGTGACCACGGCCAACGGCACCGTGAAGGCCGCCCGAGCCAGGCTCGCGATGGTCGAGCTCGGCGAGCTCACCGTGCGAGACGTCGATGCCCTGGTGCTGCCCGATACGGCGCTGTCGGAGAATCTGCTTGGCCTGTCCTTCCTGTCCAAGCTGAAGCGTTTCGCCTACGCCAACGGCCAGATGGTGCTGGAGCAGTAGGCTGTACCGAAGCGGAATGTTGTTTCGCGCGTCACCGGCCCTCACATACCGGCAGGCAGGCCGATCCCGAGTCGCAGTCATTGAATAGCTCGTCTGGTGGCCTGCTCGAGCGGTCCTGCCCGATTGTTGCCTGCATTCCTCTGCCTTCTGACACTGTTGTCTGACGTCGTGCTAAGCACGAATGCCTTCTTCCATTGATGTGATATTTGCCGAGGCCGTCTCCTGATGTTTCCGAAACCCAAGCCCGTCCTGGTTCCCAATACCTACGCCTTCGAATCCGAGCCGATGGTGAAGCCGACGGGCTTCCGCGAATATGACGCGCGCTGGCTGTTCAACAAGGAGATCAATCTGATGGGGGTGCAGGCGCTCGGCATGGGGCTGGGCGCGCTGATCGCCGAACGCGGCGTCAAGCAGGAGATCGTGACCGGGCACGATTTCCGCGGCTACTCCGCCTCGATCAAATACGCGCTGATCTCGGGCCTGATGGCCGCCGGCTGCAAGGTGCATGACATCGGCCTTGCCGTGACGCCGATGGCCTATTTCGCCCAGTTCGATCTCGACGTGCCCTGCGTCGCCATGGTGACCGCCTCGCACAACGACAACGGCTGGACCGGCGTGAAGATGGGGGCCAACCGCCCGCTCACCTTCGGCCCCGAAGAGATGACCCGGCTCAAGGAGATCGTGCTCGAGGCCGCGTTCAAGAATGGCAGCGGCGGCTCCTATCAGTTCCATGAGAATTATCCGGCGCGCTACATCGCCGACCTCACCAGCCGTCCCAAGCTGAAGCGCAGGCTGAAGGTGGTCGCGGCCTGCGGCAACGGCACCGCGGGCGCGTTCGCGCCGCAGGTGCTGGAGGCGATCGGCTGCGAGGTTGTCCCGCTCGACACCGAGCTCGATCACACCTTCCCGAAATACAATCCCAATCCCGAAGACATGGAGATGCTGCACGCCATCCGGGACGCCGTGTTGGCGCACAAGGCCGATGTCGGCCTCGGCTTCGACGGCGACGGCGACCGTTGCGGCGTAGTCGACAATACCGGCGAGGAGATCTTCGCCGACAAGGTCGGCGTGATGCTGGCGCGCGACATATCGGCGATTCACAAGGATGCACAGTTCGTCGTCGACGTGAAATCGACCGGCCTGTTCATGACCGATCCGGTACTGCAGGCGCAGGGCGCGAAGACCGAATACTGGAAGACAGGCCATTCCTACATGAAGCGCCGGACCAATGAGCTCGGCGCACTCGCCGGCTTCGAGAAGTCGGGACACTTCTTCTTCAACCGCCCGTTCGGGCGAGGCTATGACGACGGTCTGGTCTCGGCGATCGCGATCTGCGAGATGCTCGATCGGGCGCCGGGCAAGTCGATGGCCGACCTGAAGGACGCGCTGCCAAAGACATGGTCGTCGCCGACCATGTCGCCGCATTGTGGCGACGAGGTCAAATACGGCGTCGCCGACGCTGTCGTGAAGCACTTCCAGGCGCTGCAGCAGCAGGGCGGCAAGGTGGCGGGGCAGAAGATCCGCGATCTCGTCACCGTCAACGGCGTCCGCGTCACCGTCGAGGACGGCAGCTGGGGTCTGGTGCGAGCGTCATCCAACAAGCCCGAGCTCGTGGTGGTGGTCGAAAGCCCGGTGTCCGAGCGGCGCATGCACGACATGTTCGAGGCGGTCAACGAGGTGCTGCGGACGCATCCCGAAGTCGGCGCCTACAACCAGACGATCTGAGGCCGCGCTGATGATGTCCCGTTAGGGCGCTGATCCCATCCTATTCGATGGGATCAAGCGGCCCTCAGGGAGCTCAGGAACTGATCGACCTCGGATTTGAGCCGGGTCGATTGCGAGGTGAGTCCGGTCGCGGACTCCAGCAGGCGCGAGGCGGCGCTGCCGGTCTCGTCGGAGGCACGGGTCACGCTGCCCATGCTTTGGCTGACCAGCCGCGTGCCCTCGGCCGCCTGCTGCACGTTGCCGGAAATTTCTCCGGTGGCGAGGCCCTGCTGCTCGACCGCGGTGGCGATCTCCTTGGAGATGTCGTCGATCTCGGCAATCGTTCCCCCGATCGCCTGGATGGCGGAGACGGCGTCACCCGTTGCGCTCTGGATGCTCTGCACCTGGCTGGAAATTTCCTCGGTGGCCTTCGCGGTCTGGTTGGCGAGCGCCTTGACCTCGCTTGCCACGACGGCAAAGCCCTTGCCGTGCTCGCCCGCGCGCGCCGCCTCAATGGTGGCGTTCAGCGCCAGCAGGTTGGTCTGGCTGGCGATCGTCTGGATCAGCGTCACCACCTCGCCGATCTTCTGAGTGCCGGCAGCCAGGCTCGCGACCACGGTGTTGGTGCGGCGAGCTTCGTCCGCCGCTTTCGCGGCGATCTCCGCCGACCGCGTCACCTGCTGTGAGATACTGTTGATCGACGCAGTCAGCTCTTCCGTTGCGGCAGCGACCGTCTCGACATTGGTCGACGCCTGTTGCGAGGCGCCGGCCGCGGCCGACGTCTGGCGCGAGGACTCCGCGCTGCTCCGGCTCATCGACGAGGACAGGCTCTGCATCTCGTTGGCGGCGACGGCCACCGCCTCGACGATGCCGCCGATCTTGCGCTCGAAGCCTTCCGCAAGCTCGCGACGGGCAAGATCAGCCTGCTGCTTGACGCGTTGCTCGGCCTCGAACCGCTCGGCGGTGGCGCGCGCCTCGGCAGCGATCGCCGATTCGGCTTCCGCGGTCTTGCGCGCGCTGGTTTCGAACAACTGCGTCAGCTTGAGCGCAAGGGCGATGAGAACACCGGCCTCGATCAGCAGGATGACCGCATGCAGCACAACGCGGCCGAAATCAGCGCCGCCCGGGTAGATCGCTGCAGGAAAGACGAAGTTCAGGACCAGATGGTGAAGCGCGACGGCGACGGTGCCGGCCAGGATCGGCCGGTAGTCGCAATATGCGACCAGACAGGCGAGCGCGGCGAAAAAATACATGTGCATGTCGATCTGCCAGGCATGTCCGGACATCTGGTAGACAAGCACAGATACACCGCCCATGACGGCGACCGCGACCGTGAGCTGGGTCGACAAGGTGTCGCCGGCGCTGCGCCAGGAAAGGGTCGCCACCACCGCCATGACGACCATGAGCATGGTCGGCATCAGCCAGTCGCCGCGCGACAGCCCGATGATGAGGGAGAGCGGAACGTGAACCCAGAGTACCGCCAGCAGAAGCTTGCTGGTCGTGTGCCGGAGGGTTGCCAGATCGCTGGTCTCGACGTTCATTTCCGATTCCCCCAAAGAGATCATTTTGCAAGGCAGGCGGAGACCGCCTGCGGATCGATGATGAGCCAGGCTCCGGCCTCGCGCAGCCGCGCCGAGCCGTCGTGTTCGCCGGGACGAACGACCAGCAGCGATGAAATGGTCGTTGTGCGCACGAGCGCGGCGTCAGCCGAGGCCGCAGCGAGCATCGCGTGTTGCGCGCTCCACCAAGGTGGGAAAGCGACGGCCACGATTTCGCTCCCCGCGCGCACTTGGAGTGACAGCGCTGCGACCGCGACAAAGCTCGCGATCAGAAGCGCCGTGGCATTGAGCCACGGGCGCGAAGACTGAGGTATGGTTGCACCGGACGTCATCACATCCAAGAATAGAGGGATGGGAATAACTTCCGGTAAACGTTCGTTAGGGATGACGACTGGAGTTTGGGACGCCGGCGCTGCAACGTCCAAGCGGCCCGGAATGCTCGGCTCAGACCGGCGGCACCGGCAGCGCCGTCACCGACTTGATCTTCTCCATGGCGAAGCGCGAGGTGACGTTCTTCAGGGGCACCGCGCTGATCAGCTTCTTGTAGAAGACATCGTAGCTCTGCATGTCCGCAACGACGACGCGCAGCATGTAGT
Organism: Bradyrhizobium sp. SZCCHNRI2009; assembly: GCF_032485115.1. Taxonomy (NCBI): domain Bacteria; kingdom Pseudomonadati; phylum Pseudomonadota; class Alphaproteobacteria; order Hyphomicrobiales; family Nitrobacteraceae; genus Bradyrhizobium; species Bradyrhizobium sp. SZCCHNRI2009. The sequence goes on from NZ_JAUEUH010000009.1 coordinate 66,532, forward strand.
CGACGTCGCCGGCCATCCGGTAGAACTCCATCACCTCCGGCATCGAGCTGACCGCCTCGGCGAATTTGCGCAGCCAGGCCTCGGAATGGTCCGCACTCTCCACCGACACGAACACGGAGATGCCGAGCCCGATCTTGTTCTGATCGACCAGGGCCACCCGGCGCAGGATCACGCCATCGGCCTCCAGCCGCTGGATGCGCTTCCAGCACGGTGTCGACGACAATCCGACCCGATCGCCGATCTCGGCGACGGAGAGCGATGCGTCCTCCTGCAGGACCATCAGAATCTTGCGGTCAATGGCATCGAGCCGGCGATTGGCCTCGGAGCCTTGGGCGGCGACATCGGTCATGGAGAAACTTGTTCCATAGGAAGGCTATAAAACCCTCATATAGAGAAAATCGTTCCAAGGCAAGGATCGGCCGTTCAGCCCTTTGCGGCCGGGTCTGGCCGTTTCCGCAGAGCGCCGGGCTGGTTTCTTGTTACCGCTCGTCGTTCTCCTTCAGCCAGCGGCCGACCAGATGATGAGCAATGGCGAACGGATGCGGTCCCGCCAAGCCATCCGGATGCTGCCGCAGCAGCATCTGCCGGGCCTCGTCGCGGCTGAACCAGCGCACGTCCTCGAGCTCGGTGCGGTCGATGACGATGTCTTCGTTGAGCGCTCGGGCGCTGCAACCGATCATCAACGACGACGGATAGGGCCAAGGCTGGGTCATGTAATAAGTCACGTCGGTACAGCGAATGCCCGATTCTTCGAACACCTCGCGCCGGACGGCGTCCTCGATCGTCTCGGCCGCCTCGACGAAGCCGGCGAGGCAGGAATACATGCCGGCCGGAAACTGCTTCTGCCGCCCGAGCAGGCACTTGTCGCCCGAGGCGACCAGCGAGATCACGACCGGATCGGTGCGCGGGAAATGCTCCGTCTTGCAGCTCGGGCATTCGCGCTTCCAGCCGCCCTCGCGCATCGCGGTCTTGGCGCCGCAATTTGCGCAGAAGCCGTGGCGCTGATGCCATGATACCAGGGACTTCGCCATCGCGATCGTCGCCAACTGGTCGACGGGGATCGCGCCCTGCATCGCCACCCCGCGCAGCTCGGTGACCGCCACATCGTCGCGCCCGGCGAGCTTCTCGACGGCCGCCGGCGAGATGCCCATGCCGAACACCGCCGCGCCGTCCTGCAGCCCGAGGAAGATCGTTCCCGGATTGGCACCGAATTTCAGCGCCTCGTCGATCGACAGCAGCGCGCGCAGCTTGTCGCCCTCGCGCTTCAGCACCAGCGAATCGCGATGCACGACATAGGCCCGCGTCGACGGCTTGCTCTCGAAGCCGAGCAGCCTCTCGTCATGGAAGCGCAGATGGGCGGCGCGATCGATCGGATGGCCGACGAAGGCCGGCTTGCCCAACGGAAACAAGTCGAATGGCGACATCTCTCACCCTAGCCAGATCTTGCGCCTGATAGCGCTGATGAACTGCTGCACCTCCTGCGCATCGTGGGGCACAGCGGGCGCGGCGCCCCACACCGGTCGCGGCCAGGCCACGTCACTTGTGCGTCGCGCGATGATGTGGACGTGCAACTGCGGCACCATGTTGCCGAGCGCGGCGACGTTGAGCTTGTCGCATTTGGTGATCTCTTTGAGCGCGCGTGACGCCCGCGTGATCTCGGTCATCAGCTGCGCCTGCGCGACCTCGTCGAGATCGATGATCTCGACCGCGCCCTCGCGCCGCGGCACCAGCAGCAGCCAAGGATAGTTCGCGTCCTTGATCACCAGCACGCGGGACAGCGGCAGGTCGCCAATGTCGATCGTATCCTTCGCAAGTTGCGGATGCAGCGACCAGGCTGATTCGGGCATGCGGCGGTTCCTGGCGGATGGTCAGGTGGGGAGCTCGCGGGCACCTAAAGCCTTTCCGAGCTGCGGCACAAGCCCGCGGGGCGGTAGACTAGGCCGGCGAAGCTCGCGCTTGCTTTCCGGACCATTTGGCCCCAAATAGGCAGCGGGAGATTGGCGGTGGACGAGCCACTCGCCAACCGGGTCAGGTCCGGAAGGAAGCAGCCCTAACGAGGTCCGGATCGGGTCGCTCGTCAGTCTCCTACCTGTTTTCTCGAGCGAATCGCGCAAAGATGGCGGGGACCCCGCGCAGGGCGGGCGCTCGACCGCGCTCCGGCTGATTGCGTCGACGATCGCGATCGATGCCGGCCTGGAATGCTCACTTGCGGATCGCTCGATGACCGACGCTGGCGCCCCACCTGTTCCGCCTGACAGCGCCGACGCTCCCGCCAAGCCCTACCGGGTGCTGGCGCGCAAATACCGCCCCTCCAGCTTCGCAGATCTGATCGGCCAGGAGGCCGTGGTGCGCACCGTCTCGAACGCGTTCGAGACCGGCCGGATTCCGCAGGCCTGGATTCTGACCGGCGTCCGCGGCGTCGGCAAGACGACCACCGCCCGCATTCTCGCCCGCGCATTGAATTACGAGCTGCCGGACGGCTCGGTGAAGGGGCCGACCATCCATATGCCGGTGCTCGGCACCCATTGCCAGGCGATCATGGAAAGCCGGCACATGGACATCCTCGAGATGGACGCGGCGTCCCACACCGGCGTCGATGACGTCCGCCAGATCAATGACAGCGTCCGCTATGCGCCGGCCAGCGCGCGCTACAAGGTCTACATCATCGACGAAGTCCACATGCTGTCGACAGCGGCGTTCAACGCCTTCCTGAAGACCTTGGAGGAGCCGCCGGAGCACGCCAAGTTCGTGTTTGCGACCACCGAGATCCGCAAAGTGCCGGTGACGGTGCTGTCGCGCTGCCAGCGCTTCGATCTGCGCCGCGTCGAGGCCGACGTGCTGATGAAGCATCTTTCGGGCATCGCGACCAAGGAAGGCGTGACGATCGAGCCCGAGGCGCTCGGCATCATCGCGCGCGCCGCCGAAGGCTCGGTGCGCGATTCGTTGTCGCTGCTCGATCAGGCGATCGCGCACAGCGCCGGCGAAGTCCGAGCCGACGATGTCCGTCAGATGCTGGGCCTCGCCGACCGCTCCCGCGTGATCGACCTGTTCCACCATCTCGCCAGCGGCGACATCGCTGCCGCCTTCAAGGAATTCCGCGAGCAATATGACGTCGGCGCCGACCCCGTGGTCGTGCTGTCGGATCTGGCCGAGTTCGTGAACTTCGTCACCCGGGTGAAGGTCGTGCCGGCCACGGCCGACAACGTCGCCTTCAGCGAGACCGAGCGGCTGCGCGCGCGCGACTTCGCCACCAAGCTGTCGATGCGGGTGCTGTCGCGGATGTGGCAGATGCTGCTCAAGGGCATCGCCGAGACCCAAGGCGCGACGCGCCCGGCCGCCGCCGCGGAAATGGTGCTGGTACGGATTGCCTACGCGGCCGATCTGCCGACGCCCGACGAAGCCATTCGGATGATCGACCAGAACGGCGGCGGATCTCCCGTTGTCACGAACGGCGGCGGAGCGCGTGCTGCGCCGGCATCCACCATGAGCGCGGGAACGCCGCCTGTGATGACGTCGGCGCCGATGCAGGCGCCGCGCGCGCAAGGCCCGACGCTCGCCGCGGTCGGCGGTTCGATGCGCCCGCAGGCGATGTCGTCACAGCCGGCGCCGGCAACACAGGACCAGCCCGCGCTACGCATCGCGAGCTTTCAGGAACTCGTCGCGCTGGCCGGCAAGAATCGTGATCTGATCACCAAGAGCGCGCTGGAGATGGACGTGCGGCTGGTCCGCTTCGAGGAGGGACGGCTGGAGATCGCGCTGGAACGGACGGCGCAGCGCTCGCTTGTCTCGGACCTCGGCCGCAAGCTGGAAGACTGGACCGGGCGGCGCTGGACGGTGATCGTTTCCAACGAGCCGGGTCAGGCGACCTTGCGCGAGCAGAATCTGCGCGCCAAGAGCGAGCGAGAGGCGGCGGCGGAGGCCGATCCGCGCGTACAGGAGATCCTGGCGCGGTTCCCGGGCACCAAGGTGGTCGAAGTGCGCCGGCTCGCCCCCGAGCCGCCCGAATCGGACGCCAGTGCTGTCGAGCCGCCCGACGAGTCCGACGATGATGATTTCTAGAGCATGATCCGGAAAAGTGGAAAACGGTTTTCCTCGCGACAAACGCCAAAGGCGTTTGCGCGGAGATCATGCTCAACCAGATGGCTGATGATGAGGTGCTCCGATGGCTGACTTTCTCGGCATGATGAAACAGGCGGCGCAGCTGCAGACGAAGATGCAGGAGATGCAGGAGGAACTCGGCAACGTCGAGGTCGAGGGCATCTCGGGCGGCGGTCTGGTTGCCGTGCGCATGACCGCCAAGATGGACGTGAAGAGCATCAAGATCGATCCGTCGCTGCTCAAGCCGGAGGAGGCCGAGATCCTGGAGGACCTGCTGGTGACCGCGCATGGCGATGCACGGCGCAAGGCGGAAGCCGCGATGCAGGAGAAGATGCAGGCCATCACCGGCAAGCTCGGCCTGCCGCCCGGCTTCGGTTTTGGTTAGTTGACCTGATGACATTCGTGAACTGATGGCCGTCGCTGGTCCTGAGATCGAACGCCTGATCCAGCTGCTCGCGCGCCTGCCCGGCCTCGGGCCGCGTTCGGCGCGGCGCGCCGCCCTGCATCTGATCAAGAAGCGCGAGGCGCTGATGGTGCCGCTTGCCTCGGCGCTGCAGGTCGCGATCGATCGCATCCAGGTCTGCAAGACCTGCGGCAACATCGATACGCAGAATCCCTGCACGGTGTGCACCGATCCGCGGCGCGATCCCGCGATGATCGTCGTCGTCGCCGATGTCGCCGACCTCTGGGCGCTGGAGCGCGCCAAGGCCTCGAACGGCCGCTATCACGTGCTCGGCGGCACCTTGTCGCCGCTCGACGGAGTCGGTCCGCAGGATCTCACCATCGACGCGCTGGTGCAGCGCGCGCATGCGCCGGAGGTGCAGGAGATCATCCTCGCTCTGAACGCGACGGTCGACGGCCAGACGACGGCGCACTACATCACCGACCTCCTGCAGGAGGCGAACGTCAAGGTCACGCGGCTGGCGCATGGCGTGCCGGTCGGCGGCGAGCTCGACTATCTCGACGAAGGCACGCTCTCGGCCGCGATGCGGCAGCGGACCTTGTTCTAAGCACAGACGGAAGTGAATTGATGACGAAACGCGGATTCGGCAAACGGCTGGCTTTGGGCGCGATTCTGGCGGCACTCTCGGCGCCGTCGGTGCTGGCGCAGCAAAGCGAGGCACCGCAGAAGGCGGGGCGTCCGCTCAATGCCGGTGACGTGCTGTCGGGCGAGCTGACGGCGCTGAAGCTGAAAGGCGCCAAATCGGGCCAGCCCTCCGCCGCCTATCAGATCACCAGCGAGCCGCGCCGCCTGCCGCCGCCGAGCGGGCTGTGCAATCTCGAGACCGGACCGGAGACGTTCCAGCTCGTCACCGCGAACACGGCGCAGGCCTCGCAGCTCAAGGGCCTGCTCGGCAAGCAGATCGCGGTCAAGGTCGACGAGATCGCCTGCGCCCAGGATGCGGGGCAGATGAGCGAGGCGGTCGTGACCAAGTGGAGCTTGGTGAAGCGGTGACACTTGGGACGCTGCGAGCGCCGCCTCCTGACTTCTGCAGTCATCGCCCGGCTCGACCGGGCGATCCAGTACGCCGCGGCCCTCGGTTGATAGCTGACGTCTCTGGAATACTGGGTCATCCGCCTTCGCGAGTGACGACAGTTGACGGTGAGGCGGCAGCTACAACTTCACCGGCCCCAAATCATCGAAATGCCCACGCCGTTGCAGCCAAGCGAGCAGCACGAGGCTCGGGATCGCGACGAGCACGCAGATGACGAAGAATGCAGGCCAGCCGGTCGCTTTCGCCACATAGCCCGCGCCCGATGACAGATAGGTTCGTCCAACCGCGGCGAGCGCGGTGAGCAGCGCATATTGGGTCGCGGTGTGCAGCGGGTTCTGGCACAGCGCAGAGAGATAGGCGACGAAGATCACGGTGCCGATCGCGCTGGTGAGGTTCTCCGCGGAGATCGCCAGCGCCAGCGCCCACTGATTGACGCCGACGATGGCGAGCCATGAGAACGACAGGTTGGCCAGCGCCTGCACGATGCCGCCGATCCACAGGCTGATGGCGAGCGAATAGCGCCGCGCGACGAAGCCGCCGGCAAAGCCGCCGGCGAGCGTGGCGGCGAGGCCGACGCCTTTCACGATCGCGGCGTAGTCGACCTTGCTGAAACCGAGATCGATCACGAACGGCGCGGTCATCGTGCCGGAGAAGGCGTCAGTGAACTTGAACAGCACGACGAAGGCGAGCGCCGTGAGCGCATCACGTCGGCCGAGGAACTCGACGAAGGCTCCGGCAGCCGCATGCATCACGCGGGTGAGCGCGGTGTCCGCACCCATCGCGGCCTCCGCCTGCTGCGACTGGGCCGGCTCGGTCGCCGCGAGGGCCGTGATCGTGCCGATCAGCACCAGTCCGGCCATCGCAACATAGCCCCACATCCAGGACGACGGACGCGTCAGCCCCGAGTTCTCGAATGCACTGACCACCACCAGTGCGCCGGCGGTCGAGACCAGCATGCCGATGCGGTAGGCGGCGACATACGCCGCCATGCCCGCGGCCTGCTCACTCTCCGGCAGGCTCTCGACGCGGAAGGCATCGACCACGATGTCCTGGGTCGCCGACATCGCGGCGACCAGCAGCGCGGCCAGCGCCACCATGAACGGCGCGTGCGCCGGGTCGGTCAACGCCAGCAGCAGGATGGCGGCGATCAGCAGCAGTTGCGCGAACACCAGCCAGCCGCGCCGCCGCCCGAAGGCGCGCGTCAGCAGCGGCACGTGCAGCGCGTCGACAAGCGGCGCCCAGAGGAATTTCAGCGTGTAGGGCGTGCCGACGAGCGCGAATAGCCCGATGGTCCCGAGGTCGACGCCGAGTTCGCGCATCCAGATCTGCAAGGTCGAGCCGGACAGGGCCAGCGGCAGCCCCGACGAAAATCCGAGGAACAGCACCACGAGCACGCGCGGCTGTAGATAGACGGCCATGCTCTCGCGCCAGGTGGGGGCTTTTGGCGCAGCCTCGGGCTTTGCGCCGGTCGCGGTGATGTCGGAAGAAGCCTCAGGTACGGTCATGGATGGGTGGTAGCAGATTGGCGCAAGAAACGCTCTCCATCTCAGCTGTCATCGTCCGCGAGCCGGGCGATGACAGTCTTGGCAAAATTCAAGCTGCGACAAGGGCGAGCTACCCAATCACTCCCCCGCCTGCACGCGTCCCGCCAGCGGAAACAAATCCGGCGCGGTGCCCGTAGCCGGCGCGATGCGTGGCGACTCCACCGGCGTGTCCTGTTTGCTGAAGTCGAGCTCCTCGATGCGGGCGGCGCGCTTCTCGATCTTGTCGGCCGAGATGAGGATCTGGCGGATGTCCTCGCCGACATCGCCGAAATGCTTCTGCAGCTTGAGCACGCGCTCGCGCAGGCGGCCGAGATCGTCCCCGAGATGGATCACCTCGTTGCGGATCTGGTCGGCGGCGTCGCGGATGCGTGCGTCCTTCATGATCTGCTGCATGACCTGGATCGCGAGCATCAGCAGCGACGGCGACACCAGCACGACGCGCGCGCGATACGCTTTCTGGATGACGTCGTCGAAGCCATCATGGATCTCGGCATAGACCGATTCCGACGGCACGAACATCAGCGCGGTGTCCTGCGTCTCGCCGACCACCAGATATTTCTCCGCGATGTCGTTGACGTGACGCAGCACGTCGGTACGCAGGCGCTGTGCGGCGGTGCGCTTCTCCTCGTCCGTCTCCGCATCATGCAGCGCGGTCACGGCTTCCAACGGAAACTTGGCGTCGATGCACAGCGGTCGCGCGTCGGGCAGGAACACGACGCAGTCCGGCCGCTTGCCGCTGGCGAGCGTGTACTGGAACGCGTAGCTGCCCTTCGGAAGTCCGTCCTGCACGATCGCCTCCATCCGCGCCTGGCCGAACGCGCCGCGCGACTGCTTGTTGGCGAGGACGTCGCGCAGGGTCGTGACCTGGGTCGTCAGCTCGCTGAGATCACGGTGGGCATTGTCGATGATGCCGAGCCGCTCGTGCAGCACGCGCAGACTATCCATGGTGTGGCGCGTACTCTGCTCCATCGACTGTCCGACGCGATGAGTCACCGCATCGAGCCGCTCGTTGACGCTGCGGGCAAGATCAACCTGCCGGCCGGCGAGCAGCTGCGCCATCGCGTCGACCCGGCCGGAGGCCTCGCTCTGGACGCGGATCATCTCGCTGAACCGTCGTTCGATCTCATCGCTGCGCATCGCCTGCTGGGCCGCGAGCTCGGCGCCGCGCCGGCCGGAACGCACCACGGCCGCCACGATCATCACGAGCAGCAGCACCACCAGCACGCCAAATCCGATCAGCGCATCGCTGGCGCGGACCGGAAGGTCGCCGATCATGATGACGACAGGATTGAGGGACTGGCTGGCGGCGGTCATCACGCCCGTCTATCCGATTCGCACAAGCTCGCGAACGAAGAGAGAACATTTATGGTTAAGGCCAGGTTAAGAATCATGGTTAACGAGGCGTTGAAATTCATGGTTAGCGAAGTCTTAACTGCGAGCCATCACATTGACCGCGCCGGTTCCGCGGCTTAAATCGCGCGCCATGTCCCTAAGAGAAATCATCATTCTGCCGGACCGGCAGTTGCGGCTGGTGTCCAAGCCGGTCGAGAAGGTCACGCCGGAGATCCGGCAGCTGGTCGACGACATGTTTCAGACCATGTACGACGCGCCTGGCATCGGGCTCGCAGCGATTCAGGTCGCGCAGCCGCTGCGCGTCATCACCATGGATCTGGCCAAGCCCGACGCGAACGGGGAAGGCAAGCGCGAGCCGCGCGTCTTCATCAATCCGGAGATCGTTGCCAAGTCGGACGAGCTGTCGGTCTACGAGGAAGGCTGCCTGTCGATCCCCGAATATTACGAGGAGGTCGAGCGGCCGGCGCGGGTGCGCGTGCGCTTCACCGATCTCGACGGGCTGGTTCGCGAGGAGGATGCCGAGGGGCTCTACGCCACCTGCATCCAGCACGAGATCGACCATCTCAACGGCGTGCTGTTCATCGACTATCTGTCGAAGCTCAAGCGCGACCGCGTGATGAAGAAGTTCGCCAAGGCCGCCAAGCGCGCCAGCGAGTAACGATCAACTCTCTCCTCCGTCATGCCCGGGCTTGACCCGGGCATCTACGTCGCGCCGCGCGTTACAGGCAGCTCGACGTGGATGACCGGGACAAGCCCGGCCATGACGCGGAGGATTCGGCAATGCAGGATCTTCCACCAGATGCCGCTTCGCCTGATCTTCATGGGCACGCCGGATTTCGCCGTGCCGACCCTGCTCGAACTCGCCGGCCACGGCCACGAGATCGCGGCGGTCTATACGCGCGCGCCCAAACCCGGCGGCCGCCGCGGCCTGGCGCTGGTGCCGACGCCGATCGAGACCGAGGCGCGCCGGCTCGGCATTCCCGTGCTCACGCCGAAGACGCTGAAGACCGAGGACGCGCTGGCTGCGTTCCGCGCCCATGAGGCCGATGCCGCCGTTGTCGTCGCCTATGGCATGATCCTGCCGCAGGCGATTCTCGATGCACCGAAACTCGGCTGCTACAACCTCCACGCCTCGTTGCTGCCACGCTGGCGCGGCGCCGCGCCGATCAACCGTGCCATCATGGCAGGGGACGCTGAAAGCGGCGTGATGGTCATGAAGATGGATGTCGGTCTCGACACCGGCGACGTTGCGATGGCCGAGCGTCTGCCCATCACCGACGCGATGACGGCGTCCGATCTGCACGATCGCCTCTCGCGGATCGGTGCCGACCTGATGGTGCGCGCGATGGCGGCGCTGGAGCGCGGCGGGCTGACGTTGACGAAGCAGGCCGAGGAGGGCGTCACCTACGCTGCCAAGATCGAGAAGGCGGAGGCGCGGATCGATTGGACGAAGCCGGCGCATACGGTGCTGCGGCACATCCACGGCCTGTCGCCATTTCCCGGCGCCTGGAGCGAGGTCGTGCTCGACGGCGAGGCGGTACGGCTGAAGATGCTGCGCTGTGAGCAGGCCGGCGGCGCGGGCGCGCCCGGCACTGTTCTGGATGACCAGCTCACCATCGCCTGCGCCGACGGCGCGATCCGCATCACCGAGCTGCAGCGCGCCGGCAAGGGCCCGATGAAGGCCGCGGATTTCCTGCGCGGCACCCCATTGAATCGCGGTGCTCGTTTTTCGTAACGCTGTCATACCCCGCGAAAGCGGGGTATCCAGTACGCTGAGACGTGCATTGTCGCGCCGAGACGTCGGCGAATACTGGATCGCCCGCCTGCGTGGGCGATGACGGCAGCAATAGACCGAATGCCCCGCTACAAGCTCACCATCGAATATGACGGCGCGCCGTTCTGCGGCTGGCAGCTGCAGGAGACCTTGCCGTCGGTGCAGGGCGCGCTCGAAGCGGCGGTGCAGGCGACCTGCGGCGTGCCCACGCGTGTGCACGGCTCAGGCCGCACCGACGCCGGCGTCCACGCTACCGGCCAGGTTGCGCATTGCGACATCGCCAAGGAGTTCCGCCCGGACAAGCTGCGCGACGCGCTCAACGCGCATCTGCGGCCGAACCCGGTCGCGGTGCTCGCCGCCGAGATCATGCCCGACACCTTCGAAGCGCGGTTCTCCGCGCGCAGGCGGCACTACCGTTACCGGATCGTCAATCGCCGCTCCAACCTCGCGCTGGAGGTCGGCCGCGTCTGGCGGGTGCCGCAGCGGCTCGATTCCGATGCAATGCATGCAGCCGCGCAGCGGCTGATCGGCAAGCACGACTTCACGACGTTCCGCGATACCGAATGCCAGGCGAAATCGCCGGAGAAGACGCTGGATCAGCTCGACGTCGTGAGGGACGGCGATGCGATCACCATCCTCACCTCCGCCCGCTCCTATCTGCATAGCCAGGTCCGCTCGATGGTCGGCTCACTGGTGTGGGTCGGGCGGGGTCGCTGGACCGCCGATGATCTGGCCGCCGCGCTCGCCGCGCGCAACCGCGCCGCCTGCGGCGTCGTCGCGCCGCCGGAAGGGCTTTACCTCGTGAAGGTCGACTACTAATTGCGGCCGTTCCGGTCGAGATCGCGGTGGCGCACAATTGAGGCGCCAAGCGATCGAGATCGCTGCCGCGGAGACCTCCTGGATTCCTTCGCTGCGCTCGCAATGATGCGCAGAGAGGGGGTCACGCGAAGTAGCGATCGAGAATGCCGCGATAGATCTTCGTCAGGGTGGCGATGTCGGCGACCGAGGCGCGCTCGTCGATCTGGTGCATGGTCTGGCCGACCAGGCCGAACTCGATCACCGGGCAGTAGCTCGAGATGAAGCGCGCGTCGGAGGTGCCGCCGGTGGTAGAGAGCTCCGGCTTGCGGCCCGTCACGCTCTCGATCGCCGCAACCGCGAGGTCGGTGAACGGTCCGGGCTTGGTCAGGAACACGTTGGAGTTCGACGGCAGCCAGTCGATGCGGGCGCGGATGCGATTGCCGCAGGCCTTCGTCAGCCGCTCCTCGACCAGCGCGCGCAGCGTCTCCTGCGTATGGCAGTCATTGTAGCGGATGTTGAACTTCGCCCGCGCCAGTCCGGGAATGACGTTGCTGGCGGTGTTGCCGACATCGACGGTGGTGAATTCGAGATTCGACGGCTGGAACTGCGCGCTGCCGTTGTCGAGCGGTTCGTCCGACAAGGCCACGATCAGGCGCGAGATGTCCGGCACCGGGTTGGAGGCGCGGTGCGGGTAGGCGACGTGGCCCTGCTTGCCCTCGACGATCAAGGTGCCGGACTGCGAGCCGCGGCGGCCGATCTTGATGCAGTCGCCCATGACCTCTTGATTGGACGGCTCGCCGAGCACGCAATGGTCGAACCGCTCGCCGCGCTCGGCCGCCCACTTCAACAGCTTGATGGTGCCGTTGATCGAGACGTCCTCCTCGTCGCCGGTGATCAGGAACGAGATCGAGCCCTTCGGCTGTCCGCTGTGATCGCGCAGATAGTCGAGTGCAGCCGCGACGCTGCAGGCGATGCCGCCCTTCATGTCGACGGCGCCACGGCCATAGATGTAGCCGTCCTTCACCTCGCCCGAGAACGCCGGCAGGCTCCACGCCGCTTCATCGCCGGGCGGCACCACATCGGTGTGGCCGGCGAACGTGATGTGCGGCCCGTCGGTGCCGATGCGGGCATAGAGGTTGTCGATGTCGGCGGTGCCTGCTTCGGAGAACGTCACGCGATGCGTCGTGAAGCCCGCCCCTTTCAGCAGGGCCTCGAGCACGCCAAGCGCGCCGGCATCGGCCGGGGTCACGGAGGGGCAGCGGATCAGGTCGCGGGTGATGGCGAGGGCATCGGTCATGCCTTTCGCTTAACATGCTATTTTGCCGGCGGGCTAGTGCTGCCGATTGCCGCTTCCCCTCGCGGCGGGCTCGCAACGTGCGGGGTGAACTCCAGCTCCTTGTGCTGGTTCCAGGCGGGCGCGGGCGGTCTTGGCTGGCGGGAGCGTTCGCTGGATCGGACCTTCGGCAACGGATTGGGCCCGAAGCGATTGGTCCAGGGATCGCCGGCAAGGCAGTACAATTCGATGAAGGCCCACAGCGAGAGCAGCGCACCAGCGCCGCCCACGATCGCGGGAATGACCGTCCCGGGAATGCGCTCCGCGTACTGGTTGACCAGCCCGGGCACGACGAAGAACGGAACCGTCCACCAGCCGCTCCTGTCGCGGTCATGCAGCCGCTTGATGGCGCCTGCGGCAAACACCCAGACGAACACGGGGGTGAGGATGACGTGGAAGGTGGCGTGGACGATATCGGCGCGGGTCAGGCCGCGAAAGGTGTCCGGGTCGAGGACCGCGAAGATGTCGGTCAGATTGAAGCTGAAGGCCGTCGGGCCGCCCAGCAGCCTGCTCGCGCCCGCCGCCAGCGCGGCGGCAAAGACCATCCAGCAGAGCACCACCAGCAACGACAGCCAGAGCTTGGCGCGGTTGATCCGGCCGTGGAAGCGAAACAGAAACCAGGTCCAGTCCATGGACGTCCTCCGGACCGATGGCTTGGCCGGCCCGGAGATTCGTTGCTGCGGCCGCAGCCGCGGTTCAATCAGTCGCGCAACAGCTCGTTGATCGAGGTCTTGGAGCGGGTGCGCTCGTCGACGCGCTTGACGATGACGGCGCAGGCGGTGGATGGGCCGATCTGGCCGTTCTTCATCGGCTTGCCCGGCAGCGCGCCCGGCACCACGACGGCATATTCCGGCACCTCGCCGACGAAAACCTCGCCCGTCTCTCGGTCGACGATCTTGGTCGACGCGCCCAGGAAAACGCCCATCGACAGCACCGCTCCCTTGCGGACGACCACGCCCTCGGCAACCTCCGAGCGCGCGCCGATGAAGCAGTCATCCTCGATGATCACGGGGCCGGCCTGCAGCGGCTCCAGTACGCCGCCGATGCCGACGCCGCCGGAGATGTGCACGCGCTTGCCGATCTGGGCACAGGAGCCGACCGTCGACCAGGTGTCGACCATGGCCGCCTCGTCGACATAGGCGCCGAGATTGACGAAGGACGGCATCAGCACGACGTTCCTGGCGATGAAGGCCGAGCGGCGCACGATCGCGCCGGGCACGGCGCGGAAGCCGGCGTCGCGAAAGCGGTTCTCGCCCCAGCCCTCGAACTTCGACGGCACCTTGTCCCACCACGACGCCTGGCCGGGGCCGCCGGGGATCACGCTCATGTCGTTGAGGCGGAACGACAGCAGCACGGCCTTCTTGAGCCACTGGTTGACGCTCCACTTGCCGTCAGTGCCGCGCTCAGCGACCCGGGCCTCGCCCTTGTCGAGCAGCTCGAGCGCGCTCTCCACGGCGTCGCGGACCTCGCCCTTGGTCGTGGTCGAGACGCCATCACGGGCATCGAAGGCGCTGTTGATGGTGGATTCCAGGGCGGACAGTGACATCGGTCGATCCTCGCTTGGTCCCTGGGCAGAAAGCCGGGGACGGCCGTGTACGAGCATGGTGGGCAGGGCGGCTTTTTCGGGATTTGGACCCGGAGAGTCAAGGACGCATCGGTGGCGGGGGCCGTCCGCGCGGGAGGTGCGGCTTATCGTGCTCCGTCATTCCGGGATGGTCCGAAGGACCAGGCCCGGAATCTCGAGATTGCGGGTTCGATGCTTCGCATCGTCCCGGAATGACAGCTCAATGCGTGGCGGGTTTCACCCCACCAGCCGCTGCAAGAACCCGGTCAGATCGTCCGTGACATGATCGACATGCGGATCGTCGCGCCCCGCCAGCTCCCAGTCCTCGCGCACCACCTCCTTGGTGCCGTCGGGCACTACCAGCACGGTCGTCATGCCGAGGTCGTGCGGGACGACGAGATTGCGGGCGAGATCCTCGAACATCGTGGCCCTGGCAGGATCGACGTCATGGAGCTTGAGGAATTTGTCATAGGTCTCGCGCGCCGGCTTCGGCGTCAACTCGGCGGCGATGATGTCGAATACGCCGTGGAAATGCGCGGCAATGCCGAGCCGCGCCAGCACCGCGTCGACGTGGTCGACCGAGCCGTTGGTCAGGATCAGCTTGCGCCCAGGCAGCTTCTCGATCGCCGCGCCCATCGCCGGGTTCGGCTCCAGCGGCGAGTGGTCGATCTTGTGCACGTAGGCGAGGAAGTCGTCGGCGTGCACGCCATGCTCGGTCATCATGCCGCGCATCGTGGTGCCGTACCGGCGGTAGTAGTCCTTCTGGATGCGGCGCGCCTCCTCCGCATCGACCTTGAGCCAGTTGGAGACGAACTCGCCGATCCTGGCATCGACCTGCTGCCACAGATTGACGTGATGCGGATACAGCGTGTTGTCGAGGTCGAACACCCAGGTGTCGACGTGATCGAAGGCGCGAGGGGATTTTGTCATGTGGGCGTCGGTCCATCCTGCCTTCGGTCATCATGCCCGGCTAGGGCGGCATATTCCGCTGTCGTCCCGGCGAACGCCGGGACCCATACCGCGGAAGCTATCTTGCGGCATGATGGCTGATGCCGATGGCCCAAACCTCGGCCGGTGGTTATGGATCCCGGCGTTCGCCGGGATGACAGCTGTGGGTGTGGTGGCAACGTGGGCAACATCGCTATGCCCATCACGGCAACGCGAAGCGCAGCGTCTTGCCGCCGCGGGTGATGTCGACGGCGGTGAATCCGGTGGCGGTGAAACCGCGGCTCGGGCAGTCGCCCTGCTCTGATGTCTCGAACTTGTTCTCGCGGGTGCAGAGCTGCACCAGCCCGCCCCAGTTCAGCGGCTTGTTCTTCAGTTTGATGGTGCGGTTCTCATCGTCGACCGCCTCGGCGAAGCTGTAGACCTTCTTCGGCTGCCCGGTGATGTCGGGATGCAGGCATTTGCCGGCATCGATGCGGTACCAGCCGCGGCTGACCACGGTGCGGCCGTCGTCGGTGCCGACCGCCGCCATGACCTTGTGCGGGGTGTCGTTGCACCAGGTCAGCCCGGTGGGTGAGGGCGTCTGCACCGCGTCCACCATGGTCGCGAAGAAATTCGGCTGCGACACGACGTCGGATGACAGCCCGCGGCTTTTCAGGAACGCCGCGAGCGCGGCTTGCGTCTTCGGCCCGTCGACGCCGTCGATCGGCGAGGCGTCATAGCCGGCGATGCCGAGCAGCCGCTGGATGCCGGCGAGCCGCGCCTGCTCGTCGTCATATTCTGCGCTCTCGGCGAGATAGGCGATCAGGGTGCCGTCGTCGGCCTTGCTCGGCGTCACCTGCGTGAACGCCGCCGGCGTCTGACCGGTGCGGCACTGGCGGGCGGCGGCGATGACGAAATTGTCCGCCGCCACGCACAGCTGATCGTTGCCGTTCTCGGCGAGCGGCGACGCGCCGTAGAGGCTGAGCGCGCGTGCATGCAGGAGAATGCGGTCGGCGGTCATCGTCCCCTGCAGCACCACGCGGCAGGTCGCCGGATCGAGCCGGAACCATCCGCGTGTCGCGGTTGCCGCCTTCTCGTCGATGCCGATTGCGGCCTCGACGACGTAGCTCATTCGGTTGCAGAGCTTGAGGTCGGCGCGGGCGGGGGTGAGGGAGGCGAACAAGGCCAGAAGGATCACAGTGAGGCTGAGCGGAGCGCGAGTCCGGGAGGGTTTGATACGCCCCGCTCTCTCCCCATCGTCATGCCCGGGCTTGACCCGGGCATCCATGTTTCTCGCTCCGAACTCGCCGAACAACGTGGATGGCCGGGACAAGCCCGGCCATGACGGCGAGAGATGGTGGTGGCTGCTCACTTGTGGATCAGCGTGCCCGTGCCCTGGTTGGTGAACAGCTCGAGCAGCACGGCATGCTGCACCTTGCCGTCCAGGATGACGACGCCCTGCACGCCCTGCTCGAGTGCGTAGATGCAGGTCTCGACCTTCGGGATCATGCCGCCGGAGATGGTGCCGTCGGCGATCAGCTTGCGTGCGTCCTTCACCGACAATTCCGGAATCAGCTTCTTCGACTTGTCGAGCACGCCGGGCACGTCGGTGAGCAGCAGGAGGCGCTTGGCCTTCAGCGCACCGGCCACGGCCCCGGCGAACGTATCGGCGTTCACGTTGAAGGTCTGGCCTTCCTTCGAAGTCGCAAGCGGTGCGAGGATCGGGATCAGCTCGTAGCCGATCAGCTGATTCAGCAGCGTCAGATCGACCTTGTCCGGCTCGCCGACGAAGCCGAGATCGACCACCTTCTCGATGTGACTGTCAGGATCGACCATGGTGCGGGTCGCCTTGACCGCGCGCACCATGTTGCCGTCCTTGCCGCACAGCCCGACGGCCTTGCCGCCGGCCTCGTTGATGTAGCCGACCAGCTGCTTGTTGATCGAGCCGGCCAGCACCATCTCGACGATCTCGATCGTCGCCGCGTCCGTGATGCGCAGGCCGGCGGCGAATTCGGAGACGATGCCGAGGCGCTTGAGCATGGTCGCGATCTGCGGGCCGCCGCCATGCACCACCACCGGATTGATCGCGGTCTGCTCCAGCAGCACGATGTCGCGCGCGAACGCTTTTGCGGTGTCCTCGTCGCCCATGGCGTGGCCGCCATATTTGATGACGATGGTTTCGTCGTCGTACTCCTGCATGTGCGGGAGCGCTTCGGACAGGATGCGGGCCTGATCGAGCGGGCTGATGGTGGTCGCGTCGGTCATGTCTGGGAGGTCTCGGCTGTCGGGGGCGTCGCGCCGCGTTCTAGCCGATTGCCGCCCGCGGCGCAAAGCGCCGGATCACGCCCGCCGCGGCCACAGCGCGCAGACCGCGAGTGCGAGCCAGCTCGCGATCTGCAAGCTACCGCCGATCGGCGCCGCGAACGGAAACAGCCGATTGCCGGTGAACTGCCGCATCAGGAGGTCGCCGGCGAACAGGGCCGGGCCGAGCGCGAAGCCGATCGCCGTGACCAGGCCGATGCGCCGATGAACCACGCCGCGCTCTGCCAGAGCGATGGTGCCGAGCAGGGCGCAGGCGTGGAACAGCAGCATGGTGGAGGCGGTCGCGAGCCGCGCTGCGTCGGGCTCGTGCGCGGCCTTGGCCGCCAGCGCGACGCCGGCGGCGCCCATCAGCCCGGCCATTGCGGCCAGGATTCGCCACGGCGTCATCATGTGCTGCGCTCTTCCAGCAGCCGCACCATGGCGGCACGCAGCTCCGGCATGCCGGTGCCGGATCGTGACGACGTCGCCAGCACGTGAGGAAACGCCGCCGGATGCTTGGCGAGCGCGGCCTCGGTCTCGGCGATCCGGCTTGCGAGCTCAGCCGGCTTGATCTGGTCGGCCTTGGTCAGGACGAGCTGATAGCTGACGGCGGACCGGTCCAGCGTCTTGAGGATCTCCTGATCGACTTCCTTCAGCCCATGACGGGCATCGATCAGCACATAGACGCGGGCGAGAGAGGCGCGGCCGAGCAGGAATTTGTGGATCAGCTCGGTCCAGGACGCGACCTTGGTCTTCGCCGCGGCGGCATATCCATAGCCGGGCATGTCGACCAGCCGCAGCGGCGCATGCTCGGGCCCCTCGAAGAAGATCAGCTCCTGGGTGCGGCCCGGCGTATGCGAGGTGCGCGCCAGCGCGTTCTGGCCGGTCAGCGCGTTGATCAGGCTGGACTTGCCGACATTGGAGCGGCCGGCGAAGGCGACCTCGATCGCCCCCATCGGCGGCAGGCTTTCGATCGAGGGAGATGCATGGGTGAAGCGCCACGATTGGGCGAACAGCTTGCGGCCTTTTTCGATCAGGCGCTCGTCGGTGTCGTGGCTGGTGGTCATGACAAGGCCTCGCTCTTCGTCATGCCCGGGCTTGACCCGGGCATCCACGCCCATTGCGCGGGATATCAAAACGTGGATGGCCGGGACAAGCCCGGCCATGACGGTAGATGGTTGGTTGCTTCAGCGGCTCACGCCGCCTTACTCGTCACGCCGCTTTTTTTTTGAACGTGCCGCGGATGTTGTCGAACAGCTCCACCTTCACGCCATTGCGGCGCATGATGAAGCCCTGCTGCAGCACCGAGAGCGTGTTGTTCCAGGCCCAGTAGATCACGAGGCCGGCCGGGAAGCCCGCGAGCATGAAGGTGAAGATCAGCGGCATCCAGTTGAAGATCATCGCCTGGGTCGGATCGGGCGGCGTCGGGTTCAGCTTCATCTGGAACCACATCGTGATGCCCATGATGATCGGCCAGATGCCGAGCGCCAGGTAGTGACCGAACAGCGGCAGCTGCGTCGGATCGAACGGGATCAGGCCGAACAGCGTGAACAGATTGGTCGGATCCGGAGCCGAGAGATCCTTGATCCAGCTGATGAACGGCGCGTGCCGCATCTCGATCGTGACGAAGAGAACCTTGTAGAGCGAGAAGAACACCGGGATCTGCAGCACGACCGGGAGACAGCCGGCGACCGGGTTGATCTTCTCCTTCTTGTAGATCTCCATCATCTCCTGCTGCTGCTTCATCCGGTCGTCCGGATAGCGCTCTTTCAGCGCCTGGAGCTGCGGCTGGATCGCCTTCATCTTGGCCATCGAGGCATAGGACTTGTTGGCGAGCGGGAAGAACAGGGCCTTCACCAGCACCGTCACCAGCAGGATCGAGACGCCGAAATTGCCGAAGAAGCGGAAGAAGAAGTCGAGCGCCAGGAACATCGGCTTGGTCAGGAAGTAGAACCAGCCCCAGTCGATCAAGAGATCGAAATGGTTCAGCGCGAGCTTCTGATTGTAGCCGCCGAGGCCGCCGATCGGGAAGTTGATGCCGACCACGCCGGCCTCCTTGGCGCCGGCGAACAGCCGGGTGGAGACCGACGCCGAGCCGCCGGCCGGCACTGTCTGCGGGGTCTCGACATAGTCGGTCTGGTAGCGATGCTGGTTGTCGACCAGCTTCGACGAATAGTTTGCCTGCAGCCGCGCATCGGTCATCGGCAGCAGCGCCGCCGCCCAATATTTGTCGGTGATGCCGAGCCAGCCATTGGTGACGTCGAACTTCGCCGCCTTCTCGTCGTCCATCTTCTTGTAGGTGAACTCCTGCAGGCCCTTCTCGCCGAGATAGCCGATCAGGCCTTCGTGCAGGATGTAATAGCCCGACACGTGCGGCGTGCCGTGGCGGGAGATCAGGCCGTAGGGATACAGCGTCACCGGTGCGTTGCCGGCGTTGGTGACGTCGTCCTTGATGGTGAAGAGATAGTGATCGTCGACGCTGATGGTGCGCTGGAAAGTCAGGCCGTCGCCGTTGGTGGTGGTCAGCTTCACCGGGGTCGACGGCGTCAGCGCATTCGAGCCGTCCTGCTGCCAGACGGTGTTCTGGTCGGGCACCTGCACCTTGGCGCCGGCGGCGTTCACCCAGCCGAACTCGGCGTAATAGGGCTCGGCGGTGTTGGACGGGGAGAACAGCACGATCGCCGGCGATTTCGGATCGACCGTCTCGCGGTACTGCACGAAGGCCAGGTCGTCGATGCGTGCGCCCTTGAGTGAGATGCTGCCGGTCAGCCGCGGTGTGTCGATCTTGACGCGCGGCGTGGCGGCGATGGCGGTGTCGCGCGGCATCACGCCGGTGCTGGTCACGGCGCCGCCCGGCGCGCTCGGGCTGCCGGTCGCGGCCGCGCCCGGCTGCGGGGTGGCCGACGGCGCGGCGCTGTCAGGCTGCGTTGCCGGCGCCTGCTTCTTGGCGAGCTCGGCCTGCATCTGGGCCTGCGCGCGCTGCTTCTCCATCTGCGGTCCGTTGTAGAAGACCTGCCAAAGGATCAGCACGAGGCCGGACAGAATGACGGCGAGGATGGTGTTGCGATTGTCGGTCATCGTTTTCTTATCGTCTCGTCGTTCAATCCGGTTTGCGGGAATGCGCGTCCGGTGCGGGAGCGTTTGGCTTGTCCGCATCCGACGGCTTGCGCGGCTGCGGCTTGGCCTGCGGCCGGTCGAGGCGGCGGAGCGTCGCCTGGAGATCGGCGAGCATGGTCTGGAAGTCGCGTGACAGGGCATCCCGCCGGCCGACCAGCACGTAGTCAGTGTGCGGCCGCATCGACAGGGGATCGAGCCGTTTCACAAGCTCGCGCAGCCGCCGACGGATGCGATTACGCTCCGTGGCGGTGCCATTCTTCTTGGTGACGGTAAAGCCGATCCGGACCGGGCCCCGGTCCGGCCGTTCCCGGCGCTGGACGACGAAGGCAGGGCTGTTCGCCCGCACGCCATCGGCAACGGCGAGGAAGTCCGCCCGCTGCCGTAGCCGATCCATGATGGAAATCTCCGGGACAGACGCCCTGGCTTCAGGCGCTGAGACGCTTGCGGCCCCGGGCGCGACGCGCGGCAAGGACCTTGCGGCCGCCGGTGGTGGCGAGACGGGCGCGGAAGCCGTGACGGCGCTTGCGCACCAGTTTGCTGGGTTGATAAGTCCGCTTCACGGGTCGTTCTCCGCTGACGGGCAATTTGCCAGTTGACAACTTGCCTGCTTGAAATGTCGATTGATGTCCGATGATGTTTACGGGCCCGAAATGGACCGCTGCCGGCCCTGAAATCGAGCCGCTCCCGGGCGAGCCGGGTCATCGCGGACGGTTGGCGCGGCTTATAAGGGAGCGTCCTGCCTTCGTCAATCGCGGCAAGACGTCATAGGCGGTGCAGGGATCGACGACGCCGAGATCTCGTCAAGACCTTCGTCACCAGCCGTAGATCAGCGTCGCGAACGACACGAGGCAGGACGAGAACGCAAGTCCCTGCGCACAAGACCCTGCGCACACGACGAAGGCAAGAATGGCTTCGGCGCGGCGGGGTTGAAGACGTCAGAGATCGTGCAGTTTCGGGTTCCATTATGAACGATTTGGAAACCGGAACATGAGCGATCCGTAATTTGACCGGACTCCGGTGCAGTCCCATCTTGCGGTCCCGTAAGGGTGGGGTGTCTCTTACAAGGGCGATACGTGACCGAGAGCGACAACCAGCCAATCCTGGAGCGCCTGCGACCGAAACGGTCGCGGCGGCTCGGCTTGTCTGGAAAGCTGCTGCTGTTGACCATTCCGCTGGTGATGATCGCGGAGGTGCTGATCTACGTGCCGGCGATCGCCAATTTCTGGACCAACCGGCTCAACGACCGCCTGGCGGCCGCAAATACCGCTGCCCTGGTGCTCGACGCCGCACCGTCCGGCATGGTGCCGGATTCGCTGGCGCGGCAGATCCTCACCTCCATCAACGCGCGCGGCGTCGCCATCAAGATGGGCCAGCAGCGCCGTCTGCTCGCGAGCGCCGACCTGCCCGCCTCGATCGACCACGACTTCGACATGCGCGACATGACGGCGTGGTCGTCGATCGTGAACTCGCTGACGATGATGACGGAGACCGGCGACCACACCATGCGGGTGATCGGACCGGCGCCCGGCCGAGCCCAGTTCATCGAGGTCGTCACCGACGAGAAGCCGCTGCGCAAGGCGATGTACCGGTTCTCGCGCAACCTGCTCGGCGTGTCGCTGCTGCTGGCGGTGCTGACCGCGGCGCTGGTCTATCTTGCCCTGCATTTCCTGTTCGTGCGGCCGATGCGGCGCCTCACCGCGAGCCTCGTCGGCTTCCACGAAAATCCGGAGAGCGTGGCGCGAATCATCGTGCCGAGCCAGCGTTCCGACGAGATCGGCGTCGCCGAGCGCGAGCTCGCCGACATGCAGCGCGACCTCGTCTCGATGCTGCATCAGAAGAGCCGGCTCGCCGCGCTCGGCCTCGCCGTGTCCAAGATCAACCACGATCTGCGCAACCTCTTGGCCTCGTCGCAGCTGCTGTCGGATCAGCTCGCCAGCGTGCCGGATCCGCGGGTGCAGCGCTTCGCGCCGAAGCTGATGCGCTCGCTGGAGCGCGCCATCGCGTTCTGCCAGTCGACGCTGTCCTACGGCAAGGTACAGGAGCCGGCGCCGGACCGCCGCATGGTGGTGGTCGAGCCCGTCGTCGCCGAGGTGCGAGAGACCGCCGGCCTGTCGCCGGATGCCTCGATCACCTGGATCGCGGCGATCGAGCGCGGGCTGAAGATCGATGCCGATCCCGACCAGCTGTTCCGCGTGCTGCTCAACCTGGTGCGCAATGCCGCCCAGGCCCTGGACAGCCTCGCGGCGGACGCCGGCGTGCGCCAGATCCGCATCACCGGCCGCCGCGAAGGCGGGGTGGCGATCCTGGAGGTCTCGGACACGGGTCCCGGTGTCCCGGCGAAGGTGCGAGAGCACCTGTTCGAGGCCTTCCGCGGTGCCGGTCGTCCGGGCGGCTCGGGGCTGGGCCTTGCGATTGCGGCCGAATTGGTCCGGGCCCATGATGGCGACATCCAACTGGTCGAAGGGACCCTGGGGGCGACCTTCCGAATCACGATCCCCGACCGTCCTGTCGAGTTGCAGACCTTCTGGACCGAGCGCGCCAGCGCCTGAACCCGATCGGCCTCACCTGCCATTCCGGCGGGCGATGCCGCAGGCGTCGAGCGCGGAACTCCTGGCGTGTCGGAACGAAGCCCATCCGCTCCGGCCATGCCGAACCGCGCCGGCGCGTCTGCGGAAAAATGGTCGCAAAATGTCCCGCTCCAGCCTTGCCAAGCGGTCTCCGAGCCGTTAGTCAGGGGCCCTTCGCGAGGCCTGCCGGCGTTTGCCGCTCCGGCCTTCCGGGATCCGGCCACTGGCCCGGAGCCTGCCAAATGCGAAAAACGCGCCCGTAGCTCAGCTGGATAGAGCATCAGACTACGAATCTGAGGGTCGGACGTTCGAATCGTTCCGGGCGCGCCATTTGCCGATGATCCACACCACGTTCAGTTCGCACGTCCATCGCTTCCGATCGATGCGTCGATCGGCGGATCTCGGGTGCGCAGGAGAGCAATCTTGAGTCGCTTCTGGTCCGAGCTCGTTCATCGGCTGTCGCCCTATGTGCCCGGCGAGCAGCCGCAGATCCCGGGCCTGGTCAAGCTCAACACCAATGAGAGTCCGTTCGGGCCCTCGCCGAAGGCGATCGGGGCCATACGGGCCGCCGCGGCCGACACCTTGCGCCTCTATCCCGATCCCCAGGCAACGCGGCTGCGCGAGGCCCTCGCGGCCTATCACAAGGTCTCACCCGAGCAGGTGTTCGTCGGCAACGGTTCGGATGAGGTGCTGGCGCATGCCTTCGCGGCGCTCCTGAAGCAGCCGGCGCCGCTTCTGTTCCCTGACGTGACCTACAGCTTCTATCCGGTCTACTGCCGGCTGCTCGGAATCGACTACGCGACCGTTCCGCTCGATGCCGAGATGCGCGTGCGTATCGACGATTATGTCGGCCGTCCCGGCCCGGTGATCATCGCCAATCCGAACGCACCGACCGGAATTGCGCTGTCGCGTGCCGAGATCGCACGGCTGGTTGCTGCCCGCAGCGACGCGGCCGTCGTCATCGACGAGGCCTATGTCGATTTCGGCGCCGAGACCGCGATCCCCTTGATCTCCGAGCATCCCAACCTGCTGGTGGTGCAGACGATGTCGAAATCGCGCGCGCTCGCAGGACTCCGCGTCGGCTACGCGATCGGCGACGCCGCGCTGATCGAAGGCCTGACGCGGGTCAAGGACAGCTTCAACTCCTACCCGCTCGGCCGCCCCGCCCAGGCCGGCGCGATCGCCTCGATCGAGGACGACGCCCATTTCCAGCAGGCGCGCTCGGTCATCATGAAGAACCGCGCGGACCTCACCGCCGCGCTGGTTCGTCTCGGCTTCGAGGTGCTGCCGTCCAGCGCCAATTTCGTCTTCGCCCGGCATCCGGACCATTCCGGCCAGGCGCTGTCCGCAGCGTTGCGCCAGCGCGCCGTGCTCGTCCGCCATTTCACCGCCCCGCGGATCGCGGACTATCTGCGTATCACCATCGGCTCGGAGACGGAGCTCGCGCGGCTGACGGACGCGCTGCGCGAGGTGTTGGCGCAGAATGGTTGAGGGCCGTGGCTGAGACGACGATCGGTCGGAGCCGATCCGCCACGGCCGGCACACTTTGCGACGTCTGGATGCCATTGCTCCAAGACATCAGGCCCGAATCGCGCGCGCAATCGCCAGTAGCCGCGGCACCTGCACCTCAATGTCCGCCGCCACGTCGCGGTCGAGCCTGTCGCGCCAGCACGCAGGAATCGCCGCCAGCCCATAGGTGGCGCCGGCCAGCATGCCCGCGAGCGCACCGGTCGTGTCGGCATCGCCGCCCTGGTTGACGGTCTGCACAAGGCATTCGGTGAACGAGTTGGCGGCAAGATAGTGGTGCAGCACGGTCTGCATGGTGTCGACGACGAAGGCCGAGCTCCGCCCCGGATAGGGGACGAAGCTGAAGGCGCGGTGCTTGCCGATCAGAGCATCGGCTTCGCGGCGGACGGCGTCCTGGCCCTCCCCCAGCAGCAAGGCGTGAGTCATGCGCACCAGCGCGATGCAGGCGCCGTCCGACAGCGGATGATGGTGCGTGGCGCGTGCCTGCGCCAGCGTCCACGTCTCGGCGTTGTCCGGTGCCTCGAGCGTCGCGAGCGCCACCGGCAGCACGCGCATCGCCGCGCCATTGCCGGCGTCGCCTTCGGCGTAGACGCCTTCGACCGTGCCGTGCATGACGTAGCGGCGGATGCCGCGGCGGCAGGTGTTGCCGACATCGGCCGGCCCGGTCCGGAGCCAGGCGGCAAACTCCTCGCAGACGTCGCGCGCGTCGAAGCCGCGCTTGCGGATCAGCGAGCGTCCCAGCGCCAGCGACATCTCGGTGTCGTCGGTGACCTCCCCCGGCCTGAGCTTGAGCCAGCCGCCGCCGATGATGTCGCGATGCACGCCGTATTGCGCGACGATCTCGCCTCGGGTCATGAACTCGACGGTGGCGCCGAGTGCGTCGCCGATGGCAAAGCCGAGATAGGCCGCGAGCGCGCGTTCCTCGACGTCGGGTGCGGTCATGCTGTGATCCGCTCACACATAGTCGACGCTCACGCGGTAGTCGCCGCCGATCACGAGGTATTCGCCTTCGCCCTTCAGCGCATGTGACGACAGCAGGCCGTTGAAGAACACGATCTTGCTGACGGGAATCCGCGCGGTGAGGATCATGTCGCCGAAGCAGCCCGCAGTGTCGCGGTCGGAGGAGAACGAGACGAGGTTGTTGAGCCGGACCACCGCCTCGCGCCGCGTTGTTCGCGCCACGATCCAATGCTCGTCGAACGAATTGACGCCGCGATGCAGCGTCAGATGCGTCTCGCCTGGAAAGGCGAAGCGGCGGATCGCCCATTGGCAGAATTCGAACAGCAGATCGAGCTGCACCCAGATCGCATTGTTGTGGAAGCGGCTCGACATCTTCTCCTGGACATAGGTCGTCCAGGCCCGGCTTGCCACGCGTTCGATGATCTCCTTGTGGTAGGACGGACCGAGGCCGAACCGGCTCTCGACCCAGCCCTTGAGCACGGCGCCCTCCGGGCCGTTGCTGTCGAAGCCCCAGCCCTGGATCAGCCGCAGGAAGGACGAGCGGAAACGCCGCTGGCCGCCGGACGTCGTGGCGCGTTGCTCGGGATCGAGGCCGAACATCGCCATCATGTAGGCCGAGAAGGCCTGGCCGGCCTCGTTGAGATGCTCCGCCTGCGCGAGCATCGTGAACAGGCTGGGGTTCATCTCGGTGACGCCCCAGATGTGCAGCGGCGCCGCGCTGTCGTTGAAGGCGCAGCTCGCCAGCCATTCCGAGGGACGTCCCACGAGATTGGTCGAATGGCCGATGCCGCGCCGTGCTTCGTCGTTCATGACGCGCATGATGCCGCGTCGGATGCGAACAGGAAAGTCTACGGCGGTGACACCGGCGAGGAGCGATTGATTGTCAGCTGCAGCCGCCGCAGCCGCCGCCACCACCGCCTCCACCACCACCTCCGCAACCGCCACCGCCGCAACCACCGCCACTGCTGCTCAGCGCCTTGGATGTTGCCAGCACCGAAGCGTAGGCGGTGCCGGACAGCACCGCCGCGCCGGTCAGTGCGACGGCCAGTAGCAATTCATGCTCGCGCGGGGCGCGGGCTGCGCGCGCATGGGTCGCCTGATAGCTCCGCAGCACCTCGTTGCCGGCGTATGTGCGGGAGGGCGCCTTTGCGATCATCGCCGCGCCCAGCGCCGTAAGACCGAGTAGTAGTATTAGAAAGCCTACGTCGTGTTGCCGCGAAGCGCCGACGAGGACCTTGATCAGTCCGAACAGGATGAGCGCGCCGACGAATGGCAACACGGTCTTGCGGAATGCCACCATCTGGCTGTCGGTCGGTGCATAGCCGAGAGCCTCCAGCCGCGCCTGAATGCGCGCCGTGAGTGGCGCAAGCGCCTGCTGGAATTCCTGCCGTGTCATCTCCGGGCGGAATACAAGCCGCGGCGGACGGTCCATCAGCGCCGCCAGCGACGTCTGATCCGTCACTGTTATCTTGTGGTCGCGGGCGGTGAAGGTTGCTGCGCCGTTCGCAGCGAAGCCGAGCAGCACGGTATCGCCGAAACGTGGCGCGCCGCCGGCGAGATAGGCCAGCTCGAGCTCGTTCAAAGGCGGCTGGGGCTTGGCCGCGGCCGCGCCGATCGTGCCGCGTAGAGCGAAGGCCTTGAGGAAAATGATGGCGCCGAGAACGATGTAGACGAGTAGGAATGGGCCGGCCGTCCAGTCGAACGGATTGAGCGCCATATTCATCTCCTGAACAGCCGCCGCAGCCATGCGCGGGGCCGGGGCAGAATGAGCCAATGGGTGAGGTCGGTGACGTGATAGCGCGGTCCGGCGAAGCGGATGTGTGTCGCAGGCCACAGATCGGGGCTGGGCGGACCGAAGAAGCGTTCATGCAGTGCCAGCGTCTCGGCATATTGCCGGCGGTAGGTCATCTGCGCCTGCGGTCCGCCGGGCGTCGGATCATGATGCAGCGGGGCCTGGAGCCGTTCGCCGCACCAGATCACCCAATAGTCGCGCGAATAGATCAGATGCTGGTGCCAGACCTCGTCAACCACCTCGCTGGGCGTCACCGGCGTCGGCGAAACCATCGCGAGAAAGCAGAAGCGGCGATACGCCTCGATCGCGGCCCGGGCCTCATCGAGGCTCCAGCCATGGTCGCGCGCCAATCGCTGGGTGAAGTTGAACGGCGTATCCGGCTCGAAATCATGCGCGGCAATGCGCTGCCACAAGTCCTGTCGCGCAGGTGCCCAGTCCGGCTCGTCGGCCTGGACATCAACCTTGACCTGCGCGCGTCGCACCGAAGGCTCCCGGAGATCGTGCACGGCAGGACCTTAGCATAGATGCGCGCCGAGTTCCACGGGGGCAGGCGTCGCCGGCAGGTATGCTGAATTTCAGCCTCCAAGACGGACCCGGTTCTGTGCCAATTTGCGCCACTCGGCATCGAGCCCGGCCGACAGGTTGGGCGCGGCATCCGGTGAGAGCAGTCGCTCGATGGCCGGGGCCTCGATCGGATCGACCGCGGGGATCGTGGCATAGCCGAGATTGGCAAGGCTCGCACGGAGCGGCGGGTGGGTCGAGTTCGGGTCCTCCATGGGCTCCTCCTCGATCGTCTTGGCCGCAGCAGCGGTGAGCGCATCATGATCGCGGATGTCGACGAGATGGGTCGACATCCGCTGCAGCGGCGTCGCCGGCAGGCTGATGGCGCCGAGCATGTCGGTCTCCAAGGGAGAGAACACCAGCTCGCGCAGCCGCGCCACGCCGCCGGCGATCAGGACGAGCGATCGCGCCATCTCGGCTGGTCCCAAAAGCGCGGCCGCGCGCCGGTCGGCGGCCAGCTCGTTCTGGCGTGAGAGTGCGAGATACTCCCTGTTGACCCCTCGAAGCACCGCGCGCAGCAGAAATGCTGCGATCCGGCCGGTGACGGTGCGATCGGGGTTCGCGTAGTGCAGAACGTTCTCGCAGGCGCGCAGAAAGTCGAACAGATTGCCGGCCCCGGTGACGTGACGCAGCTCGGCATGGGCAACCTCATGGGCTATGGTGGCGCGGATGGCCCGCTCGTCGAGGATCATCAGCATCGGCAGTCCGACGGTCATCGTGACGTGCTGGCGGAAGATGCCGGCATAGCCGCGCGCTTCGCTGACCGACGCATTGAACTCGGCGTCGAACCGCAGGGTGCGCCTCGGCTTGGCGAAGGCTGGATCGAGTTCCTGCCAGATCCGCCAGAGCGCGGGCGCCATTGCTTCGTCCAGGACGTTGCTCCGCTCGCGCCGGGCCGGCACGAAAAGAATTCCGAGCGCCAGCGCGACGGCGGCCGCGACCACGCAGAATATGATGGGGGCGGTGATGAGCGCAACTCTCGTGTAGTCGTCCAGCGCGATCAGCCAGATGAACAGCAATCCGGCGGCCAGCGCGACGACCGGCAGAACAGCGTAGCGCCCGAGCAGCAGGATGCATGACAGAACGAGACGCTTCATTTACACGCCCTGATTGACGTCCTCCGGCCGCACCAGCTTGATGTCCTGTGCTGCGGCCCACGACCAGATGTCCTGGCGCTTCAGCGCCGTTGCCATCAACTCCGGAAACTGATGCGGCGTGCAGGCGAACACCGGACAGCCGAGCGCGGCCAGGATCGCGGCGTGCTTGGCGTCGTAGGCCGGGCGGCCGTCGTCGTTGAGCGCGAGCAGCACGATCAGGTTGACGCCCGACGAGACCAGCGCCTTGGCGCGGGCCAGCATCTGCTCGGCGATGCCGCCCTCGATGAGGTCGCTGATCAGCACCATGTGCGTGCGCGCCGGCTCGCGCACCAGGCGCTCGCAATAGGCCAGCGCCTGGTTGATGTCGGTGCCGCCGCCGAGCTGCACCGAGAACAGCACCTCGACCGGATCGGCCAGCTCCTCGGTGAGGTCGATGATGTTGGTGTCGAACACCACGAGCTTCATCGCGATCGCCGGGATCGAGGCCAGCACCGCGGCGAAGATCGAGGAGTAGACGACGGAGGTGCCCATCGAGCCCGATTGGTCGACGCACAGGATCACCTCCTCAAGATTGGTCCGGCGCGCGGCGCGCGCGTGCCCGATCAATGTCTCCGGCACGATGGTGCGATGCTCGGCCTGCCAGTGGCGCAGGTTCTTGCCGATCGTGCGCGGCCAGTCGATGTCGCCGGCGCGCGGTCGGCGGGTGCGGCGGCGGCGGTCGACCGCACCGCGGATCGTCTCGGTGGTGCGGGCATCGAGCTTTTCCATCAGCTCCTTGACGACCTTGGCGACGACTTGGCGCGCCGTCGACTTGGTCTTCTCCGGCATCACCGAGCGTAGCGCCATGAGGTCGGCGACGAGATGCACGTCGGCTTCGAGGGCTGCAAGAAACTCAGGCTGCAGCAGCATCTCCTTCAGGCCGAGCCGCTCGAACGCGTCCTTCTGGATCACCTGCACGACCGGTGCCGGAAAGAACTCCCTGATATCGCCGAGCCAGCTCGCGACGCGCGGCGCCGAGCCGCCGAGACCGCCGCGTCGGCCGCCGCCGCGCTTGCCGCCGGAGCCGGCGTCATAGAGTCCGGCCAGTGCCGCATCGAGGCGCCGATCGCGATCGGACAGGCCGGCCTGGTCGTCGCCGCCAAGCACGAGGCGCCAGCGGCGATTGCGCTCGGCATCAGCGTCGTCGCTCATCGATTGGCCTCCTTGATCGGCCGGTCGGCGCCGAGGATGGTCAGCAGCAAGGGCAGGGCCGCGTCGAAGCCGGCGGCGGTGGCCGGCAGCGGCGCGGGCGGCAGCAGCGGGCTGGCGTCGGAGGTGGAGCGGACGGCCAGCGGCCGCTGCCTGGCCAGTTCGTCCAGCAGGCGCCGCCGCTCGTTGCGGTCGAAGCTCGCGAAGGCACGGCGCATCACCGGCAGCAGGTTGTTGAACGCCTCGTCGTCGATCGCAGCCAGCCAGCCGTCGATGATCCGGCGCAGCATCTGGTCGTGCAGCAGCACCTGGCCGCTCTGGCCGAGAAACCCGTCGAGCCAGTCGCCGGCCTCCAGGGTCGGCACGCTGCGGGACAGCGCGCGCGACAGTGCCAGCGCGGTCTGCTCCGGTGACACGATCCCCTGATCGTACAGCACGCGGTTCGCCAGGCCCTTCAACAGCGGATGCGCCGACGCATCGGCGGCGACGTGCAACAGCGCGCGGCTCCAGCCGTCGCGCAGGCCGCGATCCTCGATCAGTCCGATCGCGACGTCGAGCCGCGCAAGCCTGCCGCGGAGATCGGCGGCGACATCGGCCTGCAGGCTGCGGCAGGCATAGACGAGGCCGGCACAGATCGCCTCGACGAGGCTGGTCACCAGCAGGCGCAGCGCCTCGGTCGGCAGCGCCCGCGCGGTGCCGTAGCGCAGGATCTCGGCGAGCGGCGGCACGGCCTCGGTGAGATCGGCAACGTCGCTTGTCGCGGCCGAGCGCTGCTGCAGCAGCGCGATCGTCGTCTCGGCCGCCTCGCTCAGACCCGCTTCGAGACAGCCGCGCACGATGGCCGCGACGGTGTTCAACGAGGTCGCCGCCTGTGCGTTGGTGACGGCGGCATTGCCCGCAGCCTGCGCGACGGTGGTGCCGTGCACCAGCGCCTCGACCAGACGCACCGAGTACTCCGGCTCCCAGCGCAGGCGCCAGTTCTCGCGAAAGGTGCCGCGGCTCTGTCCCGATCCCTGCAACCGTCCCCACGGCACCTGAATCAGGCCCAGCCGGTGCAGGAGCTGCGACTTGGCAAGCCCTGCCTCGCTGCGCAGGTCGAGTGCGATGTCGGTGTCGAGCGCCTCGGGCTTCAGCTTCAGCTTGCGCTGCCAGCGCGCGAGATCGGCGGCGAGCGGCATCTGCGGCACGCTGTCGTCGATCTCGCCGACACGTTGCCCGATGATGAGCTGCTGCTCGATCAGGCGGAACGGCGCCGTCTCGCCCTCGCAGAGCGTCGCAAGGCTCGCCTCGCGCATCTCGGCCAATCCCGGCAAAGCGACGTTGCGCAACGCGGCCAGCGTGATCGCGAGCCGGGACGCCTCGATGACAGATGCCGTCGATGCCGGCCGCCCGTTCCGCCGCAGCAGCTCCGCGACACGGGCCTGCCAGCGGGTCGTGAAGCCGGTGGCGTCGAGCGCGGCGGCCTGGCCGTGCTGCACTCCCTGCCACAGATGCGCGTACCAGCCCGGCGAAATTACGCCGGCGCCATAGCCGGACGCGGCGGCGAGGCGCGTCTCCGTCCACGGCACCCAGGTGGCGGTGACCTTGACCTGCGGCAGCCCCTTCAGCAGCGCGCGATCATCCTTCAGCGCCACTTTCCGCCGCAGCGCCGGCACGTGCCAGGCGCCGCAGATGACGGCGACGGCCCCGTCCTGCTCGCCGAGCGCCGCCGCGATTTCCAAGCGCATATGCGCTTCGCGGCGCAGCTCGCGCTGGGCTTCATCGGCAGGCTGGTAGGGCAGCTGATCGATCTTCTCGCGCAACGCCGCGATCGCGGCTTCCAGCGCGGCAAAGATCTCCGGACCATGCGCGCCCTGTTCGACGATCGCATTCCACCAGGACTCGCTGTCGTCATAGCCGGCAAGGGTGGCGAGATAGGCCAGCGGATCGCGCCGGATCTGCGCCAGCTCGGGATCGACCGTGTCCGGCTCATCTGGCGCAGGCGCACGAGTGTCCTCGGGCGCGACCTCGCCCTCGTTGCTCTCCGTCTGCTTCGCCTTTGCCCGTTCGGCAAGACGGTGCGACGCCGGCAGGTCGATGAAGCGCACCGGCCGTCCCCTCGCCAGCGCCCAGCGGATCGCCTGCCATTCGGGCGAGAACAGCGCGAACGGAAAGAAGCTCGCATTGGCGGCATCGTCCTGGGCGTGGACCAGCAGCGCGATCGGCGGCACCATCGCGGGCAAGCCGGCGAACGCGATCAGCTCATCGGCATCCGGCGGCCCTTCGATCAGCACCACGGCCGGATCGGCCGCGTCGAGCGCTGATAGCACGGCGCGCGCCGAGCCCGGCCCGTGATGCCGGATGCCGAGCAGATGCAGGCGATCGGGCTGCGGCGCGGCCATGTCAGATCACGTCGCGGATTGCGCCATAGAGGTCGGCCCACGGCTTGCGCTCGCGCACCACCGTTTCGAGATATTCCTGCAGCACGACCTTGTCCTGCACCGGATCCTTGACGATGGCGCCGACGAGGTTCGCCGCCATGCTCTGCGCATCGATCACGCCGGAGCCGAAATGGCCGGCCTCCGCCCAGGCGCCGATGGTCACCGCGATGGCTTCCGCCGTCGACAGCGAGCCCGATGGCGACTTCAGCTTGAGCCGGCCGTCGAGCGTCTGGCCGTCGCGCAGCTCGCGGAACACCGTGACGATGCGCATGATCTCCTGGTCGGCCGGCGCGATCTTCGGCAGCTCGAGGCCGCCGCCGATTTCGCCGACGCGCTTGGTGACGATCCTCACCTCCTCATCGAGGTCGGCCGGCAGCGGCAGCACCACGACGTTGAAGCGCCGCTTCAGCGCCGAGGACAATTCGTTGACGCCCTTGTCGCGCGCATTCGCCGTCGCGATCATGTTGAAACCGCGCCGGGCGTGAACGGCGTCGTTGATCTCCGCGATCGGCATCAGCTTCTCCGACAGCACCGTGATCAGCGTGTCCTGCACGTCCGACGGCATGCGGGTCAGCTCCTCGAAGCGTACGATCCGCCCCGCTTCCATCGCGCGCATCAAGGGCGTCGCCACCATGGCCTCGCGAGAGGGGCCCTTGGCGAGCAGCAGCGCGTAGTTCCAGCCGTAGCGGATCTGGTTCTCGTCGGTGCCGGCCGTGCATTGCACGATCAGCTCGGACGAGCCGGAGATCGCGGCGGCGAGATGCTCGGAGACCCACGACTTCGCCGTGCCGGGCACGCCGAGGATCAACAGCGCGCGGTCGGTCGCGAGCGTCGCCACCGCGGTCTCGATCAGCCGGCGGTTGCCGATATATTTCGGCGTGATCTCGACGCCCGATTTGGTGCGGCCGCCCATCAGATAGGTGACGACCGCCTGCGGCGACAGCCGCCATTGCGCCGGCCGCGCCCGCGTGTCCTCCTGCGCCAACGCCTCGAGCTCGTGGGCATGCAATGCTTCCGCGGAGCGGCGCAACTGGCCGTCGCTTGGGCTCGCATCAGCGTTTGTCATGGGCGTGCTCCGGACTGTTTGATGGTGCGTTACGTCGGCAACGCGAGAACGAGGTCGGCGAAATCCTTGGCCGCGCGCGCGGTCGCGGGGGACAGCGGGGTGAGCGTGGCGACGAAGGCGGGCATCGTCGCGCGCGGCATCAGCGCAGCCATGAGCACCAGCCGGCCGTCGTCCTTCTGCGCCGCCGTCGTCGTCGCGTCGGCGAGGTCCTGGATCGCCTTCTGCCAGGCCGGCGATGCGAGCACGCGTTCGGCGACCTGCGGCGCGAGTGGCTGGCGGGCCTTCGCCGCCAAGGACATCAGCGCATATCCGTGCAGTGCGTCACCGCCGCAGAGGCGCGCGCCGATGATGCGCAGCACGGTGTCGTCATCGCCCTCGGCCGCGGCGGCATCCATCAGCAGCGTGAGCACGCGGTGCTCGGACGGCGGCAGTGAAGCGATCAGCGCCTCGGGCGGCGCGCCGACCGCCGTGGCGAGCGCGGCGAGCCGCAGCCCGCCGAACAGCCGCTCGCGCAACGCCTCGGCCTCCTGCCATTTCAGGCCGTCGGCCGGCAGCTTGAAGGTCACTGTCGACGCCGCGCCGAGGCCGATCTTGGCCAGCAACGAGCCCGCGCGCTGGAAGCATCGCGCGGCCTCGGTCAGCCGGGCGCCGTGCTCGGTGCGTTCGGCGATCCGGGTCAGGAGCTGTGCGGCGATCTGCTTGACGCTGTCGGCGCGATCGGCGCTCAGGCTCTCCAGAAACGGCCGATCATCGGGGCCGAGGCCGACCATCAGTGCATCGAGCAGCGCAGCGCGGACCGGCGCGGGCTCGCTCTTCCAGACCGATTCGATCAGCGCGCGGCCGTCGGCGGGATTGTTGCGGCGCTGCTCCGCCACGAAGGCGCGGCGCTGCGTCTTCGGGAAGGTGGTCCAGTTCTCCATGGTGATGCGTTCGAAGAACAGGCCCTTGGTGGCATCGTCATCGGCGTCGGAGGCGATCAGCGCCAGATAGGCGCGCTCGGCGAGGCCCTGCTCCTCGGCATTGGCCTTGATGTGCGGCACGAAATCCGGCAGATCGAACGGATGCAGCCGGCAGCCGGCGGCCTGGATACGGCGCAGCGCGAGCGGCAAGGCGCTCGACGCCAGCGACTTCTCGACGCTGCGCGCCAATGCCTTGAGCGCGCGCCGCGCCGCCTCGGGCAGGATGGGCCGCGCGTCCTGGTGCAGCCGCAGGGCGGCGTCCGGGACGGGATCGGCGACGGGCGCCGTCGCGCCGGCGAAGCGCTGCCATTGTGCGGCCAGCGCCAGCAGTGGCAGAGCAGGCTCGCGTCCTCGTGGCAACAGCTCGGCCAGCGCCGGCGGCGTCGTCAAGGGCTGCCGCGCCAGGCCGAGCAGGAAGGATTGGCGCAGGCGGGCATGGCTCTGGGGATCGATCGCGCTCGCCATCGTCAGCTCTCGTGATGCCAGCGGCCGAGCGCCGTTTCGGCGGCCAGCACCTGCGCAATGCGGCCGTCCCACAGACACAGCAGCGACAGGTCCTCGAGGCCGAGCAGCGGCGTCAGTTGGTCGAACTGGCCGCGCTCCACCGCGATCGCAGCTCCGGCCTTGTCGGCGATGACGAGCGCACCCTTTCCCGCGGTGTGAAGCGTGACGCCCGCGAGCAGCAGCGGCCAGCGATCGAGCCACGGCAGCGCGGCGAGCCGCGCCGTGTAGTCCTGCAGCGCTGGGGCAAGCCCCGGCGATGGCCGCGGCCAGGTCGCGGTCGCCGCCGTCTTGCGGCTCGCCAGCAGCCCGCGCAACGGCGCGGCCGACGGATAGAACACGACCTCGCCGTCGATGATCTCCCCCGGCGCGAACGGAAATCCGGTGCCGCCGCCGGACACCGGCACGAAATCGATCAGCACCGCGGCGCGCGGCTGGCCGGGGTCATCGCCCGTGTTGACGAGCCACGTCTCCAGCCTGCGCAGCTTGTCCGGCTGCACTTCGGACAGGTTGGCGGCAACGATCCACACGCTGCTCGCGCGCGGGGCCGTGGCGTCCGCCAGCAGCTCCTCGCGGCGCAGCGACCAGCCGACCGCGCGTCGGACATCCTCGCGCAGCGGTGCCGGCAGCCGGTCCTGATGCCGGTAGGCCGAGGCGATCAGGGACATGATGCCGAGCTGCTCGATGGCGAGATCGGCGCGGCGATCCTCTCCGACGCGATACAGTTCGGATGAGAGCTGGTCGAGCCGCGCAGCGAGGCCGCCGGCCTTGGCGTCGACCAGTCGCGTCGACAGCGTGCGCGCGGCGGACGCGCCGCGGGCGGCGAAATCGGCAAGCCCCTGGGTGAGCTGATCCGCGATCCAGCGCTCCAGCTCGTCGAGTCCGGCGAGGATCGCCGCCTCGCGCTCGGCCCTGATCCGCTCGCGCTGCGCCTCGGCGCGCGCGGCAGCCTTTGGGTCGGCGGGAGCAATCGTCGCGGCCTCTGCCAGGGCAGCATCGAGCGACGGTGGCGCGCCCGCATCGTCGCCCTCCGGCTTGGGCTTGCCCGGCGCGCGGCCGCTCGAGCCGCGCCGCCGCGCGCTCCAATCCTCGACCCATTGCGGCGGGTTGGTGGTCTCGAACCGCTCGGGCTTGTCGACCCGCTGCCACAGCACCGCCAGCACGTGCTTGCAGGGAAACTTGCGGCTCGGGCAGGTGCATTTGTAGCCGCTGCCGTCGGCCGCGGCGACCACGCGATACGGCGTCGCGCCGGAGCCCTGGCATTCGCCCCACAGCACCTCGGCATCGCTGCTCGCGGCCAGCATTGGCCAGTTGGCAGGCTTCACGAGCTTCAGCGCTGCGGCGAGTGAGGCCTGATCAGGCGCGAGCCCTTCGATTCGTTCGCGTGTCAGAGACACCCACTCTCCCAACCGGCTGATCGCGCGATGCCGCACTCCCTAGCAGATGGCGGCGGAGCCGCACAACAATTCCAGCGCGATGCCTGCTGATTTCGCTTCGCGTCGCGCGGGAAAGAAACTGAGCGATCTGCGCAACGCTCGTCGCGTCACGCGCACGCCGGCGGAACTGCGGAGTTTCCTGGGCGGGCATGAGGCGGGCGCGATATCTCCGACGCCGCGGCGAGCTCGCGCACCGGACGCTCTGAAATCGCCGCCGCTCATACGGAACTACATCGCCGTTTCGCCGTCGGAACGGCTCGTCCGTGAAGCACATCAGCGCGCTGTCGGGCCCGTTGTCTTCCATCACATCGAACCCCGCTGCTCGCGCGCGCTGTGTTCAGCACGGAGGCCATCAGCATGGCCGCCCTTGGAATTTTTCCCGGCCATGCACTGGTGAGATGCCCGGATCATCCGCGTCGTACTGTAATCCTGCGGTAAGGCCGTGACGCTAGCTTCAACGCGTCCTTGATCGAGGTCAGATCGGTTTGCCATCGACAGCGTGTCATGATGAGCCATTGCTCGCCGTCTCTCGATGTGGCGTTCGATCGGAAGGACATTGGAGCGCCGCCGCAGACCCGAAAGCCCGGCCTGATCAGGTCGGCTCCGTCCCACCTGCGGCACCTTCCATCATGATCTGGCGCCGCATGGCTTCGAACGTCGTCGGAGTCCAGTGAGCAGGCCGTTCGGTTTGTGTCCCAGCCCCACACGTCCGAACGGCCTGCGATGATGGAGCTCGGGGCGGTGCTCGCGCTCACATGTTCGTTGTGCATCTGCCATCCGCCGTCTGTAATGATGCGGTAAGCCGCAGCCACGAGGCTCTCGCAGCGACGGCCGAGCCGATCGCAAGGAGAACCCAATGAAACGAATTTGCGCGCTTATGATCATGGCCTCGACCATCGCAGGCACGATCGCCACGCCGGCCAACGCTGGCGGGAATCGCGGAGCGGCGGTCGCCGCCGGCGTCGTCGGAGGTCTGGCGATCGGAGCCCTGATCGGTTCGGCGGCAACCGCCCGTTCCGCGCCCACCTATGTCTACAGCTACGACGACTATCCGCCGCCGCGGGTCGTCTATCGTCGTCACCGCGTCTATGAGTACGACGCGGAATACGGCAACTATGGCGACGGCTATTTGTCCGGCTACCGGGACGGCTATTCCGACGGATCCTGGGACAACGACTGAGACCGCCGCCCGAGGACAAGGTCCCGCCAATACGGGACCTTGTCCTTGGTCCGAATGTTCGGATCCGCTGACGAGGCTGCCGCGTCCGGCGTTGCCTCAATCCTATGGTTCCTTCGGCCGCGTCACCAGGAATGCCACCACCGTTCGTTTGCATCCTGTCCAGCCGAGCAGCCGCGCCTGCACCGCGAACTCGCGCTTGACGTAGGTGCCGGATCGGGCGGCCGCCGCTTCCGCGGCGCCGATGCAATCCGCCTGGTCGCGGAAGCACAGCGAAATCCAGCCTTCGCTGCCAGAGTCCGCACCGGTCTTGTGGATCGAGACGGGTAGACCGTAAGCGGGATGATCAGCGCTGTAGAAGGCAGTTGCGAGCGCGAGGCTCTCGGTGCCGCCGACATGCTCGAGCGGCTTCCCCGTCAACTCCCGCCATTGGCGCGTCGCTTCCCGCGCGGTCTGCTGGTAGAAGGTGCGGCCTTCCTCATAGCCGTGCCTGTTGCGGTAGAAGGCGTGGAGCGGCGCCGCGACGATCGCAGCCAGGACGGCGATCCCGGCCGTCAGCACCGCGATGTTGACGGTGTGGAAGCGCGCGATCGGATAGCCTCCGCCGCAGACGATCACCACGACGAACAGGAACAGTCCCTGCAGTGCCCATAGCGATGGCAGGTCGGTACCCATGATCAGCGCGTTGATGACGGGCAGACCGACCGTGCCGATGGCGATATAGGACAACAGCCGGAGGCCGCCGTTCAGCGCGGCCATCTCCGTGGTGAAAGACCTGATCCTGGCGCCGGCGACGATCAGCCAGGTGGCAGCCGGCACGGCCATCGCGGCCGCGAGCCCCAGCAGGAAGAACAGGGAATCCCGCGACGACGTCGCCAGGGTGGAGCGCGCGTGCATCAGCGCATGCTGGATGGGCGCGTCGTGTCCGACGAGCCAGTCGAGATGCATCGACAGCGCGGCGAGGCCTGCGGCCGTGGAGATCCATGGCGACGCCGAGGTGAAATAGGCGCGTCGCTGCGGATGCGCCATGGCGGCGAATGCGAAGCTCATCACCAGAAAGATCGAGTAGTACTTGCCGAGCAGCGCGAGCGCGGCCGTCAGGCCGGCGGCCGCCGCCCAGGGCATCGTTCGCGTTTCGAACGCGCGCAGGAAGCAGTAGGTGGCGAGCGGCCACGTCGCCAATTGCACCGAGTTCGCGTTGAAGCGCTGCGCGTGAAACTGATAGGCCGGCGTCAGCATCAGCAGCAGCAGCACGATCACCCGCTTGTCCCCGACGACGAAGCGGCGCGAAATCAGGTCGACGAACCACAGCGCCAGCGCCGCATTGGTCATCGCCATCAGGTGGAACGACCAGTCGGAAAGAGGGAAGACGGCGGTCCAGGCGCCGGCGATCCAGCCCATCAGTGGCGGATGCTTGTCGTAGCCCCAGGCGAACTGCCGTCCGAATGTCCAGGTCTCGATCACGTCGGGATGCAGGCCGGCGCCGGCATAGGCGATCGAGAGATAGGCCGTCCACACGGCCACGAAGCACACCAGCAGCAGCGGCACGGCCCAGCCGGCCTCGATGCCGTCGAGCCAGCGCAGGAACGGACGGCGCCAGGCCGCCGGATGACAGTCCGACCGTTCGGCGACGGTCGAGAACGCAAAGCCATGGAACATGTCGGTGTTGATCAATGATGAGGCGACGGATGTGACGCGCGATCGGCAGCCGCGGCCGACAAAGAATGGCGGATCGCCCGGTATGTCCGGTCGATCATGCGGCAGGCTTCATGCGGGCGAATCCTCGGCGCGTATTTGAATGCCAGTCTAGGCCGAGACGATTACGAAAGGCTGACGTCGAAAATCGTATCATCGCGGCATGGCACGTCATACCACCGCAATCGCGCCGGCCGAGAAGTCGTTCGGCTTGCAACTGAGATATCGCGATGGAGGCTCGATCAGCCCTGGCAGATCGGGTCGACTTCGATTGAGCGCTGAAAAAAACAACGGTATCAAAATGCCGCCGACGTAATCCTATTGTAATCCGTCTGTAATGATAGGAACAGCCGATTGTCGATGTTGCGGGAGGATGGCGTGCGCGTTCTGGTCGTTGAGGACGATCCCCAGCTCGGGCTCTGGCTGCGGGATGCACTCGCGACGGCGTTCGGCTCGTCGGACATCGTCACGACGCTCGACGAGGCGCGGGCGGCGATCGCGGTGCGCAATTTCGAGCTCGTGGTGATTGACCGCGGACTACCGGACGGCGACGGGCTGGCGCTATTGCCGGACCTGCGGCAGCAGAAGCCGAGCCCCGCGACCGTGGTGCTGACGGCGCTCGACGATCCCGCCG
The DNA here is from genome assembly GCF_032485115.1 of Bradyrhizobium sp. SZCCHNRI2009. NCBI lineage: Bacteria > Pseudomonadati > Pseudomonadota > Alphaproteobacteria > Hyphomicrobiales > Nitrobacteraceae > Bradyrhizobium > Bradyrhizobium sp. SZCCHNRI2009. Next base: position 106,417 of record NZ_JAUEUH010000009.1, read on the forward strand.
ACATCGCGCGTGCGCTCGACGAGGGCGCGGACGACTACGTCGCCAAGCCGTTCGAGCCGATCGAGCTGGTGGCACGAGCGAGGGCGGTGCTGCGCCGGCTGTTTCTCGACCGCGGCGCGATGGTCTCGATCGCCAATCTGGGCTTCGACATCGTCAATCGCGCGGTCTGCGTCGACCAGGCGCCGATCGTGGTGCCCAGGCGCGAACTGGCGATCCTCGAGGCGCTGGTTCGCCGCAGCGGGCGGGTGGTGCTGCGCGAGACGTTGGAGACCGCGGCCTACGGCTTCGAGGACGAGATCCAGTCGAACGCGATCGAGGCCCATGTGTCGCGGCTGCGCCGCCGCCTGCGCGAAGCCAATTGCAGGGCGACGATCAGGCCGGTGCGCGGCCTCGGCTATCTCCTGAGCGGCGAGTGACGCAGGTGAGGTGGCAGAAGCTCAGCCGTATCCGCCGCTCCATCACGCTGCTCTCCGCGACGCTGATTGCGGTCGTTACCACCATCATGCTGATCTGCGCCGCTGCCTTGCTGATCCGCTTCGGCGGCGACGATGACGGCACGTGGGGCGCGGCCGACGTTGCCGATGCGCTGAAGGAGGCCGTGGCTCGCGATGCTGGCGGCCAATTGCTCGTGAAGCAGACGCCCCGCCTCGACACGATCATGCAGGACTTCCCGACGTTCTGGTACGTCGTCTCCGACAAGAGCGGCGAGGTGAGCTACGGGCCGATTCCGAAATGGCGGCCGCACAAGGGTCCGTCGTCGCAGAACGGCACCAGCTTCCTGGCCTATGCGATCGACGGCGAGACCCGGCGCCTGAAACGGATGATGGCGGTCCGCAATACGCCGGTCGGCGAGGTCTTGATCGAGACCGGCGGCGTCGCCTACACGTCGACGCAGCTGATGACGGGCACCTTGACCGACGCGACCATCGTCGCGCTTCCGATCATCCTGGTCCTGGTCGCGACGGTGCTGGCGGCGCTGTTGTTCGTGCCGACGCTGATCGCCCGCCCGGTGCGTGCGGTCGCACGCGCGGCCGAGATGATCGACGGCGTGCCCGACGGCCGAAGGCTGCCCGAGCGGGACGCGCCGGCCGAATTGCTGCCGCTGGTCACCGCCTTCAACCGCGCCTTGTCGCGCATCGACCACGCCGCCGAGGCGCAGCGCAACTTCCTGTCCAATGCCGCCCACGAGCTGCGGACCCCGCTGACCAACGCCCGCACCATGCTGGAGGCGGTGCCGGATGCCGGCCTGCGCGCGAAACTGGTCGGCGAGAACCAGAAGCTGTCGTCGATCGTCACCATGCTGCTGCAACTGGCGCGGATTTCGCTGGAGCCGGACGAGCTGGGCGAGATCGACCTGGTCGCGTTGGCGCGGCGCGTCACCGCCGAGCATGTGCCGATGGCGCTGCACTCCGGGCTCGAGATCGGCTTCGCCGGCTGCGATGCGCCGGTCCGGATCCGCGGCTCGGAGCCGGCGATCGCGGTCGCGCTCTCCAACCTGATCAGGAATGCGGTCGCGCATGCCGGCGCGGGCGGTCCGATCCTCGTCGAGGTCGACGCCGCGGCGCGCCTGCGCGTGATCGATTCGGGGCCCGGCCTGCAATCCGATCAGCCCGAACGCCTGCTGCAGCCGTTCGAGCGCGGCCACGCCCGCGGCGAAGGCATGGGGCTCGGGCTTTCGATCGTGTCGCAGGTCATGGCGACGCATCAGGGCCGCGTCGCGCTGCGCGAGACGCCGGGCGGCGGCACCACGGTCGAGCTCAGCTTCGCGCGCGCCGCGCCTTCGCAAGGCGACGCTGCGGATGCGACATTGCCGGCCGTCCGGCGCACGGCCGAGCAGGCGGGATCGCCGCCGCGCGCTTGATGCCGGGACGTCGTTTCCGGCGGCCCGCGCTCAGCGCGGCTCCCTGCTCCGCTGCCACTTCAGGAAGTCGCTGTAGAGTCGCGCGGCCTCGTCCGGCGACATCCGCGCCTGCGCCTTGCGCTCGTCGAGAAACTTGCGGAATTCGGCCGGGTTGGCATCCTGGCCCGGCGACTGCATCGCGCGGGCGCCATCGAGCCATTCCTGCGCCGCCTTGAAGCGGACCAGGCCCTGCACCGGCGCCGACAGCACGGTGTCGCGCCATTTCGGATGCCGTGGCGGCGATTGCAGCACCTGGATCTTGCCGAACAGCGCGTCGACGAACCGCGCCGTACGGCGATAGCGCTCGCTGTTCTCCGGCCAATTGTAGACCATCAGCACGGTCGAGGCGGCGACGGTCTCGACCTTGGTGCCCGGCGGCACCAGGTTCGGATATTCCTCGGACGAGAACGACGACGGCAGATAGATGTCCTGCAGCGCGTGGTCATAGGGGACCGTCAAGAGGTGCAGCCGGCCGCCCTCGTTCTTGATGCCCTTGATGATCGGCGCGTCCTTCGACACCGATGCGATCCAGGCATCGCCCTGGCCGTCGATCAGCTTCTGCAGCCCGCCGGTCGGATCGGTCTGGGAGTCGATGTCGGCGCGAATGCCGAGCCGGCGGAAGATCGTGCGCGCCGCCGGCAGGCCGATCGAGCGCTCGGCGAACACCCGCCGTCCATTGAGATCCTCCAGCGAGCGGATCTCGCGCCGCGCGACGATGTGGACGTCGTTGTGGAAGAGCTGCGCGATGTAGCGCACGCGCTGGGCGATGTCTGGAATGTTGTATTCCGTCTTCACGAATTCCAGCGCGTCGGTGGTGACGAAGCCCATGTCGATGTTCTTCAACATGATGATGTCGATGAGGTTCTGCGCCGAGCCCCTGCCGAGGATCGGCAGCACGCGCAGGCTCTCGCCCTCGTCGAGCACCGCGGCCATGTCGGAGCCCATGACCGACATCGGCCCGCCGATCGGCGCGGTGATCACGGTGACGGTGCCGGAGTTCAGCGCCTCGCGGTCCGGCAGCGTACCGACGGCGCCGCCGGTGGGCGGGCGCTGCGGCAATTGCTGCGCTCGGGCGCTGCCAGACAGCGCCACGAGGGATGACAGAACACATGCAAATAGGAATGCGCCAACAGTTACGCGCGCGACACGATTCACCGAACGCTTCCTCGATACATTCTAAATTGACAGTGGACTTAGCAGTTCGATCCCGGCCGAAGTTTGGCCGTGAGGTGGCGATCCGCGAGATGCTGCAAAGTCGCCCGGCCCGCTTCACCGCTGTGCTGAAAATGCGGTGCAGGAGCGTGATCGAGTGTTGCGATCGGGGACCGGCGCTGAGCGCGCCGAATCCTCGATCACAGGCCGTGTTCGGTGGAGAACGACCGTCCTGCGTGCGTGTCGAAACGTCGCACGCCTGGCGCTGAATGGTGGCGCCGCGCGCCGGCGCTCACGCGCTCGCCGCGTCGAGCCGCGCGACCTGGTCCGCGGTCAGCGCGAGCTCCGTCGCCGCCACCAGCGTGTCGACGTGCTCGGGCCTGGTGGCGCTGGCGATCGGCGCCGTCACCGAGGGCTTGGCCAGCAGCCACGCCAGCGCGATCGAGGCCTGCTGCGCTCCGGTCTCCCTTGCGACCGCGTCCAGCGCGGCGAGGATGCGCATGCCGCGTTCGTTCATGTATTTCGGGATGCCGCGCTGTCCGCGCGGGCTCTTGCCGAAATCGGCCTCCGAGCGATACTTGCCGGTGAGGAAGCCGGCGGCCAGCGAGAAGAAGGTGATGACGCCGACGCCGTAGTTCTCGCAGACGCGTTGCAGCGCGCCTTCGTAGGATGCGCGCTCGGCGAGGCTGTATTCCGGCTGCAGGCTCTCATAGCGCGGCAAGCCGCTCTTCGCCGACAGCTCGAGCGCGGCCTGCAGCCGCTCCGCCGAGAAGTTCGAGGCGCCGATGACCCGCACCTTGCCGGCCTTGATCAGCCTGTCATAGGCCGCCAGCGTCTCCTCCTGCGGCGTCGTCTCGTCGTCCTTGTGCGATTGATAGAGATCGATCACGTCGGTCTGCAGCCGGCGCAGGCTGTCCTCCACCGCGCGCGCGATGTAGTCGGCCTTCAGCCCGACCTTGCCGTCGCCCATGTCCATGCCGACCTTGGTGGCGAGGATGACACGATCGCGATTGCCGCGCAGCTTCATCCATTTGCCGATGATGGTCTCGGACTCGCCGCCGCTGTGGCCGGGCACCCAGCGCGAATAGACGTCCGCCGTGTCGAGGAAGTTGATGCCGGACTCCAGCACCTTGTCGAGCAGGCGGAACGAGGCCGCCTCGTCCACCGTCCAGCCGAACACGTTGCAGCCGAAGCAGAGGGGCGGAACGTTGAGGCCGGAACGGCCGAGCGGGCGCATCTTCATGGGAGGCTCTCGATCTGAATGATGTTGGCTGCATCCGTCGCGGACGCCTGCCGCAGATTGCCGTCATTCGTCGCGCGAGACCAGCGCGGCAGGAGCATGGCGGGCCCGCCCGGCCGCATCCAAACCGTGGCACGGCTGCCCCGAAGTGGGTCCGGCAGCGTCAGACTTTTCACTCACTTGCCGATGATGGTCGCAGCCTGCGAACGCCTCGCAGCTGGAGACGCGGGGGGCCATGATCAAGGAGTCCGTCTGATGAACACGCTGACCCATGACCAGCTCGGGCTGAGCTCAGATGGCCTCATGATGCCCGATCCGGCCGCGGCGGCGAAGAACACGACGACCAATATGGCTGCGGCTGCCTCGCCTGTCGTGCTGCCGCCCGGCGCGGTGTCGGATCCGGTGGTACACGCCGACGGCTCCGAGACCGTCTCGGTTCACACCGGCGGGCTCACCTTCAACCTCACCTTCGATGCCGCCGCCGCGGCCGCGCCCGAAAGCTTCCGCGCCGGCGTCGAGCAGGCGGCGGCGATCCTGTCCTCGGCGATCACCGATCAGGCCACGGTCAACCTCGCGATCGATTTCGCCGGCACCGGCGGCGGGGCTGGCGCCAATGTCTCCAATGGCGTGCTCACCAGCTACGCGCAGCTCCGAACCGATCTGCAGGACCACGCGGCGGCCGGCGACACGGTGTTCGACAACCTGCCGACGGGGCGGGCAGTGCAGGGCCATTCCCAGGTGTTCGTCGCCAATGCTCAGGCCAAGGTGCTCGGGCTCATCGATCCAAACAGCACGACGACTGAGGACGGCTTCGCCGTCTTCAACACCGACATCCCGACGCAGTCGCTGGTCGGCGTCGCGCTGCACGAACTGTCGCATGCGCTGGGACGGGTGCCGTCGCCGGGCAATCTCGACATCTTCGACCTGTTCGACTTCACCAAGCCGGGGCAGCATCTGATCAACAACAGCATCAGCTCGGCGCCTCCCGCGTATTTCTCGCTCGACGGCGGGCTCACCAAGATCGCCGATTACGGCCAGATGTCGGACCCGGCCGACTTCCTCAACACCGGCATCCAGGGCGCCCGCGATCCCTTGAACGAATTCTACAATCCGACCACGTCGCAGACGCTGTCGCCGATCGATCTCGTGGTGCTGGAGACGCTCGGCTACAATATCTCGACTCCCGACACGCAGGCCCTGCTCGCCCAGATCCCGCACGCCGCCGGGGTCGCCGCACCGGTGCAGACGCCGCAGCAGGCCGTCGCGATCGCCTCCGCGGTGGCCGCCGAGACGGCCGCCAGCCTCACCAAGCTGGGTGATGCCGCCGGCGCCGCGCAGGTGCTGGCGAATGTCCAGGCCGACGCTGCTGCGCTGAATGGCGCCGATGCCGGCGCGAACCATGACCAAGCAACGGCCCATGCGTCCTATTCCGCCGAGCCGCACCACGATCCGATGATGCTCGCGATGCATCTGCACGCGATCAGTGCGAACTGAGGCGGTCGCTACCAGCAGAGGATTGATTGGGCGCGAGAAGGCCATCGCGTAGTCGATCTAAGTCATGCCCGCCATTTCATCGTCGTCATGGCCGGGCTTGCCCCGGCCATCTCCGTCGCACTCGCCTGAACTGAAAGGCGTGATGTAGCCAAGCGATCGGGCGGATCGGAGGTGCGGTCCGCTCACGATCGATCGCCATGTGTCCGACGCGACAGGTCAGGATCGCTCGCGGTCGCGTTGTCGGTCGAGCTTGCGCAGATAGCTGAGGCCGCAGACGGTCAGCCGGCCGGGATCATGCACGCCTTGTTCGGCCAGTCCGCGGATATGCCGCGCCAGGGCGCGCCGCGCTCCCTGGTCCAGATCGTGTCTGGCCACGCGACGATAGATCTGCATCGCTCGAACGAGCGGCTTTGCGAGTTCGATCTCAGGCATCCGGGCCAACGGGCGGCGACGGCGATGGTTCCGACGCATCAGGGCGCAGGCGCCGGCTTGGCCGGGCGCAGCGTGACGACGACGGGAATGGCGATCGCGTAGATGGCGACGACCGACAGCCAGATCGCCCCGGGCCATTCGTCCCTGACGGCGAAGTAGAGGCTCGAGAAGCCGAGCGGCGCAACGATCGAGGCGAGGCTGACCGTGGCGGCGAGCACGCCCTGGAACTGGCCCTGCAAATGTGCGTCCACCTGCCGGGTGGCGATCGACTGCAGGGCCGGCATGCCCATGCCGCCGAGCGCGAACAGCGGCATCGCGCCAAACACCATCCAGCTCTGGTTGGCGAACGCCATGGCGGTGAGGGCCGTGCAGACACAGGTCACTCCGGTCAGGATGGCGCCGCGCTCGGTCAGCAATCTCACGGCCGGACCGGGAAGGAATATTTGGGCCAGCATCTGGCACACCCCGAAGGTGCCGAGCGACAGGCCGATCCAAAGACCGCTCCAGTGGAAGGTATCGCCGCCCCACAGCGCCCAGCAGACGCCATAGGCCTCGCCGGTCGCGCTGAACAGGAAGAAGAGGAGAACGACCGGCAGCAGGCTCTTGACGGCGAACACCCAGCGCAGTGGCCGCAGCGGGTTCAGAACTGCGATCTCGATCTTGCCAGGGCCCGGCGGTCGCGATTCCGGCAGCATCAGCAACGCCAGCAGGACGTTGCATCCGTTCAAGGCCGCCGCCACGACGAACGGCAGCCGCAGCCAATGGTCGCCGAGCGCGCCGCCGAGCACGGGCCCGATGATGAATCCCATGCCGAACATCGCATTGAGGAGGCCGAAGCGGCGGGCCCGCTCGTCCTCGCGCGAGACGTCGGTGATGTAGGCGGTGGCCACCGAGACGTTGGCGCTGGTGATGCCGGCGATGGCGCGACCGAGCAGGAGCATCCAGAGATCGGGCGCAGCGGCCAGGAACAGGTAGTTGACGATGGCGCCGGCCAGCGAGACCAGCAGCAGCGGGCGCCGGCCGAGCCGATCGCTCAGCGAGCCCAGCACCGGGGCGCAGATGAACTGCATCGCGGCGTAGAGCGCCGTCATGACGCCGAGAAGGAACGCCACGTCGCCGGTGTGGGTCACGTCGTGCAGCAGCGCCGGCAGGATCGGAAAGATCAGCCCGATGCCGGCGGCATCGAGCACGATGGTGAGATAGATGACGGCAACAGCCCTGGTCATGGCGCGCTCCGGTCCACGCGAGCCGATGGCGCAAACACGCGCGACCGCTCGCTGGAGCCTGACGATCCGTCAGGCGATCGATGTGTGGGAGACGCTGGGCCGTCCCATGCCAGAAAGGCAGATGGACGGCTTGTACTCGGCCGCAGGCAGCGGCCGCTTTTCGCGACAGGCGCCGTCTATACGTGACGATCGGGCAGCGCAAGCCGCTTTTTCCGAACGACGATCGGCGCGTTCAATGCACATTCATCGATCCACCGCCGGAGCTCTGGCTCAATCTTCAGACCGACTACGACGTCCGCGAGGCGCGATCTCGGCAAGATTCTCGATCGCATCGAGACGTGAACAAGCCGCGGGCGGTTTGAGCGGACAGGTCGGGCATTGGCAGGCGGACGCGGATGGCTGCGCGGGATGTCTCGTGATCCGCCCCGGCAATGCGCCGTATCTTCACTGCACTCCTGGCCGGTCATCGAGAGTCACCGTCCCGCCACCATGCGGTGGCGCGTCGTCACGCGTCCTCGGCGGACGGACGTCGCGCTGGATCAGCGGGGTGAGCAGGTGCTCGGCGAGGTAGAGGGACGCAAGCGGTCGCAGGTGCGCATTGTCGAAGCTGACGAGACCCTCGCGCCGGTTGCGATCGAGATAGATGAGGCAGCCTTCTCGATTGCAGAAGAAGTCATGAAGGCTCTGGTACTCGAACGGTTCGTTGGCCTGGAGCTCGTCTCGAAATGCCTTGTCGATGCCAAGCGCATGCTGGTCGAGGTGCGTCGAGATTCGTGCCGGTGTGAATTGCCAATAGTGCTGCATGACCACCTTGAAGAGGAACGGTTCCCAATGAGGCGCCAGTCCGAGCACGATCACCCGTTTCACGCCGATCCGTTTGATGTCCCGAGACACCTCGCGCAGGTACTCCGTATCGAAGGAATTGTTGAATGAGATGACCACGACGTCAGGAACGACCTCTTTGATTGTCGACAGCGCAAAGGAGTTGGACATCTCGCAGTAGTCGGTCGTCAGTCTGGTCAGATCGATCGGGTGTGGACGGCACCCCGACGCATAAACGAGCAGCAGGGACGTATCGGACGGAAGCGTCTTCCGTAAGCCATGGAAGAGATGCGCCGAATGAGAGTCGCCCCAGAGCAGCACCGCTCTGCGAGAGTGGCTGGTGTAGCAGTCCGGGCTGATGCCGTCCCGAGGGACGCGCGTGGGAAGCGCACTCTCGAAGTTGTAGAAGTTGCATTGGTTCTGGTTGATTTCCACCAGCTCTTCCCGAGCCGGCGACACGCCCGTGCGGAAGGAATCGAAATAGGCCGCGTAGCTGTTCAGATCGCCCGGCTTGAAGGTCCAGCCGTAGGTCATGGTCAGGGCGCCGATTCCTGCGAGCGTCGCCGAGGCACCGCAGAGCAGTGGGACCGACCGCAAGGGCGATTGCCCAAACCGGATTGGACGTTCCAGAAATCGATAGGTCATCCAGGCCAAACCGGCGCTCAGCGCGATGACGCCGGATCGAAGCGGTGCGGAGCCTGCCTCGCCCATCCAGGCGCGAGTCAGGACGAGCAGAGGCCAATGCCAGAGATAGAGCGGGTAGCTGATCAGCCCGATTCCAACCAGGAAAGGATGCGAGAGAATGCGTCGAGCGACCCAGTTATACGGCCCGGCGCCGACGAGCATGCAGGTCGCTGCGACAGGCAGCAGGGCTGCCCACCCGGGAAATGGCGTATTTCTCGAAATCAGGATCAGGCTCGCCGCCAACAGTACTATTCCCGACGCCGCGAGCCGATCGGAAATGAGTGATCGATGCCCCGTGTCAGGGACAGCGCCGAAGAGCGGCCGGGTGTATGGGGACGACGCGATCGCCAGCAGGCCGCCTGCAAACAGCTCCCATGCGCGCGTGAGCGGGGAGTAGAAGGCCTCGGTCGGGCTGGTGCCCATGGCTTTGATGTTCAGCAGAAATGACCCGACGAGCAGCAGCCCCACGAGGTACGGCAGGGCGCGCTTCCTTGTCCGCCAGCACAGCCACAGCAGCAGCGGCCAGAGGATGTAATATTGCTCTTCGATGCCCAGCGACCATAGGTGAAGCAGCGGCTTCGTTTCCGCGGCCAGGTCGAAATAGTTGGCCTCCTTCCAGAACAGCAGGTTCGCGGCAAATCCGGCGCTCGCCGCAACTTGCTTGCCGAGCTCCTTGTATTCGTCGGTGTACAGAAGAAAGCATCCGAGCAGGAGGGCGGCGAGAAGAACCACGATGAGGGCGGGGAAGATGCGCTTGACGCGACGAGCGTAGAAGGTTCGAACACGAAATGATCCGTTCGCCAGATCCGCAACGATGATCGAGGTGATCAAGAACCCGGATATGACGAAGAAGATGTCGACTCCTATGAAGCCGCCGCGAAGCACATGCGGAAAGGCGTGGAACACGACGACGGACATGACTGCGACAGCTCTCAGTCCGTCGATATCCGGCCTGTAGGCCGTGCCGACCACGGGAACCGGTTTCGAGCCGGCCACTGGCGCGTGCATGTGCGCTCTCTCCCCAAAAGAACGTTCGGCTTCCAATCGTCTTGGCTGCAATCAAACCCGCGAAAATGTCTGTTGTACAATTATGGCGGACAGTGCGGGGCAAACGCAATCATGAATGAGCGTCGTGAGGAGGTGGTCGCCATCGGTGGCGAACGTCGGCCCGTCCGTGCTCATCAGTTCTCTGTCGGCCCGACGGGCAATTCCCGCATCCCCGTCATGCGCAGATTGCCCGTCGAGCCAGTTTGTCGCACGCTGTTCGGCTTGCATCGTCGGGCAAATCAGAACGATGTTTCCGGCCATCCCGCTCGCGATGAAGAGGGGCGTTTCGGCCGATCGTCACGGAGCGTAGCAGCGGGGAGCGTTGGACGTATCGGGTTCGGGGCTTTCGCGCAAGCGGGCCGACGAATGAGCCTGGTGCGTACGGTCAAGTCGCGTGGTCCTGGCCTCCCGATGCTGAGGTCAAGCCGGTCGATGATGCGTCAGACGCGTCTCGCCGGTGATGGGGGCAAGACAGCCCGGTCCCCAGGGAGATCGCGAAGCAGCCGTTCAAACCAGCGCGCGGGGAAGGCCGGGTCGTCCGGCTGGACTCGTGGTACCTGCCGCCTGCATTTTTTCTGCAGGCGGGCCACGGGCCTCAGTCGAGGTCCGGTCTTCCCCGCGCCCTCTCGTTTGTCGAGGGCGTTGTCGGCAGCATGACCTGGGCGCGGGTGCGTCGCGGGGCTGCGGCGGGCTGTTTGGGAAAATCGTGCAGTGGACGGAGGCGGAGGTGCACGCATTAAGCGATGCGCATCACGCCTGTGAGTTGGAACGGCCTCACGACAAACTCGATGTCGTCCCGGCCCTGAGCCGGGACCCATAACCACCGGCGGAGGTGTGAGGCAGGCAAGTGGCTCAGGGCGCGCCCAACACGTCTCCCTGTGGTTATGGGTCCCGGGTCAAGCCCGGGACGACAGCGGAGAGGATGTTAGGGCGGGACTCCATGACAAGGCCGCGACCTACCAACTACTTCATGATCTTCACGCCCTTGGTCGTGAACCGCTGCGGTCGCTGCTCCGGGCGCACCGGCCGCCGTGTCGTTGCGGCCTTGCCGGTGCCCGGCGGCTGATGCGCCGGCACCAGTTGCTCGGGGCGCGAGCCGATCAAATCGGCGCGGCCCATCGCGCGGAGCGCCTCGCGCAGCACCGGCCAATTGTCCGGATCGTGATAGCGCAGAAACGCCTTGTGCAGCCTTCGCTGCTTGAGGCCCTTGATGGCCTCGACCTTGTCACTGCCGCCGTGACGCACGCCGCGCAGCGGGTTGACGCCGGTGTGGTACATCGCCGTCGCGGTGGCCATCGGCGACGGCAGGAAGGTCTGGACCTGATCGGCGCGGTAGCGGTTGCGCTTGAGCCACAGCGCGAGGTTCATCATGTCCTCGTCTGACGTGCCGGGATGGGCGGCGATGAAATACGGGATCAGGTAGTACTTCTTGCCGGCCTCCTTGGCGGCGGCGTCGAACATCTGCTTGAAGCGGTCATAGCTGCCGATGCCCGGCTTCATCATCTTGTCGAGCGGGCCGCGCTCGGTATGCTCCGGCGCGATCTTCAGGTAGCCGCCGACGTGATGCGTGACCAGCTCCTTGATGTAGGCCGGGCTCTCGACCGCGAGGTCGTAGCGTACGCCGGAGGCCACCATCACGCGCTTGACGCCCTTGACCTCGCGCACCTTGCGATAGAGGCGGATGAGATCGTCATGCGAGGTGTTGAGGTTCGGGCAGATCTCCGGAAACACGCAGCTTGGCCGGCGGCACGCAGCCTCGACCTTCGGATCCTTGCACGCCATCCGGTACATGTTGGCGGTCGGGCCGCCGATGTCGGAGATCACGCCGGTGAAGCCCGGCGTCTTGTCGCGGATGCGCTCGATCTCCTGCAGGATCGAGCCTTCCGAGCGGCTCTGGATGATGCGGCCCTCATGCTCGGTGATCGAGCAGAAGGTGCAGCCGCCGAAGCAGCCGCGCATGATCGTCACCGAGAACTTGATCATGTCCCAGGCCGGGATCTTGGCGTCGCCATAGGACGGATGCGGCGCGCGGGCATAGGGCAGATCGTAGACGCTGTCCATCTCCGCCATGGTCAGCGGGATCGGCGGCGGGTTGAGCCAGAGGTCGCGGTCGCCATGACGCTGCACCAGGGGACGCGCATTGCCCGGATTGCTCTCCCGGTGCAGCACGCGCGAGGCGCGGGCATAGGCTTCCTTGTCCGCCTCGACCTGCTCACAGGACGGCAGCCGGACCACGACGTCGCCCTTCTCGCGCGCAGCGCCTTCGTCGGCGGAGTCGAGATCGTCGGCATGCAGCTCGACAAAGCCTTCGGGCACTTTCCGGAACAGCGCGGTGCCGCGCACCGACTGGATGTCCTTCGGCGCTTCGCCGCCGGCGATCCGATGCGCGACCTCGATCACCGCACGCTCGGCATTGCCGTAGATCAGGATGTCGGCCTTGGCGTCGGCCAGCACCGAGCGGCGCACCTTGTCGGACCAGTAGTCGTAATGCGCGATGCGGCGCAGCGACGCCTCGATGCCGCCGAGCACGACGGGCACGTCCTTGAACGCCTCGCGGCAGCGCTGCGCATAGACCAGCGTGCAGCGGTCCGGCCGCCGGCCGCCGTCGCCATTGGGCGTATAGGCGTCGTCGCTGCGGATGCGGCGATCGGCCGTGTAGCGGTTGACCATGGAATCCATGTTGCCGCCGGTGACGCCGAAGAACACGCGCGGCCTACCGAGCGCCTTGAACGGCTCGGCGGAGTGCCAGTCGGGCTGCGAGATGATGCCGACGCGAAAGCCCTGGGCCTCGAGCAGCCGGCCGATGATCGCCATGCCGAAGGAAGGATGGTCGACATAGGCGTCGCCGGTCACCAGCACGATGTCGCAGGCGTCCCAGCCGAGCGCGTCCATCTCCTTCCGGCTCATCGGCAGGAACGGCGCAGGCCTGAGGTCCGCGCGATGGCGCGGCCAGGAACTCAGCGGTGGGGCGGTGAGGGCGATGTTCATCGCCCACGCATAGAGCCGCGGCGCTGCGAGTTCAACCAAAGCCCCGGTCGCAGGCGAGGGCAGGTGGTCAATTTGTCCGGAATGGTTCCCGCGGCGTTGCGCGGGCGACCTGACGTCGCGGTTCCTGCCGTCTCAGTTGAGGTGATGCGACGCGCCGTTGCGGCGCTTGAGCCAGCCATGGCCGAAATAGGCCAGCAGCGCGGCTGCGGCAAGCATGATCCACATCGAGGGCATCTTCGAGCGCGGGCTGCCGCCGGCCTCGCCGACCGTGACGGGGGCCATGCCGGGCTCGGTCATCGACACCAGCCGCAGGCCGGCGGCGTCGGTCGCGCGCCGCATGTCGGCGATGGCGGAGTGGGGCAGCGGGTCGGCGGCGAACAGCCGACCTGTCGCCGGCGCGTCGGAGGCGGCGAGGTCGCTCGGCGGGGGCTCCATCGAAGACTGCGCGGCCTGGGTGCCGGAGGGCAGCTGCGCAAAGGAGTTCAGGTTCGCCGGCCGATGCGGCTTCGGCCCATGCTGCGCCATCCGGTCCGGCTTCTCAGACTTGTCCATCTTCTTGGGCGTCATGCTCTGCGGCACCGCGACCCGCACCTGCGGCCGCGAATAGGACGCCGGCTGGGTGACGGCCAGCATGCGGTCGGACCAGGCCATATAGGCCTTGCAGAGATCGTTGCAGTACTGGCCGTTGACCATGTCGCCGTTGGCGGAGCCGGCCTGCGCGGCGCCGGGCGCGGCAATGCAGATGACGGAGACCAGCGCGGCGGCCGCTCCGAGCCTCGACGATGTCAAAACAGGCAATGCGCTCAACTGGCCGATCATCGCAATTTCCCCCGTCGCGGTTTCACGCCGTTTGAGGAATAACGACAGCTGGTCTGGTCGAGAGTTGGATCAGATCGCGTCAACATCCGGATGAGTTGAGGTCAATTTGCTGATGCGAGGCGTTATCAATAAGGGGCGGGCTTTGCTGTTCGACATCGACGGCACGCTCGCTGATACCGATGCGCTGCATCTGCAGGCCTTCAACGCGGTGTTCGGGCCATATGGTCATGTGTTCGACCGCGCGCGGGCGGCACGCGAACTGCTCGGCCGATCCAATTTGTCGATCTCCGCCCAATTTCTGCCCGATCAGCCGCCCGAGCGGCGCGCGGCGGTCATGGCGCAGAAGGAGGAGGTGTTTCGCAGCCTCGCCGCCGGCGCGGTGCAGCCGCTGCCGGGCCTGATGGCGCTGCTCGATCGGGCCGCGGCGGCGGCGATTCCAGTGGTGGCCGTGACCAACGCGCCGCGGGCCAATGCCGAGCTGATCCTGCACGGGCTCGGCCTGATGGACCGGTTTCGCGCCGTGGTCATCGGCGACGAGCTGCCGCACGGCAAGCCGCACCCGCTGCCCTATCTGGAAGGCCTGCGCGCGATCGATGCCGTGCCGGAACGGTCGGTCGCCTTCGAGGATTCGCGCGCCGGCATCGCGGCGGCGACGGCGGCCGGCATCGCCACCGTCGGCATGCGCACCAATCTCGGTCACGACGAGCTGATCGCGGCCGGCGCGGCGCTGACCGCGGCGGCGTTCGACGACGCCGGCGTGCTGGATCTGGTGATGGCGCGGCTGGGAGGGAGACTGTGAGCGACGCGTCGCCATCCGGCGACAATGCCGCCGGCGGAGCTGACATGTCGCTGACATCGGGCAACAGCTTGCGGTCACCGCGCTTGCGCCATGGTGTCGATGAACGCGGCCGCCGGGTTGGCCGTGACGAGATCAAGGTGAGACGCATGCGCAAGTTGTTGATCGCGGCCGGCCCCTCGGAACAGCCGTTCCGGCTGATGTTGCAGGTCGATGACGAGGGATCAGCATCCAATCAGCGCGGCCGTCGCGCCAGCGGAGCCGGGCGAGCCAAGCGCGCCGATGGCCGCGCCAAGCGTTCGGCCCGGCCGTTTCGCTGGGCGCAGCCGTCGCGCGCAATGGCCGCCATCCTTCGCGGCTTGCGGGCGACGCTGCTGGCGCTCTCTCCCGTGGAGATCCGGAGTGATGTGAGCGTACGCCAGGAGGCCTTGCGGGACATGTCGCCGGTTGTGCCGCGGCTTCGCGCCGTCAGCGGTTGCGGAGGAGCGCGCGAGGCCGCCGCCGTGCCGGACGGCGCGCTCAATGCGATGGTCTGCACTGCGGCCACGCCGCGCCATCACGTCCGGTCGATGGAGACGCCGCGTGCCCAGCGCCGGCGGCTGCGCGCCTGCTGATCGCATCACCGCATGGGTGCCCTGCATGCACCGTCCGTCGCACCTTGCTTGTCCGCAGCCCGATGCCGTGATTGAAACGAACGGTGCGCGCCAGGCTCGCTGTGCTCGCCTCGCAGGAGGACGGATCGATCATGTTCGTGGCGCGTGTCCTGCCGATGGCCGCCGCCTTTCTCTGCGCGACCGCCGCCCTCGCGGCCGACAAGCCCGGCGACACCAGGGGTACGGTGCTGGAGCCGTCGCCGGCCAATCTTGCGCTGACCTGGAGCGGGGCCAACCTGGTGTTGCCGGCGACACTCGCCGGCGGACGGCGCTGGGAGGGCCGTGCGGAGGACGCGCCCGACGTGATCGGGATCGCGCCGCTCGTGATCGTGATGCACGGGTCGAGCGGCGTCGCGCCGGCGGTGAAGGAGTTCCAGGCCTGGCTCGCCGACGAGCTCGGAGTGGCATCGGTGGCGCCCGACAGCCTCGCGATTCCCGACCGGCTGACCTACACCTCGCCGGTCGACGTCGCGACCTATGAGCACGTCCACGCCTTGCGGCTGGCCGAGCTGGAGAACGCGCTGAAGGCGTCGCGCGACTGGAGCTGGGTCGACCGGCTGCGGATCGTGCTGGCGGGCACCAGCGAGGGCGCGGTGGCGGTCGGCCGCTACGCCGGCAAGGACGTGGCGGCGCGGCTGATCTTTTCGTGGTCGTGCGAGGACAACTACTTCGTCACCGCGCCCGGACTCGGCATCGGCCCGAGCGAGCCGGTGCTGAACGCGATTTCGGCGCGCGATCCCTATTTCTCGGCCGCCAATCCCTGGAACAAGGACCGCGCCGTCACCGGCTCCTGCGCCGCCGCGCTCAAGGACGATGCGAAGGCGGAGGTGATGGTGATCGATGCCGACGTCCATACGATCCTGAACCGGCCGGAGGTGCACGAGCGGAGCGCGCGATTCCTGCGCGGCGTGTTGGATCCGTGATCGGGCGGGCGGAGGTTTGACGAGTGCTGAGACTGCTCGTGCTCGAAGGCAACTCGCTGGACGGCCGGCGCCGCTGGGCCGAGGTCGCCGGCGCCACGCCGTCGGAGAGCTACGCGGCCGTGCTGCGCGCGCTGGCGCCGCACGCGGCGATTGACATCGCCACGCCCGCTGATGCCGATGCGCGCCTGCCGCAGCCGATCGAGGCCTATCAGGGCATCGTCATCACGGGATCAGCGCTCAACATCTATCAGCGCGAGCCGGAAGCGCTGCGCCAGATCGAGCTGGTGCGGACGATCTTCGCGCGGGGCGTGCCGATGTTCGGCTCATGCTGGGGACTCCAGCTCGCAACCGTGGCGGCCGGCGGCGAGGTGTCGCTCAATCCGGCCGGCCGTGAGGTCGGCTTTGCGCGCAAGATCGCGCTGACGGAGGCGGGCCGCGACCATCCGATGCATGCGGCGCGGGGCGCCGTGTTCGATGCACCGGCGATTCACAGCGACATCGTCACCCGGCTGCCGCCGGATGCGACGGTCACCGCGCATAATGCCATGAGCGAGGTGCAGGCCGCGGAGATCCGCAGCGGCTACGGCCGGTTCTGGGGCGTCCAATATCATCCGGAATTCAGCCTGCAGGACGTTGCCTGGGTGATCCGCCGCATCGGCCAGCCGCTGGTCGAGGAGGGCTTCTTCGTCGATCCGGCGGAGCTCGAGCGCTACGCAGCCGATCTCGCCACCCTGCATCACGACCGCGCCCGGCGCGACATTCTGTGGCGGCTCGGGCTCGACCAGGACGTCGCGAATGACGGGGTCCGGCAGGCCGAGATCAGCAACTGGATCGCCTCGCTCGCGTGACGCTGAGAACGCTACCGCATGAACTGAATGATGAGCGGCGCCAGCGCCACGTTCATCAGCCCGACCAGCACCATCACGAGGCCGGCGATCGCGCCCTCCTCGCGGCCGATCTGGTGGGCGCGCGCGGTGCCCGCACCATGCGCGCCGACGCCGAACAGCGCGCCCTTGGCGAGCGTCGAGCGCAGTGGCAGCCGCGCCAGCACGACGTCGCCGACGGCGGCGCCGATGATGCCGGTGAGCACGACGAACACGGCCGTGAGATCGGGGATGCCGCCGATCTCGCCTGAGACTTCCATCGCGAACGGCGTGCTCATCGAGCGCGGCAACAGGCTCAGACGCAGCTCGCCATCGATGCCGAGGACATAGGCCAGTGCCCAACTGGTCGCCACGGCGGTGAGGCTGCCCGCGACCATGCCGGCCAACAGCAGCGGCCAGCGGCGGCGGATCAGCGCGCGTTGCTCATAGATCGGCACGGCGAAGGCGACGGTGGCCGGGCCGAGCAGCGCCACCAGCCAATGCGTGCCGCGGATGTAGTCGCGATAGGAGACGTTGAGCGCGAGCGCCGCGATCATCAGCAGCGCGGGCGCCACCGCGAGCGGCATCAGCCACCAGCGCGGCCAGCGCCGGTGCACGCGCTTCGCCAGCAGATAGAGCAGGATCGTCGCGAGCGACCAGACCGCCGCCTGGATCAGCGGCTCACGCCACAGCGCGGCGAGGGTCATGACGCTCGGTCCAACGGTAGCAGAGGTCGATCGTGAGCGCGGTCACGCACATCACGGCGGTGGTGCTGACGACGATCAAGGCAAAGATCTTCAGGCCAAGCAGGCCGAACAGCTCGCGATGGTCGAGCAGCGCCAGCACCGCCGGCACGAAGAACAGCAGCATCTCGGCGAGCATCCAGTTCGCGCCGCGCTTCATGCTGGCGACCTTCAGCCCGCCGGCCAGGAACAGGGCGAGCGCGAGTGCCATTCCGATGATGCCGCCGGGCAATGGCAGGCCGGTCGTCCGGGCCAGCGCCTCGCCGACAGACCAGAACAGGCCGAGCAGGCCGATCTGCACCAGCCGGTTGCGGCGGAGCAGGCGATGAACCCCAATGGAAATGCTGCGATGCATCATGCGACGCGTCCGAGAAGTGATTGCGCCTTCAAGGTATGTCGCATCGCAGCATGTAGAAAGCGAATTGATTGAATGATAATAAGTCTAAAATGGAATACTAAGGCGCAATTTATGGAACTCCGTACCCTCAGGACCTTCGTCGAGGTCGTCCGGCAAGGCGGCTTCTCCCAGGCCGCCAAGGTGGTGTTTGCGACCCAGTCGACCGTGAGCAAGGCCGTCAAGCAGCTCGAGGACGAGCTCGGATTGCCGCTCTTGGACCGGCTCGGCCACAAGAGCCGCATGACAGCGGCTGGCGAGATCGTCTATCGCCGTGCGATCAGGCTGCTGACGGAGCGCGATGATCTGCAGGCGGAGCTCGCCGAGCTGCGCGGCTTGAAGCGCGGCGTGCTGCGCCTTGGCCTGCCGCCGATCGGATCGAGCACGCTGTTCGCGCCGTTGTTCGCGCTCTACCGCCAGCTTCATCCGGAGATCGAGATCCGGCTGGTGGAGCACGGCAGCGACCGGCTCAGCGAATTGCTGGCTGCAGGCGACATCGATTTTGCCGGCCTGCTGCCGCCGATCGCCGATGAGTTTGCCGCGCAGATCGTGCGCCGCGAGCCGCTGATGGCGCTCGTTTCTGTCGAGCATCCGCTGGCCCGCCGCGAGACGATCACGCTCGCCGAGCTGCGCGACACGCCGTTCGTGCTGTTCGAGGCCGGCTTCGCGCTCAACCGCATCCTCCGCGAGGCCTGCCGCCGCAACGGCTTCGAGCCGGTTGTGGCCGCGCGCAGCACGCAGATCGATTTCATTGCCGAACTCGCCGGCGCCGGTCTCGGGGTTGCCTTTCTGCCGCGCATGATTGCGACCCAGCGCACGCAGGTGCCGATCAGTCTCGTCCTGCTCGACGAGCCCGGCACCGAATGGACGCTGGCGATGGCCTGGCGTCGTGGCGCCTATCTCTCGCCGGCCGCGGCGTCGTGGCTACGGCTGGTGCGCGAGCGCGGCGAGGCGTGAACATGAGTGCGACGATGTCGCTTCATCTGTGAGGAACGTGCGGCGAGACGGTCGGTGTCGCCATGGCGATTGGAGAGGACCTGAGCTCTACGCACAACTCGCAACGATCGAACACCTGTCGCAACGCCGCGAAAGCGCGAGCCCGGAGAGGCGACCTCGGACGTGCGGACGGGAACGGCAGGAGCTGACGAAGGTTGCCTTCGCGCATGACTCGCTGAGCTGCGCTCCCACAGGCTGACGTCCCGTGCGTGACTGAGTGCGCGGGAACCAGGGGTGCTTTGACGCGTTTCCGCCTGCTCCGAAAGAACGTGACACGCGCAGGCGTGCCGCGAGCCCATTGATTGAACCGGAGGGGCAGGATGTGCCGCTGGATCGCGTACCGCGGTGAGACGACCGCCTTCGAGCACTATGTGACCGAGCCGGAACATTCCCTGGTGACGCAGAGCATCCGCGCGCTGGAATCCACCGCAGGCACAAATGGCGATGGCTTCGGTCTGGGTTGGTATGGGGATCATCCTGAGCCCGGCCTGTATCGCGAGACGCGCCCGGCGTGGTCCGATGAGAACCTCCGCTATCTCTGCCGACACCTGCATTCACATCTGTTCTTCGCGCATGTGCGCGCCGCGACCGGCACGGCCGTGACCCGTCAGAACTGCCATCCGTTTGCCTGCGGCCGCTGGCTATTCATGCACAACGGCTTCGTCGGTAGCTGGAACAGGCTTCGCCGCAAGGTCGAGGCAATGATCCCGGACGCGCTGTATCCATCGCGGCTCGGCACCACCGATTCCGAAGCCGTGTTCCTCGCCATCGTCGGCGCCGGCATCGATCAGGACCCGATCGGTGCGACATCGAACGTGCTGCGCGCGCTCCGCCAGCTGGTCAACGAGGACGGTCTGCGTGAGCACCTGCGCTTCACGTCCGCCCTGTCGAACGGCCACGATCTCTACGCATTTCGCTTCGCTGCGAATGATCGCGCCAACTCGCTTTACTACCGGGAAGATGGTGATCAGGTCATCGCCGTCTCCGAGCCTTTTGACAAGGAGCCGGACTGGATCGAGGTTCCGCCCGATCACGTGCTGGTCGCGCGCGCGTCCAGACGCGCTGAAATCGTTCCGCTATTTGACGCAGACTCTGCCGGTTTCGCCGCGGAACACAAACGAAGACAGAGGGTTGTCGGCGGCACCTAAGAACAACAGGAACTGGATGATCCGCGATGTGCGGCATTTGTGGTGAAGTCAGGATTTCCGGACAGCCCGCGCTCGCGGCGCTCGGCCGCGTCAACGATGCGATGCAGGCGCGCGGTCCCGACGCCACTGGCCTCTACGTGCAGGGCGGAATCGCGCTGGGCCACCGTCGTCTCAGCATTCTCGATCTATCAGCCGCCGCGCAGCAGCCGATGATCGATGCCGCGCTCGGCCTCGGCATCGTGTTCAATGGGTGCATCTATAATTTCCGCGAGCTGCGCGCCGAGCTGCAGGCGAAGGGCTATCGCTTCTTCTCCGACGGCGATACCGAGGTGATCCTCAAGGCCTATCATGCCTGGGGCAAGACCTGCGTTCAGCGCTTCAAGGGCATGTTCGCCTTCGCGCTGTGGGAGCGCGACAGCGGACGCGTCGTGATCGTGCGCGACCGTCTCGGCATCAAGCCGCTGTACTACACCGAGGGGCCGGGCTTCCTCCGCTTTGCCTCGTCCCTGCCGGCGCTGCTCGCCGGTGGTGATGTCGACACCTCGATCGACCGAACGGCGCTGCATCATTTCTTCAGTTTTCACGCCGCCGTTCCGGCGCCGCGTACGATCCTCAATGGCGTGAAGAAGCTCGAGCCGGCGACGTTGCTGACGATCGAGCCCGATGGAACGCAGCGCCGCGAAGGGTACTGGCAGTTCAGCGTCGGCGCGTCGCGCTCCACCGATCGCGCCACGAGCCAGGAAGAATGGTCGGATGCATTGCTGGACGCGATGACATCGGCGGTGGACCGTCGCCGCGTCGCCGACGTGCCCGTCGGTGTGCTGTTGTCGGGCGGGCTGGATTCGTCGCTGCTGGTCGCGCTGCTGTCCAAGCTGGGACACGAGGACATCCGCACCTTCTCGATCGGCTTTGACGCTGTGGGCAAGCACGCCGGCGATGAATTCCACTACTCCGACATCATTGCACGGACGTTCGGCACCAACCACGAGCAGATCAGGATAGGCGGCACCTGCGCGCTCGACGCCTTGCCCCATGCCATCGCCGCCATGTCCGAGCCGATGGTCAGCCACGACGCGGTCGCATTCTATCTCCTGTCGTCCGAGGTCGCCAAGCGTGTCAAGGTGGTGCAGAGCGGGCAGGGTGCGGACGAGGTGTTCGGCGGGTACAGCTGGTATCCGGGCTTTCTCTCGGCCAACGATCCCGTTCAGCAATATCAAAATGCCTATTTCGACTGGACGCATTCGGATCTGCAGCGGCTGCTGGCGCCGGAGTTGCTCGGCGAAGACGACGAGAGCCTGGCATTCGTGGAGCGCTTCTTCGCAGCTCACGCTGGCGCCTCGGCGGTGGACAAGGTGCTGCAGATCGACACCGAGATCATGCTGGTCGACGACCCGGTGAAGCGGGTCGACAACATGACGATGGCGTTCGGGCTGGAGGCCCGCGTGCCGTTCCTCGATCACGACGTGGTGGAGCTCGCCGCGCGCATGCCCGCCGAGCTGAAGGTGAAGAACGGCGGCAAGCACATTCTCAAGGAGGCGGCCCGCCGCTGCGTGCCGGCGGAGGTGATCGACCGTCCCAAGGGATACTTTCCGGTGCCGTCGCTGCGCTATCTGCGCGGCCCGTTTCTCGACTATGTCCGCGACGTGCTCAACGACGAGAAGGCGCGCGCACGCGGTCTCTACCAGCGCGACTTTATCGACCACATGTTGCAAAACCCCGAAACCGAGATGAGCCCCAAGGGACATTCGCGGCTGTGGCAGGCGGCCCTGCTCGAGGCATGGCTTCAGACTCACGGCATTTGACGTCTGACAGGATTGATCACATGGGATTGGATCCACGCATCTTGGAGAAGCTGCGGCTCGGCCTGAGCGATGACGAGCGTCGTCTGGTGATCCGCTCGGCCACCGGCAGCGAGGAAGTCACGGAATATTCGTTCGGCATCGAGGAGGAGTACTTTCTCGTCGATGCGCAGACGCGCGATGTCGCGATCCGCACGCCGGACGATCTGTTCGAGGCCGCCAACTGGTCGACCGGCGGGCAGGCCATGCGCGAGATGCTGCAGGCGCAGCTCGAGGTCGCCACCAACGTGCATGTCGATGTCGGCGATGCGCGCGAGGAGCTGAAATTCCTGCGGCGCGAGGTTGCCAGCGTGGCGAGTCAGTATGGCCTGACCATCCTGGCCTGCTCCACGCATCCCACCGCGACGTGGCGCAGCTCACAGCCGAGCCCCAAGCCGCGCTACGCGGAGATGATGGAGGACCTCCGCATCGTCGGCCAGCGCAACATGCTATGCGGCATGCACGTGCATGTCCAGTTGCCGGACCCAGACCTGCGCTTCGCGGTGATGCGGGCGATGCTCCCTCACATCCCGGTGTTCGTCGCGCTGTCTGCGTCCTCGCCGTTCTGGAATTCGCGCGAGACGGGCCTGAAGGGCTATCGGCTCGCCGCCTATGACGAGCTGCCGCGCAGCGGCCTGCCCGAGCTTTTCACCTCGAAGCAGCAATATGATCGCTATGTCGCGGCGCTGACGAAGTCCGGCGTGATGCCGGACGAGAGCCATGTCTGGTGGGCGATGCGGCCGTCGCTGCGGCATCCGACCTTGGAGTTGCGTGCGCCCGACGTCTGCACGTCGATGGATGACGCCGTGGCGATTGCCTCGCTCTATCGCGCTTTGGCACGCTACCTCTATCTCAATCCCGATCTTGCGGAGACCGTCGGCAATGTCGAGCGCGCTATCGCGGTCGAGAACAAGTGGCGGGCGCAGCGCTATGGCACCGACTGTCTGTTCGTGACCGAGGACGGTCCCGTGACGGGCCAGGAGATCCTCAACCGCATGATCGCGGATGTCGCACCGCATGCGGAGGCTCTTGGATGTCTCGCCGAGGTCGAGCACTGCCGCATCATCATGCAGTTCGGCAGCTCGGCCGACTATCAGCTGCAGGCCTATCGCGAGTCCGGCGGACAGTTGTCGGCCGTGACGCGCTGGATCGAGTCCGCGACGGTGTCGCGCGCCGAGCCGCCGCGCTCACAGGCACCGGTCGAGCCGGCACAACGACGCGGGCCTAGGTCGGCTGCCTGATCACACGGCCGTCGCGCGCGATGAGGCGGCCGTCCTTGTAGACTGAGCGGCCCTTTGGCACGGCGACGACGGCCTCCGGCACGTGCTCGGCATCGAGGGTGATGAAGTCGGCCCGCGCGCCGACGCGCAGGCCGTAGTCCGCAAGCCTCAAGGCCTTGGCGCCGGCCTCGGTGACGAGGTCAAAGGCCATCCGCAACTCGTCATCGACATAGAAGCCGGAGCGATAGCCGACCATCATGGCGCGGTTCAACAGATCGCCGTCGCCATAGGGCCACCAGGAATCGCGGATGTTGTCGTTGCCGCTGAACACGGTGACCCCCGCCGCGCGCAGCACCGCCACCGGCGGGAAGGGCCGCGCGCCCGGAGCGTTGGTCATGATGGCGACGCCAGACGCCGCCAGGACGTCGGCAATCTTCTTCAGCGGGTCAGCAGGCAGGTCGCCGAGCGCGTAGGCGTGGCTGACCGCGACGCGCCCTTGCATGCCGAGGGCGCGCGTGCGCGCCGCGATCTGCTCCAGCTCGAACAGGCCGAGCATGCCCGGATCGTGCAGATGGATATCGACATCGACGCCGTGCTTGTGGGCTGTGCCGAACACGACGTCGAGATGCCTTTCGACGTCGCGGTCGAAGCTCGCGGGGTCGAGCCCGCCGACGAGGTTGGCGCCGAGCCGGATGGCCTCGTCGAGCAGCTCGGGCGTGCCCGGGCTCTTGAGGATGCCGCTCTGCGGAAAGGCGACGAGCTGGATCTCGATCAGCTCGCGATACTCGTCGCGGACGCGCAGGATCGTTTCCAGCGATGTGAGGCCGACGGAGCCGTCGACCATCACATGGCTGCGCATCCGCGTGGTGCCGTGGCCGATGCAGAGATCGAGCTGGTTGCGGGCGCGCACGTCCATCGGCGCCGCCGCCGCCATGTTCTGCGCCTGGAACGTGACGCGCTCATGCACGTCGAAGCCGTTGGTGCACGGCTTGTGCGGCTTCCAGGCATCGCCGTAGAAGCTGGTGTCGAGATGGATGTGGCCCTCGACCAAGCCTGGCACGAGCAGCGCGCCGCCGAGATCAATCACCTCGCGCGCCTCGGGGCGCTCGGTCTCAGCGAGAACACCGCTGATGCGGCCGCCGTCGACCGTGATCGCATGGCGCGCGCCATGGTCGAGCCGCGCATTGATGAACAGCTTGTCGACGGCCATGCACGATCCTTCCCATCCATCCGCCAGCATCGGAGCCGCCGGAGGGGCGGTCCGATGCTGGTGCCGATGAGACCACATTCTTGGCCAGGAGCCGCGACAGCCGCAAGCGTCTTCAGGCGGCGATCGCCTGCGGCAGTCCGGCGAGCCAGTCGCGCGCCAACGTCACATCCGCCTGCGACAATTGGTGCCCCGCCGGAAGCGTCGTGTGGGTCACGTCGGCGCCGGCCTCGGTGAGCTGCGTGCACAGCTTCGCCGAATTGCTGGCGGGCACGATCGGATCAGCGAGCCCCGACAGCATCAGCACCGGCCGGCGCGCGAGCGTGGCGGCCGGAGGATGCGCCAGCGGCACCATGGCGCGGAACAGCACTGCACCGGTCAGCGCTTCCGGCTGCAGCAGCAGCAGCGCGGCGGCGATGTTGGCGCCGTTGGAGTAGCCGACCGCGACCGGCGCTCCGATCCCGTAGTGCTGACGCGCCTCGCCGACGAAGGCGCCGAGCTCCAGCGCGCGCCGGCGGACGTCGTCCTCGTCGAACACGCCCTCGGCAAGCCGGCGGAAGAAGCGCGGCATGCCATGCTCAAGCACCTGGCCGCGCGGCGACAGCAGGGCGGCGCCGGGCGACAGCGTGGCGCCGAGCGGCAGCAGATCGTTCTCGTCGCCGCCGGTGCCGTGCAGGAGCAGCAGTGGAGCTGCTCCCGCCGTGTGTCCGGGCTGGAAGCGGTGGGTGAAGGACAATGCCACGGTCATGATGCGGCCTCTTCGAGGTTGGGCAGCACGCCTTCGATCTGCTTGCGGTGCGATTCGAGGAAAGCGGGCAGCTTCAGGTTTCGTCCGAGCTCGGCGACCGGCTCGTCGACCGCGAAGCCCGGGATATCGGTCGCGATCTCGAACAGCACCCCGCCTGGCTCACGGAAGTAGATCGAGCGGAAGTAGTTGCGGTCCTTCTGCTCGGTCGGATGCAGGCCGTGGCGATCGACCAGCCGCTGCGCCATCACGCCCTGTGCGGCGTCATCGGCGGCGCGGAAGGCGATGTGATGCACCGACCCGGCGCCCTGCGCGCCGCGCAGGAAGCCCTTGGCCTCGTAGATGTCGACCACGCTGCCCTGCGCGTCGCCCGGCGCCTTGAAGCGGATGACCGAGCCTTCGCGGCCTTGCTCTGCAAAGCCGAACACATCGGTCAGCACGGCGGCGGTCTTCTCGGCGGAGTCGAGCAGCAGGGTCACGCCGTGGAAGCCGCGGATCGCGTGCTCGGCCGGAATGTCGCCATTGCTGTAGCCGGGCTCGTTCTCCGCGCCGGGGACGCCGACCAGCGCGAGCGCCATGCCGTCCGGATCGGCGAACGGCAGCACGGATTCACCGAAGCGCTTCTCCAGCGCCTCATAGGCGATGCCCTTCTCGGTCAGGCGCTGCGTCCAGTAGCCAAGGGAGCGCTGCGGCACCCGGAACGCGGTCTGGTGGGTCTCGCCGACGCCGCGGCGGCCCGGCCGCACGCCGGCCCAGGGGAAGAAGGTCAGGATGGTGCCGGGGCGGCCGGTCTCATCGCCGTAGTAGAAATGATAGGTGCCGGGATCGTCGAAATTGACCGTCTTCTTGACGAAGCGCAGCCCGAGGTCGCGGGTGTAGAAGCCGAAATTGCGGATCGGATCGCCGGCAATCGCAGTCACGTGGTGCAGTCCGGGCATGTGGGTCTCCTGTCGATGGGCCCCCGAAAGGACCGTTGAATTCCTGGACGCCATATTGGCCTGCTTTGATTTGGAGACAATCCGTGCTCTTGTGACGTCTCTGTCTACGATTTGGCGACAATGGCGGGCCTATGGACAAGCTGAGCAGCCTGCGGGCCTTCGTGAAGGTGGTCGAGAGCGGCAGCTTCGCCGAGGCCGGCCGGCAGTTGCGGCTGTCGCGCTCGGCGATCTCGAAATATATCGGCGAGCTGGAGGCGAGCCTCGGCGTCCAGCTGATCGTCCGTACCACCCGCCATGCCAGCCCGACCGAGACCGGCCAGCTCTATTTCGAGCGTGCAGTCTCGATTCTCGCCGAGCTCGACGCCGCCGATCAGGCCGTCAGCCAGTCGCAGGCCGCGCCGCGCGGGCTCTTGCGCGTCAACGCGCCGATGTCGTTCGGCACCATGCGGCTCGGTCCCGTCGTCGCCGATTTCATGGCCCGCTATCCCGAGCTGCAGTTGCAGATCGTGCTGAGCGACGACCTGCTCGATCCGGTCCAGGACGGTTTCGATGTGACCTTGCGGATCGCCGAGCTGGAATCGTCGAGCCTGGTGGCGCGGCGGATCATGCCGGTGGAGCGCGTGATCTGCGCCGCGCCGGCCTATCTCGCGCGGCACGGCACGCCTGGCAGCCCGGAGGAGCTGCGTCGTCACACCTCTCTCACCTACGGTTTCCTGCTGACCGGCAATCAGTGGAAGCTCACCGGCCGCGACGGCGACCACTGGGTCCAGCCGGCGTGGTCGTTGTGCGTCAACAATGCCGAGGTGCTGCGCGACGTCGCCATCAGGGGACAGGGCATTGCGCTGATCCCGCGCTTCATTGCGGCGGACGCGCTCGAGAGCGGCGCGCTGACCGCGATCCTCGCCGATTACGCCGCGCCGCCGCTCGCGCTGTATGCGATCTATCCGCCGACGCGGCACCTCTCGGTAAAGGTGCGGCTGTTCATCGACTTCCTGGTCGAGCGCTTCGGCAAGGAGCGCGACGTGACCAGCCCGTAGGCTGAGACTGAACTGCAAATCGCCTCGAACCTTTAACCTGGCGCTGATAGTGTTCCGAACCGGCAGCAGAGGGAACGATGCATGGGGCGGCTGAGCACGCATATTCTGGATACGGTCAGGGGCAAGCCTGCGGCCGGCGTCGCGATCGATCTCGATGTCCTCGAGCCGGACGGCTCCTGGCGCCGCGTCAAGCAGGTCCGGAGCAATGCCGACGGGCGCACCGACCAGCCGGTGCTGGCGGACGATGACTTCGCCACCGGCACCTACATGCTGACCTTCCATATGGGAGCTTATTTCAAGGCCCATGGCCTCGCCTTGGGCGACCCGCTGTTTCTCGATCTGATCCCGCTCCGCTTTTCCGTCGCCGATGCCGGCGCGCACTATCATGTGCCGCTGCTCGCGACGCCCTGGAGCTACCAGACCTATCGCGGGAGCTGATCCGGATGAGTGCTGACGTCTATCCGCGCGACATGGTCGGCTACGGCCGCACGCCGCCGCATCCGCGCTGGCCCGGCGATGCCCGCATCGCGGTGCAGTTCGTGATCAACTACGAGGAGGGCGGCGAGAACAACATCCTGCACGGTGACGCTGCCTCCGAAGCCTTCCTGTCCGAGATCGTGGGCGCCCAGCCGTGGCCTGGCCAGCGCCACATGAACATGGAGTCGATCTACGAGTTCGGCTCGCGCGCCGGCTTCTGGCGGCTGTGGCGGATGTTTACCGCGCGCAAGCTGCCGGTGACGGTGTTCGCCATCGCGAGCGCGATGGCGCGCAATCCGGATGCTGTTGCTGCGATGAAGGAAGCCGGCTGGGAGATCGCCTCCCACGGCCTGAAATGGATCGACTACCGCGATGTCCCCGAGGCCGACGAGCGCGCCGATATCGAGGAGGCGATCCGGCTCCATACCGAGCTGACGGGCGAGCGGCCGCTCGGCTTCTACCAGGGCCGCACGTCGGAGCGCACGCTCGACATCGTGTTGAACGAGCAGGGCTTCGTCTACAGCGCCGATTCCTATGCCGACGAATTGCCGTACTGGATCGCAGGGCCGCACGGCCCGCAACTGATCGTGCCCTATACGCTCGATGCCAACGACATGCGCTTCGCCACCCCGCAGGGCTTCAATTCCGGCGACCAGTTCTTCGCCTATCTGAAGGACAGTTTTGATACGCTCTACGCGGAGGGCGCGGAGAGCCCGCGCATGATGTCGGTCGGGTTGCACTGCCGGCTGGTCGGCCGCCCCGGGCGCGCGGCCGCGCTGGCGCGCTTCCTCGACTACATCACGGGTCATGACAAGGTCTGGGTCGCGACCCGGCTCGACATCGCCCGGCACTGGATCCGGACCCATCCGCCGGCCGGCGCGTGGCGGCCCTCGCAGATGTCGCGCGTGCTGTTCGTGGAGCGCTATGGCGACATCTTCGAGCACTCCCCGGAGATTGCCGACCGCGCTTACCGCGCCGGCCTGTCCGCATTCGACGACGCCGCGGATGCGCTGCATACGACGCTCATGAACGTCGTCCGCGCCATGAGCCGCGACGAGAAGCTGAAGCTGATCCGCGCCCATCCGGAGCTCGCCGGCCGCGAGGCACTGGCGGGTGAGATGACGAACGACTCGATCGGCGAGCAGGGTCGGCTCGGCTTCACCTCGCTGTCGCGCGCCGAGTTCGAGCGCGTCGCCGACATCAACCGCCGCTATCGCGACAAGTTCGGCATGCCGCTGATCGTCGCTCTGGCGCTGCACGCCGACCGCCCCTCGGTCATCGCCGAGATGGAGCGTCGCATCGGCAACGACCCGGACACCGAGATCGCCAACGCCATCGACCAGATCGGTCACATCACCCGAGCCCGGCTGGCGAAGAAGTTCGATCAGGACTGAGCAAGGATCCGCTCGGCGTCGGCAGCGACATCGAGCAGCAGGCGGTCGCGGCCGCGGGCCGCGATGAGTTGCAGACCGAATGGCAGTCCGTGAACGTTGGCGCCGCAGGGGATCGAGATCGCCGGCACGCCGGCGTGATTGGCGTAAGGCGTGAACACCGCATGCGCGCGCGGGCTCGCCGGCTTGCCGCCGATCTTGGATGGGCCGAGCTGCGTGAATGGCCAGGCGACGCAGGGCACGGTCGGCGCCAGCAGCACGTCGGCCTGTGTGAAGAAGCTTGCGAAGGCCCGCGCGATCTGCGCGCTTGCCTCGAGCGCACGCGCGACGTCGGCGCCGCTCAGGCCGAGCCCGCGCTCGATCTGCTTGGCGATATCTGGATCGAATTGCGCCGGATCATTGTGGAAGGCGTCGCCGTAGAGCGCGGCCAGCCCGGCATGCTGGAGCGGCATCACCGCGTCCTCGGCAAGGCCCGGCGGCCAGACGGGATCCTTGTGGACGATCGGCATGCCACCGGCGCGGAGGCGGTCGACCGCCCGCTGCAGGCCAGCGCTGATGTCGTCATCGACCGCGACGTCCAGCCCGAGCCGCGGCGAGAACGCCACGCGCGGCGGCGTTGCATGATCCGCCGCGGCCACATCGAACGTATCAGGATCGCGCGGATCGGCGCCGGCCATGATCTCGAATGCAAGCCTGGCATCGCCGACATCGGCCGCAATCGGCGCAATCACCGAGATGCGCCAGAATGGCTCGGGGAATCCCGGGCCGTAGGGAATGGCGCCGAACGACGGCTTGAAGCCGACCACGCCGACATGGGCCGGCGGCCGGCGGCTCGAGCCGCCGGCATCGGTGCCGATCGCGAGCGGCACGAGCCCAGCCGCCACCGCAACGGCGGGACCGCCCGACGAGCCGCCGGGCGTGAGCTGCCGGTCCTGCGGATGAACGGTCGGTCCGAACAGCCGCGAGGTCGTCACGCCCTTGCAGGCGAACTCGGAAGTTGCGCCGATGCCAACGATCACGGCGCCAGCGCGGCGCAACCGCGCGATCGCGATCGCATCCTCGGGCGCGATGAAATCAGCGAACAGCCGCGAGCCCTGCGTGATGCGCCAGCCCTCGACCCAGATGTTGTCCTTGACCACGATCGGCACGCCGGCGAGCCGCATTGCTTCGCCGGCGGCCACGCGCGCATCGACGGCATCGGCCTCGGCGCTCGTTCGCGCCGGATCTGTGGTGACGACGGCGTTGAGGTCATGGGCCGCCGCGATCCGCGCCAGCGCCTGCTCGGCCATCTCTCTGGCGGTGCTTTGCCGCGCCATGACAGCGCGTGCGATGTCACTTGCGCGCATGGGATCGCTCCATCAGCAGTACGGCTGTGCCTGCGGCCGCCGTCAATCCGAGTGCGACGAAGCTGCCGCCGAGTCCCACGCGGGGAGTCAGCAGCGCGACGAGCAGCGGTGCGGCGACAAGGCCCAGGAACGAGGCGGTGAGCACTGCGCCTGTCGCCTCGGCGACGCGTCCGGGCTTGGCGAGATTGGCGACCTCGGCGATGAACACGCCGTTCCAGCCGCTCGCCGTCAGCCCGAACACGATCGTGAGCAGGATCAGGATCGATCGGCTCAGCAGTGGCCCGCAGAGACCGAGCAGCATCGCGCAGACGGCCATGCCCACGCCCGCCATCACCAGCACGGCGCGCGCCGAGCGCAGGCGCGTCGCGACCACGCCCCAGCCCAGCCGTCCCATCAGGCCGGCGCCTTGCGCCGACGCCAGCACCCAGCCGGCCTCGACATGGCTCAGCGCGAGCTCTGACGTGCCGAAGCTGACGAAGCAGGTATTGAGGATGACCTGCATGCCACTGAACGGAATCGAGGCGACGGCGAGCGCGGCCATGCGGCGGTCGGCGCTGATCAGTCGCAATCGATCGAACAGGCCGAGCCGCGGCATGGTTGGCGGCGTCATGGCATAGGCCGGTCTGAGACGCTCGAAGCCGGCGACGGCGATGGCGGCGCAGACGATCACGGCGGCATAGGCGGAGCTCGGCGCCAGCAGCACGGCGATCGGCGGCAGCAGCAGCGAGCCGACGACGGCGCCGATCTGGTTGCCGGTCTGCCGGATCGAAAACACCATCGCGCGCTTCTCGGCCGGCACGAGCCGTCCGAGAAGCGCCGAGCTTGCCGGTGTCTCCGGTCCGACCGCAAGGCCGAGCATCAGCCCGGCCCCGAGCAGCGCCCATCCGCTCTCGAACAGCGCCAGCGACATGCCAGCGCAGACGGCGACCGCGCACAGGGCCGCCACGCGCAGCGAGCCGACGCGCTGGACCAGCGTGCCGCCCCAGAACGAGGAGACGAGGCTGATGGTGAAGGCTGTGGTGGAGAACAGCGACAGTTGCTCGATGCTCAGTCCAGCGCGCGGCGCCACGACGCCCGGCGCGAACAGCGCCAGCGACACCAGGGCCTGCAGCGCGGTCATCGCAGCGACTGCAGGCCACAGCGGCGGCGCTGGCGTTGATGCTTGCTTCGCGGCTATCATGCCGCGACAACCTGATGGCGGAGCACGAAATGGCCGGTGGAATCTCGGTTCATGCGGTTGATGTGGCGAACGGGCGCCCCGCGCGTGGCCTGCGCGTCGCGATCTGGCGCGTGACGCCCGATCGCACGCTGCTCGCGGAGGGACAGCTCGGCGCCGATGGCACTCTGCAGGCGCCGGTCGTCGAGGGCGACGGCGTGACCGCCGGCGAGTATGAGGTGCTGTTTCATGTCGGCGAGTTCTTCGGGACTGGCGCTCAGACGAAATTCCTCACCACAGTGCCGTTTCGCTTCGCGATCGACAAGGTCGAGGAGCACTTTCATCTGCCGCTCAAATTCACTCCCTGGGGCTATTCGATCTTCCGTGGGGCCTGAGGTACAGCTCGCGCCGTCGTACGCTGATGGTTGGACGATCCTGCCTGCCAAGGAAATACTCGTCATGCCCGTGTCCCGGGCATCCACGTCCATCCACGATCGCCGGCCGACGTGGATGGCCGGGACAAGCCCGGCCATGACGGCTTGGAGTTGGACGGGCACGAACTCCCAATTTCAGGAACGGGCACTCAGCCTCAACCCGTCAGCCGCTTCGACAGTCCGGTGGTGCGCTCCATGATCGTCATCAGCGCGATCGTGGCAATGATCAGCACGCTCGACAGCGCGGCGATGGTGACGTCGAGCTTGCCTTCGAGGTCCTGCCACATGCGGATCGGGAGCATGTCGGTGGCGGCGTCGCGCAGGAACAGCGACACCGGCACGTTGTCGAACGATGACATGAAGGCGATGAAGGCACCGGAGATGATGCCGGGGCGGATCAGCGGCAAGACGATGCGGCGGAACGTGTAGAGCCTGGAGGCGCCGAGGATCGCCGAGCTTTCCAGCAGGGTCGGCTCGAGCTGGGCCAGTGCCGCGACGGTGTTGCGGACGACATAGGGCACGCAGACGATGGTGTGGCCGATCACCAGGGTCAGCAGCGACACCGGTAGGCCGATCAGCGAGAAGAACATCAGCGCCGCCAAGCCGAAGGCGAGTGCCGGCAGTACCAGCGGCGACATGAACAACGAGTCCAGGAGCTTCGCCGTGAGCGTCTTCGAGCGCGAGATCGCCAGCGCCGCGGCGACGCCGAGCATGATCGACAGACCCGTCGACCATAGCGCGACGACGACGCTGTTGCGTGCGGCGAACTGCAGCTGCCAGGCGTTCCACAATTCGACGTACCAGCGGGTCGAATAGCCCGGCGGCGGGAATTTCAGCGAGAAGCCGGACGTGAAGGAGACGATCACCACGACCAGCGACGGCGACACGATCAGGATCAGCGCCAGCACGGCAACCACCGTCATCACGATCTGGAAGCTCAGCGCTTCCCAGTTGCGCTGGCGCTGGCTCATCTGGCGTCTCCATAGCCGCGCGCACGCCGCCCGAGTGTCGAGAACAGCGCGACGATGGCGAGCACTGCGAACAGGAAGATGATCGAGATCGCCGCCGCGAACGGCCAGTTCTGCAAGGTCGAGGCCTGCTGATACAGATACATCGGCATGAACAGCATCTGACCGCCGCCGACCAGCGACTGCGTGATGAAAGCGGTGATCGCAGCCGCATAGGTCAGGGTGCAGCCCGCGATGATGCCTGGCATCGACAGCGGCAGCATCACCTTGACGAAGGTGCGCCAGCTTCCGGCGCCCAGCGAGGCCGAGGCGTCGGAGAGATTGGGATCGATGCGGCCGATCGCGGTGATCAGGGGAAGCACCATCAGCGGCATCTGTACCTGCGCGAGCGCCGCGACCAGTCCGCCTTGCGTGTAGATCATGCGCAGCGGCGTGCCGATCAGCCCGAGCGATTGCAGCACGGAGTTGATGATGCCCTGCCGGCCCAGGATCACGATCCAGGCGAAGGTGCGGACGACGACGCTGGTGAGCAGCGGCAGCAGCACGATCATGATGATCAGGGTCTGCACCCGGCTGCCGGAGCGCTGGTACAGCCAGGCGATGGGATAGCCGAGCACGAGACAGGCGAGCGTCACCTCGGCGCCGAGCAGAAGCGTCGAGCCGAGCACGGCGAGGCTGAAGGGGTCGGTCAGGAATTTGACGTACTGGCCGAGCCCCCACACCGTCGCCGCGGTGTCGTTGTGCAGCGAGAGAAAAAGAAGTTGCGCCAGCGGCAGCACGAAGAAGATCGCGAACACCAGGCCCAAGGGCAGAGCAAGCCCTAGGCTGAAGCTGGTCACGTCTCCAGGTGCGGTCGTGGCGCTCTTCATCGCGTCAGATCTTGATGCCGCGGTTGAACTTCTCGATCCAGGACGCGCGCTGCTCGTTGATCTTCTTCCAATCCTGGAACACGAACTTCTTCTTCAGCTCCGCGGTGTCCTTGGCCAGCACCTTTGCGATCTCGCCGGACATCGCGACCTTGGTGTTGGTCGGCACGATCAGATACGGTGAGTTCATCAGCGTGGTCTGCACCTCCGGTGACAGCGCCGCCTCGATCAGCTTGAAGGCAAGCTCCTTGTTCGGTGAGTTCTTGACGATGTGGATCGTGGTCTTGAAGGCGATCGCGCCTTCCTTGGGCGCCACGAACTCGACGGGCACGCCGCGCGCTTTCAGGATCTGGATGGCGTTGAAGTTGCCGGGCGAGATGTCGATCTGGCCCTGCTGGAACAGGGTCGCCAGCGCGCCGGGATTGGCGGCGACGGCGGCGAGGTTCGGCTTCAGCTCCTCCAGCGCCTTGAAGCCTTCGTCGACATTGGCTTCCGAGCCGCCGCGCATGCGCGCGATCTCGACCAGCCAGCCGGTGCCGAGCGTGGAGTTCAGATTGGTGATGCCGACCTTGCCCTTGAACTCGGGCTTCCACAGATCGGCCCACGAGGTCGGCGGCGTCTTCACCGTCTCTGGATTGTAGGTGAGGCCGACGACCTGGAAGAACGGCGCCGGGCCCATCGCGTCCTGCGCTTCCGGAATCAGGTCCTTGAAATAGGTGCTCTTGTCGGCTGGGTAGGGCTCGACGAGATCCTGGCCGATCGCGACCAGCGCCGGACCCGGGTCGTGCAGCATGACGTCGATCGGCGGATTGGCCTTGGCGGCGTTGACCTTGGCGATCTGGTCGACCGACAGCATCGGATCGAGCACGATCGCCGCATCGGTGTTGGCCTTGCGGAAGGCAGGGACGAGCACGGCTTTATGTGCTTCTTCCCAGCTGCCGGTGAAGGTCGCGAACACCAGCGGCCGCGCCTGCGCGAGGCTCAAGCCCGGGAAGGCGTGCATGGCTCCCAGCGTCAAGGCGCTGGTCAGGAGCCGGCGGCGATCAAGCATCATGTTCCACTCCGATGTGTCTGTTGGTCTATTGCGGGAAGACGGTGGCGAGGCCGGGTGCGATCGGTGCGACCCGCACCGGGGCGCCGGCCTCGCGCAGCGGCGTGCCGCCGGTGCGGGCCTGCGAGATCTTGATGCTGGATCCGTCCTTGGCCTTGATCTCGTGGACGACGGTGGCGCCGAGCGGCAACGCCATGCCGATCTCGCCGGCAAAGCCGGTGTCGTCGCTGACGAAGGTGAGGTGCTCGGGACGCAGGCAGACGGTGACCTTGTCTGAGGCACTGACCGGATGCGGTGCGCGCGCGATGATCTCGCCGCCGGCCTCCAGACCAACCTTGACACTGCCCGCGTCGGTCGCGATCACGGTCCCCTTCATCTTGTTCGCCGTGCCGACGAAGCTGTTCACGAACAGCGTCTGCGGTTGGTCGTAGATCTCGGACGGCGTGCCGAACTGCTCGAGATGACCATGGCTCAGCACGGCGACGCGGTCGGCCATCGACAGCGCCTCCTCCTGGTCGTGCGTCACGATCAAGGTTGTGGTGCCCGCCATGCGCTGCAGCCGCTTGACCTCGATCTGCATGTCGAGCCGCAAATTCTTGTCGAGCGCCGCGAACGGCTCGTCGAGCAGCAGGATCGACGGCTTGATCGCCAGTGCGCGCGCCAGCGCCACGCGCTGCTGCTGTCCGCCGGACAACTGCCGCGGCAGCCGCTCGCCGAACGGGCCGAGCTGCACCATGTCGAGCAGCCGCTGCGCTTCCTTGTTGCGCGTCGCCTTGTCGACGCCGCGCGCGGCGAGGCCGTAGCCGACATTCTCGGTGATCGAGAGATGCGGAAACAGGGCGTAGTTCTGGAACACGATGCCGACGGCGCGGCGGTTGGGCGGCAGCGCGTCGACGACGTCGTTGCCGATGATGACGCGCCCCTCGCTCTGGCCGATGAAGCCGGCGATGATGCGCAAAAGCGTGGTCTTGCCGCAGCCCGAGGGCCCAAGCAGGGCGATGATCTCGCCGCCTTTCACATCGAGATTGATGTCGGAGACGGCCATCGTGCCGCTGGCGAAGCGGTGCGTGATCCGATCCAGAACGAGCGACTTGGCTTCCGATACGCTGGCCATGGGCTTCCTGCTCTATTCGTTTGAAAAAGCAAGAAGCGTGCCGCCTTTTCAGGCAGTGGCGGCTGCTTGTGTACAAAAGAGGGTGTGACAGGTACGCCAGTATTAAGATGCCATTCCAGCTAGGAGGCACGGGCGTGCGCCGACGGCGATGCGCTCCCTCGCCCCGCTTGCGGGGAGAGGCACGGATCGAGCAAGCCCACTAACAGTGCCGTCCAGCTAACCGTCGCGATGCTCCAGCCGTGCGGCCAGCGCCTTGGGCAAGCCTGTCGTCGGCTTCGCGGCGGGGCGGCGGAAGGTGCCGGCGGTGGCTTTGCGCATCTTCAAGGCGAGCAGTGCTTCGGCCTGCTTCACCGCGGCGATCACCTGATCGACCACGGGGACGGGAATGCGATGCGCGACCCGAGCGGCGAGCCCCGACAGTGGCGCGCCGGCGAAGATCAGGACATCGGCGTCAT
Source organism: Bradyrhizobium sp. SZCCHNRI2009 (assembly GCF_032485115.1). NCBI lineage: Bacteria > Pseudomonadati > Pseudomonadota > Alphaproteobacteria > Hyphomicrobiales > Nitrobacteraceae > Bradyrhizobium > Bradyrhizobium sp. SZCCHNRI2009. Next base: position 142,980 of record NZ_JAUEUH010000009.1, read on the forward strand.
TCTCCTCGACCGCGCGCAGCGCCAGCTCGACCAGCAGCTCCTCCTTTTCATGCTGCACGTCGGAGATCTGCTTGAAGCTGCCGTCGAGCATGCGGATGCCGGCGCAGCGCTCCATCAGCCCGTGCATGCGCACGCACTCCTCGTACCAGGGGCCGAGCGCCTGCGCGAAGGTGACGATCGCGAAGCGCCGTCCGGCCATGCAGGCCGTCAGCATTGCGGCCTCCGCAAGCCCGATCACCGGCACGTCGAACAGCTCGCGCGCCGCGAACAGGCCGGGATCGCCGAACGCGGCGATGATCGCAGCGTCGAAGGTGCCGTGACGCTCCGCCAGCATCTCCAGTGCGACGGCGCCGCCGATCTGCGCCTCGGCGCGGGTGGCGATGTAGGGCACGCCGCGCGGCGCGGTGCAGGGGATCAGGGTGGTGCCGGGCGCAGCAGCCTCCCGGCCGACCTGCAGCATCAGGTCGGTGATGTCGGTGCGGATGTTGGGATTGAGCAGTACGATGTTCATGGCGCCTCGCGAGTGGATATGCGAGCTTGCCCGAGGGATTGCCGCATTGTCCACAACGGTGGCCGTCAGAGCGCGCCCTTGACCACGATGCCTATCAGCGTGGCGAGCAGAGACAGTATTGCACCAAGGCTGAGCAGCCGCCGCAGCTTCAGGAACCAGGCCCGTCGATCGTCGCCGCCGAAGCTGAACTCATCGTAGACCAAGGCGGTCAGCAGCGCGGCTGCGAGCAGCACCAACGCGGGCAGCGCCGGCAGCAACAGCGCGACCCAGCCGAGCAGGGACGGCGTCACCCCCCAGCTCATGCGCGGCCAGCCTGCCAGCGCCGGCGTCTGCACGGCGACGCCCCAATGGATCGCGCCGAGAAAGCTCACGATGACCGCGCCATAGCCGATCTGCGCGCGCAGCGCGGCCAGCCGGATCGGACCGTCACCTGCAATCACCAATGCGGCGAGGCCCGCGAACGGAATCAGCCCGGCGAGGCCGAGAATGCGCATCGAAGCGGGGACGCCGGACATCATGACGCTAGCCTCCGCGGCTCCTGGCGATCGCAGTGGGCGTCCGGCCGCGGTCGGATCGGCAGCGGTCCGAGCAGTATCTCACCTCGTTCCAGTCGCGTGCCCATTTGCGCCGCCACGCAAACGGGCGGCCGCACGCAGCGCATATCCTGGTCGGCAAGTCGGCCTTGCGCCGCATCTTCGGCATGGCGTCACCACGCGACCCAAATGCCGCGCCGGGGCAGGGCGGCATCTGCCGCCTCCCTGCCGGAACGCGTCGCAATCCGCTCGTCCGTCACGTTCGCCCTCGCCGATCAGTGCGACGCGCCGGCTCCGGCCGGCACCGTCCACGCTGAACAACGATCGATGAGCGCCGCCGGATCAGTGGCCCGCGGGGCGCTCGTGGTTGCGGCTCAGGCTTTGGTCACGTGGACGGCGGGCGTGGTACCGCCGTTCCACTTGCCCTCGATCGCGCGCTCGATCTGGGCGGCCAACTGCAGCAGCAGGCCGTCGTCGGCCTGCTTGCCGATCGCCTGGATGCCGAGCGGCAGGCCGTGCTCGTTGGTCGCGAGCGGCAGCGAGATCGCCGGAATGCCGCAGAGGTTGGCGAGCGGCGTGAACGCGAAGTTGCGCCAGAGATTCTCGAACCAGTCGAGCACGTCCGGATTGTCGCTGATCGTCAGATATTCGGTGGTGCCGATCTTCGGGGTCGGCAGCGCGGTGATCGGGGTCAGGATGATATCCCAGTCCTCGAAGAAGGCGCCGAAGGCGCGCGAGGTGGTGTTGAACACCGCCTGCATCGCCGCGCGCTCGGCGAAGCTGGTGCCGCGGCCGGCCTCCCAGATCCGGATGTTGATCGGCTCGATCAGCTCGGCCGGCGGCCGCTCGAGCTTGTGCGACGCGAGCAGGTTGTTGATGACGATCGCGAAGTTGGAGATGTAGCAGGTGGTCTGCGCCGCGAATGCGGCGCGATAATCCACGTCGGGCAGCGCGTAGCCGACGTGGTGGCCGAGGCCCTCGAGGAACTTGCCGACACGCGCCAGCTCTGAAGCGATGTGCGGCGTGGCGCGATAGTCGCCCCATTGATGCGACAGCGCGATCCTGAGCTTGCCGGGATCGCGCTTGATCAGCTCGACGTAAGGCTCCGGCGTGGTCCAGTACGGCATGAACTCGCCCGGCGCGCCGCCGCGGCAATGGTCGACGAACGCCGCGGTGTCGCGCACGCTGCGCGACTGGCAGCCCTGGATCGAGACGAGGCCGGAGAGATCCGACAGATGCGGCGCGATCGAGAACACGCCGCGCGAGACCTTCAGCCCGATATTGCCATTGACGCCTGCGGGAATCCGGATCGAGCCGCCGCCATCGGTGGCATGCGCGATCGGCACCACGCCGGCGGCGACCATCGCGGCACTGCCGGCCGACGAGCCGCAGGTCGTGTAGTCGGTATTCCACGGATTGCGCGTGACGTAGACGGCCGGGTTCTCGGCCGAGCTGCAAACGCCGAACTCCGGCGTGGTGGTGCGCCCCATCAGGTTGAGGCCGGCCTTGCGCATCTTCGCCGTCAGGTGCGTGTCGGCGGCGGGGCGGTTGCCACGCATGAACAGCGAGCCCTGCTCCTGTAGGCGTCCGGCCATGGTCGGTCCGAGATCCTTCATCAGGAACGGCAGGCCGGCGAAGGCGCCGTCGGCATTGGCGCCCGCCTTGATGGGATCTTCGACGGCGTCGGCGAAGACTTCGACCACGCCCGATAGCGCGGGATCCACCTGGGCAATGCCTTCAGCCGCCTGCCGCGCCAGCTCCGCCGCCGTCAGCTCGCCGCTGCGAACGCGCGCCGCCAGCGCCATGCCATCATGCCGGGCCCACTCGTCCCAGCTCATCGCCAACGTCATCTGTCTTCCGATCCTTGCGCGCCGACCATCGATGCTACGCGTCCGAACGGTGCGATGATCAGGCGCTGTTCCACTTCCGGCGCCGCGAACCTTAGTTTGCACGAGAGCCAAGTCAATCAATCGCCCTGCATGCTGCCATACGATCCTATCATGCGGCGCGGCCGACCATCGTGCGCAATGAAGCCGACATACGAGCCGTTCCGGAAAACGGGACTGCGGCCCGCGGCGCCGGACGTTGACGCTCGTCAAGGCCGGCGCATGGCGCGCGTGCTTGATGCGGTCATGGATATCCTGACCTTCGGCGCGGCGGGCGCCGCGCTGCTCGTCACGCCCGGCCCAACCAACACGCTGCTCGCCACTGCCGGTGCGAGTCGTGGCGTGCGCGCCTCCGTTCATCTGCTGCTCGCCGAGCTTGCCGGCTATCTGCTCGCGATCGCGACGCTGCGCATCACGCTCGGTCCGCTCGTTGCGACCGCGCCGCTGGTCGGACATGCTCTCCGTGTCGTGGTCGTGCTCTATCTGCTGCACCTCGCGGCCGCGCTCTGGCGCCATGGCAGCAGCAGCGGCGCAAGCGATGCGGCGCCGGTCACCCTGCGCGGCGTGTTCATCACGACGCTGTTCAATCCAAAGGCCATCATCTTCGCCTTCACCTTGCTGCCGCCGGAAGGCGATGCGGCGAGCCTATGGCCGTTCCTGGTCGTGCTCGGGCTCTCGACCGCGACGATCGGAGGAGCCTGGATCGTGCTCGGCGCGACGCTGCGCTGCGGTCTCGGACATGTCGTGCCGGCGTGGCTCGGCTATCGCTGCAGCGCTGCGGCCCTGGCGCTGCTCGCCTGCGTGATCCTGGCGCCCGCCCTTGGCGCGCCATGAGCGGTTCCGCTTGTTACATTGTTGCTGATCGACAACCGCGCCGGCCACGTGCTATCCGCTCGCCGAACAGGGGGCGCGGTGCGCAGCATTGGCAAACGAGACATCACGAGCCGTTCGCGCATGCTGCGCCGGATCGTGGCTGCCTGCCTGATGCTCGCCTATGTCCTCGCGGGCGCGCTGCACGGCGCTTGTGACATCGACGTCGCCCATCCCTCCGCGGGCAAGCCGGAGATCGCGTCGCTGCTCGACCGAGCGGGCCACACCGATCAGCGCGGCATCGCCGACCATCATTGCCATGGCTGCTTCTCGGTGGCCGTGCCGCAGCCGCAGTTCGCCGCCGTCCCGGCCGAGGTCGTGGCCGCAACCGGCTGGGCCGTTCCCCTGCTCAGTGCAGGCGTCCTCCCCGAGTCCGAGTCTCCGCCGCCAAAACGCCTGAGCTGACGCAACGTGCCGGACGGCCGATGCCGTCCATCCTTGCCCGTCCAGACAGGTTCATCTCATGCCATTCCCCGGGATGGCTGCGCGTGCCATCGGCGCCGCAGCCCTGCTCGCTCTGTCCGTGCACGCCTCCGCGGCGCAGACGCTGACCCTCCGCGCGGCGCTGTCGCGCGCCCTCGCCGCCAATCCACGGCTATCCGCCGCCGACCGCGACATCGGCATCGCCTCCGGCCAGCGGCTCCAGGCCGGCGCGCTGCTCAATCCCGAGCTGTCCTACGAGCAGGACAATTCATTCGGCTCGGGTCAATATCGCGGCACGCGATCGGCCGAGACGACCTTGCAGATCAGCCAGGCGTTCGAATGGTTCGGCAAGCGCGACGCCCGCATCGCCGCCGGCCAGGCCGGCGTGCGCGCCGCCGAGATCCAGCGCCAGGCGGTACGGCTGGAGATTTTGTCGGAGACCGCGATCGCCTTCGTGACGGTGCTCGCCACGCAGCGGCGCATCCAGATCCTCGACGATCAGGTCGCAGCGCTCGATCGCCTGACGCCGCTGCTGCGCCGTCGCGTCGAGGCGGGCGCGTCGTCGCCGGCGGAGACCGGCCGCGCCGAGGTCGCCTCGGCGCTGGTGCGAGCCGATCGCGAGCGCGTCAAGGCGACGCTTTCGAGCGCACGCCGCGAGCTCGCCGTGCTGATCGGCGACAGCTCGGCGAAGCTCTCGGCCGTCACCGGGCGGTTCGATGCGACCGGCCAGCCGCCGGCGTTCCAGACCGTGATCGCGGCGATCGATGCCAATCCGCAGCTCGTCCGCTGGACCGCGGTCTACGCGCAGCGCAATGCCGAGCTGCTGCTGGCGCGGCTGAAGCCGTACCCCGACGTCCGCATCGGTGCCGGCTGGCGGCATTTCAACGACACGCAGGACGACGCCGTCAGGCTCAGCGTCTCCGTGCCGATCCCGGTGTTCGACCAGAACCAGGGCAACATCCTCTCGGCGCAGGAAAGCCTCGCCAAGACCGAAGCCGAGCGCAAGGCCAACCGCAACGCGCTGCTGGTGATCGCCGGCCGCGCCTACGACTCGCTGCAGGGCTCGCTGCGGGAATTGTCCGTGCTGCGCGAGATCGCAATTCCGAAGGCGCAGGAGGCGGCCGACGAGATCGCGCAGGGCTACAGCGCCGGCCGCTTCTCGTTGCTCGAGGTGCTGGACGCACAGGCGAGCGTGGCGCAGGCGCGGCTGCGCGAGCAGGAGGCGCTGCAGAACATCCATGTCGCCGTGGCGACGATCGAAGGCCTGGTCGGCCGTCCCTTCACCCTGGAACGGGAGACTGCGCGATGAGACCATCCACCGTCATCCTCATTGTCATCCTGGCGGCCGCCGCCGGCGCCGGCGCATCGCGCCTGCTGGTCGAGGCGGAGCCGCAGGCCCAGGCAACCGTCGGCCATGCCGATCATGCCGAGAAGGCACCGAAGGACCATGTCGAGCAGGACGAGCATGGCGCCGACCGCATCCGCATCAGCGACGTGAAGCTCGCCGCGGCCGGCGTCGCGCTCGCCGAAGCCGGCCCTGCGATCTTGTCCGATACGCTGGCGTTCAACGGCGTGCTGCGCGCCAATCAGGAAGCGCTGGTGCAGGTGACGCCGCGCTTTCCGGGCATCGTCCGTGCCATCAAAAAGCGCATCGGCGACACCGTCGCCAAGGACGAGCTGCTCGCCGCGATCGAGAGCAATCAGAGCCTGACCTCGTATGATCTCAAGGCGCCGATCGGCGGCACCATCATCGACCGCCAGATCTCGCTCGGCGAATACGCCTCCGAGCAGAAGCCGGCCTTCGTGGTCGCGGATCTCTCCACGATCTGGGTCGACCTGTCGATCTACCGTCAGGATCTCCGGCGCGTCCGCCTCGACGACGAGGTGCTGATCGATCCAGATGACGGACGCGGCGCGATCCGCGGCCACGTGTCCTACATCGCCCCCGTCGGCGCCAGCGAGACGCAGACCGCGCTTGCCCGCGTCGTGCTGGCCAATCCCGACGGCCGGCTGCGCCCGGGCCTGTTCGTCACCGCGCGGCTGGTTCTCGCCAAGCGCAGCGTCGCCGTGGCGGTCCGCGCGAGCGCGATCCAGACCCTGGAGAACAAGACCGTCGTGTTCGTGCGCGAGGAGGGCGACAAGATCGAGGCGCGCCCCGTGGTCACCGGCGAGTCCGACCCGACCTATGTCGAAATCCGCGATGGCCTCGCCGCCGGCGAACACTACGTCGCCGAGAACAGCTTTGTGGTGAAGGCGGAGATGGGCAAGGGGGAGGCCGAGCATGATTGACGCGGTCCTCGCGTTCGCCGTGCGCCAGCGCTGGCTGGTGCTGATCGCTGCGCTCGCCGCCGCCGGCTTCGGCGCCTGGAATTTCACCCGGCTGCCGATCGACGCCGTGCCCGACATCACCAACGTGCAGGTGCAGATCAACACCAAGGCGCCCGGCTACTCGCCGCTCGAGACCGAACAGCGCATCACCTTCCCGGTCGAGACCGCGATGGGCGGCCTGCCGAAGCTGGACTACACGCGCTCGCTGTCGCGCTATGGGTTGAGCCAGGTCACCGTCGTGTTCCTGGACGGCACCGACATCTATTTCGCGCGCCAGCTCGTCAACGAGCGCATCCAGCAGATCAAGGATCAGCTGCCCCCGGGCGTCGAGGTCGCGATGGGACCGCTCTCGACCGGGCTCGGCGAGATCTTCATGTATGCGGTCGAAGCCAAGCCCGGCGCCAAGACGCCTGATGGCGCCGACTACTCGCCGACCGATCTGCGCACCATCCAGGACTGGATCATCCGACCGCAACTGCGCGGCGTGCCGGGCGTGATCGAGGTGAACACGATCGGCGGCTTCGAGCGCCAATTCCACGTGCTGCCCGATCCCGGCCGTCTGATGGCCTACAAGATCAGCTTCCGTGACGTGATCGCGGCGCTGGCGTCCAACAATGCCAATGTCGGCGCCGGCTATATCGAGCGCAATGGCGAGCAATATCTGGTGCGCGCGCCCGGCCAGGTCGGCAGCGCCGCCGAGCTGAAGGACATCGTGATCGGCGCCCGCGGCGGCACGCCGGTGCGCATCGGAGACGTCGCCGAGGTGACCGAAGGGCGCGACCTGCGCACGGGGGCGGCGACGCTCAACGGCGAGGAGGCGATCCTGGGCACGGCGATGCTCCTGATCGGCGAGAACAGTCGCGCCGTTGCGCGCCGCGTCGCCGCCCGGCTCGACGACATCGCGAAGTCGCTGCCCGAGGGCGTGGTCACGCGCACGCTCTATGACCGCACCCATCTGGTCGAAGCGACGATCCGCACCGTGGAGAAGAACCTGCTCGAAGGCGCCGCGCTGGTCGTCGTCGTGCTGTTCCTCCTGCTCGGCAACATCCGGGCCGCACTGGTCACAGCCTGCATCATCCCGCTGTCGATGGCGATGACCATCACCGGCATGGTCGAGAGCAGGGTGAGCGCCAACCTGATGAGCCTCGGCGCGATCGATTTCGGCATCATCGTCGACGGCGCCGTCATCATCGTCGAGAACTGCCTGCGGCTGCTCGCCCAGGCGCAGCATCGCAAGGGCAGACTGCTCACGACCGCCGAGCGGTTGCAGACCATCATCAGCGGCGCGCGCGAGGTGATCGGGCCGAGCCTGTTCGGCACCGGCATCATCGCCGTGGTCTATCTTCCGGTGCTGACGCTGACCGGCGTCGAGGGCAAGATGTTCACGCCGATGGCGCTGACGGTGCTGATGGCGCTCGGTGCCGCCGTGCTGTTCTCGATCACCTTCGTGCCGGCAGCGGTCGCGATCTTCGTCACCGGCAAGGTATCCGAGCGGGAGAACCTCATCATGCGCGGCGCGCGGCGGGTCTACGCGCCGCTGCTGCGCGGCGTGATCGCGCACCGCCTGATGGTCGTAACTCTGGCCGTGGTGATCGTCGCGGCGAGCGGCTTTGCCGCGACGCGCATGGGCGGCGAGTTCATTCCGAGCCTTGACGAGGGCGACGTCGCGCTCGCGGCCCTGCGCATCCCCGGAACGAGCCTCACCCTCTCGGTCGACCTGCAGAAGGCGCTGGACGCGCGGCTGCGACGCATCCCGGAGGTGAAGGACGTGTTCACCCGCATCGGCACGGCCGAGGTCGCGACCGATCCGATGGCGCCGTCGCAGGGTGACGGCTACATCATGCTGAAGCCGCGCCAGGCGTGGCCCGACCCGGCGAAGCCGAAGGCGCAGCTCGTCGCCGAGATCGAGGCGGCGGCCGACGAGATCCCCGGCAGCAACTACGAGATCTCGCAGCCGATCCAGTTGCGCTTCAACGAGCTGATCTCCGGCGTGCGCAGCGACGTCGGTATCAAGATCTTTGGCGACGATCTCGATATCCTGCAGGGCGCGGCGCGCCAGGTCGAAGCCGCGATCCGCGGCGTCAATGGCGCGACCGACGTCAAGACCGAGCAGGTCGCGGGGCTGCCGATCCTGACGGTCAGGATCGACCGCCAGGCGCTGTCGCGCTACGGCCTCAGCGTGGCCGAGGTGCAGAGCGTGGTCGAAATCGCGATCGGCGGCAAGGCGGCCGGAAAGCTGTTCGACGGCGACCGCCGCTTCGACATCGTCGTCCGCCTCCCCGAGCGTCTGCGCGGCAATCTCGATGCGATCCGCGCGATCCCGATTCCACTGCCGGCGGGTGAGGAGGCGAATGCCGCGCCGCTGCGCACCGCCTTCTCCTCGGCCGCACAGCCGCGCTACGTGCCGCTGTCGTCGGTCGCGGCCGTGGCTTCGGCGCCGGGGCCGAACCAGGTCAGCCGCGAGAACGGCAAGCGGCGGATCGTCGTGTCAGCCAATGTTCGCGCCCGCGACCTCGGCTCGTTCGTGACCGAGGCGCAGGCCGCCGTCGCGGAGAAGGTCAAGCTGCCGCCAGGCTATTGGATCGGCTGGGGCGGACAGTTCGAGCAACTGGTGTCGGCGACCAAGCGTCTCACGATCGTGGTGCCGATCGCGCTCGCGCTGGTGTTCCTGCTGCTGTTCATGAGCATGGGTTCGTTCGCCGATGCCGCGCTGGTGTTCTCCGGCGTGCCGTTGGCGCTGACCGGCGGCATCGCGGCGCTGCTGCTGCGCGGCCTGCCGCTGTCGATCTCGGCCGGCGTCGGCTTCATCGCGCTGTCAGGCGTCGCCGTGCTCAACGGCCTGGTCATCATCGCTTTCATCGAACGGCTACGCCGGGAGGGACGCTCGGTGCGGGCCGCGGTGGAGGAGGGCGCGCTGGCGCGATTGCGGCCGGTGCTGATGACGGCGCTGGTCGCCTCGCTCGGCTTCGTGCCGATGGCGATCGCGACCGGCGCCGGCGCCGAGGTCCAGCGCCCGCTCGCCACCGTCGTCATCGGCGGCATCATCTCGTCGACGATGCTGACGCTGCTGGTGCTGCCGGCGCTCTACGTGCTGTTCAGACGCGAGGCGCGGTCCGCGTCGGCATAAGCGGCATGCAGTTCCCGACTTGATAGCTGCATGCCGCCCGCCCGCGACGGCGTCGGGACCTAGTTGAAGGCCATCGGCGCCGCGCTGGCCATCCAGCCGTCGGAGCGTGCATTGCGGGCGAACCGCTGATATCTCGGCGCACGGGCCTCGCGCGTGACACGAGCCGCTGCGCCGAACATCGTGGAACCGCCGTTCGGGTTCACGATCGCGTAGCCGGCGATCGACCGCGGATGCTCGCGGGTGACGTGACCGCCGGAATTGCCGTCATGCACATACCAGACATTGCCGGCGACCTGCTGCTGCAGGATCATGACGTGGCCGGAGCGGACCGCCGCCATGCCCGGTGCGGGAGCCGCGCGTGGAAAGCGACGCCAGTTGGATGCGAGATTCAACTCGGGAATGACCCGGCCGAACGTGTAGAGCGACGCTTCGCAGCCGCAGAAGGCATGCGGGCATCCCGACGGCCGGCCACCGACGACGCGGCCCTCGCCGGGGATCGAGGCCATGGCGTTCATGAAGGAGTGATGGTGACGGTACGAGTAGTGATGATGATGGTGACGAGGACGCGCCTCGGCTTGAACGGAGAGAGCCAGCAATGCGGCGACGACAATTACAACGCGGTACATTCGGAGGACTCCTGTACACTGTGAAATCCCCCTGCCGCGCGCCAATCAACGTCCAAACATGTCCTCAAAGTGACCGAATCACCCCTGAGCCATGCAAATGCGGGACGGCGCTGCCCGCTCGGACTGGTTCCAAATCATTCGAAGTGATTGACTCTCGACGTCGAGAATGACTCACAACAAATGAATGTTCCGCCTTGGGAAGATCAGACTACCTACTAACAGCGCGGCGACCGCGGCCGGCCTTCAGTCGTCCTAATAGCCACAAAGATGCAATGAGGATAAATAACATCCTCCACGCGTGCGGCGCTCTTGGGCATTTCGTTCCAGACCACGACAGGAGATCGTCATGACCACGTTCCGCGGCAGTTGCCTCTGCGGCCGGGTCGGCTTCGAGGTCGATGGGCCGTTCGACAACTTCCTCAATTGCCATTGCTCGCGCTGTCGCAAGGCCAGCGGCACGGCGCACTCCTGTGAGGTCATCGTCAAGGCGTCGGCGCTGCGGTGGATGCGGGGCAAGGCGAACGTCACACGGTTCGACCTGCCGCAGGCGCGCAGCTTCGCCACCGCCTTCTGCAGCACATGTGGCAGCCCGATGCCGCATCTGACGCGCAGCGGCCGCGAAGCGATCATTCCCGCCGGGAGCTTCGACGAGCCGCTCGGCGCCGCTCCCGATCGCCATGCGCATTGGGCGTCACGTGCCGACTGGTACGTCGATGGTGACGGGCTGCGCGTCGAGGACTGACGCAATCAGAATGCCGCTCGTCGGGCGACTCATGCCCCTCACGCCGAGATCGGACAAGCCTGTCGAGGCTTCATATCCGCCCGATCGCCGCTGCGTCCGGAATCCGATTTCACGAGCAAGTCCGGGCTGATTTGGGCTGTCCAGTCCCGGCAGAAAAAATATCCTGCTTGGCAATTTCGGAAAATCATGATTGTTTGTCGCTGTCCCGCCTCATCGACGAGGGGCGCTGCGCGGTCGTCACGAAGCGTGAAGGTGGGATGTGATGGGCGGGCCGGTTTGCAGCGTGGTCATTCGCGCGGACGAACAACATCGGCTCGCACGGTCAAGTCGCGTGGTCCTGATACTCCGATGCCAGTATCAAGCCTGCGCTGGCGCCAATGGCGCCGCGTGGGTGACGGTGACCCAAAAGCCCGGCGCACCGGGGAGAACGCGAAGCAGCCGTAGTGCCATCGCGCAGGGAGGGCCGGATCGTCCGGCTGGACCTGTGGTACCTGCCGCCTGCATTTTTTGAGCAGGCGGGCCACGGGCCTCAGTCGAGGTCCGGCCTTCCCTGCACCCTCTCGTTTGAAGAGGGTGAGACCACTGTATCACTCGGACGCCCGGGGCGCCGCGAGGCTACGGACGCACATCCCCATATGCACATCCCATATGCCTCAAAATTGTTGATCACGACGGCGCCAATGGCTCGGTGCCCACCCTCCCCTGGAGGGGGAGGGTCGGTCGCACGCGAAGCGGGCGAGCGGGGTGGGGTGATCTCTCCGCGAGCGCTTGTGCACGTGGAGAGATCACCCCACCCCGCCTCACGTTTCGCTTCGCTCACCGCGAGGCGACCCTCCCCCTCCAGGGGAGGGTGGGCACCGAGCTCGCGGCTTAGCTTTGGAGAGCGACTGATGCGGATCCATAGGGCCCGTTCCGAGGTGTCGGCTATGTCTCCGAACACCTTCACGGCAGTTGTCCGGGCCATGCCCTGCACGGCGACGAGGGCGGAGAGGCGATGCAGGAGCCGTCTCCCCTTCACCATTGACCGCCCCATCGATTGGCCTATCTCTTCAACACCGCAAAGAAACGGAACTGGATCCCCTGATGACCGCACATTTCAGCAGCTTCGATACCGCCATCGATCCCGTGAAGCTCGACCGCCTGGCCGAGGTGGCGGTGAAGGTGGGCCTGCAATTGCAGCCGGGTCAGGATCTGCTGCTGACCGCGCCCTCGATGGCGCTGCCGCTGGTGCGCAAGGTCGCCGAACACGCCTATAAGGCCGGCGCTGGGATCGTGACCTCGTTCTTCTCCGACGAGGAACTGACGCTGGCGCGCTACCGTTTTGGCCGTGACAACAGCTTCGATCGCGCCGCCGACTGGCTCTATCAGGGCATGGCCAAGGCGTTCTCGGAGAACACCGCGCGGCTCGCCATCGTCGGCGACAATCCGATGCTGCTGTCCGGCCAGGATCCGGCCAAGGTGGCGCGCGCCAGCAAGGCCAACTCCAAGGCCTATCAGCCGGCGCTGGAAAAGATCACCAATTTCGAGACCAACTGGAACATCATTGCCTATCCGAGCACGTCCTGGGCCAAGCTGGTTTTCCCGGACGTGCCGGAGGAGGTCGCGGTGGCGAAGCTCGCGGACGCGATCTTCGCAGCGTCGCGTGTCGACCACGAGGATGCCGTGTCTGCCTGGGAGCGCCACAACGCGGTGCTGCGCGAGCGCACCGAGTGGCTCAACGGCCAGCGTTTCAGCGCGCTGCATTACACCGGACCCGGCATGGACCTGACGATCGGTCTTGCCGACGGCCATGAATGGGAGGGCGGCGCCTCGACTGCCAAGAACGGCATCACCTGCAACGCCAACATTCCGACCGAGGAAGTGTTCACGACGCCGCATTGCCGCCGTGTGTCGGGTCACGTCGTCAGTTCCAAGCCGCTGTCCTATCAGGGCACGCTGATCGACAACATCCAGGTCAGATTCGAGGAGGGTCGCATCGTCGAGGCCAGGGCTTCGAAGGGCGAGGAGGTGCTTAACAAAGTGCTCGACACCGACGAGGGCGCGCGCCGGCTCGGCGAAGTCGCGCTGGTGCCGCACTCCTCGCCGATCTCCAAGAGCGGCCTGTTGTTCTACAACACGCTGTTCGACGAGAACGCGGCCTCGCACATCGCGCTCGGCCAGTGCTACTCCAAATGCTTCGTCAACGGCACGTCGCTGTCGCCGCAGCAGATCGCAGCCCAGGGCGGCAACCAGAGCCTGATCCACATCGACTGGATGATCGGCGCGGCCGACACCGACATCGACGGCCTCCATGAAGATGGTCGCCGCGTCCCGGTGTTCCGCAAGGGCGAGTGGGCCTGACGCATGACGGGCCGGCGCCACGCGTGCACCGGCCCGAAGCGAGCCGCGAGCAATGCTCGCGGCGGTGTCGTCGTCGATCGAACCTGCCTACTGCTTGGCGCTGCCGGTGGTGGCCTGCACGTCGATCGTGATCCGCTCCGACATCACCGGCTTGTTGTGGGGGATGTGGCTCCAGTCGCCGAGCACGAGCTGCAAGGTGTGCTTGCCCGGCGTGAGGTTGACCGAGGCTTCAGTCTGGCCCTTGCCGAAATGCACGTGGCCGGCATCGACCGGGATCGCCTCGTTGAGTGCGTCGCCCTCGAGCGCGGGCGCGTCGATCAGCAGGTGGTGGTGCCCGGTGTTGGGAGCCTCGGTGCCGGATGGCGCGACGCCCATGCCGGACAGGCCGAAGCGGATCAGGACCGGCGAGGAGACGGTGTCGCCGTCCTTCAGGTTGATGAAGTAGGCCTTGGCGTTTTCGGGGGCGGGCGTTTCGCCCGCCATGACGAGACTGCTGGTTGCAAGGGCGGTAGCGGACAGCGTGAGGGCGAGTGCAAGGCTCAGTCGGCGCATCCTGGGAAATCCTTATCTCTGCGAAGGCGGCAAATCTTTAAAGGTGACGGCACGGCGCAGGATGGGCACGGCGACCGGAGGGGCGCCTGTCCGCATCTTGCAGTGCGAGCAAACAGTAGATCAGCAGGTTTGGCGAGGCCGCGAACAAATTGCGGCGTTCGCGTGAAGTTTATAGCGCTTGCGTGTTTGTGATGCGACGGCTGGTCGCGGCGGTTGGTTCAAATCTTAACGACTGCGGAAAGCAGCCATTAGGTGCAATCGGCTACGGTCGCAGGCTCGTGCCGGCGTTCGCCCGGTCATTTCAGTCCCATGCATTTGAGGTCCAAGATGTCTCCGTCCTTGATCGAAACCGCCAATCTCACCGTCGACCTGGCGCCCGCTCCGATCGAGCCGTCCTGGATCATCGAGGGCAATCCGACCGCGACCTCCTGCACCATCGCGCGCAGCAGCGACGGGCTGGGCTCGACCATCGTCTGGCATTGCACCGAGGGCAAGTTCAACTGGTACTACGATTTCGACGAGACCATCCTGATCCTCGAAGGCGCGATCACGCTGGAGAGCGAGGGCATGCCGGCGAAGCGCTACGGGCCAGGCGACGTGATCTTCTTCCGCGACGGCGCGCATGCCAAATGGCATGTCGAGGGCCACGTCAAGAAGCTCGCCTTCTGCCTGAAGACGCAGCCTTACGTGCTCGGCCTCGCGGTGCGGGTCATCAACAAGCTCAAGCGCATGTTCCTGACGCCGGAAGGCCGCCGCGGCACCAGCCTTGCGGGCGCCTAGACGCCGTCGAGGATGATCACGGTCGGGACCTGTGGCAGCAGCTCGCGCGACATCTTCAAGGTGCGCTCGGCGCGGCGGTCGATCTCGAACTGCTGGCCGATCTTGCGCATGAACTCGTCGAGCGGCGTCGCGAAGCGGTGCATCGGCAGCACCACCGAGGCGCGCAGCCGCTTGGTGATCTCAGAGATGCCGTCGAGCGACATCGTGTAGGTGCCGTCGATCGGCACCATCACCACGTCGAGCCGGCCGATCGCGGCGAAATGCGTCTCGTCGAGCTTGACGTGCAGGTGGCCGAGATGGCCGATGCACAGGCCGGCGACCTCGAAGATGAAGATCGAGTTGCCGTCCTTGATCATGTCGATGCCGACGGAATCTCCGAAATAGCGGCGGATGTCGGTGGTGATGTTGCGGATCAGCACGTCGCCGATTCGCTCGAAGATCTGGGCCGGCTTGCCGTCGTCGCCCCAGCCGCGCAGCACATGCGGGATGCGCGGATCGGGGGCCAGCGTGTAGTGCGTCGAATGCGCGCGGTTCATGGTGATCACGTCGGGCAGCCGTCCGACCTGATAGGCGCCGCTGTAGTCGGTCGCGATGCGGATGCCCATCGGCGTGTCGATGAAGTAGGTCGAGTGGCCGGCATAGGTGATCGTCACCTCGTTGCCGGCAGACGCCGTCCGGCGCAGGCTGACCGGCATCGCGCGCGGTTGGTCGCCGGCCATCGCCAGGCACTCGCTGGTGCGCGGCCCCGATTGCGCCAGAGCGGGCGATGCGAACGCGACCAGGACGGCAAGCAGCGAGACCAGCGAGCGCAGCATGGCAGTTCCCCTTCGACAGCGCGTGTGAGTGTAGCGGGGAATCCGGATCAGAACTATCCTCGGCGCAACGCCCGGCTCGAGAGCGCGGCGCGACGACGTGGAGAGATGGCATGACGGATCGGGTGTTGCAGCCGTTGCGGGAGATCGACGCAGGCGTGCTCCGCATTGCCTATGTCGAGAGCGGGCCGGCCGATGGCCCCGTCGTCATCCTGCTGCACGGCTATCCCTACGATATCCACTCCTATGTCGAGGTCGCGCCGCGCCTCGCCGCGCAGGGCTGCCGCGTCATCGTGCCCTATCTGCGCGGCTATGGACCCACTCGTTTCCGCAACGCATCGACGCCGCGCTCGGGCCAGCAGGCCGCGGTCGGCGCCGATCTGGTCGCGCTGATGGATGCGCTGGCGATCCCGCGCGCCGTGTTCGCCGGCTATGATTGGGGTGGCAGGGCCGCCTGCGTCGGCGCGACGCTGTGGCCCGAGCGCTGCACGGGCCTGGTCTCCGTGAACGGCTATCTGATCCAGGACATCGCGCGGGCATTGGAGCCGGCGCCGGTGCCGCGCGAGTTCGCGTTCTGGTATCAGTGGTACTTCCAGACCGAGCGCGGCCGCGCCGGGCTCGCCGCCCACCGCGCCGACATCGCACGGCTGCTGTGGCGGCAATGGTCGCCGCACTGGCGCTTCGACGATGCGACCTTCGCGCGCGCGGCGGACGCGTTCGACAATCCCGATCACGTCGATGTCGTGATCCACAGCTATCGGCATCGCTACGGGCTGGCCGATGGGGATCCGCGCTATCAGGAGCTGGAGCGGCGATTGGCGACCCTGCCCGTCATCACCGTGCCTACGATCACGCTCGATGGCGACGCCGACGGCGTGATCCCGGCAACGGACGGCCAGGCGCATGCTGCGAAGTTCAGCAATCGGATCGGCCATCGCGTGATCGCGCGGGCCGGCCACAATTTGCCGCAGGAAGAGCCGGAGGCGTTCGCCGCCGCCGTGACGGAGCTGCTGCGCTGAACGCTTCAGGCCCGCGCCGGGCTCAGCTTCCAGGCCGCGAGCAACAGGCCCGCGGTCATCAGGCCGCAGACGATGGCGGCCTCGGGCAGCGCGAGCGCCAGCGCCGCGGTCGCCGCCCAGCCGATCGAGGAGAACGCCTCGGCAAAGGTCGCCAGCCGCGACGAGGTCTGGCGGCGGCGAAACTGGCTGCGACGCGCCTGGATCCGGAACCAGAGCTGGATGGCCGTCGAGGAGACGGTCGCGACCAGAACGGCAACGGCCGTGACCACCGCCTGCGCCGGTGCGACCCAACCGAGCGCAAGCACGAGCGGAGCGAAGATCATCGCGATCGTGATCAGCACGACCTCGACCTTGGCGCGCACGATGCGCGTCGCCGGCAGCGGCGCCGTCGCCACCAGCTCGGGCGCGTCCTCGCCGGAGATGGTGAGCCAGGCGAGGCCGCCCGCGAGCTGGCCCGCCGCCATCACGACGACCGGCGTGATCAGGAACACCGCCTGCGAGCTGTCGGAGTAGCTGCGCCACAGCAGCAGCGCCGGAGGCACCAGATAGAGCAATTGCATCAGCGTCTGCGAGATCAGCCAGGGATCGCGCCGCAGCAGCATGAACTCCTTGCGCCGCAGCGCCTGCTGCCGCGAGCCGCCCCGAAACGACCTGACGCGTGCGCCGGCGCGGCTGGAGATGCCCTGGGCCGCGGCGCTGATCGCGGTGTCGGCGAAGCGCGGCGAGAACACCATCATGACGACGCCGAGCAACAACAGTCCGGCTGCCAGCAGAATCAGCAGCGCCTGGCCGTCGCCGAGCGCCGCTCGAGCCGGCAGCCAAACAAGACTGTCGGGATCGGGCGCGATGGCGGCCGCGGCATCCGAGGTGAGGATGGCGAAGCGCGACAGCGTGCCATAGGACACGATCGCCGCGATCTGCAGCACGATGACGAAGCCGGCGCCGATCACGGCCGCCAGGATCTGGGCGACCAGCCGCGTTCGCGCCGGACCAATGAGGCGGAACAGGACGATCGTGATGGCAATGGCGACCGCGGCCGCCGACAGGCCGACGGCTGCGACCACGACGAACGCCGCGAGCCAGCGTGCGCCGCCCTCGATCAGCAGCACGTCGACGAAGGGGGTCGCGAGCAGCAGCGCCATGCTGGTCACGGAGAGCGCGATCGCCGCGATCCGGACGGAGAAGATCTCGGCCAGCCGCACCGGCGACGACATGATGAGATCGAGGTCGGCACGGGCGTAGAACACGCGTGTGACGGATTCGATCGCCTGCGACAGCATCAGCGCCCAGGACAGCATGATGGTCGCGGTGATGACGATCAGCGCGGTCTTGTCGAGCGGCAGCTCGAGATCGGCGTAGCGACCGACCACGACCCAGGCCGGCAGATGCATGAGGGCGCCGAACAGCACGAGACCGATGATGGCGGCCCGCGTGCGGCGGCGCCTGCCGGCCGTGATCATGCCGAGCCATTCCCGCCAGGCGAGCCGGAGCTCGTGACGGGCGAACCAGGCGAGCGTCGCCGCCCGCGTCATGCCGCGGACTCGACGTCGACCAGTGCGATGAACAACTCCTCCAGGCTGGTGTCGGTGCGACCGTTCTGCTGGCGCAGCTCGGCCAGAGTGCCTTCGGCGACGACGCGCCCGGCGGCGATCACGCCGATCCGGTCGGCCATGCGCTCGGCGACTTCGAGAATGTGCGTGGTCATGATCACCGTGCCGCCGCGGCGGACGCGCTCGGCGAGCAGGCCCTTGACGTGCCGCGCCGACACCGCGTCCAGGCCCGTCAGCGGCTCGTCCAGGATGATCAGCCGCGGGTCGTGGATCAGCGCGCCGGCGAGCGCGACCTTCTGGCGCATGCCCTTGGAAAAGCCTTCGCAGCGCTCGTGCAGATGCGGCTCCAGCCCGAGCGAGACCAGAAGTTCGGTTGCCGCGTTACTCGAGGTCGCCGGATCGATGCCCCACAGTCCGGCGACGAACTCGAGATATTCGAGCGGCGTGAGCTTGTCGTAGATCATGGGCTCGTCGGAGACCCAGGCCATCACCTGCTTGGCGGCGATCGGGTCGCGCAGTGCATCGATGCCGAAGATCTCGATCCGCCCGGCATCCGGCCGCAGCAGGCCCGCGACCATGCGCAGCGTCGTCGTCTTGCCGGCGCCGTTCGGGCCGACCAGTGCATAGAATTCACCCGAGCGCACCACGAGGTCGAGCGCATCGACCGCCGGCCGCTCGAAACATTTCGTCAGTTCTCGCACGGCGAGGGCGGGGCTGCCTGGGGTCATGACGGCACTATCGCCTCGTTCGGTTCGCGTCTGCAATGTGGATGCAACTCGTTGCGGCGCGGTGAACGAGCCGCCGCATCGTGTCCTTCGGTGCCGGCCGGTTCCGTCGGCGCACTGGCCGCATTCCTGCCGTCCTCGTCCCGTGAACTCCCGGCCACGTCTCAAGTTGTGGGCACGCGGCAACGATGCGCGATCGTCAATAGTTCACGGAAGCCGTCCCCTCAGGCGACAGCGCCCGGACCTCCGCCATCAGGGGCAAAGCCTGATACCGGGAGATGCCGGTCTCGTCGATCACGAACAACGGCCGCACCTGCCGCGCATCGCTGTCCTGGATCATCGCCATGCGCTGATTGTCGAGCATCAGCCAATGCCCGTCGAGGCGCGCCGCCGCGACGGCGTGATCCTCGTCCCGGACGACATCGTGCAGGATCACGATCCGCAGATCGTCGATGGCAACGCCGGCCATCCGAAGCGCGACGAGCTTGGCGATCGCGTAGTCCTCACAATCGCCGGCACGGCGTTCGAAGGTAGCGAGAGGGGAGGCCCACACGTCCACCTGGCCATATTGAGCGAGATCACTGGCCGGCCGGATGGCCAGATTGACCGCCCGATTGATCTCGCCGAGCCTTGCCCGTCCCGCCCGGAGACGGCCCTGATCGATGATCGCCAGCAGGCTGAGGGCGGCAGGGGAGACGCAGCGCTCGCGGTCGCCATCGCACAGCGCGAGCTGTACGCGCTCGTCTTCGAGCTTGCGCGCGAGCGCCAACCACTTGTCGCGCAACGCGCCGGCCTCCAGGCCGACCCGCGGCAGGCCGAATGGCTCGGCCGTATCCTCGATGGCGGTTGCGAACCCCAACGGCTGCGCGACAGGACCGGCGCCCGCTGGGCCGCCGATCCATATGGCGGCGCTGGCGGCCGCGGCCGCCAGCGATGCGCGCATCAGCGCAAGAAAATTCATGTGACGCCCCGTGCCCGGATCTCGGCCGGCGCGACGCAGCGCCTGACGGAACCGAATGCTTGTTGGGGGTCAGCATGGGTGCGGAGGCTTGGCCTCTGCTTAAAACCGGCAATCCGGCGACCAAATCGCGGGATTTACGCTGAACGTTGTGTTGCTCCGATGCGACAAATCCTAGCGAAAGCTGAACGATGGTCGCGAAGGTCTGGAGGGTTCGCGGTGAAGTTGTGCTTCGAACCCATCCGCAGCTCCTGCCAAATTGATGCAATTCGTCGATTCTTGTTCTCCCACCCGCAGTCCTCCACTTGAAATCCGTTGTCAGGGGTAAGCCGGTGCGGATGTTGATGTCGGCAAAGGTATTGGATGGCCTATGAATACTTGGAATTACTTTGATTTTCTGAAACGACGTGAATTTTGACTTAGAAGGTCTCGGCCGGGGTCAGCTTTAAAGAGGGCAGAAACTCGACAACATCGTAGCCATCCCGCGGAAGCCGCCGTTTTTGGCCACCTGAAGCACAAGCTGAAGGTGGTTCCGCCAGACACTTGCCAGTGATATGCACGCCTTGAACACTCATTCTTATGTATTCATTAACCATAGTCGGTGGCCCCTTGAATTACGCTGGCAATTCTGACGCCGCGCTTTTCTCCGAAGGCCGGGGCGCCTCTTCGCACGGTCACGTGCGGCTGGAGACGCCGCATGCCCATGCGCCGACCGACGCGATCGTCGTTCCGGACGCGCATTTTCTGTTCAATGCCGATTTCAAGCGGTCTGGTCTCGACCTGATCCTGTCGTCCGACGGACGCGAGATGGTGCTGCCGGACTATTTCAAGGGCGAGAAACGCGCGCCGCTGGCCTCGCCGGACGGCGCGCATCTAACCGGCGACCTCGTCAACGCGCTCTCCGGCGCGGTGCAGGTCAGCCAGGCCGGGGCGGCCGCGAGCGTGAGCAAGGTCATCGGCCATGTGACCAAGCTGCAGGGCACCGCGACGGTCATCCGCAACGGCGTTTCGATCCTCCTTCACAACGGCGACAACGTCGAGAAGGGCGACGTCGTCCAGTCCGGCTCGGATTCGACGCTCGGCATCACCTTCATCGACGGCACCGTGTTCGGCCTGTCGTCGAATGCGCGGATGGTGCTGAATGAAATGGTGTACGACCCCAACGGGTCGAACAATTCCTCGCTGATCAGCCTCGTCGCCGGCACGATCTCGTTCGTGGCCGGCGAGACCGCCAAGCATGGCGACATGAAGGTCGACACGCCCGTGGCGACCATGGGCATTCGCGGCACGGCCGTGCTGGTCGAGATCGACTTCACGGTGCCGGGGCAGGGCAGTCTGCCCGATGCCAAGTTCCAGGTGCTGGTCGAGCCCGATGGCCACACCGGCTCCTACGTTCTGTTCGACAAGACGACGCTGCAGCCGATCGCTGTGGTGAATCAGGCCGGACAGCAGATCCAGATCAGCAACGGAATCGTGAATCAGAGCGCTGTCCCGCTCACGCCGGACATCCAGAAGCTCATCAATGACGTCTTCACGCTGAAGTTCACCGACAACAGCAATCCGAAGTCGACGACCCATTTCACCGACATCGGGGTGCCGCAGACGCTGACGCCGCTGACCTTGCCCAATGGCACCAGCGCGACGCCGATCATCCGCGTGGTCGACGACACCGGCGCGACGACCGGGACTGGCCAGACCGGCGAGCAGCTGTCGCACATCCCGGGTCCGCCGGAAGTCAGGATTCTCGATACCGGCGGCCGGCTGACGACGGCTTTCGGAATTATGGAGCGCGCCGGTCAGACCGGGAACGGCGCCGATCTCGACGCCGTGCTCAGTCGCGTCAATTTCGTCGACATCAATGGCATCGACCGGCCGACGGTGTCCGTCAGTTTCAGTTCCTACGCCTATAAGAGCGCGCAGCAGGCCGACGTCACGGCCTCGTTGAATGCCCTACAATTGCAGGACGTCCTGGCGACCGCGGTGAAGATCACGGTCACGCCCGATCCGAACAACAAGAATTTCGGCACGGCGACGCTGACCTACAGCGTTCCCGACAAGTATTTCGATTTTTTGGCGGCAGGTGAAACGCTGACGCTGACTTACATCGTCCGCGTCGACAACAACTTTGCGCCGTCCAACGAATTCGCTCTGGTCCCGATCACGATCACCGTGACGGGGACCAACGATAAGCCCGAGATCGTTGCGAGCGTCCAGACCATCGCGTTCGAGGGCGGCACCAGCGTGCCCGGCGGCCCGCTGACATCGGACGATCCGACCTCGGGCACGCTGACCTTCAAGGACGTTGATCTCACGGACAGCCATACCGTCTCGGCGAAGCTGACCAGCGCGGTTTTGGAGGGCGGCGGCAGCATTCCGCCGGCCCCGTTCGCGCTGTTCGAACAGGCCCTGACTGCGTCTCTGGCCTCCGACAGCACCGGAAGCGGCACCGGCAAGATCAATTGGAGCTTCGCCAACCTGCCGGTCTATGTCGCGGATTTCATTCCCGCGGGTCAGAAGGTGACGCTCACCTACACCGTGACCGTGACGGACTCGCAAGGCGCGACATCGACGCAGACGGTCACGGTGACGATCACCGGCACCGACGATCCGGCGGTGGTCTGGATCGCCACGACGCAGCCTGGCGAGAGCAGCGGGGGGCAGGTTCATCTGTGGAGCGACGGCGCGAACTGGGCAACCGGTCTGGCTCCGACCGCCGATGATGACGTCATCATCATCACCGATCAGCTGCACGGCCTGACGCCGGCCTTTCCGGTGACGATCGATGACGACGCCTACGCCTATGCCAAATCGGTCACGCTGAATGATTTCGGCGGCGGCGCCGTTCCGGAGCTCGACAATAACGGCACGCTGACGATCAGCGGCGCGCTGACGGCCAAGGCCGACTCGCTCATCTACAACTTCTCGGGTGCGACGATCACCGTCGGCGGCTCGGTGCAGATCCTCGAGCAAAGCGAGTTTCACAATGCCGGCACTGTGCTGCTGGCTGGCGGCGGCGTCTTTGGGGCGAACGCCGGCATCTTCAACACCGGAACGATCGAGCTGTCCGGCGGTACGCTGACCGTGCAAGGCGACGTCACCAACGGCGGTGAGGACAGCTCCGGCCTCATCCAGGTCGACCTGGGCGCGACGCTGACCCTGGAGGGTGGCAGCATCGATGGCGGCACCATTCTGATCCAGGGAATGCCGATCGTTCAGAATTTTGGCACGCTGGAGAACGACGGGCAAACGCCGCCGCAAGCCAACGGTCTGCTCGTCCTGAAAGGCGGAGCCGACATCAGCAATGGCCAGCTGACCAATTTCGGCGCGGTCGATGTGTCTGCCGCCGGAAATGCCATCTCGAACGAGATCGTCACGAACGTCGGCCTGATCGACATCAAGGCGGGTGGCGCGCTCGCGCTCGCCAACGACACCAGCATCGACAATACCGATGGTACGATCACGGTCGAAGACGCCGGAACGCTGACCCTGTCACAGGCGCGCGTCAGCGGCGGCACGCTGATCAACGAGTCCGGCGGAGCGGTGGCCCTCATCGGCCACGCCGCGCTGATCGGCGGGACGCTCGACAATTTCGACACGATCGCCGTGTCCGGCAGCGGCAATGCGTTCGAGGACGAGACGATCACCAATGCGAACGCCGCCGCGATCACCATTGCGCTGGCTGGTGCTCTCTCTCTGAGCGGCACGAGCATCGCCGGCGGCGCTATCACCAGCCATGGGACGATCTCCGTCGACGGCGACAGCACGATCGACGGCAGCGCCGTCGCTGGCGGAGAACTGCTGATCGGCGAGACCGGTCCGCTTGCGGAAATGACGGCGATCCTGACCGTTCAGGGCGGCGCGTCGTTGACCGACGTCGGCATCACGATCGGCGACGGCTCGACGCTCGAGGTCGCTGCAGACGAGACCGCGACCCTGGCCGGTGTCACCGTCGACAATTCCGGCACAGTCCAGGTGGACGACGGCGCGGTGCTAGTGATCGAGAGCAGCACGATCACCGGCGGCGATCTCGTCAACCACGGCATCGTGCATGTCGAGACTGCGGCGGCGACCACGTTCGACAATGTCACCATCGATAACACGGACGGTCAGATCATCATCGATGAGGATGGTGAGATGCCGGTCCCCTCGACGTTGGTGCTCGACGGGAGCACGACGCTCACGGGCGGCACCTTGAAGATCCAGATCGCGGGCACGCTGGAGATCGCCGGTCACGTGACGCTGAGCGGGGTAGACGTCGAGAATCTCCACGTCTTCACCGTCGATCTCGGCGCTTACCTCGATCTCGCCGACACCAAGGTGAGCGGCGATGGTGAGCTGCATGTCCATGGCACGATCACGGCGAGCGGCACGAGCGGCCTCAGTGGAACGATCTACAACGACGGCACGATCGAGATCACGGGCGGTACGTTCGAGATCACTGGCGATGTCCAAGGCTCCGGCCAGATCAAGGTCGATGCCGACGCCATCCTGAAGATCGACGGCCATATCGAACAGACGATCGACTTCAGCAGCAAGGGAAGCAGCGAGATCGTCATCGACGACTCCAGCTTCTCCGCCAAACTCGCCGGCCTCGGAGTAGGCGACAAGATCGATCTACAGACGATCAAATGGACGGAGGCCACGACGGCGTCTTACGATGCGGACACGGGCGTGCTTACCGTCGTCGATGGCCAAGGGCACAGCATCGCCCTCACACTTGTCGGCGATTTCAGCGACTTGCATTTCGCCGGTAGCAAAGACGCGAATGGTGGCACTCTGATCACCCTGATCGCTGATGACACTGCGCCGGTGATCACAGATGCCGGCCGGCCGGGTGCGATCACGGAAGCGGCAGCGCAGACGGGCGCGTCCGATCCGCAGAGAGCCAGCGGAAGCATTCATTTCGCCGATATCGACCTGACCGATCGGCCGACCGCATCGATCGGTACGCAAAGCGTGACCTGGACTGCGTCTGACCAGCAGACCGATCTGTCGAACCAGCTGAACTCGGATCAGATCGCTGCGCTCGAACACGCCCTGCAGCTCAGCCAGGGCGGCAACGCCAATAATGGCAAGATCGACTGGACCTATGCCATTGCGGACGGGAAGCTGGATTTTCTCGGCGCCGGCCAGACCGTTATGGTGACCACCACGGTTCAGGTCGATGATCACCAGGGCCGTATGGTGGCCTCGGACATTGTGATCACCATCACTGGCACCAACGATCTGCCGGTCGTGACGAGCGATGCGCAGGCGGCCGACGTCGCCGAGCGTGCGGCCAAGTCCGGCTCGGATCTGCCCGACACCGCGAGCGGCACCATCACCTTCACGGACGCGGATGTCACCGACACGCATGTCCTGAAGGTGATCGGCGACGTCGCGACCTCGGGCAACGACGGCGGCTTGCCGTCGGACATGACCGTGCTCAAGAGCTGGCTGTCACTCGGTGCGCTCACCGAGTGCGGCAACGGTGCGGGATCGCAGGCCTGGAGCTTCGCTGCCAGCGACAAGGCGTTCGACTATCTCGGAGGCGGCCAGCACGTGACGCTGACCTATACAATCGAGATCGCCGACGGCCACGGCGACGTTCAGAACGTGCCCGTGACCATCACGGTCAATGGCGCCGAGGACGCGCCCGTCATCGCCGGCGAGACCGATCCGACCGTGCAGACCGTCGTCCTGGCCGAGCGGGCGACCGTGCTGGCGAGCACCGCCAAGACCAATGCCGAGGGCATGCCGACCGAGACCTTCGATCGCGTGTCGGAGGGCTCGATCTCCGACAACGGGCGCGGTCACGGCAGCTTCTACAGCGAGGCGCTGCACGCAACCTTCACGGCCAGCGGCAATGCGGGAATCGTGCACGGCTCCTCCCCGGTGTCGGCGGCGCCCTACATGGCCGACGGCGCCGACAAGACCAACTATCTCAGCATCGGCAACCACGCGCAGGAGACCATCACCTTCGACAGCGTCAAGAACAGCTTCGGGCTGTATTGGGGCTCGGTCGACAGCTACAACAGCATCTCCTTCTACAACGGCAACAAGCTGGTGGCGTCCTACACAGGCAGCGACGTCGCGCCGCTGCTCGCCAATGGCGGGCAGGCGTCGCTGGCTTCCAACGGCTATGTCGAGTTCCTCGGCCTGTCGCCGTTCAACAAGGTCGTGCTCGCCAGCAGCCAGAATGCATTCGAGCTCGACAACGTCTCGGCGGGCTTCATCGCCGATCAGCCGGTGAAATTGGCGAGCGGCATGTCCGGCACTTTGACGGTGCTCGACAGGGATGTCGGCGACACGCTGACCGCTTCGGTGGTCCAGAACGGCGTGATCAAATACAATGGCTTGCCGAGCCTGCCCTCGAATGCCCATGTCCAGGCGCTGGCCGATGCCCACGCGATCACCTTCGACAGCGCGATATCCGATGGCGGCTCCGAGGTGCTGCACTGGACATATCATCCGGCCGACGTGAACCTGGATTTTCTCAATCCCGGTGACACGCTGACCGTGACCTATCAGGCGGACGTCAGCGACGGCCGTGGCGGAACTGCGACCAAGGCGCTGACCGTCACGTTGGCCGGCAACGGCGCATCGACGATCAACGGCACGGACCAGAACGACAATTTCGTCAATGTCGGCGGCGGCGTGACGATCTTCGGCAAGGACGGCAACGACACCTTCGTCTTCAACCCGCATTTCGGCAGCGCCACGATCGGCGATTTCGATCTCAACAAGGACATCGTCGAGCTCGATCATTCGCTGTTTGCCAGCGTCGAAGCGATGGTCGCTGCCGCGCAGTCGGCCAATGGCGGCCACGACACCGTCATCACCGATGCGGTGCATGATACGCTCACGCTCAAGGGGGTGACGTTGGATCAATTCAAGGCGCATCACGACGGTTTCCACCTCGTCTGAGCCCGCACGTCCGTCTGCGATGCGGGCGCCGGCGTTGCCAAGCCGAGCGCTCTTTGGAGACGATCAGACGCCTCGGATCGCCCGCCTCGGCGTGATATCGGATGCTGCATGAAGCGATTGAGAGCAGTTCCTCGATGGTTCGCACGCAAGTTCGGCTTTGCGCGCCTGATGTGCCTGGTGCTGCTGGTCGCCTTCGCGGCGCTGCGCGCTGCCGATCCCGCGCCGATGCAGGAGCTACGCCTCCGCGCCTTCGACAACTTCCAGGCGTTCAGCCCCCGGGTCAAGACGATGCGCCCGGTCACCATCGTCGACATCGATGAGAAGAGTGTCGCCGACCCCAAGCTCGGTCAGTGGCCATGGCCGCGGACGCGAATCGCCGAGATCGTCGACAAACTGACGCAGCTCGGCGCGCTTGTCATCGCCTTCGACGTCGTGTTCGCCGAGCCGGACCGGCTGAATCCCGCGATTGCAGCTGAGACCTTTCCCAGCCTCGACGAAGCGACGCGCGAAAAGCTGAGGGCGCTGCCGTCGAACGATCAGGTGCTCGCCGATTCCCTGCGCCGGTCGCGCGTCGTCCTCGGCGAGACGGCGAGCCGCGACGTGCGGGCCGAACCCGACAAGACGCTGCCGGAGACCGGATTTGCGATGGTAGGGGAGCCCATCCCCTTCATGGAGCCGTTCCCGGGGCTGTTGCGCAACGTGCCGCTGATCGAGCATGCGGCGGCCGGCCGGGGCCTGTTCACGATCGAGCCGGAGCGCGACGGCATCGTCCGCCGGGTGCCCATGGTCATGCGAGCCCAGGACATCAAGATGCTGGCGCTGAGCTTCGAAATGCTGCGGGTCCTGACCGGGTCCGGCACTGTTCTGGTCAAGGCCGATCCAGGCGGTATCACCAGCATCGGGCTGGGCAGCGTTCACATTCCGACTGACGGCAACGGCAAGATCTGGGTCCATTACGCCAATCATGACCCATCCATCTATGTCTCCGCCATCGACGTGCTCGAGGGCCGCGTACCACCGGAGAAGATCGCGAGGAAGCTGATCCTGATCGGGCCATCCGCGATTGGCCTGAATGACATCAAGACAACACCTGTCTATTCGGCGATGCCGGGCGTCGAGGTGCACGCCCAGGTGCTGGAGTCGGTGCTCACCGGGTCGATCCTGGCGCGGCCTTATTGGGGCGTCGTGGTCGAGTTCTTTGGCGCGCTCCTGCTAGGGCTGCTCGTCATCGTCTTCGCTCCGCAGCTCGGCGCCATTACGCTGGTGATCGTGGGAGCGGTGTTCGCGAGCGCCCTGCTTGGCCTGTCCTGGTACTTCTACACCCAGCACCGGCTCCTGATCGACTTCACCTATCCGATGCTGTCGACGACGGCGATCTATCTGACGCTGATCTTCGCCAATTTTGTCCGCGAGCAGAATCAGCGCCGGCAGATGCGCTCGGTGTTCGGGCAATATCTGTCGCCGGTGCTGGTCGAGCAGCTTGCCCAATCGCCGCCGACGCTGGGCGGCGAGGAGCGCGAGATCACGGTGATGTTCTCGGACGTGCGCGGCTTCACCACGATCTCGGAGAGCTACAAGCACGATCCGCAGGGCTTGACGCAGCTGATGAACCGCTTCCTCACGCCGCTGACCAACGCCATCATCGCCCGCAAGGGCTATGTCGACAAATACATGGGCGACGCCATCATGGCGTTCTGGAACGCGCCGCTCGCCGACAAGGATCATCAGATCAATGCCTGCGAAGCGGCGCTCGACATGCTCGAGCGGATCGATCAGGTGAACGGCGAACGCGAGCAGGAGGCCGAGCATGGCGGCCACGTCTATATTCCGCTCAAGGTCGGCATCGGCCTCAACACCGGCATCGGCGTGGTCGGCAACATGGGCTCCGACCTGAAGTTCAACTATTCGGCGCTTGGCGACAGCGTCAACCTCGCCTCGCGCCTGGAGGGCCAGACCAAGGAGTACGGCTTTCCGATCATCGTCGGCTCGGCGACTGCGATGGCCGTGAAGGACCGGCTCGCGATTCTCGAGCTCGACTTCATCATGGTCAAGGGTAAGACCGAACCGGAGGTGATCTACGCCATCGCCGGCCGCGAGGACGTGATGTATTCCGAGCGCTTCCAGTTGCTCCGCAACCTCACCATCGAGATGCTGGCGAGCTATCGCAGCCGCGATTGGGAAGGGGCGCTGGCCGCGATCGAGCGCGGCCGCAAGAGCGACCAGGGACAAGACTTGGCCAAGCTTTATGATCTCTATGACGCACGCATCCGCAACTACCAAGTCAATCCGCCGCCCGAGGATTGGAACGGGGCGTACGCACTGCTGGCGAAGTAGCCGGTGCTCCGTTCCCGAGTTCGCATCATGTCGCGGCGGCCTCGTTGGCCAGGTCCGGTGCCCGCGCGATGAGTATGCTCATCATTTGCAGACCACATAAGCCGAATAGGGCGGGCAACGCTTGCTGCGCTCTTCCGTGCCGGGGACGGGGCGGGTGGAGTGCCGTGGCGGGAGGCTTCGCTTGGCACGCGGCAGCTTGCCCGCATCGTGCTTCGATGACGATGGGATGAAGCGGTTTCCAGGCCCATTGGATGATGTCTGGGCGTCCACCGCCGCGAGCTTGCCGATGAATGCGAGCGACAGGATGACGAGCTTGACCGAACGATAGCGCGCTCCAGTCTGCGGGACGGGTACAAGGATAGCGCAATCGAGCAGGCGTCGAGCGCATCGCGTTTGTTGCGAGGTTGCAACAGCGGGATAAGAAGCAACTTGTGTCATGTGACGTCGATTGCATGAATCTGCGCGTGCTTGTAGCATTTTTCTACTCAAGATAGAAAGTGCATGCAGATGGGGGGCATCGATGCAGTCTTCTGAGGACGGGAGTGCGGCCGGTTTGACGCAGGGCAGGCCGGCACGGGGTGCGATCAAGCGTTTCACTCTACCAGTTGCGGGCAGCCTCATTGCTGCTGTGGCTTGTGTGCTCGGGGCGGGCGCGGTGTCGGCCGCGGATCTCCCGGTCAAGGCGCCGCCTCCGCCGGTCTCGTTGTGGGAGTTCGAGGTCGGCGCCCGCTATTTCTACAGTTCGGGCCGCACCCGCTACACGTTGGGCGATCCTTTCGTCGCTGGCCAAACCAATTCTCTGCTGACCTACAAGAATCTCAACAGCCATGCCGGCGAGGGGTTCGCCAGGGCCGATCACAGTTTGGGTTTCTTCGCCAAGGGCTTTGCGGGCGGTGGCAACATCTTCAGCGGCAGGCTCAACGACGAAGACTTCCCGCCGGCCGTCATTCCGTACTCGAATACGGACAGCAGCGTGAACAGCGGCAGGCTTTGGTACGGCACGATCGACGCCGGCTACAATTTCTGGAGGGGGCCGGCGTTCAAGGTCGGCGGCTTCGTCGGCTACAATCATTTCTACGAAACCGTGAACGCATACGGATGTACCCAGGTCGCGACCAATCCGTTTATCTGTGGTCTCGATCCTGTTGCGGGGGGCGTGCTGGTGCTCAGCAAGACCGAGAACTGGGATTCGCTCCGCGTGGGGTTGAACGGCGTCTTCAAGCTCGGCCAGAACTGGAACGTCACCCTCGATGGCGCCGTTCTGCCCTATGTCCGGCTGAGCGGATTCGACAATCACTGGCTGCGGCCCGACATCAATCCGCTTCCGCAATCTGGAAATGGCTGGGGCTACCAGCTCGAGGGCATTGTGTCATACGACGTGACGAGAAATTTCAGCGTCGGCGTCGGTGGCCGCTATTGGTACGCCCGGACGACCAGTGGGACCACCCAATTTCCTGGAGTCCCGGGGTCGCCCACGACCTTCAGCTACGAGCGGTACGGCGGCTTTCTCCAGGCCTCCTACAAGTTTGACTCGGGCGCCTTCGGGAAATGAAATACTGGCTGTCGTGCTGAAGAGGAAGCCCGGCAAAACGCCGGGCTTCCTTCTTTGCGAGCGCGACGGCAGCCGGCCCGGTCAGTTATTCCGCCCCGATCGTCGTCAGGTCCTGGAACCAGTGTTGCGCCTGCACGAACTTCTTGACCTTCGGCGATAGCGCGTGCGGGTTGGTGTCGTGCACGACCCAGACCAGCACCGCATCGTCGACCACGGCCGCATGCGCCTGCGCGATCAACTCGTCCTGCTTGGCCGGATCGAACGTCTGCTTGGCTTCAGCAATCAGCGCATCGACCTTGGGATTCTTGTAGCCGCCCCAGTTGACGCCAACGGGCGCGATCTGGTCGGAGGCGAAGAAGCGGACGATCGCGTAGAGCGGGTCCGATGTGACATAGGCGATGTTGTTGGCGGTGATGCCGGCGTTCATCTCGTCGGCGGCGCCCTTGCGCCAATGCGTGTACAGCGTCTCCAACTCGACGACCTTGAAGTCGATGTCGATGCCGATCTCCTTGAAGCTCTGCTGCAGATATTCGTTCATCGGCAGCGACAGCATCTGGCCGGTGCCGCCCTGCGCGATGATGAAGGTCGTCTTCAGCGGCTTGGCTGGCGAATAGCCGGCTTCCTCGACCAGCTTCTTGGCGGTGGCGAGATCGTATTTCAGCTCGAAGCTCGGCTTGCCGAACCACGGGCTCGACGGGTCGACCTGGCCCTTGGCGGGCTTGGCGAGGCCGTTCATCAGCCCGACCACTTCGTCGCGATTGATCGCGAGATTGAGCGCCTTGCGCAGGCGGATGTCGGTCCAGGGCGAGCCCGGCAGCACGCTGAGATGATAGTTCCAGACATGCGGTGTGACGTTGTCGACGAGCTTCATGCCGGCCGCCTTGAGCTGCGGCACGGCGTCCGGCGCCGGCGTCTCGATCAGATCGACCTGGCCGGCGAGCAGCGCGTTGGTGCGGGTCAGCGCTTCCGGCATCGGCACGAGCACGAGCTTGTCCGTCTTCGGCAGCCGGTCCTTGTTCCAATATTCGGAATTCTTGGTGAGCTCCGCGAGCTCGCGCGGCACCAGTCTGGTCAGCTTGAACGGGCCGGTGCCGGAGGGCTGGCTCGCGAACTTGTCCCAATCCTTGCCGAGCTTCTCGTACTGCGCCGGGCTCGAAATCAGGAACCACAGCATCTGATAGGGGAAGAACGAGTCGACCGTCTTGGTGGTGATCTCGATCGTGGAGTCGTCGATCTTGGCGTAGCTCGCCACCGACGGCAGCCGCGTCTTGACCTGCGCGCTCTGCCGCTTGTCGAACTGCGGTGCCTTATCGTTGAGCACCTTGTCCAGATTCCAGATCACCGCATCGGCATTGAAGTCGCTGCCATCGTGGAACTTGACGCCCTTGCGCAGGGTGAAGCGCCATTTGGTCTTGTCGGCCTCGTCGATCTTCCATTCGGTGGCGAGGCCGGGAATGAGCTTGCCCGGTCTGTCGGCGATGCTCATGTCCCAGGCCACCAGCGGATCATAGATCGTGTAGCCGGTAAACTGATAGGCGCCGGCGCCGCGATCGGGCTGGCCCGTCGTCAGCGGAATGTCCGCCATCGAGATGCCGTAGCGCAGAACCGTTTCGGCCCGCGCCGCGACCGCGGAAAGACTGAGCGCGAGCGCAGTGGCGAGTAATGAGAATCGGATACGCATGAAGATGAAGCTCCGTTGAAACCGGATCAAATTCGACGCGCAAGACCTGCAATCGGGGTGCCAAGCCTCTGACCGGATCGTTCGAGCACAAACGGTTGTGACCTCGCGTCGCAGGCACGAGATCGGGAGCACCGCTGGCATAGGCGTTGCATAATGCTGCCCAGAATTTAGCCAGCTGATCGGAGACCTTGATCGTGCTTTTGCGTATTGCGACCTCAATGACGACGCGCGTGGCCGTTGCGGCCGCCATGATGACCAGCGCTGCCATCCTCGTGCTGCCGGCGCAGGCGGGCGCGGAAACCGTATTGCGCATCGGCATGACTGCCGCAGACATTCCGCGCACGCTCGGCCAGCCCGATCAGGGCTTCGAGGGCAACCGCTTCACCGGCCTCACGATGTACGACGCGCTGACGATGTGGGACCTGTCGTCGGCGGACAAGCCGAGCGTCGTCATTCCCGGCCTCGCCACCGAGTGGAAGGTCGACGATGCCGACAAGACCAAGTGGACGTTCAAGCTGCGTCCCGGCGTCACCTTCCATGACGGCGCGCCGTTCAATGCCGACGCCGTGGTGTGGAACGTCGAGAAGGTGCTGAAGCAGGACGCGCCGCAGTTCGATCCGAGCCAGGTCGGCGTCACCGCCTCGCGCATGCCGACGCTGGCATCGGCGCGCAAGATCGACGATCTCACCGTCGAACTGACGACAAAGGAGCCGGACAGCTTCCTGCCGATCAACCTCACCAATCTGTTCATGGCGAGCCCGACGAAGTGGCAGAAGCTCTATGAGTCCGCGACCGGCGCCGACGACAAGGCGAAGTCGCAAGCCGCCTGGGCCGCCTTCGCCAAGGATGCCTCGGGCACCGGTCCGTGGAAGATGGCGAAGTTCACGCCGCGCGAGCGGCTGGAGCTGGTCAAGAACGAGGCCTACTGGGACAAGGCGCGTGTGCCCAAGGCCGACAAGATGATCCTGCTGCCGATGCCCGAGGCGAACGCGCGCACCGCGGCGCTGCTGTCCGGACAGGTCGACTGGGTCGAGGCGCCGGCGCCGGATGCGCTGCCGGAGATCAAGCAGCGCGGCTTCAAGCTCTACGCCAACGAGCAGCCGCATGTCTGGCCCTGGCAGTTCTCGCGCGTCGAAGGCTCGCCGTGGAACGACATCCGCGTTCGCAAGGCTGCCAACCTCTGCATCGATCGCGAGGGCCTGCGCGACGGCCTGCTTGCCGGACTGATGGTGCCGGCGACCGGAACCTTCGAGAAGGGCCATCCCTGGCGCGGCAACGTCACCTTCGAGATCAAGTACGACAAGGCGGCCGCGCAGAAGCTGATGCAGGAGGCCGGCTACGGCCCGAACAAGAAGCTCGAGGTCAAGACGCAGACGTCGGCGTCGGGCTCGGGCCAGATGCAGCCGCTGCCGATGAACGAATATCTGCAGCAGGCACTGGCCGAGTGCTATTTCGACGTCAAGCTCGACGTCATCGAGTGGAACACGCTGTTCACCAACTGGCGTCGCGGCGCCAAGGATCCGTCCGCCAACGGCGCCAACGCCACCAACGTCACCTACGCGGCGATGGACCCCTTCTTTGCGCTGGTGCGCTTCCTGCAGTCCTCGATGGCGCCGCCGGTCTCCAACAACTGGGGTTTCATCAACAACCCGAAGTTCGATGAGCTGGTGAAGAAGGCGCGCCAGACTTTCGATCCGGCCGAGCGCGACAAGGCGCTGGCGGAGCTGCATGCGGCGTCGGTCGATGACGCGGCGTTCCTCTACGTGGCGCACGACGTCGGCCCGCGCGCGATGAGCCCGAAGGTGAAGGGCGTGGTGCAGCCGAAGAGCTGGTTCATCGACTTCTCGCCGATCTCGGTGGAGTAGCCGTTCGCGTGGTGGAGTATTTGTCCACGTTCGCAGGCTGATCTCGCCGCTTGCCCCGCTGCGCTCCCTCCCCCCTTGTGGGGGAGGGGTGGGGAGGGGGGGTACTCCGGCGGCAGTTTTTGTGTGGACCCCCACCCCCCACCCCTCCCCGCAAGGGGGAGGGGAGCTTTCTTGGTGCCGCTTGTATCTCGCGACTCTCCGCCGATGAGGAGAGGCTTATGAAGGTGACTCGTGCTCTCTTATGCTGCCAGGCGGATGGTCTATGCGATCCCGATCATCATCGGCGTCGCGCTCGTCTGCTTCATGCTCGTTCACATCACGCCGGGTGATCCGCTCGTTGCGGTGCTGCCGGCCGACGCGTCGCAGGAGCTGGCACAGCAGCTGCGCGTGGCCTATGGCTTCGACAAGCCGCTGCCGGTGCAGTTCGGGCTGTGGTTGTGGCGCGCCGTCAATGGCGATCTCGGCAGCTCGATCGCCACCGGCCGTCCCGTGCTCGCCGAGGTGCTGCGCGCCGTGTCCAACACCGTGACGCTGGCGATCGCCGCCGCCATCATCGGTTTCTCGCTCGGCCTGTTCTTCGGCCTCGTCGCCGGCTATTTCCGCGACAGCTGGATCGACAAGGTGGCGACGTCCATTGCGATCGCCGGCGTATCGCTGCCGCACTACTGGCTCGGCATGGTGCTCGTCATCATCTTCTCGGTCGAGCTGAACTGGCTGCCTGCGGTCGGCGCCGGTCCGTCCGGCTCGGGCGCATGGTCGTGGGACTGGGCCCATATCCGCTTCCTGGTCCTGCCCGCGATCACCACCTCGGTGATTCCGATGGGCATCATCACGCGCACCGTGCGTGCGCTGACCGGCGACATCCTCAGCCAGGATTTCGTCGAGGCGCTGCGCGCGAAGGGCCTGCGCGAAACCCAGGTGTTCCGCCACGTGCTGAAGAATGCCGCGCCGACCGCCCTGGCGGTCATGGGCCTGCAGCTCGGCTACATGCTGGGCGGCTCGATCCTGATCGAGACTGTGTTCTCGTGGCCCGGCTCGGGTCTGCTGTTGAACTCGGCGATCTTCCAGCGCGACCTGCCGCTCTTGCAGGGCACGATCCTGGTGCTGGCGATGTTCTTCGTCATCCTCAATCTCGTGGTCGACATCGCGCAGGCCGCGATCGATCCGCGCATCAAGCGAGGCTAACGATGAGCGTCAGTACCCCCGGCGCCCTCAACGACGCCTCGCTGCAGGCCGCGCCGATCGCGAACGCACGCGGCTATTGGGCGACCGTCGGTCGCCGGATCGTCCGCGACAAGCTCAGCATGGTCTGCGTCGCGATTCTGCTGCTGATCTTTCTCTCCGCGCTGCTCGCGCCCTATCTGCATCTCGCGGATCCCTATCAGGGCTCGATGATTCGGCGCCTGCGCCACATCGGCACGCCGAACTATCCGCTCGGCACCGACGAGCTGGGACGCGACATGCTGGCGCGGCTGATCTATGGCGGCCGGCTGTCGCTGCTGATCGGCATCTCGCCCGTGATCCTCGCCTTCGGCATCGGCACGATGCTCGGCCTCGTCGCCGGCTATGTCGGCGGCTGGGTCAACACCGCGATCATGCGCACCATCGACGTGTTCTACGCCTTCCCCTCGGTGCTTCTGGCGATCGCGATCTCGGGCGCGCTCGGCGCCGGGATCACCAACTCCATCGTGTCGCTGACCATCGTGTTCGTGCCGCAGATCACCCGCGTCGCCGAGAGCGTCACCACGGGTGTGCGCAATCGCGATTTCGTCGAGGCCGCGCGCGCCTCGGGCGCGAACGCGTTCACGATCATGCGCGCGCACATGCTTGGCAACGTGCTCGGACCGATCTTCGTCTATGCGACGGGGCTGATCTCGGTGTCGATGATCCTCGCGGCCGGTCTTTCGTTCCTTGGTCTCGGCACCAAGCCGCCGGAGCCGGAATGGGGCTTGATGCTGAACACCTTGCGTACGGCGATCTACGTCAATCCCTGGGTGGCGGCGCTGCCGGGCGTGATGATCTTCGCTGTCTCCATCTGCTTCAACCTGCTCAGCGACGGCCTGCGTAGCGCGATGGACATCCGGAGCTGAGAGGCATGAATGAAGCATCGGAAGTCACCGGACTGCAGCCGATCGAGGACCTCGGCGGCAAGGCGCAGCCGCTGCTGCGGGTCGATGGCCTGACGAAACACTTCCCGGTCCGTGGCGGCCTGTTCGGCGCGCGCAAGACGGTGCGCGCCGTCGACGACGTCTCGTTCGTCATCGGCAAGGGCGAGACGGTCGGCATCGTCGGCGAGTCCGGCTGCGGCAAGTCCACCACGGCGCGGCTCCTGATGCATCTGATGGACCGCGATGCCGGCGAGATCATCTTCGACGGCCGGCAGGTCGGCCACGAGATGTCGTTGCGCGAGCTCAGGCGCGGCATGCAGATGGTGTTCCAGGACTCCTATGCCTCGCTCAATCCGCGGCTGACGATCGAGGAGTCGATTGCATTCGGGCCGAAGGTGCACGGCATGACCGACACTGCGGCGCGTGCGCTGGCGCGCGAGCTGCTCGGCAAGGTCGGCCTGAGGCCCGAGACCTTCGCCAACCGTTATCCGCACGAGATCTCCGGCGGCCAGCGCCAGCGCGTCAACATCGCCCGTGCACTCGCTTTGTCGCCGCGACTGGTGATCCTCGACGAGGCGGTGTCGGCGCTCGACAAGTCGGTCGAGGCGCAGGTGCTGAACCTGCTGATGGACCTGAAGCGCGAGTTCGGCCTGACCTATCTGTTCATCAGCCACGACCTCAACGTCATCAACTACATTTCCGACCGCGTGCTGGTGATGTATCTCGGCGAGGTCGTCGAGCTCGGTCCGGTCGAGCAGGTCTGGGCCAGGCCGGCGCATCCCTATACACGGGCGCTGCTGGCGGCGATGCCGTCCTCCGATCCCGACAGGCGCACGGAGGAGCCGCCGCTGTCTGGGGATCCACCCAACCCGATCGATCCGCCCGCCGGCTGCCGCTTCCACACCCGCTGTCCATTTGCCGAGGCGCCATGCGCGAATGTCGCGCCAAGATTGACGGAGCTGGATACAATGGGCCATCAGGCCGCCTGCCACATGGCGATCCCAGGCTCGGGACACAGCCGGGCGCCGGCCGCCTGACGGGCAGACACCAGCAGTGAGAAGCGGAATGACCAGACCCACGCCCCAGCAAGTCAGTGCCATCGCGGAGGCCTCCGGCCTGCCGGTCGACAAGGAGGTTGCCACCCGCATCGCCGACTCGATCGGACCGGCCTTCGACAACTTCGCCGCGGTTGCCGGTACACTCCCATTCGACCTGGAGCCGGCGAGCTACGTCCTGGCGCAGACGCTGAAGGTGGGCCGATGAGCACCGAACCTGCCTTGATGACCCTGACCGACGTCGCGAAGGCGATTGCGGACAGGAAGCTCTCTTCGGTCGAGGTGACGCGCTCCTGCCTGCATCGCATCGCGCAGTGGCAGCCGAAGCTGAACGCCTTCATGGCGATCGAATCCGAGCCGGCGCTGAAGGCCGCCGCCGAAGCCGATGCAGCGCTCGCCAAGGACGGCCCCAAGGGCCCGCTGCACGGCGTTCCGCTTGCGCACAAGGACATGTATTACGAGGCCGGCCACATCTCGACCTGCGGCTCGCTGATTCGGCGCGACTTCGTCGCAACGACGACCTCGACCGCGCTGCAGCGGCTGAAGGATGCCGGTTCGATCCGGCTCGGCACCCTGCAGATGGCCGAATTCGCCTATGGCCCGACGGGACACAACGCGCATTACGGTCCGGTGCACAATCCCTGGAAGCTCGGCTACGTCACCGGTGGCTCGTCGTCCGGCTCCGGCTCGGCGGTCGGCGCGCGCCTGACCTTCGCGGCACTCGGCTCCGATACCGGCGGCTCGATCCGCATGCCCGCGAATTTCTGCGGCGTCACCGGCCTGAAGGTGACCTGGGGCCGCGTCAGCCGCGCCGGTGCGATGCCGCTGTCGCAGTCGCTCGACACGGTCGGGCCGCTGGCGCAGACCGCGGAGGATTGTGCGCTGATCCTTGGGCTGATGGCTGGTCCCGATCCCGAGGATCCCACCGCCAGCGCGGCGCCCGTGCCGGACTATGTCGCCGCCACCCAGGCCTCGATCAAG
Organism: Bradyrhizobium sp. SZCCHNRI2009; assembly: GCF_032485115.1. Classification (NCBI taxonomy): domain Bacteria; kingdom Pseudomonadati; phylum Pseudomonadota; class Alphaproteobacteria; order Hyphomicrobiales; family Nitrobacteraceae; genus Bradyrhizobium; species Bradyrhizobium sp. SZCCHNRI2009. The sequence goes on from NZ_JAUEUH010000009.1 coordinate 181,244, forward strand.
GGTCTCAGGATCGGCGTGCCCAAGGCGTTCTATGTCGACGACCTCGATCCTGAGGTGGCGCGCTGTCTCGATGCGACGATCGCGGTGCTGAAGACCGAGGGCGCCGATGTGGTTCAGGTCGAGCTGCCGGATCAGCGCCAGCTCACCGCAGCCTGCCAGCTCGTGCTAGCGGTCGAGGCGGCCGCCTTCCACAAGCGCTGGATGATCGAGCGTCCGCAGGACTATGGCCCGCAGGTGCTGATGCGGCTGCAGAACGCTCTGGCCGTCTCCGGCGTCGCCTATCTGGAAGCGCTGCGTTGGCGCGGTGCGGCGCTGGCGGCGCATGTCGCGGCAACCTCTGGCGTCGATGCCGTGATCGCGCCGGTGTCGCCGCTGGTGACGCCCTCGATCGCCGAGAGCGATGTCGGCGGCGCGCCGGGCGCGGAAGCCGTGATCCAGCGCATCACCCGCTTCACCCGCCCGGTGAACTATCTCGGCCTGCCGTCGCTGGCGATCCCGACCGGCTTCACGTCGACGGGGCTTCCTGTCGGCATGCAATTGATCGGCCGCTCCTTCGATGAGGCTACGATTCTGACCATCGGCGCCGCCTTCCAGCGCGCGACTGATTTCCACGCCAGGGTGCCGACGCTGCCATGAGGGAGACCTGTGTATCCCGCTCGATGGTCTCACCCTCCCCTGGAGGGGGAGGGTCGATTGCGCATCTCATGCGCAATCGGGGTGGGGTGACGGTCTCTCCCCTTGGAAGCGAGTCCATGGAGGGGCTGTCACCCCACCCCGTCTCGCATTCCGCTGCGCTTCATGCGAGCCGACCCTCCCCCTCCAGGGGAGGGGCGCAGCTCACTTCGCAATTGGCCACGGCATTCCTGACGGCAAGGTGAGATAGCCTCCCCATGACCAACCTCGTCGAGATCGACAATCTCACCATCCGCTTCACCGGCGAGCGCACCGTGCATGCGGTGAACGATGTCAGCCTGTCGCTCGGCGATGGCGAGGTGCTCGGCCTGCTCGGCGAGTCCGGCTCGGGCAAAAGCGTGACCATGCGGGCGCTGATGCGGCTGTTGCCGAATAAGCGGACGCAGATCTCCGGCAGTGTCAAGGTGCTCGGCCGCGACGTGCTGGCGATGAACGGCGAGGAGCTGTCGCAGTTTCGCGGCCGCTCCGTGTCGATGATCTTCCAGGAGCCGGGGCTTGCGCTCGATCCGGTCTACACCATCGGCCGGCAGATCGCCGAGACCGTGATGCGGCACGAGGGCAAGAGTTTTGCGGAAGCGCAGGCGCGGGCGCTGGAGATGCTCGACGTCGTCAGGATTCCCTCGGCCAAGCGTCGCCTGGAGTCCTATCCGCACGAGATGTCCGGCGGCATGCGCCAGCGCGCGATGATCGCGCTGGCGCTGGCGTGCCGGCCGAAAGTGCTGCTGGCCGACGAGCCGACCACCGCACTCGACGCCACCGTCCAGATCCAGATCCTGCTGCTGCTGCGCGAACTGCAGCGCGAGTTCGGCATGTCCGTCATCTTCGTCACCCACGACATCGGCGTCGCGATCGAGATCTGCGACCGCCTCGCCGTGATGTATGCCGGAGAGATCGTGGAGCAGGGCAGCTTGCGCGAAATCGTGCGCCAACCCGTGCACCCCTATGCGCGCGGCCTGCTGGCTTCGACGATCCATGGTGCCAGGCGCGGCGAGCGGCTGCAGACCATTCCCGGCACGCCACCCTCGCTCGACCGGGCGCCGCGGAGCTGCTCGTTCGCACCGCGCTGCGGCCTGGCGCAGCCGCGCTGCTCGCAGGCGATGCCGCCGAACATTGCGCTCGGGCCACAGCGGCTGGCGCGCTGCGTCCTGGCCGAGGCGCCGGCAAGTGTGGCGGCCACGTAACGGTTCGCCCGAAACGCGCTCGTCTCTGGCCGAAACCGTCCATCGCGTGTCGAAGCGTCGCAACGGCCTCGCTAAGGTGCTGCCACGCGTGGGACCGATCGTCCGCGCTGGATGAGGACACGCCATGCACGTATCGAACGAAGGTATCCTGGTCATTCTGTTCGTTGGCCTGGTTGCAGGCTGGCTGGCCGGCAAGATCGTCCGCGGCACCGGCTTCGGGCTGGTCGGCGACATCGTGATCGGCGTGCTCGGCGCCTTGGTCGCAAGCCTGATCTTCCCGCGGCTTGGCGTCCGGATCGGCACCGGCCTCGTGTCGGAAATCGTCTATTCCGCGCTCGGCGCCATCATTCTCCTGCTGGTGGTGCGGCTGGTGCGGACCGGCGGGCGGCTCTAGGACTTGCGATCCGGCGTGGCTGAACGTTTGCACCGCGCCACGCGACATACCCCAGCACATAGCTAATTTACGCTAAAGTGAGCATCGTTGGACGCTCACCGCGGGAATCAGTATATTTCGCCTTGTTTGCCGCCAGTTTGTGCTTTTGGTCGGCGGCCACGTAGCTCATTTGATCAATTGAAGAGATGGTGGTGATGGCGGCTGCACCTCACGTGAGGCAATCCGAGCTCAGCGATGCCTTGCGCGGTTGCCGTAGCGCCTTCATCGGCGTCGGGGTGATGAGCTGCATCATCAACCTGCTGTATCTCACCGGCTCGATCTTCATGCTCGAGGTCTACGATCGGGTGCTGCCGAGCCGGTCCGTGCCGACGCTGATCGGCCTGATCATCATCGCCGCGGGGCTTTACGCCGCCCAGGGCGCGCTCGACATGATCCGTAGCCGCATTCTCGGGCGGATCGGCACCGCGCTGGACGAGAGCCTGAACGCGCGGGTGTTCGACACCGTGGTGCGGCTGCCGCTGTCCGCCGGCGGCCGCAACGAGGGCCTGCAGCCGCTGCGCGACCTCGATAACATCAGGAGCTTTCTCGGCAGCCAGGGGCCGGGCGCGTTCTTCGATCTGCCGTGGCTGCCGCTGTATCTGGCGATCTGCTTCGCTTTTCACGTGATGCTCGGCGTTACCGCGCTGGCCGGCGCCATCATCCTCGTCGCCCTGACGCTGATCACCGAATTCCTCACCCGCACGCCGGCCAAGGAGGCGATGGGGCTCGCCGCCCGCCGCAACGATCTCGCCACCTCAAGTCGCCGCAACGCCGAGGTCCTGGTCGCGATGGGCATGACCGGGCGCATGCTGTCGCGCTGGAGCGAGACCAACGAAAAATATCTCGCCGGCAACCAGCGCGCCAGCGACGTCGCCGGCGGCCTCGGCGCCATCGCCAAGGTGCTGCGCATGATGCTGCAGTCCGCGGTGCTCGCGGTCGGCGCCTATCTCGTGATCCATCAGGAGGCGACCGCGGGCATCATCATCGCCGGCTCGATCCTGAGCGCGCGGGCGCTGGCGCCCGTCGATCTCGCGATCGCACATTGGAAGAGCTTCGTTGCCGCGCGCCAGAGCTGGCGCCGTCTCAGCCATCTGTTGCAGACGATGCCGCAGCGACCGGCGCCGACCCTGCTGCAGCCGCCGGTCGGCAAGCTCTCGGTCGAGGCCGTCTCGATCGTCGCGCCGGGGGACCAGAAGGCGATCGTGCAGGACGTGAGCTTCGCGTTGTCGGCCGGCAACGGCCTCGGCATCATCGGTCCGAGCGCGTCGGGCAAGTCGTCGCTGGTGCGGGCGCTGGTCGGTGTCTGGCGTCCGGTGCGCGGCCATGTCCGGCTCGATGGTGCGGCGCTCGACCAATGGTCGACGGACGAGCTCGGCCGTCACATCGGCTATCTGCCGCAGGATGTCGAATTGTTCGCAGGCTCCGTCGCGCAGAACATCTGCCGTTTCGATCCGCAGGCCTCCGCCGACGGCATCATCGCCGCCGCCAAGGAAGCCGGCGTGCACGACATGATCATCAAGATGCGCGACGGCTATGACACAGAGATCGGCGAGCAGGGGGCCGCGCTGTCGGCAGGCCAGGCGCAGCGCGTGGCGCTGGCGCGCGCGCTCTATGGCAATCCGTTCCTGATCGTGCTCGACGAGCCCAACTCCAATCTCGATACCGAAGGCGACGAGGCGCTGTCACGCGCGGTGCGCTCAGCGCGGGCGCGCGGCGCGATCGTGGTCGTCGTCGCGCACCGGCCGATCGGCATCGAGGCGGTCGACCAGGTGCTGGTCATGAAGGACGGCCGTGCCCAGGCGTTCGGTCCGAAGGAGACGGTGCTGGCGCAGGTGCTGCAGCCGCGTGCGCCGTCGCCGATCAAGATCGTCTCGGAAGCCGGAGTGGCAAAGCCATGAGCAGTCAGGTCGTTGCCGGTCCACTTCCTGGCGGCCGCAAGACGGAGAGCGTGCGCGAGTCGATCCGCCGCCACCTGCTGATCGGCATGGGCGTCGTCGTTGCGGTCGCCGGCGGGCTTGGCGGCTGGGCCGCGACGCAGCAGATTTCCGGCGCGTTGATCGCGCCCGGCCAGATCGTGGTCGAATCCAACGTCAAGAAGGTGCAGCATCCGACCGGCGGCGTGGTCGGCGAGCTTCGGGCGCGCGACGGCGACGTCGTCAAGTCCGGCGACATCGTGGTGCGGCTCGACGACACCGTGACCAAGGCAAGTCTCGCCATCGTCACCAAGAACCTCGATGCGCTGCAGGCGCGCGCCGCCCGGCTGGAGGCCGAGCAGCGCGGCTGGGCCAAGATCCTGTTTCCGCCGCAGTTGCTGCAGCGCATGAGCGATCCCGAGGTCAAGAGCCTGACGGCGAGCGAGACCAAGCTGTTCGAGGTCCGCGTCAACGGCCGCATTGGTCAGAAGGCGCAGCTGCGCGAGCGCGTCACCCAGCTGAACGAGGAGATCGAGGGACTCTCCGCGCAGGTCAGCGCCAAGGACCAGGAGATCGCGCTGGTCCAGAAGGAGCTCGACGGCGTGCGCCAGCTCTATGAGCAGCATCTGGTGCAGCTGTCGCGCCTGACCACCTTGGAGCGCGACGCTGCCCGCCTCAACGGCGAGCGCGCGCAATTCATCGCCGCGCGTGCCCAGGCCAAGGGCAAGATCAGCGAGACCGAGCTGCAGATCATCCAGGTCGACAAGGACATGGTCAGCGAGGTGTCCAAGGATCTGCGCGAGACCACCGACAAGATCGGCGAGTTCGTCGAGCGCAAGGTCACCGCCGAGGACCAGCTTCGCCGCGTCGACATCCGCGCGCCGCAGGACGGCATGGTGCTGCAGTCGAGCGTCCATACCGTCGGCGGCGTCATCACCGCCGGCGACACCATCATGCTGATCGTGCCGCAGAGCGACGATCTCCAGGTCGAGGCCAAGGTCAATCCGCAGGACATCGACAAGCTGCAGGTCGGCCAGAAGACGTTGCTGCGGCTGTCCGCCTTCAACCAGCGCACCACGCCGGAGCTGAACGGCGTCGTCAGCCGCGTCTCGCCCGACGTCACCACCGACCAGCGCACCGGCCAGAGCTATTACACCATCCGCGTCTCGATGCCGCCCGAGGAGATCGCAAGGCTCGGCGACGTCAAGCTGATCCCGGGCATGCCGGTCGAGGCATTCGTGCAGACCGGCGACCGCACTGTCATTTCCTACCTGATGAAGCCGCTGCACGACCAGCTGATGCGTGCGTTCCGGGAGAAGTGAGGGGCCCGGCTGCCGTCCCTGCAGAGACGGCGGGCAGCGCTCCAATCTCGCTGTCATCCCCGCGAACGCGGGGATCCATAACCACAGGGAGCAGTCGTGGCGCGAGATGCTCGTGACGTCTCGCGTCGCGCCCCATTTCTGCTGCGGAGTATGGGTCCCGGGTTGGCGCCCGCCGACGCTGCGCGTCATCGGGCTTGCCCGGGAGGACAGCGGCTTATTCGTCGAGTTTCTTGAGTAACAGCTCCAGCGCGCTCTTCGCGAACAGCTGCATGTTGGCAAAACGGTCGCTGTGGCCGCTCTCCAGAGTGACGACTGCGGTCGCGGGCCCCGCAACCGCGAAGCACGCATGTCCCGCCGCGTCGCCATAGCGATTGCCGGCAGGACCCGCGGCACCGGTCTCCGACACTCCCCAATCAGTCGCAAAGCGCGTCCTGATCTGCCGCGCCAGCAGCTCCGCATAAGGCTCCGACGCCGAGCGGATGCCCTTCATCGCCTCGTCCGGAATGTCCATCAGCACGCGGCGGGCGTCGCGCGTATAGACCACGGCGCCGCCGAGGAAATAGGCGGAGGCGCCGGGCACCGCGAGCAGCGCCGCCGCGATCAGGCCGCCGGCGGAGGATTCCGCAACGGCAATGGTCTGCTTTTTGGCGATCAGCCGTGCCGCGACCTTCTCGGCGACAGCGATGAGGTGCTGCATGGCGGTCGTCCTTCGGCAGCGTCGACACCCGCCGCTGCCGGCTGCTGTTCATTCCCCACCATCATGCGCCGAAAGCGCACGTCGAGGAAGGCGCTGCCCCTCGCAGCGATCACGCAATGATCGGCTCGCGCGCCGCGACGGCCTGGCGGCCGCCGCGATAGACGGTCATCGCTGCGATGATACCGAGCACGGCGGCGCACATCAGCCAGTAGCCGGGCGAGGCCTTGTCGTCGGTCTTGTTGATGAGCCAGGTCGAGACCGCCGGAGTCGCGGTGCCGAACAGCCCAGCCGCCAGCGCAAAGGCGATCGAGAAGCAGGTGGTGCGGACATGCGCAGGCACGATCTCGACCAGGCAGCCCAGCATGGTGCCGCTATAGACGCCGAAATAGAACGAGAACAGCATTTCGACAGTGAGCAGCTTGCCGAAGCTCGGCGCCGCCGCGAGCCAGTGCAACGCCGGGTAGGCGGTGAGGAACGCCAGCGTCGCGATGGTCACAAGCACCGGCTTGCGTCCGATCCGATCCGACACCGCGCCGCCGACCGGATTCCAGAGAAAGTTGGTCACGGCGACCAGCAAAGTGACGAGCAGTGAATCCGCCGCCGACAGCTTCAGCTGCTTGCCGAAGCCGGGACCGTAGACGGTGATGAAGTAGAACGTCGTCGTGGTCAGCACCGCGATCATCATGCCGAGGATCACGATGCGCCAGTTCTCCAGCGCCGAGGCGAATACTTCGCGCGCGGTCGGGTGCTTCTTCATCGCGAGGAAGGCCGGCGTCTCCTCCAGCGTGCGGCGCAGGAAGAAGATCAGCGGAATGATCAGGCAGCCGATGAAGAAGGGAATGCGCCAGCCCCAGGCGGCCACCATGTCCGCCGGCATGGCCTGGTTGAGCACGTAGCCGATGACTGACGCGACGAAGATCGCGACCTGCTGGCTGGACGACTGGAACGAGGTGTAGAGGCCGCGATTGCCGGGCGTGGAGATCTCGGACAGATAGACCGACACGCCGCCGAGCTCGACACCGGCCGAGAAGCCCTGCAACAGCCGGCCGAGCAGCACGATGATCGGGGCCGCGATGCCGATCGTCGCATAGGTCGGGCAGAATGCGATGACGATCGTGCCGATCGCCATGATGCCGAGCGTCACGATCAGGCCCTGGCGCCGGCCGATCTTGTCGACATAGGCGCCGAGCACGATGGCGCCGACCGGTCGCATCAGGGCGCCGAGCCAGAACACGCCATAGGCATTGAGCAGAGATGCAGTCTCGTTCTCCGATGGGAAGAACGCCTTGGCGATGATCGGGGCGTAGAAGCCGAACAGGAAGAAGTCGAACTGCTCGAGGAAATTGCCGCTGGTGGCGCGCAGGATCGCGCCGATGCGCGAATGGATCGTAGCCGGCTGCGGGATTGACGTTGAGGACACGCGGGGAAACTCCTACCGTCGAGAGGCTCGTGCGGAGGATTTCTACGCCGGCCGAGGGGAAAGGTGCGACAATCTGCCACGCCAAGCCCTGGCGGCCAATAGCTTTGCGCTCAAGGCGCTCTAGGCCTGAACAGAATTGGCGGCGGCCGACTTCTGCTGCATTGCACCCTTCAGCCATTGCCGGAACGCCTTCAGCTTCGGCGGATCGGTCCGGCCCTCCGGCGTCACCAGATAGAACCCGGCATCGCTCGGCAGCGTCATCTTGAACGGCACCACCAGCCGGCCCTTGGCGATGTCGTCCTGGACGTAGGCCGTACGCCCGATCGCGACGCCGAGCCCGTCGATCGCGGCCTGAACGGTCATCAGCGACAGGTCGAAGCTCAGCCGACCCTGCCTCGACATCTCCACCGGCAGACCCGCCGCGGTCAGCCATAGCCGCCAGTCGTCGTCATAGCCGCCGCTGACCTGCAGCAGCGTGTGATGTGCGAGGTCCTCCGGACAGCGTAGTGGCTTGTCGCCGTGCAGCAGCGCCGGACTGCACACCGGAAACAGCTCGTCGGCCATCAGCCACTCCGCCCGCACGCCCGGCCAATGGCCACGGCCATAGCGGATCGCGGCGTCGACGTCGTCCTTGCGAAAATCGACCAAGCCGGTCGACGTCGTGATTCGCACGTCGATGCCGGGATGGGCCTCCTGAAAGGCCGTCAGCCGCGGCAGCAGCCATTTGGCGGCCAGCGAGGCGATGGTGGAGACCGTCAGCACCTTGGCGTTGTCCTTGCGGACCAGCCGTTCCGTTGCCAGCCGGAGATCGTCGAACGCGGCGCGCACCAGCGGGAGATAGTCGCGGGCCTGCGGCGTCAGCGCCAGGCTACGGTTCTGGCGGACGAAAAGGCGCAGCCCGAGCTCGTCCTCCAAGCGCTTGATCTGATGGCTGATTGCGGTCTGCGTCACGTTCAGTTCGGAGGCCGCGCGGGTGAAGCTCAGATGCCGCGCCGCAGCCTCGAACGCCCGCAATCCATTCAGCGACGGCAGTCGGGCCATTCACGGCCTCCCCGGTTCATGACGTTATTTCATCCGAAACGGTAGTAAATGTCGTTTGTGGATGAAGCGCAAGCGCTCAATATTGCAGCCTCAAGGAATTTTCAGGAGGCTTTCATGTCCATCTACGTCTCCTCGTCAATGACGAAACATCATGGCCCGGGGTTCTGGTCCGGCGTCGTGGAGCTGCTCGCCGCGTGGCGCTTCCGCTACCGCACACGGCACGAGCTGGCGCACTGGTCGGAGCGCGACCTGCACGACCTCGGTCTGTCCCGCAGCGATATCGCCGCCGAGATCGACAAGCCGTTCTGGCGGGGTTGATCCCCCTTACTCATCCCGCCGCGCCGGTGCCGCTCCGCAAAGGAGGGCGCCGGCAAGCTTCCCGGTTGGAGCCGCGCATGCCGACGCCCGCCATTGCCGATATCGCTGCCGGCTCCAACATCATTCACACGCGGCGTGGCGAGGAGGTGCGCCTGCGCTTCGTCACATCTGACGACGCCGAGGCGCTGCAGAGCTATGTCCGGTCCTTGAGCCAACGTTCGCGCCACAAGCGTTTCCTCGGCGCACTCAACGAGCTGCCAAAGGCGGTGCTCGAGGATTTCGTCGCGCTCGGCCGCAACGACCGCTACAGCCTGATCGCGACGATGGACCATGAAGGTGTCGAAACCATCGTGGCCGAGGCGCGCTACGCATTCGATCGCGGCGTCGGTCGTGTCGAGTTTGGCCTGTCGGTCCATGACCGCTGGCAAGGCCACGGCATCGGTCCGGCGCTTATCGCGAATCTGGAAGAACGCGCGCTGGCGTTGGGTGGCGTGACCCTGTCGGGCGATGCGCTGCGTACCAACGACGTAATGATTGCATTGGCCCGCAAGGCCGGTTTCGCGATCAAGCCGCATGCGGACGATTGGACCCTGGTGCGGTTCGAGAAGGGTCTAAGCGGAGTGGTGGCTCATTCAGTGGGGGCAGATTTGCGCGTGGTCGGTCGCGAGCCGCAAGTCGCCACGTCCGAGATCAAATGACGTCATGCCTGCGAAGGCAGGCATCCCGTACGCCGCGGCCTCACCGTGTCACCAGCCATCAGTTGCGTGTACTGGATCGCCCGGTCGAGCCGGGCGATCACAGTTGCTATGAAGCGACCATCGATCCGCGTCATTGCGAGCGCAAGCGAAGCAATCCAGAGTCCTTGCTCCGCTCTGGATTCTTCGCTTCGCTCGCAATGACGGTGATCGTGGTGCGTCTGTGCCCACGTCATACGGAACATCAACTTCTCAAAACGTCTCCACCCACGGCCGCAGCTCCATCTCCCAACTCCAGGCACTCCGTGGTTGCTGCAGCACGCTCCAATAACTTGCGGCGATGGCATCCGGATCGAGCATCGAATTCGGGCGCTCCGCGGCTTCCTGACGCTCTGCGCTCTTGATCGCGCCGTCGATGACGAAATGCGCGACGTGGATGCCCTGCGGCGACAGTTCGCGCGCCATGCTCTGGGCGAGGCCGCGCAGCGCGAACTTGCCCATCGCGAACGGCGCCGACTGGGCGTAGCCCTTCACGCTGGCGGAGGCGCCGGTGAACAGGATGGCGCCGTGCTTGTTCGGCAGCATGCGCTGTGCCGCCTGCTGCGCCACCAGGAAGCCGCCGAAGGCGCTGACGGCAATCGACTGCTGCACGTCGGCCGGCACGAGATCGGTGAGCGCTCCGCGCGCCCGCGCGCTGGCATTGTAGACCACGAGATCAGGCGCGCCGATCTCGCGCTCGACGATGCCGAACAGCCGCTCGACTTCCTCCGGATTGGTTGCATCGCAGGGGTAGGCGCGGGCGCCGGTTTCGTTGCAGAGCGCGCCGAGCTTCTCGATCTTGCGGGCGGCCAGCGCCACGCGGATCTTCTCGCGCGCGAACAGCCTCGCCAGCGAGGCCGAGAGCCCCTCGCCGGCACCGACGATGAGGGCGATCTTGTAGGCAGGGATGTCCATGGGCATGTCCTTGGGCCAAAGCGTCCGCAGACATCAAGCTAGTGCACCGGCGGCCGACTTCCTACGGCTCGTCTCCACATTTTTGTCGCGCGTCCTCAGGTGGGACGCGGCTGCAATCCGGCGAGGCAGCCGATCTCCTCCAGCACGACATCGAGCCGGCTGCGATCGTGCAGGAAGGCGTATTTGCCGCGGAGCATTGCCAGCGAGCGCGCGTGATATTTCTGCGGCTTCTGCATCCATGTGAAGTCGCCGAACTGGACGCGGAAGACGCTGCGGTTCTCGGCCAGTGCCTGCTCGTTGGCGAGCGTCCATGGCATGAACAGCGCGCCGACCTGACGGGTCAGGATCGGCATCAAGGTCAGTGATAGTTCCGGCCACAGCTCGAACTCGCCTTCGGCGCGCGGCCATAGCATGCGGTGGATCCAGGCCAGCACATGCGGCGCGCGGCCTTCGATCAGGGCGCCGGCAGTCGGATCGGTCCACAGCTCGTAGAGCTGGCCCCACAGTCCGAAATCGCCGTAGGCCGGACGGTGGCCGAACAGATACGGCCTGACCGAGAGATGCCGTTCGAGCAGGTCGAGCATTTCGGCAAAGCCCTGCTCGATCTGCGGCGCGTTGATCTCGTTGGAGCCGACATACCACAGCCGCTCGACCATGCGCGCGCGGATCTTCTCGGCCAGCTCGCCCAACTCGGCCTCGTCCGCCCTGGGGGCGCGGATGCGGGCGATGCGTCCGGCCGAGGCGCGCTGGTCGAGATCGCGCGCCCAGCGATAATGGAACATCCACTTGTTGCCCCACTCGTCGCCGAACTCCTCGATCAAGGCCGAGATGAAGCTCGTCAGCGCGTCGCCGGGATGAATCGTGGGTTGCGGAAAGTCGAGCTCCAGTGCGTCGATGATCGGCGTCGAGTCCTGCATCGGCACCTCGTCGGGGGCGACCACCAGCGGAATGATCGGCAGCTTGGCGTGCCGCGCGAACTCCGCCTCGCTTTCCGCATTGCGCAATATCCAGTGATGCGGGATGCCCTTGTAACGCAGATACGATCGCACCTTGACCGAATAGGGCGACATCTCCGCCCCGAAGATGCGATAAACCTCCGTCGGCTGATTGGTCATGGATCTGCTCCCGGTTCGGCGCACGCCGCTGCCTGTTGTGTATCCGATCAGGCGCAACCTGTCGAAGAGTCCATCAGAGACTTGCGGAAACGAACGAGGGCTTAACGATCATGCATCAGTTCCTGAGGCGCGATGACGTGATGACCGGCGGCGCAAGGCCGGAGCTGCTGGCGCCCGATACCACCGGGCTGAACTTCTATCGCGCCGACCCCGCGCTCGCCGATCTCCTGCGCATCCATCTGCCCGAAGCGCTGTTTCGGCACCTCGTGCCGCATCTCGACCGTCTCGGCGAGCTCGCCGGCTCCTATCTCGACGAATGCGCCCGCTTGGCTGACCGCCATGGCCCTGTGCTGCACCAGCGCGACCGCTTCGGCCGCGACGTGCAGTGGGTCGAGTACCATCCGGCCTATCGCGAGCTCGAGCGCGCCGCCTTTGGCGAGTTCGGCATTCACGCGATGTCGATCCGCAAGGGCATTCTCGGCTGGCCGACCAAGTATCCGGTCACGGCCAAGCACGCCTTCACCTTCCTGTTCAACCAGGCGGAGTTCGGGCTGGGCTGTCCGATCAACGTCACCGACGGATGCGCCAAGCTGCTGGCGAGCTTCGGTAGCGACGGGCTCAAGGCCAAGTACCTCGATGGCCTGACCCAGACCGACATGAGAAAGCTGACCCAGGGCGGCCAGTTCATGACCGAGAAGGAGGGCGGCTCCGATGTCGGCACGTTGACGACGGTCGCCGTCCCGGAGGGCGACCATTGGCGCCTGCATGGCGAGAAATGGTTCTGCTCCAATGCCGATGCGAAAGTCGTGATGCTGCTGGCGCGGCCGCAAGGTGCCGAAGCTGGAACGCGCGGCGTCGGCCTGTTCCTGATGCCGCGCTTCCTCGATGACGGCAGCCAGAACCACTATCGGATCGTGCGCCTGAAGGACAAGCTCGGAACGCGCTCGATGGCCTCGGGCGAGATCAAGCTGGAGGGTGCCGTCGCCTATGCGGTCGGGAGGCTCGATCGCGGCTTCGTGCAGATGGCCGAGATGGTCAACTCGTCGCGTCTCTCCAACGGCGTCAAGTCGACGGCGCTGATGCGGCGGGCCTGGCACGACGCGATCACGGTCGCGCGCAACCGCGTGGTGTTCGGAAAACGCATCGTCGACCTGCCGCTCGGGCGGCGGCAACTGCTGAAGATCCTGCTCGCGACCGAGCAGGCGCTGTCGCTGAGCTTCCTCACCGCCGACGCACTCGACCGTGCCGAGGCCGGCAGCCAGGATGCCGCGGCGCTGCTGCGCATCCTGACGCCGACATTGAAATTCCGCGCCACGCGCGACGCGCGCAAGGTCTGCGGCGATGCGTTGGAGATGCGCGGCGGGATCGGCTATGTCGAGGAGTTCGTCACCGCGCGGCTGCTGCGCGACGCCCATCTCGGCTCGATCTGGGAAGGCACCGGCAACATCGTCGCGCTCGATGCGCTGAAGCGCGCCGTGGGCCGGCACGGTGCGGAGGCCGCGCTGGCAGCCGACCTGCATGCGCGGCTCGACGACAGCGCCGCCGTGCCGCAGGCCTGGCGCGATCAGCTGCATCGACTGCTGGATCGTGCCGTGGGCTTTGCGCGCGAGGTCGCGGGACGCGCCGACAATGAGTCCGAAGCGCGCCGCGCCACCAGCCTGCTGTATCACGTGGCGAGCGCCGTCTCGACGACTTGGGAAAGCGGGCGCATCCACGCGATGCGCGGCGACGCGCGCAGGCTGCTGCTGGCAAAGCTCATCGTCGCGCACCGGCTGACGCCGTCCGATCCGTTCCGGCTCGCGGAAAATAGGATGGATGATGCCATCGCGACACTGCTGCTCGGCGAACGTACCGCTGACATGGAGGAGGTTGGCGAACTGCTGTCAGCGGCGTAGGCTTGCCGCGACCAACAACAAACAAGATCGGGAGAACGCCAATGAAAGCCGCCGTGCTGATGGAGGTCAACAAGCCGCTGGTGATCGAGGACATCAGTGTGCCCAAGCCGGGGCCGCGGGAAGTGCTGATCCGCACGGCGGTTGCCGGTCTCTGCCATTCCGACCTGCACTTCATCGAAGGCCTGTATCCGCATCCGCTGCCCGCCGTGCTCGGCCATGAATCGGCTGGGATCGTCGAGCAGGTCGGCGCCGACGTGACCTATGTGAAGCCGGGCGATCACGTCGTCACGTGCTTGTCCGTGTTCTGCGGCACCTGCGACAACTGCACCACGGGCCGCCCGGTGTTGTGCACCGATACGACGGTGAAGATGCCGCCCGGCACCTCCAACCGGCTGTCATGGGGACGAAGCGAGAAGCTGCACCAGTTCCTCAACCTCTCGTCCTTCGCCGAGCAGATGCTGGTGCACGAGAACGCGATTGTGAAGATCCGCCCGGACATGCCGCTCGATCTCGCGGCGCTGATCGGCTGCGGCGTCATCACCGGCTATGGCGCCGTCGTCAACACGGCGCGGGTGCAGGCCGGCGAGACGGTAGCCGTGATCGGCTGCGGCGGCGTCGGCATGGCTGCGATCAACGGCGCCGAGATCGCGGGCGCGGGCCGCATCATCGCCATCGACACCAATCCGGCCAAGCTGCAGCTTGCGACGAAACTGGGCGCGACCGACATCATCAATCCCACTGAGGGCGACGTCGTGGCCCAGGTGCGCGAGCTCACCAAGGGCGGCGTGCACCACGCCTTCGAGGTGCTCGGGCGCAAGGAGACCGCCGAGCAGGCGTTTGCGATGCTGGCGCCGGGCGGCACCGCGACCATCGTCGGCATGATCCCGTTCGGCCAGAAGATCGAGCTGCACGGCTTCGACTTCCTGCGCGAGCGCCGCATCCAGGGCTCGTCGATGGGCTCGAACCACTTTCGCGTCGACATGCCCCGCCTCGTCGAGTTCTATCTGCGCGGCAAGCTGCATCTGGAGGACTGGATCTCCGCCAAGCTGAAGCTGTCGGAGATCAACGAGGGCTTTGCCAACATGAAGGCAGGCAAGACGCTGCGCAGCGTGATCATGTTCGATGCGTGAGGTGGGTGGTCGGGTGTGAGGCAGGTGATGAGGTTCGGCGGGTCTGCCTATTAGTTACCCGTCATGGCCGGGTTTGACCCGGGCATCCTCCTCTCTGCAAGATGGATGGCCGGGGCAAGCCCGGCCATGACGATGTAGGACGACGGCGGAATTTGGCGAGGCGTTGTTGAAGAAGCCCGATCGCGAACTAGTTCGCGAACCGCGGCGGCGGGACGAAGCCGCCGAATTCGCGCTCGATCAGGTCGGCGAGCTTGAGCGGCGTGCGGTCCTCGAGGAACGGGCCGACGATCTGCACCCCGACCGGCAGGCCGTCGGCGAGTCCAAGCGGAATCGCGGTGGCGGGCAGTCCGGGCAAGGTGGCGATGCCCGGCCAGGCGAGCTGATCGGTGTAGCAATGCTCGACGCCGTCGATGCTGATGCGGCGCTGCTCCTGGTCGGGCGAATGGTCGTGCGGATAGGCCGGCGTTGGCATGATCGGGCAGATCACGGCATCGAACTGCTCGAACAGCGTTCGCCATTGCGCGCGCAGCCGCGCCCGCGCCCCGCCGGCCTGCACCCAGTCGCGATGGCTGAGCGCGATGCCGCGCAGCCGCTCGGCCGCGAGGCTCGCTGCCTCCTTCGGCAATTGCGCGGCCGCGTGACTGGCGCCGGCGTGGACCTCCGCCGGCATGGTGGCGCCGATGAAGCCGAGCAGCATGCGCATGTAGAGCCGGCTCGATGCGGCGAAGTCCGGCAGCAGCGGGCTGTCCGTCGTGACGCTCACGCCGGCCCGTGCGAGGTCGGCCGTCAGCCGCTCGATCGCGCCGCGCACGGCGCTGTCGGTCGGCAGCAGCGGATCGCTCGCGACCACCAGCACGCGGAAATCCGGCAGGCGACCGTGGCGCGGCGGCGGCAGGTCGAGGCGATATGCCTTGCCGGCCTCGAGCGGGTCGGGGCCTGCGATCACATCGAGCAGCAGCGACAGATCGGCGGCCGAGCGCGCCATCGGGCCGACGACGGCGAGGTCGGCCTCGCCCGGCAGCGGCTGAAACGGCGGCGGCGTATGGCCGCGCGAGGCCACCAGGCCGTAGCTCGGCTTGTGCGCGGTGACGCCGCAATGAAACGCCGGCACCCGGAGCGAGCCGCCGATATCGGAGCCGAGCGACAGCGAGCCGTAGCCCGCCGCGAGGGCAGCGGCCGATCCGCCTGACGAACCGCCCGGCGTGCGGCCGAGATCGTAGGGATTGTTGGTGGTGCCGTAGATGTCGTTGTAGCTCTGCCAGTCGCCGAGCCCGAGCGGCACGTTGGTCTTGCCGAGCACGATGCCGCCGGCATCCTTCACGCGCGTCACCGTCAGCGCATCCTCGGCCGCGATGAAATCCCTGTGCTGCGGAAAACCCCAGGTCGTCGGCAGGCCGGCGACGTTGTAGGATTCCTTCACCGTGAGCGGAAGGCCGAGCAGGGGCCGCCGTTCGCCGCGCGCCAGCGCGGCGTCGGCGGCGTCGGCGGCAGCGAGCGCGCGCTCGAAATCGCGCACGCAGACGGCGTTGATCTCGGGGTCATGACGTTCGATGCGGTCGATGGCGAGCTTGGTCAGCTCGACCGACGAGATCTCACGATCTGCCAACGCCTTCGCCGTGTCGACGGCGGTTGCGAACGTCCATTGCGGTGCGGCCAAGGTCGATCCTCCCGGTGAGATGTTTGCCGGGAGTCCTAACCGATGCGGATGGCGATCGCTTGACCAAAATTGCGGATTCTAGCCCGGCAGCATCCGCTGCATGACACGGTCGCGATAGATGAAGACGTGCGCGAGTGCGGCGGCGACGTGAACGACGATCAGGATCAGCAGCAGCCATTCGGAGGCCTGGTGCAGCCCGTCGATGGCGCGGTTACCGGCCGGGTTGCGCGCGGCCAGCATCGGCAATGGAAACAGGTAGAAGAACGATACGCTCCAGCCGCGGAAGGAGGCGAACAGCCAGCCGGTGATGGTGCTCGCCAGCACCATCACATAGAGCATCCAGTGCACGACCTCCGAGCTCAGCCGCTGCCAGGGCGGCAGCGAGCTCTCCGGTGCGACCGGATGGGTGAGCCGCCAGACGAAGCGCACGGCGATCAATGCCAGAATGGTGAGGCCGAATGAAATGTGCAGGATCATCGGCGCGCCGGGGGGTGTATTGGCATGCAGGTCCGGCATCAGCCAGCCGATCGGATACTGGATGGCGAGCAGCGCCACCACCAGCCAGTGCAGGATCTTCGCGGGCGTGCCGTAATGCAGGCGTGGCGTCATGACGAGTTTTCCGTTGTGATCGGTCCGGCGCCATCAGCCTCGCGGCTGAGCGTTTGGCAAGACGCGGGGGTGCGGACGCTAGGCCGCTCCTATCAATATTCCGACGCCGAGCACGATGATGCCGCCGAGCACGATCTGGAACACCGCCTGCAGGAACGGCGTATCCATGTAGCGCGCGCGGATGTAGGCGATCGCCCACAGCTCGAAGAACACGACGAGGCTCGCGATCGCGGTCGCGATCCAGAACGCGTTGGTCCAGGAGTCCGGGACGAGATAGGGCATCGTGTGCCCCAGTCCGCCGAGCGTCGTCATCGCGCCGCACACGGCGCCGCGCAGCCACGGCGAGCCGCGGCCCGTCAGCGAGCCGTCGTCGGACAGCGCCTCGGCGAAGCCCATGCTGATGCCGGCGCCGATCGAAGCGGCCAGACCGACCAGGAAAGTCTGGAAATTCTGATGCGTGGCGAAGGCGGCGGCGAACAGCGGCGCCAGCGTCGAGACCGAGCCGTCCATCAGGCCGGCGAGACCGGGCTGGACATATTGCAGCACGAACACGCGCCGCCGCGTCTCGTCCTCCTTGTGCCGGACGTCCGGACTGAGGATCTTGTCGGTCAGTTTCGCCGCGACCTTCTCGTGGCCCTTCTCGGCCTCGGCGAGATCGCCGAGCAGCCGGCGCACGCCGACGTCCTTGGCCTGCTCGGCCGCCTTGGCGTAGAAGCGCTCGGCCTCGAACTCCATCGTGCCGACCTCGCGGCGGATGGCGTCGAGCGACAGGTTCTTGGTCAGCCAGATCGGCCGGCGCTGCATGAAGCCCTTGACGTTCTCGCGCCGGATCGGCGGCAGGTTCTTGCCGAAGCGCTCCTCATAGAGTTCGAGCAGCATGTGGCGGTGGCCCTTCTCCTCCTCGGCCATCTGCTCGAACAGCTTGGCTGAATCCGGATAACGTTCCGCCAGATCCTCCGCGAAGCTCATATAGATACGGCCGTCTTCCTCTTCGGCCGAGATCGCGATTGCCAGGATCTCGCGCTCGGTGAGGTCGGCGAAGTTCTTCATTCCAAGGTCCCCGGATCTCTCGCTCTCAACATTCGAGTGTTTAGAACGGTTCTAAAGTCTATATGGATTTGCCGCACCGCGGTCAAACTCCGGCCGCTGATTGGTCGCGAAACCCTTCGGTGACAGCGCATTCAAGCTCCAGTCATGGAACTGCGAGGATAGTCCGTCGTTCGCGTTCCGCTCAGCCACCTAAGGAGTTCTCATGGATAGCGTCAAATATCGGCTCAACGATCCAGGGTTGGCGCCGCGCCGCACCCGGATGGATATCCCGGGCTGGGCAGGCGAACGCCAGCCACGAGCGAATGGCTCGCATGAGCAGGTCTGGCATTGCGTACCATTCTCGGAAGGTGCGCAATATGGCATCGAGCTATTTTATCCGTACGACTTCGAGCTGCACGTCACCACGCGCGACGGCAAGCTGGAGCTGTCCGGCGACTGGGGCGAGCCGCCGAGCCCGAGCCTGCAATGGCCGCCGTTCCGCAATTTTGGCGATGCCTTCTACACCTACCAGATCCTGCTCGATCTCAAGGTGCCCAACGGCTTCGCGATCCGGACCGAGCCGCATCCGCGCTTCTATACCGACCGCAGCGATACCTGCCCGATCGCGGTGCCGGCGTTGGTGCGCAATTTCTGGCCGATGCTGTTCTTCTGCGTGTTCAAGGCGCCCGCGGAAGGGCGGACGCATATCTTCCGTCCGGGCGAGCCGTTCGCTCAGGTGATCGTGATTCCGGAGGAGGCAAACTTCACGGTCGAGCCCATGACTCCGGACGAGGCGGCCGAGCGCGAGTTGCAGTCGCGCCGCATCCACGCCAGCCGTCCGGTGCTCGCCAAGGAGACCGAATGGGTGTCGAGCACCGACACGGTGTTCGACGGCACCTACCGCCACCTGCATCGCGCGGCGAAGGACAAGGCGCGCAAGTCCTGACGCTTCCGTCTTCCTCAAACGAAAGAGCGCCGACCTCACGGTCGGCGCCCCCCGAGCTTTCACCTCTCAACGATCAGTAGCGATCGTAGTACCAGTGGTGATGGTGATGATGGTGGTGGTGATGGTAGTACCGGCGCGGCACCACATAGACCCGGGGGCCGTAGCCGTACCCATAGCCAGGACCGTAGCCATAGCCGCGCCAGTAGCCATGGTGATGGTGGTGATGATGGTGGTGGTGGTGGTACCACTGCGCCAGCTGCACCTTCGGTTCGGCCTCCGGCGGCGCCTGCTCGTCGAGCGCCTGCAGCACCTTGGCCGCATTCGGGATCGGCTCGAGCAGGTCGGCGTAGGAGTTGGCCTTCAGCACGTCGCTCGGGGCCGGAGCCGCTGACGCCTGCGCCGTGCCGAGCGCGCCGACAGCGGCGACCGCGCCCAACAAGCCTGCGATCTTCTTATCCATAAATCTTCTCCTGATGCGCATTGCCCGGATGCAAAAACGTCAACCCCGAATGTTCGTTCCTCGATTCGCCTAATACGTCGGAACGGCGTCCGAAATCAGGCTGTCGATTTGTTCAGGAACGTGAACAGGAGCTTATTGACTCGTTCATGTTGCTCCTGCTGCACCCAATGTCCGGCGCGATCGATCAGCTCGCACAGGATCATGTTGGTGCACACTCGGGACTGCATCGCTTCGAACACACCGGGCCGTTGGTAGATGCCCCAGTCTTGCAGGCCGGAGATGAATGCGGACGGAACGTCGATCGTGAGATCCGACCAGGTCTGCAATTCAGCGTCGAATAGACCAGACGTGCCGCAGCGGTACCATTGCAGCCCGCCCTGGAAGCCGTTTCGTTCATATTCGGCGGTATAGACCGCGAGCTCATGGTCCGGCAGCCAGCGATTCGCCGCGATCGCCGCCGCATCCGGCATCTCCTCGGCGACGGTCTCGGCCATCGTCTTGTCGAGGTCCATGACGTAGTAGGTCGGTAGCTTGGCGAGTTCGGCCGCGTCCCAGGCCTGCAGAGGAGAAGGGGCGTTGGCCGCCCAGTCTGCGCTCTTGTGATGGTAATAGGCGCGCAGGAATTCATGCAGCCCCTGCGGGGGATGATGCATGTCCGCATTGGCCTGCCGCGTCGCGTAGTACCATTGATAGTGCTTGCGCGGACGCGGCAGCGCAGCCAGTTCGCGATGCACGGGATCCTCCTGCGCCGCGAGGGGATGGCTGGCGATGTCGAACGGTGCTGCGGGTGGCCCCGGGAACGGTGCGCTCATCATCACGACCGATCGAAAGACATCGGGGCGGATCACCGCGCACCACGCCGCGACGGGGCTGCCGAAGTCGTGGCCGACGACAGACGCGACATGGCGATGGCCGAATGCATAGACCACGCCGAGCGCATCGCGCACCAGATTGGTGAAGCGAAACGGCGCGAGATCACCGTCATAGTCGGCGCTCCACCCTGTGGTGCGGCCATAGCCGCGCTGGTCCGGCGCCAGCACGTGGTAGCCGGCGGCGGCCAGCGCCGGCATCACCTTGCGCCAGCTATAGGCCAGCTCGGGAAAGCCGTGTAGCAGCAGCAAACAGGGACGGCCGGGCGTCTCGAAGCCAGCTTCGAGCACGTGCATGCGCAGGCCGTTGATGCCGTCGACGAAGCGGGACCGGATCGTGGGTGGGAGGGGAAGCGGGGGAAGGGACTGGGACATGGCGTGCACTCTCCTCGCGTCGTCCCGGCCAAGCGAGCGAAGCGAGCGCGAGCCGGGATCCATAACCACAGGCGCTCATGTGGCGCCAAGCTGGAGCTTATACCCTTCGCATCATCGGCTGCGGTGGCTATGGGTCCCGGCGCAAGGCCGGGACGACAGCTACCGTTATTGGAGCTAGGCCGCGCCCTTCTTCGGCCAGTAGCGTTCGCGCAGGTGGCGCTTGACCAGCTTGCCGGTCGGCGTGCGCGGAAGCTCCGGCTCGAAATCGATCGAGCGCGGGCACTTGATCGGCGACAGATGCTGGCGGCAGAACAGGATCAATTGCTCCTCGAACGCCTTGCCGGCGCGCGCCATGTCGTGCGGCTGCACCACCGCCTTGACCTCCTCGCCCATCTCCTCGTTCGGCACGCCGAACACGGCGACATCGGCGACGTCGGGATGCGTGATGAGGACGTCCTCGGTCTCCTGCGGGTAGATGTTCACGCCGCCGGAGATGATCATGTAGGACTTGCGGTCGGTCAGATAGAGGAAGCCGTCGGCGTCGAGATAGCCGACGTCGCCGAGCGTCGACCAGCCCTTGTCGTTGTAGGCCCGCTTCGTCTTCTCCGGATCGTTGTGATAGGAGAACACCGGCGCGTCGGCGAAATACACCGTGCCGATCTCGCCGGTCGGCAGCTCCTCGTCATTCTCGCCGAGGATCTTGATCTTGCCGACAACGGCGCGCCCGACGCTGCCGCGGTGCTCGAGCCACTGCTTCGAGGTGCAGACGGTGACGCCGTTGCCTTCGGAGCCGGCATAATACTCGATCAGGATCGGACCCCACCACTCGATCATCCTGGCCTTGACGTCGACCGGGCAGGGCGCAGCGGCATGGATCGCGCCCTTCAGGGTCGACACGTCGTAGCGCTTGCGCACGTCCTCCGGCAGTTTCAGCATGCGCACGAACATGGTCGGCACAAGCTGCGACTGCGTGACCTTGTACTTTTCGACCAGCTTCAGGAAGTCTTCGGCGTCGAAATGCTCCATGATGATAGAGGTGCCGCCGAGCACTGAGACCATCATGTTGAAGCGCAAGGGAGCTGCATGATAGAGCGGCGCCGGCGACAGATAGGTGCTCTCGGCATTCATGCCGCACATGTCGGCGCACAGCACGCGCAGGAACTGGTTCGGCTGATCGATCGGATTGCCTTCGAAATCCTTCTTGATGCCCTTCGGCCGTCCGGTGGTGCCCGACGAATACAGCATGTCGTAGCCGGCGACCTGGTCGGCAATCGGCGTCTTGGGCTGGGCGCCGGCCTCCTTGTCCCAGGAGCGGAAACCGGGCTCGGGCTCGTCGACCATGAAGAACAGCGGGCCGTCCGTGGCGCTCACGAGATCGCGCACCTGCTCGGCGCATTTCGGCGAGGTAATGAAGACCTTGGCGCCGCAATCCCTGATGATGTAGGCGATCTCGTCCTTGGTGAGATAGCGGCTGATCGCGGTGTAGTACAGGCCGGAGCGCTGCGCCGCCCAGACGATTTCCATGAACGCCAGCCGATTCTCCATCAGGAAGGCGATATGGTCGCCGGCCTTGAGCCCCAGCGCACGGAATAGATGAGCGCCCTGGTTCGAGAGTTCGTCGAGCTCGCGATAGGTGATGGCCTTGCCGGTGCCGGCCATCTGATAGGCGATCTTGTCGGGATGGCTGCGGGCGTGAATGGAGGGGTGGGTCATGAGAGCTCACCGCTGATCAGGAACAAGGTGTCGTCCCGGCCTCGCGCCGGGACCCATAACCACAGGATCCTGTGGTGATAACGAGCTGCCGCAACAGCTCGCGCAAAACGTAGCGCGGTGGTTATGGGTCCCCGCGTTCGCGGGGACGACACCGTTGTTGTTGCGCGATCTACAGCCGCTCCACGATCGTCACATTCGCCATGCCGCCGCCTTCGCACATCGTCTGTAACCCATAGCGCTTGTTGCGGGCCTTCAGCGCATGCAGCAGCGTGGTCATCAGCTTGGTGCCGGAGCCGCCGAGCGGATGGCCGAGCGCGATCGCGCCGCCATTGACGTTGAGGCGGTTCGGATCGGCGCCGATGGTCTTCAGCCACGCGGTCGGCACGGAAGCGAACGCCTCGTTGACCTCATAGAGATCGATCTCGTCGATCGACATGCCGGCCTTCTGCAGCGCGCGCTGCGTCGCCGGGAGCGGCGC
Organism: Bradyrhizobium sp. SZCCHNRI2009; assembly: GCF_032485115.1. Classification (NCBI taxonomy): domain Bacteria; kingdom Pseudomonadati; phylum Pseudomonadota; class Alphaproteobacteria; order Hyphomicrobiales; family Nitrobacteraceae; genus Bradyrhizobium; species Bradyrhizobium sp. SZCCHNRI2009. The sequence continues at coordinate 204,187 of NZ_JAUEUH010000009.1, forward strand.
CTCCAGCATGATGACGGGGTCGCCGCCCATCATGGTCATGTGATGGACGCGGGCCAGCGGCTTGACGCCGAGCGACTTCAGGCCGCGCTCGTTGACGACCATGACGCCGGACGCGCCGTCGCAGATCTGGCTGGCCGTGGCCGCCGTCAGCTTGCCGTTCTCGGCGATCAGCTTGACGCTCTTGATGCCGTCGAGGCTGACGTCGAAGCGGATGCCCTCGTCGATGTGGTGGGTGTCGGTCGAGCCGTCGGCACGGGTGATCGCGAGCGGGATGATCTCGTCCTTGAAGTGGCCTGCCTGCGTGGCGGCAATCGCGCGCTGATGGCTGTTATAGGCATATTCGTCGAGTTCATCCTTGGAGAGACCGTACTTCTCCGCCATCATTTCCGCGCCGGTGAACTGGCTGAACTGGATGTTCGGATAGCGGCTCTCGATGCCAGGGCTCTTGTAGTGCCCGAAGCCGTTCTTCGCCGGAAGCGTGGAGGAGAGACCCATCGGCACCCGGGTCATCGACTCCACGCCGGCGGCGATCACGACATCCATCGCGCCCGACATCACTGCCTGCGCGGCGAAATGCAGCGCCTGCTGCGACGAGCCGCACTGCCGGTCGATCGAGGTGCCCGGCACGCTCTCCGGCAGCTTCGAGGCCATCACCGCATTGCGCGCGATGTTGTTCGATTGCTCGCCGGTCTGCATCACGCAGCCCATGATCACGTCCTCGACCTGGTCCGGCGCGGCGCCGGAGCGATCGACCAGCGCGTCCAGCACCTTCGCCGCGAGGTCGGCCGGATGCCAGCCGGCCAGCCGTCCTCCCTTGCGGCCGCCGGCCGTGCGTGCGGCCGCGACGATGTAGGCTTCCGCCATGACGTATCCTCCCTAGACTTGGTGTTCGTGATTGGCGGCGATTTAAATGCCCGATCGAGCGTTAGTCAATCGATCAATTAACTCTTGAGATCAACTCCGGCTTCGGCTTATCTGCCTCGATCAAGCGCGAGACATGTCTTGGGACCTCAGCTTCACAACAGCGTGCCAGAGAAACTTCCCGCGGGGCGGAATGCGACGGCGGAGAAGCTGCTGGACGCCGCCAGCGAGCTGATGATCGCGAGGTCCTCGATCGAAATCTCGCTCAGCGACATCGCGCAGAAGTCCGGCTCTAATGCAGCGCTGGTGAAATATCATTTCGGTAACAAGGACGGCCTGCTGCTGGCGCTGCTCGCCCGCGACGCGGCGACCGAGGTGGCCAATCTCGAATATCTCCTGGCGCAGCCGCTGCCGCCGACGGCGAAGCTGAAGCTGCACATCAGCGGCATCATCCGCGCCTATCACCGGTTTCCCTACATGAACCGGCTGATCCATTATCTGCTGCATGAGAGCAGCGCGGAGGCGGCCGACGAAGTGTCGAAGTTCTTCGTGGCGCCGCTGCTCGATTTCCATCGCCGGCTCATCGAGGAGGGCGTCGCCAGGGACGAGTTTCGCGCCGTCGATCCGGTGCTGTTCTACACCAGCCTGATCGGCGCCTGCGATCACCTGTTCTTCGGCCGCCACGCGATGTCGCGCGCGATCGGCGTCGGCCCGGTCACCGATGATGTCTGCCGTCAGTACATCGCCCATATGGAGGCGCTGATCTGCGGTGGAATATTGAAACGGGCGAGTGGCGAATAGGGAGTAGCGAATGGGGGAAGCCTCTATTCGCTACTCCCTATTCGCTATTCGCAAGCAAAAACGTCTAGGGAGGAAACCTGACATGCAGTTGAACAACGTTGCCGTTCTCATCACCGGCGGTGGCTCGGGTCTCGGCGCAGCTACGGCGCGCGCCATGGCGGCCAAGGGGGCCAAGGTGGCCGTGCTCGATCAGAGCCTGGAAAACGCCGAGAAGATCGCCGCCGAGATCAAGGGCGTCGCGCTGCATGCCGACGTCACCAATGAGGATCAGGTCAAGGCCGGCCTCGCCAAGGCCGAGGCGGCCCACGGCATCGCCCGCGTGCTGGTGAACTGCGCCGGCATCGGCGGCTCGCAGCGCATCGTCGGCAAGGACGGCGTCTATCCGCTCGCCAAGTTCGCGCGCATCATCAACGTCAACCTGATCGGCACCTTCAACGTGCTGCGGCTGTTTGCCGAGCGCCTCGTCACCGCCGAGCCGGTCGGCGAGGAGCGTGGCGTCATCATCAACACCGCCAGCGTCGCGGCCTATGAAGGCCAGATCGGCCAGATCGCCTATTCGGCCTCGAAGGGCGGCGTCGTCGGCCTGACCCTGCCCGCTGCGCGCGATCTCGCCAGCCAGAAAATCCGCGTCAACACCATCGCGCCCGGCCTGTTCCTGACACCGCTGCTGATGGGACTGAACGAAGAAGCGCGCAAGAGCCTGGGCGCCCAGGTGCCGCATCCGGCCCGGCTCGGCGACGCCTCCGAGTACGGTAACCTCGCCGTCCACATCGTCGAGAACCCGATGCTGAACGGCGAAACCATCCGCCTCGACGGCGCCATCCGCATGGCCCCGCGCTGACGGCAACCTCCGCCGTCGTCCCCGCGAACGCGGGGACCCATACTCCGCGGCGTCTGTGATAGGCAGACTGGCAGACGCCGCACTCTTACCAATCAAGCCGGTGGCTATGGATCCCGGCGTTCGCCGGGATGACACTGAGGGTGGAGCGCGCGCCATGTCCCAACCGCTGCTGATCGAACACGACAATGGCGTCGACCGGGTGACGCTCAATCGCCCGGAGAGCCTGAACGCGCTCGACCCGGCGCTGATCGACGCGCTCAACACTTATTTCGAAAGCCTGCAGCGCAATCGCACCACGCGAGTCGTCGTGCTCAAGGGTGCCGGCAAGAACTTCTGCGCGGGGCTCGATCTGAAGGCCGCGATGCAGCGGCGCGGCGGCGTCAATGAGCCGCCCAGCGTGACCGAGTCGCTGGACTCGCAGCGCCGCATCGCCGACATCGTGATGCTGATGCGGCGTTGCCCGCAGCCGATCATTGCGCTGGTGCAGGGCGCAGCCGCCGGCGGCGGCTTTGCGTTGGCGCTCGCGGCCGATATCCGCATCGCCAGCCGCTCGGCGCGGATGAACTGTGCCTTCATCAAGCTTGGCTTAGGGGGCTGCGACATCGGCACCAGCTACTTCCTGCCGCGCCTCGTCGGCGTCTCCGTCGCATCGGAGCTGATCCTCACCGGCCGCTTCATCGGGGCCGAGCGCGCGCTCATGGTCGGGCTGGTGTCGGAAATCGTCGAGGACGATATGCTCGAGGGCGCGGCCGCGCCCTTCGTCGATGCGATGATGACGGCCTCGCCGGTCGGGCTTCGACTCTCAAAGGAATGTCTCAACATGAGCGTCGATGCGTCGTCGATCGAAGCCGTCATCGCGATGGAAGATCGCAACCAGGTGCTGTGCAGCCGCTCGGAGGATTTCAAGGAGGGCATTCAAGCCTTCCTCGAGAAGCGAAAGCCGGTCTATACCAACCGCTAGATATCAAGATCCGCAAAGGACGATATTTCGGGAGACGCAAAATGGACGGGACGGCAGCGAAGGTGTTGGAGAAGCCGGCATTCCGCAAGGTCAACTGGCTGGCGCGCGACATCGATATCGAGAGACGCGGTGACGGCGTCATCGTCATCAAATCGCGCATTCCGCTGCAGGCCTATGAGCCGCATTTGGCGGCGCCGCTCGCCCGCTGGGCTAAGGAGGCGCCGACGCGGACCTGGCTCGCGCAACGCAGCGGAGCCGAGCGGCAATGGCGCAAGCTGTCCTATGCCGAGGCCAAGCGCACCGTCGATGGGCTGACGCAGGGCCTGCTCGATTTGAAGCTGGACGGCCGCCCCGTCGCCATCCTCTCCGGCAATTCGATCGAGCATGCGCTCATCACCATGGCTGCGATGCAGGCCCGTTCGCCGGCCGCTCCGGTGTCGCCCGCCTATTCACTGATGAGCCACGATCATCTCAAGTTGAAATATCTGTTCGGCCTCGTGAAGCCGGGCGTGGTCATGGTGCAGGACGGCCCGACCTTCGAGAAGGCGCTGAAGGCGCTCGATCTCGACGGCGTCACCGTCGTTCATGTCGCGCGTCCGTGCGAGGGCATTGCGAGCATCAGCTTCGCTGATCTCGCCGCGACGCCGGTCACCGGCGCGGTCGACGCGTCGATTGCGCAGATCACACCGGACACGGTCGGCAAGCTGCTGTTCACCTCCGGCTCGACCGGCATGCCCAAGGCGGTCATCAACACCCAGCGCATGATGTGCGCCAATGCGGCGATGATGATGCAGACGCGGCCGCGCGGGCCTGATGCGCCGATCTCGACGGTGCTCGACTGGATGCCATGGAATCACACCATGGGCGGCAATGCGCTGTTCAATCCGCTCTTGATCGAGGGCGGCACGCTCTACATCGACGACGGCCGGCCGATGCCCGGCATGTTCGACGAAACCATCCGGAACCTGCGCGAGGTGTCGCCGACCTATTACGCCAATGTGCCCGCCGGCTATGCGGCGCTGGCGGCGGCGATGGAGAAGGACGATGCGCTGTGCCGCTCCTTCTTCAAGGATCTGGGCATCATGGCCTATGGCGGCGCGCGGCTGCCGGACGATCTGTACGAGCGGATGCAGGCGCTGGCGGTCAAGACCACCGGCGAGCGCATCGTGTTCTACACCGGATGGGGCTCGACCGAGACCGCGCCGACCTCGACCGGCACCTATTGGAACACGGAGCGGGTCGGGCTCATCGGCCTGCCGTTCCCCGGCGTCGAGCTGAAGATGGTGCCGACCGGCGACAAATACGAGCTGCGCCTGCGCGGCATCAACGTGATGCCCGGCTATTTCGGCCAGCCCGAGCTGACGAAGAAGGCGTTCGACGAGGAAGGGTTCTACTGCATCGGCGATGCCGGCGTGTTCGTCGATCCCAATGACCCGGCGCAAGGCATCATCTTCGCCGGCCGCGTGGTCGAGGATTTCAAGCTCACGACAGGCACCTTCGTCCATGTCGGCTCGCTTCGCACCGATGCGATCGCAGCCGCAACGCCGGCGATCCACGATGCACTGGTGACCGGGCAGGACCGCGAATATGTCGGTCTCCTGGCCTGGCCCAATCTGCACGCCTGCCGCCAGTTGGTCGGCGATCCCAACGCGACGTTCGAGGACGTGGTGAAGCATCCGGCCGTCATCGACCGCGTCCGCCGTGGTCTCGAAGCCCATAATAAAGAGTGCGAGGGCGCGACCAGCCGGCGCATCGGCCGCGCCATGCTGATGGTCGAGCCGCCCTCGATCGACGGCCATGAGCTGACCGACAAGGGCTACATCAACCAGCGCGCCGGTCTCGAACGCCGTGCCGCGCTGGTCGAGCGGCTCTACGCGGCCGAGCCCGACAGCGACGTGATCGTGCTGTGACGACGCATTTTGAAACCGTCATTCCGGGGCACTCGCGAAGCGAGTGAACCCGGAATCCAGAGATAAATCAGATCGAGATTCCGGGTTCGATGCTGCGCATCGCCCCGGAATGACGATCAGGAAGCAGGTGAGGCCATGAACTTCGATTTCTCCGACGACCAGAAGCAGTTGCGGGACCAGGCGCGGAAATTCCTCGCCGAGAAGTGTCCGCCCAAGGCGGTGCGCGTCGTGCTCGATGGCAAGGAGCCGTATGACCGAGCGCTGTGGAAAGGCTTCGCCGAGATGGGCTTCCTCGGCGTCGCCATTCCTGAGGAGTACGGCGGCGCGGGCGCCGGTCATCTCGAGCTCTGCGTGATCGCCGAAGAGGTCGGCCGCGCGCTGGCGCCGGTGCCGTTCTCGTCGACCGTGTATCTTGCCGCGGAGGCCCTGATGCTGGCCGGCAGCGATGCGCAGAAGCAGGCCTGGCTGCCGAAGATCGCCAATGGCGAGGCGATCGGCACCTTGGCGTTGTTCGAGGGCACCGGCAATCCGTCGCCCAAAGCGATCAAGTGTGAGGCCGCCAACGGCGTGCTCAACGGCACCAAGAAGCCGGTCGCCGACGGCGCCATCGCCGATCTCATCATCGTTGCCGCGCGTACCGGCTCGACCGGCCGCGACGGCGACATCTCGCTGTTCCTGGTCGACCCCAAGGCGGGCGGCGTCGAAGCCAAGGCGCTGACCAATCTCGATCCGACGCGCGGCCAGGCCGAGCTCACCTTCAAGAACTGCAAGGCGGAGCCGCTCGGCGCCGCCGGCGAGGGTTGGAGCATCATCACCCAGGTGCTCGATCGCGCCGCGGTGCTGACGGCGTTCGAGCAGGTTGGCGGCTCCGACCGCGCGCTGGAGATGGGCCGCGACTACGCGCTCGACCGGATCGCCTTTGGCCGTCCGATCGGCTCGTTCCAGGCGGTCAAGCACATGCTGGCCGACATGTACGTCTCGGCGACCTTGGCGCGCTCCAACTCCTATTATGGCGCCTGGGCGCTCTCGACTAATGCGCCGGAATTGCCGGAGGCCGCGGCCTCAGCGCGCATCAGCGCGACGCAAGCCTTTCAACACTGCGCCAAGAACAACATCCAGGTCCATGGCGGCATGGGCTTCACCTGGGAGTTCGACTGTCACATGTACTACCGACGCGCCAACGCGCTCGCGCTCGGCCTCGGCAGCCTCTCTTACTGGGAAGACCAACTGATCGACCGCATGCGCAAGCGCAATGCGGCGTGACCCAAGCCCGTCATTCCGGGGCGCTCGCGCGCGACAAAATGACCATGCCATTTTGCGCGGAGTGAGCGAACCCGGAATCTCGAGATGACTCACCTCTGGATTCCGGATCGACCCGCGTTGCGGGTCGTCCGGAATGACGATCTGAAAGGAATTCTCATGAACTTCGATGACACTCCGCAGGAGGCCGCGTTTCGCGCCGAGGCGCGCGCGTGGATCGCCGCCAATGCGCCGAAGCAGTACGAGGACGAACTGCGCGCGTCCTCGCTTGGCCGCACCGCGCTGAAGAACGCCAGCATTCTCGACGTCGCCAAGGCCTGGCAGAAGAAGAAGGCCGAGGCCGGCTGGGCCTGCTTGCACTGGCCAAAGGAATATGGCGGTCGCGGGTCCTCACCCATCGAGCGCGTGATCTGGCAGCAGGAGGAGGGGCCCTACGGCAAGCTGTCCGGCATGTTCATCATCGGCCACGGCATGTGCGGCCCGACGATGATGGCCTATGCCTCCGAGCAGCATAAGAGAGAGTATCTGCCGCCGCTGGCCTCGGGCGAGAAGGTGTGGTGCCAGCTGTTCTCCGAGCCGGCCGGCGGCTCCGACGTCGCCGGCCTGCGCACCCGCGCCGAGAAGCGCGGCGACAACTGGGTGATCAACGGCCAGAAGATCTGGACCTCGGGCGCGCATTATTCCGACTACGGCATCCTGCTGACGCGTACCGATCCGACGGTGCCGAAGCACAAGGGCCTCACCATGTTCTTCCTGGACATGAAGAGCCCGGGTGTCGAGGTCCGGCCGATCAAGCAGGCGAGCGGGCACTCGGATTTCAACGAGGTCTATTTCACTGACGTCGTGATCCCGGACTCGCAGCGTCTCGGCGCGGTCAATGACGGCTGGAACGTCGCGCTCACCACCTTGATGAACGAACGCATGTCGATCGGCGCCGGCGTCGCCACCGGCTTCCCGGAGCTGTTCGACTTCTGCTCCAACCTGATGCTGGACGATCGTCCCGCGATCGAGGACCGCAACGTGCGCTCGAAGCTCGCGAGTTGGGCGGTGAAGGCGAGCGGGCTGAAATACACCAGCATCCGCGCCATCTCGGCGCTGTCGAAGGGCGAGCGGCCGGGACCTGAGAACTCGATCGGTAAACTGGTCGCAGGACCGATGATCCAGGACGTCGCGACCTACGCGCTCGACCTGCAGGGCGCCGCCGGCGTGCTCAGCGGTCCCGAGGCCGAGCTCGCCGGAAAATTCCAGGCGATGCTGCTGCGCGCGCCCGGCACCCGCGTCGAAGGCGGCACCGACGAGATCATGCGCAACATCATCGCGGAGCGCGTGCTGGGTCTTCCTGGCGACATCCGTGTCGACAAGGACCTGCCGTTCAACCAGGTCCCGACCAAGGGACGAAGCTAACAAGTGCAGTCGTAGGGCGGGTTAGCGCAGCGTAACCCGCCGCTAGCTCGTACAACGCTGATCAAGTGGCGGGTTACGCCTTCGGCCAACCCCCGCCCTACGCATATCAAGTGAGGGTCAGGCATGAACTTTGACGACACCCCGCAGGAAGCCGCTTTTCGCGACACCGCGCGCGCTTGGATCGCGGCCAACGCGCCGAGGGAGCTGGAGGAGGAGCTCGCGAGCTCCTCGCTCGGCCGCATCCGGCTCAAGCACGCCGACATCGTCGAGGTCGGCAAGGCCTGGCAGAAGAAGAAATCCGATGCCGGCTGGGCCTGCCTGCACTGGCCGAAGGAGTATGGCGGCCGCGGCGCGACGCCGATCGAGCGCGTGATCTGGCAGCAGGAGGAGGGCGTCTATGGCAAGCTGACGCAGCCGTTCCAGATCGGCGAGGGCATGTGCGGCCCGACCGTGATGGCCTATGGCAGCGAAGAGCATAAGCGGCGCTATCTGCCGAAGCTCGCTTCCGGCGAGGAGATCTGGTGCCAGCTGTTCTCCGAGCCCGCCGGCGGCTCCGATGTTGCTGGCCTGCGCACCCGCGCCGAGAAGCGCGGCGACGACTGGCTCATCAACGGCCAGAAGATCTGGACGTCGGGCGCGCACTACTCGGATTACGGCCTGCTGATCACGCGCACCGATCCCAATGTGCCCAAGCACAAGGGCCTGACGATGTTCTTCCTGGACATGAAGAGCCCGGGCGTCGAGGTCCGCCCGATCAAGCAGGCCAACGGCATGCAGGAGTTCAACGAGGTCTATTTCACCGACGTCGTGATCCCGGACTCGCAGCGCCTTGGCGCGGTCGGCGACGGCTGGAACGTGTCGCTGACCACCTTGATGAACGAGCGCATGTCGATCGGCGCGCGGCTCGCCACCGGCTTCCCGGAGATGTTCGAGTTCTGCGCCAATCTGATGACCGAGAGCGGACTCGCCATCGACGATCGCGCCACGCGCTCGAAACTGGCGTCGTGGGCGGTCAAGGCCAGCGGGCTGAAATACACGAGCTACCGCGCGATCTCGGCGCTGTCCAAGGGCGAGCGGCCGGGACCGGAGAACTCGATCGGCAAGCTGGTCGCCGGCGTCATGCTGCAGGATATCGCAACCTACGCGATGGATCTCGAAGGCGGCGCTGGCGTGCTGACCGGCGCGGACGAGACGGTGACGCAGGGCCAGTTTCAGCAGATGCTGCTGACCTCGCCCTCGATGCGCATCGCCGGCGGCACCGACGAGATCTTGCGCAACATCATCGCCGAGCGCGTGCTCGGTCTGCCCGGTGACATCCGGGTCGACAAGGACGTGCCGTTCAACAAGGTGCCGACCAAGGGGCGCAGCTGATCCGACGGCATCACGACGGCCGTCTTCCGGGGGCGGTCGCTGTGGCGACCGGTCCGGAAAGACGGGGGTGGAGGGCGAGCACAAAGCGAGCGTCGCCGGTCGAACTGTACGGAAGGTTGTCATGTCATCTGCGGCGCCAAAGTCAGAGCAGGATCCCATCACCATTCTCGAAGAGCTGATGGCCGCGCGCTTCTCCTGCCGCAGGTTCCGGCCCGAGCCCGTGCCGCGCGCGACCATCGAGCGCATCCTGACGGCGGCGCAAAAAACTGCGTCCTGGTGCAACAGCCAGCCGTGGCGTGTCGAGATCACCTCTGGTGCGGCGACCGAGGCTTTCCGGAAGGTGATGTATGCGGCCGCCTCCAGCGGCAAGGCGGCGTCGGGCGACTTTCCTTTCCCGCGCGAATACACCGGCGTCTATCTGGAACGGCGGCGCGAGAGCGGTTTCCAGCTCTACAACGCGCTCGACATCCCGCGCGGCGACAAGGCGGGTTATGCCCGGCAGGCGCTGGAGAACTACAATTTCTTCGGCGCGCCGCATGTGGCGGTCATCCACAGCGACGAGGCGCTCGGCACCTATGGCGCGATTGATTGCGGCGGCTACGTCACGAGCTTCATGCTGGCGGCGCAGGCGCTCGGCATTGCCACCGTGCCGCAGGCGGCGCTCGCGTTTCACTCCGACGTGGTGCGGCAGCACTTCGGGCTTGGCGCCGACCGCAAGGTGGTCTGCGGCATCTCGTTCGGTTGTCCCGATCTCGGTGACAAGGCCAACTCCTACCGCACCAACCGCGCCACGGTCGCCGAAACGGTCCGCTTTCACGACGAATGACTTCCCGTCCGTAGGTCGTACGCGCGTATTTGTTGCCGGCGGAGTTCCGTTATCCGGGACTCCGGAGGGGGCGAGATGCCCCACGAGTCCATTTTTTGTAAACCGAGTTTGCTGAACAGGGAGCAGCTGCGGCGGCGGCGCCATGATTTTGCCGAGGTGTCGTCCACGTTCGGCGAGCGCGTTTCGGCAACGATGCTCGTGCTCTCCTGTCCGACCTTCACATCGAAAGGCGCCCTGAAATCAACAGTTTGTGTCTGCGATGCACCAGTCGAGACGCGCCGCTGCAGGGACCGGACGTGTTGCGAGAGTCGGTGCAGGAGCGCTAATGGCTGCTGTTGGTCGAATTGGGCGCGCACTTTTCCTTCAGCTCGTGGGCTTCAAGCAATGATATTGACAAAATTCTCTCTAACATTTTGAGTTGCATCGCCCGAGCGTCAACGATGCAAAATTGCAGACGCTCGATGATCTTCTCGATTGAAGGTTCAGTCACGGCTCAAAACCTGAAGTGTCAGCGATGGATTCCATGAACACGCCGTCCAACCTTTATGCCCTCGAGGTGGACGAGGCGACGCTCCTTGGTCACCGCCTCTTGAAGGCTTTCCATAAGCTCAGGCTGAAGCGGCACAGGGAACAGATCATTGCGCTGGCTGAGCGGCTGGTGGAAGATGAAGAAAGATATCCGGCAGGGCCTGGCGGCTGACGTCTTCGAGCCCCTGCCACGTGAGGGTTGGCCGCGTCAGGCCGATCTGCTCGCAGAGTGACTTCCATGTCGTTTCATCGCAGTCGACGAGCACGGCCATCACCGACATCCCGTCCATCATGTGAGGTACGCCGAGCGGCCGCGCCTTCCAGCCGCACTTCTCGAACCGCGGCAGCCACCAGGTTTCGAGCACGATCGAAAAGCCGGTCAACCCGATCGAGATGCCGTACTCCATGATTGCGGTGAGCAGCAGCATGTCGATCCGCGGGCCGGCATGCTCGCCGCGGCGCTCCGGGATCACGAAGATGCGCGACAGTTCGTAGACGTCGGGGCGCTGGATCGGGCCGCGCAGATTCAGATACGGGAAGATGTCGCTCATCAGCGTCGGCAACTGCGTCGGCACCGCGCGCATCGAGCCGATCAACTGGCCGTTGTCGATGCAGAACAGATAGACCGAATCCTCGGTGTCGAACTGATCGATCTCGCGCCCGTCGGGACGATCGAGTGCCATCCACTTGCGTTGCTTGACGTAGATCTCGTGGCGCAGCCGGTAATACGGATCGAAATATTTCTCGTACAGAGCGCGATTATCTTTTCGAACGACATGAATCTCAGGCATCGAAACCCCCGGTCGTCTGAATCAAATTGGGGTTTGCAGATTGCCGATGCGCTCGAATTGATCCAGTGGGAGAAACGACAGATCAGATCGAGATCTCGCCGTTGACAAGAGCGGTCGCAACCGTCGCCGTCTTGTTCTTGGTTGCTAGCTTGCGCTGTGCTTCTTCCAGATGCCACCGGACGTTGCGTTCGGAGACACCGAGGATGCGCGCCGTCTCCCACGCGGTCTTGCCGCGCGCCGCCCAGCCCAGCACCTCGGCCTCGATTCGCGACAGGCGTCGGCTCTGGTTGCTCGCGGCGGAGCGCGCCAGTGCGCGAAGCCTGCTGTGCGTGAAGATGCTGATCAGGTGCAGCGCGCCCCGCGCATCGGGAGCGAGATTCGGATTTTCGCCTGCAATGCTGACGGCGCCCACGGCATCGTCGTAGTGGATGGGAACGCAGAAGCCTTCGTTCAATCGGAAGTCCTTCGCGCGCGTCATCACCTCGTGCGCGCCGGGCTCGTCCTCGCGGTCATAGGGAGCCTCCGACCACGCAAATGGATTCAATGTCGAGATGCAGTGCCGCGGAATCGGATCGCAGCGGTGAAACTGCTCGCGCGCATACATGTCGAACCATTCCCGCGGCCAGCCGTTGGCGAGAATGGTTTGCTGCAGCGATTGGCCCGAGGTCGGCACGCCGGCCATGATGTAGGCGTGAAAGCCCAGGTTGCTGATCATCTTCTCGAACTGGGAGAGCACGCTCGCGCTGGTCTTCGACGCTTCGATCGCATCGACGTACTCCAGAGCTCGTCGTCCCCAATACGCGTCCATCACTTGCATGTGAAAGTCTCCGCCCGTGGTTCAAGCTAGCCACGGACAAAAGGCTGTCAACCGCAAATTGGAGATTCAGGTCGATAGTTCGTTGAGCGTGTGTCAGAACACCGGCTGGATACAGACGTTTGCATGCAAAATTTATCAGTTCGGGGCGCGGCTGCGCTCAGAATTTCGGCGTTCTCTTCTCTGCAAACGATTTCATGCCTTCCTGGATTTCGGCGCCGCTCATGCTGTCCCGATGCCTGCGACGAGCCGCCGCATCGTCGAGGGCTCCGCGTGCAAACTCGTTGATGGCGCGCTTCATGCCGCGCATGGCCTGCGGGGCGTTGCCGGCCAGAATGGCCGCCAGCCGGTCGACCTCCGCGTCGAGCGCATCGGGCGTCGCCACGCCGGTGAGATAGCCGATGCGCAGCATCTCGGCCGCGTCGATCTTCTCCGCCGTCAGGAACAGACGCTTGGCATTGTCGATACCAAGGCGGGACACGTAGCGCTTGATGCCATTCGGGTAGTAGTGCAGCCCGAGCCGCGCTGCCGGCATGAACATCTCGCTGGTATCGACCCCGATCCGGAAATCGCAGGCCAGCGCCAGATCGGTCGAGCCGCCATAGACCCCGCCGTTGAGCCGGCAGATCGTCGGCAGCGCGAGGTCCTCCAGCCGGTCGACGACCTCCTCGAATGCCGGGCTGGAAGCCTCGGCCGTATCCGCCGGCGTTGCGCCGATGGCGCCAAGGTCGAAGCCGGCGCTGAACGCCCGCCCGGTGCCGGTCAGGACCAGCACGCGCAAGGCGGCGTTGGCCTCGACCCGGTCGAACAGCGCCAGCAGCTCGCCGAGATCCTCCGGCTGGAGCCGGTTGAGATGCTGCGGACGATTGAGCCGAATGGTGGCGCGTGCGCCGTCGATGGTCAGGAGCGGCATGCTCGGCGCGTCATCGGCCTGGGTGGTCCGTCCTGTCGTCATGTCCTGTTCTCCATGGTTCGGCGCCTGGCCTCGGCATCGATGCTCTGCGCCAGATCGGGGTGGCGTGCCATCAGCACGCGGAAATCGACGAGGTCGAGGACCAGCAGCTTCGACAGTCCGGTCGTGCTGATGTCGGCCGAACGCAGGTTGTTCCCGAGCAGCGCCATCTCGCCGAAGAACGCGCCCTCGCCGAGCCGGACCTTCTTGCCGGGAAGGTCGACCTCGACCTCGCCGGCGGCGATGAAATACATGCAGTCCCCCGGCTCGCCCTTGCGGATTGCGGTGGCGCGCGGCGGCAGGTCGATGGTGCGCAGCATCTGCGCAACGTCGGCGATCGTGGCGGGCCCGAGGCTGGCGAAGAACGGTACCCTGCTGACCGATTCCCAGGTCTTCAGAAAGTTGTCGCGCCGGGTTTCCGCGGCGAAGCCGGTCGCCAGGATGCCGGTCCATAGGCCGAACACGCCGAGGCCGGAGATCATCACCGTGGCGGCGACCACCCGCCCGAGCGGCGTGATCGGCACCACGTCGCCATAGCCCGTGGTGGTGAGGGTCACGACGGCCCACCATAGCGCGGAGGGGATGGTGCCGAAGGTGGCCGGCTGCTCGTCGTGTTCGAGCGCGTATTCGGCGACCGATCCGAGAAACAGCACCAGCAGGAACAGCACCAGCACCGACAGCAGCGGGCGTGCTTCGACCACGAGCACCCGGCGGAGCTGGCGCAGGCCAGGCACGCCGGGGATCACCTTGAGCACCCAGATGACCGCCAGCAGCCACGCGGTGCGTGACTCCATGCCCGAGACCAGCGCAACCGGCACGGCGAGGGCGGAGAGCGTGTCCAGCAGTCCCCGGCCCGACATCAGGTAGGCGGCGGCGCGATGCGCCCGCACCGCCTGCTGAACCCGAGCGGCCCATTCGACGACGAAAAAGACAAGGCATCCCCACAGCAGGGCGATGATCCAGCGCCCCCCGGCCTCGTAGGCGGGGTCCATCGTCAACAACACCATGGCGCTCATGCCGAGCGCCACGGCCACATAGGCCGCTCTGGTCATGTTGCGTCCGGTCAGCGCGGTGACGAATGCCGCCAGGGCAGGGTGCTGCGGTTTGGTCATTGCGGGCGGGCGTCAGTCGCTGATCTCAGAGCCGCAGGAGATCGCGGCGGCGTCAAGGTGCCCCGATCGGGGGAATCCCGTCAACGATGCGGGTGGATCGGTTTTGCAGCGTCATCCGGCAGGTCCAGCCGTTCTACGTCGAGCGGGGAATTTTTCCGTACCGGCTCAAATACCGGTTCAAACGTCGTCTGTTCGCCGTATATCAGAGGTCGGCATGGACACGCTAAATTAGGCAAAAGGAGGCTCGGAACCGAGCGTCCGCCCTCCTGCGTCCCAAGAGTCTGGTTGATCCCGATGGATACCTCACACCTGGTCGAACATGCGGGCGCCGCCGGCAGCCTCTTCGCCTCGATCTTCGTGGTCGCCACGCTGTCGATGCGGACGATGATTCCGCTGCGGGTATTCGCCATCCTCACCAATATCGTCCTGATCGCGACCGCGGTGCCGATGCACAACTACCCGGTCCTGATCCTGCACGGGGTGCTGCTGCCGCTCAACAGCTACCGGCTCCACCAGATGCTGCAGCTGGTCCGCGACGTGAAGCAGTCGGTCAACAGCGACCTCTCCATGGAATGGCTGAAGCCGTTCATGACCGAGCGCAAATGCGGTCCAGGCGAGGTGCTGTTCTACAAGGACGAGAAGGCCGACAGCATGTACTACATCGTCAGTGGCCGCTTCCGCCTGGTCGAATCCGGTATCGAGCTGCCGGTCGGTGCGATCGTCGGCGAGTTCGGCATGATCTCGCCGTCCAATACGCGCACGCAGACGCTGGAATGCGTCGAGGGCGGTCTGATCCTGTCGGTCTCCTACGACCAGGTCGAGCAGCTCTACGTCCAGAACCCCGCCTTCGCCTTCTACTTCCTGCGCCTCGCCAGCGCCCGGCTGTTCCAGAACATCGAAACGCTCGAGCGGCGGCTGGCGCAACAGACCACCGCGCCGGCGCCCGTCGCCAAGCCGGCGTGATCCGGGGAGCCTGAAGCCCAGTGGAAAGCGTCCGGTCCTCGCTGCGATATCTGTTCGCCGACGTCATCGGCGTCGACGATGGCGAGCCGCCTTTTCTGCCTCAGGGCCTTCCTGACGCCGCCGTGCCGGCGGTGAGCGATGGCATCCATCTGCTGATGGAGTATCAGGGCGCGAGCTACGCGCAGCTCTATGTCGATCGCATCAAGCGGTTCGTGCGCAGATCGAACGTCGATGCCGGCATGCTGTCTCAGATCGCGCAGCTGCTGGCCGCCCGCATGGCCTACGAGGATCCGATCCGGATCGCCCAGCTCAGATTGATCAGCCTCGACATGGGGAAGCGCCCGGAGGGACGCGAGAGCGACGACGTCAGGAGGTTCCGCCTCGACGAGCTGATCGGTGCGCTGCCGCAAGCCGTGGCGGAATCGTTGCTGGCAGCCTTCGAGCAGATCGGCTGGTTAGGTCGGCGCCGGGTCAAGGTCCGCTTTTCGGTCCGATCGCGGTTGGCCATTCGCCGCCTCAAGCTGATGGCCGGCCTGCGGCGCTGGCGGCTGCAGTCGGTGCGCTATGGCGAGGAGCGCGCCTGGGCCGAGCGATGGCTGCACATGATCGCGCGCGCGCTGGACAAGCAGCCTGCGGCGGCGCCCGCCGTGATCGCGACGGCGACCATGATCCAGGGGCAGGGCGACGGCTACCGGCAGGGTCTCGCTGATTGGCATGCCATCATCGATGGCCTGGCCAAGCCCACCTTCGATGGCGTCCTGCCGATCTCGGATCTCGCCTCCGCCATCGCCGAGGCGCGCGCCGTTGCGCTGGCAGAGCCGGGACAGGGGGCGCTGAAGCGGACCATCGCGCAGATCCGGGCGAGGGCGCTCTCAGTGCCGAAAACCAACGCCGCGGAATGACGCCGCCGCAGCGACGGTTGCCGCCGGATGCGCCGCGGCGTGGGTAACCTTACCCCCGGCGGGATTGCCGCGAAGGGTAGCAAGGTGCGATTTGAAGTTCCCTTTCGCGTGCAATTCGCTACCGGAGATGTCATAAGCGTCGCATACGCGTCGAATTGGCCGGGTATTCTCATCAGATTGCGCTGAACGCCTCCAGTTCCCCGTGCGTCCAAGGGTTGGTTCCAAGGGTTAGTCGTAGCGAGAGCGTCAGCTTTGTCTTTTCCCTCTTTGTCGTCGCAGGTTCCGGTTGGTGCGCTGGTCGGCTGGATGCTGCTGCTGACCTTCAAGCACATCATTGGCGACTTCGTGCTGCAGAACGCCTGGATGGCCTATGGCAAGGACCAGCGGAAGGGCTGGGCGCTGCCGCTGTTGGTGCACTGCCTGATCCATCTCGCCGTCGCCATGGTCCTGATCTTGATCGTCGCGCCGAGATTCTGGTTCGTCGCCGTGATCGACTTCGCCATTCACATCACGATCGATCGCATCAAGGGCATCTGCTCGTCGCGGTTCGGCATGAATACCGAGCACCCCTGGTTCTGGACCCTGATCGGCGTCGACCAGGCGCTGCATCACCTCACCGGATTCGGCCTCTCGATCTTCATGGCCGCAAACGGCTGAGCGTTCGGCCACGGTGCGTCACGGCGAAGCCGCACCGACCGCGGCAGTCCCGTGTCAAGCCGGGGGTGGGACGACCGTTCGGTTTGGTTAACCGGTCATTAGCGATTCGCGCTGCATCGTCGCGTCATGGCAATCAAACCGATGCTTCAAAGCCGCGATGCGTTCGACAGCGATTCGTGCCCGGTCGGCGACGAGCTTCTCGGTGAGCTCTACCGTGCCGACGCCAACGGGCTGCCCGCGCTGGTCGAGAGCGTCTCCGCCGATGTGAGGGCCATGCTGGCGCTGTTCTGTTACCGGCGCACGCATCTTCACCCGCTGGCGCTTGCGATTGCATCCACCTGCAGCGAGCAGGTCCTGTCGCAGTTCGGCGGCCGGGTCGGATCGGCGCTGTATGCGCAGTCCCGCGGCGGTCGGGCGGGTCCGGCCGGCGCGACCTCGAGCCGCAAGCCGATCTCGCTGTCGACCAAGCCACTGTCGGTGATGAAGCCGTTCGAGGACGATCTCGACGACAGCCCCGAGCCGGTCACGGCCTGACTCCCCGTCTTCCTTGCCTTTGCTCAGGCGAGCACGGGCAGCCCGAACTTGCGCCGGGCCATCGCGCATTCGGCGTCACCCGGCATGCAAATGCGGCACACCTCGGGACGGATCGCGTAGATCCGGCACGCCACGGCGCGCGCGATCTCGCCATCGAGCGCACAGCAGCGGTTGCCGTCGCAGCGCATGCCCGACAGCCGCTCGTTGACCAGCTCGGCCGGGATCAGGTCGAGCGCGGCATCCTCCTCGATCGTGAAGCGCGGCCAGTTCGACGAATAGGCGCAGCACGCGCCGCAGCTCTGACAGGGGCTGCTGTCAGTTTCGCCAGACATCGGTTTAGACATCCTTGGGAACCTCCCACACCAGGCTGCGCCGCCATTTGGCGCGCAGCGCCTCGCGCCTTTCGGGATATTTATCGTCGAGATAATCCGCCTCGACGACACGGTCGGTCCTGAAGCTGCGGAAGTCGCGGCGCAGCTCGCACCAGGCGGCGAGGATGCGCACCGCGTCATGATAGCCGATCGCGATCGGCCAGATCACGCGCTCGCTGTCGCGGCCCTGCTCGTCGCGATAGCGCAGCCTGATCTTGCGTCCCTCGTGGATCTGCGAGCGCGTGCGCGACATGTCGATGCGGTCCGGCTCGCGCATCCACGGCCGCGGCGCGCGGCTCGCCGGTTCCAGCACGAATGGCCGCAGCCGCTCCGGCACGGTGTCGGCGATCTTGGCCATCAGGTCCTCCGCCGCGCGCGCCAGCACCGGGTCGGCGTTGACCGCGACCCATTGCGCGCCAAGCACCGCCGCCTCGATCTCGTCCGGCGTCAGCATCAGGGGGGGCAGATCGAAACCTTTCTCCAGGATGTAGCCCATGCCGGCCTCGCCGCGAATCGGCACGCGCTGGCCGATCAGGGTGGCGATGTCGCGATAGATCGTGCGCTTCGAGGTCTCGAGCTCGGCCGCGATCGCATCCGCCGTCAATGGGCGGCGCGTGCGTCTCAGCACCTGGATGATCTGGAATAGCCGGTCGGCGCGTCTCATGGTGTGTCCTGCATGGGCGAGCACCCCCGCCGATGCTGACAGGATGCTGGCAGCAGCCTGTCCTTATACCGGGCCAACAACGAGATTGAAGGGGTGATGTCGATGATGATGTTTTATGGCCTTGGCCTTGCCACCACGCTACTGCCGCTGCTGACACCATGGTGGCAGCAGCATGCTCGTAGCGTCCGGCGTCTGCTCAGGAAGTCGGGAGTGCTGTCATGATCACATTGTTCGGTTTGGGCGCGGGCTTCGGCCTGCCGGAGATCAGCCCCTTCGTCACCAAGACGGAGGTGCAATTGAAGATGGCGGGCCTCGCTTTTCGGAAGCAGCGGGCGATGCCGCCGGCATCGCCGAAGGGGCAGCTGCCCTTCATCGACGACAGCGGCGAGCTGATCGCCGATTCGACCTTCATCCGCGCCCATGTCGAGCGCAAATATGGCTTCGACTTCGATCATGGGCTCGACGTGCGCGCGCGGGCGCAGGCCTGGGGGTTCGAGCGTATGATCGAGCATCACCTGTATTTCGCGCTGGTCGGGGCGCGCTGGGTCGATCCGGTCAACTTCGCCAAGGGGCCGGCCCACTTCTTCGACGGCGTGCCGGCCGACAAGCGCGAGAAGCTGCGCGAGGACGCGCAGTTTCGCGTCGCCGAGAACTATCTGATCTCCGGGCTCGGCCGCCACGCGCCGGACGAGGACGTCGATCTCGCCGCACGCTCGCTGCGCGCGCTGTCGGTGCAGCTCGGCGACCGGCCCTATCTGATGGGCGATCGTCCTTGCGGCACCGACGCGACGGCGTTCGCCGTCGTCGCCGGCATCCTCACGCCGTTCTTCGAGTCCGAGCTACGCCGCCGCACCGAAAGCTTCGGCAATCTGGTCGCCTATGCCGAGCGCATGATGGCGCAATATTTTCCGGAGTTCGAATGGGGCAGGGCGGCCGAGGCGGCGTGAGCTGATCAGTCGAGTCCCACTCACCGTCATTCCGGGTTCAATCGCCAGTGCGCCGCTGCGCACTGGCGACTGCCCCGGAATGACTAACAAGCCAAAGGCGCGGCCCGCAGCGCGCAGGACCTAGGCGGAGGGCTTGCTCTCGCCCTTCAACCGCGCCAGTTCGGCCTCGAGCTCCGCGATGCGAGCATCGCGAACGGCCAGCGCTTCCGCGACGTCGGCCGCGTCGAACTTCTGCGGGATGTGCTGCGGGCAGTTGGTGTCCCACGCGCTGATCGTGAACAGGATGACGTGCTCGGGCCGCGCCTTGTAGCCTCTCGGCATCAGCGAGGCCGTCAGCGCGGCATCATCCTCCACCACCCGCGCCGTCCCCCAGATCTTCACCCGGCGGCGATGCGCGTAGTCCATGATGAAGATGTAGGCGTGCGGGTTCTCCGACAGATTGCCCTGGGTGATATATTGCCGGTTGCCGCTGAAGTCGGCGAAGGCCAGCGTGTGGCTGTCGAGCGCCTTGAGAAAGCCCTTCGGTCCGCCGCGGTGCTGGATATAGGGCTGACCCTCGGCCGAGGCGGTCGCGAGATAGAAGCTCGTGGCCTCGGCGAGGCGGCCGGCGAGATCGGCGTCGACCTCGTGGCGAAAGCCGCGGCTCTGCTCCACATGCGCGTAGCTCTCGCGCGACCCCTTGCGCGCCTGGATCGCCTTGACGGCGGGGGAGAACATGACGTCGCCGGGTGCCTGGATGGTTGTCTGGGTCATCGCAATGACTCCTTGTCGCTGCGGCAGTGACTGCCGCCGTGGAGCCAATATGGTCCCAATCCTCTTCGGAAATAATCTGGCCAGTTGACATTGGATCGTTGCAGATGCTGCAATAATCCCATGGACCGCATCGATGGCATGCAGGCTTTCGTCACCGTCGCCGAGCTGAACGGCTTCGCACCGGCGGCGCGCCGGCTCAAGCTGTCGCCATCGGCGGTCACCCGTTTGGTCGCCGCGCTCGAATCGCATCTTGGCGTCCGCCTGCTGCAGCGGACGACGCGCTCGGTGACGCTGACCGATTCCGGACGACGCTATCTCGACCGCGCCAGCCGCATCCTGGCCGATCTGGCGGAGGCGGAGCGCGCCGCGGAGAGCGAGCGCCTGCAGCCGGTGGGGCGGCTGGTGGTCTCGGCGCCCGTCGGCTTCGGCCGGCTCCATGTCGGTCCGGTCATGGCCGCGTATCTGAGCCGCTATGCCGAGGTCGCGGCCGAGCTGCGCCTCGAGGACCGCCAGATCAATCTGGTGGAGGACGGCGTCGATTGTGCCGTTCGTATCGGCCATCTCGGCGATTCGTCGCTCGTGGCCCGCCAGGTCGGCAGCATGCGCCGGATCGTGGTCGGAGCTCCCGCCTACTTCAAGGTCCATGGTGAGCCGCGGACGCCCGAGGCGCTGACGAAGCACCAGACCATCCAGTTCGGTCCGTCCGACGAATGGCGCTTTGTCAAGGACGGCAGGGAACTGCGGATGGCGGTCAGCCCGCGGCTCGTCACCAACAATGCCGACGCCGCGATCCAGTATGCCGAGGCGGGCGGCGGCGTGACACGGGTGATGGCCTATCAGGCGGCGGACACGCTGCGCGGCGGCCGTCTCAAGCGGGTGCTGGCGAAATACGAGCCTCCGCCGCTCCCGATCCACATCGTGTTTCCGAGCTCCCGCCTGCTCTCCGCCAAAGTGCGCGCCTTCATCGACCTGATCACCGCAACCTGCGACTGGCGTTTCGACTGAAAGCGACTACGACGCCACACCCCGTCATTCCGGGGCAAGGCCGAAGGCCTTGAACCCGGAATGACGAGTGGATGCGATTGCGCCGACCTTGGTGCGATACTGGTCTTGATGCGAAAGAACGGCGGTTTCGATCACCCCTTCTTCGGCACCACCCGGAAGGTCGCGTTTGCACGCGCGATCACGGCGTCGTCGGCCAGCACCAGGCTCTGGACGAAGCAGACGGTGCGTCCGCTCTTGATGACGTCGCTCTCGACGCTGAGCCACTGTCCGGTCCCGGCGCTGCCGATGTAGTCCACCGCGAGGTTGATCGTCACCAGCGACGCCTTCCAGCCAAGCGCCTGGGCGCAGCTATAGCCCATCGCATTGTCGGCCAGCGATGCGATCAGCCCGCCATGGATCAGCCCGCGCGAATTGGTGTGCGGCGTGGCGAGCCGCAGGCCGAGGATGACGGCCTTGTCGGTTTTCTTGGCGTAGAGCGGCTCCCAGGGATCGGTGAACGGGCTCTTGCGGAAATGCGGTTCGAATCCGGCGGGGACGCTGCTCATGAGTGTCTCGATCGTTGCTGGCGATGTCCGCAGTCAACGACATCAGCGCGGATTTTGCACCGCCTACAAAGTTTCAAACGTCTTTTGCGCGGGCGTTTGACACGTTGCGCATCGGATGCACGCGGATGGGTCGCGCGCGATGTCGCCGGGCGTCCGGTGCGGCCCTGCGGCAATTTCGTGGTGCGATGCTCCCGCCGTGCAATTTCGGGTGCAGGCGAGATCCTTAACGTGTTAATGAAATGGCCACGGGCCTGCAACTTTCGTCTGCCAGACTTGCGCTGGCGGGCGCGCTAGGCTCCGCTTGGCGCGTGCACTGGTGGCCAACCTGCTGCCGCGCTTGCAATGATGCTTATATGCTATAACAATGAAGCAAAGGGCCCTCGAAGGCCCACTGATGGAGGAGACGATCCCGATGAGGAAGACGCTTCTGGCGTTGGCTCTGGCCGCCGGTGTGACCCCCGCGCTCGCGCAGGACAAGACATTCGAATTGAAGATCTCGCACTGGGTGCCGGCGAGCCATCCGCTGCAGAAGGCGCTGGAGGATTGGGCCGCGTCGGTCGAAAAGGCCTCGGGCGGCACCATCAAGGGCAAGGTGTTCCCGGCCCAGCAGCTCGGCAAGGCGTTCGACCATTATGACATGGCGCGCGACGGCATCGCCGATGTCACTTATGTGAATCCCGGCTATCAGCCTGGCCGTTTCCCGATCATCGGCGCCGGCGAGTTGCCGTTCCTGATTTCCGACGCCAAGGGCGGCTCGGAAGGTTTGGACGCGTGGTATCGCAAATATGCCGAGAAGGAGATGAAGGACGTCAAGTACTGCCTCGCCTTCGTCCACACGCCGTCGGCCTTCCACACCCGCACCAAGAAGGTCGTCGTGCCTGAGGACGTCAAGGGCATGAAGATCCGCCCGGCCGATGCGACGATCGCCAATTTCGTCACCCTGCTCGGCGGGACCAATGTGCAGTCGTCGGCGCCGGAAGTGCGCGACATCATCGAGCGCGGCGTCGCCGACGGCGTCACCTTTCCGGCGGGCTCGCTGGTGCTGTTCGGAGTCGACAAGGTCACGAAGTACCACATGGATGCGCCGTTCTACGTGACGACCTTCGTGTTCGTCATGAACAAGGACAAGTACAACCAGATGTCGGCGATGCAGAAGAAGGCGATCGACGACAATTGCAACACGGAGGCCGCCGGCAAGGTCGGCGAGCCCTGGGGCAAGTTTGAGGATGCCGGCGTCGACAAGATCAAGGCCGAGTCCGGCCAGGAGGTCTACAAGCTGACGCCGGAGCAGACCGCGTTGTGGAAAAAGGCCTCCGAGCCGCTGTTCAAGACCTGGGCCGATGGCGTCAAGAAGACCGGCGTCGATGCCGAGGCCGCCATGACCGAGCTGAAGGCCTCGCTCGCCAAGTACAAGGCGCTGGCACAGTAGCTTCTTTTCATACCCAAGCTCTTGCGCGGCGGACGGTGCGCTCCCTCTCCCCGTTCCTTACGGGGAGAGGGTTGGGGTGAGGGGCAGCCGCACGCACCGACCGTGCGGAGAGCCCCTCACCCGGATTGCATCTACGATGCAATCCGGCCTCTCCCCGGGAGCGGGGAGAGGCTAAGAACCGCCCGCTACGCAGCAGCTCGCTTCGCATCCACCATAACCACCAAGCTTTCTGACACGGGGACGCCATGCAGCGCGCCTTCATGGACCGGATCATCGACGGGATCGAGTGGATCGCCGCGTTCTTCGTCGGCATCGTCGCGCTCGACATCTTCCTGTCGGTGCTGCTCCGCAACACGCTGAACTATTCGATCCCCGATTCCTTCGACATCGGGCGCATGCTGCTCGGCATCCTGATCTTCTGGGGCATCGCTGCGACGTCATACCGCGGCACCCACATCACCGTGGATCTCATCTGGGGCAATGTTGGCCCGCGCTATCAGCGCTGGATCGACATCTTCGCAACGCTGGTACTGCTGTTCGTCGTCACGGTGCAGACCTGGACCCTGTTCGACAAGGTGCGCGGCACCTATGAGGACAACGTCCTCACCTTCGATCTGCACATGCCGACCTGGCCGTTCTTCGCCGTCGCCTGGATCGGCGACGTTTCGGCGGTGCTCCTGATCGCCATCCGGACCTATCGCCTGATCTTCCACCCCGAGGAGATTCATGACCCTCAAGTCAAGCCCACGGAGTAGCGCCGCATGAGCACGGATGCGGTTGCCGTCATCGGCTTCGTTGCGCTGTTTGCGCTGATGCTGCTGCGCGTGCCGGTGGGCATGGCGATGGGACTCGTCGGCGTGTCCGGCTTCGCCTATCTCGTCAACGGTACGGCGGCGCTGAAGCTGGTCGGCCAGACCTCGATGCGCACGGTCACGGACTACACGTTCGGCGTGATCCCGATGTTCCTGCTGATGGGAACGTTCGTGTCCAACTCGGGCATGAGCCGCGAGCTGTTCCGCGCCGCCAACGGCTTCGTCGGCCATCTGCGCGGCGGGCTCGGCATCGCCACGGTGGCGGCCTGCGGCGGCTTCGCCGCGATCTGCGGCTCGTCGGTGGCGACCGCCGCGACCTTCTCGGCCGTGGCCTATCCGGAGATGCGCCGCTTCGGCTATCCGCAATCCTTCGCCACCGGCGTCATCGCCGCCGGCGGCACCTTGGGCGCGATGCTGCCGCCGTCGACCGTGCTCGCCGTCTACGGCATCATCACCGAGCAGGACATCGGCAAGCTGTTCATCGCCGGCATCATCCCCGGCCTCTTGGCGATGACCATGTACATGATCACCATCACGGTGATCGGCCGTGTCAGGCCGGATTTCCTGCCCAGGGGCGAGGCGCCGCCGTGGCGCGAGCGCATCGCCGGCCTGAAGGGCATCTGGGCGCCGGTGCTGCTGTTCCTGTTCGTGATCGGCGGCCTCTACGGTCTGCCCTTCCTGCCGCGCTTCACGCCGACGGAAGCCGGCGGCGTCGGCGCCACCGGCGCGTTCCTGATCGGCGTGTTCACCGGCCGGCTGAACAAGGAGAAGATCCTGGCTTCGCTGCTGCAGGCGACGCGTACCGCCGCGGCCGTGTTCACTGTGCTGATCGGCGCCTTGATCTTCGGCTACTTCCTGACGGTGACGCAGACGCCACAGAAGGTGACGGAGTTCCTCACCGGTCTCGGCCTCGGGCCCTACGGGGTGCTGGCGCTGATCATGGTGATGTATCTCGTCCTCGGCTGCCTGATGGACGCGATGGCGATGATCATCCTGACCGTGCCGATCATCTTCCCGGTGATCTCGCATCTCGGCTTCGATCCGATCTGGTTCGGCGTCATCATCGTGATGACCGTCGAGCTTGGCCTGATCCATCCCCCCGTCGGCATGAACGTGTTCGTGATCAAGAGCGTGGTGAAGGACGTGTCGTTCTCGACGATCTTCAAGGGCGTGCTGCCGTTCGTCGCGACCGACCTGATCCGGCTGGTGATCCTGATCGCCTTCCCGCTCCTCGCCACCTGGCTGCCGCAACAGATGATGGCCCGCTGATGACGACTCCGATCCTCGAGACTCGCTACGTCTTCACCCTCACCGTGATGATCGGCGACGTCACCAGTGCCGGCGAGACCGGCATCGGCGTGCGCCGGATCATCCCGATCCATGGCGGAGAGGTGAAGGGCCCCGGTCGCGCCGGTGAGGGCATCAGCGGCAGGATCTGCAACTTCGGCGCCGACTTCCAGGTCATCCGTCCCAACGAGCTGATCGACCTCGAAGCGAAATACGGCTTCGAGACCGACGACGGCGCGACGATTTACGTCGAGAACCGCGGCATCCGCTTCGGGCCGGTCGACCTGCTGCAGAAGCTCAAGCGCGGCGAGCCGGTGGACCCCAGGCTGATCTACTTCCGCACCCACCCGCGCTTCGAGACCGGCCACGAGAAGTATCGCTGGCTGATGGAGCACGTCTTCATAGGCTCCGCCGCCCGCCACGCCGATCGCGTCCTCATCGACGTGCATGTGGTGCTGTAGGCTACGCTCTCCTTGCGAAGGGCGATCGCATAAAGCGGTCGGGAGTTTAGGGCTTGCCTGTCTCCACGTCGTCATGGCCGGGCTTGTCCCGGCCATCCACGTGGTTCTGCATGCTCCGAACGACGTGGATGCCCGGGACAAGCCCGGGCATGACGGAGCAACTGGTTGAAACGGCTGTTCGTCGCGACGGCTTCGTATTCGGTAGACCTACGACTAATCCTCGTCGTCCCAGCCCGAAGCCCGGCCGTAGCCGTCGTGGTCGCAATTGCGATAGTGGCGAGCCGGCACATAGCGGTAGCGCTCGTAGCCGTAGCCGTAGCCGCCATACGCCGCGTCGCGATAGTGGGACCGGTAGACCGGCGCAGGCTCATACGCCTGCGCTTCCGACGCTGCCGCCAGCGCGCCCCCGATGAGAGCTCCGGCCACCAGGCCGCCGAACAGCGCCGCGTTGCGCCCGTCGTGAGCCTGAGCCGGCGCCGCGCCGGCGAGCAGGGTGGCGGTGACGGCGAGCGCGGCGATGCCGCCTGCGAGAGATGTCTTCAGCGAAACCATGGTCCCCTCCATTGGGAAGTGTGGTGACGATGACGTTCTATAGGGCGCGCTTTGAAGCCACCCTGAATGCAATGTTGTCGGCCGTTCATCTCGGAAGTCGCCCCGGGGCTCCGGCCTAAACGGCAGCCTCCCAGCATATTCTGATAAAAATAAATATCTTGCGTGTTATCGGAAAACGTGATTTCCTCTCGCCATCCCGTCCCAAGCCGAGGGGCGTAGCGCGCGATCGTCACGACACGCGGGGCGGGGAGCGGTGGCCGCGATCATGTCGCAGCGTGTCTTCGGGCGCGCGGACGAACGACGTGACGCGGACGTGAAGTCGCAGCGTCCTGACACCCCGTTGCCGGTGTTACGTTCGCGATGGCGCCAACGCGCCGCGCGGATCATGGTGGCCAACAAGCCGGTGCACCAGGGAGACTGCGTATAAGCGTGAAGACCATCGCGCAGGGAAGGCCGGGCGTTCCCGGCTACACCTGTGGTACCTGCCGCCTGCATTTTTCTCGCAGGCGGGCCGCAGGCGTCAGCCGGCGCCTGGCCTTCCCTGCGCCCTCCGCACCGGAGGGTGAAGAATATCAGCAAGCCCCGGGCGTGATTTCGCCGCGGGAATGCCGGATCATGTCATTTGCCTTTGCGCGCAGGCGGGCCTTACGATGCTGCGCGACCGAGCCCCTCGGCGGCTTGTTCTTTTGCATTGCACAACATGATGTCGGGCGCCGCTTGTTGACTCCCGCGAAGATCGTTATAAAACATAACTATTCTGAACAGGACACAATAGAGCCCATGGGAAACGCCGACACCGCCACGCCTGCGGGGGATTCGTCTCTGCTGCAGATCGAACAGCAGGGCGCCGTCCTGACGATCGGGCTCAACCGCCCGGCCAAGCGCAACGCGCTGAATGACGGCATCATCCTCGCCATCGGCGAGTGCTTCACCAGCCTGCCTGACGACGTCCGCTGCATCGTGATCCACGGGATTGGCGACAATTTCTCCTCCGGCCTCGATCTCTCGGAGCTGCGCGAACGTGACGCCACCGAAGGCCTGGTGCACTCGCAGATGTGGCATCGCGTGTTCGACCGCATCCAGTATTGCCGCGTGCCGGTGATCGCCGCATTGAAGGGGGCCGTCATCGGCGGCGGTCTCGAGCTCGCCTGCGCCGCGCATATCCGTGTTGCCGAGCCGTCGGCTTACTTCGCGCTGCCCGAGGGCCAGCGCGGCATCTTCGTCGGTGGCGGCGGCTCGGTGCGGCTGCCGCGCCTGATCGGCGTCGCCCGCATGATGGACATGATGCTGACCGGCCGGGTCTATTCGGCGACCGAAGGCTCGTCCTACGGCTTCGCGCAATATCTGGTCGAGGCCGGCGCCTCGATGACCAAGGCGATGGAGCTGGCGGCGAAGATCGCGAACAACGCGCCGCTGACGAATTTCGCGGTGCTGCAGGCGCTGCCGATGATCGCCGAGGCCAATCCGCAGACCGGCCTGCTGATGGAATCGCTGATGGCCACCGTCGCGCAGAGCGACAAGGAGGCCAAGAATCGCATCCGCGCCTTCCTCGATCACAAGACCGCCAAAGTGAAGCCGACGTGACATGACCGCACAAACAATAACAAGCACACAGGGAGGAACGGACGACACGGCGCGCAGCGCCAGTGTTCATCCGTTGCGCGCGATCTCGTTCAATGACCCGGCCGTCACGGTCGACCGCCGAGACGACGGCACCATCTATCTCCGTCCGAAGCAGCCGCTCGGCGACTATCCGCCGCGGATCACCGACCGGCTGCATCACTTCGCCAAAGCCACGCCTGAGCGCGTGTTCATGGCCGAGCGCGTTGGCCCGGAGGGCTGGCGCGAGCTGACCTATGCCACGCTGCTGGCGGCGAGCCGGCACATCGCGTCGGGGCTGCTCGCGCGCGGGCTGTCGCCGAACCGGCCGGTCATGATCCTGTCGGGCAATTCGATCGACCATGCGCTGGTCGCGTTCGGCGCGCTCTATGCCGGCGTGCCGTTCTGTCCGGTGTCGCCGGCCTATTCGCTGGTGTCGCGCGACTACGGCAAGCTCGCCTACCTGATGAAGCTGCTGACGCCGGGCCTCGTCTTCGTCGACGACGCCGACAAGTTCGCCGACGCGCTCATCGCCAACGTACCCGAAGGCACCGAGATCGTGGCGTCGTTCGGCTCGGTGCCGGGCCGCAAGATCACGATGCTCGCCGATCTGATCGCATCGCCGCTGTTTCCTGGCCTCGACGCCGCCCATGACAAGATCGGTCCGGACACGATCGCGAAATTCCTGCTGACCTCGGGCTCGACCGGCAATCCGAAGGCCGTGATCAACACCCAGCGGATGATCTGCGCCAACCAGGTGATGATCCGCGAGACGCTCGCCTTCCTCAAGGACGAGCCGCCCGTGATCATCGACTGGCTGCCCTGGAATCACACATTCGGCGGCAACCACAACATCGGCCTGACCCTGTTCAACGGCGGCTCGATGTATCTCGACCAGGGCAAGCCGGTGCCAGGCGGCATCGAGGAGACCGTGCGAAACCTGCGCGAGATCTCGCCGACGGTCTATTTCAACGTCCCCAAGGGCTACGAGTCGCTGCTGCCCTATTTCCGCGAGGACCCGGCGCTGCGGAAGTCCTTCTTCCAGCGGCTGCACGCGATGTTCTTCTCCGGCGCCGCACTGGCGCCGCATGTCTGGAACGAGCTCGACGAGCTCTCGGTGGCCGAGACGGGCACTCGTGTGCCGATGCTGACGGGCCTCGGCTCCACCGAGACCGCACCGTTCTTCATGTCGGTCAATCCGCGCACCAGCCGCTCCGGCCATGTCGGCCTGCCCGTCTCCGGCAACGAGGCCAAGCTCGTTCCCAACAACGGCAAGATGGAAGTGCGCGCCAAGGGGCCGAACGTGACGCCGGGCTATTGGCGCCTGCCGGAGGTCTCGGCCGCGGCCTTTGATGACGAAGGCTACTACAAGATGGGCGACGCGCTGAAGCCCGTCGATCCCGACGACTTCAATGCCGGCTTCGATTTTGACGGCCGTGTTGCCGAGGACTTCAAGCTGGCGAGCGGCACCTGGGTTTCCGTCGGCCCGTTGCGGGCCCGCTTCGTGGCTGCGTGCGCGCCGCTGGCGCGCGATGTGATCATCGCCGGCATCAACCGCGACGAGATCGCAGCAATCGTCGTGCTCGATCTCGATGGTTGCCGCCTGATCAACGCGACCTTGCCGTTCGACGACCTCGCCGCCACGGCGGCCGATCCGCTGATCATCGAGGCCTTCCGTCAGCGCTTCGCAAAATTCCTGCAGACCGCGACCGGCTCGTCGACGCGCATCACGCGCGCCGTCCTGCTCGGCGTGCCGCTGTCGATCGACAAGGGCGAGGTCACCGACAAGGGATCGATCAACCAGCGCGCCGTGCTGGAGAACCGCAAGGACCTGATCGAACGCATCTACGCCGCGACGCCGGACGACGACATCATCATCGCCGGCTGATCGACGCATCCAAGGGAGAAACGACAATGTTGTTGAAGGACCAGGCCGCCATCGTCACCGGCGGCGCTTCCGGCCTCGGGGCCGCCACCGCCCGCAAGCTCGCTGCGCAGGGCGCCAAGGTCGCGGTGTTCGATCTCAACGCCAAGCTGGCGGACGAGGTCGCGGCCGAGATCAAGGGCGTGCCGGTGGTCTGCGACGTCTCGGACGCCGCCGGCGCGGAAGCGGCTGTTGCCAAGGCCGTCGAGGCGCTCGGCCAGCAGCCGCGCGTGCTGGTGAACTGCGCCGGCATCGGGGTCGCCAAGCGCGTCGTCGGCCGCGACGGTCCGATGCCGCTGGCCGATTTCGAGAAGGTCATCAAGGTCAACCTGATCGGCTCGTTCAACATGCTGCGTCTGGTCACCAACGGCATGACCAAGCTGGAGCCGCAGGCGACCGGTGAGCGCGGCGTCGTCATCAATACCGCGTCGGTCGCCGCCTATGACGGCCAAATCGGACAGTCGGCCTATTCCGCCTCCAAGGGCGGCATCGTCGGCATGACCCTGCCGATCGCGCGCGAGCTCGCGCAGTTCGGCATCCGCGTGCTGACCATTGCGCCCGGCCTGTTCCTGACGCCGCTGCTCGCCAACCTGCCGCAGGAGGCCCAGGACTCGCTCGCCGCCGCGATCCCGTTCCCTCGCCGCCTCGGTCACGCCGATGAGTTCGCCGCGCTGGCGCTGCACATGGTCGAGAACGCCTACCTCAACGGCGAAGTCGTTCGCCTCGACGGCTCGCTGCGCATGGCGCCGAAGTAAGTGCCGCGCGCCGACGTCCACGTGGTTGTCATTCCGGGACGACGCGCCAGCGTCGGGCCCGGAATCCATTCGGCGTCTAGCACTGCTGAGAGATGGATTCCGGGCTCGCGCTCCGCGCGCCCCGGAATGACGACGTAGAGAAACGGAGGGTGGGCAAAGCGTAGCGTGCCCACCGCCGCTGAAAATGGTGGGCAAGGCGCTGCGCGCCGTTGCCCACTCTACAGATCGCTATCGGCGATGGTGTGAGGCTTTCAAGACATGTTCGTTCACCGCCGCGACGTGCAGATCCAGTGGGGCGACTGCGATCCCGCCAACATCGTCTACTACCCGCGCTATTTCGCGATGTTCGACGATGCGACCTCGGTCATGTTCGAGGCGGCCGGGTTCTCCAAGCAGGACATCGTCCGTCGCTACGGCCTGGTCGGCATCCCCATGGTCGACACCCGCGCCAAGTTCTACATCCCCTCGACCTATGGCGACTGGATCACGATCGAGAGCCGGATCGAGAGCATCAAGCGCTCGTCCTTCGACGTCACCCACAAGGTGTTCAAGGGTGAGGCGCTGGCCATCGAAGGGTTCGAGACCCGGGTGCTGGTCGGGCGCGATCCGGCCGACCCGGAGAAGCTGAAATCGGCACCTTTCCCGGAGGAGATGCGAGCCAAGTTTCTCGGGGAATGAGGCGCGGAAATGGGTGCGACATGCGGCCGTCTTAAGGATGTTCAGCTGTCGTGCTTTGGTCGACTGGTGAGGAGTGATCTTCTCGTGTTCAATGCTATGATCACGTTTGGACACATATCGGCCGGTCGTGTTGGAAGATGCCCCAGACAGGGGGCGGGACTGCAAACAGGATCGGCGGATCACGAGCTGAACCGAAAAGATTGAGGGAGGATTTTATGAGGAAGGCCTATCTGGCGGCGGCTGGCGTCATCGCGATGCTGGCATCAGCGCCGGCGCTGGCGCAGACCAGCGAGATCACCATCGGCATCACCACGACGACGACGGGGCCGGGCGCGGCGCTCGGCATTCCCGAGCGCAATGCGCTCGAGTTCGTGCCGAAGGAGATCGGCGGCGTGCCGCTCAAGGTGATCGTGCTCGACGACGGCGGCGATCCGACCACGGCCACGACCAACGCCCGTCGCTTCGTGACGGAATCGAAGGCCGATATCATCATGGGCTCGGCGCTGACGCCGCCGACCATCGCGGTGTCCAACGTCGCCAACGAGGCCGGCATTCCGCATTTCGGCCTGGCGCCGTTCCCGGTCACGCCGGAGCGGATGAAATGGTCGGTTGTGATGCCGCAGCCGGTGCCGATCATGGGCAAGGTGCTGTACGAGCACATGAAGGCGCACAACATCAAGACCGTCGGCTATATCGGCTACTCCGACTCCTACGGCGACCTCTGGTTCAACGATCTGAAGAATCAGGCTGTGCCGATGGGCATCACCATCGCCGACGAGGAACGCTTTGCGCGTCCCGACACCTCGGTCACCGGCCAGGTGCTGAAGCTGGTCGCCGCCAATCCGGACGCCATCCTGGTCGGCGCCTCCGGCACCGCCGCGGCGTTGCCGCAGACCGAGCTGCGCGAGCGTGGCTACACCGGCCTGATCTATCAGACCCATGGCGCCGCGAGCATGGACTTCATCCGTATCGCCGGCAAGGCGGCGGAGGGGGTGATCATGGCGTCCGGTCCGGTGATGTCGCCGGAGACGCAGGACGACAGCGCGCTGACCAAGAAGCCGGGCATGGAGCTGAACAAGGCGTATGAGGGCAAGTATGGCCCGAACAGCCGCAGCCAGTTCGCCGGCCATTCGTTCGACGCGTTCGAGATCCTCAAGCGCATCATCCCGGTGGCGCTGAAGACTGCCAAGCCCGGCACGCCGGAGTTCCGCGAGGCCATCCGCCAGGCGCTGCTGACCGAGAAGGATCTGGCGGCCTCGCAGGGCGTCTACAACTTCACCGAAAAGGACCGCTCCGGCCTCGACGACCGCGCCCGCATCATCCTGACGGTGAAGGATGGCAAATACGTCCCGGCGAAGTAACTGGACGGACGATATCTTCGAGTGAGGAAGGCCGGCTCGGTGAGCCGGCCTTTCGGCCATTTGGACGATGATCTTTGTCGTTTTGGGAGCCTACCATGATTCCCGCCCCCACCGGAGCCACGCGGCTCCACATCATCATCGGCGATCCCGTCGCGCAGGTGCGCGCGCCGGCCGGCGTCAGCCAGGCGTTCTCGGAGCGCGGCAGCTATGCGATCCTGGTTGCGGTCCAAGTCGCGCCGCGCGACCTGACTGACTTCCTGGCGACGATGACACGGGTGAAGAATCTCGACGGCATCGTCGCGACCATCCCGCACAAATTCGCCTGCTACCGCGCCTGTGCGACGGCCACGGAGCGCGCGCATTTCATCGGCGCCGTGAATCTGATGCGGCGTGGTCCTGACGGCCGTTGGCATGGCGACATGGTCGACGGCCTTGGCTTCATCGGCGCTGCGAAGGGGGCGAGCTTCGATGCTGCAGGCTGCCGCGCGCTACAGATTGGCGCGGGCGGTGCGGGCTCGGCAATCGCTTTGGCGCTGATCGATTCCGGCGTGCGCGAGCTTGCCATTCACGACAGCGATGCCGGACGCCGCGATGTGCTGATCGCGCGCCTCAACGAGCGGGGCAAAGGCCGCGCCGTTGTCGGCTCGATGAACGCAACAGGCTTCGACATGGTTGCCAACGCCACGCCGGCAGGCATGCAGCCCGGCGATCCTCTGCCGGTCGACATGACGACCGTCAGCCCGTCGGCCTATTGCGGCTGTGTCATCACCCGGCCCGAGGTCTCGCCCTTCATCGCCGCTGCGCGCCAGCGCGGCTGCCTGACGGCGACCGGCACCGACATGTACCGGGCGCTGGAGCGCGTGATGGTCGATTTCCTGCTGTCGAAGGAGGCGCCCTCCTGAAGCAGCGCCTCACCCCATCGACATCGGGCTCAGCTCGCGGCCGCCTCGGCAAAGCCGAGATAGCTCGCCGC
This sequence comes from Bradyrhizobium sp. SZCCHNRI2009, assembly GCF_032485115.1. Lineage (NCBI taxonomy): Bacteria > Pseudomonadati > Pseudomonadota > Alphaproteobacteria > Hyphomicrobiales > Nitrobacteraceae > Bradyrhizobium > Bradyrhizobium sp. SZCCHNRI2009. The sequence continues at coordinate 237,791 of NZ_JAUEUH010000009.1, forward strand.
CACGCGCTCGTCGGTGGCGATCTCGCTGGCCTTGCCGTTAAGCACGAACTCGCCGAGCTCCATGACATAGGCGCGGTCGGCGACCTTGAGCGCGGCCTTGGCGTTCTGCTCGACCAGCAGCACCGAGACGCCTTCCTGGCGCAGCTTGGCGACGATTTCGAAGATGCCGGCGACGATGATCGGCGCCAGGCCAAGGCTGGGCTCGTCCAGCATCAGCATCTTTGGCGCGCCCATCAGCGCGCGCCCCATCGCCAGCATCTGCTGCTCGCCGCCGGAGAGCGTGCCGGCGAGCTGCTTGCGCCGCTCCTTGAGCTTCGGAAACAGCGTGTAGACGTGCTCGAAGCCGCGTGCGGCGTGGGCCTTCGACATTCTGAAAGCGCCGAGCTGCAGATTGTCCTCGACGTTCATGGTGGCGAACAGCTCGCGATGCTCCGGCACCAGACAGAGACCGCGCGCGACGCGGTCCTCGATCTCCAGCCGGGCCATGTCCTCGCCCAGGAAGGAGACGCGACCCTTCAGCGGAAACACGCCCATGATGGCACTGAGCAGCGTGGTCTTGCCGGCGCCATTGGCGCCGATGATGGTGACGATCTCGTTCTCGGCCACGGTGAGCGAGACCGAGCGGACCGCCTCGACCTTGCCGTAGGAGACATGGGCGTCGGTGACTTCCAGCAGCGTGCTCATGCGGTGGCTCCGAGATACGCCTTGATGACCTCCGGATTGGTCTTGATCGCGGCAGGTGTGCCCTCGGCGATCTTGGTGCCGAAATCGAGCACCACGATGCGGTCGGCGAGGTCCATGACAAATCCCATGTCGTGTTCGACCAGCAGCACCGACATGCCGCCGGCGCGGAGGTCGCGCAGCAGCGCGCCGAGGCGTTGCTTCTCCATGTGGCGCAGGCCGGCGGCCGGCTCGTCGAGCAGCAGCAGCATCGGATCCACGCACAGCGCGCGGGCGATCTCGACGATGCGCTGCTGGCCGAGAGACAACGAGCCGGCAAGCTGGTGCATCTGGTCGCCGAGCCCGACGCGCTCGATCTGCCGCGCGGCTTCCGCGAGCAGCTTGGCTTCGTCGCCGCGATCGAGCCGGAACATGCTCGTGAGCGCGTTGGAATGGCCGCGCAGATGCGCGCCGATCGCGACGTTCTCGAGCACCGTCATGTCCGGCACCAGCTTCACGTGCTGGAAGGTACGGGAAATGCCGAGCTTGACGACGTCCTGCGGCGGGGCGTTGCCGACGGCCTTGCCGAGCACCGAGATGTTGCCGGAGGTCGGCGGCAGCACGCCGGTGATCAGGTTGAAGGTCGTGCTCTTGCCGGCGCCGTTCGGGCCGATCAGCGCGACGATCTCGCGGGACTGGACGTCGAACGAGACGTTGTTGACCGCGACCACGCCGCCGAACTGCTTACGCGCGTTGTCGACCTGGAGCAGCACGTTTGGAGTCGTCGCAGATCGCTCCCGCGCCGGCAGTTTGACCGACGTGTCCGGCTGCTTGGCAACCGGCTTGAACGGCAGCCGCGCCGTCAGCCACGGCCACAGGCCGGTCGGGGCGAGCTGGAGAAGCGTGACGAGGAGAATGCCGAACACGATGGTCTCGAGCTGGCCCTCGCCATGCAGCAGCAGCGGGAGGTAGCTTTGCAGCACCTCTTTCAGCACGACGACGATCGCCGCGCCGAGCACGCCGCCCCAGACATAGCCGGCGCCGCCGACCACGGCGACGAACAGATATTCGATGCCGGCCTGGGCGCCGAACGGCGTCGGGTTCACGGCGCGGGTGAAGTGCGCATAGAGCCAGCCCGAGAGGCCGGCGAGCACGGCGGCATAGATGAACACCAGCAGCTTGGCGCGAGGTGCATAGACGCCGAACGCTTCCGCGGCGATGTGGCCGCGGCGCAGCGCGCGAATGGCGCGGCCGGTGCGGGAGTCCAGCAGGTTCATCGTCAACAGTGCGGAGATCAGAACGGCGGCCCAGATCGCGAAATAGATCGTGCCGGGATCGAGCATCTTGAGGCTGCCGATCGACAGCGGCGGGATGCCGGAGATGCCGTCGTTGCGGCCGAGGAAGGCGAGCTTGCTGAACAGATAGAACAGGCCGAGGCCCCAGGCGAGCGTGCCGAGCGGCAGATAGTGGCCGGACAGCCTGACCGTGACGAGGCCGAGCAGAACGGCGGCGAGGCCGGACACCAGCAGCGACAGCGGCAGGGTCAGCCACGGCGATACGCCGTAATTGGCCGACAGCACCGCAGTCGTGTAGGCGCCGAAGCCGACAAAGGCGGCCTGGCCGAACGAGGTCAGACCGCCGACGCCGGTCAGCAGCACCAGCCCCATCGCGACCAGCGCCGACAGGCCGATATTGTCGAGCAGCACGATCCAGAACGGCGGCATGCCCGGGACGAACGGGATCGCCGCGACGATGACGGCAAAGACGATGAGAGGCCAACGCTCGCGCACGGCTCAATCCTTCTCTTCTTCGACCGCGGGCGCGGCGAGCGAACGCAGCAGCAGAACCGGGATCAGCAGCGTGAAGACGATCACCTCCTTGAAGTTGGAGGCATAGAACGAGGAGAACGCCTCGACGATGCCGACGACGAGCGCGGCGACCGCAGTCAGCGGATAGCTGATCAGGCCGCCGATGATCGCGGCGATGAAGCCTTTGAGGCCGATCAGGAAGCCGGTGTCGTAATAGAGCGTCGTGATCGGGACGATCAGGATACCCGAGAGCGCGCCGATGGTGGAGGCCAGCAGGAACGCGATCTGGCCCGACAGCGTGGTGCGGATGCCGACGAGGCGGGCGCCGAGCCGGTTGACGGCGGTGGCGCGCAGCGCCTTGCCGTAGAGCGTCAGGCCGAAGAACAGCCAGAGGCCGACGATGAAGGCGATGGTGATGCCGTAGACCGCTATGCCCTGCCCGGTGAAGCGCAGCGAGCCGAGCGTCGCCGTGGCATTGAGCAGGGTCGGGCCACGCTGACCCTCGGCGCCGAAGAACAGCAGGCCGAGGCCCTGCAGTGCGAGGTGAACGCCGACCGAGGCGATCAGCAGCACCAGCACCGAGGTGTGCGCGAGCGGCTGGAACACGATGCGGTAGAGCGACAGGCCGATGCTGGCCACGATCAGCAGCGACAGCACCAGGCTGACGCCGGCGGGCATGCGCTGGTTCGCCGCCCACATGCTGGCGAGCAGAATGACGACAGGGAGGGCGACGTTGAGGCCGAAGGTGCGCGCGATCTTCGGCGCGTGCAGCGTCTTGCGCATGGCGTAGAGGTCGAAGGCGAAGGCCGCGAGCCCGATCACGACGGCGAGCTTCGCGGTGCCCGGCATTTGGCCGGCAGCGAGCGAGGCATAGGTGAGGGCGCCGTAGGTGACGAATTCGCCCTGCGGGATCAGGATCACCCGGGTGACGGCAAACACCAGCACGAGCGCCAGCCCGAGCAGCGCGTAGATCGCGCCATTGGTAATGCCGTCCTGCAACAGGAACAGCAAGATCGTTGTGTTCAAGACAGGACGCTCCCCCTCTGTGGTGACCGGGCGCGGCCGGCGCCCTGCGCCGTCCGCCGGTCTTGGGCAGTTGAATTGGGCTGCCCGTGTTTGATATAGTGGATAACAATTATCGATTATAATCTCAAGGCCGCTGTTCCGGCTGCGGCATTCGAGACCAGGGATGGAAGCAAATGCGATGAATTTGGCGGACCGTGATGGCCGATAGCGCCAAGCCCGTCAGCAAGAGGGAAAGCCGCAAGGAAGCTGCCGTAGCGGCCGACGAGACGCAAGCGGTCCAGCTCGGCGAGCTGTCGGATCTGCTTGGCTATGTGCTGAAACGGGCGCAGTTGAAGGTGTTCGAGGACTTCCTGCGCTGCGTCGCGCCGCTGCAACTGACGCCGGCCCAGTTCTCGGTGTTGCTGCTGCTCGACGCCAATCCGGGCCGTAACCAGACCGAGATCGCCAACACCCTGGGCATCCTGCGGCCGAACTTCGTGTCCTTGCTGGACAGCCTCGAGAGCCGCGACCTGTGTGCGCGGGTGCGTTCGGCCAACGACCGGCGCTCGCACATCCTGATGCTGACCGAGAAGGGCCGCGCCGTGCTGGCCCGCGCCAAGAAGCTGGTGGTGTCGAAGCACGAGGCGCGGCTCAACGAGCTGCTGGGCCCGGATGGCCGCGACGCGCTGCTGGCGATGCTCACCAAGATCGCGGAGGAGTTCTGAAGGACGCAGTCGCGCCCTTCAATCGACCAGGATGACCCTGACGTCGTTCACGTTGGTGAGCGTCGGTCCGGTCTGCAGCAGGCCGCCGGTCGCGGCGAAGAACGCGGTGGCGTCGTTGTTGGCGAGATAGGCCTGCGGATCCAGCCCCTGCGCCCGCATCGCGGCGATGACCTCGGCATCGACAAGCGCACCGGCCGGATCGGAGGCGCTGCCGCCGCCGCCATCGGCGCCGTCGGTGTCGCCGGCGAGCGCCGCGACGCCCTCCATGTCCTTGAGGAGGTCGGCGAGCGCCAGGGCATATTCCTGGTTCGGGCCGCCGCGGCCCTGGCCGCGCACCGTCACGGTGAGCTCGCCGCCGGAAATGATCGCCATGCGGCGGCCGAGCGCGCGGGCCTCGCGCGCCAGTTTGGCGTGATCGGCCGCGACCTCGCGGGCCTCACCCTCGAGATCGGCGCCGAGATCGAGCACGTCGTAGCCCGCGGCCTTGACGCTGGCCACGGCCGCCTCCAGCGAGCTGGCGGGGCGCGCGATCAGCTCGAACGAGGCGCGGACGAAGGCGGCATCGCCGGGCTTGCAGCTCTCATTGGCGGCATCATCGAGCGCCCGACCGATCGCCGGGTCGACCTCGAGCTTGTATTTGGCGACGATGCCGCGGGCATCGGCCAGCGTGGTCGGATCGGGCACCGTCGGACCCGATGCGATCGCCGAGGGATCGTCATGCGGCACGTCGGAGATCGCCAGCGTCACGATCTCGGCCTTCTGCCCGGCCCGCGCCAGCCGGCCGCCCTTGATTCGCGACAGATGCTTGCGGACCGTATTCATTTCGCCGATCGGTGCGCCCGAGCGGAGCAGCGCGCGGGTCAGCTGCTGCTTCTGCGCGAAGCTGACACCGTTCACCGGCGCGACCCAATTGGCGGACCCACCACCGGAGAGCAGCACCAGCATCAGGTCGCCGGGCTCGGCGGTTGCCGCCAATTGCAGCGTCTCGTCGGCGGCCTTCAGCCCGGCCTCGTCCGGCATCGGATGTCCGGCCTCGATCACCTTCACCCGCCGGGTCAGCACACCATGGCCGTGGCGGGTGGTTGCGATGCCGGTCAGCTTCGCGGGATCGAACCCGAGCGTGTCCAGGTAATGGCGCTCGGCCGCGAGCGCCATCGCGGCCGCGCCCTTGCCGGCGGCGAGGCAGATGATTCGTCCTTTGGGAGCCGCCGGCAGGAATGCCGGCAGCACGACGTCGGGATGCGCCGCGGCGACGGCGGCATCGAAGATCGAGCGCAACAACGGACGGCGGCTGGTCATGCGGCGCCGCCCATCTGCCGTGCAGAGCCTATTTCAGCTCGCCGCTCATGACCTCGCCGAACAACTGCCAGCGCTCGCCCTTGAACTGCATCAGCTGCAGCTGCTCGATCGGCTGGAAGTCGTCCGGACCGGTGGTCAGCGTGATGCCGGGCAACAGCCCGCCCTGCGCAAACTGCTTCAGGCCTGCCGCCTGCTTCATGACATTGGCGCGGGTCAGTTCGTCGCCGCATCGCTTCAGCACCTCGACCATCGTGGTGGCGATGTTGTAGCCGGTCAGCGCCGACGAATCCACGGGGTTGATCTCCGGCAGATATTTGGCGAGCAGCTCCCTGAACGCGCCGAGGCCCGGGTCGTTGGCCCATTGCGGATCGGACGCGTCCTTGGCATAGGCCGCCGAGATCACCCCTTGCGAGTTCTCGACGCCGGCCGGCCGCATCACGGCCGCGGTGGAGGCACTGACGTTCGAGATGATGGTCAGCGGCTTCCAGTTCATCTCGCCGAGCTTCTTGATCGCCTGCGCTCCGGACTTCGGCGTGGTGAACAGCACGACGATGTCGGGGTTGGCCGACTTCATCTTGACGATGTGCGATTCAACCGTGGGTTCGGCGATCTCGTAGCTCTCTTCCAGCACCAGGCGCGACGCATCACCGAGCCCGTCCTTGAGGCCCTTCAGGTAGTCCTTGCCCATGTCGTCGTTCTGGTAGAGCACGGCGATCTTGCCGGCGGGCTGCTGCGCGGTGAGATACTTCGCGTAGATGCGCGCCTCGGACTGGTAGCTCGGCAGCCAGCCCATGGTCCATGGAAATGTCTTGGGCTCATTCCACTTGGTGGCGCCGGTCGCGACGAACAGCTGCGGCACCTTCTTGGAGTTGAGATATTTCTGGATCGCCGTATTGGGCGCGGTTCCGAGCACGCCGAACAGGAACAGCACCTCGTCGCTCTCGACGAGCTTGCGCGCCTGCTCGACCGTCTTCGGCGGCGAATAGGCGTCGTCGTAGGAGATGAAGTTGATCTTGCGGCCGTTGATGCCGCCGTCGTCATTGACCTTCTTGAACACGGCCGTCATCGCCTTGCCGACCGAGCCATAGGCCGACGCCGGGCCGCTATAGGGCACGATATTGCCGATCTTGATCTCGGTGTCGCTCGCGCCGGTGTCGTATTTCTTGTCGGCATGGGCGCTGCCGGCAACTGCGCCGGCCAGGGCGAGACCGAGCATGCTGGAGACGGTGCGGCGGGTGAGGGCAGTGGTCACGTGGGGACTCCTCTCGGCCTTGGAGCTTGGCCTTGTTGTTGGATCCGCCCGCAAGGCGGGCGACTCGTTTCACTCCGGACGAGTCCCCATAGCGCAGCCGCGCGCTCGGCGTAACCGCCGCCGCTGCATGACCGCCTCTCTTTCAACTCCTAGCTTAAGAAATTCTTGGCAAAGACAGCAAAGATGCTTGGAGAGAGCGCCGCCTGCGGCGGGAGGCCGCAGGAGGCGGTTTCAACTGCGTTCCGTCGTTAGCCGCCGACGTCGGCGGAGATCACGTCGCCGAACAGCTCCCACTTCTCGCCCTTGAAGCGCATCAGCTGCAACTGGCTGACGGGTGCGAAGTCGGTCGCCGAGGTGTTGATCGTGATGCCAGGCAGCAGCATCTCGGTGCGGAAGTTGCGCAGGGATGCGGCCTGCTTCATAACGTTCTCGCGGGTGAGGTTGTCGCCGCACTGCTTCAGCACTTGGACCAGCGTCTGCGCGACGCTGTAGCCGACGACCGTTCCGCCGTCGAGCTTGTCGCCATCGGGAAAATCCTTGGACATGAAGTCGAGGAATTGCTTCATCCCGGCATCGTCCTTCCATTGCGGATCGGAGACGTCCTTCAGATAGGCCGCCGAGATGATGTCCTGCGAATTCTCATAGCCAGCCGGCTTCAGGACGCTGCCGACGGAGGCGGAGACGTTGTTGAGGATATGCAGCGTCTTCCAGTCGATTTCCTTGACCTTCTTGATTGCCTGCGCCGCAAATTTCGGCGTGGTGATGTTCACGAATACGTCGGCGCCCGTGGACTTGAGTTTGACAATGTGATTGTCGATCGAGGGTTCGGCGGTCTCGTAGCTCTCCTCCATGACGATCATTGAGGCGGCCTTGGCGCCAAGCCCGTCCTTCAGCCCTTTCAGATAGTCCTTGCCGTAATCATCGTTCTGATAAAGCACAGCGATCTTGGCGTCCGGCTTTTCCTTCAGCAGATATTTTGCGTAGATTCGGGATTCGCTCTGGTAGTTGGGCTGCCAGCCCATGGTCCAGGGGAAATCCTTCGGATCGTTCCACTTGGTGGCGCCGGTGGCGACGAAAAGCTGCGGGACCTTCTTCGAGTTCATGTATTTGTGGATTGCCGAGTTCGGCGGCGTGCCCAGCGAATTGAAGATGAACAGCACCTCATCGCTCTCGACCAGCTTGCGTGCCTGTTCGACCGTCTTTGGCGGCGAATAGGCGTCGTCATAAGAGATGAAGTTGATCTTGCGACCGTTGATGCCTCCCTCGGCGTTGATCTTCTTGAAGTAGGCCGCTTCCGTCTTGCCGATGATGCCGTAGGCCGAGGCCGGCCCGCTATAGGGCATGATGTTGCCGATCTTGATCTCGGTGTCGGAGGCGCCGGTGTCGTACTTCTTGTCGGCGGCGATTGCGGAGCTCGAGGCGAGGACGATGGCGGCGGCCGAGGCGAGGGCGGCCCTTCGCGTGATCATCATGGTGCGTTTCTCCCGTGTTGGTTTGGTTGACGTGTCGCGGCCGCCTTGATGGAGGCTCTTGTTACGCCCGGAACTATAGCAGAGCTGCACCGGGGTGGTTGCGACATCACGGCACGGTCCGTGTTTTCGCGGTGCCTGGGCGGTCCATGTCATGTGCAACTGCGAGAGATCGGCGCAATCTCCGCGGGTGAGTGCTCTGCAAGAACAGCCTGAGATAATTGGCTCGATGCCGATCCAGATATGAAAAAGCCCTCCGCGCCGATAGCGCGGAGGGCCAGTGGAGATCGGCACCGCTTTCTGCGGCGATGCGCGATTACTCGATGGCGCCGCTGATCGCCTCGCCGAACAGCTCCCACTTCTCGCCTTTGAACCGCATCATCTGCAATTGCTCGATCGGCGCGAAGTCGGTGGCCGAGGTGTTGATCTTGACGCCCGGCAGCAGCGTGTCGGGCGCGAAGTCCTTCAGGCTCGCGGCCTGCTTCATCACATTGGCGCGGGTCAGGTCGTCACCGCACATCTGCAGCACCTTCACCAGCGTCTGCGCGGCGCCGTAGCCATAGACCGTCGAGCTGTCGAGCTTGTTGGCGTCGGGATAGTGCTGCGCGAGGAAGTCGAAGAACTTCTTCATGCCGGGATCATCGTTCCACTGCGGATCCGCAGCATCCTTGGCATAGGCGGCCGAAAGAATCCCTTGCGAGTTCTCGAAGCCGGCCGGCTTGATCACGCTGCCGACGGAGGCCGACACGTTGACGACGAGATGGGTCGGATGCCAGTCGATCTCGGCGAGCTTCTTGATCGCCTGTGCAGCGAATTTGGGCGTCGTGACGCTAAAGAACACGTCGGCGCCCGAGGCCTTGAGCTTGACGATGTGGCCGTCGATCGAGGGCTCTGAGGTCTCGTAGCTCTCTTCCATGACGATCATGGACGCGGCCTTGTCGCCCAGGCCGTCCTTGAGGCCCTTGAGATAGTCCTTGCCGAAATCGTCGTTCTGGAACAGCACCCCGATCTTGGCGCCGGGCTTGTCCTTGAGCAGGTACTTCGCGTAGATGCGGCCCTCGCTCTGGTAGCTCGGCTGCCAGCCCATGGTCCACGGGAAGTTCTTCGGGTCGTTCCACTTGGTGGCGCCGGTGGCGACGAACAGCTGCGGGATCTTCTTGCCGTTGAGATATTTTTGGATCGCCGAGTTCGACGGCGTGCCGAGCGGATTGAAGACGAACAACACCTCGTCGCTCTCGACCAGCTTGCGCACCTGCTCGACCGCCTTGGGCGGCGAATAGGCGTCGTCATAGCTGACGAAGTTGATCTTGCGGCCGTTGATGCCGCCCTCGGCGTTGATCTTCTTGAAATACGCCTCCTCGGTCTTTCCGATCACGCCGTAGGCGGACGCCGGCCCGCTATAAGGCATGATGTTGCCGATCTTGATCTCGGTGTCGGAGGCGCCGGTGTCGTATTTCTTCTGGGCGAATGCTCCGCCCGAGGTGAGGGCGATGACCGCCGTCGCGAGCGCGGCGATTCGTAGTTGTTGAATGAGCTGCAAGAGTTCCTCCTTAGTTCTTTCTGAGTTTGCCGAGCAGCTGCTGCGCCGCCATCGCCACCTGCCGCGAGCCGTGCGGCACGAGGAAGATGACGAGGAACAGCAGCACGCCGAACACCGCGCCGGACAGGCCCTTCGAAATGCTTTCGGCGATATTGGGGACGAAGATGATGAAGGCGGCGCCGACGAACGAGCCGGGCAGCCAGCCGACGCCGCCGACGACCATGCCGAGGAACAGCGAAATCGCGAGCGTAATGGTGTAGCTGTCGGGCGCCACGAACTGCACCGCGATGGCGCCGAGACCGCCGGCGACGCCGGTGATGCCGGCGCTGACGCCGAACGCCAGCGTCTTGTAGGTCGCGACGTCGATGCCCATGGCGGAGGCCGCGATCTCGTTGTCGCGGATCGCCATGAAGGCGCGGCCGGAGCGCGAGCGCAGCAGGTTGACCGAGAACACGTAGATCGCGATCGTGATCGCCAGGGTGAAGTAGTACAGCCACATGTCCTGGGACATCGGCAAGCCGAACGGCGCATCCGGCTTGGTCACCACCAGGCCCTGCACGCCGCCGGTCCATTGCTCGAAGAAGCCGAGCTTGAGGATCTGCGGCATCGCCGTGGCGAGCGCGAATGTGGCGAGCGCGAGATAGACACCTGACAGCCGCAGCGCCGGCTGGCCGAACAGGAAGCCGAAGCCGAAGCATATGACGCCGGCGACCGGCAGGGTCAGCGCGTAGTTGACGTTGTACTGCTCCATCAGGATCGCCGACGTATAGGCGCCGACGGCATAAAACGCGCTGTTGCCCAGCGAGAACTGGCCGGAGCCGCCGGTCAGGATGTTCAGCGCCAGCACGGCCAGCCCGTAGATCAGGAGCATCGTCATCTGGAAGATGATGAAGTTCTTGACGAACAGCGGCACCACCAGGAGCAGCAGCACGATCACGAAGGTCGTACCGGAGCTCAAGGTCATGGCCCGCTTCGGAACGGCCTCGACCGCGGGCGCCTGGGATGTGATGTCCTCGATTGCGCTCATGATCAGACTCGCTTCACGATGCTGCGGCCGAACAGGCCGGCGGGCTTGATGACCAGGACGGAGATGATGAGGGCCAGCGCGATCGGCAGCTTCATCTCGTTGCCGACATGCGGGATGTAGGTTCCGGCGAGATTCTCGAAGATGCCGACCAGGAAGCCGCCGAGCACCGCGCCGAACGGGCTGGTGAGGCCGCCGAGCACGGCCGCGGCGAACCCGTAGATCAGGACGCCGCCCATCATGTTGGGCTCGAGGAAGACCACCGGCGCGATCAGCATACCGGCGATCGAGCCGATCGCCGCCGCCATGCCCCAGCCGAGCGCGATCATCCAGGACGTGTTGATGCCGACCAGTCGCGCCGACTCGGGCACCGCCGCCGCCGCGCGCATCGCAAGCCCGACCCTGGTGTACTGGAAGAAGAAGTACAGGCCGATCAGCAGCAGCAAGGTGATGCCGATCATGCCGGCCTGATGCGTCGAGATCAGCTGGCTGCCCAGGAACGGCGACGATCCGAACGGTGTCGGATACTGCTTGATGGTGAAGTCCCAGGTCAGTCCGGCAAAGGAGTTGATGATCGAGTACAGCGCGATGAAGCCCGCGACCTGGGTCAGGATCGGCGCCTTGGTGAGCGGCTTGAACAGCACGCGCTCGATGGCGATGCCGCCGGCAAAGGAGAAGGCCAGCGTCACCACGAAGGCAACCCAGTAGGGCAGGCCCCATTGCATCAGCTGCCAGGAGATGAAGGTCGAAAACATCGCCATCTCGCCTTGCGCGAAGTTGAGATGGTCGATCGCCTGGTAGATCATCACGACCGCGAGCGCCATGCAGGCGTAGATCGCACCCGTCGCAATGCCGGCCAGGACCTGGTTGGTGAACAGCTCCATTGTCCCGCCTCCGTTAGTAGCCCAGATAGGATTTGCGGACGTTCTCGTCGTTCGCGATGTCCGAGGCGACACCCGACATGACGATGCGGCCGGTCTCGATCACATAGGCCTGGTCGGCGAGCTCCAGCGCGAGCTGCGCGTTCTGCTCGACGACGAGGATCGATACCTTTTCCTCGCGGTTGATCTTGCCGAGGATGCCGAAGAGGTCGCGGACCACCAGCGGCGCAAGGCCGAACGACGGCTCGTCGAGCAGCATCAACCTGGGACGCAGCATCAACGCCCGCGCCACCGCCAGCATCTGCTGCTCGCCGCCGGACAGGGTGCCGGCCTGCTGGGTGTGGCGCTCCTTCAGCTTCGGGAAGTAGGAATACATCCGCTCGATGTCGGCAACGATGCCGGCCTTGTCGCTGCGGGTGATGGCGCCGAGCTGCAGGTTTTCTTCCACCGTCATGTTGGTGAAGGTGCCGCGGCCCTGCGGCACATGGGCAATGCCGAAGCGCACGATGCTCTCGGTCGATTTGTTGTTGAGCGGCTTGCCCTCGAACTCGATCGAGCCGGTCGAGCGCACCATGTTGCAGATGGCGCGCAGGGTGGTGGTCTTGCCCGCGCCGTTGGCGCCGAGCAGGGTCGTCAGCGAGCCTTCGTTGAGGGAGAAGGAGAGGCCGTGCAGGGCCTGGACCTGGCCGTAATAGGCGCGCAGGTCCTTGACGTTGAGCAGCGGCGTCATTGATCCTTGCTCCCGAGATAGGCCTTGATGACGTCGGGATCGGCCTGCACCTGCGCGGGCGTGCCCTCGGCGAGCTTGCGGCCGAAATTCAGCGCCACGACGTGGTCGGCGATCGACATCACCAGTCCCATGTGATGCTCGACCAGCAGCACGGTCACCTTGCGGTCGTCGCGGATGCGCCGGATCAGATCGCCCAGCACATGGACCTCCTCGTGATTGAGGCCGCCGGCGGGCTCGTCGAGCAGCAGGATCTTCGGGTCGGCGGCGAGCGCGCGCGCCAGCTCGACGCGCTTCTGGGTGCCGAACGGCAGCCCGGACACGGTCTTGTGCGCGACCTCCTCGAGGTCGAGATAGGCGAGAATCTCGTGAACCTTGGTGTTGACGGAATTCTCGCTGCGCCGGACCCAGGCCAGACGCAGCGAATCCGAGATGATGTCGCTGGAGGTGCGCGCGTGGGTGCCGACGCGGACGTTGTCGAGCACGGAGAGATTGGGAAACAGCGCGACGTTCTGGAAGGTGCGGCCGATGCCGATCTCGGCGATGCGGTGCGGCGGCCGCTTCAGGATGCTGCGGCCTTCCATCAGGATGTCGCCGGAGCTCGGCTGATAGAGGCGGCTGAGGCAGTTGAACAGGGTGGTCTTGCCGGCGCCGTTCGGGCCGATGAGGCCGAGGATCTGGCCCTGGCGCATGTCGAACGAGACGCCGTTCAGCGCCACGATGCCGCCGAACACGACGCTGACGTCGCGGACGGCGAGCAGCGGATCGTTGGTCTGGGCGAGTTGTGCCTGCGTCATCTCGTCTCGCCCCTCCCGAAATCGTTCAGGTCAGGACGCGGCGCCAGCCGACCGCGATGATGCAGGCTATCTGATACCCTCGGCAACACGGGCAACTTTTCCTCCTGGCTTCGGCTTCTTATTGAGTTCTTTGTTTGATGGGCTGCTTGTTTGATTAGTTGACAGCGCGAGGCCGCCGAGCGCCGCTTCGATGTTCCTTACCATCGCGACGAGACGAGGTCCAATGTCGGTCCGCAAACGCTCTTCCGTGAAGCGGAATGCCGGTGCTCCGCAATTCACGGCGTAGGGACCGGTTCCGTCGTTCAGCCGCAACGCGACGCCGACCGCATGAACGTCGTCCTGCCATTCGCCGGCCGAGATGGTGAAGCCATATTTCGCGACGGTCTCGCCGGCGCGTTCGATGCCGTCGCGGATCTTCGGCCAACGGCTGCCATAATGCTCGCGCATCTCCCGCATCAACGCGGCGCGGTCCTCGTCCGGCAGCGCCCAGATGTAGGCGCGGCCCATTGCTGTAGTTGCAATCGGAATGCGCGATCCGACGTCGAGTTGAACGTTGACGACGCCGTGACGGCTCTGGCCGAAATAGATCATGCTGAGCCGGTCGCGGCCGCCGATCGCGACCGCGCCGCCGGTCTCGCGCATCAGCTGCTCGCGGAATGGCTCGGAAAGATGGCGGATGCCGAGGTTGGCGAGCGCGGCATAGCCCAGCGCCAGCGCCGATGGCGCCAACTGGTATTTCTCGAAGCGCGGCACCGGGGTGAGATAGCCGAGCTTGGTGAGCGTGTAAGTCAGGCGCGAGACCGTGGCCTTCGGCAGGTTGGTGCGCGCGGCGATTTCCTGATTGCCCAGCAGGCCGTCATTCGGCCGGAATGCCCGCAGCACGTCCAGGCCGCGCGCCAGCGCGACGACGAAGCTCCGATCGGTCGCTGGTTTCTTCCCTGGGCGTTTCATGTCATCGGCTGTTGATTGATGAGCCTCGTTGACAACGCTCGTGCTTCAAAATAACCCTGGATGTCAAGATGTGGAATTAGATTTCGCACTGCGGAATTGACGTTCAGCAGCGGGTAGACGCAAGCAAGGCTGATACTCTGCGCAAATGAAAAGCCAAGAATTGGCCGGCACGTTAACCGGCCGCAAAGAAACGACATCCCAAGGAGCTTACGCGTGAGCGAAGTGGCAAAGCTTGATCGTCATGACATCATCGGCATCGTCACCATCGACAGTCCGCCCGTCAATGCGCTGAGTGCCGCAGTGCGCGGCGGCATCCTGGACAACGTCAAGGCGGCGATCGCCGATCCCGCGATCAAGGCGATCGTGCTCACCTGCGGCGGGCGCACGTTCATCGCCGGCGCCGATATCACCGAATTCGGCAAGCCGCCGAAGCCGCCGGCGCTCAACGACGTCTTGAGCACGATCGAGAACAGCCCCAAGCCGGTGATTGCCGCCATTCATGGAACGGCCCTGGGCGGTGGTCTCGAAGTGGCGCTCGCCTGTCATTATCGTGTCGCCACCAAGGAGGCGAAGCTCGGCCTGCCCGAGGTGAAGCTCGGCCTGCTGCCGGGCGCGGGCGGCACCCAGCGCCTGCCGCGCGCCGTAGGCCCCGAGCTCGCGGTCAAGATGATCGTTGGCGGTGATCCGATCGGCGCAGCGGAAGCGCTGAAGGCGGGCCTGATCGAGGAGATCGTCGAGGGGCCGGCATCGGGCGGCGAGGCCTTCGCGCGCAAGGTGGTGGCGGAGAACCGTCCGCTGCGCAAGTTGCGTGACGACGATTCCAAGCTGGCGGCCGCCAAGGCCGATCGCTCGATCTTCACCAGTGCGGTGGCGGCGATCACCAAGAAGTCGCGCGGCCTCGAGGCGCCGTTCGCGGCCGCCGACGCGGTCGGCTACGCGATCGACCTGCCGTTCGACGAGGGCCTGAAGAAGGAGCGCGAAGGCTTCCTCAAGCTCCTCACCAGCGATCAGTCCAAGGCGCAGCGCTACGCCTTCTTCGCCGAGCGCGAGGCTGCCAAGATCGCCGGCGTGCCCGAGGGGACCAAGGGCCGCAAGGTCGAGCGCGTCGCCATCATCGGGGCCGGCACCATGGGCGGCGGCATCGCGATGTCGTTCGCCAATGCCGGCATCCCGGTCACGCTGATCGAGACCGCCGAGGAACAGCTCAAGCGCGGCATGGGCATCATGCAGAAGAACTGGGAGGCGACCGCCGCGCGGGGCGGCATCCCGGCCGATGCGCCGGCCAAGCGCATGGCGCTGATCGATGGCAAGGTCGGACTCGAGAACGTCAAGGATGCCGATCTCGTGATCGAGGCGGTGTTCGAGACCATGGCCGTCAAGAAGGAAGTGTTCGGCAAGCTCGATCAATACGCCAAGCCCGGCGCCGTGCTCGCCTCGAACACGTCCTATCTGAACATCGACGAGATCGCGAAGCAGACCAGCCGGCCCCAGGACGTGCTCGGCATGCATTTCTTCTCGCCGGCTAACGTCATGAAGCTGTGCGAAATCGTGCGTGCGGAGAAGACCGCGCCGGACGCGCTTGTCACGGCAGTATCGATCGCGCGCAAGATCGCCAAGGTGCCGGCGGTGGTCGGTGTCTGCGACGGCTTCGTCGGCAACCGCATGCTGGCGCAGCGCGGCAAGCAGGCGGAGAAGCTGTTGTTCGAAGGTGCGCTGCCGCAGCAGGTCGACGCCGTCGTCACCAAGTTCGGCATGCCGATGGGCCCGTTCGCGATGGGCGATCTCGCCGGCCTCGACATCGGCTGGCGCTCGCGCAAGGACCGCGGCATCAAGAGCGAGATCGCGGACGCACTGTGCGAGGCCGGCCGCTTCGGCCAGAAGACCGGCAAGGGCTATTACAAATACGAGGCCGGCTCGCGTGCGCCGCTGCCGGATCCCGATGTCGAGAAGCTGATCGACGAGACGCTGGCCAAGCTCGGCCTCAAGCGGCGCGCGGTCAGCGACGAGGAGATCCTCGAGCGCATGATGTATCCGATGATCAACGAGGGCGCGAAGATCCTCGCCGAGGGCATTGCCGCGCGGCCGTCGGATATCGATGTCGTCTGGCTCTATGGCTATGGCTGGCCGATCTATCGCGGCGGGCCGATGTACTGGGCCGACAGCGTCGGTCTGAAGCACATCGCCGAGCGGCTGGCCTACTACGCCAAGGAGACCAATGACCCGTCGCTGGAGCCGGCGCCGCTTTTGAAGAAGCTCGCCGACGAAGGCAAGACCTTCGCGTCGCTGGCACAGGGGAAGGCCGCTTGAGGCTTCGCTCTAGCTCCGCGCTCAACTGCGCCCCCCTCCCCCTTGCGGGG
Organism: Bradyrhizobium sp. SZCCHNRI2009; assembly: GCF_032485115.1. NCBI lineage: Bacteria > Pseudomonadati > Pseudomonadota > Alphaproteobacteria > Hyphomicrobiales > Nitrobacteraceae > Bradyrhizobium > Bradyrhizobium sp. SZCCHNRI2009. The sequence goes on from NZ_JAUEUH010000009.1 coordinate 254,286, forward strand.
AGGGGGCGGGGGTGGGGGTCCACAACGGCGGTCTCGCCTGGGGCCACCCCCCTCCCTGGCCCTCCCCCACAAGGGGGGAGGGAACGGAGAGAGCGGGGCCGCCTTACGGCAAGAAATACAGAGTCCTCATGACCCATCCCGGCGAACAATACTATCCACAAGGCGTCCGCTGGGACGCGCCGATCGCGCGCGGCACCTTGCCGGACCTGTTGGCGCAGGCGGTGAGCGAGTTCGGCGATCGCGACGCGCTCGAATTCCGCGACCGCCCCATCACATTCAAGCAGCTCGAAGCGCTTGCCAACCAGGCCGCCGCGGCCTTCCTGCGTGCGGGCTTTGGCAAGGGTGCCTCGATCGCGCTGTTCCTCGGCAACACGCCGGATCATCCGATCAACTTCTTCGGCGCGCTCAAGGCCGGCGCCCGCGTGGTGCACCTGTCGCCGCTCGATGGCGAGATCGCGCTGTCGCACAAGCTCAGCGATTCCGGCGCGCGCATCCTGGTGACGTCGAACCTCAGCGCGCTGCTGCCGACGGCGTTGAAGTTCCTGGAGAAGGGCCTGCTCGATCGGCTGATCGTCTGCGAGGACGACCATTGGGGCAAGGTCGGCACGCCGCAAACGCCGCTGCCGGACAACCCTGCGGTCGTCACGCACCGCGCCTTCGTCGATGGCGCGGTGGTGCCCGCGAAATGGCCGGCCATCTCGCCCGACGACATCGCCCTGCTGCAATATACCGGCGGCACCACCGGCCTGCCCAAGGGCGCGATGCTGACGCATGGCAATCTCACCTCGGCGGTGTCGATCGCCGCAATCTGGGGGCGCGCGAACGGCAACGGCTCCGACCGCGTCATCTGCGTCTTGCCGCTGTTCCACATCTATGCGCTGACGGTGGTGCTGCTGACCTCGCTGCGCCTCGGCAGCCTGATCTCGCTGCATCAGCGCTTCGACTTGGAAGCCGTGATGCGCGACATCGAGGTCAAGCGCGCGACCTATTTCCCGGGCGTGCCGACGATGTGGATCGCGATCGCCAACCTGCCCGACCTCGACACGCGCGATCTGTCGTCGCTGACCAGCGTCGGCTCCGGCGGCGCGCCGCTTCCGGTCGAGGTCGCGCGCATCCTCGAGCGCCGCGTCGGCATGAAGCTGAAGAGCGGCTGGGGCATGACCGAGACCTGCTCGCCCGGCACCGCCCACCCCAAGGGCGGCCCGGACAAGCCGGGCTCGATCGGGATCACGCTGCCCGGCATCGAGATGGACGTCGTGTCGCTCGAGGATCCCTCAAAGGTGCTTGGCGTGAACGAGGTCGGCGAGATCCGGATCAAGGGGCCAAACGTCACCAAGGGCTATTGGAACCGGCCGGAGGAAACGGCGCAGTCGTTCGTCGGCGATCATTTCCTGACTGGCGACATCGGCTATGTCGACGCCGACGGTTTCTACTTCCTGGTCGACCGCAAGAAGGACATGATCATCTCCGGCGGCTTCAACGTCTATCCGCAGATGATCGAGCAGGCGATCTACACCCATCCGGCGGTGCAGGAGGTCATCGTGATCGGTATTCCCGACGCCTATCGCGGCGAGGCCGCCAAGGCCTTCATCAAGCTGCGCGACGGCGCAGCACCGTTCCCGGTCGAGGATCTCCGCGCCTTCCTCACCGGCAAGCTCGGCAAGCACGAGCTGCCCGCGGCGCTCGAGTTCGTCGACGAGCTGCCGCGCACGCCGGTCGGCAAGCTGTCGCGCCACGAATTGCGCCAGCAGCAATCACCCACGTCTCACAGCAAACATCCGTAACAACAACAGGAGGTCCGCCCATGACCGATGCCGTCATCGTTTCCACCGCCCGCACGCCGATCGGCAAGGCCTATCGCGGCGCGCTCAACGCCACCGGCGGCGCGACGCTGCTCGGCCACGCCATCGGCGAGGCCGTCAAGCGCGCCAAGGTCGATCCGGCCGAGGTCGAGGACGTCGTGATGGGCGCGGCCCTGCAGCAGGGCTCGACCGGCGGCAACATCGCGCGCAAGGCGCTGCTGCGCGCCGGCCTGCCGGTGTCGGTTGGCGGTACCACGATCGACCGCCAATGCGCCTCCGGCCTGCAGGCGATCGCGCTCGCGGCGCGCTCGGTGATCTTCGACGGCGTCGAGATCGCCGTCGGCGGCGGCGGCGAATCGATCTCGCTGGTCCAGAACGACAAGATGAACACGTTCCAGGCCACCGATCCGGCGCTGCTCGAGATCAAGGGCGACGTCTACATGCCGATGATCGACACCGCCGAGATCGTCGCCAAGCGCTACGGCATCTCGCGCGAGCGGCAGGACGAATATGCGCTGGAGAGCCAGCGCCGCACCGCGGCCGCGCAGCAGGGCGGCAAGTTCAACGACGAGCTGGCGCCGATCACCACCAAGATGGCGGTGACCGACAAGGCCACCGGCAACATCTCGTTCAAGGACGTGACCTTCTCGCAGGACGAAGGTCCGCGTCCGGAAACGACCGCCGAAGGTCTCGCCGGCCTCAAGGCCGTGCGCGGCGACGGCTTCTCGATCACCGCCGGCAATGCCAGCCAGCTCTCGGACGGCGCTTCGGCCTGCGTGATCATGAGCGACGCCAACGCGGCCAAGCGCGGCCTTCAGCCGCTGGGCATCTTCCGCGGCTTCGTTGCGCATGGCTGCGAGCCCGACGAGATGGGCATCGGCCCGGTGTTCGCGGTGCCGCGGCTGCTCAAGCGCCACGGCCTCACCGTCGACGACATCGGCCTGTGGGAGCTCAACGAGGCGTTCGCCGTGCAGGTGCTGTACTGCCGCGACAAGCTCGGCATCGACCCCGACAAGATCAACGTCAATGGCGGCGCCATCGCGGTCGGCCATCCCTATGGCATGTCGGGCGCGCGGCTGACGGGCCATGCGCTGATCGAAGGCCGCCGCCGCAAGGCCAAATACGCCGTCGTCACCATGTGCGTCGGCGGCGGCATGGGCGCCGCCGGCCTGTTCGAAGTGCTGCAGTAACTTGATTGTCGTCCCGCGCGAATCTCGCGCGGGATTTCCCACAGCTGTCGTCCCGGGCAAGCTTGCGAGCGCGCGAGCGCTCGCAAGTGCAGACCCGGGACCCATACCGCGTGATATCGCTTGAGGCATTCTGGCAGACGCCTTTGCCTCCAACGTCCGCCGGTGGATATGGGTCCCTGCGTTCGCAGGGACGACAGCGGAGCAAGACGAACTGACCGCAGGTCGATTTGAATACCTAAAGGGAGGATCCGATGGATCTTGCATTTACGAAGGAAGAGCAGGCGTTCCGCGAGGAAGTGCGGCAGTTCTTCAGGGACAACGTGCCGCCGGAGACGCGGCGGAAGATGATCGAAGGCCGCCATCTGTCGAAGGACGAGATGGTGACCTGGTGGCGCATCCTCAACAAGAAGGGTTGGGGTGTCTCGCACTGGCCGGAGGAATATGGCGGCACCGGTTGGACCTCGGTGCAGCACTACATCTTCAACGAGGAGCTGCAGGCCTATCCGGCGCCGCAGCCGCTCGCCTTCGGCGTCAGCATGGTTGGCCCCGTCATCTACACCTTCGGCAACGAGGAGCAGAAGAGGAAGTATCTGCCGCGCATCGCCAATGTCGACGACTGGTGGTGCCAGGGCTTCTCCGAGCCGGGCTCGGGCTCCGACCTCGCCTCGCTGAAGACCAAGGCGGAGCGCCGCGGCGACAAGTGGATCATCAACGGCCAGAAGACCTGGACCACGCTTGCGCAGCACGCCGACATGATCTTCTGCCTGTGCCGCACCGATCCGGCGGCGAAGAAGCAGATGGGCATCTCCTTCATCGTCTTCAGCATGAAGTCGAAGGGCGTGACGGTGCGTCCGATCCAGACCATCGACGGCGGCCACGAGGTCAACGAGGTGTTCTTCGACGACGTCGAGGTGCCCATCGAGAACTTGATCGGCGAGGAGAACAAGGGCTGGGACTACGCCAAGTTCCTGCTCGGCAACGAGCGCACGGGGATTGCCCGCGTCGGCGTCTCCAAGGAACGCATCCGCCGCATCAAGGAGCTCGCCGGCAAGATCGAATCCGGCGGCCGTCCGGTGCTGGAGGATCCGTCGTTCCGCGAGAAGCTCACGGCCTGCGAGGTCGAGCTGAAGGCGCTGGAACTGACGCAGCTGCGCGTCGTCGCCGACGAAGGCAAGCACGGCAAGGGCAAGCCCAATCCGGCCTCCTCGGTGCTGAAGATCAAGGGCTCCGAGATCCAGCAGACCACGACCGAGCTGTTGATGGAGGTGATCGGCCCGTTTGCCGCGCCGTACGACATTCACGGCGACGACGACAGCAACGAGACCATGGATTGGACCGCCCAGATCGCGCCGAGCTACTTCAACAACCGCAAGGTCTCGATCTACGGCGGCTCCAACGAGATCCAGCGCAACATCATCGCCAAGGCGGTGCTGGGGCTCTGACATGTGAGCCGCAGCGCCTCGACGACGCACGCCGTCATGGCCGGGCTTGACCCGGCCATCCACGCCGCCCGCACAACGGCACGACGTGGATGCCCGCGACAAGCGCGAGCATGACGGAGAATGGGGATACTGGAGAGTCAACCAATGGATTTTGATCTCACCGAGGAGCAACGCCTCCTCAAGGACAGCATCGACGGCCTGCTGGCGGATGCCTATGATTTCGACAAGCGCAAGAAGTACATGAGCGAGAAGGGCGGCTGGAGCCAGGCGATGTGGTCCAAGCTCGCCGAGCAGGGCCTGCTCGGGCTGCCGTTCTCCGAGGACGATGGCGGCTTCGGCGCCGGCGGCGTCGAGACCATGATCGTGATGGAGGCGATGGGCCGCGCGCTGGTGCTCGAGCCGTATCTCGCAACCGTGGTGCTGGCCGGCGGTTTCCTCCGTCATGGCGGCTCGGCGGCGCAGAAGGCCGCGCATCTGCCTGGGATCATCGACGGCAGCAGGACGTTTGCATTCGCCCAGCTCGAGAAGCAGTCGCGCTATGACCTGTTCGACGTTGCGACGTCTGCGAAGAAGAAGGGCGATGGCTGGGTCATCGACGGCGAAAAGTTCGTCGTGCTCAACGGCGAGAACGCCGACACCTTGATCGTGACCGCGCGCACCTCGGGCGGCCAGCGCGACAAGTCGGGCATCGGCGTGTTCATCGTGCCGGCCGACGCCAAGGGTATCACCCGCAAGGGCTATCCGACCCAGGACGGTCTGCATGCCGCCGACATCACCTTCACCGGTGTGGAAGTCGGCGCCGACGCCGCGATCGGCGATCCGGTCAATGCCCTGCCGCTGATCGAGCGCGTCGTCGACGAGGCCCGCATCGCGCTGTGCGCGGAGGCCGTCGGCCTGATGGACGAGTCGCTGAAGACCACGGTCGAGTACATCAAGACGCGCAAGCAGTTCGGCGTCGCGATCGGCTCGTTCCAGTCGCTGCAGCACCGGGCGTCCGACATGTTCGTCGCGCTGGAGCAGGCCCGCTCGATGTCGATGTTCGCGACCATGGCCGCCGAGTTCGACGACGCCAAGGAGCGCGCCACCTCGATCGCCGCGGCCAAGGTGCAGATCGGCAAGTCGGCTAAGTTCGTCGGCCAGCAGGCGATCCAGCTCCATGGCGGCATCGGCATGACCATGGAGGCCAAGATCGGCCACTACTTCAAGCGTCTGACGATGATCGAGAGCACCTTCGGCGACACCGACTACCACATGCGCCGCGTCAGCGAGGCGGGCGGGTTGATCTAGAAAGCTTGGTCGTTGCCGGGCTTGACCCGGCAACCCATCGCTTTCTGAAGATGGATGCGCGGGCCTTCGCCGCGCCGAAGGGGCTTCGGCCCCGCAGGCGGGTCAAGCCGGCGCATGACGGATTTGAGAGGGCTACGCTGCCGGTGTCGACCGGCTCCGGAGTGATTTGATCAATCGAGCCGTCATTGCGAGCGAAGCGAAGCAATCCAGGGCGGTATGCTTGACTCTGGATTGCGTCGTCGCTTCGCTCCTCGCAATGACGCGGAGGAAGCAGACATGACCCCCAATCCCTTCGACCTCTCCGGCCAGGTCGCCGTCATCACCGGCTCGAGCCGCGGAATCGGCCGGGCGTCGGCGGAGCTGCTCGCGCAACTCGGCGCCAAGGTGGTGATCTCCAGCCGCAAGGCCGACGCTTGCGAGGAGGTCGCGAGCGCCATCCGCGCCAATGGTGGCGAGGCCCACGTCATCCCCTGCAACATCTCCCGGCGGGCCGAGGTCGACGCGCTGATCGACGGTGCCGTCAACCAATACGGCCAGGTCGACATCCTCGTCTGCAATGCTGCGGTCAACCCGTATTACGGTCCGCTGCTCGACATCACCGACGAGGCGTTCGACAAGATCATGGCCTCCAACGTGAAGAGCAATCTCTGGCTCTGCGCCAAGGCGATCCCGCCGATGGCCGCGCGGGGCAAGGGCTCGGTGATCATTGTCTCCTCGATCGGCGGCCTGCGCGGCTCGACCGTGATCGGCGCCTACGGCATCTCCAAGGCCGCCGACTTCGCGTTGTGCCGCAGCCTTGCCGGCGAATGGGGGCCGCACGGCGTGCGCATCAATTGCGTCGCGCCCGGCCTGATCAAGACCGATTTCGCCCGCGCGCTGTGGGAGGACGAAGCCCGCCTGAAGCAGCGCTGTGCCACCACCCCGCTGCGTCGCATCGGCGAGCCGCACGAGATCGCCGGCGCGGTCGCCTACCTCGCCTCGGATGCGTCGACCTTCATGACCGGCCAGACCATCGTCGTCGACGGCGGCGTGACAACGGCCGCGGTGTAGCCTTCGTATCCGAGCGGCGGTGCTGATCGCGGGTGTTCACCTCCCCCTCCAGGGGAGGGTGGATAGACACGTGCCGCTCCACCTTGACCTCGCCCGCCCGATCCGCTTGCTTGTCGGCCCAACGTCGTCAACCTACCGGGAAGAAAACCCATGTCCTTCGTGCTGGCCATCGATCAGGGCACCACGTCCTCGCGCGCGATGGTGTTCCGCTCCGACATCTCGATCGCCGCGGTCGCGCAGCAGGAATTCCCGCAGCATTTCCCGGCCTCCGGCTGGGTCGAGCACGAGCCGGAGGACATCTGGACCTCGACGGTGATGACCTGCCGCGATGCGCTTGAGAAGGCGGGACTGACGGCCAAGGACATCGCGGCGATCGGCATCACCAACCAGCGCGAGACCACCGTGGTATGGGACCGCGCCACCGGCCAGGCCGTCCACCGCGCCATCGTCTGGCAGGACCGCCGCACCGCCGACATCTGCGCCAAGCTCAAGGCCGATGGCCACGAGCCGGATGTCAGCGCCAAAACCGGCCTGATCATCGATCCCTATTTCTCCGGCACCAAGGTGGCCTGGATTCTCGACCATGTGCCGGGCGCGCGCGAGCGCGCCGAACGCGGCGAACTGATGTTCGGCACCGTCGACTGCTACCTGCTGTGGCGGCTGACCGGCGGCAAGGTGCATGCCACCGATGCCACCAACGCCTCCCGCACGCTGCTGTTCAACATCCACACCGGTGCGTGGGACGAGACGCTGCTGAAGCTGCTGCGCGTGCCGCGCTCGATGCTGCCCGAGGTGAAGGATTCCTCCGCCGATTTCGGCACCACCACGCCGGATCTGTTCGGCGGCCCGATCAAGGTCGCGGGGATCGCCGGCGACCAGCAGGCGGCGACCATCGGCCAGGCCTGCTTCACGCCGGGCATGATGAAGTCGACCTACGGCACCGGCTGCTTCGCGCTGCTCAACACCGGCGCCACGCCGGTGAAATCGAACAACAAGCTGCTGACGACGATCGCCTATCAGCTCGACGGCGTCAGGACCTACGCGCTCGAAGGCTCGATCTTCGTCGCCGGCTCGGCCGTGCAGTGGCTGCGCGACGGGCTCGGCATCATCAAGCATGCCGCCGAAACCGGCCCGCTCGCCGACAAGTCCGACTCGATGCAGTCGGTCTATCTGGTGCCGGCCTTCGTCGGCCTCGGCGCACCGTATTGGAATCCGCGGGTGCGCGGCGCGCTGTTCGGCCTGACCCGCAATACCGGCCCGGCCGAGCTCGCGCATGCCACGTTGGAGAGCGTGTGCTACCAGACCTACGATCTGTGGGCCGCGATGCGGGCCGACTGGCCCGATGCGTCCGCGGCGACGATCGTGCTGCGCGTCGACGGCGGCATGACCGCCTCGGACTGGACCATGCAGCGTCTCGCCGACCTGCTCGACGCACCAGTCGACCGTCCCATGATCCAGGAGACCACCGCGCTCGGCGCCGCCTATCTCGCCGGCCTCCACGCGGGCGTCTATCCGGAGCCGGAAAAGTTCGCCGACAATTGGCGGCTCGAGCACCGCTTCCGGCCGGCGATGAGCGCGGCGACGCGAGAGCGCAAGCTCGCCGGCTGGGCTCGCGCCGTGAAGGGGGTGCTGGCGAGCGACGAGGGCGAGTAGGGCGCTCGCCTCCCACAGCAGCTAAGCCAGGAACGCAGCAAGGTCGGCATTGACCTGCTTCATGTGGGTCACGAATATCCCATGCGGGCCGCCGGGATAGACCTTCAGCTCGGCGCCCTTGATGCCCTTGGCGGTCGGCCGTGCCGTCATGTCGAGCGGCGCTGAGACGTCCTTGTCGCCGTGCAGGATCAGCACGGGACGGTCGATCTTCGCAAGCACCGGCCGCAGGTCGGTCGCGATCAGCGCGCGGTTGGTGGCGACCGCGACGGGAATGGGCATCTGGCGCATCATCGCCGCGACCCATTCCATCATCTGCGGCGAGGCGTCCTTCGTGAAGAACGGCAGCTTGTTGTCCTCGATCCATTTCGGAAAGTCGCTCTGCCACGCGGCCCAGCACTGCTCGAAATAGCCGTGGGGCGCGCCGAGCGCATTGTCCGCGGTCTGCAGCGGAAACGGCGTCGTCGGTCCGAGCATCGCGATGCGCGAGATGCGTCCCGTGCCGTGCCGCGCGACGTAGTTGAGGATCTCGTTGCAGCCCATGGACATGCCGACCAGCGCGACATCATCAAGGTCGAGCTGCGCGATGACCTCGGCGATGTCGTCGGCCAGGCGGTCGAGCTCGTAGCCGCTGCCCGGCACGTCGGAGCGTCCATGGCCGCGGCGGTCGAAGGCAATGCAGCGCAGCCCGCGCTGGCTGAGATCGGAGATCTGGTAGGTCCACATCGCGCTGGTCAGCGCCCAGGCATGTACGAACAGCACCGGCCGGCCGCTGCCCCACTCCTCGTGATAGAGCGTCACGCCGTCGCTGCAGCGGATACGGGGGCGCGCCGCGGTCGGTGCGGCGGCGAGGCTCGCTCCCGTCGCCGCGAAGCTGGCTGCTGCCGCGGTCAGCAGCACGTCTCGTCGTTGCATGGGCATGGCTCCTGATGTTGAATGCGCCGACCATGCCGGGACCGCTGTGCGGTTCCAATTACGTCCGGGGTAAGCAGGTTGCCGATCACTCTCCAATCAGGTCGTCTTGAGTGACCATTCCCGACGGATATTTCGACGTGCCGCCCGGCAAGGTCGCGGCCGTGGTGACCTCGCTGGAAATGCTGGCACCGCCGGTGCTGCCGCCCGATCCGGTCGGCGACTGGAGCATTCGCCGCGTCGCGCAGCCCGATCTCGCTTGGTACCGCGACCTCTATGCCCGCGTCGGCTGGGAGTGGCTGTGGTCGCAGCGCACGCGGATGAGCGATGCGGAGCTTGCCAAGACGATTCGCGCTGACGGAGTCGAGATCTACACCTTGGCGCATGGCGGCGGTGATGAAGCCCTGCTGGAGCTCGATTTCCGCAAGAAGACCGATTGCGAGCTGGCGCTGTTCGGCGTCACGTCGAAGCTGATCGGCACCGGCGCCGGACGGCTGCTGATGAACCACGCGCTGCGCCGCGCCTGGGCGCAGCCGCTGACGCGGCTCTGGGTCCACACCTGCAGCTTCGATCATCCCCGTGCGCTGGCCTTCTACCAGCGCTCCGGCTTCCGTCCCTTCCAGCGGCAGATCGAGATCGCGCCCGACCCGCGCCTCGACGGCACGCTGCCGCGCGACGTCGCAGCGCATGTGCCGCTGCTCGCCTGAACATGGGAGCTGACAACGGCGCCGAACGGCGCTTCAATGCGCCGCACAGGAGGATAACCGATGTTCCTGATCGGCCAATACGACTCGCCTTTCGTCCGCCGCACCGCGATCGCGCTCAAGCTCTACGGCGTGCCGTTCGAGCACAAGCCGTGGTCGACCTTCGGCGACGCCGACAAGATCGCGCCGTACAATCCGCTGCTGCGCGTGCCGGTGCTGGTGCTGGATGACGGCGAGGCGCTGATCGATTCAGCGGCGATCCTCGATCATCTCGACGAGACCGTCGGGCCCGAGCGCGCGATGCTGGCGCGGAGCGGCGCGCTGCGCCGCAGGCAGCTGCATACGATCGCGCTCGCGACCGGTCTCGGCGACAAGGCCGTCAGCCTGATCTACGAGCGCGTGCTGCGCAAGGACCGCCTCGCGCTGTGGGTCGCGCGCTGCGAGGCCCAGATCTCCGGCGTGCTGGCAATGCTGGAGGCCGAGCGCGCAGATGTGACGAGCGCCTATTGGTATGGCGACAACATCGGCCACGCCGACATCGCCGTCGCCTGCGTGCTGCGCTTCACACGCGAGGCGCATCCGCATCTGTTCGACGCCGCGCGCTATCCGGCGCTGGCGGCCCACGCCGCAAGGTGCGAGGCGCTGCCGCCATTCCAGGAGATCGTCCAGCCGCTGGCCCCGCCGAGCGGGGATTGATGGAGTCCATCGAGACGTCAGACCGTGCCGCTTGCTCGGTGCTCACCCTCCCCTGGAGGGGGAGGGTCGCCGCACGATGAGCGAAGCGAAACGTGAGGCGGGGTGGGGTGATCTCTCATCAGCAGCAGTGCTCGTGGCTTCACCCACCCCGATCGCCCGCTGCGCGTGCGAGCGACCCTCCTCCTCCAGGGGAGGGTGGGCAGCAGCGCACGAGGCGTAGGCCGAACGGCGCGCCCCTCACGGCTTGAAATACACGTCCACCTTCATCCCAACCGCGAATGGCCCCGGCTCGGCCAGATCGACCAGCACTTCCACCACGTCGACATCGGTCATGTTGCGCTGGCTGAGCGCAGCAGTGCGGCTGCTCTCGACCAGCGGGGCGATGGCGGCGACCTTGCCGGCGACGTCGCGGCCGCGGAAGGCGTCGGAGCGGACCACCGCCTGCTGGCCGACCTTGATCTTGTCGAGGTCGCGCTGGTCGAGCTCGGCGCGCACGCGCAGCGAGGACGTGTCGCCGAGCAGCACCAGCGGTGGCGTCGTCTGCGGCGAAGCGATCTCGCCGGTGCGCGCATTGACCTGCAGCACCGTGCCGTCGAGCGGCGCGCGGATGGTGAGCTTTTCCAACGTGGCGCGGGCGCTCTGCAGTTCGCTGCGGGCGACGTTGAGCTGGCCCTCGGCGCTGATCGGCAGTGGCGCATCAGCGGTGACCTTGCGCAGCTCGTCGGCCTGCTGCTCCAGCTTCGCCTGCGCGGCTGTCAATTGCGTGCGTGCGGTGTCGACATCGGCATCGGCGCCGCGCCCGGCGCGCCGCTCGGTCACGGCCTTGTCGAGCGCAGCACGCGCGTCGAACGCCGCCGCCTGCGCATCGGCGAGGCCGTCTTCGGCGCGGCGCCGGGGACCCGCGCCAGACGGCGTCGACTCCTTGTTGCGCACGCGCTTGCGCATCGCGACCTGCGCCTCGGCGCTGGCGAGCTGCGCGCGAGCTTCGCCATCGCTGAGCCGCACCAGGGCCTGGCCGGCGAACACGGTCTCGTTTGGCCTGACCAGCACCTCCTGGATCAGCCCAACCACCGGCGCGCCGAGCTTGATCAGGCCGGATGCCGGCTCGACCCGGCCGGGTGCGACGGCCAGCCAGCGTTCCTCCTGGGCATTGGCGGCACGCGCCGTCGGTGGAATCGAGGTCGGCGTGACGATGATAGCCAATGCAGCCGCGGCGACGAGCCCGAGCAGGTGAGCGCGTTCTGGAATTCCCGATATCATGCGTGCGAGACTTTCTTCATGGACTCGCCGCCGCTCTCCTCGCGGACGATGCGGCCGTCCTCGATGTGAATGACGCGATTGGCAAACGGCAGGATGCGCGGATCGTGCGTCACCACCAGCACCGCGCGCGACGGATCCTTGGCGATATCGGCGAGCAGGGTCATGATCGCCTGACCGTTGGCGGTATCGAGTGCGCCGGTCGGCTCGTCGGCGAGAATGACCTGCGCCTTGCCGACGATGGCGCGGGCGATCGCGACGCGCTGCTGCTCGCCGCCCGAGAGCTGGCGCGGGAACGACCGCTTCTTCGGGCCGAGGCCGACCCGCTCGAGCACCTCGCGCGCCGCCAGTTTCGTGGCCCGCGCGCGTTCGCCGCGCACGTCGAGCGCGAGCCGCACATTGTCCTCGGCGTTCAACGTCGGAAACAGATGATAGGATTGGAAGATGAAGCCGATGCGCTCGCGGCGCAGCTTCGCCAGCGCCTCGGGATCGAGCCCCGCGACCGGCTGGTTGGCAACCCGCACGGCACCGCCATCCGGCGTCATCAGGCAGCCCAGGATCGACAACAGCGTCGTCTTGCCGCTGCCTGAGGGGCCCATCAGCAGCGCCAGCTCGCCGCCCTTCAACGACAGGCTCACGCCCTTCAGCGCCTGCACCCGGCCGGCCCCCTGGCCGAGGTGATGCACGAGATCGGTGGCCTCGAGCACGGTGTCGGTCATCGCGAGAACACCAGGGTCGGGTCAATGCGCATGACCTTGAGGATCGCCGCGATCGCCGAGCCGACGCACATCGTCAACGTCAGCACGAACAGCGCGACCGTCAGCGTCGGGGTCATGATGACCGGCAGCGCCGATTCCGCGGTCGCCGCCGCCACGATCCTGCCGATCGCCGCAGCGCCGGCGAAGCCGACGATGGCGCTGAGCAGCGCCTGCCAGATGATGACGGTGTAGATGTAGCGGCTGGACGAGCCGATCGCGCGCAGGGTCGCGAACTCGTTGATGTGATCCTTGGTGCTGGAATAGAGCGTCTGCGCCACGATCACGGTGCCGACGATGAGGCCGAGCAGGGCGCCGGCGAACAGCGCGGCACCCGCGCCGGTGCCGAACAGCCAGAACGAGCGGCTGCGGCTCGCGAACTCGGCTGCGGTCAGCACGTCGACATTGGACAGGCTGTCGCGCAGCGCCCGCTGCACGGTCCAGAGGTCGGCCTCGGCCGCCAGCCTGACCACCAGATAGGACGCCTTGTTCGAGGCGATGCCGGTATAGGCGCGGGCGCGGTCGACGTCGGTGAACACGTAAGGCGTTGTCGTGAACGAGCGGATGCCTTTGGTGACAGCCATCACCTGCACCTTCTGGTCGCGGAGCTCCGCAGCCTGGCCGGCGCCGCCGATGCCGAGCCGCTCGAAATAGGTCTGGTCGATGGCGACCGCGCCCGGCACGGACAGGTCGTCCAGCCGTCCCTCCACCACGTTCCAGGGATGCAGCCCGAGCCCGCGCAGTTCCGAGCCGACCACGAAGACCGGCGTCGTGGTGCCCTGCGGCAGCCGCCATTGCGCATAGCCGATCACCAGCGGCGTCGCCTCCGCCACGCCGGGAACAGCAAGCGCGCGGAACCGCTGCCGCTCGTCGAGCAGCGAGGGGTCCTCGAAGCATTTGGTGCCGACCGGCATGATCCACAGCTCGGCCGGGGAATGGTCGATCATGGTCGTGACCATCCGGCGGAAGCCGACATAGAGGCCCATCTGCACGGTCACCAGCACGATCGAGAAGATGATGCCGATGATGGTGGCAATGAATCGAAGCCTGTCATGGAACAGGTTTCGGGACGCAAGCCTGAACTGCAACGACATGAACGAAAAACCACCCGGAGGCCCCGGCGGCATTTCAGCCGGTTACCGGGGATAAGTCCACGCTGCATCGCATGGCGCCGGCTGTGGCGCATTGTCATTCGCGGCGGCCGTGGCGCGGGGGACACGGGCAGGGGCGTCCAAGTGCAGCGTGTGAGCCGAGCAGGGGGCGTCATAACCGCTGTCGTCCCTGCGAACGCAGGGACCCATAACCACAGGGAGATGTTGTTTTGCGCGATATCAGCCCCGCGGACGACGGGTAGATCACGCGGTATGGGTCCCCGCGTTCGCGGGGACGACAGCTGTGGATGGGGCGACCGCGCCGGCTACTTCGCGCCGACCGCCTTCTTGCGCCAGGCGAGATGAACGGCACAGGTGCAGCCCACCGGATGGCTCGCGAGCTCGGCGGGGGCGGCGTCGTTGGCCGGAGCGGGCGAAGCGACGGCGCGCGCTGCCGCGTCCGCCTGCTGGCCGCCCCTTGCCGGAATGTAGTTCAGGATCGGCGCCAGCCAGCGCTCGACTTCGGCGACGGTCATGCCCTTGCGCGCGGCGTAGTCCTCGACCTGGTCGCGCTCGATCTTGCCGACGCCGAAATAGAAGCTCTCCGGCGAGGCAAAATAGAGGCCCGACACCGACGAGCCCGGCCACATCGCAAAGCTCTCGGTCAGCCGCACGCCGGCATTCTTCTCGGCGTCGAGCAGTTCGAACAAGGTCGCCTTCTCGGTGTGGTCGGGCTGCGCCGGATAGCCGGGCGCGGGACGGATGCCGTGATACTTCTCCAGGATCAGATCGTCCGGCGAGAGCGCCTCGTCCGGAGCGTAGGCCCAGAACTCGCGGCGGACGCGGGCATGCAGGCGCTCGGCGAACGCCTCGGCGAGGCGGTCGGCCAGCGCCTTCACCAGGATCGAGGAATAGTCGTCATTGGCGTTCTTGAAGCGGTCGGCGACGGCATCCTCGCCGAGGCCTGTCGTGACGACGAAGCCGCCGACATAGTCCGGCACGCCCGAGCCCTGCGGCGCAATGAAGTCGCTGAGCGCGGTATTGAAGCGACCCTCGCGCTTCTCGAGCTGCTGGCGCAGCGTGTGCAGCGTCGCGATCTGCTTGGTGCGGCCCTCGTCGGCATAGAGCACGATGTCGTCGCCGGCCGCATTCGCCGGCCAGAAGCCGATCGCGGCGCGCGCCGTGAACCACTTCTCGTCGACGATGCGCTTCAGCATCTTCAGCGCGTCGTCATACAGCGAGCGCGCGGCCTCGCCGACCTTGGCGTCGTCGAGGATGCCAGGGAAACGGCCGGCGAGCTCCCAGGTCTGGAAGAACGGCGTCCAGTCGATATAGGGCACAAGCTCGGCGAGGTCGTAGTCGACGAACGTCTTGGTGCCGAGGAAGGTCGGCTTGACCGGCTTCGCCTTGGCGAAGTCGATCTTCGGCGCGTTGGCGCGGGCGTCCGCGAGCTTCAGCCGCTTCTTGTCGGCCTGGCCGCGCAGATGCGCAGCGGCGATCTTCTGATACTCGCTGCGAACCTCCGTGGCGTAGGTATCCTTGCGCTCCGGCGACAGCAGTGAGGAGGCGACGCCGACGGCGCGGCTGGCGTCGTTGACGTGAACGACCGGGCCATTCTGGTAGTTCGGATCGATCTTGACCGCAGTATGGACACGGCTCGTCGTAGCGCCGCCGATCAGGAGCGGCACGTTCAGGCCCTGGCGCTCCATCTCCGAGGCGAGATACGCCATCTCGTCGAGCGAGGGCGTGATCAGGCCGGAGAGACCGATGATGTCGGCGTTCTCGGCCTTGGCCGTCTCGATGATCCTGGCCGCGGGCACCATGACACCGAGGTCGATGACCTCGAAATTGTTGCACTGGAGCACGATGCCGACGATGTTCTTGCCGATGTCGTGGACGTCGCCCTTGACGGTGGCGAGCACGATCTTGCCGGCGTTGGAGCGCTCGTTGGCCCGGCCCTTGTTGGCAGCCTTCTCCGCCTCCATGAACGGCATCAGATAGGCCACCGCCTGCTTCATCACGCGCGCGGACTTCACGACCTGCGGCAGGAACATCTTGCCGTCGCCGAAGAGGTCGCCGACCACGTTCATGCCGGCCATCAGCGGGCCTTCGATGACGTCGAGCGGTCGCGTCGAGGCGGCGCGTGCCTCTTCGGTGTCCTGCTCGATGAACTCGGTGATCCCATGCACCAGCGCGTGGCTCAACCGCTTGTCGACCGGCCATTCGCGCCAGGCCAGATCGGCCTCCTTGGTCTGCTTGCCCTGGCCGCGGAATTTCTCGGCCAGCGCCAGCAGCCGCTCGGAGGCGCCGGGGTCGCGGTTGAGCACGACGTCTTCGCACACCTGGCGCAGCTCCGGATCGATGTCGTCATAGACGATCATCTGACCGGCATTGACGATGCCCATGTTCATGCCGGCCTTGATGGCGTGATACAGGAACACCGAATGCATGGCTTCGCGCACCGGCTCGTTGCCGCGGAACGAGAAGGAGAGATTGGAGACGCCGCCCGAGACATGCGCATGCGGCAGGTTCTGCCGGATCCAGCGTGTCGCTTCGATGAAGTCGACGCCGTAATTGTTGTGTTCCTCAAGTCCGGTCGCGATGGCGAAGATGTTGGGATCGAAGATGACGTCCTCAGGCGGAAAGCCGATCTGCTCGACCAGGATCTTGTAGGCGCGGGCGCAGATCTCGGTCTTGCGCTTGTAGGTGTCGGCCTGGCCGGTCTCGTCGAACGCCATCACGACCACGGCGGCGCCGTGGCGACGCGCGATCTTCGCTTCGTGAATGAACTTCTCCTCGCCTTCCTTGAGCGAGATCGAGTTCACCACCGGCTTGCCCTGCACGCATTTCAGGCCGGCCTCGATGACGTGGAATTTCGAGGAATCGACCATCACGGGAACGCGGGCGATGTCCGGCTCGGCAGCGACGAGGTTGAGGAAGGTCCGCATCGCGGCTTCCGAATCCAGCAGGCCCTCGTCCATGTTGACGTCGATGACCTGGGCGCCGTTCTCGACCTGGTCGCGCGCGACCTGCAGCGCCGCGGTGTAATCGCCTGATGTGATCAGCTTGCGGAATTTGGCCGAGCCCGTGACGTTGGTGCGCTCGCCGACATTGACGAACGGAATGGCGGGCGTGAGTTCGAACGGCTCGAGGCCCGACAGCCGCAGCCGCGGCGCGATCTCCGGCACGGCGCGAGGCTTGTGCGGGGCGACGGCGGCGGCGATCGCCGCGATATGTTCGGGCGTGGTGCCGCAGCAGCCGCCGACGATGTTGACGAGGCCGTCCCGCGCAAATTCGCCGATCAGTCGCGCCATGTAGGCCGGCGTCTCGTCATACTGGCCGAACTCGTTGGGCAGGCCGGCATTGGGATAGGCACACACCAGCGCGTCGGCAACGCGGCCGATGTCGGCGACATGGGCGCGCAGATCCTCGGCGCCGAGCGCACAGTTGAAGCCGATGGTCAGCGGTTTCGCGTGGCGGACCGAATTCCAGAACGCCTCCGGCATCTGGCCCGAGAGCAGGCGGCCGGACTTGTCGGTGATGGTGCCCGAGATCATGACGGGCACGTCGATGCCGCGCTCCTCGCAGAGCTCGGCGATGGCGTACAGCGCCGCCTTGGCATTGAGCGTGTCGAAGATGGTCTCGAGCAGCAGGATGTCGGCGCCGCCGTCCAGGAGCCCGCGCGCCTGCTCGCCATAGGCGAGCCGGAGGTCGTCGAAGGTCACGGCGCGGTAGCCGGGGTTGGAGACGTCGGGCGAGATCGAGGCGGTGCGGTTGGTCGGGCCCATTGCGCCGGCGACGAAGCGCTGTTTGCCGTCCTCGGCCGCAACGCGGGTCGCGGCATTGCGGGCGAGCCGGGCGCCCTCGCGGTTCAGCTCGTAGATGATGTCGGAGAGGTCGTAATCGGCCTGCGCGATCGAGGTTGCCGAGAAGGTGTTGGTGGCGACGATGTCGGCCCCGGCGCGCAGATATTGCGCGTGGATGTCCTCGATGGCGTCGGGCTGCGTCAGGATCAGCAGGTCGTTGTTGCCGCGGAGGTCGCGATGGAAGTCCTTGAACCGCTCGCTGCGGAAGGCGGCCTCGTCGAGCTGCAGCGCCTGGATCATCGTGCCCATGGCGCCGTCGAGGATCAGGATGCGCTTAGCTGCAGCGGCAAGGAAGGCGGTACGCGCTGGAGATACAGGGGCGGACATCAGGCGGCAGCCTTGTTGGCGGACTTCGGACGGATGCCGAGCAGATGGCTGATCGCGAACACGAGGTCGGCGCGGTTCATGGTGTAGAAATGGAAGGTGTCGACGCCATGCTTGGCGAGCTTTTGCACCTGGCCTGCGGCGACGGTCGCCGCGACCAGCTTGCGGGTCTCGGGATCGTCGTCGAGACCGTCGAATTTTTCCGCCAGCCAGTCCGGCACCGTCGTGCCGGCGCGCGTCACGAAGCCACGCGCCTGCTTGAAATTGTGCATCGGCATGATGCCGGGCACGATCGGGATCGTGATGCCGCGGGCGCGGACGCGGTCGAGGTAGCGGAAGTAGAGATCGTTGTCGAAGAACACCTGGGTGATGGCGCGGGTGGCGCCGGCGTCGACCTTGGCCTCGAGCATGTCGATGTCGGCGTCGAAGTCGCGGCTCTCGGGGTGCTTCTCCGGATAGGCCGAGACCGAGACCTCGATATCGGGATGGCGCTTCTTGATGCCGGCGATCAGCTCGGGCGAGCTCTGATAGCCCTCGGCATGGGTGTAGTAGGGCGTGCCGATGCCGCCGGGCGGATCGCCGCGAAGCGCCACGATGTGGCGGACGCCGACCTCGTGATAGCGGTCGACGACCTCGTCGATCTCGTGGCGCGAAGCCCCGACGCAGGTGAGATGCGCCGCCGGCAGCAGCGCGGTCTCCTTCAGGATGCGCGCGATCGTGGCGTGGGTGCGCTCGCGCGTCGAGCCGCCCGCGCCGTAGGTCACCGAGACGAAGCTAGGCTCCAGAGGGGCGAGGCGCTCGATCGAGGCCCACAGCGTCCGGTCCATCTCCTCGGTCTTCGGCGGGAAGAACTCGAACGAGATCTTCGGCCGGATGATTGCGGAGTGGCCGTCGGCGATGGCGGTGGCGAGGTCGGTCATGGCAGCGCAGGTTCCCGGTGGCGCGTAAATTTCAACTCAAGAGGGGATCGCTCTTTGGATGTGGGAAGATAAGGGAAGTGCGTCGCAATAGACAGCCCACTCGGAATGGGATTTCGCCCACTTGTATGTATTTTGACGACTTTTGTCCGCTGTCACCGATCGCGCAATGGGCAGACAAAATGTTGATGTTTCAACGTATGTTGGCTGTGGGTGAGCGGCTTTGATCGAGATTGAGTGTGGGACGTTTCGAAGGCGGTGTTGTATACAATTTTCGTGTCCCAACTCGGGCTGATGTCGATCCCTGCATTTCCAGCAGGTCTCCGCCGCGGTTGGCCCATTGTGGCACGTCGCGCAGTCATTAGGTTGAAGCCATGATCCCGCTTTCCGTCCTCGACCTCTCCGTCACCACCACCGCCACGCCTGCCTCGGCGGCGCTGCGCAACAGCATCGATCTGGCCCGCCATGTCGATCAGCTCGGCTACGTCCGCTATTGGCTGGCTGAGCACCATAGCCTGCCGTCGGTGGCGAGCCCGTCGCCCGACATCATGATTGGGCAGATCGCGGCAGCGACGCAGCACATCCGCGTCGGCTCCGGCGGCGTCATGCTGCCCAACCATGCGCCGCTGGTGGTCGCGGAGCGCTTCAAGATGCTGGAGGCACTGTTTCCCGGCCGGATCGATCTCGGCCTGGGCCGCGCGCCGGGCACCGACGGCACCACGGCCTATGCGCTGCGCAGCCGGCTCGACCGCCGCGAGGGCGACGACTTCCTGGAGCGGCTGCATGAGCTGATGCTGTGGGAGACCCGCGAGTTCCCTGCCGGTCATCCTTACAACAACGTCATCGCCATGCCCGACGACGCGCCATTGCCGCCGATCTGGCTGCTCGGCTCCAGCGACTATTCCAGCGAACTGTCGGCGCAGCTCGGCATGGGGTTCGGCTTCGCACATCATTTCGCCAGCCACGACGCCGTCGACGCGATGAGAACATACCGCGCACATTTCACGCCGTCGCGCTGGCGGACACAGCCGCATGCGATCCTGGCGGTCGCGGTGGTGACGGCCGAGACCGACGCCGAGGCGGAGCGGCTGGCGTCGTCGATGGACCTCAACCGCCTCAGGCGCGACCGCGGCCAGTTCCTGCCGCTGCCGAGCCCCGAGGAGGCCGCGGCGTACATGTATACAGACGCCGACCGCGCCTCGATCGCACGCAACCGGTCGCGGCTGTTCGTGGGCAGCCCGGCGACGGTGCGAGCCAAGCTCGATCCGATGATCGCGGCGAGCCAGGCGGACGAGCTGATGGTGATCACGGCGACCTTCGACCACGACGCCCGCAAGCGCTCCTACAGCCTGCTTGCCGACGCCTTCGGCCTGGAGCGGAAGGCGGCGGCGTAGTCCCGCACGAACCTAGCAGCCGATGAGTTCTGGATCGTGCAGCATGAAGATTCAGCTCTCCCCGACGGGGCTAGCGTGAGCACGCATCTCGAAGTCGGATCCAGTCACTTCAAGGAACGGACGGTGGGCTCTCTCGCCCCGGCTCTCCGCGAGCACCGCCTTCGCGGAGAGCCCCCCTCACCCGGATTGCATCTTTCGATGCAATCCGACCTCTCCCCGCAAGCGGGGCGAGGTAAAATCCCGTCGCCGCGAAGATGTGTGCTCGAACTAGCCCCACTTGGATGAACGGAGTTCGTGCAGAGAGTTGAGGCGAACAATGGCGCGATCTGGACTTCGAAGCGCGCCGTGCCGGTCTCACCATGTGATCAGCGGAGAGCGGCGCAGGAAGCTGTCGTCGCTCACCTGGTCCACCGCGAAGCGCGCGACATCGGCCCGCGCGATCGTGCCGCCGTGAAAACCTGTGAGGTCCGTCAGCGCGCGGACCGTCTGGCCGCCCGGCTTGTCGTTGAGCATGGCGGGACGGACGATGACCCGGTCGTAGACGAAGCCGCCATGTCCCCGGCTGTCGCCTGCGCCGATCCCGGTGATGGCGACAAGGCGCGCAACATTCTCGGCCTCCATCGCCTTGACGAGCGCCCGCGTCGATGTCGAGAGCGTGGTGACCTCGCGAAACGGGCTGAGCGAGGTGCCCAAGGAACTGATGACGACATCCTGTCCCTTGAGCGCCTTGCGAAGCGTGGCTTCGTCGCGCGCATCGCCGACGATCAGTTGCGCGCCTTGCAGGTCCCCGGCCTTGTCGGGCGAGCGCACCAGCGCGGTGACGTGATGGCCGCGCGCCAGCGCGTCGCGCACGATCAGCCGTCCGGTGCCGCCGGTGGCGCCAAGCACGAGGATGTTAGACTTGGGTGTGGTGACATTGCTATCTTGACTGGTCATGATGATCTCCATGGAGGGGGCGCATTCGCGGAAGCGCGCCGCGCAATTCGGTTTCGGGGGATGATGAGCGGCTCGGCTTCAGGCCGTGGCCGAGATCTCGGCGACAAAGTCGCGGTACGAGCGCAGCGGCCGGCCCAGCAGCGTGGCGAGGCGCGCGACGTCGCCCTCGTCCGGCACCATGCCGTCGGTCAGGAAGCGCTCGGCCATCAGTCGCATGTCGAACGCCATCCAGCTCGGCATGACCTGCCGGAGGTTGGTCTCGAACTGCGCGGTGTTGTCGCCGCCATAGGCGATCGTGCGGCCCAGCACGTCAGACCAGATCGCAGCGGCATCAGCGCCGGTCAGCGTGTCCGGACCGACCAGGTTGATGCGATCGAGCGGCAGCGGCACGGCTGACTGCTCCCTGCGGATCAGCTCGATCGCTGCGATCTCGCCGATGTCGCTGACGTCGATCATCGCGAGGCCCTTGGCTCCGATCGGCATCGGGTAGACGCCGTAGTCGAGCACGACGTCCTTGATCGCGAGATCGTTGTTCATGAAGTAGGCGGGGCGCAGGATGGTGGCGTTCAGGCCCAACTGCTCGATCATCCGCTCGACGGCGAACTTGCCGGCGAAGTGCGGCACGTTGACGTAGACGTCGCTGTGGATCACCGAGAGATAGACGATGCGCTCGATGCCGGCCTCGCGGACCAGATTGAGCGCGATCAGCGCCTGGGTGAATTCATCAGGCGTGACGGCGTTGAGCAGGAACAGGGTCGAGACGCCCGAGAACGCGCCGCGCAGCGAATCGACGTCGAGCAGGTCGCCTTGGGCGATCTGAACGCCTGCCGGAAGGTTGGCCTTCCCAGGATCGCGGACGAGGGCGCGGACATCGGCCCCGCGCCTGACGAGTTGTTCGACGACGCGACGGCCGACGGTTCCAGTGGCACCGGTCACGAGGATGGTCATGGGATCACTCCGGGTTGGTGTTGAGACACCCGGAAGATATCGATCCACATGCGAGCCAATAGGCGCTATATTTGGACATGTCGTCTCATTGGTGGAACAGATGGATCTGCTTGCGCTCGCCGATTTCACGCTCGTCGCCCGCCACGGCGGCTTCGGCCGGGCCGCCCGCGCCAGCGGTCGTCCGAAGGCAACGCTGTCCCGCCGCGTCGCAGAGCTCGAAGCGAGCCTGGACATCAGGCTGATCGAGCGCGGCGGGCGCACACTGAAGCTGACCGAGGAAGGGCGGGCGCTGTTCGAGCGCACGGGCGCGCTGCTGACCGAGCTCGACGAGACCGTCGGTGCGATAGCCTCAGGCGGCGACCAGCCGCGCGGCCGGTTGCGGATCAGCGCGCCGCTGCTGTTCTCGCAGACCGCGATGGGCAAGCTCGCCGCTACGTTCGCGCTCAGATATCCGGAGGTCCGGCTCGAGGTGACGACCGACGACCGCGCCGTCGACATGGTCGAGGAGGGCTATGACCTGGTGATCCGGGTCAATCCCGATCCCGATGAGAGCCTTGTCGGCCGCATCTTCCTGCGCGATCAGCTGGTGGTCGTGGCCAGCCCAAGCCTGACGCGGCCGGCGGACGGCGCGCTCGTTCCTGCGGTTGTTCGTAGCACCGAGCAGATCGCAGCGTGGGACGTCATGGCTGCAACGGGATCATCGCGCATCGCGATCGATCCGATCCTGCGGTTGTCATCGCTGATCATGGTGCGCGATGCGGTCCGTGCCGGCGTCGGTGCCGCATGCCTGCCGCTCTCGCTCGTCAGCCGCGATCTGGCGGCTGGCCGGCTGGCGCATTGGGGCGATTTGGACGCGCCAGCGGTTGCGCTGTGGGCGCTGTATCCGTCGCGGCGGCTGTTGAGCGCGCGCGTCTCCGCCTTTCTCGACCATCTGAAGCAGGCATTCCCGGTGGGAACGCCGGCCGAGCTGGCGGCCTATGTGGAGCCGCGGGATGACGGTCCGATCATTCCATCCGCTCGCTGAAGGTCGCGCGGAACGGGTGCGCCGGATAGACGCCGACGATGCGCAGTTCGCGCGAGAAGAACTTCAATTCCTCCAGGGCGAAGGCCAGCCCCTTGTCGTCGGGATGGCCGTCGACGTCGGCGTAGAACTGCGTCGCGAAGAAATTGCCGTCGACCATGTAGCTCTCGAGCTTGGTCATGTTGACGCCGTTGGTCGCAAAGCCGCCGAGCGCCTTGTAGAGCGCAGCCGGCAGGTTGCGGACGCGGAACACGAAGCTCGTGACCAGCGGCCCGGAGTTCTGCTCGGCCCATTGCTCCTGGCGCGCCAGCACGACGAAGCGGGTGGTGTTGTGGGCCTCGTCCTCGATGTCCTCGGCGAGGATGTCGAGGCCGTAGATCTCGGCGGCGAGGCGCGAGGCGATGGCCGCCACGCTCCTGTCGCCGCGCTGCGCCACGTCCCGGGCGCTGCCCGCGGTGTCACCGGCGACGATCGGCCGGACGCCGAGCTGGCGGATGATGCGGCGGCACTGGCCGAGCGCGTGGACGTGGCTCTCGACGGTCTTGATGTCGGCGAGCTTGGTGCCCTTCAGCGCCATCAGCTGGTGGCGGACCGGCAGGAACCACTCGCCAATGATGTAGAGGCCGGAGGCCGGCAGCAGGTGATGGATATCGGCGACGCGGCCGGCGACCGAATTCTCGATCGGGATCATGCCCAGGTCAGCCTCGCCGGAGGAGATCGCGCTCAGCGCGTCCTCGAAGGTCGCGCACGGCATGGCCTCGGCGGTCGGATAGGCCTCGGAAATGGCGATGTGGGAATTGGCTCCCGGCTCGCCCTGGAATGCGATTTTCAAGATCTTGCTCATGAGGGGCCTTGTAGCAGCAGCTTAGGACTTGGACAGCAGCCGGCGTGCGGTTTCGAGGTCGGCGGGGGTGTCGACGCCGCGGGGCACGGCGTCGACGACCATCACGTCGATGCGCATGCCGGCTTCCAGCGCCCGCAGCTGTTCCAGCTTTTCCTGTTGCTCCAGCGGCGATGGCGGCAGGCTGACGAAGCGCTCCAGCGCCGCCCGGCGGTAGGCGTAGAGCCCGATGTGATGGTACCTCGGTCCGTCGCCATACGGCGCCGTGGCCCGGGTGAAATACAACGCGCGCATGCGCCGGCCGCCGAGAGGCGAGCCGACCGCCTTGACGACGTTCGGATTGAGGCTCTCCTCCTCGGTATGGATCTGCGCGGCAAGGGTCGCGATGTCGACGGCGGGATCGTCCAGTGGCGGCAGCACGTCGCTGATGTTCTGCGGGTCGATGGTCGGGAAATCGCCCTGCAGATTGACCACGATCTCGGCCTCGCGGGCAGGGTCGAGCTTGCACATGGCTTCGTAGATGCGGTCCGACCCGGAGGGATGATCGGGCTTGGTCATCACCACCTCGCCACCCGCCGCCGTCACGGCGTCCGCGATCTCCAGCGTATCGGTTGCCACGGCCACGCGGCCGATCGCGGCCTCCTGCGCGCGCCGGAGCACCTGCACGATCATCGGCTGGCCGGCGATGTCGAGCAGCGGCTTGCCGGGCAGGCGGGTCGAGGCCATGCGGGCAGGGATCAGCACGAGGATTTTGGACTTGGTCATCCGGGAAACGGCAGGTCGGAGCCGGTCGCAACAGCGCGGGCCGGACTGGATGGGGACAGCAGGGGCGGCCCGCTTATACGGGTTGCCAGAGCACGGGCAAACCGATATCTCACTTCTGCCGCAGGGGGAGGCGCGACGGCTCGATTCCGCTCGATGCCTTGACGAATCCTGGGGCGATTCACGGTCGCGGCCCCGCGGCCTCCCAAGCAATGAAATCCGCCCTCGGAGCCTGATTCCAAAATGGACTCCTTCGAACTGAACAAAATCCTCGGCGCCGTTCTGGCCGCCTGTCTGGTCGTGCTGGTCACGAGCTTCTCCGCTGGCGCGATCTTCGCGCCGAAAATGCCGGAGAAACCGGGGTTCGAGATCGCCGTGAAGGAGGCCCAGGGCGCAGGCAAGGAAGCCGCTGCGCCGGCCGCGGCCGAGCCGATCGAGAAGCTGCTGCAGACCGCCTCGGTTGAGAAGGGCGCTGCCGCCGCCAAGAAATGCGCGGCCTGCCACACCTTCGACAAGGGCGGCAAGAATGCCGTCGGCCCCAACCTCTACGGCATCGTCGGCGACAAGATCGGCGAAGGCCGCGGCTTCAACTTCTCGGCCGCGATGAAGGCCAAGGGCGGCACCTGGACGATCGAGGATCTCAACCACTTCATCGCCAATCCGAAGGGCTACATCCCGGGCACCGCGATGGGCTTTGCCGGCATCCAGAAGGACTCGGAGCGCGCCGACGTGCTGGCCTACCTGAACTCGCTGTCGGACAATCCGGCGCCGCTG
This sequence comes from Bradyrhizobium sp. SZCCHNRI2009, assembly GCF_032485115.1. Lineage (NCBI taxonomy): Bacteria > Pseudomonadati > Pseudomonadota > Alphaproteobacteria > Hyphomicrobiales > Nitrobacteraceae > Bradyrhizobium > Bradyrhizobium sp. SZCCHNRI2009. The sequence continues at coordinate 279,905 of NZ_JAUEUH010000009.1, forward strand.
CCGACCGCAGCCAAGTGATCGGCTGCTAACCCCCCAATTTCCGACGGCCGGGCCTCAAGCCCGGCCGTTTTGCTTTGCGGGACGAAATTCGCCGCATTTGGGACCTTTGGTCGCATCCACCTCGTTCACAACCCGGTATCATGAGGAAAAAGCAAGGTTATTGGTCGAAACCTTGCCGTATATTGGTCCCCTGAATGGAACGGGTTCGCGGGGCCGGAGCACCCTGGCTGAGGCCGGCGAAACCTGCCCTTGCGAATTGGGTTACGATCGAACGTTGGATCTGGGAGCAGCAGCGGCCACGGCCGACCACCTGCTTCAAGCGGTCTTATTCAGAGGAAGTCTCATTTGACGATTACCCGACGACAGCTCCTGCAGAGCAGCGTCTTCGCTGCGATGACCCCGGTGCTCGGCACCGCCGCCAGCCTTGCCCCGCTCGACGCCGCGCAGGCGCAGGCCGGTGAACAACTGGTCTGGCGCCACGGCCTGTCGCTGTTCGGCGAGATCAAGTACCCGGCGGACTTCAAGCGCTTCGACTACGTCAATCCCGACGCGCCCAAGGGCGGCACAGCGCGGATGATCTCGCTCGGCACCTTCGACAATTTCAACATCGTCGTGATGTATGTGAAGGGCAATATCGCGTCCGCGGCGGGGCTGGTCTACGAGACCCTGATGACGCGCTCGCAGGACGAGGTGTCGACCGAATACGGCCTCCTCGCCGAGTCGGCGGCCTATCCGGACGACTACTCCTGGGTCATCTACCGGCTGCGCAAGGAAGCGCGCTGGAACGACGGCAAGCCGGTGACGCCCGAGGACGTCATCTTCTCGCTCGACGTGCTCAAGAAGAACAGCCCGCACTACTCCTCCTACTACCGCCATGTCGTAAAGGCCGAGAAGACCGGCGACCTCGAGGTCAAGTTCACCTTCGATGGTCCGGGCAATCGCGAGCTGCCGCACATCGTCGGTGAGCTGCTGGTTCTGCCCAAGCACTGGTGGGAAGGCACCGACGCGCAGGGCCGCAAGCGCGACGTCACTGCGACGACTTTGGAGCCGCCGCTCGGGTCGAGCCCGTATCGCATCAAGGAGTTCGTGCCCGGCCGCTCGATCAAGATGGAGCGCGTCAAGGACTACTGGGGCGCCAACCTGCCGGTCCAGATCGGCCAGAACAATTTCGACGAGCTGCAGTTCGAATATTTCCGCGACAACATCGTCGCCCTCGAGGCCTTCAAGGCCGATCAGGCCGACTGGATCAACGAGAATTCCGCCAAGCAATGGGCGACGGCCTACGACTTCCCGGCCATCAACGACAAGCGTGTGGTCAAGGACGAATTCCCGATCAGCGATTCCGGCCGCATGCAGGGCTTCGCCTTCAACCTGCGGCGTCCGCAATTCCAGGACGCGCGGCTGCGGCGTGCCTTCAACTACGCCTTCGATTTCGAGGAGATGAACAAGCAGCTGTTCTACGGTCAGTACAAGCGGATCAACAGCTATTTCGAAGGCACGGATCTGGCCTGTTCCGGGCTGCCGCAGGGCCAGGAGCTGCAGATCCTCGAGGAGCTGCGCGACAAGGTGCCGCCGGACGTGTTCACCACGGTCTACCAGGCCCCGGTGGGCGGCAATCCCGAGAACGTTCGCGCCAATCTGCGCGAGGCCACCAGGCTGCTGAAGGACGCAGGCTTCGAGATCAAGGACCGCAAGCTCGTCGATCCCGCCGGCAAGCCGGTCACGGTCGAACTCTTGGTCCAGGACCCGTCCTCCGAGCGGATCGTGCTGTTCTACAAGCCGTCGCTGGAGCGCCTCGGCGTCGCCGTGACGGTACGCCAGGTCGACAATGTCCAGTATGAGAACCGGGTGCGCACCTTCGACTACGACATGATCATCGACGTTTGGGGGCAGTCGCTGTCGCCCGGCAACGAGCAGCGCGATTTCTGGGGTTCCAAGGCCGCCGACGAGTCCGGCTCGAAGAACACGATCGGCATCAAGAACCCCGCTGTGGACGCGCTGATCGAGAAGATCATCTACGCCAAGGATCGTGCCTCCCTCGAAGCGGCGACGCATGCGCTCGACCGGGTGCTGCTGTGGAATTTCTACGTCGTCCCCCAGTTCACCTACCCGTTTGCGCGCAGCGCGCGCTGGGACCGCTTCAGCCATTTCACGCCGTTCCCGAAATATGCGCGGTCCGGCTGGCCGAATCTGTGGTGGTACGATGCCGACAAGGCCGCCAAGGTGAAGCGCTCTTGAGCCGGCTCCCGCATCTGTCGCGCCGCGGCGTGCTCGGGCTTGGGTTCGGCGCGCTCAGCTATCCGCTGCTGACGCCGGCCGTGGCCGCGGAGTTCGGCCCCGAGTCGCACGGCATGTCGGCCTTCGGCGACTTGAAGTACCCGGCCGACTTTCGCCATTTCGACTACGTCAATCCGGACGCGCCGAAGGGCGGGCTGTTCTCGCTGATCCCGTCGGTGCGCGCCTATAACCAGTCCTATCAGACCTTCAACTCCTTCAATGCCTACGTCCTGAAAGGTGAGGGCGCGCAGGGCATGGACATGACGTTCGCGACCTTGATGGTGCGCGCGAGCGACGAGCCGGACGCGGTGTACGGGCTGGTCGCGAAGTCCGTCGCGATCTCCGCGGACAAGCTGACCTATCGCTTCACGCTCCGTCCCGAAGCGCGCTTCCACGATGGCTCGAAGCTCACCGCGCAAGACGTCGCCTTCTCGCTGAACACGCTGAAGGAGAAGGGCCATCCACTGATCGTTGTTCAGCTGCGCGACTTCGTGAAGGCCGAGGCGATCGACGATGCGACCGTCGTGGTGAGCTTCGTCGAGAAGCGCGCGCGCGACGTGCCGCTCTATGTCGTGACCCTGCCGATCTTCTCCAAGGCCTGGTACGCCAACCGCGCGTTCGACGAGGGTCCGCTCGACGTGCCGCTCGGCTCGGGGCCGTACAAGGTCGGCAAATACGAGATCAACCGCTACGTCGAGTTCGAGCGTGTCAAGGACTGGTGGGCGGCCGATCTGCCGGTCAGCCGCGGCATGTATAATTTCGACATCGTGCGCTACGAATTCTATCGCGACCGCGACGTCGCGTTCGAAGGCTTCACCGCCAAAAGCTATCTGTTCCGCGAGGAGTTCACCGCGCGCATCTGGGCGACGCGCTACGATTTCCCGGCGATCAAGGACGGCCGCGTCAAGCGCGAGCTCTTGCCGGACGAGACGCCGTCCGGCGGGCAGGGCTGGTTCATCAACACCCGCCGCGACAAGTTCAAGGATCCCCGCGTCCGCCAGGCGTTGACCTACGCGTTCGACTTCGAGTGGACCAACAAGACCATCATGTACGGCGCCTATGCGCGCACGGTGTCGCCGTTCCAGAATTCCGACATGGTCGCGGTCGGGCCGCCCTCGCCCGAGGAGCTGAAGCTGCTCGAGCCGTTCCGCGGCCAGGTGCCCGACGATGTGTTCGGCGAGCCGTTCGTGCCGCCGGTCTCGGACGGCTCCGGCCAGGATCGCGCGCTGCTGCGCAAGGCCATGCAGCTCTTGCAGCAGGCCGGCCTGCCGGTCAAGGACGGCAAGCGGCTGCTGCGGTCCGGCGAGGTGTTCGCGATCGAGTTCCTGATCGACGAGGTCTCGTTCAAGCCGCACCACGGCACGCTGATCAAGAACCTGCAGACGCTCGGCATCGACGCCGAGTTGCGGATCGTCGACGCCGTGCAATATCGCGCGCGGGTCGAGGATTTCGATTTCGACATCGCCATTCAGCGGATGTCGATGTCGCCGACCCCCGGCGACGGCCTCCGGGCTTATTTCACCTCGGACACGGCCAAGACCAAGGGCTCCTACAATCTCGCCGGGATCAGCAATCCCGCGATCGATGCGCTGGTCGCCAAGGCGATCGCCGCGGAGACGCGCAGCGAGCTGACCTTGGCCTGCCGGGCGCTCGACCGCGTGTTCCGCGCCGGCCACTACTGGATACCGCAATGGTATCGCCAGACCCACCCGATCGCCTATTGGGATCAGTTCGACCATCCGCCGAAGCCGCCGAAATACGCCTCGGGCGTCGGCGCCCCCGACATCTGGTGGTACGATGCCGCCAAGGCCGCAAAGCTGGAGCAGGCGAAGTAGTTCATGGCTGCCTATATTGCCCGTCGCATCTTGCTGATGCTCCCGACCCTGCTCGGGATTCTCTTCATCTCCTTCGTCGTGGTGCAGTTCGCGCCGGGCGGTCCGGTGGAGCGCGTCATCGCGCAATTGACCGGCGCCGACACCGGCGGCACCTCGCGGATTTCAGGCGGCAGCGGTTCGGATTTCGGCGCGCGGCCGCCGGGACAGGTGGGATCCGGCAGCGAGCTGAACTCGAAATACCGCGGCGCGCAGGGGCTCGATCCCGCCTTCATCAAGCAGCTCGAAAAGCAGTTCGGCTTCGACAAGCCGGCGCCGGAGCGGTTCGCGCTGATGGTCTGGAACTTCGCGCGCTTCGATTTCGGCAAGAGCTATTTCCGCGACACGTCAGTGCTGCAGCTCATCAAGGAGAAGCTGCCGGTGTCGATGTCGCTCGGCATCTGGATGACCTTGCTGACCTATTTGATCTCGATTCCGCTGGGGATCCGCAAGGCGGTGCAGGATGGCTCGCGCTTCGACGTCTGGACCTCGGCCGTGATCATCGTCGGCTACGCCATTCCGGGCTTCCTGTTCGCGATCCTGCTGATCATCCTGCTCGCTGGCGGCTCGTTCCTCAACATCTTCCCGCTGCGCGGGCTGACCTCGGATGGCTGGTCGGACTTCCCGTGGTACTGGAAGATCATCGACTATTTCTGGCATCTCACTTTGCCGCTGGTGTCGATGGCGCTCGGCGCCTTCGCGACCATGACCTTGCTGACCAAGAACTCGTTTCTCGACGAGATCCGCAAGCAATATGTCATGACTGCGCGCGCCAAGGGCTGCAGCGAGAACCAGGTGCTGTACGGCCACGTCTTCCGTAACGCCATGCTGATCGTGATCGCCGGCTTTCCGGGCACCTTCATCCACGCGTTCTTTTCCGGCTCGCTGCTGATCGAGACGATCTTCTCGCTGGATGGGCTCGGCCTGCTCTCGTTCGAGAGCATTCTGAATCGTGATTATCCCGTTGTGTTCGGCAATCTCTTCATCTTTTCGCTGCTCGGCCTCGCCATCAACCTGGTCTCGGATCTGACCTACATGTGGATCGATCCGCGGATCGACTTCGAGGCGCGGGAGGTCTGATGACGATCACAGCCACCCCTCCGGTCGAGACCACGGCGCAGGCCCCGCTCGGCGAGGCCGTGCCGCCGACGCGGCATCGTTTCCGGCCGTCGCCACTCAACCAGCGCCGCTGGCAGAACTTCAAGGCCAACCGCCGCGGCTACTGGTCGCTGTGGCTATTCCTGTTTCTGTTCGTCGTCTCGCTGTTCGCCGAGCTGATCGCCAACGATCGGCCGTTCCTGATCAAGTTCGACGGCCACCTTTACTTCCCGGCGTTCGTCTCCTATCCGGAAACGGCATTCGGCGGCGACTTCGAGACCGCGGCCGACTACCGCGATCCCTATTTGCAGAAGCTGATCGCCGACAAGGGCGGTACGGTGATCTGGCCTTTGATCCGCTATTCCTACGCCACGCATAATCTCGACCTGCCGACGCCCGCGCCGTCGCCGCCGACCTGGATGCTGAAGGAATCGCAGTGCAAGGCGGTGGTCGAGAGAAAGGGGCTGAAGAGCTGCCGGGATCTCGAATACAACTGGCTCGGCACCGATGATCAGGGTCGCGACGTCGTCGCGCGGCTGATCTACGGTTTCCGCATCTCCGTCCTGTTCGGCCTGTCCCTGACGTTCTTCTCCTCGATCATCGGCATCGCGGCCGGCGGCGTGCAGGGCTATTTCGGCGGCTGGGTCGATCTCCTGTTCCAGCGCTTCATCGAGATCTGGAACGCGATCCCCTATCTCTATCTGCTCCTGATCCTGTCGGCGGTGCTGGTGCCCGGCTTCTTCACGCTGCTCGGGATCATGCTGCTGTTCTCCTGGGTGTCGCTGGTCGGCCTGGTCCGCGCCGAATTCCTGCGCGGCCGCAATTTCGAATACATCCAGGCCGCGCGCGCGCTCGGCGTCTCCAATGCCGTCATCATGTGGCGGCATCTCCTGCCGAACGCGATGGTCGCGACCATGACCTTCCTGCCCTTCATCGTGTCGAGCTCGGTGATGACGTTGACCGCGCTCGACTTCCTCGGCTTCGGCCTGCCGCCCGGCTCGCCGTCGCTGGGCGAGATGCTGTCGCAGGCCAAAGCCAATGTGCAGGCGCCGTGGCTCGGCCTGACCGGCTTCTTCTCGGTCGCGATCATGCTGTCGCTGCTCATCTTCATAGGCGAGGCCGTGCGCGACGCGTTCGATCCGCGCAAGACGTTCAGGTGACCGACATGGATGCGACCAGCCAGCCGCTGCTCTCGGTCAGCGATCTCTCGGTGACCTTCCACCAGCAGGGCCGCGTGTCGACCGCCGTCGACCACGTCTCGTTCGACATCAGGCGCGGCGAGTGCGTTGCCCTCGTCGGCGAATCCGGCTCGGGCAAATCGGTCAGCGCGCTGTCGGTGCTGAAGCTGCTGCCCTATCCGGTCGCCTCGCACCCGTCGGGCAGCATCCGCTTCAACGGCCGCGATCTGCTGCCGCTGTCGGAGGGCGAGATGCGTGGCATCCGCGGCAGCGACATCTCCATCATCTTCCAGGAGCCGATGACCTCGCTCAATCCGCTGCACACGATCGAGCGGCAGATCGGCGAGATCCTGCATCTGCATCGACCGATCTCGAACGGCGCGGCGCGGGCGCGCGTGCTCGAGCTGCTCACGCAGGTCGGCATCCCCGAGCCGGAAACGCGGCTCGGCAGCTATCCGCATCAGCTCTCCGGCGGCCAGCGTCAGCGCGTGATGATCGCGATGGCGCTCGCCAACGAGCCGGATCTGCTGATCGCCGACGAGCCGACCACCGCGCTCGACGTCACCGTGCAGGCACAGATCCTGGCGCTGCTCGCCGACATCCGCGCGCGGCTCGGCATGAGCCTGCTCTTCATCACCCACGATCTCGGCATCGTCCGGCGCATCGCCGATCGCGTCTGCGTCATGAACGGTGGCAAGATCGTCGAGCAGGGGCCGGTGGAGCAGGTGTTCACCGCGCCCTCCCATCCCTACACCAAGGCGCTGCTCGCGGCCGAGCCGAAGCCGGACCCGGCGCCGCCGCGGCCCGATCAGCCGGTCGTGATGCAGGCCAGGGACCTCAAGGTCTGGTTTCCGATCAAGCGCGGCCTGTTCCGTTCGACCGTCGGCCACATCAAGGCGGTCGACGGCGTCAGCATCGCCGTACGCAAGGGCGAGACGCTTGGTGTCGTCGGCGAGTCCGGCTCCGGCAAGACTACGTTGGGCTTGGCGCTGCTGCGGCTGATCTCCTCGGACGGCCCGATCGTGTTCCTGGGCAAGGAGATCCAGGGTCTGTCCTTCAAGGATGTCCGGCCGTTCCGCCGCGACATGCAGATCGTGTTTCAGGATCCGTTCGGCTCGCTCAGCCCGCGCATGTCGGTCGGCGACATCATCGCTGAGGGCATCAGCGTGCATCAGCCCAGGCTCAGCGAAGAGGAGCGGGAGGCCAAGGTCATCAAGGCGCTGAACGAGGTCGGGCTCGATCCGACGACGCGCTTCCGCTATCCGCACGAATTCTCCGGCGGCCAGCGCCAGCGCATCTCGGTCGCGCGCGCCGTCGTGCTGGAGCCGAGCTTCGTCGTGCTGGACGAGCCGACCTCGGCGCTCGACATGCTGTTTCAGGCGCAGATGGTCGCGCTGCTGCGCGATCTGCAGCGCAAGCTCGATCTCACCTACATGTTCATCTCGCACGATCTGCGCGTGGTCGCCTCGCTCGCCAGCCACCTGATCGTGATGCGCCACGGCAAGGTGGTGGAGGAGGGGCCGGCGGTGGAGCTGTTCAAGGCGCCGAAGACCGACTACACCCGCGCGCTGTTCGCAGCGGCGTTCAGGAACGAGACGGCGGGGAATGGGACGGCGGCTTCGTAGAGGATCAGTGGACATCCGCAGCCGAGCAATCGCGAGACAATGCCATCCAAGCTGGATCTCATCAGAGCTCTTCTTCTGTCCGAGTGGGACCCGATCGGCCTTTCGGGCTGCGAGGGCGCCGAAGACGAATATGACCGCTACGCTCTGCAGGTCTTCAGCATGCTTGACGATGGTGCCGATGCCGAGTCGATCGCGAACTATCTCACCGAAGTCGTCACCGACAGAATGTCACTTCCGGGTCGTCCTGAAGCGGATCGCCTGATCGCGGCCAGGGCAGTCATGATCCATCAAAGCCAAGCCGCCGGCGACAACGGCGGATAGGTGTGATGATTTGCCCGACGGGTCGTGTCTGCGAAAAGCCCGTCCAGCCCCTCCTGAAGAAATTCTTCTGTTTCTTATTTTCGGAAGTCGTGCGTGCTCCGCCCGTCCTGCCCCACGAGAGGGACGTACGCGTCGTCAGCGATTGCCCGAGCGGGGTGCCGTAGCGCTCCGATTGCTGGAGCGCGAGGCAGACCGACTTCACGCGAGGCGCAACGCCGCGCCATCGTCGCGAAGCTCGCTGCATCATTTCGAGCTCAATCAGCCAGATCGCCTGCGGCGCTCAAATCCCCATAGAGCCCGCCGCACCAGTCCTGCCCACCATGCGTGGTGTCCTCCCTTGGAGGCTTTCGGACGCCGGCCGCCCGAATGTGCCGCGCCGTCAATCATGCTGCCGGCATCCGAAGCCCTTCACAGCAGCGGACTCGCGCGCTGCACAAATCGAGACCTCGGGCGTCGATGCATATCTTCGCGATCGGAGCGTACTACTGGCGAGCCTGCTGAATTCTGGCCTTCAGCGTGGCAAGTCCGACCGCGCCGACGATGACATTGCCGCCGATGACATAGCTCGGCGTCCCGCTCAATCCCAATTTCTGCGCAAGATTGCCGCTCTCATCGAGGCTTTGGCGCACCTCCAGGCTGTCCATGTCCTTTTCAAGCTGAGCAACGTCGAGACCGATCGTCTGCGCGATGGCCCACGCGCGCGCCTTGTCGGCGGGTCCGCTGCTTTGGAGAAGCCGCTGATGAAAGTCGAGGTATTTCGCGCCCGTCGGGTCTTGCATGCGTACCGCTACCGCGACGCGCGCCGCCTCCAGCGAGCCGGGGCCGAGGATCGGAAATTCCTTGAGCACGATCTTGAGCTTGGGGTCGCTCTTCAACAATTCGAGTATCTCGCCGAGCGCGCGCTTGCAGTAGCCGCAGCTGTAATCGAAGAACTCGACCAGGGTGACATCACCCAGCGGGTTGCCGAGCGTGACCTGGTGCGCGGACGCGAACAAGGCCGGCGCATTTTGCTTGACCAGTTCAGTCTTGTCGGAGCCGGGCGCTGCCGCCGGCATCGCGGCTTGCCGCTTCTTGATCAGGTCGGAGATGGCCTGTTGCACGGCTTCGGGGTGCTTGGCGAGGTAGTCCTTCACGACCTGCTCGATTTCTTCGGGATGGGTCGCTATGTAGTCCTTGACGATCGCCTCGATGTCGCTGCGCGAACTCTCCGCTCGGCCGGGCTGCACGCAAAGCAAAGACAGCGTGAAGACGGCAGCCGCCGTGGCAACGCTACGGATCAAATTGGTCATCGGTCATCCTCCATATGGCTGCCGACTTCCGCAGTTGGCGTGCAGCAATGATTTGCGAATTCGTGTCCTCGTGCATCGCTGCTTCCTTCATCGTCGCGGCATCATCATGCCGGGCGGGGGGACCGGTCTGATCCCCGGCATGCGCGGCGCAAATCGGCCGGTCGGCCGGCAGCGCGCGCCAAGCGGCCCCGGAATCCAACCGGGGGGGCAGACGATCGGGCGACCGACATCCGGCGCCCGCCGGTCCCGTGTCACCCCCGGCTTGCGTGCCACGCACACGCCGTCGGCATTGCGCCGCTCACCAGGTTGGCACGTCGTCGGCAGCTTCGGAATCACGGGGACGACCGTGGTGGACTTCTTCTCGATCGCCTTGGAGCACTGGCTTCGATCCTTTGGGTCGACCGGGGCCGCGCAGCACTCGCCGCTCGTCGTCAGATTCGCGGACGCGCAGCATTTGCTATTCGCAGTCGGCACGAAGCCCGAGGCGCAACACTGTGAAAGTCTCGGCAGCCAGTGCAGCGGTATGCATAGCGTGCCGTCGGGGCTCGCAATCTGGCCGGCCGGGCAGCACTGTCCCTTCGACGTAGCCTGGCTCTTGAGACAGCACTTACCGGCGATCTTCATATAGCCGGGCGCACAGCAGCTGGGGCATTTCCAGTCTGGAATTTTCGGCTTCAACGGATCGCACACGCCGTTCACCACGGTCGTCCCGCAGCAAAGTTGTTGGCCAATCGGGCCGGAATAGATCTGGCTGTTCTCGCAGCATTCATTGTTCGGGCCGATCGCCGTCTGGTTGACGCCGCACATCGGCTTGGCGATATCAGTCGACGGATTGTTGTTCGAACAGATGCCCCCCGGCTGCAGGTCTTTGGGCGAGCAGCATTGGCCATTGACCAGAACATTGGGCGGGGCGCAGCTCGACGCGCAGCTCTTGGTCTTGATGATCCAGATCTGATTGGGCGGACAAACCGATCCGTCCGAACCGCAGACATGGGTCTTGCAGGTCTGCAGACCCGGCGGCCTCGGCATGCCGGCGGGAGGCGGCGCGCCGGCTGGACGCGGCGCCAGCCGTATCCGTGCGGCTTCCCTTGTACACGCGCGCAAGATGGCGATATCTCCCATGTGCCCGCGAGCTGATAGATCGGGCGGCGCGTCGGCATAGTCGATGAAGTAACTGAGCAGCGGTGGCTCATCGCCGCGGCGGATGCGCCAGATCGGATTCCCCTGCAGTCCGTCGATCGCAAGCGCGTCGTTCTGGCCGAGTTGAGCCACGAGCTTGGGATCGGTGGCGTTGCGCAATTGTTCGCCGGTGGTCCAGACGAAGCCGCCGCAGGAGGCCGGATTCATGGTCCCGCCCATGTCGTAGCTGTAGCCGATCGCGACGCCGCCATTGCCATTGCGGAAACGTTCGGGGAATCCCACCGCATATTCGTCCGGCAAGGGCTGCCAGATCGGCTGCTTGATCTCAGTGACACCGATCAGCGTATAGCGCAGCACGCGGCCGATCGACGGCGCGGACAAGGCCTCGAAATCCTGCGCCCCGGTCGGCGCCGGCCGCTCGGCCAAAAACATCCGTCCCTCATCGTCGAAAGTGATCCTGGAGATCTCGGTGGGACCGGCGGCGGACGGTACGACGACTTCGATTCTGGCGTCCGCACCGAACGAGCCGTTCGCGTTGAGCCCGACCGACCACACCCGCAAGCCCTCGGCGACCGCGTAGTAGAGCCGGCCGTCGCGAATGGCGAGGCCGAACACTCGCCGATCCGGTGCCGCGTAGCCCCAGGTCTCGGGCTGCGCGCTGTCGAATTGAGGACTCGTAATATCGACGCCTGGCCCGGCTGGCGCCGGCGCCGTTGGAAGTTCCGCGGCTGCGTTGCCGGCGACGCCGTGATCATAGACACCGAGGTCGACGCCGTTCGGGCCGAAGCGATGGATCAGCCCGGTCTCACGGTCGGCGACGAACAGAGACTTGGTCGCCGGATCATAGGCCAATCCCCCGAGCGCCGCGCCCGAATTGGCCTTGCCGCCCGTGGTGACATTCGCGAACAGCGTCACCGCGCCGGTGGCGCCATTGATCTTCCAGATCGATCCCGGACCGCCGCCCGGACCCCATTGTGCCGGCATGAAGGTCGCGCCGCTAGTCCCGAGCCTGACATGTTGCGGTCGACCTTCAGGTCCCGGCGCGACGATCGAGAGACCATAGGCGGATGTCGCCGCGACGTAAATGTTGGCAGGGGAACTGTCGTCCAGAGCGACGCCAAACACCTGCCCGATCGACTTCGCGCTGACGGTGAACGGCTTCGGCGCACCGACCAATTGCGCCTGGGGCGGACCGCCCATGCGTCTTAGATCGACGATGCGCAGCGACGGCCCTCCAGGATTGATGATGGTCCGAACGTCGGGATCCTGACCGGGCTCGATCTCGAACGGGCGAATAGCCCCGGAGAATCCGGTGACTGCAGCATCGCCGGGGGTGTAAACGCCGGGCGGCGTTTGCGCCGACGCGGGCCCCCCGAGTGCGAGAGGCAGGATCAGCAGCCAGGCGAGGTGCCGCATCGCACGGACGGCGGCTGTCAAGGACGTCTGTCGGCCAAGCTCAATCATGTCGGTCCGCCTCATTTCGGCTGCTTGGGCCGCGGCTCGCAGGAGCCGGTCTTGACGTTGGGCACGGTGTCGGGCGGGCAACATTCTCCACAATTGGTCATCTGCGCGGGATTGCAGCAGCTCCCGTCAAAGGCCATTCCCTGGCTCTTGTCGGAGCAGGGCGTGACACAGGGGCTGTTCTTGTCGCCGCCGAGTCTTGTCTGTCCGGCCGGGCAGGCCGCGGGCGGACACATGCCGTAGGGCGCAAAGCCGAAGACCGCCACCTGGTTGGTGTCGTCGCACAGGCACTCGGAGAGCCCGTTCGACTTCAACGCGCCGGGATGGGTGTCCTTCGGGCAATCGCACGAGAACACGTACTTGCTATCGCCGGATCCGGGGTTGGGGACCTGTTGCCAGTGCGGCACCATCGGTTTCGGACAGGTGCAGTAACTGCTCCCTGTGTGGCAGGCATAGGCGCCGGGATCCGTGACCACCAGCGTCCCGTCGCCGGTTTCCACCATGCCCACGCCATATCGATCGTATTGATCCTGATAGACGCCTTTGCTGGAAGGGCTGAAGATCGAGCCGGGACCGCCGATGCCTTGACATTCCGGGTACCTCCACCACTCCATGTAAGGTACTTTTTCGCACGTCGCGTTGATCGCTGCGCATGTGGCTTGAACAGGCGGAAGGACCTCGCAATCCCCGCAGGACTGCATGCCAAGCTTTTCCTGCCCCCAGCACAGCGCCTCCTGAAGACATGAGCCGATTTCGGAACCCAATCCAACGGTGCTCTGCTCGCTCTTGCAGGCGCATTTCACGACGTCTGCGGCCGCGCCAATGGCTGCGAGCTCCTTGGAAAGATCGCCGAGAACATTTTCCGCGATCGCGTTGCCAAAGATCGTGTTCAGCTTGCTGACGACTTGGTCGGCGTTGCCCTGCGCCTCTGCGCAGAATTGATTGACCAGGGCTTGCCCTTTCCCCGTGTCCGACCCTGACAAGGCGACGCCGCTGAGTGCTGCGGTCAGTGCAATCGCTGCGTAGCGGCTTGCGTCATTCTCATAGACCGACTTGCACTCATATGCGGCGGACAGCGTCCCGATAAAGGCATCCGCGATGTCTTCTGGACTGCAGCCCGCCCGCGCCGGCGATGCCAGCAGAATCATCGCGGCGACGATGGCCGCTCCTTGAACCCGCCAGCGTCCTGCGCACACCATGGTCCGCCCCTCTGTCGCATCAACGTGGGCGTTCTTCTCAATTCCAGCCTTGCGCTAGATCAACAGAGGCGACGGCAGCCGCGCCATCGACCGACTGCGCCAACCGGCGCCATCAGGATCGACACCTCATCACCGCACGACCGCCATTCTGCAAAGCTGCTCGTCGTGCCCGCCGCTCATCGACCGGCCACGGTGGAAAGCGCCTCCGCACCAGTCCTGCCCACCATGCGCGGCTTCCTCCCTTGGAAGCTTTCGGACGCCGGCCGCCCGAACATGCCGCGCCGTCAATCGTGCGGCCGGCATCCGAAACCCTTCACAGAAGCGGCAATCGTCTGCCGGGCCACGAATCTGTCGCTATACTCTCGAGATCGGGCGAATTACCAAAAGCGCCGACAGTCAGAATCTCAGCTCTCTTGGGCTGCGGCGAGAACCCACGCGATTGCGGGTGATTTGGCCGACGGGCGCGGTCCGCGAACGCCTGTCCAGTCCTCTCGCGAAAAATATTCATCTTTCTTTTTTTCGGAAATCGTGCATACTCGGCCCCGTCCTGCCCCACGAGAGGGACGTACGCGTCGTCACGGACGTCGGGTGCGGGATGCGATGGCCGCGATGATGTTGCAGTGTGCATGTGCGCACCGACGAACGGCGTCATGCGGACGGCGAAGTCGTGTGGTCCTGGCGCCCCGATGCTGGCGTCAAGGTCGCGGGAGCCGATGAGGCCTGCGGCCGACAGGGGCAAGAAAGCCGGTCCCTGGGGAGATCACGAAGTAAGTCGCAAAACATCGCGCAGGGAAGGCCGGATGTTCGGCCCGTACCTGTGGTGACTACCGCGTGCTTGTTGCACGCAACCACGGGTGCGGTCGGCACCCGGCCTTCCCTGCGCCCTCTCATGTTGCCGAGGGCGGATGATTGCAGCAGGACTCGGACCGATGCGGCCGCGAGAATGCGGATGCTTGCCCTGCTGTTTGGCGCGGCCTGTTGCTGTTTGATAGGTATATCGGACTCTTGCGCCGCTCTCTCCGCGTCATTGCGAGCGCAGTGTTCAGCCCGGGGACATAGCTGACGGGTGTTCGGGGAGATGGTTGACACTTCAAAATCGGCTCGATTCGTCAAG